>NZ_CANSMR010000013.1 GCF_947648125.1 uncultured Bradyrhizobium sp. | reverse complement strand
GTTCGAGAATTGGTCGGCGGCAGCGTTGCTGCACCTCTCCCGCTTGCGGGGGAGGTCGGATCGCATCGAAGATGCGATCCGGGTGGGGGCTCTCTCCACAATACGACTCGTGGAGAGAGCCCCACCCCAGCCCTCCCCCGCAAGCGGGAGAGGGAGCGCACCGCCTCTGCGACTGCCGTTCAACCTAAGCCCGTCACGCGCTAGCGCACCGGCTCCTTGATCTCGTCTTCAGTCGTGACAGCCTGCGCTGGCCCCGCCGAGCGCACCATCAGGAACGTTCCCGAGTACGCCGTGCCGCGAATGCTCCAGCGGCCGTCGATCTCGGTCGCGTCGGCGTTGACCGCGCCTTCATAGTGGACCGTGTCATAGCCGTAGCCTCGCGGCTCGTAGCGTTTGACGAACGAGACGGCGCTGCCGGAGCGGTGACCCGCGAGCGAAGCATTGTGCGAGCTGAGCGGACAGCCCGGCATCACGCAGGGTTCGGTCACGCTGCCGCCGAGCGCGCCGCCGGCGTCGATCAGCGTCGCCAGGAACGTGACCATGCTGCCTGGCTGAACATAGCTGCCGTCCCAGACGCCGGTGAGATTGTCGGTCATGGTGCTCTTCCGGATTGCGCGTCGAATTGCAGTGATCGATGTGGTGCAGGTAGCGCCTCAACGCAAGTCGCGTGACCGGACCACACGTCGCGCCCGGTTGCCTGATCAGGCAAAAGGGTCTGTAATCCAGCGCAACAGATCAAGAAGAATTTCGGGAGCAGGACATGACGGGAGAGGCGAAGACTCACTACGAGGTGATCGTGGTCGGCGCCGGCGTTGCCGGCATCTACCAGATCAAGCGGCTCGCCGATCTCGGCGTTGAGGCCACCGTGCTCGAAGCCGCGCCCGATCTCGGCGGCACCTGGTACTGGAACCGCTATCCCGGCTGCCGCTTCGATTCCGAAAGCTACACCTACGGCTTCTCGTTCTCGCGCGAGCTGCTCGACGAGTGGCACTGGAAGGAGCGCTTCTCCGGCCAGCCCGAGAATCTGCGCTACCTCAATTATGTCGCCGACAAGTTCGACCTGCGCAAATACATGCAGTTTGGCTGCAAGGTCGAGGCGATGCAGTTCGACGAAACGCGCGATCTCTGGCAGCTCAGGATCAGCGACGGCCGCACCCTGACCTGCCGCTTCGTGGTGCTTGGGATCGGGCTGCTCTCGGCGCCGACCATGCCGCGCGTGCCCGGCACCTCCGACTTCAAGGGCCGCTCGTTCCACACCTACTATTGGCCGCACGAGCCGGTCGATCTCGCAGGCAAGAAGGTTGCCGTGATCGGCACCGGTGCCACCGGCATCCAGGTGATCGGCGAGATCGCCGACAAGGTCGGCGAGCTCACGGTGTTCCAGCGCCGGCCGAACTGGAGCGCGCCGCTCAACAACAGCGAGATCTCGGAAGCTGAAATGGCCGACATCCGCGCGCGCTATGACGAGATCTTCGCCGCCTGCGCACTGACGCCCGGCAGCTTCGTGCACGGCCCCGACAAGCGTGGCTTCTACGAGGTGAGCCGCGAGGAGCGGCTTAAGCTGTGGGACAGGCTCTACGACGAGCCCGGCTTCGGCATCTGGCTCGCGAACTTCCGCGAGATCTTCATGGATGAGGCCGCCAATGCGGAGCTGTCGGAATACATCGCCGGTCGCATCCGCGGCCGCGTGAAGGATCAGAAGGTCGCCGACAAGCTGATCCCGAGGGATCACGGCTTCGGCGTGCAGCGCCTGCCGCTGGAGACCCGGTACTTCGAGGCCTACAACCGCGACAATGTGCATCTCGTCGATCTCTCCGAGACGCCGCTGGTGCGCGTCACCGAGACCGGCCTGCGCACCACCGAGCGCGACTACGACTTCGACATCATCGTCTACGCCACCGGCTTCGACGCCATCACCGGCGCCTATGATCTGATCGACATATCAGGCATCGGCGGCGCAAAACTCGCCGACAAATGGAAGCAGGCGCCGTCGACCTTCCTCGGCATGCTCGTGCACGGCTTCCCGAACCTCTTGATGCCGACCGGCCCGCAAAGCGCCTCCGCGTCGACGAACTTCCCGCGCGGCATCGAGAACGGCGTCAACTGGTGCACCAACCTGCTGCAATACATGTGGGACCGCGGTCTGACCCGCGCCGACGCCGCGTTGGAAGCGCAGGAGCGTTGGACCGCGCATGTCAAAAAGATGTACGAGATCATGCTGATGCGCAAAGCCAAGGGCTGGTTCACCGGCTACAACTCCAACGTCCCCGGCCATGAGGAGGGGACGGTGCGCTACTTCGTCTACAACGGCGGCACGCCGAAGTTCTTGGGGATCATCAACGGCGTGGCGGCGGAGGGGTATCGGGAGATCGAGTTTGGTGGGGGCTCGGGTACCGACGTAAAGGTGGTGACGGTTAGTGCGTCGGCATAGACTTTCGTCTATCAGCGGCTTGATTCCGCCGCTTGCTCCATGACTACGTTTTTGTGGCGCAAGACCGAGATCAGGCTTAGATCGGTCCTATCAACCGTCTCAGTATTGCGTTCTGCGCTCGTACGGTATTCTATTAGAAGTAGCTACATGTCTAATCGCAGCTATGGCGCGAGCAAAGTGCAACGATGCAAAGAAAAGCAACCTTCCAATCCCTGTCCTGGCTATGGGATCTGTATAACAGGAATCTTCTAGAAATGGATCCTCCCTATCAACGGAGGAGCATCTGGAATCAACCCTACAAGGATTTCTTCGTCGACACGGTTCTCAATGAGTATCCCTGTCCAGCGATATTTCTTTACGAAGATATCGCCCCAGAAGGTGTGGCAAAGTACAGCGTTGTCGATGGTAAGCAGCGACTGCTTACTTTATTCGAGTTTGCCGGGAATCAATTTCCCGTCTCCTCCGAGGCGTCGATTGCAAAGCATCGCGACAAATACTTCAAAGATCTGGATGACGACACAAAGCGCGGTTTCTGGAGATATCAATTTGCTGTCGAATTCATCCCATCGGAGGATGAAAACCTCATCAATACGGTGTTCGACCGCATTAATCGAAATGTTGCCAAGCTAACTCGTCAAGAGTTGCGCCACGCAAAGTTTTCGGGGCTGTTTATCTCCAAGGTGGAGGAATTGTCGGAATGGACCTTCGCGACTCTTCCAAGGAATTTTCCGTTTATCCAGCCTGCATCGCGAAAGCAGATGCGAGATAGCGAATTCATCGCCCAACTCCTGTTGTTGATCGAAGAGGGACCGAAGTCTTATTCCCAAGACGATTTGGATGCTGCATTTAGCAGTCGCGACCCGGAATGGGAGAAGATGGAAGACACGGTGGGTGAGTATCGACAAGCGATCCAGAAGATCGATGAAATAGTGAGGAGTGATAATTCGGGCGATCTGGCGCGTACTCGGCTCAAGAACCAAGCCGATTTCTACTCGTTGGTCGGAGCCGTATGCTCCTTGTCCAGATCGGGTCAAGCGCCCGCTTCAGCACCGGCATTTAACCGTCTCGATCGCTTTATCGAAGTCGTTGAGGACGAGCAGAAGCGCAACGCCTTTCCTCCCGCCCTATCGTATTTTAACGCGAGCCGTGCAGCGTCTAACGATGCAGGACCCAGGCAAACCAGAATTAATACTCTAGTTGAAATTCTTTCCGGAAACATTGCGGTACCATAGGCAAATCCGTGAACATTCCGCAGCCCCTGATTAAGGCGTACGGGGAACTCACGCCCTATCTGCAAGAGATCGAACAACGTTTAACGAATTCGTTGCGGCCTTATGCCCAATCAAACTTGCTTCCGCTCATAGCTCGCATAAAGACGATCGAATCGGCAGCAGAAAAAATTGAGACCGGTCGATATGGTTCCTTCGAGGAGTTGGACGATCTCGTTGCGTGTACGATGGTTATTCCTAACCTACCTCACGAGGAGGCAGCGTTAGACTACTGTAGTCGGGTTTTCCGTATCGTCGACGTTAAGCGAAGGTCGTCCACGAGAAAATCACCGGAAGTGTTTCGTTTCGATTCCACAAGATTGTACGGGTTTATCAACATGCCCGAGGGTCTCGATGTCGGGGATTCACTCTCGATTTTCGACATTAAGTTCGAAATTCAAATTCGAACAGCATTTGAACACGCGTGGACTGTTTCTACGCATCCCCTTACCTACAAGTCAGACAATATTGATTGGAGGCGATTTCGGCTTGCCGCCCAAATAAAATCCGCGACGGAGCAACTCGATCTTTCCATCGTCCAGTTTGAACAGCTTGCAGCGGCAATTAGCGAATCGCCGTGGCCTGAGCTGAAAGACAGGCAACGAGTGGTCGACTTGATCGAAAAGCTGAATTCCGATGGGGTAATCCCGAGCGAAGCTGGCCCGAAGGACATGACGCGGTTCGCGGAAAACTTGACGTCGATGATTCGGGCGTCGAAAAAGAAGGTAAGGTTAGAAGACGCTCTATCTGAATTAGACATACGTCTGCGAGCGTTCACCGAGGAGTCATTTCCGAGAAGCGCGTCACTCCTGCAAGTATGTATGGGAATGCTTTGCCAGGGCGGAATGCTGACTGGGCCGCTACAAAAATACTCCTGCCACGTAACCGAGCAGTTGGTGCAACTCTTTCCTGAAGTGCGCGCTCTCACTCCAGTCTTCAAGTACGACAAGAAAAACTAGTAGGCAGGGAGGCATGGCGCGCCCATCTGGACAGGAGCGTCCGCCGATTGATATTTTGTCGCCCAGCCTGTGAGTCGGCGCAACAAGGGCATTCGGGCCTTAAGTGGAGAGCGCTCCATCGCGGCAGCGACGCCGTGCAAGCCGGCGTCGCCGTCGGCTCCTCACAACACCCGATTGCTCTCCTTCACCTTGTCCGCATCGAGATACAGGTTCTCGCCCATCTCCTTGAACTTGGCGCTCATCGTTGCCATGCCGTCCTCGATCGTGCCTGAGATCGACGCTCCGACGCCGGTCGGATCGTTGAGTGTCGCGGCGTAGTCGCGGACGTCCTGGGTGATCTTCATCGAGCAGAACTTCGGGCCGCACATCGAGCAGAAATGCGCGACCTTGTGGGCTTCCTTCGGCAGGGTCTCGTCGTGGAAGTTCTTCGCGGTCTCGGGGTCGAGGCCGAGGTTGAACTGGTCCTGCCAGCGGAAGTCGAAGCGGGCACGCGACAGCGCGTCGTCGCGGAGCTGCGCGGCGGGGTGGCCCTTGGCCAAGTCGGACGCGTGCGCCGCGATCTTGTAGGTGATGACGCCGACCTTGACGTCGTTGCGGTCGGGGAGACCCAGATGCTCCTTCGGCGTGACGTAGCAGAGCATCGCGCAGCCGAACCAGCCGATCATCGCCGCGCCAATGCCCGAGGTGATGTGGTCATAGCCCGGCGCGATGTCGGTGGTCAGCGGGCCCAACGTATAGAACGGCGCCTCGCCGCATTCCTTGAGCTGCTTGTCCATGTTGATCTTGATCTTGTGCATCGGCACATGGCCGGGGCCCTCGATCATGACCTGGCAGCCCTTGTCCCACGCGATCTTGGTGAGTTCGCCGAGCGTCTCCAGCTCGGCGAACTGCGCGCGGTCGTTGGCATCGGCGATCGAGCCGGGGCGCAGGCCGTCGCCGAGCGAGAATGAGACGTCATACTTGCGCATGAGGTCGCAGATCTCGTCGAAATGGGTGTAGAGGAAGCTCTCCTTGTGATGCGCCAGGCACCACTTCGCCATGATCGAGCCGCCGCGCGACACGATGCCGGTGACGCGGTTCGCGGTGAGGTGGATGTAGGACAGCCGCACGCCGGCGTGGATCGTGAAATAGTCGACGCCCTGTTCGCACTGCTCGATCAACGTGTCCTTGTAGAGCTCCCAGGTCAGCTTGACGGGATCGCCTTCGCACTTCTCCAGCGCCTGATAAATCGGCACGGTGCCGATCGGTACCGGCGAGTTGCGCAAAATCCATTCGCGGGTGGTGTGGATGTTGCGCCCGGTCGAGAGGTCCATCACGGTGTCGGCGCCCCAGCGGATCGCCCACACCATCTTGTCGACCTCTTCCTCGACCGACGAGGTCACCGCCGAGTTGCCGATATTGGCGTTGATCTTGGTCAGGAAGTTGCGGCCGATGATCATCGGCTCGAGCTCGGCATGGTTGATGTTGGAGGGGATGATGGCGCGGCCGCGCGCGATCTCGCTGCGGACGAACTCCGGGGTGATGAAGGCCGGCACCGCGGCACCGAAGCTTTCGCCATCGGCAAGGGCGGCCTCGGCACGCTCGAGCTGCTGCTTGCGGCCGAGATTCTCGCGCTCGGCGACGTAGATCATCTCCTTGGTGATGATGCCGGCGCGGGCGAACTCCAGCTGCGTGATCTTGTGGCCGTCGAGGCCGCGCAAGGGCTTGTGGTGCGCGGTGAAGGCCTTGGCGGCGTGCGATGCGCCGACATTGCCGTTGTCCTCCGGCTTGATGGTGCGGCCCTGATATTCCTCGACGCCGCCGCGTTCCTTGACCCAGGCGAGGCGATTGCGCGGCAGGCCGCTGTTGACGTCGATCGTCACGGCCGGATCGGTGTAGGGGCCCGAGGTGTCATAGACCGGCAGGTTCGGCTCGCCGGCGCCCTCGGACAGGATGATCTCGCGCAAGGGAACGCGGATGTCGGGCGCGGCCTCAGGGATTGCAAAGATCTTGCGCGAGGAGGGCAGCGAGCCTGTCGTGACGGCGGGGAGCGTGGTGTCGGGGTTGGAGCGGATGTTCATGAGATCCTCCGTTTAGTTCGTTGGCATCGCTGCGCGTGAATTGAGTACCGCTGTCATCCCCGCGAAAGCGGGGATCCAGTATTCCAGAGGCCGCGGGGGGATACGGAGACGCCGCGGCGTACTGGATCGCCCGGTCGAGCCGGGCGATGACGGCAGAGTGTGTGTGGCGAGGGTTGTATTCATCACGCGGCCTCCGCACGGAGGCCGAGCCATTGCCGCACCCGCGCGTCGGGGTCGGCGTTCTGGGTGACGTCACTGACGACGGCGATCGAATCGGCGCCGGCGGCGAAGATCTCGGCGGCGTGCTCGAACTTGATGCCGCCGATCGCAACAAGCGGGATCGCGCCGATCCGCTTCTTCCACTCGGTGATCTTGGGTATGCCCTGCGGCGCGAACCGCATCGACTTCAACGTCGTGAAGAAGATCGGGCCGAGCGCGACATAGTCGGGCTTCGCCGCGACCGCGGTGGCGAGCTCGGAATCGTCATGGGTGGAGACGCCGAGCGTGAGCTTGGCTTTGCGGATTTCAGAGAGGTCAGCGTCGGCAAGGTCTTCCTGGCCGAGATGCAGGTGCTCGGCGCCGGCGACGATCGCCGCGCGCCAATAGTCGTTGACGACGAGCTTTGTCGGCGTGCCCTTCGTGATAGCCAGCGCGTCGCTGACGATCTGCAGCGCCTCGGCATCGTCGAGCTCCTTGGCGCGCAGCTGGATGGTGCCGACGCCGAGTTTGGTCAGTCGCTCGACCCATTTGATGCTGTCGACGACGGGATAGAACGGATCAGGATACGGCATGCCAGAACGGGGTCCCAACGACAGGGGTGGAGGGGGAGGCGAAGTCGCGGGCTTCCATCAGCCCGGCTTCATAGGCGATGCGGCCGGCCTCGACGCCGAGGCGGAAGGCATTGGCCATCGCAACGGGATCGGCGGCTTTCGCCACCGCGGTGTTGAGCAACACGGCGTCATAGCCGAGCTCGAGCGCTTCGGCGGCGTGCGACGGCGCGCCGAGCCCGGCGTCGACCACCAGCGTGATGTCGGGCAGGCGGTCGCGCAAAAGCTTCAGCGCGTCGCGGTTGGTGATGCCTTTTGCACTTCCTATCGGCGCGGCCCACGGCATCACCACCTTGCAGCCGGCCTCGACCAGCCGCGAGGCGACCGAGAAATCCTCGGTGCAATAGGGGAACACTTCAAAACCGTCCTTGATCAGGATGGTGGCGGCCTCGACAAGGCCGACCACGTCGGGCTGCAGCGTGTCGTTGTCGCCGATCACTTCGAGCTTGATCCAGGGCGTGCCGAACAATTCGCGCGCCAGCTTTGCGGTGGTCACCGCCTCGCGCACGCTGCGGCAGCCCGCGGTGTTCGGCAGCACGGTGACGCCGAGCTCGCGGATCAGCGCCCAGAACGCATCGCCGGTCTTGCCGCCCGCCGCCTCGCGCCGCAGCGACACCGTGACGATGCTGGCGCCCGAGGCACGGATCGCGCCCTGCATGATCGCGGGCGACGCATACAGCGCCGTGCCGATCAGCAGGCGCGAGGGGAAGGATTTGCCGTAGAAGGTGACCATGATCCGTGGTGTCTCCTCAAATCAAGCTGTCGTCCCTGCGAAAGCAGGGACCCATAACCACGATCGGCAATTGCCGGAGGGAACGTCGCCCCGCGTGCCTCATTGAAGGGCCGCGGAGTATGGGTCCCTGCTTTCGCAGGGACGACACGGGGAGGGAGCGTGCGAACAAACTCACATCACCCTCCCTGCCGCGGCGTAATGATCTCGATCTCGTCGCCGGCCTTGAGCGCGGTGTCGGCCCAGCGGCCCTTCGGCACCACGTCGTAATTCACTGCGATCGCGAAATGGGTGCCCTCGTAGTCGAGCTCGGCGAGAAGCGCATCGACGCTCAAAGCCGCGATCTCCCGCTGCTCGCCGTTGATGATCACGCGCATTGCATCACCTCATTGTCGATTTCGCCGCGCGAAAGATAGGCGAGCGTCAGCTCGGCCAGCGCCGGCGCGAGCAGGAAGCCGTGACGGTAGAGCCCGTTCACCGTGATGCGTTCCTGCTCGATCCTGATTTTCGGCAGATTGTCCGGAAAGGCCGGGCGCAGGCCGGCGCCGAATTCGACGATGCGCGCCTCACCGAACGCCGGATGCACGACATAGGCGGCCCCTAACAGCTCGAGCGCCGAGCGCACGCTGACGCCGTTGTCTTCGGCCTCGATCGAGGTCGCCCCCAGCATGAAGCGGCCATCGCCGCGCGGGATCACGTAAAGCGGCCAGCGCGGATGGATCAGCCGCACCGGGCGCAACAATTCGACCTCGGCGGTCTCGATGACGATCATCTCGCCCTTGACGCCGCGCAGGCTCGGCTCGCGGTCGCGCCCGGCAAGACCGCGGCAGTCGATCACGAGGCCGTCGAGATCATCAGCTTCGGCGTCGCTGCCGAACTTGATGGCGCCGCCGGCCTTGGCGATCGCGGCATGCAGCCGCGGCAGCACGCGGCGCGGCTCGACATGGCCCTCCTCGGGATAGAACAGGCCACTACCGAAGCGGCCCTCGAGCGACGGTTCGAGTTCGCGGACGCCGTCGGCGTCGAGCCGGCGATAACCAGTGGTGAGGCGGGCAAAGCGCTCGAAATCGGCGCGGTCGCGCGGATGCGCCACCACCAGCGAGCCGCTGAACGCCGTTTCCGGAAAATGCCGTCGCCACAGGTCGAGCGAGCGAATGCCGAGCCGCGAGATCACGGGCTCGGAGGCTTCCGCCTCGCACCAGGGCGCGAGCATTCCGCCGGCCCAATGGCTTGTGGATTGCGTCATCGCAGCGTCACTGCGCTCATGCAGGGTGACGGCACGTCCGGCCTCTGCGAGCAACAACGCATGCCAGGCGCCGGTTATGCCTGCGCCGATGATGGAGACGGGGGAATCCCCCCGCAGTCTTGACGTCTGGTACATCCCTGTCCCTTCGCCGGCATGACCCGGATCAGGTTCAAAGGGTCACCGCGGTCCCGAACTGATCGCCATGGTGGCGAAGTCCAAGCTTGCGGTATCTCAGCTCCTCCTTCGGAGCACCCCTCGGAACGCCCCTAATGTAGGCGGATGGGCGGATGTGTCAACTTGTATGCCACGAGCTGCACCGCGGCGTGCGCAGAGCGCTCGTGCCCCGGACGCAGCGCAGCGCGACAGCGGTGCGCTGCTGAGCCGGGGCCTATTCGCGCGAAACGCAGGTCCCGGCTCTGCGGAGCAACGCTTGCACGTTGCACCGCGTCCGGGACACGCAAACACTTATTTGGAAGCCTGTTCCGGCTTCGGCTCGGCGGTCTCGGCCGACATCTGGTCTTGCTTGGCGAGCTCCTTCGGTGGCGCGCCCGCGCCGCCATGCATCGCCTCCTTAAGGTGACCGCCGCGCTGCCGCTTTGCGACGTAGTAATACCCGCCCGCGAAATAACGCACGGCTCGATCGAAATCGCCATTGGCGGCGCGATAGGCGCCGGCGAGGTATTTGACGCCGTATTTGAGGTTGGTCGCGGCGTCGCGCAGACCTTCGGCGGTACCGGTGTAGCCGACCCCGCGGGCGGTCGCGAGCTTGATCTGCATCATCCCGATGGCGCCGCCGCGCCCGATCAGCTGCGGATGGTACTTGCTCTCGCGCACGATGACGCGATGCACCAGCTCTTCCGGCACCAGGTTGGCCTGGGCCTCGGCCGCCACCATTGCCTCATATTGCGCCCGCGATTGTGCGCGCGCACTGGCGCAGGACGCCAGCACCGCGATCGCGGCGGCAAGGCAGCTAAGGCTCTGAATGGTCTTCATCTCGGGTCGCCCGGGGTGATCAAACGCGCGTCGGTTCTGCGGTCTCAATGGTACGGCGAGCGGGCAGGAATGTGGCAAAACCTTCGCATCAGCGAACGTTCTGCGTCCGTGATTGTCCGGGTGCGGGTGAAGCGGACGACGCGATAGCGAAGACAGATGCATCAAATTGTTTGCTTCAATCGTCTCAGCCGAAAATTGTTTTGGTCTCCGATTTTCTCGCTCGCTTTGTGCCGCACACTATCCACAGCGGATTGTCGTGCAAACGACTCGATGAAGGTCTACACTCCTCAGTGACAGCGAGCGTGTTGAGTCAGCACGTCTGTCCATTCAAAAGCACGCAAGAAACAACATTCGGGAGATGCGCCATGGTCCGTCAGGACACCGGCTATATGCCTCGCGAAAATCCCTGCGCGCAATGCGGCAAGCCGATCGCCCGGCCCGATTGGGTGGAGCACAGCGAGGGGCGCACGTCGTTCCTGTGGAATTGCCGCGCCTGCAATTACCGCTTCGAGGCGATCGCGATCTACGACACAGCGCAGCTCACGCCGCTCGCCGCCTGATGCCTTGATTATCGGTTCGGTTTCGTCGCCGATCAGCCCCGGTTGATCAGGCCGCGGACTTCCGTGGCGAATGCAGCAGCAGTTGCCGCGCCGGCAGTTCGATCCGGACCACGAGCCCATGCGGCTTGCGATCGTGCAGCGACAGCGTGCCGCCATGCGCGAGCACGATGGCGTTGGCGATCGACAGGCCAAGGCCAAAGCCTTCGGCCTCGTCCATGTTGCGCGCGTGGTCGCCGCGCACGAACGGCTCCAGCACGCTTGCCTTGTGCGCGTCCGAAATGCCGGGGCCGTCATCCTCGATGTCGATGACGAGGCGATCCGGCTTGACGTCGAGGCGAACCGCAACTTCGCCGCCGAAGCGCACGGCATTGTCGACCAGATTGGTGATGCTGCGATGCAGGTCGGCCGGCCGTGCGGTCGCCATCGCGTGCTGCGGACCTTCGTAGCTGACCTTGTGTCCCATGTCGGCGAACTGGTCGGTAACGAGGTGCAGCGTGCTCGCGATGTCGACCAGCGTCATCTCCTCGAGCTTGCGGTCGTTGCGCAGGAACGACAGCACCGATTCCAGCATCGTGCGCATCTGGTCGAGGTCGCGCAGCATGCGGTGGCGATGGGTCTCGTCCTCGATGAATTCGGCGCGCAGCCGCATCCGCGTGATCGGTGTGCGCAGGTCGTGGCTGATCGCGGCCAGCATCTTGGTGCGGTCGTCGATCAATGCCGTGATGCGCTCGCGCATCCGGTTCAGCGCCTTGGCCAGCGAGCGGATCTCTTCGGGGCCGCGTTCGGGCAGCGGCGCGGCCGCGCCGTTCAGGCTGAAGGTCTCCGCGGCCTTGACGAAGGATGACAGCGGCGCCGTCAGCGCCCATGCCGCCCACAGGCCGAGCAAGGTGACGCTGATGACGGCGAACAGCACCGTCATCATCCACGGCCCGCCCCAGAACGGCCGCATGTGTTGGTCCGGCATCAGGTTCGCGGCGAACATGCTGCCATCCGGTAGCCGGATCGCGACGCGGCGGATCTCGTTGTCATGCGGCGTGCCGCCCGCCTCGCGCGGCAGCTGGAAGACACGATAGCCGGCGCCGAGCCGGCGCAGCGCGTGCAGGCTCGGCGTGTCGGTCTCGGTGAGGGCGCTGGTATCGGACGTGAAATCACCGATCGCAAGCTGCGGGAAGGCTCTGATGACGTCGGCCTGGAGCCGCGGCCGCTCCGATGCCGGCGCGTGCCCGAGCAGTTGTGCGGCGGCGGCGAGCTGGGTGTGCCAGCGATCGGACGGCTCCGGCCGGTCCGGGCGATGGATCAGGAAGGTGGCGGTGATGATCAGGTGCAGCGCGACGATCGAGACGACGACCAGCGCCGCCATCTGGGCGCCGATCCCCCGCAGACTCAGCACGCGCAGCAGCTTCATGGTCAGTTGCTCGTGGCGGCAACCGCCTCCACCCTCGGCGTGAACACATAGCCGCCGGACCGCACCGTCTTGATCATGGTGGCTTCCTGCGGATCGGGCTCGATCTTGCGTCTGATACGGCTGACCAAGACGTCGATCGAACGCTCGAACGAGCCGGCGCTGCGGCCCTGCGTCAGGTCGAGCAGGCTGTCGCGCGACAGCACGCGGCCGGGTCGTTCGCAGAAGGTGCGCAGCAGGTCGAATTCGGCGCTGGTCATGGCGACGCGCGCCCCTTCGGGGTTGCGCAGCTCGCGCAGACGGATGTCGATGCGCCAGCCGAGGAAGGTCAGCGTGGTCGCCCCCTCGATCGCGCTGGCGTTGCGCGCGGCGGCCTGCCGGCGCAGCACTGCATTGATGCGCGCCAGCAGCTCGCGCGGGTTGAACGGCTTGGCCAGGTAATCGTCGGCGCCCATCTCGAGGCCGAGGATGCGGTCGACGTCCTCGCCGCGCGCGGTCAGCATGATAATCGGCGTCTGCGACTCCGCGCGCACCTTGCGGCACAGGCTGAGGCCGTCCTCGCCCGGCAGCATGACGTCGAGCACCAGCAGATCCACGCGGTGGTCGGTCATGGCCTTGGCCATCTCGCGGCCGTCGGAAGCGGTCGTGACATGGCAGGAATTGGTGCGGAGATATTTTGCGATGAGAGACCGCGTTTCGCGGTCGTCCTCGACGACGAGGATATTGGGCGCAGCCTGGGTCATACCGACTCTTTTGTCCGTGATTCGGGGGAAGCGGCTCAGGAATTTTGTTTCAGTGTATTTCTGGAATCTTGCCCGGCATAACGAGTTAACAGGTCGACGCTGTGGAGAAAAGTTATCGTTCTGTCATCAAGCCTAATCTGTTGAAATACGGGCGGAAGTCTCCGATGCCGCACGCCGGTCCCGCGGCGATATGGCGGCACGGAAAAGGGAAGGGCGGCTGCCATAACCAGGGCCGGAACCCGTTCCCCCGGCGACGCGTTATTTCTCTTTCAGGCCAGGAGGGTGAGATGGCTGTCGAGGTCAGGACAAGGCCGCATCAGCTCATTGCAAGCGATCGCGTTGAAGGGACGGCGGTGCGCCGCGCCAATGGCGACATGATCGGCCATATCGAGCGGCTGATGATCGACAAGATCTCGGGCAAGGTGTCGTACGCGGTGCTGAGCTTCGGCGGCTTCCTCGGGATCGGAACCAATCTGCTTCCGCTGCCGTGGGGCCGGCTGCACTACAACTCGAAGTTCGAGGCCTATGAGCTCGACATCGAGGATGACGAGCTGAAGCGCGCGCCGTCGTTCCGCGCCGACAAGGATTTCGATTGGGGCGACCGCTCGCAGGAAGTCGAGCTGCATCGCTTCTACGGCGTGCCGCCCTATTGGGGCGGCTTCTGAGCGCGGCACGTCGCGCTCAATCAGCTTCCGAGGCGCGGGCGCGCTGCGGCATGCGCGTGCGGATGAGCGCGGTTCGCCGGGACGACTTAGTGAGCCAAACATCGTCACATCAGGGACTGCGCGTCCGGCGCGGTCGTGAGGCTCAACCGCAGCCTGCTTGAGAGATCACGATCGCTTTCGTCAAGGACCGCAACGTTCCATGCGTCGGAAGGTGCGCAACCCTCGGGCTTGCCGCATCGCTTCCATGGCGTTCCCAGCATCGGGCGCGACCAAGCGCGACCAAGGAAGAGTTGAAGATGATGCCCGAGTTCAAATACGCGACCGACTAACGCGGATTACGTTGCCTGAAAGACGAATGCGCCCGGCCATGCCAGGCGCATTTGTCGTAAAGTGCATGAAATCCGCGTTTGTTGGCGGTGTCACCAGCCGAGTTCACGCAAATAAGCAGCGCGGGCGGCGATGCCGGTGTGGGTGAAATCGGTGAAGACGCCATCCACGCCGAGACGGAAGAACTTCAGATATTCCAGGCTCGGGTCGGCGCGATAGTCGGCCGCCAGATATTTCTTCTCGTTCCGGAACGTAAAGACATGCACGAACAGGCCGAGCTTGTGCGCGTCGGCAATCACGCTGGTGGCGTCCTGCGTCGACGCGTCCGCCGTCGATCCCTTGTAGGGCGTGCCGTCGGCGTTGTTGTCCTTCCACGGTGAGATCTTGTAGGGCACGATATAGGCCTTCCACGGACCGATGCCGTCGGCGTAGGTCTTGATCTCCGCAAGGCCCGCAGGCGTCAGCATCGCATCGAAGGTGCGACCGTCACCCGCGACCGTCCAGTCGTACGGACGGGAATTGGCGATGTTATTGAGCAGCACCTTGCCGGTCTTGAAGTCAACGCCGTTGCCGTCGATCAGCTGGACCTGCCGCGTTTCCAGTCCATGGCTGCGCATGTATTTCAGGCTGCCGGGCTCGAAGCTCTGAACGATGATCGGCGCGTCCTTCGCGTTGAGGCCGTTATCCCTGATGATCTTGATCAGGGCGTCCTCGAGCGGGTGGCTGCCGGGCGCGCCGCAGCCATTGGCGATGGCCTGGGCATTGTTCCAGGTCGGATTCTTGGTTTCCGGATAGACCGAGATCGTGCGCCCCGTCGCCTTGCTCTTGGCCTTGGCGATGTCGATGATGTCCTGGAAGCTGATGATCGGAAACTTGCCGTTGAACAGTTTTGGCCGTTCGTTGGCTGCATCATAAGTGGTGCCGGCGATCCAGGTCTTCAGCTCGGCCATGGTGAAATCGGTGATCGACCAATCGTTGGTGTGGTCGTCGCCGTCGACGATCAGCGCCTTCAGCACCGATTTGGGATCGGCCGGATCGATCAGGTCGGTGGGATATTCGGCCGGCCCGCTGGTCGGCGTTTGCGCCCATTTCACCTTGACGGCAACGCCCGGCGCCGTGCGCTTGCGGGCCGCAACCGCGGCATTGGTCTTCGCCACTTCGGCAACGTTGGTGTTGTCGCCCAGCCATGGATTGTGGCGTGCCACCAGCACGCAATCCTTGGTCAGATGCAGGTCCTCTTCGAGCGCGTCGGTGCCGAGATCGGCGGCCAGCTCATACGATGCCTCGGTCTCCTCGGGCACCAGGCCCGGCACGCCGCGATGCCCGATCACGAGCGGCTGCTTGCCGTCGACGGTCAGGAACGGCTTGGCGCCGGCCGGCGCCGGGCCGGTTTGCGCTGACGCCATCGACGGCAGCAGGACCGCCAAAGCCGCAGCACCGAGCAGCATCGCGCCAACATGCAGCTTCCGTCGCGAACGAATCTGCCTCACGGCCAAGTCTCCATTTTTTGCGTGGCATCGGGGCGATGCCATAAGGGCCGAGCCGAACAGGGCCGACGCTGTTGTCTTCTTGTCGCAATCTTCTGACAGTCCGATGACTGTTGGGCAAGGCGAGCAGACAAAGCTTCCGGGAGGCGCCGGAGGGCGCAGGTCATCGCGGTTCGCGGCCGGGCGTTGTGTGCGCGTTAACGCTCGATCCGGACGCTCATGCCGGGTTCGACACCTTCCGCGGCGCCCGCGGGGTCGAGACGCAGGCGCAGCGTGTTGCGATCGTGATCGCCGATCACGCGCTCGGCCTGCCAGGTGGCGAACACCCCAAGCGGCCGCAACTCGGTGATGGCAGCCTTGGTGGCGGCGCCGGAGCCGTTCGGTATCACGCTCACCGTCTTGCCCATCGCAAGACCGCCGAGATGGTCCTCGCGCACATTGAACGACAGCCATTGCTTGCCGGCCGCCGCAATCATCAGGATCGGCTGGCCCGCACGAACGTTCTCGCCGACTTCCGCGGCGATCACGCTGACCACGCCGTCGACCGGCGCGCGCAGCACCATCTTGTCGAGACGGCGCTCGAGCACCGCGACGGCGGCTGCCGCCGCCTGCACCTGCGCGTCGGCGATGGCGCGCTCCTCCCTGGTCGGCCCGGCCACCCCCGCATCGTAATTCGCCTGGGATGCCGCCACGCCGGCGCGCGCTGCGGCAACGTCGTTCTCGGCCTGGTCGAGCGCCTGCTGGGTTTCAAAGCTCTGGCTCGCCAGCGTGGTGATCCGCTTGAGCTGGGTCTCCACATAGTCGAGCCGCGAATTGGCCTTGGAGATCGCAGCTTTCAGCGTATCGATCTGCTCGCGGCGTACGCCGGCATAGACGTTGTTGCGGCTCGCCACTGCGGCGGCGAGCGCAGCCCGCGCCTGGTCCGCCTGTGCGGTCAACTCGACGGCGGAGAGCCGCGCCAGAACGTCACCGGCGTGCACCTGCGCGCCTTTCTCGACCGCGATCGACACCAGTTGGCCGTTCACTTCCGGCTCGATCCTGACCTCGGTCGAGCGGACCACACCGACGATTGCGGGCGCCGGCGTCGCGCGGCTCTCGGCATAGATCAGCGCACCCGCGACGAGCACAAGCGGGATCGCGACAATGGCGACGCGCCTAGCGTTGGGCATCTTGCTGTCCTCTCTTGAACACCAGCGCGGAGATCACGGCGAGTACGAAATAACCCAATGCCAGGCACCACAGCCTGAGCCAGTCGTGCGAGACCTCCCAGATGCTGGCGCCGAGCTGGTTGATCCGCACGAGGCCGTCGATCGCCGAGTCGGCCGGGAACAGCCGGCCGAGTGCCGTGGCCGCAGGGGGGATGGCCTCGCGCGGCCATGCGAAGCCGGCGGTGAAGAATTGCGGCAGGCTGGTCGCCAGCAGCAGGATGGTTGCGTTTTCCGGCCGCGTGAACCAGGCGCCGATCGCCTGTCCCAGGAAGCTCGTCGCCAGCAGGAAGACGGTCGCCAGCGCGAAGATCTGCGGCAGATGCCCGAGCGTCGAGAAACCATAGATCCGCGGCAGCACGATCAGATAGAGCGCGAGCGCCGGCAGATAGATGGTCAGATGGGCAACGCCGCGCCCGAACACGCCCGCGACCGTGTTGCGGGAGTTTGCCAGCGCCGTGCCGGTCAGCATCGCCGCGCCGATCAGTAGTGTCTGTTGCAGGATCAGGATGAACGCCGCCGGGACGATGTAGCTCGCATAGCCGCCGACCGGATTGAAGATCGGTTGCAGCAGGACGTTGGCCGGGCTGAGGCTCGCGAGCTTCGCCTTGACCAGACTTCCGTCGGCGCGGGCGCCCCGCGACACCAGCTCGGATGTCAGCGTGCCGATCGCGGTGGCGACGGCGCCTGCGGTCGACCTGAAGATGAACAGATAGGTGGCATCAGCGTAGACCGGGATGTGAGCGGTGAGGCCCTTGAGCACATCGCGCTCAGTGCCGGGCGGGATTTGTACGGCGGCGAATGCATAGCCGCGGTCGATGGCGGTGCTTGCCTCCGCGAGGGTGCGGGCGCGAACCGTCACGCTCAATGTGCCGCTGGCATCGAGCGTCTCGACGACCTGGCGGGAAAGATCGCTGAGATCATTGTCGACGACCGCAATCGGCAGCTTGCGCAGGATCTGGTTCAGATAGGGTTGCGGATAGTAGATGCCGTAGACCAGCGGCGCGAGAAACAGCAGACTGAAGGCGCTGCGCGTTCCGAGCACACGCCGCCACTCCGCCACGAAGGCGCCGCCGACGCCTGACGGCGTCTGCTCGCTGACCGCCGGTTCGGCCGGCCGCGCCGTCGCAAACCAGCCCCTGCGCGTCAGGCTCGCCATCCGCAGCAAGGCGAGAGCGGCAAACAGCAGCGTGAGGCCGGCGAGTGCCGCAAAGGGAATTGCCGATTCCGAGGCGGGCAATCCACGCGCCGCCTGTCCCATCAACACCGCCATGTACCAGCGCAGCGGCAGGATCGCGCTCCAGACCTGCGCAAACGTATTCATGCCGATGGTGGGAAAGCCGACACCGGCATAGCCGAACGCAGGGGAGGCGATCAGGCCGGCAAGTCCGAGCCCGGTCGCGAGGTCGCCGACCAAGAGCTGCAGCAGCGCGCCGAGCGACAGATAGGCGATGATCAGCAGCAGGCCCGCGGCGATCATCAGCAGCACGTCGCCCTTGAAGGGAATTTGCAGCACGCCCTCGAGGATCAGCGGCTGGGCCAGCATGATCAGGATGAAGATCACGAACAGCGGCGCCAGCTTGCCGGCGAGCGCGGCGATCGGATCGCCGCCGGCGCTCTCGAGCCATTCCCGGGCGTTGCGGCGGCGGAATTCGGAGCCGACCGAATAGCCCGCGGCCAGCGTGATCACCACGTGGATGATCGTCGGCAGCAGCGCGCGCAGCAGGAATTGCGCGTAGTTCTTCTGCGGATTGACCAGCGCAATGGTCTCCGCGGTCAGCGTTCCCATCGACGCAGGGGCCGGGGCGGCGCGATTGGCGGGAGCGGCCGCGCTCGCGGCGGCCGACAGCACATCGTTCAGGCCCGACGACGCAATGCCGGCCGCGGTCAGGAATTGCTGGTTGTAGAAGCCGACCACCTGCGGACGGCGATCGGCCTTCAGGTCGCGTTCGAAATTCGGCGGGATGAAGATCGCCGAAATCGCCTTGCCGGAGCGGATGTCCTGCACGGCTGACGACAGCGAGCCGGAATCGTCGACGATCCTGAGACTCGGAGACGCCGCGACCTGCTGCGTCAGCGCGCGCGAGGTGTCCGACTTGTCGGTGTCGACGATGGTGACGCCGAGGCCGCGGATCACCGGTTGGCTGAACACCGTCGTCAGCACCACGAAGGCGAACAGCGGCACGCCGAAGATCAGCAGCAAGGCTACGCGGTCGCGCAACAGCCACTGCCACTCGCGCTGTGCGACCCGCCAGAATCCGGGCTGCGATGCCAGCCTCATTGGCGCGACCGCCAGTCGAGATAGGCGCTCATGCCCGGCCGCAGCTCGGGCACCGGCTGCACCGGATAGGCGCGGACCGAGAACGTCCGCAGATCGAAATCGCCGGTGGCGCGGGTTGCCCGCCAGCTCGCATATTCGCCCTTGGTGGCGATCAGCTTGACCTCGACCGTGACATGGCGGTCGTCGAGCGCCGGAATCCGGACGTCGAACTTGTCGCCGACCTTCAGGCCCTTGACCAGATCCTCGCGCAGATCGAAATGGATCCACAGATCAGCCAGATTGATCAGCGTCACCAGCGGCACGCCCGGCGAGACGAACTCGCCCGGCTCGACGTTGCGCTGATAGACCTGCGCCGCGACGGGAGCGTAGACCGCGAGCTGATCGATCACCGACTGGACGCTCTGAATGTCGGCTTCGGCCTTCTCGACATTGGCTTTCGCGATCGCGCGTTCTTCCTTGGTGTAGCCGTTGACCGCCTGCTCATAGGCCGATTTCGCCTGATCGAGCCCGCGCTCGGCCTCGTGCAGCGCATCGGTGGTCTGGTCGAGACGCGCCTGCGGCGCGTTGCCTTGCTCGGTCAGTGTCTTGGCGCGATCGAAGGTCTTCTGCGCCAGCACCTGCGCGGCCTCCGCGCGTTCCATCTCCGCCTTCCGCGCGGCGATGGTTTCGACCCGCGTTCCAACCATGACGTTGGCGAGTTGCGCATCCGCAACGGCCTTGGCGGCGCGCATCTGGTCTTGCTTTGCAAGCGTTTCCGGATTGTCGATCCTCACCAGGACGGCGCCTGCCGCCACGTTCTGACCTCGCTCGACCGGAATGCTCTTGACGCGTCCGTCGACGCGCGCGGCGATATCGAGCCGCGTCGCATCGACCTCGCCCTGCACGAGCAGCGGCTCGGGCCGCAGCAGATAATAGATCGACAGCGCAACGATGATGGCGGCAACGACGCCGACGATGATCGCCGGCATGCGCGTCGCGGCGTGCGCATTGTCCTGGCGCGCTGCTTGTGGTGGCTCCGACGTGCTTCGGCTCTCGCTACCAGAAGGTGACACGTCCATAGCTGACCCCACATTGGCTCATGACCAGGATAGTCATTCACTATGGCGTGGATGTTAAATCCTGCCAACCTCGCCAGCCTGTCCGATCCGGCTCGAATTTGACCGGAGCAACCGCATCCGCTGCTGCCGACGCGGGCGCGTGGCGCACGGTATGGCGTCCGTCTCGGATGGAGATGGTGGGCGCATCGAACCCTCCAGCCGCGCCCGCCACCACGATCATCCCGGGATTTCGGAACTGCCGAGGAATATCGAGCCGTTCCGTCGTGTTCCGAGGGTATGATAATTATACTTTACGATAGTAAAGTTTTATGCCATGGTGCGTTCGACCGGGCGGGCAGAGTGCCTCCACCGCCACGGGCCATCGACCGAAAATGGTCGCGAACACCGGGATGAAACGATGATCGAGGAACGCGACATCAGCGTCGCCATGAGGGACGGGACCCGCCTTGCGGTCGACGTCTACCGTCCGGACGCAGCCGGCAGATACCCCGTGCTGTACGCCTCAGCGCTGCACAACAAGGACATCCAGGGCCCCGACATCGCGGACGTCTTGCCGCCGCAACCGGCTCACGCGCCGTTGTGGTTCGGTCCGATCGAGGCGGGCGATACGCGTCGCTTCATCGCCAATGGCTACGTCCACGTGATCGCGCAGCCGCGCGGCTCGGCCAAGTCGGAAGGGCATTACGGCCACGAGGACACCGACCATTACGACCTGATCGAATGGATCACGCAGCAACCATGGTCCGACGGCAAGGTCGGGATGGTCGGAATCTCGGGATTTGCCGGCGAGCAATGGCGCGCGGCCGCGCAGGGGCATCCTGCGCTGAAGGCCATCTTCCCCTATGACGCGTGCAGCGCCTATGGCGGCATGTTCGGATTCCGCGACTTCAATCCCGGCGGCGTGCTGCACAGCTTCCCTTATCTGCTCGACGTTTTCAGCACCGTCCATGAATCGCGCGACCGCCCCGCCGAGCTGCCGCCCGCCGAGGAAGAGCTCTGGCGTCGGGCCATGCGCAACCCGGACTTCAAGCAGTACATCAACCTCTACAACATCCTGACCCAGAAGGGACAGCGCACCTTCATCATGTATCTCATGATGACGCATCCCTGGGAGGCGGACGGCACCGTCGAGCGTGCGGAAGAGACTTTCCGGAAGATCAAGATTCCGTTCTACACGGGCTCGGGCGCCTATGCGTATACCTACAAGCTGCATTGGCTTGGCGCCCAACACTATTTCCAGAACGTCGATGCGCCGAAGAAGCTGCTGTTCACCGGGCCGGCGCATCTCGAGCGGCCGTTCCATCAGCACCACGATGAAATCATCCGCTGGTACGATCACTGGCTGAAGGGGCACGACACCGGCATCATGAACGAGCCACCGGTGCGCTATTGGCTGATGGGCGCCAACGAGTGGCGGACCGGCACGAATTGGCCGCTGCCGGAGACGCAGTGGACCAAATACTATCTCTCGCATTGGGAGACGCTGTCGACCGAGCCGCCGCGGCCGGCCGCGGAGGTCGGCGCTTCGGCGCGCGAGCCCGATGTCTTCACGCAGATGCCGGTGACGCGGACGACCAAGGTCGAGCGGCTGCGCTACATGACCGAGCCCTTGCCGCACGACGTCACCGTCGCCGGCCCGATCACGCTGACGCTGTATGCTGCGATCGACCAGGACGACACCAACTGGATCATCGCGCTCAAGGACGTCGGGCCCGACGTGTCGGTGCGCACTGCGCGCGAGGGTGAGCGCGACGTTCCGTCGACATTGCCGGAGCGCGAGCTGACGCGGGGTTGGTTGAAGGCGTCCTATCGCGCGCTCGACGAGCAGCGCTCGAAACCCTGGGAGCCTTTCCACAAACTGACACAGGATGCGATCGCGCCCGTGAAGCCGGGAGACGTGGTCGAATACCAGATCCAGATCCTCGCCACCGCGAACCAGTTCAAGGCGGGCCATCGCATCTGCCTCGACATCACGTCGATGGACGTCCCGACCGGCACGGGAGCCATGACCAACGTCGAGTACATCCCGTACCACGTGTGCAGCAGCCGGACCGTCACCCACAAGGTCTATCGGGATGCGGAGCGGCCGTCCCATCTGCTGCTGCCGATCATTCCCGAGCCCGCCGACCGGCGTCCGGCCTAAGGCCTCCCAGAAGGAGAACGCGACCATGAAGACGATCCGATTTGAACGAGACGGCGCCATCGGCAACATTGTCCTCGCCAATCCGCCATTCAACCGCCTCGACGCACGTTTCGCGGAGAACCTGCGCGCGGCGGTGCGTGAAGCCAGTCAAAGCGACATTCGCGTGCTCGTCATTCGCGCCGAAGGGCCGCATTTCAGCTTCGGCGGCGAAGTGCGCGAATGGCCGGGCAAGGACGTCAACTGGTTCAGGACGTTCGTTGCCGACGTGAACATCGCCTATCGCGCCATCGAGATGCTGAAGATCCCGACGGTCGCGGTGGTGCAGGGGATAGCCTTCGGCGGCGGCTTTGAGCTCGCATTGGCGTGCGATTTCCTCGTTGCAGCCGATAACGCGACCTTCCGTTGTGTCGAGGTCACGACGGCGATGCTGCCGATCGCCGGCGCGTTGCAGCGCATCGCCGAGCGCGCCGGGCGGGCGCGTGCATCGCGATTTGCGATGCTCGGCGAGCCGATCTCCGGAGCCGAAGCGGGCACGCTCGGAATTGCCACCCATGTGGTGCCCGAAAGTGCGTTGACGGCGACGGCGACTGCATTGGCACGGCAGCTCGCGACAGGGCCGACCAGATCATATGCCGCGACGCGCACCCTGCTCAAGGCGTGGTCAAGCGGCGGCGTCGCCGCCGCGGACCTCGTGATGCTCGATGTCGCGATGGAGCTCTACGACGGCCCCGACGCCCAGCGCGGCTTTGTCAACACCGCCGCGGCCTTCGACAAGGACATCGAGCCGCCGCCGCTGGTGTTCGAAGGCAAATAGACCGCCTGCGCAACAAGGACGGCACGGCTGCTGGCGATGGGCTCGAGGACACGTCGCGTGACGTTGGGCCGCAAACCATGTTAGGCCAAGGCCGCATGACGAAGAAAGCGAGCCCGGCGGCTGCGCGTCGCGGCCGCCCGCGGCAGCGAGCCGAACAACAACGTTCGATCGAGACCCGAGCCTCGATCCTCGATGCAGCCATCGCCGAATTCGCCGAACGCGGGTTCGAAGCCGCAAGCATTCGTGCCATCGCCGATCGGCTCGGCCTGCAGCATCCGCTGATCACTTATCACTATCGCAGCAAGGACATCCTGTGGCGGGCCGCAGCGGAGCACGCCTTCGCCCAGATTCGCGCCGGCTGGGATATTTCCGCGCCCGAGACATCCGATTTGTCGCCGCTGCAGCGGCTTCGCCAGGAATACACGACACTGTTCCGGTACACGGTCGCATTTCCTGAATTTCACCGCTTCATGCGGCAGGAGACGCTGACAAACAATCCGCGGCTGAAATGGGTGGCGGAAGCGATCCTGGCTCCGCTGCTGGAGCGATTGCTGCCGCAGATCATCGCGGTTCAGAAGCAGGGTTTGCTCCCCGCCGTCGACCCCATGCTTTTTCACTACATGATGGTCAGCCTGACCGCGACGCTTTCCGAGTTTGGGCCGGAAATGCAGGTCACGGGCGGACTGTCGTCCGCGGACCCGAAGGTCGTCGAGGCGTACTGGCGCCTCGTTGACGAGACGGTGTTCGGGGAGGTGCCCAAGGAACGCGGCTGAAGCACTTGCGAGCGTCGCCGACGCTGCAGCCGTGCCGCGCGATCAGACCTGTCCTGCAAGCCGCGCAAGATCACCCGGATCACACGGATATTTGAAGCCCCGCGTCCGAATAAATCGCATCCGATTAAATCGGGATACTTGAAGCCCGGTCGTGCCATGCCTTTATCAGGCGGGAACGAATTAATCGTATGCGATGTAAATCGCGGGAGCGTTACCATGGCTACCAGGATTTCCCATCTCGCCAGGACATTCAGAACCAGGACGTTGAAAACCATCGCGCTGGTTGCGGCGCTGTCGGCCGTCACGGCGACCGCGGCCTCGGCCCAGGCCGCGATCTCCGAACCGGCCGCCTACCAGGCGCTGTATCCGTATCGCGACGTGCTCAACAACGGCGCGCCGACCCCGGCGGCCAAACTCGTGCTGGAGCCGCCGGCGGTGTTGCAGGCGCTTCAGGCGCAGGAGAGCGGCATCGGCATCGCTCAGATGCCGCACCACCGCTCATACCGTGCCCGGCGCTGAGACCCGAGCAAACAGGATGCGGGTCGATCGACCCGCATCCTCGACGGGGCGGACCGGCTCTCGCGTCTGTGATTGAATGATCATCATCATGCTATTGACCGTGAGCCTGCCTCGACTACGTCGAATAACAGTGGCTTTCCCTTATGACGGAGATGTTCCATGACCAAGCAGATCGACGACCTCTCAAGGTACTATCGCTATGAGCTCGTGCACGGCGACCATGCCGACTTCATCGCCTATCAACGCAATCTCGGCGACGGCGTCTGGCAGACGTATTCGACCTGGATGATCCCCGGTGCGAACGGCGATTAGCGCCGCCTGACGCGGGCGATCACCCGGACCTGCCGCGGAAAGAAAAATGCGCCCGGTGCCGGCCGGGCGCATTTTCATTGGCTGTGATCGGGCACGCATGCGGGCGGCATGGCCGCCCGCAGCGGCGTGCTCGTCAGTTCGACTTCACCAGCGGGCAACCGCCCTTGTCGAGCGGACGGAAGGCTTCGTCGCCGGGCACCGTGGCGATCAGCTTGTAGAGATCCCACTCGCCCTTGGATTCCTCGGGCTTCTTGGTCTCGAACAGGTACATGTCGTGCACCATGCGGCCGTCGATCCGGATATGGCCGTTCTTGGCGAAGAAGTCGTTGACCGGCGTCTTGCGCATCTGCTCCATCACCTTCGGCGCCTCGTCGGTGCCGATCGCCTCGATCGCCTTCAGGTAATGCATGGTCGCCGAGTAGAGGCCGGCCTGGATCATGGTCGGCATGTGGCCGACCTTCTCGTTGAAGCGCTTCGAGAAGGCGCGGGTCTCGTCGTTCATGTCCCAGTAGAAGGCGTCGGTGACGATCAGGCCCTGCGTCGCCTTCAGCCCCAGTGCATGGGTGTCGGTGATTTCCATCAGCAGCGCGATCAGCTTCTGGCCGCCCTGGGCCAGGCCGAACTCGGCGGCCTGCTTCAGCGCGGTGGTGGTGTCGCCGCCGGCATCCGCCAGCGCCACGACCTTGGCCTTGGAGGCCTGCGCCTGCAGCAGGAACGACGAGAAGTCCGACGAGTTGAGCGGGTGGCGCACCTCGCCGAGCACCTTGCCGCCGGTCTCCTTGACGACGTTGGCGGCGTCGCGCTGCAGCGCCATGCCGAAGGCGTAGTCGGCAGTGACGAAGAACCAGGTGTCCTCGCCGCGCTTGACCATCGCCTTGCCGGCGACGTTCGACAGCGCGTAGGTGTCGTAGGTCCAGTGCACGGTGTTGGGCGAGCAGGCGCTGCCGGTGATATCGGAGGAGCCGCCGCCGGAGTTGATGTGGATCTTGTTCTTCTCGCGCGTCAGCGCCGAGATCGGCAGCGCGACCGACGAGGTCGGCACGTCGAGGATCGCATCGACCTTCTCGTTATCGTACCAGTTGCGCGCGATGCTGACGCCGACGTCGGGCTTGTTCTGATGATCGGCCACGACGACCTGGATCGGTTTGCCCTTCACCTTGCCGCCGTAATCTGCGACCGCCATCTCGACCGCGGCGACCGAGCCCTTGCCGGTGGCGTCCGCATAGAGGCTCGACATGTCGGTGAGCACGCCGAGCTTGACGACGTCGTCGGAGATCTGGGCGTTCGCCGCGGTGCCGGAGACCGCAAGCGCGAGGCCGGCCGCTGCTGCGGCCAAGAGCGATTTCATCGTGTTTCTCTCCCTGATTTTTCGTTCGAGGTTGCTTCCACGAGGCACCTTCTATCCGGTGCGGCAACCTGTCGCAAAGACGACTTTTTGGGCATGCGTATGCCGCGCGGCGGATGGAACGCCGGGATCTGTGCCCTACAGCGCCGGTAGCGCGGTGACGGCGGCCTTGATGGTGCCGTCGGTTTCCACGATCACCCGGAGCGTCTTCGAATCGAACGCGATGCCGGCAAGGCGGATGCTGTTGACGTCGGCGTCGACGCGGATGCCTTCCTCGTTCTTCTGCAGGTCGGCGATGGCGGCGGTGATCTTCCGCTGCGCATTGGTCGCGAATGGCTTGAGGTCGACCACCAGCCGGTCGGCGAGCGCCTGCTGCAGATGCGGGATCGCCGCGCGCGCGGCGGCGCCGAGCAAGCCGAACGCGGCTTCGGACTCCACCGCCAGCTCGACGTCGGCCAGCCGCAGCGTCTGCGCCGCCTGATCCAGCCGCGGCCGGCCCCAGATGTGCACGGTCGCCTCGGCGCCGAGGCCGAAGAAGCTCTTCTTCTCCTTGGCGTGCACCAGAAGCGAGATCAAAAGCCGGTCGCCGGAGGCGGCGATGCTCGCGCTCTTGACGGTCACGTCGACCGGGCCGGAGCCGTCCTCGGGGAAGGTCTTGCCCTTCAACTGCGCCTCGACGAGCTGCGTCAGCGTGGTGAAGGACATGTCGACCGGCAGGCCGACCGAGACCTGGCTCGGCATCGGCGGCACGATCGAGAGCTTGTCGGGGAACGGGCAGTTCGGCGTGGTCTGCGTCTCCGTGATCCGCGTCTCGGCCTCGATCCCCATGGTCAGGATCAGCGAGGACGCATCGACCTTCGGCTGCGCGGCGATCGCGCGGGTCGGCCGCAGCTCGAGCCACATCGGCGGCATCGACGCGGTGCCGCCGGTGCCCTGCAGCGGGATCGAGCGGCACGCCTTGGCCCATTGCGTGCGGGCGGCGTTCTGGAACACCGGATTGTTCTGCAACCGCGCCTCGACCACGGAAATCTGGTCGGCGACCGCCTTGTCGATGACCGGCTTGACCTGGGCCGGCACGCTGATGCGGACGCCGGCGGCCGACAGGCTGGTGTCGCCGAGATTGACCTGCGCCTGCAGGTTCGGCTCGATCCGCCAGGACGCGCCGAGCTTCGGCCGCGCGGTCAGCGTGACGCTGCCCTTGATGTCGGCATTGGCGTTGATGTTCTTGATGTTCACGGCGCCGATCTGCTTGGCGACATTGCCGCCGAGCAGGCTGCCGAGTGCGTTGCTGACCGCGCCGGTCGCCTGCGCCGACAGCGAGCCGGTGACCTTCAGCGTGCCGTTGATCGGGGTCGTCAGCGTCAGCACGTCCTGCGCGCCGGTGGCTGCGATCGGCCCGCGCGAGGCGGACCAGCCGATGTCGGCATTCTGCAGGATTTGCTGGACCGGGTTGTCGGCCTTGCCGCCGAAGGTCTTCGGCGCGCCGCGTTCGGCGGCATCGCGGATCGCCGACAGCGCGACCGAGACCTGCGCAACGACCGTCGAGGACCGCGGCGCCTGCGGCAGCGGCGGCAGCTGCACCAGCGGTGGCGCCTGCACCGTGACGCTCGGCGCCAGCCAATCCATGGCCTTGAGGCTGATCGCGAACGAGACCAGCACCACCGTGAGCCCGAGCGCGATCGTTCTTGGATGCATCGGTAGACGCATCATTCCCCCGGATGAAATCAACTTGACGGGTTGTACAGGCCCGCCGACGACGGCGCCAGTGTGGCGGGATCAAGCTGCTTCGGGGGCGGAAGCGGGCCGGTCGCCCGAGATCACCTGGAAGTTAACGATCTGGACGTTAACGATTATGAACGCGACGACGGCCCCGGCATGATGCCGGAGCCGTCGTCAATGTCTGAATGTGTCGGGTCTAGCGGACGGCCGAGCCGAGGTCGGCGCGGCGGTCGGTCATCGGCAGCACGATCACCTTGGTGCCGACGTTGACCCGCGAATAGAGGTCGGTGACGTCCTCATTGGTGAGGCGCAGGCAGCCGGAGGAGACGTGGGTGCCGATCGTCTCCGGCGCGTTGGTGCCGTGGATCCGGTACACGGTGCCGCCGAGATACATGGCGCGGGCGCCGAGCGGGTTGCCGGGGCCGCCGGCCATGTGGCGCGGCAGATAGGGCTGGCGGGCGATCATTTCCGGCGGCGGGGTCCAATCCGGCCACTCCGCCTTCTTGGTGATGGTCTGGGTGCCCGACCAGGTGAAGCCGTCGCGGCCGACGCCGATGCCGTAGCGCATCGCCTGGCCGTTCCCGAGCACGAGATAGAGATAGGTGTGCGGGGTATCGATGATGATGGTGCCGGCCGCCTCGCGGGTCGGATAGGCCACGACCTGGCGACGCAGCCGGGCGGGCAATTCGACGGAACGGTCTTCCTCCTGTGCCTGCGGCATCGACTGCACCGGCGGCTGCACCGCCTCGGTCGGCGGCGTCAGGATGAAGGGAAACAGCGGCAGCGGAGCGGCCGCGGCGGAATTCGAGAAAGCGACGGCGCCAATCGCCAGCGCACCGAAGGCGGCGGCAGCGAGACGTGCGTTCAGCTTGATGGAATTGAACATTGTCGACCCCTGTTGTTTGCGCCCTGCGCGCCAGTTCCGGCGCGTCGTTGGGTCAAACCAGTACAGGTGAGGCGTTTCAGGACGTTTGCACGAAATCGCCAAAATGGTTTCGTGCCGTTAGGGATTTGTTTCGTCGGTGTTTCGTCGCACGGTTAAGGGCGCGTTGCCGGGGACTGTCCCATCCCAAGACATCATTGCTGGCACGGCGCTTGCTCTCCGAAGGCGTGGTTTGGAATGGAGTGGAAATCATGCCAGCGCCTTCCATCGGCAGCATGCTGGATCAGCAGAAAGGCTTTGGTCCCGGGTTCGATTTTCTCCGCGTTGCGCTCGCCATCTCCGTCGTCGCGGGGCATACGTCCTATGTCGCCACCGGTCGCGGCGACGCCGATCCGATGTGGATCCTCTGGCTTCCGCAATTTGCCATTCTCGTGATGTTCTTCGCATTGAGCGGATTCCTGATTGCTGCAAGCGGGCTGCGGCTCAGCCTGAAGGAATTCCTGATCAATCGCGGAATGCGGATCATTCCGGCGCTTGCGGTCGAGATCGTGCTGTCGGCGTTGATCCTCGGGCCGATCTTCACCACGCTGCCGCTCTGGGACTATTTCACCAGCGCCGGCACCTACAAATATTTCACGAATGTCGTCGGCCTCGTGAACTACACCCTGCCGGGCGTGTTCACCGGCAATCCCGCGCCGGAGGTCAACAGTTCGCTGTGGACCGTGCCGTTCGAATATGGCTGCTACGCGGTGATGGCGGTCATCATGACCTTGGGGCTGCTGCGCAGGCCGGCGCTGATCGTGCTCAGCGTCGTCGTCTTGGTCGGCATCGGCTTTGCCGTGCAGATCACGGGGCATGCCGCAACGCCGTCGCAACTGCCTCCGGGCGTCGCCGGCACGCTGTATGACAAGATCTTCAGCACGGCGCTGTTCCTCGGGCGCGGCGCGAAACTGCCGGTTGCCTGCCTGCTCGGGATCGCGATCTACCTTTACCGCGACCGCATTCCCTATGACGGGCGCATTCTCGCCGTCTGCTGCGCGCTCTGCCTCGGAGCAGCACTGCTCGGGCCGGCCGCCTGGATCACCCAGCCTGTCCTCAATGCCGTCATTGCTCCGGCGCTGGTCTACATCACCGTGTTCCTCGGCGTCTCGAAGCTGCCGCGGCTGCCGCTGTTTTCGAGGGGCGACTATTCCTACGGAATCTATCTGTACGGTTTTCCGATGCAGCAGGTGGTGAAGGTCTGGCTGCCGAGCGCGTCGCTGATTGTCCAGTTCGCCGTCGCGCTGGTGCTGATCACGGCTTTCGCGGCGTTCTCCTGGCACTGGATCGAGAAGCCGGTCTTGAAGCTGCGCCGCCATTTCTCGTTCGTGGCGCGCAAGCGGCTCGAGCCGGAGGATATGGTCGAGATGCTCGAGGGGATCGGGCCGCTTGCCATCTCCGTCAGCGGCACCAGGCGATCTTCCTGACGAGCAGCAACAACGCTGTTGGCGCTCAGAGCTGAACGTATCCGGCCAGTCCGTCCCACAGCAGCTTGGCCGCGGTGATAACGAGAATGGCGTAGCAGGCGCGGTACAGCGCGCGCTGGTCGAGACGTTCGTGCAGCCGCCAACCAGCCCAGACGCCGACCGGCACGGCCGGCACGCAAAGTGCCATCAGCATCCACAGGCTTCGCGACGGCGTGGCGAGCACCAGCCACGGACCGGCCTTCAGCAGGTTGCCGACCGTGAAGAACAGGCTGGTGGTGCCGGCGTAAAGCGCCTTCGACATGCCGAGCGGCAGCAGATAGATCGCAAGCGGCGGCCCGCCTGAATGCGCGACCATCGTGGTGACGCCGGAGGAGAGCCCGGCAAAGCTGGCCTTGATCGTCGAGCGCGGACGCGGCTTGATCTCGCCGCCGCCGATGAACCACAGCGCGGCGAACACCAGCGTCACCAGGCCCATTACGATCTCGACGGCATGCCGGTCGAGATCGCGCAGCACGAAATAGCCGAGGCCGATGCCGACGACGAGCGCCGGCAGCAGCATCGCGAGGTCGACGCGCGACCACGTATTGGGGCGCCAGAACCGCAGCGCCGTGATGTCCATGACGACGAACAGCGGCGCAAGCAGTGCGCCGGCCGCGATCGGATCCATCGCCAGCGAGAGCAGCGGGATGCCGACGATGGCAAAGCCGCCGCCGAATGCGCCCTTCATGAAGGCGATCAGGAAGACGCCGGCCAGCGCGACCGCGAGCACGAACGGCGCGGGCATGTCGGAGATGATGGACGTGATCATGGTGTCGTGCTGAGCGTTGCGGTCGTACTCAACATGGCCACGCGCGCATGCACGCGCAATCCAAACATTGCTCTCGGTGCACATTGCTCTCGGTGCAATCGGCGTGTGCGCCTAGCCGGCGCGCATCTTCGGCAGGCCCGGCCGGTCGCCGCCCATCGCCGCGCGGCGGTCGGAGACGGCGTGATGGAATTGCTCAAGCGTCAGCCCGATCACCGAGAGATCGCCTTCCTCGATCGCACCGTCGTCGTAGCAATCGAGCGCCTCGCGCAGCAGCGCGTCCGCGTCGCCCTGCATTGCCTCGAGCTCCTCCGGCGTCTCGGCGCGGCGCACCCGCGCGATCAGCGTCAGCAGCCCGTCGCGGTGGGTGATGTAGCGCTCGCGCTCGTCGCGCTTCACGTAGTGGCGCAGCCAGGCGCCCGCCGTGCCGAGGCCGGAGACCAGCAGAATGCCGCCCCAGATGTAGTCGGAGTATTTTTCGAGGAAGGTGCGCTCGGTGCCGTCGATATAGGCGGCCGCGCCCTGATGCGCCGGCAGTGCCGCATCCTTGTCGGTGTCCGGCTTCTCGATCTTGGCCGCCGCCGGCAGATCGCGCGCGACCTGAAGCCGCTGCGTGAACAATTGCCGGTCGAGCGTGCCGACGGTCGCTTCGTGCAGCGTGTGTTGTGCGATGATGAGGTGATTGACGCCGACGGTCTCGACCTTGTCTTCGGGCCGGGCCGGCGACGAGGAGAAGATGCTGCCGGCGATCTCCTCGGACTCATAGAGCGGATGCTTCTGCGCGATCGCTTCCGAGACGTCGACGGGAAGGAATTTCGGTTCGCCGCGTGCGGCCGCCGTCGCCGCGATCGCGTCTGCCGTGATCTTGCTGTCGAGCGGCCCAACGGTCATGTAGGCGTCGAGCGAGGGATCGCGCGCGAGATCGGCGACCTTGTTGACGGCGAACTGGCTGATCGTGACCTTGTCGGGGTTGATGCCGGACTCGGTCAGGATCACGCGCAACAGCGTGACGTTGGCCTGGGTGCTGCCGACGACACCGACCTTGTGGCCGGCGAGATCGTCGATGCTCTTGATCTTCGCCGACCGCGGCTTGCCCTTGCCGCCCGACGGTGCCCACAGCACAACGACATTCTTGCGCAGGATCGCAACCGCCTCGGCGCTCGCCGGCAGGCTGAGATCGCCGCGCACGACCGCGAGGTCGACCTTGTTCGCGGTGAACAGCGCGATGCTTTCGGCGGCCCCCTGTGTCGTGACCGGCTTTAGCCGCACCGAACTGCCGTCACGCGCAAAGGCCTGCGCGAAGCCCTGGATGAGCTTGACGTCGTCACTGCCGGTCGGGCCGACTGCGATCTTCAGCGTCACCGGACGCAGCCCGTAGAACAGCACGCCTGCGGCGACGGCAAACACGAAGATGCCGGCCGCCAGGATCAGGAGCGAGGAGTTTCGCCGTTTGAGCCTGCGACGCGTGGTGCTGGGATGTTCACTCTGCTGCTCTGACATCTGGCTGTCATGTTACACGAAAAACCGGCAGTTCGCCGTGAAAAACAACCTAACATTTCGATGACGTCATACGTTTGAAACATCCATGTCAGAACGTCGTGCGAGCAGAATCAAGATTAACGATTTGGGTCTCCTGCGATGCGCATACTCGTTGCGACCGATGCCTGGCATCCGCAAGTCAACGGCGTGGTTCGGACGCTGACGTCGCTTGCGCGCAGCGCAGCGACCCTCGGCGCCGAGATCGAATTCCTTACCCCCGACGGTTTCCGTTCGGTCGGCGTGCCGACCTATCCGGGCCTGCGCATGGCGCTGCCGAACCGCCGCGAGATCGCGCGCCGGATCGAGGAGGCCGCGCCCGAGGCGATCCACATCGCGACCGAAGGACCGATCGGCTGGGCGGTGCGCGGCTATTGCCAGCGCAACAAGCTCGCCTTCACCACCTCCTATACAACGCGCTTCCCCGAATATGTTTCGGTGCGCACCGGAATTCCTGACAGCGTCGGCTATGCCGTGCTGCGCCACTTCCACGCCGCCGGATCGATGACGATGGTCGCGACCGACTCGCTGCGCACAGAGCTTGCCGAGCGCGGCTTCCGCAAGCTCGGCTTCTGGACCCGCGGCGTCGACACCAGGATCTTCAATCCGGACCAGCCGGCGCTGCTCGATCTGCCGCGGCCGATCTTCATGACCATGGGCCGCGTCGCGGTGGAGAAGAATCTCGACGCCTTCCTGTCGCTGGACCTGCCGGGCTCCAAGGTCGTGGTCGGCGACGGCCCGCAACGGGCGGCGTTGGAACAGAAATATCCCGACGCGATTTTCCTCGGCGAGAAGAAGGGCCAGGATTTGACCTCGCACCTCGCCGCCGCCGATGTCTTCGTGTTCCCGAGCCTGACCGACACCTTCGGCGTCGTGCAGCTCGAGGCGCTGGCCTGCGGCACGCCGGTCGCGGCGTTCCCGGTCACCGGCCCAAAGGACGTCATCGCGGATCATCCGATCGGCGCGATCGACAACGATCTGCGCAGCGCCTGCCTGCGCGCGCTGAACATGTCGCGCGCCGACTGCCGCAATTTTGCGTTGGAGCGTTCCTGGGAAAACAGTGCGCGTCAGTTCATCGGCAATCTGGCCACGTTGCAGCCGAGCCGCGCACCGCGGCCCGCCCGCCGCGTCGCCGGCCGCAGTGCGGTTCCGAATTAACAGCTCAAACGAACGAAAGACGAGAGACTTATCTATGGCTGAAATCATCAAGCTGGGCGCCGACCGTTCCATGGACTTCGACCGCGAAACGGTCGAGCAGGCCTATGACCGCTGGGCCCCGATCTACGACCTCGTGTTCGGCGGCGTGTTCAGCAAAGGCCGGCAGGCTGCGATCCAGGCCACCAACAAGATCGGCGGCCGCGTGCTCGAGGTCGGCGTCGGCACTGGCATCTCGCTGCCACTCTATAGCCAGAATGTGCGCATCTTCGGCACCGACATCTCGGAGGCGATGCTGGAGAAGGCCAAGAAGCGGGTTGCCGAGCAGGGCCTGAAGAATGTCGAGGGCCTCGCGGTGATGGACGCCGAGAAGCTCGAATTCCCCGACGATTCGTTCGACGTGGTGATGGCGCAGTACGTGCTGTCTGCGGTGCCGAACCCGGAAGCCGCGCTCGACGAGTTCGCCCGCGTGGTGCGTCCGGGCGGCGAATTGATCATCCTGACCCGCGTCAGCGCCGATGCCGGCGTGCGCCGCTTCATCGAGCAGAAGCTGCAGCCGGTGGTGCGCCCGCTCGGGTTCCGAACCGCCGAATTCGCCTGGTCGCGCTACACCAAGTGGCTGGCCGGCGTGCGCGGCATGGAGCTGGCGGAGCGCCGCCTGATCCCACCGCTCGGCCACTTCTCGCTGGTCCGCTTCCGCAAGGCGGACGTCGCCAAGGCCGCCTGAGGCGGTTGGCCAGGCGGCTGAGCCCGCCGGTCCTCTTGGGTGAGGTGGCGCACAGCGCACCCCAGGCCAGGAGGCTACGATCTCCTTCGCCTCATCCCCGTAAACCTCGCCGGGATGAGGCGAGACCCTTCTCCGGTTGCGTCAAGGCGTCGCTCCGCATTGTCATATGTCATTATGATGATGTCACACGCGATACATCGAATCCCTGTAAATCCTGTCCCGAAAGATGTTGGGGGAACCAATGATCAAGAATTTTCTGCAAGAGCTGCGTACCCAGCGCTGGGATGACCATCGCTTCTACCATCACAGCCGGATCAACCAGAGCCTGCACTTCGTCAGCGCGCTGAGCTTCCTGTTCGCCTATGTGATGCTGTTTTTCGATCCGGTCGTGTCGGCTCTGGTCGGCTGGCTGGTCTCGATGACCTCGCGCCAGGCCGGTCACTTCTTCTTCGAGCCGAAGGGGTATGACCACGTCAACCAGGCGACCCACGAGCACAAGGAAGACATCAAGGTCGGCTACAATTTGCAGCGCAAGGTCGTGCTGATGGCGATCTGGGCGCTGTCGCCGATGGTGCTGTACTTCGATCCGACTCTGTTCGGCCTGTTCAAGCCTTGGGTCACGATGGGCGACTTCACCCGTCAGGTCGCCAAGATTTGGCTCGTGGTCGGCATCGGCGGCCTCTTGTTCCGCACCATCCATTTGTTCTTCATCCGCGACATCGAGACCGGCCTCGTCTGGATGACCAAGATCGTCACCGACCCCTTCCACGACCTGAAGCTCTATCACAAGGCGCCGCTGTTCCTGATGAAGGGCGAGCTGATCGATCCGGGTCTCGAGAAGCACGTCAGGCACGCCTGATCGTTGCTCCCAACGTCTTTGAACTGCGTCATGCCCGGGCTCGTCCCGGGCATCTACGTCTCAGGGCTATCGTGAAGAGACTCCGCCGCGCTGTTGGCCAAAACGGGACTGCGCTCCCTCTCCCGCTTGCGGGGGAGGGGTGGGGTGGAGGTATCGCCGCTTGCGATAATCTTCGTGGGGAGAGAACCCTCACCCGGATCGCATCGTTCGATGCGATCCGACCTAAGAGCGAGCTGCGCTCGTCTCGACTCCCGCAAGCGGGAGAGGTGAAAGAAGGACAGCAGCGGGACGAGGGAGCGCGAGAGCCGCGCGTCGCCTCAGCGCCCGAACCTCACGGCGACCATCTCTTTCAGGATCTGCCGCTTGATGTTCTTGTTGGTGAGGCCTTCCTTGTGCCACCACCAGCCGTCGCGCTTCATCTTCTCGGCTGCCGCGACGAAGCGGTCGGCGACCTCGGCGAAATCGGCGTCGGTGTAGTTCAGGCTGAAGATCAGCCGGCCGGTGCCGACCCAGCTCAGCGCCAGACCCTCGGCCCGCAGATAATATTGCAGCATCCAGTTGTAGCGGGACGGCTCGGTGTAAGAGACGGTCCAGATCGACGAAATGTTGCCGACACGAACCGGCAGGTCTTGCGCTTTGAGCCGGTCGTTGAGCGCCTCGGCGCGGCCGTTCCAGGTCTCCTCCAGCCCGTTGTAGATCGAGCGGAAGTTGGGGCTGGCGAGCCGGCTCAAAAACTCGTCCATCGCCGTCATCACATAGGGATGCGAGTTGAAGGTGCCGCGCGCAAAGCAGATGTCGGCCGGCCGATCGTCGCGGAAACGCCGCATCAAGTCCTTGCGGCCGCACACCACGCCGACTGGAAGCCCGCCGGCGAGGCTCTTGCCGTAGGTCGCCATGTCGGCCTTGACGCCGAAATACTCCTGGGCGCCGCCGGCGGCGAGGCGGAAGCCGACGAACACCTCGTCGAAGATCAAGACGATGCCGCGCTCGGTGCAGACCTCGCGCAGCTTCTTCAGCCATTCGGTGTAGGCGGCGCGGTCGTAGCGGGAGGAGCGCGACGAATCGACCAGCGCGGAATCGCCGGGCGCGTTGCCGTTCGGATGCAGCGCCTGCAGCGGATTGACCAGCACGCAGGCGATGTCCTTGCGGGTGCGCAGCACGTGCAGCGTCTTCTCCGACATGTCGGCGAGCGTGAAGGTCTCGTGCGGCGACACCGGGTTGCCGACGCCGGGCTGCACCTCGCCCCACCAGCCGTGATAGGCGCCGGCGAAACGAACCAGATGCGTGCGCTTGGTGTGGTAGCGCGCAAGCCGCACCGCCTGCATCACCGCCTCGGTGCCGGACATGTGGAACGAGACCTCGTCGAGGCCGGAGATCTCGCAGAGCCGCTTGACGTTGTCGGCAATGATCGGGTGGTAGGGGCCGAGCACGGGGCCGAGCGCGTGCGCGCGCTTCTCACCCTCGGCGATGCACTCCTTGTAGAAGTCGTTGCCGAAGATGTTGACCCCGTAGGAGCCGGTGAGGTCGTAGGACACATTGCCGTCGAGGTCGGTGACGGTGACGCCGCTGGACGCCTCGACGAAGGCCGAGGTGCCGAGATGCTCGCGCACCAGGCGGCTGTACTGGAACGGCGCGCGGTAGGTTTCGGTGAACTGCAGGTCGGAGATCCGCTCCGTCACCTCGGCGGTCAGCGCGCGGCCCTTGGGGTAGCGATCCGCGTAGAGGCCGGCGAGGCGGAAGAAGCCGTCCTGGCGCTGCATCGCGACGTCCTTCGGTGCTCCGTCGGAGCGGAAGAACTCGTCGATATCGAATTCGTAGTGCGGCACCATGCGCGCGACCATCTTGGACATCTTGGAATGTCCGGTCAGCGAGCGGTGCTTGGCTCGCGACAGCGCAAGGCGGGCCTGAATTTTGGGGAAAGCTGCGGCGGCGCCGGCAAGCGCGGCGGCGGACAGCGAGAGAATCGGAAGGGATGTTTCCATGACAGAAGCGCTAGCCTCGGCACCTAACAAATTCATGACAGTCAAGGGCCTGATCTCGGCATTCACCCAGCAGGAAGACCTCAATTTCCTGCTAACCAACCGGATTCCGCGGGCGGCGATCACCCGCTTCATGGGCTGGTTCTCCAAGGTCGAGAACCCCCTGGTGCGCGATGCCTCGATCGCCTGCTGGAAGCTGTTCTCCGACCTCGATCTGTCCGAGGCGAAGAAGACCGAGTTCAAGAGTTTGCACGATTGCTTTACCCGCGAGCTGAAGCCCGGCCTGCGCCCGGCCGTGGCCGATCCCGCCATCATCGCGAGCCCGTCGGATGCGATCATCGGCGCGCATGGACGGATCGAGAATGGACAATTGTTCCAGGTCAAGGGCGCACCCTATTCGCTGCTCGATCTTCTCGGCGATCCCGCGCTGGTCGAGCAGCACAGCAACGGCCGCTTCGTCACGCTGCGGCTGACCTCGAGCATGTATCACCGCTTTCACGCGCCGTATGATCTTGCGATCGACAAGGTCACGTTCATTCACGGCGACGTCTGGAACGTCAATCCGATCGCGCTGAAGCGGGTCGAGCGGCTGTTCTGCAAGAACGAGCGCGCGGTGCTGCGCGCGAAGCTTCCGACCGGCGAGGCGCTGACGCTGGTTCCGGTCGCCGCCATCCTGGTGGCGAGCCTCCGCCTGCATTTCCTCGACATCACGCTGAACGCGCAGTCGCGGGGCCCGGTGGATTTCCCCTGTGACGCGCATGTGAAGAAGGGCGACGAACTCGGCTGGTTCGAGCACGGCTCGACCATCATCGTGCTGGCGCCCAATAATTTCGAGTTCTGCGACAATGTCGCGGAGGGAACACGGATCAAATGCGGCGAACCGTTGTTGAAAAAGCCTACGAACTGATCTCGCTGTTTCCTGCGCGTCATTCTTTGAGCATGATCTCCGCGCAAACGCTTTTGCGTTTGTCGCAGGGAAAACCGGTTTCCACTTTTCCCGATCATGCTTTAGAATGGTTGGGATCGTCGTGCGACGATCCTAAATCGCAAACCTGATGGACACGAGATGGCGCGGACGCCTGTTCTGGCGGCGGGAGGCATTGTGCTGCGGCGGGAGGCTCCACCGCGCTTTGCCGTCGTGCGCCTGCGCAAGCGCAATGAATGGGTGTTGCCGAAGGGCAAGCTCGACGATGGCGAGACGCCGCGCGACGCCGCCGAGCGCGAGGTGCTGGAGGAAACCGGCCACGACGTCGAGGTGCATGAATTCCTCGGCACGCTGGTCTATGATTCAGGCGGACGCTCGAAGGTGGTGCATTACTGGCGCATGGATGCCGGCGGCAAGCCGGTGCGCGCGTTGATGAGCGACATCAGGGAAGTCGACTGGCTGCCGCTCGATGAAGCGCTCGATCGCCTGTCGCGCGGTTATGAGCGCGCGTTCCTGGAGAATGTCGGACCGATCGCGTTGCAGGCCGCGGCGAACGCCGAGCGTGAGCGGCGCGCGCGGTTGCGGGTTGCGACCGCGGAGCGACGGCGCGCCCAGCTTGCCGAAGAAGAGCCGGTCGCTGGCGCGCCCGTGGTCATCGATACGCCTGCGCTCGCTGAAGCACGCGCGGTCGCGGAAGTGCCCGCGGCCGTTGATGCGCGGACGGCAGATCTAGAACCGGATCAGCCGGCCGTGATCCCGGAGTATGCCGCAACGGATGCCGGAGAAGTGGCCGAGCGCGAGCACGTCGTTGAAGTGACTGCACCCGAAGCGCCGCCGGCATCCGCGCGCGAGATCGCACCCGTTGCCGCAGCCGTGCAGCCGACCCCGCGCAAGAACCTGATCGAGCGCGTGCGCGACTGGCTGCGCCGCGCGGCCTGACGCCGCGCGTTTCCAATCAATTGTGACGCTTGTCCTTGGGCTGCGGCCTCGCCGCGCGCGGCGGCGGTGCGCGCCGTTGCTGGACGCCGGGGCGTGGCTGCACTGCGGGCTGTTGCATGCCGGGGCGGACGCTAGGCGCGGCCTGCTGAATGCCGGGCCGCGCCTGGCCGGGTGCCGCCGGCGCAGGCTGCGCCGCGCCCTGTCGCGGCGCGCCCGGTTGACTTGGCTGCCCCGGCTGGCGCGCGCCGCCCGGCACCGGTGTGCGTCCGGGCTGCAGGCCGCCTTGACGTGCAGGCGGTTGTTGCCCGACGGGTGGCGCTGCGCCGCCTTGGCGTGAGGGTCCTTGGCGTGAGGGTCCTTGGCGCGCAGGTTCTTGGCGCGCGGGCTGTTGTCCCGCAGGCCGTTGTCCGCCCGGCGTCTGGACGCCGGGCGCGTGCGGCAGTGTCGTGCCGCCGGGCTGGCCGGGCAGCGCGTGCTGTGCGCCGCCTTGCTGCTGCGTGCCCGGCTGCTGCTGCGAGCCCTGCCGGCCAGGTGTGCCCGGTTGCGTGCCCGGTTGCTGCGGCTGGCCCGGACGGTTCGGCTGGCCGGGCTGCTGCAACTGGCCCGGACGGTTTTGCTGACCCGGCTGCTGCGGCGCATTGCGGTTCTGGCCCGGCAGGCCGTTCTGGCGCTGCGGGTTCGGCTGCACCGGCTGGCCACGATTCGGATAGGGCGCGGCCGGGTTGGCCCTGCGGAAGTCGGGATTGGCTCTGCGGAAGTCACGCTGCTCGGTCACGACCTGACGGCCCAACGTCTGCGCGGAATGCACCGCGCGCACGAAACCCTGATCGCGCGTCATCTGTTGCGGCGAGATCGTCAGCGGCACCGCGGCGAAGCGGGCGCCGCCGGTGCCTGGACGAATCGCAAAGCCGCTCGCGCCGCGCGTCAGCACGCCGAGCGAGGCGCCGCTGCGGTCGTTGACCTCGATGCGGCCGACATGTCCGTCGGCGTCGGGATAGAGCTTGATGCCGACATTGTTGCCGGTCGCATTCGCGCCTTCCGGTACTTCGACAAGGCCTGTGGTGCCGCGGATGCCGAGCGTTGCGGTCGGGGTCGAGATCTTCATGTCGCCGGTCTTGGCGACGGCTGCGGCGACGAACGCCGCGGTTCCCTTGGCGACGTTGAACAGCGCGCTGTTCTGCTGGCCGCCGTCCTCGTAGACGTAGTTGTCGATCGTGATCCTGGCGTTGGCCCTCAGGTTGAAGGTGGTGCCGTCGTTGAAGGTGATGCCGAGCGAGGAGGTCGCGGATGTCGCGAGGTCGTCATTGGCGAAGATGTCGTCGCGGATCTGCAGCGGCGTCGTGGAGTTGTTGCGCGTGACGGTGGCGGTGCCGGTCAGCGTCGCGACGTTGCCGATCGGCTCGGGAGCTGCGGCCTGCGGCGCGGCGGCCGGAGCGGGCGTCGCAGGCGCTGGCGTTGACGGTGTCGCATTCGGCGCCGGGGCGGCCGAGGGCGCCGGTGCAGGCTGCGCTTGCGCAAACTGCGTCAGCTCCGGCGCGGCATTGGCTGTTGTATGCCAACCCATCGTGACGCCGGCACCAAGCAGGAGCGCATAAAGGAAGGCGCGGCGCATCACCATCGATTCCCGGGAGGCATTGGGGATCGGCAATTGAGCCGCGTCAGGCTGAATGCCGAATGAACGGTTCTGCCTTGTTGTCATGGCGGACCCGAACGATCAAGCACCGCACTCCCGGAAGGAAGCGCGGCGCTTGGTCGTTGTTGGGGGTTTTGGTTAGCCGCGTTTGTGAGGAGTGATGTTGAGTGGCTTCGCCGGCTTGGCCGCGGGAGCATAGTTAGCGGGCTGCGCGGCCGTCGCAGGAGGGACATAGTGAAAGACCGCCTTGCAGCCGTCGCTGAGCAGGGCGCGCTGGCGCACCATGCAGGCGGTGACGCGATCGACGTCGGGGATTTCCGAGCTGCACAGCCGCATCGCGTCGCCGGTGCACATCTGCTGCTGTTCGTCGGTGTAGGCATAGGACGCCGACGTCAGCAGACCGAGCGTGAACGCGGTTGCCGCCAGCAGTTTGCCATGACGCAGCGTCGAAGCGGTGAAAGCCATGATGTCCCCCTTGTGGTGGTCGCGCCGTTGCAGCGCGTTGTCGAGGCCATCACTAGGCAGGCTTGGTTTCGGCAATTCTTCGTGCGCACTGAAAAATGGTTTCGTCGCGTGCCCCGCTTGTTTCGTTAACCACACGCGGACGGTTGACGTCAGCCCTTACGGTGTCGCCGTCGCCGGAGCCCCCTCGAGCGCGAGCACGGCCTCGCGCTGGGCCTCGGGCATGGCGCGGATGCGGCGCCTGGCGGTGAAGCGGATCGCGGCAAAGCCGCCGAGGAACACCACGATCTTGCTGACGATGCCGAAGATCGGCATCACGACGGCCCATGTCGTGATCTCACAGGTCAGCGCGACGAAGGCGTTCACGGCGGCGGAGACGAACATCAACCCCGACCAGACGTAGCCGACCTTGACGGCGACATCGGGCACGACGGTCTGCGCGATCTCGGGCAGATAGCGGTTGAGCCAGCCGGGCTTGAGCATCACGACGCCGACGATGGCGTAGATCACGCTCGGCTTGAACAGCACGAAGCGCGGGTCATTCGTGAGTAATGTCGCGGTGCCGGCGGTGACCACCAGGAACAGGCTCAGCCATTCCATGGTGTCGATCCGCCTCCGGCGCACCATCTGGATGCCGATCTGCGTGACACCGAACGCGATGCCGATACCGACCGAAAGCGCGGTGTTGTGCGTCAGCAGGAACAGAACAAGAAAGACAAGGGTCGACGCCAGGTCGAGGGCGAGCAGCCTTGCCGCGGTAAAAAAGTGCTTCATCGGCCCTCGAACTCCGCTTGCCACGTTGTCATGTCACGCCGTGACGCAATCCGCGCCTGTGCCGGCACAGCAAAGGCAGATTGTGGGACCGCAAGCCTATCGATTTCTGAAATCGAGGAGTGAATTCTCACCCCGGCCGGGCGATTTCTGCGGTGTCCGTGGTTTGCGCGGCTGTCGCCCGGCGCCGAAACTCGGTCGGCGCCAGCCCGGTGTCCGCCTTGAAGGCGCGGTTGAACGGCGCCAGCGACTGGAATCCGGCATCGAGCGCAATCGTCAGCACCGGCACCTCGGCCTGGCCGGCATCGGCGAGCGCCGCCTTGGCCTCGTCGGGCCGGTAGCGGTTGAGGAAGGCATTGAAGTTGCGGTGGCCGAGCCCGTCATTGATCAGCGTCCGCAGCCGGTATTCCGGCATGCCGAGCTTGACCGCCAGTACGCCGATGGTCAGCCCCTCCTGCCGGTAGGTCCGCTCGGTCGCCATCAGGTGCTTGAGATGATTGAGCGCGGCCTGGCTGGCGGCAGGCGGCCCGGCATTCGCGAGCGAACGCGCGACCGGCGCGGACTGGCCCCTTCCGCCGCCGGCAACCGCCGGCTGGCTCTCGGGCGGATCGAACAGCATCATCCAGATCGCGATCAGCGCGAATGCGGCAAGCGCGAGTGCGGCGCTGAGGCTGATGGAGCGGGTCGGAATCGCGGCGAGCCCGGCCGCGGCGGCGAACATCATCTGAAGGCCGATGCCGATCAGCAGCGCGATCCGGATCCGGCCGCGTGCCGTTGTCACGGCGGTGCGCCATCCCTTCGGAATCTGCGCGATCCCGAGCAGGGCGAAGGCGATCGTCGCCAGCGCCAGGGCGCGGCCGCACCGCCCGGCGAGATCGGGCAAGATGGTCCAGCAATTGTGACTCACAACGCCAAGGCCGGCGAGCAGCGTCCACACCGCCGCGTGCCAGGGCCGCAGCGTAAACCGCTCGTCGAACATCGCGCGCGCCCACAGCCAGAAGATCACCGGCGAGCCCATCGCGAAGGCGACGAACGGAGAGCTCCAGCCGAATGACGATGCGGGAAAGAATGGTGCCGTCGAAATCGCGTAGGCCGCGCCGGCAACGCCCATCGCGGCACCGAGATGCGCGGCGCGATGCACCGCCGCGTAGCGCAGCAGCAGCACCGCGCAAACCACCAGGAACAGCGCAACCACCGCGCCCCGGAGACCGAGTTCAAGAGCCGTCATCGCCATCGCAAGCCGCCCGCAGGTTCGATTCAACCTCGACACGGCTGCGCTTATAGCGCGTCCGGCGATCGACATGAAGCTGGGCACCTTCAATCGTCTCGTCATGCCCGGCCTTGTGCCGGGCATCCACGCCTTTAATTTGATTCAGCGGGAAAGACGTGGATGGCCGGGACAAGCCCGGCCATGACGGAGGTGATTTATTCAGGCGGATCTCGGAGCTCGCGTCCTAGCTGACCCGCTTCCAGGTCTGGCCGCCGCAGAACATGCCGCCGAAGGCGCAGCCTTGCACGCGCATCGCATTCGGGCCCTTCATCGCGATCGTCGAGTCGTAGTTGCGGCCGGAGTCGGGATCGTGGATGCGGCCGCTCCACTTGCTGCCGTCGGGCTTCATGTTGATCAGGATGCGTTCGTTGGTCTTCTCGGAGTAGCCGCACAGATTGGTGCCGCAGGCTTCGACGCGGACATTGCCCTTGTTCTCCTCGGTGGCCCAAACGCCGATCGGTCCGGTCGCCGGTGCCGGCGCGGCGGCAACAGGAGCGGCTTGCGGCTGCGGCGCTGGCTGTGCGGCGACCGGGGCTGGTGCAGGCGCAACGGGCGCGGGGTGGTCGACCGGCGGGGGGGCCGCGGTGGCAACCGTCGTCGATGCAGCGGGAGGAGCGGGTGGCGGGACCGCGGCAGCGGCCGGCGCAGCCGGCTGCGGCGCGGCGGCCTGAACCGGCGCGGGTGCGGGCGCCGGCGGTGGCGCGGGTGGCGGCGAGCTCGTCGACGAGGCGACATCGTCATCGTCGTCGGACTTCGAGCCGAGAGTCTTGCTGATGCCGCCGATCGTGCCGTTGTAGCCGGGCGCCGAGATGCGGATGCAGGACAGCGCGCTGCAATTGCGCGGCGCCTCGACATGGATGCGCTGGCCGTCGATCTGGAAGGTGATGCCGGTGCCGCCGGCATGCGCTGATGTGGTGGCCATCAGCAGCGCGGCGATCGCAACGAGCTTCTTCATCTTGGTCTCCATGGCTTTGAGCGGGGGGCGGCGATTGGTGCGGACGCTACGCGCGATCGGCTCCCGCTTCCGTGATGTGCATCACGTTGCGGGCAGAGCCGAATGGCTCGCCACGGTGACCGAGATCACTGCGCCGCGAGCACGGAGCCCCTAGCGTCATCGGATGTTTTGGAGGCTTCGATGAAGCGCTTCTGCCTGCTCGTCGCGCTGATGCTGTTCACGCCCTTCGCCCATGCCGGTGAGGGCATCACGTTCTCGATTGGCGGCCACCGCGTCCATCTGGATTCGACGCGCTGCCGCTCGCTGTCCTGCGTCTCGGTCTCGGGCGGCCCCAGGCGCGACGACGGCGCTGACAACGGCCGCGCGATCAAGCCGGTGCCCGCGCCCGCGGCGACGCCTGCGATCCCGGCCACGCCGGCCGCCAGCGCGCTGCCTGCGCCCGCGCCGGCAGCACCTGCCGCGCCGCCGCCGATCATCGTGTACAAGCCCGTCCCAGTCGCGCCCGTTGCCGCTCCGCCACCGTCAGCACCGTCGCCGCCGCGGGTGATGACGCCCCAGCCACCGCCGGTCGTCGCAGCTCCGCCGCCGCCGCCGGCTGCGGTACCCGCAGCGCCTGCGCGTCCGGCGCCGCCGGTGATGCGCGTCTCGCGCGAGACCGACGAGGCGGACGACGGTCCGATCGGCGACTGGCAGACCGAAGCCAATAATTTGGTGCGCATCCGGCTCTGCGGCATGGCGTTGTGCGGCTATGCGCTCGACAGGACCACGCGCGATCTCGGCGAAGCGGTGCTGATCAACATGAAGCCGAAGCAGGACGCGCGCTGGGATGGCGGCGTCACCAGCCAGGGCAGCGGCACCATCCGTTACGGCACGATCGAGTTGAAGGGGGCCGACAGACTGCGGGTCTTGTCCTGCGCGCTCGGCCGCGTCTACTGCACCAGTGCCGACTGGGTTCGCGTCTCGCGCGCACGGCAGCGCGTGATCACGCAGGGGCAACTCCGGGGTGAGCCGCGCTCCTGAACGCGCAGCTGTCCAATTTGTAACCGGATGCCGTCGAACCGTTTGCTGCCTCCCGGGCGACCGATAGAGGTCAACACTGTCGTCGCAAGCGATGGAGGCAAACATGAAACGCCTGAGCCTGGTCGCGCTGCTGCTCGCCGGCAGTGTCGCCGCCGCCCATGCCGACAACGACATCTACACCAACATGTCGAAAACAGAAGCGCGGCGACGACGCGCTGCATGGCGACGCCGCAGTGTGCGATGCAGAGTTCGGCGCGCCGCAGAACGGCACGCCGACGTCGCGGCAATACAAGAGCTGCATGCGCGCCCGCGGCTGGCGCTTCAGCCACGCCATCCGCGAGCCGCGCCGGCGCGACGACGGCTATCCCGACCCCGACAATGCCGGCCTCGTCTGCCACGGTTTCACGATCGGCGGCATCACCGGATCGAGTTGCACAAATTTTTGAGATGTCTCCGTCATTGCGAGCGAAGCGAAGCAATCCACTGTTCTGCATGCGGATGTATGGATTGCTTCGTCGTTGTCGCTCCTCGCAATGACGTGGATAGAGTCGGGCGCCGAGCGTTTGAAAATGCAAAGCGCCCGGCGAGGGCGGCCGCCGGGCGCTGAACTGATGACCTGGTCGAATGCTTTAGAACAGGCCGAGGATGATGGCGCCGACGAAGGCGAACGCGATGTACGCGGCCACAATGCTCAGCTTGCTCAGCAGAGGACTCGCGAAATCCATTGGACGCTCCCTTGGTTCACATCGCTACCCGCATTAACGCAAAAACTAGCAAGTGGTTCCCGGCCGAAAAAGTCAGCCTTGCTGCCAAGCTCGAGGTTCCCCCGTGATGCCGCATTGCGATGCGTGGCTCAAACAGGCGCCGAATCAAGGCGTTGAAGCGCCTGCAAATATATTCCGTGGCTTTGCCGGTTGGGTACGGGCCACCCGTCTCGGATACCGTCTGTCTGATTTCAGCAAGATTGTAATGTCGTCAAAAGCAATCTAAAGGTGAATGATGATGCCGGACACAGGATGTCGAACCCAATGCATTCGCGATCAAACGGCGCGGTGGCGATCACCTCGCCCCGTTGCGTCGTGATGCAGAGCATTCGCGGCGGCTGTTGACACAACGAGATCGATGCGATCGCGCGGGTTGCCGTGCCGGGTTCCACCGCATGGTTAAAGACGGCTGAAATCAAACAGTCGAAATGCGTTGAAGAGTCTTTAATCAAATTCGCAGAACCTCCGCGCCATGACGCGTGGAGTTCGTTTGTATCTCGTCGGCTCCCTTGTCCTTGTGTCGCTTGCTGGTTGCGGTCGCGGTCTGTTCCAGACTGCCGAGCGCGAACCGTGGCGGGCCGAGGCCGAGGCCGCTTGCCTGAAATCCGGCGCGGTCAAGGAAGGCCCGGACCTCGTCCGCATCGATCCGATCTCCGGCCCCGGTGTCTGTGGCGCCGAGTTTCCGCTCAAGGTCGCCGCGCTCGGCGAAGCCAGTTCAGCTTACGGATTTGCCGACGACAGCCTGCGTCCACCGGCGTCGGTCGGCAACCAGCCGCGTTGGCCGATCAATCGTCAGCCGAGCCCGCCGCCGTCGCAGGCGCCGTACTCCGAACAGGCTGTCGGCCAGCCGAGCTATGGCAGCCAGCCGAACGGACCGGTGTCGCTGTCGGCGCCCGGCGTTCCGCCGCAGCAGGGCGAGATCGAGTTGCCGCCGGAGGGCTCGCCAGATGCCAGCGGCGAGCGAGCTTATTATCCGGGCTTGCCCGGCAATCGGCAGCGCGAGGGCGCGGCCGCGCCTTATTCACCTGCGCCTTATTCCCAGCAGCCATCCGGCGCGGCGCCGCCGCCGCGGCTCGGCCCGTCGAACGGCAACCCGGTGATGGCGGTCGGCCCGGTCGCAGTGAAGCCTGCCGCAACGCTCGCGTGTCCGATCGTCTCGGTGCTGGAGCGCTGGCTCGCCGATTCCGTGCAGCCGGCGGCGCAGCGCTGGTTCGGCGCGCGCGTCGTCGAGATCAAGCAGATCTCGGCTTATTCCTGCCGCGGCATGAACGGCAATTCGCACGCGCATATTTCCGAGCATGCCTTCGGCAATGCGCTCGATATCGCGGCCTTCACGCTCGCCGATGGCCGACGCATCTCGGTGAAGGATGGCTGGAAGGGCCTGCCGGAGGAGCAGGGCTTCCTGCGCGATGTCCAGGCGGCCGCCTGCCAGCAATTCACCACGGTGCTGGCGCCAGGCTCTAACGTCTATCACTACGACCACATCCATGTGGATCTGATGCGCCGGGCCAGCCGGCGCCTGATCTGCCAGCCCGCTGCCGTCTCCGGCGAAGAGGTCGCGGCGCGTGCCGGCGGCCGTAGCCCCTATGCAGCGCGCGAACCTTATGTCACAGGATCGCTCGGCGGCAGAAAGCCGGCCCCGCGGGGTAAGGCGGGGGTCAACGAAGAAGACGAATTCGCCGACGAATAGGACGCGTCTGATACCCGTATTTTTACTGGGGGTGCCGTGCAAACGGTAGCCACTATTTGCTGCATATGCTCGCTGAGCCGGGTGCACCCGGCTGATTTCCGGGGGATAGCTTTGCAAGACGTGCCGATCATTCTCGTCATCGAAGACGATCGTGATCTTCAGATGATGGTAGAGGACGCCCTGAGGGACGGCGGCTATGAGCCGGCGATCGCGGGCTCGGGTGAGGAAGCCCTGACGCTGCTGAAGGCGTTCCGCACCAAATACAGCGCGCTGGTCACCGACATCCGCCTGCTTGGCCGGCTCGACGGCTGGCGGGTGGCACGCGGTGCCCGCGAGATCGATCCGTCTTTCCCGGTGCTCTACATCACCGGCGGCGGCGGCGACGAGTGGCCGACCCGGGGCGTGCCGGACAGCGTGCTGCTGAACAAGCCGTTCTCGCCCGATGAGCTGGTTGCGGCTGTGGCGAAGCTGCTCAAGAACGGCGCGCCGGCCTGACGGCGGTCTCGAGCCGCCTGCCGCGCCTGGTGGGCTGTTCGCGGCAGGCGCTTATTCCGTCTTTATAAGTTCTCGTCGCGGTTCTTCTCGAATTCATACGCCCTCGCGCTCATCTTCGCCGCAACAGCCGGAGAACGAAGATGACGACCTATCGCGCCTATATCGTCGGACCGCACAGCCGATCCATCGGCGTGGTCAACATGGATTGCAGCGATGACGATGCAGCCGTCACATCGGCCAGCCGTCTTGTCGACCGTCATGATATCGAACTGTGGCAGATGGACCGGCCGGTGGCGAGGTTCGACGCCTGTTCGAAGCAGGTGTTCCGGAAGTCGTGCGACATTGCGGCAGACGAGCGTGTAGACTCATAAGCGGGCAGCCATGGTCTCGATGCGCCGAACCAGTCGTTGAAGTGAACGATCTCAGCCGCGAGCACGCGCGCTGTTTCCGGAAACGACGATCGCCCGGACAATAAGCGCTATGCGTTCGCCGCGCATCCTGGGCCTAATTCGGCCTGAACGTTCGAGTGCAGCGAGCCCATGGAGGGCTGCCCAAAAAGTCTCCGTCACATCAGCTACCTCGACGCAAAACGGCGCGACGACCGCCGCGAGTGCTTCGAAACCGGCCCGCAGTTCGGGTCTGGTGCCAGCTTCGGCGAACCGCAAATCCGTTGGCAGCACAAACATGGCGTCGTAAAGCGCGGGACGATCCAGCGCAAAGGCGAGATAGGCCAAGGCGACATTCTTGAGGGCGTTTCGTCCTGTCGATCCGCTCGCTGCTTCGCGTAGTGCGACCGTGAGTTCCTTGAAGCCCTCGACGGCAACTGCCGCAACAATCGCATCCCGGTTCTTGAAATGTGAGTAGAGGACGGGCTGGCTATATTCGATCTCGTCGGCGAGACGGCGGACCGTAACGCCATCCCATCCTTCGCGCTCTGCGATCGCCCGCGCTGCCGCGACAATGCGATGCTCGCGCGCAGCCCGGTCCCTGGCTTTTCGCTCAGCCGTACCCAATCGTCGATCTCCCGGACCGGAAGGTCCAAATATATCAATATCATACCTGCGCTTGAAAATCTAGCGTTGCTATATATCTAGCATTGCTAGATATTGTTCTAAAGCTAGGTAGGGACGGTGTGATGCATTGGTTTGCACTCGGAACGGGATTGCTCCTGGCCTTGGGAATTATCGCGATCGGCACCAGCTATCTCGCGAGCCCGACAACCGCGACACGCAGTTTCGGCCTGCCGCTTCCTGAAAATGGCCCCAACATCGTCTGGTGGCTTCGCCTCAAGGGGGTGCGCGACATTGTGGCGGGATTGGCCGTATTGGCGTTCATGGTGTTCGGCGCGCCGCGCGAGGTCGGCATCATCCTGCTGGTTGAAGCCATCATCCCCATAGGGGACATGCTGCTCATTCTTGCAGCGAAAGGCTCGACCAAGAGCGCCTTCGGCATGCACGGTCTCACGGCGGTGATCATGGTCCTTGCAGCGATGCCCCTGATCATTGGAGTGCCCTGAGATGATGCATGCTCTCTCAATCTGGCTGCTCGCTGCCGGTTTCTTTGGCGCGGGCCTCTTCAACGCGATCAGCACGTCAGCGACGCAAAGCGATTTCGCTCGGTGGGGCTACCCGCGCTGGTGGGGCATTTTGACCGGTGGACTGGAACTGATAAGCGCTGTTCTGATTGCAATTCCCGCCAGTCGGGTTGTTGGCCTCGTGCTTGGGGCGGCCATCATTGCGGCCGCGGTTTTGACCGCTCTGCGCCACAGTGATTTTTCTCATCTTGTGCCACTTGGCGTCTTCGTCGTCTTGATCGCACTTGCCGCGACCTCGTCCTGAGCGCCGCCCGGGGTGTCGCGCGGCGCGATCCCTGATGATAGACCTTGCGTCAGGTTCGTCATCAATGGAATCTCGATCATGACAGCAGAGAAGGTCGCACTCGTCACCGCAGGCGGCAGCGGCATGGGAGCGGCGGCGGCGCGGCGGCTTGCCGCAGATGGATTTCGCGTTGCGATCCTGTCGTCGTCGGGCAAGGGCGAGGCGCTGGCGGCCGAGCTCGGCGGCGTCGGCTTCACCGGCTCGAACCGTTCCAACGATGATCTGAAGCGCGCCGTCGACGGCGTGATGGCGCGCTGGGGCCGCATCGATGCGCTGGTCAACAGCGCCGGCCACGGCCCGCGCGCGGGCGTGCTGGAACTGACCGACGAGCAGTGGCACACCGGTCTCGATGTCTATCTGATGAACGTGATCCGCCCGACACGTCTCGTCGCACCTCACATGCAGGCGCAGAAATCGGGGGCGATCGTCAACATCTCCACCGCCTGGGCATTCGAGCCGAGCGCGATGTTTCCGACCTCCGCGGTGTTCCGCGCCGGGCTCGCCGCGTTCACGAAATTGTTCACCGACAGCTACGCCGCCGACAACGTCCGCATGAACAATGTGCTGCCGGGCTGGATCGACAGCCTGCCGGCAACCGACGCGCGCCGCGACAGCGTGCCGATGAAGCGCTACGGCAAGGCGGAGGAGATCGCCGCGACGATCGCGTTCCTCGTCTCCGACGGTGCGGGCTACATCACCGGACAGAACATCCGTGTCGATGGCGGTTTGATGCGGTCGGTTTGAAACGACCAGTAAGCCCGTCATCCTCAAGGCAAGTGAGCTTATGACTCACAAACGGCACCAAATATTCGCCGTCGTCCCGGCGAAAGCCGGGACCCATACTCCGCGGCGAATGTTGTGGAAGGGGCTCGTCGTTCCACCGACGCACAACAATGACCATCGGTGGTTATGGGTCCCGGCTCCGTGCGCAAGCGCGCACTCGGCCGGGACGACATTGAAGAGTGTGGCGGCGTTCGTACGCCTATGGGACGACGGTCTAGCTTCGAGCGCTGACGCGGCCTTGTCGCAACGCCCGACGCACTTGCGTCTACGCGCTGCGCGTCGCGTTCCAGGCTGCACGCGTCACAATTGCGGCGACCACAGATTGCGTTTGTCGTGATGACAAACTGAAAGCGCAGCGCTAGCCTTCCGTCAAATCAAAACATACGGGAGGAATGGCATGCCAGACGCAGCAGTTGCAGCACGCGCTTCGGACTCCACGCACAGCGAGACCACGCAACAAGTCGACGTCGCGGTCGTCGGCGCCGGTTTCGCCGGTCTCTATCTGCTGCATCGGCTGCGCAAGGCGGGCTTCTCGGCGGTTGCGCTTGAAGAGGGCGCCGACGTCGGCGGCACCTGGTACTGGAACCGGTATCCCGGCGCGCGCTGCGATATCCAGACCATCGATTACAGCTACACCTTCGATCCCGAGCTCGATCAGGCGTGGACCTGGTCGGAGAAATACGCGACCCAGCCGGAAATCCTGCGCTATCTCGGCTTTGTCGCCGACCGCTACGATCTGCGCCGCGATATCCGCTTCGGCACCAAGGTCACGCAGGCGACGTGGAATGACGCCACCGCGCGCTGGCAGATTGCGACCAACAACGGCGCCAATGTCTCGTGCCGCTACTACATCATGGCGACCGGCTGCCTGTCGTCGCCGAAGCCGCCGGAGATCGACGGCGTCAAGGACTTCAAGGGCGAGATCTATTTCACCGGCCGCTGGCCGCATCAGGGCGTCGACCTGAAGGGCAAGCGCGTTGCCGTGATCGGCACCGGATCGTCGGGCATTCAGTCGATCCCGCTGATCGCCGAACAGGCCGCGCAACTCACCGTGTTCCAGCGCACGCCGAATTTCGCATTGCCCGCGGGCAATGGCCCGGCGCCGGAGGATCGCAAGACCTTCTTCGAGACCGACCGTGCGGCCTATCGCGAGCAGGCGCGCTGGTCGATGGCCGGCGTGCCGTATCCGCAGCAGACCGTGGTGAGCTGGCAATTGAGCGACGCCGAGCGCCGCGAGCGGTTCGAGAAGGCGTGGGCGGCGGGCGACCTCGTCCACATCCTGACCCAGCTCTGGGCCGATCAGGCGGTCGATGTCGACGGCAACAGACTGGTCGCCGATCTGATCCGCGAGAAGATCGGTGCCGTCGTCAAAGATCCGGAGACGGTGGCGGCGCTCGCCCCGCACGATCATCCGTTCGGCGCCAAGCGTCCCTGCCTCGATACCAACTACTATGCAACCTACAACCGTCCGAACGTCACGCTGGTGAATCTGCGGCAGGAACCGATCAAGGCGATCACCGCCGGCGGCATCTCGACCGACAAGCGCAGCTTCGATGTCGATGTCATCGTGTTCGCCACCGGCTTCGACGCGATGACCGGCGCGATCATGGCGGTGCATCCGATCTCCGGCCGCGGCGGCAAGTCGCTGTCGGATGTCTGGGCGCACGGACCGCAGACCTATCTCGGCGTCACCGTCGCAGGCTTTCCCAATCTGTTCATGATCACCGGTCCCGGCAGCCCGTCGGTGCTGTCGAACATGGCGGTGTCGATCGAGCAGCATGTCGACTGGGTGGTCGATCGTATCGCCGCGCTGCGCGATGCCGGCTTCACCACGATGGAAGCAACCGAGACCGCGCAGGCCGGCTGGGAGCGGCACATGGCCGATTGCGCGACGCTGACGCTGCACCGGCTCGCCAACACCTGGTACACGGGCGCCAACGTGCCCGGCAAGCCACAGGGCGTGATGCCCTATACCGGCGGCGTCGGTCCGTATCGCAGCATCTGCAACGAGGTCGTCGGGCGCGGCATGCTCGGCTTCAAGCTCTCCGGTCCCGGAGTTGCCGAGCAGTGCAATGACGGCGAGGTGGTGCGTTTGCAGCCGGATGTGCGGCTGGTGCTCAATATGCTCGGCGAGATGAATCTGCCGCCGATCGAGACGATGGGGGCGCAGGGCGCGCGCGACTTCCTCAACGAGTTCAACAAGGGCCGTCCTGCCGGCCGCCCGGTCGGCGAGGTCGGCACCGGTATGCTGCAGGGCGCTGACGGTCCGCTGCCGTACAAGCTCTACCGGCCGGCGACGCCGGGGCCGCATCCGATCGTGGTGTATTTCCACGGCGGCGGCTGGGTGCTCGGCGACGAACTGTCCGACGATCCGTTCTGCCGCGATCTGTGCCGGCGCACCGGCATGATCATCGTCAGCGTCGGCTATCGCCACGCGCCCGAGCATCGCTTCCCGGCTGCCGCCGAGGACGGCTTTGCGGCGACGCGCTGGATCGCAGCCCACACCGCCGAGCTCGGCGGCAGGGCAGGGCCGGTGCTGGTCGCGGGCTGGAGCGCCGGCGGCAACATCGCAGCCGTCACCTGTCAGCTCGCGCGCGATCGCGGCGGGCCCGAGATCGCAGGCCAGCTGTTGATCTGCCCGGTCACCGACTCCTCGTTCGACCGGCCGTCCTACGTCGACAACGCGGCCGGCTACTTCCTGACCCGTGGGCTGATGTTCTGGTTCTGGGACCTGTACTGCTCGCCGGCCGACCGCACCGATCCGCGCGTCGCGCCGTTGCGCGGCAAGCTCGAAGGCCTGCCGCCGGCGTTCATTGCGACTGCGGAGTTCGATCCGCTGCGCGACGAGGGCAATGCCTATGGCGACGCGCTCGCGAAAGTCGGCGTCAAGGTCGAGCAGCTCAAGGGGAATGGCCACTTCCACTCGTCGTTCGTGATGGTCGACGTCATCATCACCGGCGTCAGTGGCCGCGTGAAGATGGCGAAGGCGCTAAGGCGTTTCGCCGGACTGCCCGAGGAGCTGGAGCAGGACAACGTCGCCGCGCCGAAGGTCAACGCCGCGGCGAACTAGGGGAGCGCAAATCCCCGCGGCCTGCCCGCGGGGATTTCGCACGACTCCGCAGCTCCAGTTCAATCGGAGCCGGAAGCTCTAGAGGAAGGCGAGGTGCTCCACCTTGTTCACGACGTCGTCGAGCGTCTGCTTGGTGGCCGCGCTATCGCCGCCGGCCATGAACACCTGCCAGAACTGCCGATCGACATTGTGCAGATGCAGGATGGACACGCGAACGCCGTTCTTGTTGCCGGCGACCTCTGACTGGGTATTGACGACATCGGTGAAGCCGTTCTGCTTCAGCGTGTTGGCGACGACGCCCTTGAGCTCGCCGACATTGGCGAGCGCCTCGCTGAGGCCCATGCTGCGGAAATTGAAAAACAGGAACGCCATGCGACACCTCCTTCTGTTGCGGACGAGCGCAGCGCGCGGAAGTGCGCCGAACTGGCTCTTTCGCTCAACCAGAAGTGTATTTCCCTGTTGAATAATCGCGTTATGAGTGGCTTCACAGGAGCCGCGTCCGCGGCCGTGCGGCATTTGAACGCATGGGCTCGTCTAGCCGAGCTCGAATGTCGTGACGCCGAACACGCGATCGATCCGCAATGGCGGGATCGCGCCGGTATACATCCGCGCGGTCTCGAACACCGGCGACAGCCCGAGGCCTTGCGCCAGCGCCACGGCGTCGCGGTTGACCGCGGGAACATCGAGGAAGATGTCGCCGCTGCCTGCGCTGGCGAGCAATGCCGAAAGAATGGACTCAGCGGCGGCGCGGTCGTCGGCGACGAGCGGACCGATCTTGCGGCCGGTGCGGCATGGACGGATCACACCCCAGCCGGCCAGCCGGCCGTCGCGCATCAGCGCGCGTCCGACATGCCCTGATGTGTTGATCCAGGCACGCAGGAAGGCCGGACGCGGTGCGGGAAACACCGTGGCGTCATCGGTCTCGACCAGCGCCATAGGCACCTCGGTCAGCGCGACGATACCGGCGTTCGGCGCGGACGGTACGGTGACCGTGCCGCCGTAGCGCACATTGGCGTAAGCGAGCGCGAAGCCGGACTTTTGGTAGTTCGCCTGCTGCGCCACCACGCCATCGAGCCCGATCACGCGCGGATGCGCATGCGCGATGGCCGCGTTCCAGATCTTCAGACCATAGCCGCGGCCGCGCAGATCCGGGCGCACGATGTAGAAGCCGAGGAAAGAGAAACGCGTGCCGTAATTGACGCAGGAGATCACCGCGGCCGGCTCTCCGTCGAGCTCGCCGATCAAGAATCCCTGCGGATCTTCGGCGGCAAAGCAGGGCGCATCGGCGAGACCGGGATTCCATCCCTCCGCCGCGGCCCAGTCCACCGCCAGCGCGATTTCGTCGGGCTGCATCGTGCGTATGATGATCTCGTTCATGGCCGATGATCTCTTCGCGCCGGTTATTGATCGTGCACATCGACGGCGGGAGAACAATCCCCCTTGGGGGCCTAAAGAGTGTGGGTCCGTCAAGCTGAGGAGGCCGCAGGGACCGCGCCGGTGCGGCGCCATGCTCAGGCGATACGAAGGACGAGGCTGACCAGTTCGGGCTGGCGGTGCGTGCCGGTTTTGGCGAAGGCCGACTTCAACTGGTTGCGTGCCGTGTCACGAACGATTCCGAGCCGTTCGGCAGCGTCGGCGATCGAGAGGCCGCCCGCGAGCAGCGCCACCAGCCGCGCCTCTGCCGGCGTGAGGTCGAATGCTTGGGCGATCAAGCCAGGCTCGGGCATCGCGTGTGGCGTCAAATTGACGAAGACCAGCATCGCCCGTGCGCCGAGGAAGACGTTGCGTGCCGCACCGTCGATCGGCAACACGCGCAAAACCACCGGCCCCTTTTGCGTACGGCGGATCAGGATCGGCTCGATTGGCAGCGCCGCGCGCTCGGGTGCGGCGCGGATCAGATCGACGACTTGATCAAGCCGCGCCTGTGCCGCCCTGTCGCGCACGATCAGCCGGCGATCCCTGATCCTGATGTCCGCATCGAAGCCGGCATCGGCGGCTGCGTTGCGATCGATCACAAGGCCTGCGCGGTCGAGTACGACGGCCGGCTGCCGCACCCGGTCGAGAATGCCGGTCATGGAGGAGAGCGCGATGCGGCCGACCACAGTCGACAGTGTCGCTGTCTCCGTCAGGCGCGGCCCCAGCTGCGCCAGCAGCCGCGTCTCGCGTGTATCGAAAAGTCCTTCCTCTCCGGTGCGCTGCAACGTCAGCACCCACGGTGCGCTGTCGGCCCAGAAGCCGATGCCGGCGAACCATTTGAAGCCGAACGGATACAGCACCTCATTGTACATCGGATCGGACCGGATCTGCTCGGGTGTCAGCAAGTCCTGATCGGTGATCACTTCGCCGGCCATTGCTCGCGGAATGCCTGGAGCGCGCGAATCCTGCTCATGCCAGTTGTGTGCGAAGTAGAGCTGCACCATCTCTTCGGTCGACGCCGTGCGTGGCACGTCCGGGGTCCGCACGTCGCTTTGCAGCAGCACGGCGCCGGTTGCACCCACCGCTTCGCAGATCGACGTCATGATGTCGGTCCACGCCGTCGGGTCGACCACTGCGTCCCCCAGCCGCGCCATTACGCTGGACATTCGATCTGGGTCGATATCCCCGTTCATGCTGGGAATTGTCGCGCGAGGTGGCGTCGCGCGACAAGCGCCAAGTTGCGGTCCTTCCAAAAGAAATAGTCGTATTGGATCGTTACGCGCCTGTCTTGCGACGGCCGGGGTTCAATCCGCTTGCTTTGGCCGGTATGCCGCGAAGAACACGCGCGTCGCGCTGTCGACGACATCAGCGATCCGCTCCGGCGAGGGCGACGGATTGGCCTGGAAGATGAACGCCTGGAACAGCGTCGCCTGGCACATCTGCATGAACTGCCAGGCCGCGAGCTGATAGTCGTCGATCACCAGCTCGCCGAGTGCGGCGCGCGCCTCGAGATAGGCCGCGAAGCGGTCGACGGTGTGGGCGATCACATGGGTGTAGAACCGGCTGCCGAGCTCGGGCATCCGCTCGGCGATCGCCATCACGGTGCGGATCGCCGAGCCGCCGCCGGGGCGACACAGCACCGCGACATACGCGCGGCCGAATTCGGGGAGGGTGGTGTCGACGTCGCGCGCCGGATCGAAGTTGAAGGCGACCTTGCCCTGCTCGTGCTTTTCCTCCTCGACGATCGCCGCGAACAGCCCGGCCTTGTCGGGGAAATACACGTACAGGGTGCCCTTGGAGACGGCGGCGGCGCGGGCGATCTCGCCCATGCTGGCGCCGTCAAAGCCGAGCTCCAGGAACACCTTGCGGGCGCCGTCCAGGATCTGGCGGCGCTTCGAGGACTCCTCGTCGCCGGCGACGAGGTGGAGGGGGTTTGGGGACGCTGCAACCATTGATTTAGCTTCTCGCGAAAGAACCCAACCCGGAATCAGTCCGGGAAGAATCGAAGCCTTATAATCCGCTCGGCGGGAATGTAGATTGACCGAACCGTTCGGTCAATGGTATTGGTGGGAGTGACGATGCACCGCACGGCCGTTCTTCCGCCATGCGCGTGTCGAGTTTTTTCTGGGGAGCCTCGGTTATGGCCGCAGCACGGGATCAGGCTGCACGCATTGTTCGTTCCGAGCCTGAGATGGCTGAGGACGCGATGGCGCGCGACGCATCCGTCGATCTCGGCGAGCAGGCCAGAACTGACGAAGCTAAAAGGGCCGACGAGGCCAGGGGGCCTGTCGAAAAGGGTCCCGGTGACAGGCGTCCCGCCGAGGCACCGCCCGCTTCTGCGCCCGAGAAGGCGGCGTCGCCCGCCGCCGCGGCACCGAAGTCCGGCAAGCGCAAATTCGTGATGATGGGCGTGGTCGGGCTGCTGGCGCTCGCCGCCGCGAGCTATGCCGCTTACTACCTGATGGTCGGGCGCTTCTATGTCTCGACCGACGACGCCTATGTCCGCGCCAACAACACCATGCTCGGTGCGCGCGTCGCGGGCCATATCGCTGCGATCCTGCCTGGCGACAACGCGCTGGTGCGGGCAGGCGATGTGATCTTCCGGATCGATGACGGCGACTATCGTATCGCGGTCGACGCCGCGCGCACCAGGATCGGGACGCAGCAGGCGACGATCGAGCGCATCGGCCGCCAGGTCGCGGCCGCGGTGAGTTCGGTCGAGCAGGCGCAGGCGCAGCTGGTGTCCGCCCAGGCCGGCCTGAAGCGCGCGGATCTCGATTTCGATCGCCAGCAGGCGCTGAGCACCAAGGGTTTTGCCTCGCGCGCCACCTTCGAAGTGTCCGAAGCCGGCCGCGACCAGGGGGCGGCTGCGGTGCGCTCGGCGCAGGCGGCCTATGATGCTGCCAAGGACAATGTCGAGGTGACCAAGGCGCAGCAGGCCGAGGCCCGCGCCCAGCTCGCCGAATTGCAGACCCAGCTCGCCAGGGCCGAGCGCGACCTCGATTTCACGAAGGTGCGCGCGCCGGTCGACGGCACCTTCTCCAACCGCCTGGTCAACACCGGCGACTACATCAATGTCGGCCAGCGGCTCGGCAATGTGGTGCCGCTCGACGGCGTCTTCATCGACGCCAACTACAAAGAGACCCAGCTCAAGCGCATCCGCACCGGACAGCGGGTGACGATCAAGGTCGACGCCTACGGCTTCCGCAAGTTCACCGGTATCGTCGACAGCATTTCGCCGGCGGCAGGCTCGGTGTTCACGCTGCTGCCGCCCGACAACGCCACCGGCAACTTCACCAAGATCGTGCAGCGCCTGCCGGTCCGCATCCGGGTGCCGAATAGCGTCGCCAAGCAGGGCATGCTGCGCGCCGGGATGTCGGTCTACACCACCGTCGACACGCGAGAGGGCGCGGCCGATGCCGACGCCGATACCGACCTCGACGCACCGATGATGATCCATCCGCAGTGATGAAGCTTCGGACGCAGTCCGAGGCTCGGAGCCTGATGAGCCCATGGCCGACGCGACCACTGCTTCGCCCTCGATGATGACCGGCGCCTCGGAGTCCGAGCGCATCCAGCCGAAGCGGCTGTTTGCCTTCATCATCATGGTGTTCGGCATGTTCATGTCGATCCTGGACATCCAGATCGTCTCGGCGTCGCTGACCGAGATCCAAGCCGGCCTGTCGGCATCCTCGACCGAAGTGTCGTGGGTGCAGACCGCCTATCTGATCGCCGAGGTGATCGCGATCCCGCTGTCCGGCTTCTTGTCGCGCGCACTTGGCACCCGGCTGTTGTTTGCGATCTCGGCGTTCGGCTTCACGGTGTCGAGCCTCTTGTGCGGCTTCGCTTCCTCGATCGAGCAGATGATCCTGTGGCGCGCGTTGCAGGGCTTTCTCGGCGCCGGCATGATCCCGACGGTGTTCGCCTCGGCCTATTTGATTTTCCCGCGCTCGAAGTTTTACATCGTGGCGCCGATCATCGGCCTAGTCGCGACGCTTGCGCCGACGGTGGGCCCGACCGTCGGCGGCTACATCACCGATTTGATGTCGTGGCACTGGCTGTTCTTCATCAACATCGTGCCCGGCGTCATCATCACCATTGGCGTATTGGCGCTGATCGATTTCGACCAGCCGAACTTCGCGCTGCTCGATCGCTTCGACTGGTGGGGCCTGATCTTCATGGGCGGCTTCCTCGGCTCGCTCGAATATGTGCTGGAGGAAGGCCCGCAATATGAGTGGCTGCAGGACACCTCGGTCGCGGTCTGCGCCGCGGTCGGCTTCGTCTCGGCGATCGCCTTCTTCTGGCGGGTGCTGACCGCGGAGGAGCCGATCGTCGATCTCTACGCCTTCTCCAACCGCAACTTCGCGGTCGGCTGCGTGCTGCAATTCTGCATCGGCATCGGGCTCTACGGCCTGACCTACGTCTATCCGCGCTATCTCGCCGAGATCCGCGGCTACAGCGCGCTGATGATCGGCGAGACCATGTTCGTCTCCGGCGTCACCATGTTCCTGATGGCGCCCGTCATCGGCCGGCTGATGCAGAAGGTCGATTTGCGCTACATCATCGCCTTCGGCCTCGTCACGTTCGCGCTCGGCTCCTGGCAGATGACCTGGATCACCCGCGACTATGATTTCTACGAGCTGTTGCTGCCGCAGATCCTGCGCGGCATCGGCATGATGTGCGCGATGGTGCCGACCAACAACATCGCGCTCGCCACGCTGCCGCAGGACCGCGTCAAGAACGCTTCCGGCCTGTTCAACCTGATGCGCAACCTCGGCGGCGCGCTCGGGCTCGCTGTCATTAACGAGGTGCTCAACGACCGCACCGATCTGCATATCTCGCGATTGCAGGACCGCGTGACCTGGGGCAACACCACCGCGGTCGAGACCCTCAACATGCTCACCCAGCGGATGCAGGGCATGGGCGATTCCGCCATCATGGCGATGAAGCAGCTCTCGCAGATCGTGCACCGGCAGGCCGCGGTGATGGGCTATGGCGACGCCTTCCTCATGCTGTCGCTGTTCTATGTCGCGCTCAGCGTTCTGGTGCTGTTCGTCAACAAGCCGCCGTCATTGACCACGGGCGGCGGCGACGCGCATTGAGCGCATCGGCTTCGCGCGCGATGTGTGCCCGGTCGCGTGCAGAGCGTTGCATCATCGACACGTTGACGCACTCACGCGCTTGTCATCTTGCCAATCGCGCGTGATGCATTTATAAGCAGCGCCATCGTTTCACGAACCGGGGAGATGCACATGATGTCGTTTGTTTCGCAGACCGTGCGCCCGCGTTCGTTGCTCCTGGGCGCTCTCGCGCGTTAGGTCCCAGCGCTGAACGGGCTTGATGCCCGATCATCCAAACTTCCCAACAATTTATCTACAATTTCCAGCGACATAAGCGGCCGGATTCCGTCCGCATGTCGCCTCAGATGGAGCCGGCTTGCGCAGCAGAAGCGCGGCCGGAATGTGCCATGACCTCTCTGACCAACAAGCGACCGGCCGCGATCCGGATCGTCCTGCCATTCGTGTTCCGCCATTGGCTGGAGCAGCCGCTGCGCGCCTTCGCGGTGACGGCGGGATTCCTCGGCGCGACCGCGGCCGACCTGTTCATGCCGGTATTCTCCGGCCATCTGGTCGACGCGCTGACCGCGGGCGCGACCGATGCCGCCGCACGCCATGCGGCGATGCTGGCGTTCGGCGCCATCGTCGGCCTCGGCGCGCTGTCGCTGATGCTGCGGCTGGTCGGTATCCAGACCATCGTGCCGTTCACGCTGAAGACGATGTCCGATGTCGGACAGCAGGCCTTCATGCGCGTGCAGCGCTTCTCGACCGACTGGCACGCCAATTCGTTCGCGGGCTCCACCGTGCGCAAGATCACGCGCGGCATGTGGGCGCTCGACCTGTTGAACGACACCATCCTGATGGCGCTGTTGCCGTCGCTCGTGGTGCTGCTCGGCTCGATGATCCTGCTCGGGCTGCACTGGCCATCGCTCGGCGCGGTGATCGCCGTGGGTTCGGTGATCTATGTCGCGATGACCATGGTGTTCCAGGTGCGCTACGTCGCGCCTGCCGCGCGCGTCTCCAATGCGTGGGACACCAAGGTCGGCGGCACGCTGGCCGATGCCTTGACCTGCAACGCGGTGGTGAAGTCGTTCGGCGCCGAGACGCGCGAGGACATGCGGCTCGACGGTGTCATCAGCCGCTGGCGCCGGCGGGTGCGGCGGACCTGGTTCCGCTACAACCACACCTCGACGGCGCAGCTCCTGGTGCTGCTGTGCTTCCGCGCCTCGGTGATCGGCGGCGCGATCCTGCTGTGGGCGGCCGGCCAAGCCACGCCGGGCGACGTCACCTATGTGCTGACCAGCTACTACATCATCCACGCGTACCTGCGGGATGTCGGCATGCACATCAACAACCTGCAGCGTTCGGTGAACGACATGGAGGAGCTGGTGCAGATCCATGGCGAGCCGCTCGGCATTGTCGATGCGGTCGATGCCAGGACGATCGACATCCAGGGCGGCCGTATCGTGTTCGACGACGTCACGTTCCACTATGGCGGCCATCGCTTGCCGCTCTATGACGGGCTGTCGGTCGACATCGATGCTGGCGAGCGCGTCGGCCTCGTCGGGCGCTCCGGCTCCGGCAAGACGACCTTCGTCAAGCTGGTGCAGCGGCTCTACGACGTCTCCGGCGGCAAAATCCTGATCGACGGTCAGGATATCGCCAAGGCGACGCAGCAATCGCTGCGCAGCCAGATCGCGATCGTGCAGCAGGAGCCGATCCTGTTTCACCGCACGCTGGCGGAGAACATCGCCTATGGCCGGCCGGGCGCCAGCATGGAGGCGATCGAGCAGGCGGCGCGGCTTGCCAATGCGCACGACTTCATCATGCGGCTGCCGAAGGATTACGGCACGCTGGTGGGCGAGCGCGGCGTCAAGCTGTCGGGCGGCGAGCGGCAGCGCGTGGCGCTGGCGCGCGCCTTCCTGGCCGATGCGCCGATCCTGATCCTGGACGAGGCGACCTCGAGCCTCGATTCGGAATCCGAGGCGCTGATCCAGCAGGCAATGGAGCGGCTGATGAAGGGCCGGACCTCGATCGTGATCGCGCACCGGCTGTCGACCGTGCGCAGCATGGATCGCATCCTGGTGTTCGATCGCGGCGAGATCGTCGAGCAGGGCACGCATGAGGTGCTTGCCGCACGACAGGGCGGTATCTACCGCGGCCTGTTCGAGCGGCAGGCGACCGAGTTCGGCCAGGCTGCGGCGGAGTGAGTGATGGCGCGTGGCTGACGGGCAGAGTCCCGTCAGCCGCGCGAGGTAACAGACCTGTTTCAGCGGATCGGCCACTTTTTGAGTGACACCACGCTCATCGCACCAATGAGGAAGGCTGCGTACGCGCCCCAAGCCACTCGAAGATAAACAGTATGCTCGGACGGGGTTACGTAGGTCGTGCTCGACTTTATCGACAGAGGGACAGTCTGTTCCAACGCAGGCATTGGGACCTTTCGACCAGTCAGAAATTGCCTTTCCATGGTTCCCTGATAAGTCAGGCAACCGAATGCAGCAATTGCGTACCCAAATAAGATCGCAAGCCGAACTACTTGTATTGCTCTCGAGGCTCCAACTTCAGGCTGTCGGTTGGACATGTTGTTGCTCGACACCCATTCTTACGCTTCCAAGCACGCTATGGGGCTGGATAGGGCCAAATAAATCAACCATTGCCCTCGCCGGAACGTCAAATTTAAATGAAGCGCCACGCCAGCATTATTTCGGCGCCAGCCCGTTCCACACCAGCGCCACGCCGGACAGCAACAGCAGCACCAGCACGACGTCGGAAAAATTGCGGTCGCTGAGGGCGTGATAGAGGCGCGAGCCAAGCCAGGCGCCGAGCAGCGTTCCCGGAAACGCGCAGGCCACGAGCCAAATCAATTCGGGCTTCACCAGGCCGCTTGCGATCTGGACCAGAAGCGCGGCCGCCAGGATCGTGAAGTTGAAGATCTGAAACACGCCGCGGCGTTGCTGCTTGCCCCAGCCGCGCAGGCTCGCCCACAGGATCGGAAGCGGGCCGGACAATCCGGCGAGGCCGCCGAGGATGCCGCCGGCAAATCCGATCGCGCCGTCGGCCCATTTGCCGCCGAAGGCGATCGACATCGGCTTGCGCTGCAGGAACAGCAGGGTCGGAAACACCAGGAGGAAGACGCCGATCGTCAGCTTGAAGACCTCGGGGTCGGCGCGGGCGATCAGCAAGATGCCGATCGGCACGCCGGCGAGGCCGCAGATGACGAACGGCCAGACCAGACGGAAGTCGATGGTCTTCCAGATCGACGGCAGCGTCGACAGCTGCGCGATCACCGAGCAGACCAGCACCAGCGGCACCGCAAGCGTCGGCGGCAGCACATAGAGCCAGATGCCGAGCGCCATCAGCGCGGTGCCGAAGCCGGCAAGACCGGAGACGAAACCGCCGGCAAGCGCGCCGAAGAACAGGACCGCGTAGCTTGCCGGGTTCATCCTCGTCTCGTTGTTTTGTACATTGCCGCGACGTTTACACGACGCAGGCGGTGGGTACACTTCAAAATCACGGCTCATCAACGACAATCGGAATGGAAGCTTCCCCATGACTGCGAACTCGTCGAAAACCTTTCTGGTCTGTCACGGCGCCTGGTCAGCCGGATGGGCGTGGAAGAAAATGCATCCCCTGATGCAGGCCGCCGGGCACCGGCTCGTGACGCCCAGCTACACCGGGCTCGGCGAGCGCGCGCACCTTGCCCATCAAGGGCTCGACCTGGAGGCGCATATCCAGGACGTGCTCAGCGTCATCTCATACGAAGATTTGCGCGACATCGTGCTGGTCGGCCACTCCTATGGCGGCATGGTCGCGACCGGCGTCGCCGACCGGGTGCGCGAGCGCGTCGCGCAGATGATCTATATCGACGCCTTTGTGCCGCGCGACGGCCAGTCGCTGTTCGATCTCAACGGGGCGGCCATCGAGACCATGCGCGAGCTCGCAAGCGACGGCGACGGCTGGCGCATCCCGCCGATGCCGACGCCGCCGGATACGTCTCCCGCAGATGTCGAATGGCTCACCGCGCGCCGCGTCGACATGCCGATCAAATGCTTCGAGCAGAAGCTGACGCTGCAACACGGCGAGACCAGCCTGCCGCGCAGCTACATCTACGCCACCCGGACCACCCAAGCCGATACGTTCGGCCAGTTCGCCAGGCGCATCAAGAATGAACCCGGCTGGCGCTATTTCGAGATCGACGCCAGCCACTCGCCGAACGTTACCGCGCCGGAGACGTTGATGGCGCTGCTCATGGAGATCGTTTCCTGACGAGCCGCTATTCCGGGGCGATGCCAAGCTTCGCCCCGGAGCAATCAGGTGCGTCTGTTAGCCTGCGGTCATCCACCACGCGCGTCGCGCACGGCCTGAGCGACCTTCGTCGCCTGCGACACTCTTCCGATTTTCGCACCTGCAATGATATTTCTTCGGCGTTCGCTCGGCTTCGGCGCCATGCCTTCGCTCGCGGTTGCTCCGGCCGAGGGACGGGTCGTGAAGTTCGCGGCTCGGTGCAGCGCGAGGGCCTTTCGAGCTGCTTCGACATGCGCGGTCCGAGTCGCCAGATTGTGCTGACGCTTGAGCTCCGTGTTCACCCGCTTCAACGCCGCTGCGAACACTTGCTTCCGTTCTGAAGCATGCTTGGCGGTTCCCGGAAAGCTTGTCCCCCGAGCCTCGGCCTTTCCGCGGCTCTCTCGCTGCTTTTGCCGGCCGACCGTTCGCTCCTTGTCGCGCATCTTGCGCAAGCGGGGGCGCATGGCCTCGAGCTCGGCCACCTCGACGCCATAGATGGCGGGATGATGCGTCAGGCGGATTGCTTCATATTCTTCGTGGTTGAGAATGCTGCGCTCGAACTTGCAGGCGACCGACATTACCATTCCTCCTCTTGATTTCTTGAATCGCGGGCAGAAGGACACGTCCAGCTTCAGCGGATCATAGCTGCAATGCCGCCGGATGGCCAAACTGCCACCATCCAAACTGGGACAGTGCTTCGATCGCAGCGATCGATCGCCTTGCCATAGGGTCAAAGTACGGTGGCTCCTACTTTTCTGCTTCGTCATCCTTGAGACGAATCCCCTCAGTCCGCAGAGCCGCAAAGAGAGCCGCGATGTCATCGGGCTCCATGTTGTTGGGGCACATCCCGTTCAGTTGTTCGGTCGTGATCGTGCCGGTGCTCTTGGCGATATCCCGTGCCTTCGCCATGATCTTCTGAAGGTCCATCTGCGATCCTCCGCGAGGCAGACATCCTACGCCCGCCAACCCATTATGTCGCCTTTTAAGAAACGTGCGATGATGGCGGCACCAACGCGATTGGTTCGCTTCGCGGCGCGATGAAGCAACATCCTTCGCGAAGTCCGCCATCGGAACCTGACGGTGACCGCAACTTTACCTCGCATGTTCCGCCAAACCGCGACATAATCAGCGTCTCGCGTGCTGGTGAACATGGCCTCATGAACCGCAGCCCCGTGCTCGTAGATCTGGCGCTCCAGGGTGGAGGCTCGCATGGCGCGTTCACATGGGGCGTGCTGGATCGACTTCTCGAAGAATCATGGTTTCAGATTGCGGGCATATCCGGGACATCGGCCGGAGCAATGAATGCTGCCGTGCTGGCGGATGGCTGGACCGCGGGCGGCGCTGCGGGCGCACGCGAAGCGCTTGAAAAGTACTGGCGAAGCGTCTCACGCGCCGCCGCATTCAGTCCGTTGCAACGCTCGCCGCTCGACCGTCTGATGGGACGCTGGTCGCTCGACAGCTCTCCGGCCTATCTCTTCACGGATTTGATGTCGCGGATGCTTTCACCCTACGACCTCAATCCCCTCGGCTTCAATCCGCTGCGCGACATATTGAACGACAGCATCGATTTCGAGCGTCTTGCGCGCGCGCCGATCAAGCTCTTCATAACCGCCACACGGGTCCGTACGGGGCGGGGGCGGATTTTTCGCAACGCGGAGATTACCGCGGATGTCCTGCTCGCGTCGGCCTGCCTGCCAACGATGTTTCGTGCGATCGAGATCGATGGCGAGCCCTATTGGGACGGCGGCTATGCGGGCAATCCCACGGTCACGCCGCTGGTCCGCGAGACCGACGCACACGATACGGTCGTGGTCCAGATCAACCCGACCGAGCGGCCGGAGCAGCCGCGCACGGCTGCTGACATTCTCAACCGGCTCAACGAGATCTCATTCAATTCGCCGCTAGCAAAAGAGCTGCGGATGATCGCGTTGCTTCGTCAGGTTGCCGACCCCGGCACCGGAGAAGGCGCCCGCTGGGCCCAGATGAAAACGCATCGGATCAAGAGCGACATGCTTGCGACGTTCGGTTCATCATCCAAGCTCAATGCCGAATGGGCGTTCGTGACCAAGCTGCACGAGGAGGGGCGGCGTGCCGCCGGCGAATTCCTCGACGCGCATGGCGCCGATATCGGTGAGCGCTCGACCGCCGATCTGGATATTCTGCTGGCGGAGTGCTGAGCCGATGGGTCTACTTGGCATTCTCGTCGGGCTTGGACTGCTGGTCGGTCTTGCGTTCCGCGGTTGGAGTGTCCTGCTGCTCGCGCCGCTCTGTGCGTTGGTGGCCGCAGCCTTCGGTGGCGAGCCGTTGCTTGCCAACTGGACGCAGACCTTCATGGGCAGCGCGTCGGAGTTTCTCGCGCAGTTCTTTCCTATTTTCCTGCTCGGCGCCGTGTTCGGGAAACTGATGGATGACAGCGGCGCGGTTAGTGCGGTCGCGGGCTTCATCTCCCGATGTCTGGGCGAACGTCGTGTCGTCCTCGCGGTCGTGCTCGCGGGTGCACTGGTCACCTACGGCGGCGTCAGCCTCTTCGTCGCATTCTTCGTCATCGTTCCGATGGCGCAGTCGCTGTTTCGCACGGCGGGGATTCCGCGTCGTTTGGTGCCGGCGGCGGTTATTCTCGGGACTTCGACCTTTACCATGTCGGCGCTGCCGGGCACGCCGTCGATACAGAATGCGATACCGATGCCGTTCTTCGGCACGACTCCGTTTGCCGCACCGGGCCTTGGCGTTGTCGCATCGATGATCATGCTTGGTGTCGGGCTGTGGTGGCTTCTTCGCGCAGAGAAAGCCGCGCGTCGCGCAAATGAGGGCTATGGCGACGAGCCGCCGGTTTCGGCGGATGCAGTCGACGACGAGTTGTTGCGCGAGCGGGCGACGACGGCGCGAGAATTCGACCCGGCGGAGATCCGCCACGGACATCACAGCGATGCTGCCGTCCCGGTCTTCAACGCCATCCTTCCCCTGATCGTCGTTGTCGCAGTCAATCTGCTGATGTCGCTCGTTGTCCTGCCCCGGCTTGATTTCTCATTCCTGGCCGAACAGCGATGGGGAAATACATCACTGGCAGCCGTTGCCGGTGTCTGGTCGGTTGTCGTGGCGTTGGGGGGAGCGATCGTGACGGTCATACTCTGCAATTGGACGCGACTGCCCGCACTGCGACGGACCATGGATGCCGGTGCGAATGCGTCGGTCCTGCCGGCGCTGAGCGTCGCAAGCCTTGTCGGATTCGGCGCCGTTATCGCCTCGCTTCCCGCTTTCGGCGTGGTGCGGGAGTGGGTGTTGCGAATTGAGGGCGGCCCATTGGTGTCGCTCGCAGTCGCGACGAACATCCTTGCCGCGCTGACGGGGTCGGCTTCTGGCGGCTTGACGATTGCGCTCGATGCGCTGGGCAAGACCTATATGGGTCTTGCCGCGGAGGCAGGTATTGATCCCGGCCTTCTGCATCGCGTCGCGGTGATCGGCTCGGGAACACTGGACATTCTGCCTCACAACGGCGCGGTCGTTAGCCTGCTTGCGATCTGCGGGCTCAAGCATCGCGACAGCTATCTCGACATCGTCATGGTCGGCATTGTGAGTTCCGTCATTGCTCTCGCCGCGGTGATTGCGATCGGCACCGCGTTCGGGTCGTTCTGACGCAAGACGATGGGTCGGCTCGACCGGTCGCGGGCGCGTGTAGCTGGATGAAGTTACTGAAATTGGCGAAGGGCCCGGCGTGTTACGCCGAGCCCTTCATACTCCAAAATATCAGCCGGCCTGTAAGCCGGGTTCTGTAGGGCACCATTCTTGCGAATGGTACGCGACGGCCATTCCTCTGGGACAAGGTTTGCACCTTGCCTCGAGCAACCTACCCGGACAGCGGGCCTGACATCGCCCTGCGGTGTTATCGCGCGTGCACGAACTAACCGCGTTGCCGTCCCTATTCGGTTTTGCTCCCGGTGTGGTTTGCCATGCCGTCTCCGTTGCCGGACACGCGGTGCGCTCTTACCGCACCTTTTCACCCTTGCTTCCTCCGAGGAGGGAGCGGTTCGTTCTCTGTGGCACTTTCCCTGGGGTCGCCCCCGCCGGACGTTATCCGGCACCGCATGTCGATGGAGCCCGGACTTTCCTCCCCCGCGGCCTTTCGGCACCAGCGGGAGCGGCCGTCCGGCCGACTGACGGCCTGTGCATGCGGGCTTTGGCCGCCCGCGTCAAGCGATTGCGATGGTTAACCGGTCGCCGGCCCTCGATTTTGACATCCGCGAAGGTGAGGCCTTTGATATCGACTTGATCGAACCAACGGTTGAGGCGCCATGGACACCGAACTGGCCCGGACGTTCCTGACGGTGGTGAGCGCCGGCAACTTCATCACCGCGGCGGAACGGCTTCACGTCAGCCAGTCGACGGTCAGTACCCGCATTCACACCCTCGAGCAGCAACTCGGCTGCGTGCTGTTCGTGCGCAACAAGGCCGGCACCACCCTGACGCCGGCCGGCCGGCAGTTTCAGCGCCATGCCTCGGTGCTGGTCCGCACCGTCGAGCAGGCGCGCCACGATGTCGGAATCCCCAAGGGGTTTTCCGCAACCCTGGTGGTCGGCGGCCGCATCGGGCTTTGGGAAGAGTATCTGCTGCGCTGGCTGCCGCTGATGACGCGGGCGCATCCCGATATCTCGATCCGCGCCGAGAGCGCGCTCGAGCCCGAACTGATGCAGGGGCTGGTCGAGGGGCGCATCGATATCGGCGTGATGTACACGCCGCAGAGCCGCCCCGGCCTCAAGGTCGAGCAGCTGTTCGAGGAGCAGCTCATCCTGGTGTCGACCGATCCCAAGAGCGCACCGGAGCCGGGGCAGGGCTATGTCTATGTCGATTGGGGACCGGAATTCTACGCGCGTCACGCGACGCTGTTTCCGAACTTCGCCGGCCCCGCGCTGACGGTGAACATCGGCTGGCTCGGATTGCAGCATCTGCTGGAGAACGGCGGCTCCGGCTTCTTCGCGCGCCGCATCGTGGAGCCGCTCCTGAAGGCGCGGCGGCTGCACGCCGTCGCCGGCGCTCCCGCCTTTGCAATGCCGGCCTATGTCGCCTATCCGGCCGACCGCCAGGACGACCATCTGGCGCGTGCGGTCGCGATCATGCATCGCCTCGCCGCATCTCAGGTCCAGGCCGCCACCGAGGTCCCGCGGGCCAGGACCGGCACCCGGCGGCGACGTTGATCGCAATTGCTATCGGCATCGCCGATCGGTTGCATCGGCATTCTTCGCTTGTCAGCGCGTTCGCCAGAGCCCAGAGCAGGATCGGGATCAGCAGGAGGTCAGGCGATGGACATTGCGGCAGCGGTGGGAGATGCGTTGCTCAACGGTGCGTCCGACGCGATCGTTGCGACCGATGCGAGAGGCCGCATCACCCTGTGGAATCCCGGCGCGGTCAGGGTATTCGGCTTCACGCCTGAGGAGGCCGTCGGACAATCGCTCGACCTGATCATTCCGGAAGCCTTGCGCGCGCGTCACTGGGCCGGCTTCCGCCACACGATGGCGACCGGGACGAGCCGTTACGGTCAGGGTGATCTGTTGTCGGTGCCTGCGCTAACCAAGGATGGCGCGCGCATCTCCGTCGAATTCACCATCGTGATGCTGCATGACGCGGAGCACAAGGTCGCCGGCACCGTGGCGGTGATGCGCGACGTGACGAAGCGTTTCGAGGAGCTGAAGGACTTGCGGCGCCGCGCGGCGCAGCAGAGCGGCCCATCCTCGTAAGGCTGCTGGTGGTGACGCCAGCTATTTTCCTGATCGCAGGCGGGCTTCCGCGAACGCCGTCACGAGGCCGATAATCAGCATCGAGGCGACAATGTCGGCTTCCGCACCGAAGCCGAACGCGATTCCCGTCGCCGAGGCGACCGCCGCAAGGATCGCGATGGTCAGCCCCTCATCGGCGATCAGCCGACGCAGCGCCGTCAGGCGCGTGATGCCTCGTCGCATGGCCTGTTCAGACGCCGAGCGGATTGCCGGCCGCGGCGATGGCAGAGGCGACCTGGCTGGCACGGTGGCCCGGTTGCGCGACGATCCGGCCGCGCAGGATCCGGTACAGCATCCAGAGCAGGAGCCGGGAAAGGCGCGTTGCAGACTGCAGCAGTAATGTCATGGCCAGTCCTCCTGATATCCGACCCAAGGCTACGCGTGGCCATGAATTTAACAAACGAATAATATTGGCGATTGATATCGGATTATCAGATATAAACATCGGCCGGAGTCCGCCCGCTGCCGGGCAGGAGAAGCGCTCACGCGGGGCGGCCAAAATAATTTATCCTGACCCTGTCGTCCTGCATGCCGCCCGTTCGACTGGGTGTCGGCGATCCAGCCGATCAAGAGGAGAGACGAGATGCAATATTTGCTGCTGATCTACCGGAGCGACGCGCAATACGCCCATATGACCGCTGACGACCGCAAGGCCGTGACGGCGGAATACGGCGCCTACACCCAGTCCATCATCCAGAGCGGGCACTTCAAGGCCGGCGACGGGCTGCAGCCGGTGTCGACGGCAACCACCGTGCGGGTTCGCGACGGCAAGACGCTGACGACCGATGGTCCGTTCGCGGAAACCCGCGAACAACTCGGCGGCTACTATCTGGTCGAGGCCAAGGATCTCGACACCGCGCTCGGCCTTGCGGCGCGGATTCCCGGCGCCAAGACCGGCTCGATCGAAGTCAGGCCGGTGATGATCTACGACAACCCGTGATGACGGCATTATCGCATCATGAATGCAGCGGCCGCGTCACCTGGCGCGGCCGTTGAGCAACGATTGATGGCCATGACCCCGAGCCAGATCGAGAAAGTGTTTCGCGACGAGGCGGGCCGGGCGCTCGCAACGTTGATCCGTCTCGTCGGCGATTTCGATCTGGCCGAGGATTCCCTGCAAGAGGCCTTCGCGGTCGCGCTGCAGCGCTGGCCGATCGGTGAATTCCCCGCCAATCCGCGCGCCTGGCTGGTCAATGTCGGCCGCAACAAGGCGATCGACCGCGTCCGCCGCGCGGCCGCGTTTCGCGGCAAGCAGCAGGAACTGACGCATCAATTGTTGCTGGATGCGGAGGCGCCGCCCGAGCCGGCCGATGCGACGCTCGACGACGATATGCTGAGGCTGATCTTCACCTGCTGCCATCCGTCCTTTGCCGCCGAGGTCCAGGTTGCGCTGACCTTGCGCACGGTGTGCGGTCTGACCACGGCGCAGGTCGCGCGCGCGTTCCTGGTCAGCGAGGACGCGATGGCGCAGCGCCTGTTGCGTGCCAAGCAAAAGATCAAGCTCGCCGGCATTCCCTATGAGGTGCCGGAGCGTGAGGCGCTGGAGCCGCGCCTCACCGGCGTGCTCGCGGTGATCTATCTCGTCTTCACCGAAGGCTATGCCGCGACCGCCGGCGAGGATCTGATGCGGCCCGATCTCGCCCGCGAGGCGATCCGGCTGGCGCGGCTGCTCGACGGGTTGATTGCGGCGCGCGGCGAGATCAAGGGCCTGCTGGCGCTGATGCTGCTGCACGATGCGCGCCGCGCCGGCCGCCAGACCGCAGGCGGCGACATCGTGCTGCTCGAGGAGCAGAACCGCTCGCTGTGGGATTTCCAGCAGATCGCCGAAGGTGTGAGGCTGGTCGAGGAGGCGCTGCAGATGCCGGGCCGGCCGCAATCCTACGCGGTGCAGGCCGCGATCGCCGCGCTGCATGCGCGGGCGCCGAGCTATGAGGATACCGACTGGCCGCAGATCGCCGGTCTCTATGAGGTGCTGCTCCGCATCAGCCCGTCGCCGGTGATCGAACTCAATCATGCCGCTGCGGTGTCGATGGTCGACGGCCCGGCGCGTGCGCTCGATCTGATCGATGCGCTGGACGCGCGTGGCAGCCTGAAGGGATACGACCAGCTGCCTGCGGTGCGCGCCGATCTGCTGCGCCGCCTCGGCCGCAAGGACGAAGCGCGGCAGGCGTATCATGCCGCGACCGCGGCGACGCAGCTCGAGCCGCTGCGGCGGCTCTATGCACGCCGCATCACCGAGATGGGGTGACATCGCCTCATCTCGTGCGTGGCGTGCGAGGGCACGCCTTTGATATCAACGATCGTCAGCGTGCCGCGCGGCGTCGAACGTGCTCAGTACCCTGTCTTGGCCTTGGCGCCGGTCGATTGCCCGGTCGTCGTTCCACTCGACATGCCGGTCGTGGTGCCGGGCGCCATCATCTTCTTCTGCGCGTGATGGACCTTGTGGGTCTTGTGATGGGTCGACATCGACTTGTCCTGGGTCGACATCGCACCTGCGGCTACTGGAGCTGCGATGAGGCCGACGGCGACAGCTCCGGTGATGAGTGCTTTGAACATGGACGAATCTCCACTCAGACCGCCCCAATTAAGAAGGCGGGACACGGAAAAAAGTTCCAGTTTGCGCGTGAGGATTTCGGCGGAAGCGTCATTGCGAGCGGAGCGAAGCAACCCATCGCGCCGCACGCCGAAACGTGGATTGCTTCCGCCTTCGCCGAGGCTTCGGCGGACAAGTCGCCGCGGAGCCTGTCATCGGGCGCGCATTTTGCGCGACCCGTTGGCGCCTCGCAATGACGATGGAAAGACCGAGCCTACCTCGCGGCATCCGGCGGCAGGGTCTCGAGCAGCGCGTGCAGCGTCGCCATGGTGGAGCGGTCGGCGATTCCGTCGACGCGCTCGGGGCGGAAGTGACGCTGGAAGGCGGTGACGACCTCCATGGTCGGGCCGTCGAACTTGCCGTTGGTCGGGATGTTGTAGCCGTAGCGCCGGAACGCGGCCTGCATGTTGGAGACGCTGTCGCTGATCGCGCCAAGCTGCAGCGCGTCGCCACGCACGATCGGCGCCGGCTGCACCCAATGCCCGACGCCGGAATTGGCCAGCGAGTGCCAGGGGAATTTCTCGCCGGGATCCTTCTTGCGCCCCGGCGCGACGTCGGAATGGCCGAGCACGCGATGCGCGACCACCTTGCGCCGAAGCATGATGCCGCGGCACAGCGCGATGACGGCCGCGATCTGGCGCAGCGGGAAGTCGGGATAGCCCCAATCGTGGCCGCGATTGACGATCTCGACGCCGATCGAGCAGGAATTGATGTCGTCCTCGCCGGCCCAGGCGGAGACGCCGGCGTGCCAGGCGCGCTTGCTCTCCGGCACGCATTGCACGATGCGGCCGTCCTCGAGCACGATGTAATGCGCCGAGACCTCGGTGCCGGCGGTGCAGAGCTGGGCGATCGCGCCCTCGACGTCGGGCATGCCGGTGTAGTGCAGCACGATCATGTCGGGCTGCCGGTCGTCGGCGCGGTCGCCGAAGTTCATCGACGGGATCACGTCGGAGGCGATCGAGGAATCCGGCGTGAACGTCTTCACGTCGGCCACGCCCTTCGGAACAGGAAGGACGCGCTGACGCTTCGAATCAGCGTTGCCGGACGAGGACGAACCAGAAGCCATACGAATCACTCAAACCCGAACCAGGAGAACGCATTTTGACATATGGATAAACAAATAGGCGTTTACTATTCCTTTACCGTGCGGGCCGCGCAATCGGCCTGCCGGTTCCACGGGCTCCATGATGAGCCGCGCGATGATGCCCGAAGCGAGGGCCGAGGCTATCACTCGAATGCGGATCAAAGTCGCGCGGTTCCGCTAACCGATCATCAACGTTTTCTTAACGTTAAGTGCCGTTACTGAGAGGTGAAGTGCCGAACCGGTTTCGGGGGACGGCCAAGGTCCGCTGTTGCGCGAAATCCCATGGAAACCCTCCCAATTCCGGTCGGATATCAGGATTTGCGGCCGAGGGCGGGAGTTGGCGCTGGGATCACGCAGCGGCCTTTTTGCCGGAACAGCCAGCGCGAGGATTCGAGACGCAATGAGTCGGCGCGCAGCCAGCTTGCATGCCAGCAACGCGGCCCTGTCCAGGGGCGGCGCATGAGCGAGCGTGCTCCCCGTCACATTTCCGTGCTGGGCCGCGAGGCGGTCGGCTATCTCGAGCCGCGCGCCGGCGGCATCTATGTCGACGCGACCTTCGGCGCCGGCGGCTACAGCCGCATGATTCTCGATGTCGCCGGTACGCATGTCATCGGCATCGACCGCGACCGCACCGCGATCGCGGGCGGCTTCGATCTGGTCGACGGCGCGGACGGTCGCCTGACGCTGGTCGAGGACCGCTTCTCCAGTCTCGTCGAGGTCTGCGCATCGCAGGGGGCGGATCAGGTCGACGGCGTCGTGATGGATGTCGGCGTCTCCTCGATGCAACTCGACCAGGCCGAGCGCGGCTTCTCGTTCCGCTTGGGCGGTCCGCTCGACATGCGGATGGCGCAGAGCGGCCTGACCGCGGCCGATGTGGTTGCCACCGCTTCCGAGAAGCAGCTCGCCGACATCATCTACATCTTCGGCGAAGAGCGGCATTCGCGCGGCGTCGCCCGCGCCATCGTCGCCGCGCGCAAGGACGCGCCGATCACCACGACCGAGGCGCTCGCCGACATCGTCGGGAAAGTCGTGCGCGCCAAGCCGAACGAGATCCATCCGGCGACGCGGACTTTTCAGGCGCTGCGCATCTTCGTCAATGAAGAGCTCGATGAGCTGTATCGGGCGCTGGCCGCGGCCGAGCGGGTGCTGAAGCCGGGCGGCCGGCTTGCCGTGGTCTCGTTCCATTCGCTGGAAGACCGCATCGTCAAGAATTTCCTCACCGAGCGCGGCAAGGTTTCCAGCGGCTCGCGGCATCTGCCCGAAGTGGCGCAATCCGCGCCGAGCTTTCAGATCCTGACCAAGCGCCCGGTGACGCCGGGCGAGGCGGAGATATCGGCCAATCCGCGCGCCCGGTCGGCCAAGCTGCGCGCAGCCGAGCGCACCGCGGCGCCGGCGCATGCCGACGACGACCTGCCGTCTTGGCCGCGGCTGTCCGACCTGAAGCGGGGAGGCTGACGATGCGCCTCCTCCATCTCCTCGTCATCGGCATGCTGATCTTCGCGGCATCCTATGTCTACCGCATCAAGATGGAATCGACCGCGCGAGTCGAACGCGTGCTGCAGCTCAATGCCGAGATCCGCGAGCAGCGCAACGCGATCGCCACCTTGCGTGCCGAATGGGCCAAGCTCGACGCGCCGCTCAGGCTGCAGGGGCTCGCTGAGCGACATCTGCCGCTGAAGCCGGTCAACGCCAATCAGTACGATTCCCTGAAGAACCTGCCGGAGCGGCCGCCGAGCTTCACGCGACCCGGTTCGCGCGATCCGATCGGCGCGATGATCGACACCATCGAGGCCGCCGCCGCGCCGGACAGCACGACCGGATCGATCGGCAAGCCGGCGACCGACCAGCCGGCCGCCGACCAGCCTGCGCCCGCAGAAGATTCCGAGCAGGGCGGGGGAGATCAGCAATGACGGGACCTGCCATGACCGATCCGGCACCCGCCAGCAAGCCGGCCGGAAAAGCCGCTGAACCCTGGCGCACGCGGCTGATCCGCACGCTGCTGTATGGAAGCAATGTCGATCGTGCCGCGAAAGCGCGCGCGCGCGTCGGTCTTGCGATCCTCGCCTTCGCCGCGGTCTATTGCGTGCTGGCCGGACGGCTGGTGCTGTTCGCGGTCGGCGCCGACAGCCATGGCGCACGACGCACGGCCTCGCAGGATGCGATCGCAACCGCCAGGCCCGACATCACCGACCGCAACGGCGAAATTCTCGCCACCGACGTCAAGGCGCCGAGCCTGTTCGCCGAGCCGCGCCGCCTGATCGACAAGGACGAGGCGATCGAGCTCCTGACCGCGGCCTTGCCCGACCTCGACACCAGCGAAGTGCGCGACCGTCTGTCCTCGCGCAAGGGCTTCGTCTGGTTGAAGCGCGAGATCACGCCGAAGCAGCAGCTCGACATCCACCGCCTCGGCCTTCCCGGCGTCGGCTTCCTGCGCGAGAACAAGCGCGTCTATCCGACCGGCAACGAGGTCGCCCACCTGATCGGCCTGGTCAACATCGACAACCAGGGCATTGCCGGCATGGAGAAGTGGCTGGACAATAACGGTCTGGCCGATCTGCACCGCGCGGGCTTCGCCACCGACCGGCTGCAGAAGCCGGTGGAATTGTCGGTCGACCTGCGCGTCGAGCACGCGCTGCGCGACGAACTGATCAAGGCGAAGGAGAAGTTCAAGGCCAAGGCCGCCTCCGGCCTCGTCTCCAACGTGCGCACCGGCGAGATCGTGGCGATGGTGTCGCTGCCGGATTTCGATCCGAACAATCCGAAGGAGGCGCACGACCCTGATCGCATCAACCGCCTGACCACCGGCGTTTACGAGATGGGCTCGACCTTCAAGGCGTTCACGCTGGCGATGGCGCTGGACAGCGGCCGGTTCGATCTCAACTCGATGTGGGATGCGCGCGGCCCGCTGCATTACGGCAAGTTCGCGATCCATGACGATCACAACATGGGCCGCATGATCAACATGAAGGAGGTGTTCTACTATTCCTCCAACATCGGCGCCGGGCGCATCGCGCTGGCGATGGGCGTCGACGCGCACAAGGCCTTCCTGCGCAAGATGGGGCAGCTGGAGCGGCTGCGCACCGAATTGCCGGAGAGCGCCTCGCCGATCGTGCCGAAGAAGTGGGGCGAATTGAACACCGTCACGATCTCGTTCGGTCACGGCATCGCGGTGGCGCCGCTGCAGGCGGTGATGGGTATCGACGCGCTGGTCAATGGCGGCTACCTGATCCCGCCGACCTTTTTGAAGCGCACCGAGCAGGAAGCGATGGCGCTGGCCAAGCGCGTCATCAAGCCCGAGACCTCGGACAAGATGCGCTATCTGATGCGGCTCAACGCCGAGATCGGCACCGCGAAGAAGGCCGACGTCAAGGGCTACTATATCGGCGGCAAGACCGGCACCGCGGAGAAGGTGATCAACGGCCGCTACGCCAAGAAGCGCGTGCTGAACGCCTTCACCGCGATCCTGCCCGCCGACAATCCGAAATATCAGCTGTTGATCATGCTCGACGAGCCGCAGCCCCTGAAGGAGACCTATGGCTTCATCACCTCGGGCTGGAATGCGGTGCCGACCGGCGGCAACGTGATCGCCCGAATTGCGCCGCTTTTGGGCGTTGAACCGCGCTTCGACCTGCCGCCGTCCGACCGCCTTATTCTTGCGGCATCCAGAACAACCCAGTAAGGCGTATGGTTACAGCATGATCGGGACCGGAACGGCCGCGATAGCGCAAGGTGTGAAGCGGTTTTCCGAACAGATCATGCTCAGATAGCGGCGCCAGAACGGCGCCGGCCAGACTGGAAGATCATGAGACTTCGCGACCTCTTCGGCGATGATGCCACGATTGATCCGAGTGCCTCCTCGCTCATTGTCGGAGGGCTTGCGGTCGACAGCCGTGCGGTGAAGCCGGGCGATCTGTTCTTCGCGCTGGCCGGCAGCAGGACCGATGGCGCGCGCTTCGTCGATGCAGCGATTGCCGCGGGCGCAGTCGCGGTCGCCAGCGACCATCTGCCGCAAGGTCACGGCCGTGTTCCGTTCGTCATCACGCCCAATCCGCGCCGCGCGCTGGCGCTAGCCGCCGCCAAATTCTTTTCCCGCCAGCCTGCGACGATCGCGGCGGTGACCGGCACCAGCGGCAAGACCTCGGTCGCGGCGTTCACGCGCCAGATCTGGCAGCGGCTCGGTCACTCCTCCGCGAGCATCGGCACCATCGGTCTCGTCTCGGACAAGCGCACCGTCTACGGCTCTCTGACCACGCCCGATCCGATCGCGCTGCATCGCCAGCTCGACGAGATCGCGAGCGACGGCGTCACCCATCTCGCCTTCGAGGCCTCCTCGCACGGCCTCGACCAGTATCGCCTCGACGGTGTGCGCATCGAAGCCGGCGGCTTCACCAACCTGTCGCGCGACCACATGGATTATCATCCCGATGTCGCGCATTACCTGATTGCAAAGCTCCGGCTGTTCCGCGATCTCGTCGCCGACGGCGGCACCGCGGTGATCTCGGCCGATCACGACTGCTCGCGAGAGGTGATCGATGCGGCGCGGGCGCGCGGCCTACGTATCATCACGGTCGGCCGCAACGCCGACGCCACCGATGGCATCAAGCTCACAGACGCCGCGATCGAAGGCTTTGCCCAGCAGCTCGCGATCGAGCACCGCGGCCGCAAATACGCGATCCGGCTGCCGCTGGTCGGCGAATTCCAGATCGAGAACGCGCTGGTCGCGGCCGGCCTTGCGATCGGCACCGGAAGCGCCGCCGATGACGTGTTCGGCACGCTCGAACATCTCGAAGGCGCCAAGGGCCGGCTGGAATTCGTCGGCGAGCACAATGGCGCGCCGATCTTCGTCGACTACGCCCACAAGCCTGATGCGCTCGCCAAGGCGCTGCAGGCGCTGCGGCCCTATGCGAAGCGCAAGCTGGTCGTGATCTTTGGCGCTGGCGGCGACCGCGACGCCGGCAAGCGCCCGATCATGGGCGCGATCGCCGCCGAGAATGCCGATCACATCATTGTCACCGACGACAATCCGCGCAGCGAGAAGCCGGAGGCGATCCGCGCCGCGATCATGGCCACCGCAAAGGGCGCGCGCGAGATCGGCGACCGCGCCGCTGCGATCCGCGCCGGGATCGCCGGCCTCGAGCCGGGCGACGCGCTGGTCGTGGCCGGCAAGGGCCACGAGGTCGGGCAGATCGTCGGCAGCACGACGCTGCCGTTCAGCGATCATGAAGCGGTCGCGAATGCATTGGCCGAGGAGGGCGCATGAGCACGATGTTGTGGACCTCGGATGCGATGGCGCAAGCGATGCGCGCCGCCGCGCAAGGCGCACTGCCGGAGGGCGTCACCGGTCTCTCGATCGACAGCCGCACCATTGCAAAGGGCGATGCGTATTTTGCCATCAAGGGCGACGTCCATGACGGCCATGCCTTCGTCGAAACCGCGTTGAAGGCCGGCGCCGGGCTCGCCGTGGTCGAAACCGCGCAGCGCGACAAATTTCCCGCCGACGCGCCGCTGCTCGTGGTCGACGACGTGCTCGCCGGCCTCGTCGAGCTCGCGCATGCCTCGCGCGCGCGGCTCAAAGCGCAGATCATCGCGGTGACCGGTTCGGTCGGCAAGACCTCGACCAAGGAGGCGCTGCGCCGCGTGCTGTCGGCGCAGGGCGAGACCCATGCCTCGGTCGCGTCGTTCAACAATCACTGGGGCGTGCCGCTGTCGCTGGCGCGCTGCCCGGCGAGCGCGCGCTTTGCGGTGTTCGAGATCGGCATGAACCATGCCGGCGAGATCACGCCGTTGGTCAAGATGGTGCGGCCGCATGTAGCCGTCATCACCACGATCGAGCCGGTGCATCTGGAATTCTTCTCCGGCATCGAGGCGATCGCCGACGCCAAGGCGGAGATTTTCGCAGGGCTGGAGCCCAATGGTGCGGTGGTGCTCAACCGCGACAATGGACAATTCGCGCGGCTGCAGAAGCAGGCGAAGAAAGCCGGCATCTCGCGCATCGTCTCGTTCGGCGCCGACAAGCGCGCCGAGGCGCGGCTGATCGACCTGTCGCTGCACGCGACCTGCTCGGCGGTGCACGCCGACATTCTCGATCACGACATCACCTATAAGATCGGCATGCCCGGCCGCCACATGGCGATGAACTCGCTCGCGGTGCTGGCGGGCGCCTCGCTGCTCGGCGCCGATATCGCGCGCGCGGCGCTGTCGCTGTCGCAGCTCGAGGCCCCGACCGGCCGCGGTCTTCGCCGCACGCTCGAGGTCGGCCATGGCGAGGCGACGCTGATCGACGAGAGCTACAATGCCAACCCGGCCTCGATGGGCGCCGCGCTCAACGTGCTCGGCCAGGCCCAGACTGGGCCTCATGGCCGCCGCATCGCCGTGCTCGGCGACATGCTCGAACTCGGGCCGACCGGCCCCGATCTGCACCGCGGCCTCAACGAAGCCGTGACCGCCAACCGCATCGACCTTGTATATTGTTGTGGTCCGCTGATGCGGAATCTATGGGATGCCCTTTCCACCGGCAAGCGGGGAGGCTATGCCGAGAGTTCGGCGGCGCTCGAAGCGCAAGCGGTCGCCGCGGTCCGTGCCGGTGACGTGATCATGGTGAAGGGCTCGCTGGGATCGAAGATGAAGCTCATTGTCAGCGCGCTGGAAAAACGCTTCCCCGACAAGGCCGCGCACGAAGAAGCGGTATAGGACTTTTTGAATGTTCTACTGGTTGATCGAACTGTCCAACACCGTTCCGGGGTTTGGGGCATTCCGCAGCGCTCTGAACGTGTTCCGCTACATCACCTTCCGCACCGGCGGCGCGATGGTGACCGGCGCGCTGTTCGTGTTCCTGTTCGGGCCCTGGATCATCGATCACTTAAGGCTGCGGCAGGGCAAGGGCCAGCCGATCCGCACCGATGGTCCGCAGTCGCACCTGATCTCCAAGAAGGGCACGCCGACCATGGGCGGGCTGATGATCCTGTCCGGGCTCGTGGTGTCGACGCTGCTCTGGGCCAACCCGCTCAATCCCTATGTCTGGATCGTGCTGGCGGTGACGCTCGGCTTCGGCTTCGTCGGTTTCTATGACGATTATTTGAAGGTCACAAAGCAGTCGCACAGCGGCTTCGCCGGCAAGCTCAGGCTCTTGATCGAGGCGGTGATCGGGCTCGCCGCCACCTACGCGCTGGTTCGGCTCGGGCGCGATGTGTCCTCGACGTCGCTCGTGATTCCCTTCTTCAAGGACCTCGTGATCAATTTCGGCTGGTTCTTCGTGATCTTCGGCGCCTTCGTGATGGTCGGCGCCGGCAATGCGGTGAACCTGACCGACGGCCTCGACGGCCTTGCCATCGTACCGGTCATGATCGCGGCCGCGAGCTTCGGCATGATCTCGTATCTCACCGGCAACGCGGTGTTCTCGGATTATCTGCAGATCAATTACGTCGCCGGCACCGGCGAACTGGCGGTGCTGTGTGGCGCGGTACTTGGCGCTGGTCTCGGCTTCCTCTGGTTCAACGCGCCGCCGGCCTCGATCTTCATGGGCGACACCGGCTCGCTCGCGCTCGGCGGCATGCTCGGGGCCACCGCGGTCGCGGTGAAGCACGAGATCGTGCTTGCGGTGATCGGCGGCCTGTTCGTGCTGGAGGCGGTCTCGGTCATCGTCCAGGTCACCTCGTTCAAGCTGACCGGCAAGCGCGTATTCCGGATGGCGCCGCTGCATCATCATTTCGAGCAGAAGGGCTGGACCGAGCCGCAGATCGTGATCCGGTTCTGGATCATCTCGGTGATGCTGGCGCTCGCCGGCCTCTCCACCCTCAAGCTGCGCTGAGCGTCGCCATGATCCCGGTCACCTCCTTCTCGGGCAAGACGGTCGCAGTCTTCGGGCTCGGCGGCTCCGGGCTTGCGAGCTGCCACGCGCTGAAGGCCGGTGGCGCGGAAGTGATCGCGGCCGACGACAGTGCCGACAATGTCGCCAAGGCGGCGCAGGCCGGCTTCACCACCGCCGATCTGCGCACCGTGTCGTGGGCGAATTTCGCCGCGCTGATCCTGACCCCTGGCGCGCCGCTGACCCATCCGGCTCCGCACTGGAGCGTGTCGAAGGCGCGCGAGGCCGGTGTCGAGGTGATCGGTGACGTCGAACTGTTTTGCCGCGAGCGGCGCCGTCACGCACCGAACGCGCCATTCGTCGCCATCACCGGCACCAACGGCAAGTCGACCACCACTGCGCTGATCGCGCACCTGATGAAGGTCGCCGGCTACGATACCCAGATGGGCGGCAATATCGGCACCGCGATCCTGTCGCTGGAGCCGCCGCGGATGGGCCGCGTCCATGTCATCGAGATGTCGTCCTACCAGATCGACCTCGCGCCGTCGCTAGACCCCTCCGTCGGTATCCTGATCAATATCAGCGAGGACCACATCGATCGCCACGGCACGCTGCAGCATTACGCCGCGGTCAAGGAGCGGCTGGTCGCAGGCGTGCAGCAGGGCGGCACCGCGATCGTCGGCGTCGACGACGGCTGGTGCCGCGACATCGCCGACCGGCTCGATCGCGCCGGCAAGCGCGTGGTGCGCATCTCGGTGAAGAACCCGCTGCCCGATGGCCTCTATGTCGAGCACGAGACCATCGTGCGCGCATCCGGCGCGGCGCGCAGCGAGGTGGCGCGGCTCGGCGGTATCGGTTCGCTGCGCGGTCTGCACAATGCGCAGAACGCCGCCTGCGCCTCCGCCTGTACGCTGGCGATGGGCATCGCGACCGACGTCTTGCAGAACGGCCTGCGCAGCTTCCCGGGGCTGGCGCACCGCATGGAGCAGGTCGGCCGCCGCGGCAATGTGCTGTTCGTCAATGATTCCAAGGGCACCAACGCGGATGCCGCCGCGCACGCGCTGTCGTCGTTCGCCGACATCTACTGGATCGCCGGCGGCAAGCCGAAGGCGGGCGGCATCACGGGCCTCACCGGCTATTTCCCGCGCATCCGCAAGGCCTATCTGATCGGCGAGGCGGCGGCCGAATTCTCCGGCACGCTCGGCGACCGCGTCGCGCATGAGATGTCCGGCACGCTCGACGTCGCGATCGCCAGCGCCGCGCGCGATGCGGAAGCGTCGGGGCTCGCAGAGGCCGTCGTGCTGCTGTCGCCGGCCTGCGCCTCGTTCGACCAGTACCGCAATTTCGAAATCCGCGGCACAGCCTTCCGCGACATCGTCCAGGCGCTGCCGGGTGTGAAGCCGGTGGTGTGACGGCTGATTGTAGAATCGTAGGATGGGTAGAGCGCAGCGAAACCCATCAGACCGCGCCACGCATTCGCCGTCGTCCCGGCGAAGGCCGGGACCCATAACCACAAAATGATACTGTTGGGCGTCGCTGGAACGACGAGTCCCATTCACTACACTTGCTGCGGCGTATGGGTCCCGGCCTTCGCCGGGACGACAGCTGTGCGTGGGCTCGCAGTAGTGAACGAGCCTCCCAAATCCCTCCCTCAAAAGTTACCCAACCCGTTAACCCCTTGGAAACCATCCTGCGCCACGAATGGACGTTATCTCTGCCATCTGGGGACGCCCATGCTCGCCCGTGACCAACGCACCCCGTTCTCGGACTGGTGGTGGACCGTCGACAAGCTGCTGCTTGTGGCGATCGCCGCGTTGATGCTGGCCGGAGTCATCCTGTCGCTGGCGGCGAGCCCGCCGGTCGCGACCCGGATCGGGCTCGATCCGTTCCACTTCTTCAACCGCCACGTCATGTTCCTGGTGCCGTCACTGATCGTGCTGATCGGGGTGTCGTTCATGACGCCGCGGCAGATCCGGCGCACCGCGCTGATCGTGTTCGCGGTCTCGATCGTGCTGATCGTGCTGACGCTGCTGATCGGGCCCGAGGTCAAGGGCTCGCGGCGCTGGATCACGCTGCTCGGCGTCAACATCCAGGCCTCCGAAGCCGCCAAGCCCGCCTTCGTGATCGTCGCGGCCTGGCTGTTCGCGGAATCGACCAAGCGGCCGGAGATGCCGGCAACCTCGATGGCGCTGGTGCTCTTGATGATGCTGGTCACGCTCTTGGTGATGGAGCCCGACTTCGGTCAGACCATGCTGATCCTCACCGTCTGGGGCGCGCTGTTCTTCATCGCGGGCATGCGGATGATCTGGGTGTTCGGGCTCGCCGGCGCCGCGGGCGCCGGCCTGTTCGGCGCCTATCTTTTGGTGCCGCACGTCGCCGGCCGCATCAAGCGCTTCATGAATCCTGCCTCTGGCGACACCTTCCAGGTCGACACCGCGATGGAAGCGTTCTGGAACGGCGGCTGGTTCGGGCTCGGGCCGGGCGAGGGCATCGCCAAACGCAGCCTGCCGGACAGCCACACGGACTTTGTGTTCGCGGTCGCGGCGGAAGAATTCGGCATCATCCTCTGCCTGATGCTGGTCGCGCTGTTCGGCTTCATCGTGATCCGCACGCTGACGCGAGCGTACGCCACCGAGGACATGTTCTCGCGCTTCGCGGCATCGGGGCTTGCGATCCTGTTCGGCGTGCAGGCGACGATCAACATGGCGGTCAATCTGCAACTGATCCCGGCCAAGGGCATGACGCTGCCGTTCATCTCCTATGGCGGCTCCTCGTTCGTCTCGCTCGCCTATGGCGTCGGCATGATGCTGGCGTTGACGCGGCAGCGGCCGCGCACCGAGGTCGAATCGATGGAAGGCGCCAGCGCTCGGCGCGCCTATGCGTAGGTGACTGTGACTGCGGCGTCGGTTATCTGGAAACCATGGACAACGCGCCCCTGATTCTGCTGGCGGCCGGTGGCACCGGCGGCCATTTGTTCCCGGCCGAAGCGCTCGCCGTGGAACTGATCAGACGCGGCCTGCGGGTGCGGCTTGCGACCGACGGCCGCGCGCTGCGCTACTCCGGCCTGTTCGGCAGGGAGAGCATCGAGCTCGTGCCGAGCGCGACCGTGCGCAGCGGCAACCCGATCTCGCTGGCGCGGACCGTGCTGATGCTCGGCTACGGCACGCTGGTGGCCGCCAATGTGGTGCGCCGCCTGAAGCCGTCGGTCGTCGTCGGCTTCGGCGGTTACCCGACCTTGCCGCCGCTGATGGCGGCGCGGATGCTTGGCGTCCCCGGCATCATTCACGACGCCAATGCGGTGCTCGGCCGCGCCAACCGCTTCCTCTCCGGCCGCGTCAACGCGATCGCGACCTCGCTGCCCGGCGTGCTCGATCGCGATCCCGCGCTCGCCGGCAAGGCGACCACCGTCGGCACGCCGATGCGCCCCGCGATCCTCGCCGCCGCCGCGGTGAAATACACCCCGCCCGAAGTGAACGGGCCGCTGCGCCTGCTCGTTGTCGGCGGCAGCCAGGGCGCGCGGGTGATGAGCGACATCGTGCCGCCGGCGATCGAGCAGCTCGATCCCGCGCTATGGAGCCGGCTGATCATCACCCAGCAGGTGCGCGACGAGGACATGAATCGGGTGCGCGCGGTCTACGACCGGCTCAAGATCGATGCCGAGCTCGCGCCGTTCTTTCCTGATCTGCCGGCGCGGCTGGCCTCGAGCCAGCTCGTGATCTCGCGTTCCGGCGCCGGCACCGTCGCCGAGCTCGCCGCGATCGGCCGGCCCTCGATCCTGGTGCCGCTGCCGGGCGCAATCGATCAGGACCAGTTCGCCAATGCCGGCGTGCTGTCGCAGGCGAACGGCGCGCTGCGCATCACGCAGAGCGACTTCACGCCGGAACGGCTCGCAGCCGAGATAACGGCCTTCGCTGCGGAGCCCGAGAGGCTGACCGCGATGGCGGGAGCCGCGCGCAGTGTCGGCCGGCTCGATGCCGCCGAGCGGCTGGCCGATCTGGTTGCCAAGGTGGCCGGAATTTGATGCGCCAATCCGGCAGGACGCCGGGGGAGACTTGATCATGACGGGTCTTTTGATTCACTCCGTCTCGGAATTCTCGGACCTGATCCTCGAAGCGCTGAGTCTGGCGGATGCGCGAGATATCGTCGAGATCGGTGCCGAGTATGGCGGCATGTCCGCGCTGCTCGCCGATCACTGCCGGGCCCGCGGCGGCCAGTTCACCAGTGTCGATCCGGCGCCGAAGCGCGAATTCCTCGATTGGGTGAGCGCCAATCCGGATGTGCGTCACGTGGCGAAGCCCAGCCTCGATGCGTTCGGCGAACTGGATGCACCCGACGCCTGGATCGTCGACGGGGACCACAATTGGTACACGGTGTATCACGAGCTCAGGCAGATCGAGGCGATCAGCCGCCGTAACGGCAAGCCCGTTCTGGCCTTCCTTCACGATGTCGGCTGGCCCTGCGGGCGCCGCGACATGTATTACGCGCCCGGCCAGATTCCCGCTGAGTTTCGTCACCCGCACAGTTTCAACGCCGGCGCCACGCTGGATCGCCCGGTGTTGGTCGAAGGCCGTGGATTTCGCGGGGCGGGCTTCGCCGCATTCGCAAACGTCGCCGGCGGCGCGCGCAATGGCGTGATGACTGCGATCGATGACTTCCTCGCCGAAGAGCTTGCGCAGGGCAGGGAGTTCGGCTTCGCCGAGATCCCCGCCGTGTTCGGCCTAGGGGTGCTGTTCGACATGAACGCCGCCTGGAGCGCACAGCTTGCCGAGCTCGTGCTGCCCTATCACCAGAACAAGCTGCTGCGTGCGCTCGAGACCAACCGGCTGCGCAATTATCTTCGCGTCATCGAGATGCAGGATGAGCTCGCGGCGCGCGTTGTGCGGCCGGGAGCGGCGTAGCCGCTGGGCCGAGATGGAGATGTCCGTGACGTCAGGTCGCAACCACTGGCCGCTAGCTGACGACAGCGACATTTCCGCGGCTGCGGGGTGGAAAAAGCCCTTGTCACGCATGGGAAAAGCGGGGCATCCAGTACACAGCGCGACCAATGTGAGGCGCACAAAGACGATGATATCAGGAACCGGAACATGAGACTGCCGCGCGAGATCGGACCCATTCACTTCGTCGGGATCGGCGGCATTGGCATGAGCGGCATTGCCGAGGTGCTGATCAATCTCGGCTACACCGTGCAGGGCTCCGACGCGTCTGACAATTACAACCTCGACCGGCTGCGCAAGAAGGGCGCCAAGGTCTCGGTCGGCCACGCCGCCGAGAACGTCGATGGCGCCGATGTCGTGGTGGTCTCGACCGCGATCAAGCGCGACAATCCGGAGCTGATGGCGGCGCGCGCGCGGCGCATTCCCGTGGTGCGCCGTGCCGAGATGCTGGCGGAGCTGATGCGGCTGAAGAGCTGCGTCGCGATCGCCGGCACCCATGGCAAGACCACCACGACCACGATGGTGGCGACGTTGCTCGATGCCGGCGGGCTCGATCCGACCGTGATCAACGGCGGCATCATCAATGCCTATGGCTCCAACGCGCGGCTCGGGGCCGGCGACTGGATGGTAGTCGAGGCCGACGAGAGCGACGGCACCTTCCTGAAACTGCCGTCCGATGTCGTCATCGTCACCAATATCGATCCCGAGCATCTCGATCACTTCAAGACCTTCGAGGCGATCCAAGACGCATTCCGCAATTTCGTCGAGAACGTTCCGTTCTACGGCTTTGCCGTGATGTGCACCGATCACCCCGTGGTGCAAACGCTGGTCGGCAAGATCGAGGACCGCCGTATCATCACCTACGGGCAGAATCCGCAGGCCGATGCGCAGCTGCTGGATCTGACGCCGATGGGCGGTGGCTCGAAATTCAAGGTCGCGATCCGCGATCGCAAGTCGGGCGCGACGCACGAGATCGCTGATATCATGCTGCCGATGCCGGGGCGGCACAACGCGTCGAACGCGACAGCAGCGATCGCGGTCGCGCATCAGCTCGGCGTGTCCGACGACGTGATCCGCCAGGCCATGGCCGGCTTCGGCGGCGTCAAGCGACGCTTCACCAAGACCGGCGAGACGAACGGCATCACCGTGATCGACGATTACGGCCATCATCCGGTCGAGATCGCGGCCGTGCTGAAGGCGGCGCGGGAATCCACCAACGGCAAGATCGTCGCCGTGGTGCAGCCGCATCGCTATACCCGCCTGCAGTCGCTGTTTGAGGAATTCTGCACCTGCTTCAACGATGCCGATGCGGTCGTGGTTGCCGAGGTCTATCCGGCCGGCGAGGCGCCGATCGCAGGCATCGACCGCGATCACTTCGCCGCCGGCCTGCGCGCCCACGGCCATCGCAACGTTGTCCCGCTGCCGAATGCCGGCGAGCTTGCGAAGATCATTCACGGCCTCGCCAAGTCCGGCGACCTCGTCGTCTGCCTCGGCGCCGGCAACATCACGCAGTGGGCCTACGCATTGCCCGGCGAATTGAAGGCGCTGGGGTGATGGAGGCCTCGTATCTCACCACGTCATGGCCGGGCTTGTCCCGGCCATCCACGTCTTCACTGCACTATCGTGTCGTACAGGTCTTCCCAGTCCGGATTCGCTGCGATGATCTTGCGGATCTTCCAAGCGCGCGGCCAATGCTTGATGGTGTGTTCGCGCTGGATGGCGGTACGGATGTCGTCAAATTGCTCAAAATAGACCAGCCGCTTCAGTCCGTATCGCTTGGTGAAGCCGTCGACGAAGCCGGAACGATGCTCGAATATCCGGCGGACGAGATCGCTCGTTACCCCGACGTAGAGCACACCGTTCGGACGGTTGGTCAGAAAGTAGACGTATCCACCTGCCATGTGGAGATACTGCAAGACGTGGATGGCCGGGACAAGCCCGGCCATGACGGATGGAGAGGTCACGTATGACCTTCCCGGACATCACGCCCGACCTGAAAGCCGCGATGCCGGAGCTGCGCGGGCGGCTGCTGGCGAACCAGCGGCTTTCGGAGTTGACCTGGTTTCGCGTCGGAGGGCCGGCGCAGGTGCTGTTCACGCCGGCCGATGAGGATGATCTCGCCTATTTCCTGAAGCGCCTGCCGCAGGAGCTGCCGGTCTATGTCGTCGGCGTCGGCTCCAATTTGATCGTGCGCGACGGCGGTGTGCCGGGCGTCGTGATCCGGCTGGCGCCGCGTGCCTTTGGCGAGACCGGTGCGGCTGGCGATGTCGTCACCGCCGGCGCCGCGGCGCTCGACAAGCGCGTGGCCGAGACGGCGGCTGCTGCAAATATCGGCGGCATGGAATTCTTCTTCGGCATTCCCGGCACGATCGGCGGCGCGCTGCGCATGAACGCCGGCGCCAATGGCGGCGAGACCAAGGATGTGCTGATCGAGGCCACTGGCATCGGCCGGGACGGTGTGAAGCACACGTTCGACAATGCCGGCATGAAGTTCGTCTATCGCAACTCTGGCGTCGATCCGTCGATCGTGTTCACCTCGGCGCGCTTCCGCGGCAGGATCACCGATGCGGACGCGATCCGTACCCGCATGAATGAGGTGCAGACCCATCGCGAGACCGCGCAGCCGATCCGCGAGAAGACCGGCGGCTCGACCTTCAAGAATCCGCCGGGCAACAGCGCCTGGAAACTGATCGACGCTGCCGGCTGCCGCGGCCTCAAGGTCGGCGGCGCGCAGGTGTCGGAGATGCACTGCAATTTCCTGATCAACACCGGCAACGCCACCGGGCATGACATCGAGACGCTCGGCGAGACGGTGCGCGAGCGGGTCAAGCAGACCAGCGGAATTGAGCTGCACTGGGAAATCAAGCGGATCGGGAAAAGCTGATGCAGGTGACCATTCTGTTCGGCGGTACCAACAAGGAGCGGCTGGTCTCGGTGGCGAGCGCGCAGGCGCTGCACCGGGCGCTGCCCGACGCTGATCTCTGGTTCTGGGACGTCGACGACACCGTGCATGCGGTGACGTCCGAACAGCTGCTCGGCCACACGCGGCCCTTCGAGATCGACTTCAAGCCCGATGGTCGCGGCATCGTACTCGACCAGGCACTCGACAAAGCCAGTGCCGAGCAGCGTGTGCTGGTGCTCGGCTTGCACGGTGGCCGCGCCGAGAACGGCGAATTGCAGGCGATGTGCGAGATGCGCGGCGTCGCGTTCACCGGCTCCGGCTCGGCGTCGTCGCATTTGGCGTTCGACAAGCCATCGGCGAAGCGCTTCGCCGCGATCGCGGGCCTCAACGCGCCGCTGGGCATCACCGTCGAGCAGATCGACGATGCCTTCGCGAAGCACGGCAGGCTGATCGCAAAACCCGCCAGGGACGGATCGAGCTACGGGCTGATCTTCGTCAACGCCAAGCAGGACCTCGTCGCGGTCCGCAATGCCGCCAAGCATGAAGACTATCTGATCGAGCCGTTCGTATCGGGCGTGGAGGCGACCTGCGGCGTGCTCGAGCAATCCGACGGTACGGTGTTCGCGCTGCCGCCGATCGAGATCGTGCCGGCGGAGGGGGGCTTCGACTACACAGCCAAATACCTTTTGAAGTCGACCCAGGAGATCTGCCCCGGCCGCTTCGCGCCCGAGGTCAGCGCCGCGATCATGGACCATGCGTTGCGGGCGCACCGGGCATTGTCCTGCACCGGCTATTCGCGCAGCGATTTCATCGTGTCGGCCAATGGCCCGGTCTACCTCGAGACCAACACGCTGCCCGGCCTCACGGCGGCATCGCTGTACCCTAAGGCCTTGAAAGCACAGGGCATCGCCTTTGCCGACTTCCTGGCCGACCAGATCGAGCTCGGCCGCCTCCGCGCCAGGAGTTAAGGCCGATCGGGTGGGGAACCCGCCCGACTCGGCCGGATGGAACCCGGGCGCTGTTGCTAAAATGCTAACGGGTTCGCGGCAAAGTATTCAGAGCGTTGATCAAAATACACCTCAGGCTGAACTCCTTTACCATTTGTTTACCAGGAAGCCCGAAGGTTAACGCTGGCGGCGCATGTAGCGCTTGGCTGCCGGGGCGTGAGCTGTCGCGGATTACCGCTTCGAGGATCGCAACCAGGGAACAGGGGGCCTCTCTAATCCCACCGGTCTAGCCGAGACGTGATTTGTGCCGGGACCCCGCAGGGTTTGCGGGCGCAACATGTGACGAGCTCGTGCAATGGATGGTGCAGGACGCCTCACCCGATCGCTGCGATCGCTGGGGCCTCAAGCTGACCTGAGAGCAGCCGCTATTGGAGCGGCGGTGCTGCTGCGCGAGTATGTCGGCGCCCATCTCGCCCGCCGCCGCCAGCGCCCGGCCAGGCAGCCGCAGGTGATCGATCGCGAGCCGCCGAACCGCTACATCCTGCTGGTCGAACGTTATCTGCCGCGCCGCATCGGCCTGGTCGCGACGCTCGCGATCCTGTTCGGCAGCCTGGGCTTCGGTATCGTCAGGGGCGGCCATCTCGAGGAGTTCACCACCGCGCTCAGCGACACCCGCAACGCGCTGGCCAATTCCGCGGGCTTCCGCATCACCACCGTCGGCATCAACGGCCGCAGGCAGCTGAGCCAGGACGAGGTGCTTGCGATCGGCGGCGTCAATGGCCGCTCCTCGCTGCTGTTCCTCGACGCCGATACCGTGCGCGCCAAGCTGAAGGCCAATCCCTGGATCGCCGACGCCACGATCCTCAAGCTCTATCCGGGCCGGCTGCAGATCGACATCGTCGAGCGCACCGCCTTCGCGCTGTGGCAGCAGAACGGCCGCCTGTCGGTGATTGCCTCCGACGGCGCGGTGCTCGAGCCGTACGTCTCGCGCCGCTTCCTCAATCTGCCGCTGGTGGTGGGCAAGGGCGCGGACACTCGCGCCCAGGACTTCCTGGCGCTGCTCGACCGTTATCCGCAAGTGCGTTCGGTGACCAGGGCCGCGATCTTCGTCGGCGAGCGGCGCTGGAACCTGCGCCTCAAGGACGGCCTCGACGTCCGCTTGCCCGAGAACGACGTCGGCAACGCTTTGGCCGCGCTCTCCAGGCTCGACAAGGATGAGAAGCTGTTCTCGCGCGACATTGTCGCCGTCGACATGCGCCTGCCTGATCGGCTGATCGTGCAATTGTCCGAGGAAGCCGGCAAGGCGCGCGACGAACTGTTCAAGGACAAGAAGTCCAAGAAGAAGGCCGGGGACGCTGCATGACCGGCCTTGATCGCAATTTGACCCCGAAGACCCGCCCGATGCAGAAGCGCACCGCGATGGTGGCTTCGCTCGACGTCGGCTCCAGCAAGATCGCCTGCATGATCGCGCGGCTCAAGCCGTCGCCGCCGAACGAGGCGTTGCGCGGCCGCACCCACGCGGTCGAACTGATCGGCTACAGCCAGATCCAGTCGCGCGGCGTCAAGGCCGGCTCCGTCGTCGATCTCGCCGAATGCGAGAAGGCGGTGCGCCATGCCGTGGCGCTGGCCGAGCGCATGGCCAAGGTCCGTGTCGAGTCCGTCCTGCTGTCGGTCTCCGGCGGCAGGCTGCATGGCCAGCTGGTTGAAGCCGCGGCCGATATCCACGGCGGCTCGGTGACCGCGGACGATATCAGCCGCGTCACCTCGGCCGGCATGCGCCACGCCGCCGGCGCCGGCCGCACCGTGCTGCACGCGCTGCCGGTCGGCTACGCGCTCGATGGCGTCAAGGGTATCCGCGATCCCAAAGGCATGGTGGCGCGCCAGTTCGGCGTCGACATGAACGTGGTGACGTCGGACGCGACGGTCGCCAAGAACCTGATGCTGGTGGTCGAGCGCTGCCATCTCAACGTCGAGGCCATGGCGTCGAGCCCCTATGTCGCCGGCCTGTCGGTGCTGACCGATGACGAGGCCGATCTCGGCGCCGCCGTCGTCGAGATGGGCGCCGGCTCGACGACGATCGCGACTTACTCCGGCGGCCGCCTCGTGCACGCATCCGGATTTGCGCTCGGCGGGCAACACATCACGATGGATCTTGCGCGCGGCATCGGCGCGTGCATTGCGGATGCCGAGCGAATCAAGACTTTATACGGCACGGTGCTGACCGGCGGTTCGGACTCGCGCGAGCTGATGTCCGTTCCCACTGCAGGCGACGATCGGGAGACTCCGCAAATCGTGTCCCGCGCCACGATCGCGAACATCGTCCGGCATCGCGCCGAGGAGATTTTCGAAATGGTCCGTGACCGGCTCGCGGATTCCCCCTTTGCGGCAGAGCCGAGAGCGCGCGTCGTGCTGAGCGGCGGGGCGTCGCAGCTCACCGGCACCGTCGAGCTTGCCACCCGTATCCTGAACCGTCAGGTCCGCATCGGCCGTCCGCTCGGCTTCGGCCGGCTGCCGAACGAGGCGAAGGGCGCCTCGTTCTCGGTGCCGACGGGCCTCTTGGTCTATCCGCAATACGCACATCTTGAACATGTCGAACCGCGGCGCACGCGGCAGCTCAGGACAGGGACAGACGGTTACTTCGGAAAGGTCGGACGATGGCTTCGCGAGGGCTTCTGATGACCGCACCCCGGCTCATTGCATTTTCACCAGCTCCTGCGGCCAGCGGCCGGGACGAACCAACGCGCGCATAATCGAGAGAGGCAACCATGGCACTCAATCTGACACCCCCTGACATCAGCGAGCTGAAACCGCGGATCACCGTCTTCGGCGTCGGCGGCGCGGGTGGTAATGCCGTCAACAACATGATCACCGCCGGGTTGCAGGGCGTCGACTTCGTCGTCGCCAACACCGACGCGCAGGCACTGACCATGTCGAAGGCGCAGCGCATCATTCAGATGGGCACCCAGGTCACCCAGGGGCTCGGCGCCGGTTCGCAGCCCGATGTCGGCGCTGCGGCCGCGCAGGAGGTCATGGACGAGCTGCGCGATCACCTGACCGGCGCCAACATGGTGTTCGTCACCGCCGGCATGGGCGGCGGGACCGGCACCGGGGCTGCGCCGGTGATTGCCAAGGCTGCCCGCGAGATGGGAATCCTCACCGTCGGCGTGGTGACGAAGCCGTTCCACTTCGAGGGTCAGCGCCGGATGCGCACCGCCGAGCACGGTATCTCCGAGCTCCACAAGGTGGTCGACACGCTGCTGATCATCCCGAACCAGAACTTGTTCCGGGTCGCCAACGAGAAGACCACCTTCGCCGACGCCTTCGCGATGGCCGACCAGGTGCTGTACTCGGGCGTCGCCTGCATCACCGACCTGATGGTCAAGGAAGGCCTGATCAACCTCGACTTCGCCGACGTCCGCGCCGTGATGCGGGAAATGGGCAAGGCGATGATGGGCACCGGCGAGGCCACCGGCGAGAAGCGTGCGCTGACCGCCGCCGAAGCCGCGATCGCCAACCCACTGATCGACGATAGCTCGATGAAGGGCGCCCGCGGCCTGTTGATCTCGATCACGGGCGGCAAGGACCTCACTTTGTTCGAGGTCGACGAAGCCGCAACCCGCATCCGCGAAGAGGTCGATGCCGACGCCAACATCATCGTCGGCGCCACCTTCGACGAATCGCTCGACGGCGTCATTCGCGTCTCGGTGGTCGCAACCGGTATCGAGCAGGCCGCGATTGCTTCCCGCGCCCAGGCTCCCGCGCAGCAGTCGGGCGGCTCGCCCGAGAGCCGGCTGGCCGATCTGACCGCTCGCCTGCGTGCTGACAATCAGCGGATGGCCGAGCGCGCCCAGAAGCTGGAACCGCCGACGGGCGTGACGGTTGCTCCGATTGCTGCTTCCGCCGCGCCGCAGCAGCGTCCGGCCGTCGAGCGCGCCGCGCTCGCGGCGATCGCTGCCGCGGTTGCCCCGGACAGCGCGTCGGCTCAGGCGCCGATGCAGCCCGGGTCTTACGGTGACGTCACCGTGCGGCCGATCGCCCAGAAGCCCACGCTGTTCCCGGACCATGAGGCGGCTCGCGCCGAGCAGCATGAGCCGATGCCGCCCGAGACCTTCATCCCGCAGGCGGCGGAGCGGTCGCCGGTCCGTGCCCCGCGAATGCCGAAGTTCGAGGATCTGCCGATGCCGGCTCAGGCGGAGATCCGCCAGGCCAGCGGTGACGGCGAGGCAGAGCACCCGCAGAAGACCCGGCTGTCGCTGCTGCAGCGGCTGGCCAATGTCGGCCTCGGCCGCCGCGACGAAGAGACCGAGCCGCCGATCGCGGCCCGTGCCTCCGGTCCGGCGATGCCGACGATGCCGCCGCTGCCCGAGCGCAAGCCGGCCCGCAACGTCGCTCAACAGATTTCGGCGAACGAATCGCCGGTATCGGAATATGCGAAGCGTCCGGCACCGCAGGGATTGGACGCCCATGGCCGCCAGGCGCCTGTTGCCCCGGCGCCACAGGGTGACGACCATCTTGATATCCCGGCCTTCCTGCGCCGGCAGGCAAACTGAAGTTTGTTACAACCTTGACGACGAAGAAGGCCTCGGCGGGGAACCGCCGGGGCCTTCTCCTTTTGGCGGGCAGGCGGTTGCGCTTGGTAATCAAGCGACTGATTTTAAATCATTAATTATTCTTTCGGTGGTCAGATGGCCACTCGCCGAGGGCCGTTTTCGCTGCCGCAATTTGGTTAACCTTGGGCGCGAATGCGGCGGAGATGGGGTAACAATCGGTAAAGAAGCGTGAGTTGGCGCGGTTTAGGGCTGTGACTATGGTCTGCCGGGACTTGGGGAGCTCATGCGAGTCGGCCTTGGGGAAGTTTGGCCACTTGAATTGAGCGAAGTCGGGTAGTGGGCATTATCGAATGAAGTTTAGCCGTCAGACAACGCTTCGGTCGCAAGCCACCGTGACTGGCGTAGGCGTTCATTCCGGTCTTCCTGTCAGTCTCACGCTGGGACCTGCGCCTGTCGACGCGGGTTATATTTTTGTCCGCACCGGTCTCGATGGTGCCGACCGCGAAGTTACCGCCACCGCCGACGCTGTGATCGCGACCGAATTCGCGACGGTGCTGGGTGACCGCGAAGGCCCGCTCGTCTCGACCGCGGAGCATGTTCTCGCCGCGCTGCGCGGCATGGGCGTCGACAACGCCACGATCGAAGTCGATGGGGCAGAAGTTCCGATCATGGACGGCAGCGCTGCGGCGTTCGTTGCAGCCATCGATCAGGCCGGCATTGTGACCCAGCCCGCCGTCCGCCGCTTCATCCAGGTGCTGAAGCCGGTGCAGGTCAAGATCGGTGACGCGATGGGTGAGCTGCGTCCGTTCGCCGGCGGGTTCCGCGCCGAGGTCGAAATCAATTTCGCCAACAAGGTGATCGGTCACCAGACCTACTCCTTCGATCTGTCGCCGGAAGGCTTCCGCCGCGAAGTCGCGCGGGCCCGTACGTTCGGCTGCATGAATGACGTGGCGCGGCTGTGGGGCGCTGGCTTCGCGCTCGGCGCCTCCTTCGACAACACGGTGGTGTTCGACGAGGCCCGCCTGCTCAACGCCGAGGGCCTGCGGTACGCCGACGAGTGCGCCCGCCACAAGGTGCTTGACGTGATCGGCGATCTCGCGCTGGCCGGCCTGCCGCTGCTCGGCAGCTACCGTTCGGTTCGCGGCGGTCACAAGCTCAACAACGCGGTGCTGAAGGCGCTGCTCTCCGACCGCAGCGCCTGGCGCGTGGTCGAATCGGAAACCGCCCGGCGGCCGGTCCGCGGCCATGTCGAAGCCGGTGCAAGCGCGGTGGGCGGCCTCGTCGCCCCGGCCTACGGTCCGGACGTGTCCTGATCGCCCAAGTCCTGATCGCTTGGCCGGTCAGCCCGATTTCCGTAATAACCACAGCAGGCTGTGAGCTTCGCCGGGTCGCCTTATTCCCGGCGGATTGGCTCCCTATTCGGTTGGTCGACGGTCATTTTTCGGTTAAACAGGCCCGCGGTTGCCTTGATACGGCGCCAACGGCGCGAGAGATATTGCATCCATGATCGCGGTTCATGGGTGGAGTGGGGTCGCCGTTAACCGCATCAAAGGCGTCAGGTTTTACAATCCATGTCGGCAATGCGTATGGCGCTCGAACCACGCTCTTCTTCTGACGTCTCCGGCCTGACCAAGGCTGTGCGCACGCTGCGTTTCGCGGCGGGCCTGATCGTGCTGGCGTTGCCGCTCTCAGGCTGCGGCACCGGCGCGCTGTGGGACAAGTTCATGGCCAAGGACGATACCTTCGTCGATGAGCCCGCGGACAAGCTCTACAATGAGGGCTTGTACATGATGAACGAGAAGAAGGACCTGAAGGCCGCTTCGAAGAAGTTCGAAGAAGTCGACCGTCAGCATCCTTATTCGGACTGGGCGCGCAAGTCGCTCCTGATGTCGGCCTATTCGTACTATCAGGCGGGCGACTACGACAGCTGCATCGGCTCCGCCACCCGCTACGTGACGCTGCATCCCGGCAGCCCGGACGCGTCCTATGCGCAGTACCTGATCGCGGCATCGCATTTCGACCAGATCCCGGACATCTCGCGCGACCAGGGCCGCACCGAGAAGGCGATCGCGGCGCTCGAAGAGGTGGTGCGCAAATATCCGACCTCGGAATACGCCACCCAGGCCAAGAACAAGATCCAGGCCGCGCGCGACCAGCTCGCCGGCAAGGAGATGGCAGTCGGGCGCTATTACATCGAGAAGCGCGACTTCACCGCCGCGATCAACCGCTTCAAGACCGTGGTCACCCAGTACCAGACCACCCGCCACGTCGAAGAGGCGCTCTACCGGCTCACCGAGGCCTATATGGCGATCGGCATCGCCGGCGAGGCGCAGACCGCGGCGGCAGTGCTCGGCCACAATTTTCCGGACAGCCGCTGGTACAAGGACGCATATAATCTAGTAAAGTCCGGCGGTCTCGAGCCGAGCGAGAATCAGGGATCCTGGATCAGCAGGACCTTCAAGAAGATAGGTCTCGGCTAGGAATTGTCCTCGCATGCTGGCCCGTCTGTCGATCCGTGACATCGTCCTGATCGAACGGCTCGATATCGAATTTTCCCGTGGCCTGGCGGTGCTGACCGGCGAAACCGGTGCCGGCAAATCCATCCTGCTTGATGCCTTTGCGCTGGCGCTCGGCGGCCGCGGCGATGCCGGGCTGGTGCGCCATGGCGCCGAGCAGGGCCAGGTCACCGCCACGTTCGATGTCCCGAAGGGTCATCCGGCCGCAAAAATCCTCGCCGAGAACGGCCTCGACGACACCGGCGAGATGATCCTGCGCCGCGTGCAACTCGCCGACGGCCGCACCCGCGCCTTCATCAACGACCAGGCGATCAGCGTGCAGACCCTGAAGGCGGTTGGCGCGGCACTGGTCGAGATCCACGGCCAGCACGACGAGCGTGCTTTGGTCGATGCCTCCACCCACCGCCAGCTGCTCGATGCCTTCGCCGGGCACGAGAAGGACGTCGCGGCGCTGGAGGCGCTGTGGGATATCAGGCGGACCGCCAACGCCGACCTCGACGCGCATCGCGCCGGCATGGAGCGCGCCGCGCGCGAGGCCGACTATTTGCGCCATGCCTCCCAGGAGCTGAAGACGCTGGCGCCGAAGGAGGGCGAGGAGACCGAGCTCGCCAACCGCCGCACCACCATGATGCAGGGCGAGAAGGTCGCGACCGATCTGCGCGAGGCGCAGGAGGCGATCGGCGGCTCGCATTCGCCGGTGTCGGCCCTGTCGGCCGCGGTGCGGCGGCTGGAGCGGCGCGCCGCCAATGCGCCCAGCCTGATCGAGCCGGCGGTCAAGGCGATCGATATCGCGATCAATGCGCTGGAAGAGGCTGACCAGCATCTCCACGCGGCACTGGCGGCGACCGATTTCGATCCGGCCGAGCTCGAACGGATCGAGGAGCGGTTGTTCGCGCTGCGCGCTGCCTCACGCAAATATTCGACGCCGGTCGATCTGCTGGCCGCACTGGCTGCGCAATATGCTGGTGATGTCGCGCTGATCGATGCCGGCGCCGACCAGTTGAAGAAGCTGGAAGCGGCGGCCGCCGAGGCCGACAAGCGCTATGCTGCCGCGGCGGCAAAGCTGTCGGCGGCACGCACCAAGGCGGCCGAGAAGCTCAACAAGGCCGTCAACGCCGAGCTCGCGCCGCTGAAGCTCGAGCGCGCGAAATTCATGACCCAGGTCGAGGCCAATGCCGCCGCGCCGGGGCCGCAGGGCATCGACCGCGTCGAGTTCTGGGTCCAGACCAATCCGGGGACCAAGCCCGGGCCGATGATGAAGGTCGCCTCCGGCGGAGAGCTGTCGCGCTTCCTGCTGGCGCTGAAGGTCGTGCTGGCGGATCGCGGCTCGGCGCCGACTTTGGTATTCGACGAAATCGACACCGGCGTCGGCGGCGCGGTGGCGGATGCGATCGGCTCGCGGCTGGCACGTCTCGCCGGCAAGGTGCAGGTGATGGCGGTGACGCATGCGCCGCAGGTCGCAGCCCGCGCCAGCCAGCATCTTCTGATCTCCAAGGATGCGCTCGACAAGGGCAAGCGGGTCGCCACCCGCGTCAACGCGCTCGCCGCCGACCATCGCCGCGAAGAGATCGCGCGTATGCTGGCCGGCGCCGAGATCACCGCGGAGGCGAGGGCAGCGGCGGAGCGGCTGCTGCGGGCGGCGAGCTAGTCGCGCCCATGGCCACCAAGGCGAAGAAAGCGCTGGTCGACGTCGATAAGCTCACCAAGGCCCAGGCCAAGGTCGAGCATATGCGGCTTTCACTCGAGATCGAGGCGCACAACGAGCGCTACTATCAGAAGGACGCGCCGACCGTATCCGACGCGGCCTACGACGCTTTGCGGCAGCGCCTGGAGGCAATCGAGGCCAGGTTTCCCGATCTCGTCACCAGGGACTCACCGACGCAGACGGTCGGCGCTGCGCCGGCCCGCGGCTTTGCCAAGGTGCAGCATGTCGTTCCGATGCTGTCGCTCGGCAATGCGTTCAGCGACGAGGACGTCACCGAATTCGTCGAACGGATCAGGCGCTTTCTCAAACTGGATGCCGATCATATTCTGGCGCTGGTCGCCGAGCCGAAGATCGACGGCCTGTCGCTTTCGCTGCGCTACGAAGATGGCGAACTGGTCCGCGCCGCGACCCGTGGCGACGGCTTCACCGGCGAGGATGTCACCGCCAACGTCCGTACCATCAAGGACATTCCGCACACCCTGAAGGGACGCAACGTTCCGGCAGCCTGCGAAATGCGCGGCGAAGTCTATATGCTCAAGAAGGACTTCCTTGAGCTGAACAAGAAGCAGGCCGCGGCCGACGACACGGTGTTTGCCAATCCGCGCAATTCGGCGGCGGGTTCGCTGCGTCAGAAGGACGTCTCGATCACCGCGTCACGACCGCTGAAATTCTTCGCCTATACATGGGGCGAGATGAGCGAGCCGCCCGCCGACACCCAGCACGGCATGCTGGAGTGGATGGACAAAGCAGGCTTTGTGGTCAATCCGCTGATCACGCTCTGCAAGAGCGTCGATGACGTCCTGAAGTTCTACAACAAGATCGGCGAGGAGCGGGCCTCGCTCGGATACGACATTGACGGCGTGGTCTACAAGGTCGACCGCCTTGACTGGCAGGAGCGGCTCGGCTTCGTGTCGCGCAGCCCGCGCTGGGCCATCGCACACAAATTCGCGGCCGAGCAGGCTACGACGGTTCTCAAGGGTATCGACATCCAGGTGGGGCGCACCGGAGCGATGACGCCGGTCGCGCGGCTCGAACCGGTGACGGTCGGCGGCGTCGTGGTTTCGAACGCGACCCTGCACAACGAGGACTACATCAAGGGCATCGGCAACGATGGAAATCCGATCCGGGATGGCGTCGATCTCCGCGTCGACGACACCGTCGTGGTGCAGCGCGCCGGCGACGTCATCCCCCAGGTCGTCAGCGTCGTTCTGGACAAGCGGCCCAAGAGCGCGAAGCCGTACAAGTTTCCGGACACCTGCCCGGTGTGCGGCAGTCACGCGATTCGCGAGGAGGGTGAGGCGGTGCGCCGCTGCACCGGCGCGTTGATCTGTCCGGCGCAGGCGGTCGAGCGGCTGAAGCATTTCGTGTCGCGCCTTGCCTTCGATATCGATGGTCTCGGCGAAAAGCAGATCCAGGAATTCTACGAGGACGGACTGGTGAAGTCGCCGGTCGATATCTTCACGCTTCGCGAGCGGGACCAACGCTCGACCAGCAAATTGCTGGAGCGCGAAGGCTACGGCGAAACCTCGGTACGCAACCTGTTCGACGCGATCGATGCTCGCCGCAACATCGACCTGCACCGGTTGATCTTTGCGCTCGGCATTCGCCATGTCGGCGAAGGTAATGCCAAGCTGCTCGCGCGGCACTACCACACGATCGAGAATTTCCGTGAGGCGATGCTGGCCGCCGCCAAGGGCAGCGCGGACGAAGAGAACACCACCGAGGCCTATCATGACCTCAACGATATCGATGGCATCGGCGAGATCGTCGCGGATGCGGTGGTCGAGTTCTTTGCCGAGCCGCGCAACGTCAAGGCGCTCGGTGAATTGTTGCACCAGATCGAGGTGAAGCCCGCCGAGCAGCCGCGCAAGAGCTCGCCGGTCTCGGACAAGACCGTGGTGTTCACGGGGTCGCTGACGAAATTCACCCGCGACGAAGCCAAGGCGATGGCCGAGCGGCTCGGCGCCAAGGTCGCGGGCTCGGTTTCAAAAAAGACGGATTACGTTGTCGCAGGCGAAGAAGCAGGCTCGAAGCTGACCAAGGCGCGCGAGCTCGGCGTTGCGGTGCTGACCGAAGACGAGTGGCTGAAGCTGATCGAGGAGTGAGACGCTTCCTCCGTCATTGCGAGGAGCGATAGCGACGAAGCAATCCATCGCTCCGCATACGCCGAAGCATGGATTGCTTCGCTTCGCTCGCAATGACGGCAAGGTGCGGAGGATGACGAGTTGCGGGTGAGGCGCACGCCTCACATCATCCCCTGCTCATCCTCCTCGGCCTGCGCGATCAGCTCTTCGCTCACCACCACGTTCCGCCGCGGCACCACGAAGATCATGGTGCAGGCGCAGGCGAGCGAGATCGCGAAGAGGGCCGATGTCAGCGGCAGCGTGGTGGTGGAGTGGCCGCCGAGATAGGCGCCGAACTGCGAGACCAGCGAACCGATGCCCTGCTGCAGGAAGCCCATGGCGCCCGAGGCGGTGCCGGCGGCCTCGGGGCGGATGCTGATGGCGCCGGCGGCGGAATTCGCCATCACGAAGGCATTGGCGACCATCACGATCATCTGGGTGCCGAACAGCCAGAGCGGCGCCTGGTTCAGCCCGGCGAAACTCCAGATCAGGTTCAAGAGACTGCCGCCGACCTGCAGCGCGAGGCCGAACCAGATCAGCTTCTCCAGCGAGTGCCGCGGTGCGAAGCGGACGCAGAGCAGATTGCCGATGAAGTAGCCGAACCCCGTCATCGCGAACCACGCGCCGTACTCGGCGCTGCTGCGGCCCATCTGGGTCACCACGATATAGGGACCGCCGCCGGCGAAGGCGAAGATGATCTGTGAGGCCAGCACCTGGCACAGCAGATAGCCGACGAAGGCGCGGCTTCGCATCAACTTGCCCAGGTCGCCGCGAAAGCTGGAGCTGTCGGCGCGGTCGCGGCGGGTTTCGGGCAGCGCCAGCGTGATGAAGATCGTGGTGACCAGCGACGCCGCGGTGATGAGATAGAGGATCGCGCGCCAGCCGAATGTGGTCTCCAAAAGACCGCCGGTGAGCGGGCTCACCATCTGTGCGATCATTAGCGCGGCAACGACGAGGCTGATCATGGCGCCGACCCGCTCGCGCGGATAGAGATCGCGGATGATGGCGCGGCTGATCACCATGCCGCTGGCGCCGCCAAGCGCCTGGAAGAAGCGCGCCGCGATCAGCTGCGGCAGGGTCTCGGCGAAGTCAGAGCCGATGCCGGCCACCACCATCAGGCCGAGACCCGCGAGCAGCACCGGCCGGCGGCCGAACTTGTCGGACAGCGGCCCCATGATCAGCTGCGAGAGCGCGATGCCGACCATGTAGAGCGACACGGTCATCTGCGCGATTCCGATGTCGCGGCCGAACGTGGTCGCCAGTACGGGCAGCGCCGGAACCAGCATGTAGAGCGAGATCGGCGCGACGCCCGTCATCACGACGAGCATCAGCAGCATGACCTTCGATGTCGCGATGTTGTTGTCTTCAGTGTTGCCTTGGGCCGCGCCGGGCGGCTTGCCCATCACGCCGTGCATTCAGGTCCGATCCAGCATTGTCGAACGACTGTAGCGTGCCCGTTCGCGCGGAATACGGGTGTTTCGGCATACGCCCATGCGATTTCAGGAGACGCAGCGGTGATGTTTCGTCTCGCGCAACAAGCACAGGTGCCGTCAGCCACAAATTCCGCTGTCGTCCTCCGCGAAAGCGGGGGACCCAGTATTCCAGAGGCGGTCATTGCTTAACGGATAGGCCGCGGCGTACTGGATCCCCCGCTTTCGCGGGGGATGACACCGAGTGTGAGGAGCGGGGAGCGCTAAACTCGACGCTGCTACTTCAGCGCCGCCGTCGCCTCGTCGAGCCACAGCTTCGTCGCGTTGTCGTCGAGGTGCGGACGCACCACGCGGGCGACGCGGGCGTGGTAGTCGTTGAGCCAGCTCAATTCGCCTTCGCTCAGCATGCTGACCTCGATCAGGCGGCGATCGATCGGCGCCAGGGTCAGGGTCTCGAATGCGTTGACCGGCTTCTCGGCGCCGGCAATGTCGGTGCCGATCACTAGCTCGAGGTTCTCGATCCTTATGCCGTAGGCGTCGGTCTTGTAGTAGCCGGGCTCGTTGGACAGGATCATGCCGCGCTTCAGCGGCGTGGTGCCGAGCTTCGAGATCCGCGCCGGCCCTTCGTGGACGCTGAGATAGCTACCGACGCCGTGGCCGGTGCCATGCTCGAAGTCGATCCCGGCCTGCCAGAGATGTTGCCGCGCGAAGCTGTCGAGCTGCGCGCCGGTGGTACCGTCGGGGAAGATCGCGCGGGCGATCGCGATATGGCCGCGCAGCACGCGGGTGAAGCGGTCGCGCATCTCGTCGGTCGGCTTGCCGATCGCGATGGTGCGGGTGACGTCGGTGGTGCCGTCCTCATACTGGGCGCCGGAATCGATCAGCAGGAGATCGCCGGGCGCGATGCGGCGGTTGCTCTTGCGCGTCACGCGATAATGCACGATGGCGCCGTTCGGCCCGGTGCCGGCGATGGTCGGGAACGAGACGTCCTTTAGCGCGCCGGTCTGGCGGCGGAAGGTTTCCAAAGCCTCGACGGTGTCGATCTCGGTGAGGTGGCCCGAGGGTGCCTCGCGGTCGATCCAGGCGAGGAAGCGCGTCAGCGCCACCGCGTCGCGCTGATGCGCCGTCCGCGTGCCGTCGATCTCGGTGAGGTTCTTGACCGCCTTCAGCAGGCTGACCGGATCGCTGCCGCGCACCGGCTTGCCGCCGGCGCCGGTGATCAGGCGGCTCAGCGCGTCGGCCGCGGTCGCGCTGTCGAGTGCGATCGAGGCGCCGCGTTTGGCGAGCTCGGTCAGTTTTGGCGTCAGCGCCGCCGGCTCCTCGACATCGGCGGACTGCTCGAGATGGTCGCGCGTCGCGTTGGACAGCTTGCGGTGATCGATGAATACCAGCGGCCGGCCTTCCTTCGGCACCAGCGCGTAGGACAGCGGCAGCGGCGTGTGCGAGACATCGGCGCCACGGATGTTGAAGGTCCAGGCCACCGCGTGGCTGTCCGAGAGCACCAGCGCATCGACGCCGAGCTTGTTGATCTCGAGCCGGATGCGCTTCAGCTTCTCGGCCTCGATCTCGCCGGAAAACTGCATGCCGTGGATCGCGACCGGGCCGAGCGGCGGAGCCGGCCGTTCGTGCCAGACCGTATCGACCGGGTTGCCGTCGACGGCGACCAGCTCGGCGCCGGCCTTGGCGCAGGCCGCCGCCAGCCGTTCGGCTGCCGCGGAAGTGTGCAGCCACGGGTCAAATCCTAGGCGGTCGCCTGCTGCCAGATGCCGGGTCAGCCAGTGCTCCGGCGGCGGCTCGACCAGCGGCTCGACCTGCCAGGCCTTAGCGTCGACCTGCTTGCCGGCCTGCAACGTATAGCGCCCGTCGACGAACAGGGCGGCTTCCTTGCTCAGCACGATCGCAAGTCCAGCCGATCCGGTGAAGCCGGTCAGCCAGGCAAGCCGCTCCTCGGACGCCGCAACATACTCATTCTGCTGCTGATCGGCGCGCGGAACCACAAAGCCGGTCAGCTTGCGCCGCGCCAGTTCCTCACGCAGTGCGCTTAAGCGGGCAGTCAGCGCCACGCCGCCTTCGGGCTCTTCGAACGTCTGGAAATGGGCTTCGAACATCGCCTTTGCACTCTCTTCCGATGCAGCATGATCTTCGCGCCAACGCGCTGAGGCATGACCACATTTTTGGCATAACTTATGCTTGAATCATGGCATAGTGGAAGTGACCGGACGATGTCCACCATCGCCGGTCAAGCGTACGGGGAGTGTCCAGGAGTGTCTCAACTCAACGGTGAGGAGAAGCACGATGCCTGCATTCACGTTTGAGAAGATCTCGCCGCCGGTCCCCCGCGGCCCGATCCCTCCGATCGAACAGAAGCAACGTGGCGTCATCGTGCAGATGCTCGACCGTTTGGTCGAGGCGCGGGCCAGGCGCGCAGCCGGTCAGGACAAGGTCGAGACGCCTGCCCGCGATTCCCTAGCGCCGAAATAACCAACCCGCAGATTCCGCTTACTGCGCAAGGTCGGATGCCTTCGCCACGGTCACATTGACGACTTTGGTGCCTTCGAGCTCGCGCACGATCCGCTCATCAGGGCCGACGATACCCAGATCGAATTCGCGCTCGGGCGTCAGCAGCGTCATGCGTTGGCCAACGATGACGACGACGGTCATGTCGAGCGTCTCGCCGGATATCGCCCACTCCCTGAGCTCGTTGCGAAACGGCTCCCTGCGCCAGGCGTCGGGGAAGCCCGGATCGCATCTGACCTCGAGGCCGTCGTCCGACGTGGTCAGGACGAGCTTCGATCGAGAGGGCTTCCAGTGCTCCTCCAGCAATTCGTTGACCAGCCAGACGCAGCTGAACGCGCGGCACTCTGCCGGCCGGCTCGGATAGATCCGGCAGCCGCGCCCCGGCCTGCAATGCGCACACCACGCGTTGGCCGGCTTCGCCAGCTGCTCGATCGCCATCACCTTGCAGCAGAGCGTGCAGTCGCCGCACTGTCTGCCGGTCGCGGTCATTTCACCTGACCGAGCGCAGCAGCAGGCTGCTCCAGCCCTCGATCCTCAGATGCCGCAGCGGCACCAGCCCGCGGGCGCGATAGGCGGCAATGACCGCCGGCGCCTGATGCGTCAGCAAGCCCGAGAGGATGACCTGCGCCGACGAAGCGAGGTGTCGTGCCATCGGTCCCGCCAGCTGGCGCAGTGGATTGGCGAGGATGTTGGCGAGCACCAGATCGAACGGCCCGTCCTCGGCAAACCGCGGCGACGCAAAGCCGGTGGCACGGATCACATCCACCAGATGTCCTGCCCCGTTCAGCCGGGCGTTCTCATCGGCGACCCGCACCGACGGCGGGTCGATGTCGCTCGCCAGCACCTTGCGATGCTGAGCCTTGGCGGCGGCGATCCCCAGCACGCCGGTCCCAGTGCCGAGATCGAGCACCCGGCGAGGCTGATAGGCCTTCAGCACGTGGTCGAGCAGCAGCAGGCAGCCGCGCGTGGTGCCGTGATGGCCGGTGCCGAAGGCGAGCGCCGCCTCGATCTCGATCCCGAGCTTGTTCGGCGGTATCTTGTGCCGGTCATGCTGGCCGTGGACGATAAACCGGCCGGCTGCGACCGGGACCAAATCTTCCAGGCTGGCTTTGACCCAGTCCTTCGCCTCGACGGTGTCAAAGACCAAAGTTGATGCGACATCGGGCCGCACAGCCTGTCCGACCATCTCGCGCAGCAAGGTTTGGTCCGGCGGCTCCGCAAAATGGACGGTGACGTCCCAGCGGCCATCCGGCCGCTCGAAGGCGGCAAAGGCCGCCTGATCCTCGAAATACAGCTCGGAAAGCGTGTCGACCACGCGTTTTGCGGTCGGTTCGTCTGGCAGGGTGATGCTGGCGCGGTGTGTGGACGGGGTCATCGGAGGCCGGTAGCGCGGTTTTTGTTAAAATTTCAAGCCGGATTCAATCGAATATCGCGAGAATTGATAGGTTCCCGATTCAGGCAACTTTAGATTTCACCGTAGTAGTACCAGTTCCGGAACCGGGAACTCCCCTGTTCCAGGGCATCACAACTAAGGGCAAGGCTGCAATGAAGACTCTTTTCGTTAGATTTTTGCAGAATGAATCCGGCGCGACCGCCATCGAATATGGACTGATTGCGACCGGTATCGCCATCGCCATCATCGCTGCGGTAAATGGCGTCGGCACGAACTTGAGCGGGACGTTCAACACGGTCGCCAGCTCGCTCAAGTAATTTCGCAGACGGCGTTCTCGAGCAAGCACCGGGCAATGAGGCCCGGTGTTTTCTTTTTTGACAGGTTGTCCACAGAGCCTCGCGTAGCCTGTCCACAAGACATCCAGCGCGTCGTCCCGGGGTTGTCGGCCTCAGTTCCACAGGCAGTCCACCGGGATACTCACCGATTGTCCCGCTAGGGGACACCAGGTCTGACTACAGCCGACCCACAGCCTCTCAACAGATCTGTCCACAGCTTGCCACGCGATCGGCGCGCCCGATGCGCCGTCCGCCCTATGCGAACAGCGCGCGATGGTCGGCGAGCACGGCCCGCGCGGCGTTGTGGCCGGGGGCGCCGGTGACCCCACCGCCGGGATGGGCGCCGGAACCGCAATGGTAGAGACCCCGGAGCGGTCCGCGGTAATCGGCATGGCCGAGCATGGGACGCGCCGAGAACAGCTGGTTCAGCGTCAGCGCGCCGTGAAAGATGTCGCCACCGAGCAGGCCGAACTGCCGCTCGAGGTCGAGCGGCGACAGGATATGGCGGCCGACCACACTGCCCGCGAAGCCGGGGGCGTAGTTATCGACGGTTGCGATCATGAGGTCGGCGACCTCCTCGCGATGGTCGTCCCATGATTTGCCGTCCGGCAATTGCGGCGCGACGTGTTGGCAGAACAGGCTCGCGACATGCTGGCCCGGCGGGCTCAAACTGTCGTCGAGTGTCGAGGGGATCAGCACCTCGACGACGGGCGCGCGGCTCCAGCCGAATTCGCGTGCATCGCGCCAGGCGCGATCCATGTAGCCGAGACCAGGCGCGATGATGATGCCGGCTGTGAGGTGATCGCCGGGGCCGGGCAGCGCGGTGAACGAGGGCAGGGTATCGAGCGCCACATTCATCCTGAACGTGCCGGAGCCGTTCTGCCATCGCGAGATGCGCGTGCGGAATTCGCTTGCCAGCGCACCCTCCGGCACCAGGCGTGTGTAGAGCAGCTTCGGGTTGACGTTCGAGACCACGTACTTGGCGCGCACCGTCTCGCCATTGTCGAGGATGACGCCAATGGCGCGATCCTTGTCGACGATCACCTCGCGGACACCAGCATCGGTCTCGATCTTGACACCATGGCTGCGCGCGGCGCGCGCCATCGCCTGGGTGATCGCGCCCATGCCGCCGATCGCGTGGCCCCAGACACCCTTCTTGCCGTTCACCTCGCCGAATGCATGGTGCAGCATCACATAGGCCGAGCCGGCCGCGTAGGGGCTGGCATAGTTGCCGACGATGGCGTCGAAGCCGAACAGCGCCTTGACGAGGTCGTTCTCGAAACGCTCGTCGAGCATCTCGCCGGCCGAGCGGGTGAACAGGTCGAGCAAATTGCGCTGCTGCTCGAGCGACAGCCGCCGCAGGATGTTGGCGGTGCCGAGCGCGTTGAAGGCTTCACTCATCGCGCCGAGGCCGAAGCCCTCGACGACGTTCGGCGGCGCGCGCAGCACCAATTGGCGCAGCACGTCGGCGATGGCTTCGAGTTCCCCCGAGAACACGCCGATTGTGGCCGCGTCCCGCTGGCTGAGTTTCGCCACCGACTGCTGGGTGCGGCCTTCGCCGGTCAGCAGATAACTGCCGTCGGGTGCGGGCAGGAAGTTCTGCGCGCGGCGTTCGACGATCCTGAGGCCGTGATCGGCAAGTTTCAGGTCGGAGATGATCTGCGGGTTGAGCAGGCTGACTGTGTAGGCGGCGACCGAATTGCGGAAGCCCGGACAGAACTCTTCGGTGACGGCGGCGCCGCCGACCACCTTGCGGCGTTCCACGACCCTGACCTTGAGCCCGGCCATCGCGAGATAGGCCGCGCAGGTCAGGCCGTTGTGCCCCGCACCGATGATGACGACGTCTGTTTCGTTCATGTCCGCTTCAACAAGCAGTGATTAGAGCACGTGCTGTGGCGCCGCAGCGCCGCGTCGTCAAGTCCGCGTGACCGCGGTTTCTTGTCCGTGATACTGCCGTATGATCAATTCAAATCCTCCGGTCGGTGCCGCCGGACCGTCCGCCTCCGGCGCCCGCCGGGTCCATGCCGGAGCTTTCATGACATCTGAGCCGTCCGCCTCGCGAAACCGGCTGGTGCTGGTTGTCTATACCGCGGCGATCTTCGTCAGTGCGCTGCTGCTGTTCTCGGTGCAGCCGCTGTTCACCAAGATGGTGTTGCCGCGGCTCGGCGGCTCGCCGGCGGTGTGGTCGGTGGCGATGGTGTTTTTCCAGTCGCTGCTGCTCGGCGGCTATGCCTATGCGCATCTCCTGATGAAGCTGAACAGCCGCATTGTGCCGATCGTGGTGCATCTGGTGCTGCTCGTCGTCGCGCTGCTGACATTGCCGCTCTCGATCAAAAGCGGCTGGGGCGAGCCGCCGACTTCGGGCTATGCGGTCTGGCTGCTCGGCCTGTTCGCGGTCTCGATCGGCCTGCCGTTCTTCGCGCTCGCCGCCAACAATCCGCTGCTGCAGGCCTGGTTCGTGCGCACCGGCCACCCCAACGGCCCCGACCCGTATTTTCTCTATGCATCCTCGAACATCGGCAGCTTCCTGGCGCTGCTGTCCTATCCCGTGCTGCTCGAGCCGATGTTCACATTGCGCACCCAGAACCTGATCTGGACCGGCGGCTATGGCCTGCTGATCATCCTGATTGCAGGCTGCGGCGTGCTGCTGTTGCGTTCGCCGGCCTATGCCGCCGCGCTGGACACGCAAGTCGATGATGCCGATGCGCCGGCGCCGTCCTGGTCGCGGCGGGCGCGCTGGATCTTCCTGGCTGCCGTGCCGTCCGGCCTGCTGATCGCCGTGACGGCGCATATCTCGACCGACGTCGCGGCCGCTCCCCTGCTTTGGGTGCTGCCGCTGTCGCTGTATCTGCTGACCTGGGTGCTGGTGTTCCAGTCGCGGCCGCTGCTGCCGCACAAATGGATGCTGCTGGCGCAGCCGCTGGCGATTGCCGGCGTCGTGATCCTGCTCGCGGTCGGCGGCGAGCAGAACCTGCTGCTCACGCTCGGCGGCCATCAGCTCTGCTTCTTCATCATCGCGATGGCCTGCCATGGCGAGCTCGCGCGCACCCGCCCGGCCGCGAAATATCTCACCGGCTTTTATGTCGCGCTGTCGTTCGGCGGCATGGTCGGCGGCCTGTTCGCGGGGCTGATCGCGCCGTTCACCTTCTCATGGATCGCCGAATATCCGATCCTGCTGGCGCTCGCGGCGTTGTGCCGTCCGCCCGGCGGCGCAGAGCGGCTGCCGCGCTGGAGCGCCTGGTACTGGCCGTTCCTTGCGGTGCTGGCGGTGGCGCTGATCGCGCCGAGCTACTCGGCCGGCGACATTTTCAACTGGTTCGACGACCACCGGGTGTGGATGATCGGCGCAGTCGGCGTGCTCTCGGCGCTGCTCGCACTCGCACTGAACGCCAATCGCTGGAAGATCTTCGCCACCGTCGCCGTCGCGCTGGTGGTGCTGCGCGCCTATCCATCCGACGATGGCCGCGTCGAAACCGTGCGCAGCTTCTTCGGCGTGCACAAGATCGTGGTGACGCCGAACGGGCAGTATCACGTGCTGATGCACGGCACCACGATCCACGGCGCCGAGAAGTTCAAGAACGACGACGGCACGCCGGTCACCGGAAAGCCGGAGCCGATCAGCTACTATCACAAGGACGGCGGCATCGGGCAGGCGATTACCGCAATGCGCGCGCGCAAGGGCGCGCCGCTGAAAGTGGCTGTCATCGGGCTCGGCTCAGGGACGTTGACCTGCGCCTCGGCGCCCGGCGAGGACTGGCGTTTCTTCGAGATCGACCAGTCGATGGTCGATACCGCGCGCGATCCAAAATACTTCACCTACATCCAGAGCTGCGAGCCGAATCTGAAGCCCGTGATCGGCGACGCGCGGCTGACCTTCGCCAAGGAGCCGGATGGCGTCTACGATCTCATCATCGTCGACGCCTATTCGTCGGACGCGATCCCGATCCATCTCGCGACCGAGGAGGCGATGGCGATCTACAAGGAGAAGCTGGCGCCGCAGGGCGCGGTCGTGATGCACGTCTCCAACCGCCATCTCGAACTTGCCAGCGTCGTGGTCGGCATCGCCGATGCCAACGACATGAAGAGCTGGGTCTACAGCGAGGATTCCGGGCGCGACAACGAGTACATCTTCCCGACCTCGGTCGTGGTCTCCGCGCGCGAAGACGCCGATGTCGGCAAGCTCGCATCGTCTGATGTCTGGACCGAGACCGATGCTAACGAGAAGCAGCGGGTCTGGACCGACGACTATTCGAACGTGCTGGGGGCGGTCTACCGGCGCCTGCGCGATGGCGAGCAGTAGGGTCGAGCGGTCTTGCTCTAGAGCATTTCGGTTCTGATTGAATCTGAACCGAAGCTCTAGATTCTTGTTTGACGCGTTTTCTTCACGCGAACCGGTAGCCACTTCGCTCGAAAACGCTCTAGCGGTCGGCTACCAGCAGCTTCGCGATCTGGGAGCTGACGATCGCGGTGAACAGTTCGGGGTCGTTGAAAGCCCGCGCAGAGAGCATAGCTCCGTGAACCGACGCCATCAGCATTTGCGCCTCGTCTTCCGGCCGATTGTCCAACCGGAACAGGTGCTGCTCTGCACCGGCCTTCAGCACCGACGCAAGCCATGTCGCGAGACCATGGAAATGGGCCCGGACGCGCGATGCGACCTCTTCGGGCAACATCGGCATCTCGCCGGCAAGCATCGCGCAGACGCAGAAGGGCAGCGAGGCATCCCGAATGCACGTCTGCCAGAAGTTCAGATAAGACTGCAGTTGTTCGGCCGGGCTCGCGAATTGCTCCTGGAGAGACCTCAGGCCCAGTTCCGCCTGTCGCCTGTAGCGATCCACCAGCACCGAGACCAGTTCGGCCTTTGTCGGGAAGTGATGGTGAATGCTCGCCTTCCTGATGCCGATCGCATCCGAGATGTCGGCGTAGCTGAACGCGTTGTAGCCTCCTGCGACGATGAGAGACTGCGCGACGTCGAGGATTTTTTCCGATGTCGAACTCATTGATCCCATACCGGCGCCTACCTTCCAGTAGGTAAGTTGTCAACCTAGTCCAGCTCTTCCGTCCCACACAAGAAGGTGTCCGGGCATCGGATTGACTTAAAAGAGCAGCCTCCCTACTAGTAGGAAGGTAAACGAGGAGCCTGTTAATGCAAAGCCACCCTTCGACCCAATCCGCCTGGCTGCGGTCCTATTATCTCGGGCGCGGCATATTCTCGATCGCCTGGGTTGCCGCCGCTGTCCTGTTCAGCGGGCAACCCGGCGCCGCCGCGTTTTTGCTCGTGATCTATCCAGCATGGGACGCCCTCGCCAATCTGGCTGACGCCCGGGTCAACGGCGGCCTGAAGGCCAGCCCATCCCAGGCATTGAATGTCGTGGTCAGCACGGTAACTGCGCTCGCCGTGTTTGCGGCGGTCAGCCACAGCACCTATGCCGTCCTTGCCGTGTTCGGGGTTTGGGCGATCCTTTCGGGTCTGCTGCAACTGTACACGGGCGTGGGGCGCTGGCGTCAGTATGGTGCGCAATGGGCAATGATCCTGAGTGGCGCGCAGTCGGCCCTCGCCGGCGGTTACATGATCAGCCGATCCATCGGCACCGTTGCGCCGACTATCCTCGACGTCGCTCCCTATGCGGGGTTCGGTGCGTTTTACTTCATGCTGTCCGCAATCTGGCTCGCCGCCCTGGCCTGGCGTAGCGCGCACGCATAGGTGCTGTGTGGTCGCGCTGGAGCGCGCCAGCTCCACGTCACTTTGAGAAGCTATTTCTTCTCTGCCGGCGTTGCGTTCGCAGACGTGGACGCCGAAGCAGCGAGCAGGGGCATCGTCCGCGCGCTCTCGCCGGCGTCCTCGTCGAGGAATTGCTCCACGCCCGCCTGGATCGACGATTTCGCGCTGTCGGGGCCGCGGTCGCTGAGGTCGTTGTGCTGGAATTCGGTTCTGACCACCTTGATGCCGAGTCTCGCGCAGGTCTCGTCGTCAGGCACGACGCCCGGATCGGCCTTGAACACCGGATCTCTGGAGCGGAACGACAGGATCTTGATTTTGCTGTCGGTGATGAAGGGGACGCGCAGATTGTCCAGCGTCACGACCTTCTTGACGAGGTCAGGATGCTGCTTGGCGAAGAACATCGAGATGTCGCCTCCGTTGGAGTGGCCGATCAAGGTCAGCGCGCGAAAGTTTGCGTTCGGATAGAGTTTCTTCAGCTCGTCGATCGCGTACATGATGTTGAAGGCGCCGCGATTGTATTGCATGCGGCGGCCGACATATTCCTCGCCGACCTTGGTCACCATCGGTGCATCGCTGTCGAGATCATGCTGGATGCTGACCACGAGGTAGCCGCGTGACGCGAACACATTGGTGAGGAACGAGTACTCGGTGTTCCTGACGGTGTTGCCGTGGCTCAGGATCGCGACCGGCAGCTCGATCATCTCGGCCATCGCCTGCATTTGCCGGTCGCGCCGGACCGCGACCTCGACCGTGACGTTGCGGTCGTCGCGCAGGACGTCGTGGAACGTCAGCGTCGTGTGACGGATGGCCCACCTGTCCGTCGTGAAATAGCCGGCCATCGCCACGATGCACAGGCAAAGGACAATGATGCCCCGTTTCATGTCGACCTCTGATATTGACTACGCGACCCGCGCTTCTCGCCCTGGTTTCATCGGGCATTCCGCGTGAATCGGCCTCCAGGGGCCAGGCGGGCGCTCTTGCCGCCGAATATCGGGGTAATTTTACAATCAGATGACAGCGCGACGACGGGCCACGGCGCACGACGTCGCGGGCCATTTGCGACGGTCACAAGCGGGTGAGGGGGCTGTGAGCTGACGGCGCGAGTGCTGTGGCGCCGTCAGTGGATCAGGAGATTGCGCGTCTCAGTCCTGATAGTTGTTGCCGTAGAAGCCGCGCTGCTGCTGCTGGTAGTACGATCGCGGCTGATAGGTGCCTTGCGGCGCCGCCGCGTAGCCCTGGTTGCCGTAGTATTGTTGCTGGCCATAGGCCTGCGCGTCGTAGACGCGGCGGCTTGACGGCGGCGCCGGGTAGCGTTGCGCGGTCGAGCTGCCGTCGGCCGGATAGATGTAGCCATCGTCGACGCGGGCCTGCGCCGCCGGATATTCACGCGGCTGCGGCGTCAGGACGACCGGGTCGCCGGCGGCGGCGGTGCCATACTGCTCGTCCTGCTGCGGCACGCGGCGGGCGACGGCGGTGCCGTTGCGCCCACGCGGATTGCGTGCCAGCGCGACCTGCGCCGAACCGGTCAGCGTCACCGTGGTGTTGAGCACGCCTTCCTTCTGGACCAGGGCGTAGAGCGTCGATGCGTTGTCGCGCGACAGCCGCACGCAGCCATGCGAGGCTGGCGTGCCGAGGCGGCTCACCGAGTCGGTGCCGTGGATCGCGTGCCCGATCTTGGTGAAGAAGATCGAGTGCGGCATCGGCGCGTCGTCGAATTCCTTGGAGTAGTGATCCTCTTCCATACGGAAGGCGCGGAAGGTGCCGTTCGGGGTTTCGCGCGAGGGGATGCCGCTCGAGACCGGCCAGTGATAGCGCGCGACGCCGTCGACCGCGACGGTCATCTGCTGGTTGTCCTTGTCGATGGTGATATCGACCTTGGCCTGCGCGGCGCCGGCCGTGAAAAGCATCACGGAAGTGAATGCAATGAGGAACGAACGCATTTTTTTACCTTTGGCCTCCAGGCCCGATCGCAGTAGCAGCTCTCCGTCCCCGCAACCAATATGCACGGAATCCGAATTTGGTTCCAGTCGCGGATCTCGTGCATCGTTAATCCCGCACGCGGCGCAAACAAGGCCGAAGCCGGGCTCTCCTGTCACGGCGGACTGACATTTTCGCGAGCAGGCCGCGACAACGGCCCGCTACGCAACCATTTGGCCGCATGGGCGTTTCACAATCCCGCCCCGGCGGCGCAATCCCGCCCCGGCGGCGCATTCGCGCCGCGCACCAAGGAACCAAGATGAACAACACCAAGGTTAAGACCGCGGCCGTCGTCCCAGCCGGCCTCTCGGCGCGGCTCCTGCTTGCGGCCGCAGCCCTCGCTTTGGCGCTGGTGACTGTCCCCCATGCCGGCCGTGCCCAGGGCATCGTCCGCGGGGCGCATGAAGGCGCCCATGAGGGCAACCGGGTCGCCGGTCCGGTGGGCGGTGTGGTTGGCGGAGCCGTCGGTGCTGGCGTCGGCGGCGCCATGGGCGCGGTCAAGGGCGTGTTCGGTATCCCGGATCGCGGCTACCGCCGTGGCCACCGTTGCCGCGGCTATTACCGCCACGGGCATTTTCATTGCTACTGATTGGGGAAGAACCTGTAGCCCGGATGGAGCGAAGCGAAATCCGGGGCCGGTCCTGCCAAATTGCGAGGCTGTCCCGGATTGCGCTGCGCTTCATCCGGGCTACGTGACCGACGTCAATTCTTCAGCCGGTAGCCGGTCCGGAAGATCCAGGCCACGATCACCATGCACGCGATCAGGAAACCCGCGGTCATGCCGAGGCTGAGCCCGACGCTAACATCGGCGATCTCGTAGAAGCTCCAGCGGAAGCCGGAGATCAGATAGACCACCGGATTGAACAGCGTGAGCGTGCGCCAGCCCGACGGCAGCATGTTCACTGAGTAGAAGCTGCCGCCGAGGAAGGTGAGCGGCGTCACCACCAGCATCGGGATCATCTGCAGCTTCTCGAAGCCGTCGGCCCAGATGCCGATGATGAAGCCGAACAGGCTGAAGGTGACGGCCGTCAGCACCAGGAAGGTCAGCATCCACACCGGATGCTGGATATGCAGAGGTACGAAAAGTCCCGCGGTTGCCAGGATGATCAGGCCGAGGATGATCGACTTGGTGGCGGCCGCGCCGACATAGCCGATGACGATCTCGAAATAGGAGATCGGCGCCGACAGGATCTCGTAGATCGTGCCGGCGAATTTCGGGAAGTAGATGCCGAACGAGGCGTTCGAGATGCTCTGGGTCAGCACCGACAGCATCACGAGGCCCGGCACGATGAAGGTGCCGTAGCTGACGCCCTCGACCTCGGTGATGCGCGAGCCGATCGCGGCGCCGAACACCACGAAATACAGCGAGGTCGAGACCACGGGCGAGACGATGCTCTGCAGCAGCGTGCGCCAGGTGCGCGCCATTTCGAACAGGTAAATCGCCCGGATTGCGCGGTAGTTCATGGCGCCCTCACGAGGCTGACGAAGATGTCTTCGAGGGAGCTCTGCCTGGTATCGAGATCGGAGATCCGGACGCCGGCATTGCGCAGATCGTTGAGCAGGCTGGTGATGCCGGTGCGATCGCCCTTGGTGTCGTAGTCGTAGGTCACCGCGTGCCCGTCGTCGGACAATTCGAGATTGTAGGCGGCGAGCGCAGCCGGAATGGCATCGAGCTTGTTCTGCAATTGCAGCGTCAGCTCCTTCTTGCCGAGCTTCTGCATCAAGGTCGCCTTGTCCTCGATCAGGATGATCTCACCCTTGTTGATGACGCCGATGCGGTCGGCCATCTCCTCGGCTTCCTCGATGTAATGCGTGGTCAGGATGATGGTGACGCCGGAGGCCTGCAGTGTGCGGACCACTTCCCACATCCCCTTGCGCAATTCGACGTCGACGCCGGCGGTGGGCTCGTCGAGGAACAGGATCTGCGGCTCGTGCGACAGCGCCTTGGCGATCATCACGCGGCGCTTCATGCCGCCGGACAGCGTGATGATCTTGTTGTCCTTCTTGTCCCACAGCGACAGGTCCTTGAGCACCTTCTCGATATGGTCGGGGTTCTTCGGCTTGCCGAACAGGCCGCGGCTGAAACTGACCGTCGCCCAGACCGTCTCGAAGGCATCGGTGTGCAGTTCCTGCGGAACCAGCCCGATCATCGACCGCGCCGCGCGATAATCGGCGATGATGTCGTGTCCGCCGATCGAAACGCGGCCCTCGCTTGGATTGGCGATGCCGCAGATGATGCTGATCAGCGTGGTCTTGCCGGCGCCGTTCGGCCCAAGCAGCGCGAAGATCTCGCCCTTGACGATATCGAGATTGATGCCCTTCAGCGCCTTGAAACCGGAGCCATAGGTCTTTGAAAGATTGGATACGGAAATGATCGGCGACATGGAGGATCGGCAGCGTGAGGGAAGGGCGCGCGCGGATTGGAGCCCGGGCGGGGGCGTGATGCGGGTTCAGCCCAGATATGAACGCACGGTCCGTTCTGCAATCGGTCGGCGAGGGAGAAATTTATTCTGCGGCGCGCCTTAGGGGCGCACTGCCTAAATATCAAAAACAACCCCATGCAAAGGAGCCGGCGGCTGGCGGCGGGCATTGCAATTTGACCAGTCGGGCAAATCAGCGGTACTACTTCTAGTATTCCGAAGTCGTGGAGGCGCCCTTCGCTCCGGGGCCATCGCATACGGGCGGGAGGGGACGCGGTTCCGACGCCCCGCTATTCAATCCAATCAGTGCCGCTTCGCCGGTTTCGCCGGCTTCTTGGCGGCCGCCGCCGGGGCGGGGTGCGCGGGCGGCGCGGTATCGGCGACCTTGCCGACCAGCATGATCTGCACCTGGTTGTTGACCGGCGCGTTGGGGCGGGCGGGGTCGAGCAATTGCTCTTCGCCAAGCCCGACCGACTGCAGGCGCTTCGCCGTGATCTTGAAGGTGTTGACCAGGATGTCGCGGATTGCGTCGGCGCGGCGCTGGCTCAGCAGCACGTTGTTCTCGCGCCGTCCGGTCGATTCGATGTGGCCGACGATCAGGAACGTGTACGGCAGCAGCGAAGAGTGCGTCAGCGCATCGGCGATGCGCCCGACGGACTGGTAGGAGTCCGGCAGCACGATCGGCGTGTCGACGTCGAATTGGATGTCGGCGTTGAATGTCGGCAGGTTGGTCAGGTCGGGGGCGATCGGCGGGCGCTTTTGCGGCGGCGGCTCGTTCTTCGATCGCGACCGCGATCGTTCGAGCACTTGCTGGCGCAATGCGGGGACGTCGATCGTTGCGTCCGTTTCGTAGTGATTCAGCTTGGCGATGACGTCGTCGCGCGTGATGGCGGTTTGCGCCTGAGCTGGCGCAAGCGGCATCGCCAGCAAGACCAGCGTGCCAAGCACGCCCAAAAGGCCAAGATCGCGCAAGCCTCGCGTCGTCAGGCGCATCATTGATACCCCGCGTCATTGATCGCCTGGGCGCAATTGCGGCTGAGGCCCTTGGCGCCGACGAGGCAGGGCACCGATTTGCTGGTCTCCTTGGTCGAGCCGCCGCAGACCTTGACGATCTCGCGGGTGCATACGTTGGCAACGGTCACGCGCGCCGCGATCCGCTTCTGAATCGCATCGAGGGTGGAGAAATAGCTCTCCTTGCACTGCGGCGATATCACGTCGCGGTTGCGCGACAGGCATTCCTTGAGGCGGTTGGAGTCGAGATTGACGCCGCGGCAGTTGGCGGTGATGTCGGCGCCGCAGGCCTTGGCGAGCTGCGCTGCGGAATCGCCAAAGCTGATCGTCTCTGCGACCGCCAGCGACGGCGCAGTGAGCGCGATGACAAAAAGAAAAAACCCACCCCGGACCATGGGGCCATCTCAACCCGTGAAATCAGCAATGGTCAAGGGCTACGAACAGAGAAGGCCGCCAAGGAAAGCCGCCAAGCAAGGCCGCTATGTCACGCCCGTTCCACAAAGCTGTCGACCACCTTCTTCTCGCCGGCCTTTTCGAAGGCGATGGTCAGCTTGTTGCCGTCGATCTTCACCACATGGCCGTAGCCGAATTTCTGGTGAAACACCCGGTCATCAAGCGAAAATTCCGACGTCGTGCCCGTGGACTTCGCCACCAGCTCGCCCTCGATCACCATGGGGCCGCGCTTGCTGCGGCTGAAGCTATCGGAGGAAAACGACGACTGCCGCTCCTCGAAGCCGCCGCCGCTACGCCCCCCGCCGCCGCGGTTGCGGTTGGCCTGGGCGCGCTGCCAGCCCGGGGTCGAATAGCTCGAGCCGAATGATTCGAGGTTGTCGAAGCGTGAGGCGCCATAGCCGCCGCTGCCGCCCCAGCCCGATCCGCCCTTGGATTCGGTGATCTCGACATTGTGCGCCGGCAGCTCGTCGAGGAAGCGCGACGGGATCGTGGTCGACCAGGTGCCATGGATGCGGCGGTTGGTGGCGAAATAGATTTTTGCGCGGCGGCGGGCGCGGGTCAGCCCGACATGGGCGAGGCGGCGCTCCTCCTCGAGCCCGGCGCGGCCCTGTTCGTCCAGCGTGCGCTGGCTCGGAAACAGGCCTTCCTCCCAGCCCGGCAGGAACACGTTGTCGAATTCGAGGCCCTTGGCCGAATGCAGCGTCATCAGCGACACGGCTTCGTCGCCGGCCTCGCCGTCGCGGTCCATCACCAGCGAGATATGTTCGAGAAACCCTTGCAGGTTCTCGAATTCCTCCATCGAACGCACCAGTTCCTTGAGGTTGTCCAGCCGGCCCGCGGCGTCCGCCGAGCGGTCCTTCTGCCACATCTCGGTGTAGCCGCTCTCGTCAAGCACGATCTCGGCGAGCTCGGTATGCGAGGTGACCTCGCGCTGGGTGCGCCAGCGGTCGAAATGCATGACCAGATCGCGCAACGATCCGCGCGCCTTCGGCTTCAGCTCGTCGGTCTCGACCACGGCGCGCGCCGCCTCGAACAGCGGAATGCGGCGCTTGCGGGCATGGTCGTGCAGCAGCTGCACGGTGGCATCGCCGAGCCCCCGCTTGGGCACGTTGACGATGCGCTCGAAAGCGAGATCGTCGGCCGGCGAATTGATGGTGCGCAAGTATGCCAGCGCATCGCGGATCTCGGCGCGCTCATAGAATCGCGGACCGCCGATCACGCGGTAGGGCAGGCCGAGCGTGACGAAGCGGTCTTCGAACTCGCGCATCTGGAACGAGGCACGGACCAGGATGGCGACGTTGTTGAGGTTTTCACCTGAGCGCTGCAGCTCCTCGAGCTCTTCGCCGATCGCGCGCGCTTCCTCTTCCGAATCCCAGGAGCCAGTGACGGTGACCTTCTCGCCGTCGACATCCTCGGTGCGCAGTGTCTTGCCGAGCCGGCCCTCATTGTGCGCGATCAGATGCGAGGCCGCGGCCAGGATGTGGCCGGTGGAGCGGTAATTGCGCTCGAGACGGATGACCTTGGCGCCGGGAAAATCGTGGTCGAAGCGCAGGATGTTGTCGACCTCGGCGCCGCGCCAGCCATAGATCGACTGGTCGTCGTCGCCGACGCAGCAGATGTTTTTCAGTGGGGCCGCATTCTCCGTCATTCCGGGATGCGCCGCAGGCGCAGACCCGGAATCTCGAGATGAGTCCTCACTATCTCGAGATTCCGGGTTCGCCTCGTCGAGGCGTCCCGGAATGACGGGAGAGGTGATGTCGCCCGGAATGACATCCGCGAGCGATCGCCCCGGCCGCGACGGCGCCTGCGACAGCAGCCGCAGCCACAGATACTGCGCGACGTTGGTGTCCTGATATTCGTCGACCAGGATGAACTTGAAGCGGTTCTGGTACTGCCGCAGCACGTCAGGATTTTCGCGGAACAGCCTGATGTTCTCGAGCAGGAGGTCGCCGAAATCGGCCGCGTTGAGGATCTTCAGCCGCTCCTGATAGGTCGCGTAGATCTTGCCGCCCTTGCCGTTGCCGAACGAGGCGGCTTCGCCCGCAGGCACCTGCGACGGCGACAGCCCGCGGTTCTTCCAGCTGTCGATCAGGCCGGCCAGCATCCGTGCCGGCCAGCGCTTGTCGTCGATGTTCTCGGCCTGCAGCAGTTGCTTCAGCAGCCGCACCTGGTCGTCGACGTCGAGCACCGTAAAGTTGGATTTGAGCTGCACCAACTCGGCATGGATGCGCAGGATGCGGCCGCCGATCGAGTGGAAAGTGCCGAGCCACGGCATGCCCTCGACCGCCTGGCCCAGCATCTGGCCGAGCCGCAGCTTCATCTCGCGCGCCGCCTTGTTGGTGAAGGTCACCGACAGGATTTCCTGCGGCCGCGCGCGGCCCTGGCTCAGGATATGCGCGATGCGCGTGGTGAGCACCCGGGTCTTGCCGGTGCCGGCGCCGGCAAGCACCAGCACGGGGCCGTCGAGCGTCTCGACCGCCTCGCGCTGCTCCGGATTGAGGCCGTTGAGATATTGCGGAGCGCCCGCCGCAGCCCGCGCACGCGCAGCGATGCCGCCAGCCACCGGCTGGTGCTCGGGAACGCCGTGATGGGGCAGTTTGCTCGGCTCGGTCATTGGCGAATCGTCTCGGCCCCACGATGGCACCGTGGGACGGTGAAGGGGAGCCTTCTTAACAGGGATTGAGTGGCATATAGGGCCTGATCGGCCGTTTTGACAGGTTTTATCGCGGCCGCTTGGAACGGTTTTGGCAGCAGTGCACAACCGGCCTGGTTCCTGAAATCGGCGAAAATTTCCCGGTTTCGCGCTCAGGAACCAGCGTTTCCCCGCAGGATTGTTTCAACGAATGCGGCGTCGGCTAAGCGCCCGCGCCGGGAATCGAACGAGGAAACGAAGCGAGAGGTTTGATCATGTTGAGCTGGGTCGTCACATTCCTGGTTATCGCCCTGATCGCGGGCATTCTGGGCTTCGGCGGCATCGCCGGCGCCTCGATCGAAATCGCCAAGGCGATCTTCTTCATCGCCATCATCCTGTTCCTGGTGTCGGCGGTGGTCGGACTGGCGCGCGGCCGCACAAGGGTCTAGCGAGGCAATGAAGCGAAGCAATGAGATGAGGTCGAGCCGTAGCGGCATCGAAACTGCGTTCCCTCTCCCGCTTGCGGGGGAGGGCTAGGGTGGGGGCTCTCTCCACGAGTCGCTTGGTGGTGAGAGCCCCCACCCGGATCGCATCTAACGATGCGATCCGACCTCCCCCGCAAGCGGGAGAGGTGCAGCGAGCCTGCGGCCGGACCGACTGCTGAATCTCTAACGCCATCCCACTTTGGCGCAGCGCTGATCTACTTCGAGGGCATCGCCACGTTGCGGCCGATGCCCTCGGGCCGCGGCACGCCCGCATAGCTATCCACGATCCTTTGAGCGCGGGCACGGATGTCAGGTGGAAACGGTGCCACCTTGCGCGCCTCCATGTCGATGTGCAGCGTCAGGTTTTCCGAGGTCGCGGAAAGCCAGCCCTCGGTGGCGTGGCGCAACTCCTCGAACGTGTGCAGCCGCTTTTCGTCGGCGCCGAGCAGGAAGACCGAGACCTGCACGGGATCGCCGAGATGAATCTCTCGCAAGTACCGGACGTGGCACTCGGCGGTGAAGGTCGAGCAGTGCCGTTCCTTCATATAGGCAGGCCCGATCCCGAGCTCCAGCCACATCTCGTCGATGGCGCGGTCGAACATCACATTGTAATAGGCCATGTTGAGGTGGCCGTTATAATCGATCCATTGCGGCTCGATCTGCATCACCGAGGATTTGAACGGAGCTGAAGGGAGCGGCGTCTCGCTGGCGGCAGTCACTGAAGTCATCATCCATCCCCGGTTCGTTGGCGTGCGAGCATGAACTTTTCTGTGACACCGGCGTCCACTTTTTCAAGTCAGGCTCTCTTGACCCCTTATACAAGCTTTGTCACGGTCGGCTAAATCCGGGAGGAAATTCGACGTGGCGACAACGATTTCGAGCAATGTGACGCGACCTGAGCCGGAGGCCCTGAAGCGCGCGATCGACGCGCTGGCGGCGCGGTTCGGCAACCGGCTCGTGACGTCGCAGGCGGTGCGCGAGCAGCACGCCCATACCACCACCTGGCTGCCGACCCAGCCGCCCGATGCGGTGGTGATGGCGCAGGAAACGGCCGACATCCAGGACGTGGTGCGGATCTGCGCCGCCAATCGCGTGCCCGTCATCGCGTTCGGCACCGGAACCTCGCTCGAGGGCCAGGTCAACGCGCCCGCGGGCGGCGTCTGCATCGACCTGCGCGACATGAACAAGGTGCTCGAGGTGCACGCTGAGGACCTCGACTGCGTGATCCAGCCCGGTGTGACGCGGAAGGCGCTGAACGAGCATCTGCGCGACCAGGGCCTGTTCTTCCCGATCGATCCCGGCGCCGATGCCTCGCTCGGCGGCATGACCTCGACCCGCGCCTCCGGCACCAATGCGGTGCGCTACGGCACCATGCGCGAGAACGTGCTGGCGCTGAAGGTGGTGCGCGGCGACGGCGAGATCATCACGACCGGCACGCGGGCCAAGAAGTCGTCGGCCGGTTACGACCTGACGCATCTGTTCGTCGGCGCCGAGGGCACGCTCGGCATCATCTCCGAGCTGACCATCCGCCTGCGCGGCATTCCCGACACGATCGCGGCCGCCGCCTGTTCGTTCGAGACGGTGCGCGGCGCCTGCCAGGCCACGATCCTGGCGATTCAGACCGGGATCCCGGTCGCGCGGATCGAGCTGCTCAATGCCGCGCAGGTGAAGGCCTGCAACAATTACTCAAAGCTGTCGCTGCCGGAGACGCCGCTGCTCTTGCTGGAATTCCACGGCAGCGAGGTCGAGGTCGCCGAGCAGTCGAAGAATTTCCGCGACATCGCCGCCGAGTGCGGCGGCGGCGACTTCAGCTGGACCACCAAGCCGGAAGACCGCACGAAGCTGTGGCAGGCCCGGCACGATGCCTATTGGTCGGTGAAGGCGATTCGTCCTGGCGACAGCATCGGCGTGGTCGCAACCGACGTCTGCGTGCCGATCTCGCGGCTTGCCGACTGCGTCACCGAGACCGAGGACGATCTGAAGCGGCTCAACCTGCTGTCGCCGATCGTCGGCCATGTCGGCGACGGCAATTTCCACTGCTCGCTGGTCTGCGACGTCAACAACAAGGAAGAGATGGCGCGCGGCGAGGAGTTCATGCACCGGCTCGTCGAACGGGCGCAGGCCATGGGCGGCACCTGCACCGGCGAGCACGGCATCGGCCAGGGCAAGCAGAAATATCTGAAGGCCGAGCTCGGCCCGGAGGCGCTCGACGCGATGCGGGCGCTGAAGCAGGCGCTCGATCCGCAGAATATTTTCAATCCCGGCAAGATCGTTCCTGCGGCTTAACCGATCGGATATTCCGGCCACAGGACTTTGCGATGTCGTGGTTCAGCAAGGCCAGGCGAAAGGATATCTGGGACGATCCCGTCGCGCAGCCGCTCGGCGACATCGAGGCTGCGCAGCGGATCCGTGCGATCTGCCGCGATGCGGCCAGCTGCGCCGAGGCGGTCGGCTCGCCCAACAAGCGCGCGAAGGAGAAGCAGCAGATCGAGCGCGAACGTTACGAACGTGCCGCCAAGGTCGCGATGGAGACCGCGATGAAGATCTCCGACGAGCTGGTGCGGGATTCCGCGGTGCGCGAGATCGTCAGTCTGTGCATGAAGGCCAACAACATCAAGGCCGGGCGGGCGCTGTTCCGCGCCATCCACGCGGCCTCGATCAAGGCGGAGGTGCTGAAGGAGCATCCGACGCTCGAGGGCGAGCAGGCTTGAGCTGGTCTGGCCGAGTGGAGAGCCAGTAGCCCGGATGGAGCGAAGCGAAATCCGGGACGGTTCTTCAACGTGCGCGAGAATCCCGGATTGTGCTTCGCTCCATCCGGGCTACGCAGCGACGGATCTCACCAATCGCTAGCTCTGCCCGCCGAGCGTGCGGACCGCCTCATCGACGCTGTGGAAGACGTGGTCTCTCTGCAGCACGCCGTAGAGATCGAAGCGCTCGAACGCCTCCTGGGCGCGGGAGGATTCGAGCCGCGCCACCGCCACCGTCACGCCGTCATCGCGGCATTCGCGAAACAGGTCGCGCAACGCCTGCGCCGCCGTGAAGTCGATCTCGACCATGCCGCTGGCCTCGATCACCAGCAGTTTCGGCTTGGGTGTCGCGCGGCCGATGGTCTTGAGCACGCCGCTGTGAAAACCTTCTGCGTTGAGGAACGACAACGGCGCCTGCAGGCCGACCACGGCAATGCCGGGCTTGCGCTCGCCGGCGACGTGCGGGCCGGTCGGCCACCAGATCGTGGTGCCGGGCACATGGACGAATTCCACCAGCTGGCCGCGTGTCGTGGTCCAGATGCCGTGCAGCAGCGACAACGCGATGCCGACCGCGACGCCTTGCTCGATCGGCAGCACGATGATCGCGGCTGCCGTCGCCACCACCAGCAGGAATTCGTAGAACGACTGGCGGTAGATCGCGACGATCTGCTTCACGCGGATGATGCGGAGCGCCACGAACAGCAGGACGCCGCCGAGCGCCGCATCGGGCACGTGCTGCAGCAGCGTCGCACCGAACGCCAGCAGCGCGAGCACGATGGCGGCGGCGAACAGGCCGGCAAGCTGCGTGCGGCCGCCGGTCTCCGAGACGATGCCGGTGCGCGGCGGGCTGGCATTGACCGGAAAGGCGCCGAAAAGGCCGGCGAGCAGGCTGCCGGCACCGGCGCCGAGGAAGTCGCGATCGACGTCGGCCGGCTTGTCCGGATCTGACAGGAACGAGCGCGTCGTCGCCGCGGTCTGCACCATGACCACGATCGAGATCAGGATCGCCAGCGACAACAGTTTGATCCATCGCTCCGGAGCGATGACCGGAAGCGATGGCGTCGGCAGCGACCCGGGCACGGTGCCGACCACCTTGACGCCCTTGCTTTCGAGCTGGCCGGCGATCACGGCGATAGTGGCCACCACAAGGCCGATCAGTGCGCCCGGAATCCGCGCGCTGATCTTCTCCGATCCGGCAACCAGCGCCAGCACGCCGAGGCCGATCGCCAGCGTGTAGGCATTGGTCTGGCCGATCTTCTCAGTGAGGACCCCGAGCTTGTAGAGCGTCGGCCCGTCCGGCGTGGTCAGGCCGAGCACACCCGGCAATTGCGAGACCAGGATGTGGACGGAGATGCCGGCGAGGAAGCCGACCGTCACCGGCGTCGACAGCAGATTGGCGATCCAGCCGAGCTTGAACAGGCCGCCGGCGATCATGATCGCGCCGACCATCAGCGCCAGCGCCATCGCCAGCGACTGATAATCGGGCGAGCCAGCGGTCGCCATCAGCGCCAGGCCGGCCGCGAAGATCGGCGTGATGGTGGAGTCGGCGCCGCAGGACAGGAAGCGGTTGGCGCCGAACATCGCAAAGCCGAGCGAGCCGGCCATGAAGGCGAAGAAGCCGATCTGCGGCGAGAAGCCGCCGAGCCGCGCGGTCGCCATCTGCTCGGGGATCGCGATTGCGGCGAGCGTCAACCCGGCGATCAGATCTCCGGGCAAGTCGCCCGGCCGGAACGCCCTCAGCGAGCGGAAGATCGGCCAGTTGGCGCGTGTCTGATGAACGTCGGCCATCGGTCTCCCGTGAGGATTGCGGCGATTCCCCGATAGTCCGACATCGCGCCGGCAAAATCCAGCAGAGTTGGGCCGTGTGCAGCCGCGAAGCGGTCGCTATCCCGCGCGCGCTTCGGTGATCGCCTTGCGAATATCCGCCAGCGGCGCGCGATCGTCGAATTCGACGCTCTCGCCCTGAAGCCTAACGCCGAGGTCGCGCCACAGCGCGGCGAGATCAGGTGTCACGGGCTTCGATCCCCACTCGTCGTGCAGCCGCGTCAGCACGTCGACGCCGACCGCCTTGTCGGCGGTCGAGAGCACCCGCGCGATCGGCCAGTCCTTCTCGTGATTGCCACCGGCGGCGAGCACGCCGCGCATCGCGTCCTGCAGGCCGAATTTGTTGCCGGTCCGTTTGCGGATCTCGACATCGGCGAACAGGCAGAACATCGCGCCGCCCCAGTATTTCCGGCCCCAGGTGTCGGTATTGTCGAGGCCCGCGTCGCCGGCCTGCGGCAGGCCCTTGGGCATGTCGCGCAGCATCGCCAGCCAGATCTCCCGCGCCGTGAGATCGCCGGCCTGCACCCGCGCGACCGGCTCGACATAGACCGCGAGCCCTTCCGACAGCCAGGCGTAGCGGTCGTCGAGATCGGGCAGGGCGGTGTGCACCATCTCGTGCACGATCACCCAGTCGCGCTTGAGATCGTCGACGCCCGCGTCGCGGCCGATCGGCAGCCGGATCGCGGCGCCGCGATAGCCCCATGTGGTGCCGCCGCGAACGCGCGAACCGTCGACCGGCACGATCAGCAGCCGCAACGAGCTGACGGGAAACCGGCCGTAATAGATCGAGACCGCGCGGGCGCACGCCTTGATCCAGTCGAATATTTTTTCCTTCGGCAGCGCCATATCGCCGGGAGCGAACCCGACATGAATGGTGGCGCCGGCGACGTCGAGATCGGTCTTGGGCAACCGGTCGAAGGCGTCGTAAGGCATGCCTTCGCCGCGCATGAACTCGGACTGCGCCTCGACGTGGCACGATGCGATGCCGATCAGGATCGCCGCGACCAGCATCGCGGCGGCGATCACGCGATAGGTCGGGATGCTCCTCATCGCGGTGTGCCGCGCCGCCGTGGCATGGCGTTCTCGCCAAGGGCCGCGGTCACCTGATCGGAGAGATCGTCGAGAATCGCCGCGAGCAGCGCCTCGCCCTTGGCTGATGTCGCGAGCGTCGGATCGCCGTAACTGCCGGAGCGGCTGTAGTTCGGCGAAGTGCGGTCCGACGGCGTCAGGCGGCCGGGCGCCTCGCGCCGCAGGGCGGGGCTGGCTTCGGCGCGTGCCGGATCGACTACGTCCGGAGCCAGCGCTAGCATCAGGGACGTCTCCAGTTCGTCGGCATGGCTGCCATGGCGTTGCTCGGAGAGCTGCTCGGCCGTGCGGCGGAAGCGCGGGCCCTGGTAGAGCCGCAGATGCCTCACCCGGCCCGGTTCGAAGCCCGCCAGCGCGCGTTCGACCGGAGCGAGCGTGCTGATCCCCGTGTTGAGCACGAACAATCTGTTGACGCCGCCGCCGAGGATGCCGGCAGCGATCTCATGCACCATGGCTTCGAACGTTGCTGCCGACAGGCTGGCGCTACCGGCATATTCGACGAAAGCGGGGTAGTGACCGTAGGTGACGGTTGGCCAGATCAGCGCGTCGATGCGTTCGGCGAGATGCGCCGCAAACCACTCGGCCTGCAGGCGGTCGGTGTTGAGCGGCAAATGGAAACCGTGCTGCTTGGCGGCGGCGCCGATCGGCAGGATCGCCGGTCGCTCAGCCCCAATTCGCCGCGCGACCTCGTCCCAGGTGAGGCGTTCGATGAAATGGCTGACGATGTCGGCGCCCATGCCGCGGGCCCTCTATTTGCGGATGGATGCCGCTGTCAGAAGCCCCGCCGTGATCCAGCCATGCAGATAGCCGGCGCCGCGCGCTGCGGCGTTGTCGGGATCATCATAGGTCGCGAGCATCTCGCAGAGCACGCCGAACGGAACGCCATCAGAGGCTTCATCCCACATCATCGCTTCCTCAGTCGGCAGCTCGCGGAACATCGGCGTGGTGTCCTGGCGCCAGATCAGGAGGCGGGCGGGTTCGACGAGCGCCTCCGCCTCGGGCGGCGTCTCGTCGTTCTTCAATGCCATCCAGATTGCGGCCGCATTGGTCGACAGGTCGACCCTCGCAGCGCTCGGATGCGGCTGGAACACCAGATCGTTCCACTGCTCGGGTGCGAAACCGGCCATCGCCTCCAGCGCGAGCACGGCGCCCTCGGCGGCGTCGAACGCGTCGTTGAGCGCCTTCTCCAGCGCGGCGAGGTCGGCGAGCACCGGATGGTTGCTGTACGGTGCGGTGGCCTTCAGGAAATCCGGCAATCCCTGCGAGAACCAGCGCAGGTTCGGATGCTCGGACGGCCGTGCCTTGACGTAGGCATGGCCCATCTCGTCGAACATCTCGTCGCCGAGAAATTGATGCAGCAGCTCGTGGTCGTTGCGCATCGCCTCGACCAGCCGCGAGCCGTAGGCATGGCGATAGACGCCGAACAGCGTCGCGCGCGTCTCCTTGGGGCTGTCGAGGATTTCGGTCAAGATGCCCTCGTCGCCGGTGAGGATGGCGTGCTGAAACTCGCTCTGCTGGCGCGCGAAGTCGCTCATGCCGCCGGCGCGCCTGCGGGTAGCACCTGCCCGGCGATCTCGCGGGTCCGCTCGACCTCGCGCAGCAATTCGTCGAGCGGCGGGATGTTGTCGTCGCGCTCGATCATGGTCGAGACGCGTCCGAACCGTTTCAACGCCGCGACATAGAGGTCCCAGACATCCTCGCACACCGGATGGTCGTGCGTGTCGATGATGTGGGTGCCCATATGGCTGTGGCCTGCCATGTGAAATTGCACCACGCGATCGGCTGGAATGCCGTTGAGGAAGGCCATCGGATCGTAGCCGTGGTTGAAAGCGCTGACATAGACATTGTTGATGTCGAACAGCAGCCAACAGCCGGAGCGGCGCGACAGTTCGGAGAGGAATTCCCACTCCGTCATCTCGGAATTGTTGAACTGCACATAGGTCGAGACATTCTCGAGCACGATGGCGCGGCCGAGGAAATCCTGCACCAGCTGCACCCGGCTCACGACGTGATCGAGCGCCTCCTGCGTGTAGGGGATCGGCAGCAGATCGTGCAGGTTCTTGCCGTGCACACCGGTCCAGCACAGATGGTCGGACACCCATTTAGGCTGCACGCGCGCCGCGAGGTCCTTCAGGCTTTGCAGATAGTCGAAATTCGGCGGCGCGGTGGAGGCGATCGACAGCGAGACGCCGTGCATCACCACGGGATAGCGCGCGCAGATTCGGTCGAGGATGCGCAGCGGCTGGCCGCCCGGCAGCATGTAGTTCTCGCTGATCACCTCGAACCAGTCGATCGGCGGATTTCCGTTCAGGATCTCGTCGTAGTGTTGGGCACGCAGGCCGAGGCCGAAGCCGAGGAACGGCGGCTTGGCTGATTGCAGCGGGCGCTCTGCGAGCACCGACTTGTCCGGTGATCGGCTCGCGACGTTCATGGCGGCTCCGCGCTTCTGGCGCCAGGGTCGTGGCGCCCAACTTCAAAAAACTATCATGGAAACGAGGCCCGGCCTACACCGGGCCCCGCTTGGTCCGATCCGTTCACCCGGCCTTGAACTTGCCCTTCGCCGCGGTGCAGTCGGCCTTCGTCATCTGCGCAAAGCCCTGGCCCTTGCAGGCATTCTGACCTTTGCAGGCGTGATTGCCGCCCTTGCAGGCGCTCTGGCCCTTGCAGGCATTGGCGCCGACGCATTTGCCTTCGCTCGCAGCGTAGGACTGCGTCGACACCACGGCTCCGGCCAGGAAAAGCGTGGCGGCGGCGGCGGCAAGTGTGGCACCGGACTTGGTTGTAAGCTTCATGAGCGTCTCCTTGTGCAAGATGGTTGAAGGTGCGCCGCCTGCAAACCGTGTGAGTTGGCCGAAGGCTGCACCCAAAGATAGCTACGGATCTGGTCGGCTTTGGTTACCCATGCCGGGATCATTTATCCACGCCTTGGCGTGAAAAGGCCCGGCGCCGTCGCCGGGCCCCTCGTGAGACGATGCGATCAGCCCTTGACGAACTTGCCGCCCATCGCGTTGCACTGCTTTTCCGAGCTCAGCGAGAAGCCGGTGCCCTTGCAGGCGTTCAGGCCCTTGCAGGAATTGGCGCCGCCCTTGCAGGCGCTCTGGCCCTTGCAGGCGTTGCCGGCCATGCACTTGCCCATGGCGGCATTCGCGGGCGTCGAGGTGGTCGAAACCACCGAGCCGGCGAGGAACAGGGTGGCCGCAGCGACGGCGAGCGTTGCGCCGGACTTCGAATTCAACTTCATGACGATCTCCTCGGTGATTGTTTGAAGGCAAAAAAACATGGCGCCGTGAGCATCCTTCGATCGTTCGATCCCGGACCGCACAACGGATGGACATTCGGAGAACAATCAGATCGCAGGGGCGTCCGCGGCGCGGTGCTTCCCGCGATTTGAGTGCTCGTCCAAGATCAGCTACGGGGTATCAGGCGATTTGGTTACAGCGCTTCAAAAGAAAATTTTGTCTGGGCCGGGTCTGACGCCCGGTCCATGTCAAACACCGTCGGCCGGAGAGTATTTCATTGCGCCGAGCCGATCGGTTTGCTGCGTTGCACAGTTTGCATTTTAATCAGTTTTGTGCCGCGCGCGCCGGCTTCAGCTTCGCCATCTGCGCCACGTTCGCCTGCAATTCCTCGGCGCTGAACGCAGGGAACGAGCAGATGCGGTTGCTGCAGGCAAAGGCCGCGGGCTCGCCGAGGTCGGGGTAGTCGACGTCCGGGTTGGGCAGCTTGCCCTCGCGCAGGTCGAGCCATTCGAGCCGCTTGTAGCGGGCGGGCAGGGCGCGGGCGATCGTATGCAGGCGTTGCGCGCGAGCGTCGTCCTTGTGTCCGACGATCGTGACATGCGTCGGCTCGGTGGCCAGTTCCTCGTCGGCGAGCAGCACGCCGGGCATCGGCCGCGGCATCTCGCTCGAAGCCGCACCGAGATAGCGCATCGCATGCGCGGCCAGTTCACGGGTGCCGTCGCTGCCGACATAGCGATTGAGCATGTTCATGAAGCGCGCGACCTGGATCTGGTCGTCGATCAGCTTGGCGGGCCTCGCGAACACGCCGGCCTGCCCTTCCGACGTCTTCGAGGTGAAGAAGCCGCCGGCCTCGTCGCGGAACGTCGCGGCGAAGTCGCCGGCTCGCACCGCCGACATCAGCCAGTCGCGATTGCCGGTCGCGGCGTAGAGATCGAGCAGGGCCTGTCCCATCGCGACGGTGTCGCCGAGGAAGGGGCCGCCGCGATCCTTGTCGCCATGGCGGAAGCCGCCGTCCGGCAGCGCGCGATTGGTGAGCACCCATTTCGCGGCGCGCTCGGCGATCGCCAGCGCCTTCGGATCGGCGCTCGCGTCGTAATAGGCCACGAGGCCGGAGATCGCCCAGCCGTTCTCGCGCGCATAGAGGTTCTTGTCGACGCGAGGCAGGCCGAGCTTGCGGCGCGCGGCATCATCAAGCCCATAATAAGCGTGGCCGTCGACCTCGTGATCGAGATCGGCGTCTTGGCTGACGTAGAAGGCGCCGTCGGGGCTCAGCAGGAAATCCGTCAGGTAACGTTCGACGTTGCGCGCGGCCGCGAGATATTTCGCCTCCTTCCACTGCACATAGGCCTGACTGTACTGCCGCAGATATTGCGACTGGAACGAGATGATCTTCTCGAAATGCGGATGGCTCCAGGAGCCGCCTTCCGAATACTGGAACACGCCGCCCCACACCGGATCGATCAGCGCGATCGCGGCATCGAGGGTCTGCCTTGCGCGCCTCGTTGCCGTGGTGTCGCCGGCTTCGGCTCGGCTGATCGCAAGGTCGAGGCTGTCGGCGTCGATATATTTCTGGTTCTCGCCCCAGCCGCCGAGCTTGTCGTCGTAGGATTCGTCGAACGTCCTGGTCAGCTCGGTGCGTTGCGCCTTGCCGAGAAAGGCCGAGGTGGCGGGCTTGATCTCGAACGCCTCGCCGACCGACGGGCCCGGCGAGGGATCGTCGATGATGGCCTTGAGCAGTGCCTGCATCCGCTCCGGCTCGATATAGCCCCTGATCTTGGCGATCTCGCTGCCGTCGGGCGCGAACACGATGGTCGCGGGCCAGCCCCAGTCGCCGTAGCGGCTCGAGAGATCCGGATTGGCGTCCTGGTCGACGCGGACCGGGAGATACTTCGCCACAAGCAGCTCCTGTACCTTGGGGTCGGCGTAGGTCGTCTTCTCCATCACGTGGCACCAGTGGCACCACGCCGCCTCGAGATCGAGGATGACGAACCGCTTCTCGGTCGCGGCGCGCGTGAACAGATCGTGGCTCCAGTCGCTCCATGCCGGGGCGTCCGCCGCAAGTGAGGGCTGTGCGCTCAACGCCATGAGGATTGCGATGCTGCGGACAAGTCTCATGGCGCGCTCCCGGAGGCGAGGGTCGTTTCAGCTACGGGGCCGCCGGGATCGGGGCTCGCCATGTCACGGCATTGTGAGCCGGCCTTCCGGGCTGATCTCAGGTCGGCGCCTTCTGGCCCTCGGTCGCGTTGACCAGCAGGCGGTCCAGCGAGGCGGCGCCGGGACCTGCGATCGCAAGCCACATGAAGGCGGCGAAGTAGGTCGCTTCCTCGAACCCGAGCAGCGTCTCCAGCGAATCGACGTCGCCCCATTTGGCCGACTTGATCGCGACGATCATCACCACCGCGAGCATCGCAGCCGGGATGCGGGTGAACAGGCCGAGGATCAGCATCGCGCCGCCGAAGCATTCGACGCCGGACACGAAGGGGGTGAGGATGGTCGGGAACGGAATGCCCCAGCCGGCGAAGTTCTCGGTGACCTGGGCGAGGTTGGTGAGCTTGCCCCAGCCGGCCAGCATGAAGGTGTAGCCAACGATGATCCGCATGATCAGCGGCCCGGCCCAGGAAAAATGCGCGGCGATCCGCGCCGGCAGCAGAATCAGCAGGTTGACGATGAAATTCATGCGAAACCCTCCCAATATTCCGCCACGCAGCCTGCGCCGGTGTCCGGTGCGAACGCAAAGGCACGAGCCAGAAGCTACGGCTGCGTCATGGTGGGAGTTTCGCCGGGGAGGCGGGCTTGTTACGGGCGCTAGCCGATATTTTGCAGCGCCGGGAAGGTTTCCAGCAGCCAGACGCTGACACCGGACACCGCGCCAGTCAGGAAGCCGATGCCGGTGACCACCATCAGCACGCCCATCACGCGCTCGACGGTGTCGAGATGGCGCTTCATCCGCGCGAACACCGAGGAGAACTGCTTGACCATGAAGGCGGCGAGCAGGAAGGGGATGCCGAGCCCGGCCGAATACACCGCGAGCAGGCCGGCGCCCTTGGTCACCGTGGCCTCCGCGGCCGCAATCGAGAGGATCGCGGCCAGGATCGGTCCGATGCAGGGCGTCCAGCCGAAGGCGAACGCCAGCCCCATGACATAGGCGCCCCACAGCCCGACCGGCTTGGGCGCGGTCAGCCGCCCCTCGCGCATCAACAGGCCGATCCGGGTGATGCCGAGGAAGTGCAGCCCCATGATGATGATGACGATGCCGGCCAGGATCGAGAGCTCGGCCGACCAGGCGCGCACCAGCCCGCCGACGATCGAGGCGCTGGCGCCGAGCGCCACGAACACGGTCGAGAAGCCGAGCACGAACATCAGCGCCGCCGTCATCACCGCGCGCTTGGAGGCCGCAGTGGCGCCGTCCTGGTTGACCTGCTCGATGGTCGCACCGGTCAGGTAGATCAGATAGGGCGGCACCAGCGGCAGCACGCAGGGCGACAGGAAGCTGACTAGACCGGCGATCAAGGCGGCCGGGATCGTGACGTCGTGCATCAAGGAACCTTCGAAGATAGCTGTCTTGTCTTGGCGTGTACGCTGCCAACAATCCAGAAGTTTCGTCACTGAGGCCTTCAACTATGGTCACAGGCCCGTGTCCGGGGGCTGCGTTGCGTCCCGAACTGGCGAAACAATCGCGGATATGTTCCGTAATGCGGTAAAGCAACCGCTGATCCGGACCTCATCGATGCGTATCGGCATCCGCAGCGCCATCTCCGCCCTCGTCCTGACCTCGATCGTGGTCAGCGCCGTCGGCGTGCATCTGTTGTGGTGGCGCACCGCACAACGGGTGAGCCAGACGCTGGCCGACACCATCAACGACCAGATCGTGTCCGCGGTCGGCGACGAGCTGCAGTCGATCACGACCGAAGCGCGCTCGTCGATGACGGCGGTGCGGACGCTGCTGATTGAGAAGGTGCTGGACGCCCGCGACGCGCGCAAGCGGCAGTTCGTGTTCCTGTCGCAATTGCAGTCGCAACCGACCATCTCGTGGGTCGCGTTCGGCTGGCCGGACGGCTCGTTTTTTGGCGCCCACAAGCTCGGCGATGCCGGCGTCGAGATGCTGACCATCTCGCCCGACCGCAAGCTGCGTGCCGATCAATACGACTATGCCGGCATCGACATCAAGCCGAGGGGCAGCACCGTCGAGGACAGCAAATACCTGGTCACGGAGCAGCCCTGGTTTCGCGATGCGATCGCAGCCCGCGACCAGCAATGGTCGACGCTGACGGCGCTGCCCCGCGGCGAGCGGCTGGCCGCGATGCTATCGGTGCCGATCGACGTCGACGGCGAGCGCACCGGCGTGCTCGCCATCATCATCGAATTGACCCGGGTGTCGAACTTCCTCTCGCAGCTCACGGTCGGCAAGTCCGCGGGCGCCTTCCTGCTCGATCGCGACGGCAGCGTGATCGCGTCTCCCGATGCTGACGCCGACGAGTTGAATGCGCTGAAGACCGACCACCCGCTGCTGCCGGTTGCGGTCGCCGCGATCAGGCAGGCCGGCAAGGCCTACGATCCCGGCGAGGGCGAGGCGTACCGGTCCCAGGTGACGCGGGACGGGCAGGCCTATCAGGCGGTGCTGACGCCGATCTCGTTCCCGGGCTGGTCGCTAGTGACGGTGGTGCCGGAAGCCGAATTCCTCGGCCCGGTGCGGATGACGATCCGCAACCTGCTGATCGGGCTCGCGGCGCTGATCGCGGGCGCCGGGCTGTTGTCGGCCTGGCTGGCGCAGCGCCTGATCGCGGCGCCCCTGATCAGGGTGGTCGGCGAGATCAGGCATGTCGAGCGCTTCGACCTCGACAAGGTCGAGCGGCATCCGTCGCGCCTTGCCGAGCTCGAGAACCTCTCGGGCGCGATCGGCGACATGGCGCAGGGGCTCGCCGCGTTCCGCAAATACATTCCCGCCGATCTGGTGCGGCGGCTGGTCAGCGACGGCAACGGCGCGCGGCTCGGCGGCGCGGTGCGGCCGATGAGTGTGATGTTCATCGATCTTGCCGGGTTCACCGGCATGTCGGAACGGCTCGGCGACCGCATCATCCCCTTGCTGTCGCGCTACTTCGACATCGTCTCCGCGGCGATCCAGAAGGAGGGTGGCACGATCGACAAGTTCATTGGCGACGCCGTCATGGCGTTCTGGGGCGCGCCTGCGGCCAACCCGGACCATGCCGCGGATTGCTGCCGGGCGGCGCTCGCCTGCCAGCGCGCGGTCGCGCAGGCCGGCCTCGCCGACGACAAGGGAGAGGCGGTCAGGATCCGCATCGGCATCAATTCCGGCGACATGCTGGTCGGCAATATCGGCTCGGAGGTGCGGCTCAACTACACCGTGATCGGCGACGCCGTGAACATCGCGAGCCGCCTTGAGGGCACCAACAAGGTCTATGGATCGACGATCATCATCGGTCCGGAGACGCGGCGTCTGGCCGGTGACCGCATCGTCGTCCGCGAGCTCGACCGGCTCGCCGTCTACGGCCGCGCCGGCGGGCTGGAAATCTACGAATTGATCGCAATGGCCGACGAGGGCGCCGTCGCGCGCGACTGGATCGCGTCCTATGAGGCCGGGCTTGCGGCCTGGCGCGCCGGCGATTTCACCGCGGCGATCGCGGCGTTCGAGAGGTCCTTGCAACTTCGCGGCACGGATGCGGCCTCGGCGCAGATGATCGCGCGATGCAGGCATCAGCTCGCCAATCCCACCGATGAGGATTGGGACGGCACCACGGTGGCTCGGTCGAAATAGCGGCCTCGCTTTTGCTGTGGCTGCGACAAAACAGCCCGACGGGCAACTCAATGCGAAGCTGCGTCCTCATCCTCACCCGTCATCGCCCGGCTCGAGCCGGGCGATGACAGTGCGTGGTGTGGCAACTTGAATCGAGAACCATCCTCATCGTCGTCCCTGCGAAAGCAGGGACCCATAACCACAGGGTTTTGTTGTTGAAGCGAGCTGCGGCCCCAGTGCTGCAAACCAATTTGCATCGGTGGCTATGGGTCCCTGCTTTCGCAGGGACGACGATGGGGAAAGAGCCGTGTACTCATCGCTATTACCATCACGGCTTGCGCGCGCCTTTGCCCGGTGCCGTCTCGAACTCCCGTCCCCGAATCCGCACCAGATCGTCGGCGGAATGCGTCAGCAGCACCACTGTGGCCTCGCGTGCAGCCTCGGCATCTCCCGCGACGATCGCGTCCAGCACCGCGCGGTGCTCGATCAGCGCGCGCGGGCGGTGCGAACCGGGGGCTGCGATCGTAAAGCTCTGGCGCAGGGTGATCTCGAACATCTGCGCGATCGGCCAGAAGAACTCGTTGCGGGTCGCGAAATAGATTGCCTGATGGAACATGATGTCGGCGGCGACGAACTCCTCATTGGTCCTTGCCGCGTCCATGCCGTCGCATCCGACGCGGATGCGGGCGATGTCGTCTTCTGCGGCATGGGTCGCTGCCAGCGCCGCGGCGGCGGGCTCGACCGCGGAGCGCAGCTGAAACAACTTGGCCAGATAGCGATCGATCTCCGTGGTCTCGAGGTGCCAGCGCAGCACGTCGGGGTCGAGCTGATTCCACTGCTCGGGTGGCCGCACCCGCGTGCCGCTCTTCGGCCGCGACTCGATCAACCCTTTGCCGGTCAGCGTCCGCATTGCCTCGCGCACCACGGTGCGGCTGACGTCCATCATCTCGCAGATCTGCATTTCCGGCGGCAGCGTCTCGCCGACGCCGATCTCGCCGCGCACGATGCTGCTGCCGACCCGGTCGGCGACCTGGCTGTGCACGCTCCGGCGCAACGCGTTGGAGGTCTGGAACATCGGAAGCCTCGCTGCGGTTGGTTGTCTGCACCGCCGCCGCGGCGCTCTTGCACAACCGAATGTGTTTTGTCATACATTATGACAAAAGCGCTGCCAAGCTCGCGCCAGGCGGCGGGCGGCCAAGAGAACGCCAAGACAAAGAGACGACAAAAACGATCCGTTCCTGGGGAGGAGCATCATCATGATCTCGAAGCATGTGAACCGCCGCATCGTGCTGCGGTCGTCGGCCGCGGCTGCGGCGTGGCTCGCCGCCGCGCCCGCCATCATCGGCCGCGCAGAGGCTGCGACCATGAAGATGCGGTGCTCGTCGTCGCTTCCGAACGACCCCAAATATGCCAACGGCCGCGTCTACTACGACAACCTCGTCAAGAGCCTGAAAGCCAACGGGCTCGGCGAGCAGATCGAGGTCACCTTCTTCCCCGACAACCAGCTCGGCCAGGAGATCGACGTCATCAACTCGGTGAAGCTCGGGGTGATCGACCTGATGGTCTCGGGCTCGTCGATCTCGGCGAACCTCGTGCCGTTGGTCGGCACTTTCGATCTCGGCTACCTCTTCACCAGCTACCAACAGCAGACCAAGGCGTTCGATGCCGGCGCCGCAAAGCCGATCGAGGATGCGCTGCTCAAGGGTGGCAGCATCCACATCATCGCCTGGGCCTACAATTTCGGCGCCCGCAGCGTGCTGGCGAAGAAGCCGGTGAAGACGCCGGACGATCTCGCCGGCCTGAAGATCCGCACGCTGCCCAACCCGATCATCACAGAATGCCTGCGCCTGATGGGAGCCGCGGCGACTCCGCTGGCGTTCGGCGAAATCTATACGGCGCTGCAAGCCGGCGTGCTCGATGGTCTTGAGCACGATCCGCCGACCATTCTGGCCAGCAAGTTCTACGAGACGGCGAAGCACTACGCGCTGACCCAGCACATTTTCTCGCCGCTCGCGGTCTATTTCAGCGATACCACCTTCAACCGCATGGCCCCGAAGCTTCGCGAAGGCTTCCTCGACGCGGCGAAGCAGGCCGCGACCGACACCCGCGCACACGGCCTTGCGGTGGAGAAGGAGGCGCTGGCGACCCTGGTGGAGAAGGGCGTCACCGTCGTCGAATGCGACAAGGAGGCGTTCCGCAAGCGCGTGCTGCCGCAGACCGACAATTTCATCAAGGCACGGCCCGAGGCGAAGGCCGTCGTCGATCTGATCCGCGCCACCCAGGCCTGAGGTCGGCGCATGTCAGTCGCCGCAGTTGCGACGAGAAGCAGCGCAGATCGGATCACGGCGCCGCTGCTCGCCATCAGTGACGCGATCGCGGCGATCCTGCTCGCCGCCGATCTCGTGGTGGTTTGCGTCTCGGTGCTGGCCCGCTTCCTGTTCAATGCACCCGTCGAATGGTCCGACGACGTCGCCCGCGGCCTGATGGTCGGGTCGAGTTTCTTCGGTGCCGCGAGCGCGCTCGCGCGCAGTGAGAACCTCGGCGTCGCCTTCTTCGTCGACATGCTGCCGCCGGCCGTGCGGCGCGTCGTCGATGCGGTCGGTGCGCTGCTGGTCACCATCATTGCCTTCTATGTCGCGTTCAACGCCGTCAAGATGGGCTGGTTGACGACCGGCCAGACCTCCGGTTCCGGCCTGCCGCTGGAATGGACGTTCTATCCGATGGGCGTCGGCGCGGCGTTCATGACGATCTTCGCGTTCGAGACGTTCTGCGGCCGGCCGCTGCGCGACATGGTGGCCGGCATCGTCGCGACCGCAATCATCGCCGGCCTTTATCTGGCCTGGGATGCGTTTGCACCATCGTCCGTGCCGTCGTCGCAGGCGTTGATGCTGATCGGCTTCTTCCTCACGCTGTTCGGCGGATTGCCGATCGGCTTTGCGCTAGCGCTGGCGGCGCTGATCTTCATCTGGGTGGAGGGCACGCTGCCCGGCGTGATCTTTGCGCAGCAGATGGCGCGCGGCATCGACAATTTCGTGCTGCTGGCGATCCCGTTCTTCATCCTGGTCGGCTATTTGATGGAAGCCAACGGCATGTCGGTCCGTTTGATCGAGCTGTTGCAGCGCGCGGTCGGACGGATGCGCGGCGGCCTCAACGTCGTGATGGTGATGTCGATGGTGCTGTTCTCCGGCATCTCCGGCTCCAAGATGGCCGATGTCGCGGCCGTCGGCTCGGTGCTGATCCCGGCGGCACGCCGCTCGCAGCAGAACCCGGGCGGCGCCGTGGCGCTGCTCGCCGCTTCCGCGGTGATGGCGGAGACCATTCCGCCCTGCATCAACCTGATCATTCTTGGCTTCGTCGCCAATCTGTCGATCGGCGGCCTGTTCGTCGCCGGCATGCTGCCGGCCGCGCTGATGGCGCTGGCGCTGATCGCAGTGTCGATCATCTTCGGCAAGCGTCCCGCCGCGAACGAGGAGCCCGAGCCGCGCGCCGCAGTATCGGGCCTGTGGACCGGCGCGATCGCCTCGTTCGGGCTGATCTTCATGATCTTCTTCGGCTTCAAGAGCGGCTTTGCCACGGCAACGGAAATCTCCGCGTTTGCCGCGGTCTACGCCATCGCCGTCGGCAGCCTCTTGTTCCGCGATCTCGGCGCCAAGAGCCTCGCGCATTGCTTCGTGCAATCGGCTATTCGTTCGGGGCTGGTACTGTTCATCGTTGCGGCGGCGCAGTCGCTCGCCTTCATTTTGACGCTGCAACAGGTACCGCACGCGGTCGGCGAGCTCATGCTGGCGATCTCGGGCAGCCACGGCGTCTGGCTGTTCATGCTGCTGTCGATCCTGGTGCTGGTGGTGATGGGCTCGGTGCTGGAAGGCGCCGCGGCGCTGATCATCTTCGGGCCGCTGCTGCTGCCGGTTGCCGTCAAGCTCGGCATCGATCCGCTGCATTTCGGCATCGTGCTTGTGATCGCGATGGGGCTCGGGCTGTTTGCGCCACCACTTGGTCTTGGCCTCTACGGCGCCTGCCTGATCGGCAATGTGCCGATCGAGCAGACCATCAAGCCGATAGCAGGGTATCTCGGCCTGCTGTTGCTGTGCCTGCTGGTGATCGCGTTCGTGCCCGCCATCAGCACGGCCTTGCCGCATGCGCTCGGCTATTAGGGGAATAGAAGCGTGAAGGTCCTGCTCGCTCATACGCCGCAGATGCGCCGCGACTATTACGGCGAGCGCAGCCTGAACGGCCTGCGCGCGGTCGCCGACGTCAGGCTGCACGAGGGCGACGAGGCGCTCGACGCGGCTGCCCTGGTCGCGGCCGCAGCCGACGTCGACATCATCGTCGCCGATCGCATGACGCCGGGGCCCGGTGATATCTTTCCGCGGCTACCAAAACTGAGTGCCTTCGTGCGCTGCGCGGTCGATATCCGCAATATCGACGTCGCGGCAGCATCCGCCGCCGGCGTGCTGGTGACGCAGGCGAGCGCCGGCTTCATCCAATCGGTCGCCGAGCTCGCGCTCGGCTTCATGGTCGATCTGTCGCGCGGCGTCTCGCGCGCCACCGCTGACTATCATGCGGGCAGGGCGCCCGAGGTCGTGATGGGCCGCCAGCTCGCGGGCAGCACGATCGGCATCATCGGCTATGGCAGCATCGGGCGCTATCTTGCCGGGATCGCGAAGGTGCTCGGCATGAAGGTGCTGGTTGCCGATCCCTTCGTGACGCCGGACGATGCGGCGATCGAGCATCCGCCGCTCGACGATCTGCTGGCGCGCGCCGACTACGTCGTCTGTCTCGCGATCGCCAATGCAGAGACCGAGAACCTGGTCGGGCGGGCCGCATTGGCGCGGATGCAGACGCACGCGTTCTTCATCAACCTGTCGCGCGGCAATCTCGTCGACGAGGCGGCGCTGGCGGCCGCGTTGCGCGAGGGCCGCATCGCGGGTGCGGCGATGGATGTCGGCCGCGCGCCCGACCAGATGCCGACGCCGGAGCTCGCGAAGCTGCGCAATGTCATTGCAACCCCGCATGTCGGCGGCCTGACGCCGCAAGCCATCGAGCATCAATCGTCGGAGACCGTGCGCCAGGTCGCGAAGATCATCGCCGGCGAGATCCCTGTCGGCGCCGTCAATGCCGAGCACTGGACGCGGCGGGCGAAGCCATGAACCTTCGGCCGATCCCAATGCGGTCCGAGGGGCTGGACAAGACCTTCGCATCCAGCTCAAACTTGAGCCTGTCAAACCGCGGCCCTGAGCGCGCGGACAATCAATCAACGGACGTCCCGCAACAAACGACGGGCGCCGAGAGGGAAACAGGGAGTGCATCACATGGCCATTTCACGCCGTGACGTCATATTGGGCAGCGCCGGTGCATTGGGCGCCGCCTCATTCTCCTTCCCGGCTCCAGCCATCGCACAATCGGAACCGATCAAGATCGGCTGTCTCGCGGCGATCACCGGCCCGAGCTCGGCGCCGACCGTAGGCTTCAACCGCGGCGTCAACTTCGCGGTCGACGCCATCAACGGCGCGGGCGGGGTGAAGGGCCGCAAGATCGAGCTTGTGATGCGCGACACCCAGGGCGACCCGACCAAGGCGGTGAACGCCACGCAGGAGCTGATCAGCCAGGCCAAGGTTCATGCGATCTGGGGCCCGCTGAATTCGGGCGAGGCGCTGGCGACGACGCCGATCATGGCGCGGGCCAAGATGCCCGATTTGCACCCTTGCGTCGTCGAGACCCTGATCGATCCGGTCAAGTTCCCCAATGCATTCCGCATCGCGCCGTCGAACAATCAATGGGACGATGCCGTGCGCAATTATTGTCTCAAGATCCTCAAGGTGAAGAAGGTCGCCGTGATCGGCGACACCACCGGCTATGGCGTCACCGCGGTCGGGGCGTCCGTCGCGGCCTTCAAGAAAGACGGTGCCGAAGTGGTCTATCAGGCCAACATCGACGCCACGCAGCCCGACATGACGCCCGACATGCTGCGCGCCAAGAATGCCGGCGCCGAGGCGATCGTGGTGTGGAGCGTCTCGACCGGCATGGAGGCGCGCATGTTCAACACCCGCGCCGCGATGAACTGGGACGTTCCGTTCGTCGGCCACCCTTCGATGGCGTCGGGCGAGCTCGCGAGCCTGGTCGCCAAGCCCGAGAATTGGAAGAAGGTCTATGCGATCGGCTACAAAAGCTGCAGCTATGACAGCGCCGGCAAGCTGCCGCCAAAGAGCGCAGACCTGGTCGCACGGCTGACCAAGGCCAACATCGCGCTGAACGACACGCTGCTATGGTGGATCGCGGGCGGCATCGACTGCATCGAGCTGATCGCGAAAGCAGTTGCGGAAAGCGGCTCGACCGACAGCGCCGGCATCGTCAACTACTGGAATTCGCTATCGACCTATCCCGGCTATTTCGGCAATTACCGCTTCTCGCCGACCCAGCATAACGGCTATTTGACCGAAGAGATCGTGATGTCGGAAGCCTCGACCGCCAAGGACGGCACCTTCGCGCTGGCGCCGGGATACACATAGAAGGGCGAGGGCGCGGCCGATGCTGGCCTCGATCCTTGCATCCGGTCTCGCGGCGGGCGCGATCTACGCGCTGGTCGGCGTCACCTACAACACGATGTTCTCGACCTCGCGGGTGATGAGCTTCACCGCCGGCCAGCTCGCGATGCTGGGCGGCGTGTTCGGCTCGATGTTCACGCTGAAGCTCGGCCTGCCGATCGCTGCCGGTTTCGTGCTGACGCTGCTCTGCTGCGCGGTGATCGGGATCATCACCGAATTCGTCGCGGTGCGGCCGGTGCTCAAGAGCCTCGACCAGCATCTGTACGTGCTGTCGACCCTGGCGGTCGCACTGATGATCCAGCAGGTCACCGCGATTAAATGGGGCACCGAGCCACAGCCGTTCCCGCGCATCGCAGGATTCGGCGAGGGCGTTTGGGACGAGAAATTCTGGCTGCCGGTCGCCGCCTGCGCGATCACCATCGTCGGCCTTGAGTATCTCTACCGCCGCACGCTGGTCGGCCGCGCGTTCCTGGCCATCGCGGAGGACAATTTCGCGGCGCGGGCGCTTGGCCTGCCCGAGCGCAATCTGCGCGTCGCGAGCTACGCGCTCGCCGGAGTGGTCGGCGGCATCGCCGGATTTTCCGGAGGGCAATTGCTGCTGGCCTTCTTCGCCAATGGCGCGCTGCTCAACTTCTACGGCTTCGTGCCGGTGGCGCTCGGCGGACTCGGCAATAACCGAGGCGCGATCATCGGCGGGCTGGCGCTCGGCCTGTTCCAGCAGGCGGCGAACTTCCTGGTTGGCGGCATCTTCTCCTCGGTCGCGGTGTTCACGCTGTTCATCGTGGTGCTGCTCGCGGCGCCGCAAGGCTTGTTCGGCGCCTCGACCGCGCGGAGGGTGTGATGACCTCGGTCGCAGCCACTTCGCCCCGAACCGACGGCGGCGCATGGCGCGCGGCGCTGCCGCACATCCTGCCGTTCATCGGTATCTTGGTCGCGGCGGTGCTGCTGCCCTTCGTCAGCAACGACTATTGGGTGTTGATCGGCACCCGCGCCGCGATCTACTGGGTGCTGGTGTCCGGCCTCAATCTCGTCGTCGGCTTCGCGGGGCATCTCGCGATCGGTTATGTCGCGCTGCTGACGCTCGGCGCCTACACGACCAGCGTGCTGGTCGCCGGCAACGTGATGCCGGCTATTCCGGTATTCGCCGCCTTGCCGGTCGCGGGCCTCATCGGCGCGATCTTCGGCGTGATCGTCGGCCTGCCGGCCTTGCGCCTGCGCACCTTCTATTTCGCGATGTCGACCTTGGGCTTTGCGACCATCGTGACCCAGATCGCGCTGGCCTGGCAGAGCGTAACCGGCGGCGGCATCGGCATTGCCGGTCCGGAATTCCCGGCGCCATTCAACACGCCGTGGGGTTTCTACGGCCTCTGCATCGCGTTTGCCGCGTTCACCACATGGATGAGCGCCAACGTCGCGCGCAGCCGCTTCGGCCGTGCGCTGATCGCGGTGCGCGACGCCGAGGTCGCGGCCGAAGCCAGCGGCATCTCCAAGCCGAAGATGCTGATCGCGATCTTCCTGTTCGCCGGGGCGCTGGCGGCGATCGCCGGCGGATTGTTCGCGACGCTACAGACCTACATCACGCCGGACGCCTTCACCTTCGATCTCTCGGTGCTGTTCTTCATCGCGATCCTGATCGGCGGCCGCGGCTCGATCCTCGGGCCGATGCTCGGTACCATCATCCTGACCATCCTGCCGGAGATCGCGGCGCCGCTCGCGGCGTGGTCGACCTTCCTCTACGCGGTGCTGCTGCTGCTGATCGTGCTGGTGATGCCCGGCGGCATCGCGGCGCTGCTCGATTTCCGCAACCGCCGTCCGCTCGCCAGCAACCGCGCCATCGTTCCGCGCCCGGCGGCGCTCGCCGACATCGTGCGCCGGCGCGACGGTGGCAAGACGCTGCAGTTGCGCGGCATCGCGCTGAGCTTCGGCAATGTGAAGGCGATCGACGGCCTCGACCTCGATGTTGCGCCTGGCCAGATCCATGGGCTGATCGGACCGAACGGCAGCGGCAAGACCACCACGCTGAACGTGATCTCCGGGTACTACGCCGCGAAGGCCGGCACCATGACGCTGGGCGATGCGGCGTTGCCGGCCGGCCAGCCCGTGCTGCGGGCGATCAGCGGCATCGCGCGCACCTTCCAGACGCCGCGCGTGATCGGGGAAGCCTCGGTGCTGGAGAACGTCATGATTGGCGGCTCGATCGAGGGCAGGGCGAACTTCGTCGAGGCGATGCTCGCACTGCCGCGCAACGCTGCGGACGAACGTCTGCTTGCCGCCAAGGCGCGGGCGCTGCTCGGCGTGGTCGGGTTGGAGGCGCTCGCCGATGTGCGCGCCGACCGCCTGCAGCACAGCGAGCTGCGCTTCATCGAGATCGCACGCGCCATGATGCTCGATCCGGATTTCCTGCTGCTCGATGAGCCCGCGGCTGGCCTCTCCAACGACGAGATCGAGCGGCTGGCGAGCCTGATCAAGGCGATCTGCGGCCGCGGCACCGGTGTACTGCTGGTCGAGCATCATGCCGACCTGATCTTCGACATCTGCCACCAGGTCACCGTGCTCAATCTCGGCCGCACGCTGGCGGCGGGAACGCCGGCGGAGATCCGCGTCCACAAGGAGGTCGTCAGTGCTTACCTCGGCGGCTGAACCTCTGCTCAACGTGAGCGGGCTGGAGTCCGGCTACGGCAAGATCCGCGTGCTGCACGGCATCGACGTGACGATCGCCGCCGGCGAGGTCGTCGCATTGCTCGGTCCGAACGGCGCCGGCAAGACCACGCTGCTGCGCGCGATGTCGGGTCTGTTGCCCGTCAGTGCCGGGCAAGTGCGGTTCGGCGGTCGCGACATGACCAACGCCACGCCGCGCGATGCCGCACGCGCCGGGCTCGTGCATGTGATCGAGGGTCATCGCGTGTTCACGCAGATCTCCGTCACCGACAATCTGCTGCTCGCCGGCTATGATCTGCGGCGCGCCGAACGCGCCGCGCGCATCGAGGAAGCATTGTCATTCTTTCCCGAGATCGCCGAGAAGCGGCATGAGCGCGGCGGCGCACTCTCGGGCGGGCAGCAGCAGATGTTGACGGTGGCGCAGGGCCTGGTCCGCCGGCCGCGGCTGTTGATGCTCGACGAGCCATCCGCGGGACTGTCGCCGGTGCTGGTCGATCGCGTCCTCAACGTCATCGGGCGGCTGCGCGAGCAGGGAACCTCGGTGTTGCTGGTCGAGCAGCTGCTCGAGAAGGCGCTGGCCTGCGCCGATCGCGTCTACGCGCTGGTGCAGGGAACGATCGCGCTGGAGGCCGTGACCGGCGAGAGCGACCTCGCCCATCGGCTCGAGCGCGCCTATTTCGGCCATGAAAGCCACGCCCTGGCGTAGGGCGCCGTTCCAATTTCGTCAGTGCCGAGTCTCGTAGCCAGAGTGCTGTCGAACGCGCGCTAGCGGAAGTAGGTGAGAAACTCCGTCGGATCGATCGGTTTCGCAATCGAGGGCTTCTCGGTCCTTTCCGGGCCCTCCTTCACGACGTACATGTCGATGAGCTTCGCGCCGGAGAGATTGCGCTCGACCATCGCTCCGGTATCCATGTTGATTGCCGACGCGCCGCAGTCGTGGAAGACCACGGTGCCGTAGTCCGGGAGCTGCAGCGGGGTTGGATTTCCCGGGAGAGCCGACCGCTCCATCACCCATTCCGCCGTCGCGCCGGGAATCTTGAAGGGTTGCCCCAGCTGGGTCATGGGTGCGGTTTGAAAGAACTGCACGGAGCGACTGGTCGTGAGGTTCGTGATCACGAACGACACGCCGGTGCGATCGGGCGCCACCTGCATGAGGCACATGATCAGATCGCCGGCATGAATCTTCGGCGACACGAGCGTGATGGGATGCGCCTGGGCCGGATCGCCCCTTACCCACCATTGCCACCACGCGAAGAACGAGGTCGTCGGGCTGCCCGCGCCCGTGGCGGGGTCGATGTTCTGCGCGGTGCCGATCTGCGGCAGCGTCGATCTGTAATACCGACGTTGTCCATCAAAGCCGATCCACGTCGAACTGTGATATGTCTCGCTGGCGCGGCCGCTCGCCGGCTGGGTTGGCGTCGGCACCTGAAACTTCCCCCAGATCGACGAGAATACGGTGCCATCCCTCGGCATTATGTAGGCGCCGGACCAGTTGAGGCTGCTTTCCCGCCGCGGCGATTGGTCGAGCGATCGGCGCAGGCCCGCCGTGACGGGGGAAAGCACGTGGAAATCGAACGCCTCGAACGCCACCGTCGGACCAAACATCTTCTGCCAGAATGCGTACTCGGCCGGCTGCAGCACCGGGTCCGGTCGTCTTGGAAAACCGAGCGCCTTCAACTCGTCTTGCGACGCGACCATCGTGCGGAATCCAGTGGGAGGAAGCACGCTGGTTGTCGAATCCCTGATGACCTTCCTCAGGCCTTCGGTGTCGTATGTGGGGCTCCGCCCGTCCCGGGTGCTCATTGCCATTCGCCTGCGGCAGCCGCGATTGCGGCGTCAAACATCGGCACGACGTTTGGTGTCAGAATGACGGTGTCCAGCAGATCCGCGATTCTGGCGCCGCCTTCCGAATCCTTCGGATAATGCACGCCGGCAATCTCGCGGTTTCGGGCGATCGAATCCGCCAGGATCGACAGGTCGGATTTCCAGACGGCCTGGTCGGCCGCGGACATCGCCGTCGCAGCGAACACCCGAAGCATACAGTTCTTCATGAAATGCGCCTGGGTGGAATGCCCGCTTGGCCAGGATGAGTGACCGGGGACCTGGATCGGCGGCAGCAATGCGGGGCAAATCTGCGACGGCCGAGGCAAATCGTATCTGTCCTTGAAATACAATGCCGCAAAGGACCCAATCAAACTCGCGATATTCAACAGGCGCCAGGTTTGCGTATGCGAGCCGGGCCTGGCGGTCAGCACGGCCAGAAAATCCGTGAAGAATTCAACGTCCTGCGAGAGGATCAGGCCCATGGCATCCGGCCGCTCATCCCGCGCGGCGAGCACGAGGTTGTCGATCTGGGCGGCATAGCCGGCGACCAGGTCGGCCCGAATCTGCGTGAGGGTAGCGTCGGCGTCGACGGTCGCTGCCCAGCCGGGGGCATTGGCGACGAACTGATGCAGGACACGCCACGCATACCATTCTGCAGACCATTGCCGGCTGCCGAAATGCGCCGGCGGCGTCCGCCGCAGGGTGCTCAGCTCGTTGGTGCCCGAGGGGTCGAGCCTCGTGACGAACGGCAAGTCGACGCGGTCTGAGATAAACCAACCACCCCCTCCGACGTTGCCGGTGTTTCCCGTATTGCCGGTGTTTCCGGTATTGCCCGTGTTACCCGTGTTGCCTGTCATTGACGTCTCTCCCTCTGTCGGCAGTTGTCGTCAGCAATAGCAGTCAATCAGGAAGCCCCGCCGATCGCAGGTGGCCGAGCCAGGTTTCCAATGCATCGCCACGAAACGGGCAGTGTGGCGCGTAGGACGAAATGCGGAATCCAGGTTGAATTTCCAGGTAGCGGCGCGCCGCCTCCGCCGCTTCTTCACGACGGCCCAAGGCACCGAGCGTGACGATCAGCAGGCGATGATTGAAGCGAATAAGTCCGTTGCGGTTCAGTGCGCCACGCACCCACTCCAATGCCTGCTCATAATCGCCATTCACGTAGTGAGCCTGGCCGAACAATCCCTCGTGCCAGAACGAGCGCGCGTCGAGCGGCGAGAGCCGGACGCCCTGCTCACCCTGGTGCAGGGCGGCAGGGCCGTCACCGAGAAAGCCGGATGTTGCGCTCGCCATGGTCCAGGCCATGGCCGAACTTGGGCCGGCGGCAATCGCGCGGTCGAGGGCTATCCTTGCGCTTTGAAAGTCGTGCAGCAGGAATGATTGGACGTGACCATACACCGCCAACGCGAATGCATCGTCACCGCCTCGATCGATCGCCTCCTTGGCGTATCTGGCGCCGGCGATGACGTCACCCTCGGGATCCGGCGATCCGATTTCCCCGATCCGGAACACGTACCACAGCGCGACGTAGGAATAGGCCAACGAAAAATTAGGGTCGTATGAAATGGCTTGCTCGAGCAGGCCACGCGCTTTGGAGAAGGAATCGTAGTCCATCCGGTACAGCAGATCGAGCGCCTGCAACACGAGGTCGTAGGCGGTCAGGTTCTCCGGATGTTTGCGCATCGATCGCATCAGTTCGCGCTCGCGAACCTGCGGCGCGATTTGTCTTACGACATTGATGGCAATCCGATCTTGGAGCGCAAACAGCTCGCCAAGGTCGCCTTCGTGCAAATCCGAACGAATGACTTCGCCCGACTCGGCGTCGCTGAGCTCGGTCACGATGCGGACCGAGGTCACCGTCCTCTGAATCCCGCCATAGAGGACATAGCGAACCCCGAGCCGACGTCCGATCTCGCGCACGTCGACGTTGCGGCCGCTGAAGCCAAGGCTGGACCCGCGCGATACGACAAAAAGCTCCTTGAGCCCGGCCAGGCCGCGAATGATGTCGTCAACGACACCATCGGCGAAATAGCCCTCTTCCGGCGTGGCCAGGTTCATGCGGAACGGCAGCACGGCAATCGAGGGGCGGGGTTCCGAGCCCACCGGGGCTTCGCCAACCAGCTTCGCGGGCTGCATGGGTCGGTGGAGCGCATACACGCGGACAGGCCGGCCCATGTTGCGAAGATGCAGATCACCAAGATCGATCACGCTGACGTCCAGGTCCTGGCCGATCTGCTCCGCAACGGCTCCCGACACCACGACGCCGCCCGCTTGCGCATAGTTCTGAAGGCGCGCGGCGATATTCACGCCCTCGCCATAGACGTCATCCTCTTCAACGATGATGTCCGCGGCATTCAGCCCGATGCGAAAGCTGATGCGCTCGTCGGCGGGCATCGCGGCCGTGTTCACGGCCAGGGCTTCTTGCAGCGAAAGAGCGCACCGCGTTGCATCGCGCGCGGTATCGAATGTCGCAAGGAAGCCGTCGCCGGTATTCTTGACGATCCTGCCGTTCTGCGCCGTGACGCCGGGGTCGAGGACTTCCGAGCGCAATCGCATCAGCCGGGTATGGGTGTTTTCCTCGTGCGCCTCCATCAGGCGCGTATACCCGACCACGTCTGCCGCAAGGATTGCCGCGAGACGTCGGCGAACTTCCGGGACCGATGGGGTCATCATATTATTGATACTTCTGCAAAATTTTACTGATACGCGACTAAAATCCGGCACGAAGAAAAGGACATCAACGCGAAAAGGATATCTTCATCAAGATCATAAAGGAAGGGTCCATCCGGTGGGCTGTGCCAACCAAGTGCGCTGGTACAGTATGATGTTTGCAACCTTTGAGGGGGTGACCGTGGGCGCGCAATCGCGATCCGCCCGACGAGTGGATACGGTGCGGACCAAGCAGGCATTCGCGCCTTGAACATGCAACGCAAATGCGTCCCTTGGCTTCATGGCTGGATCATCGTCGCGGCGAAACTTGTCTCCATTGATCTGGGTCAATGCGGGAGCGGTGTTCTCCTTTCTTCCCGCCGATCAGGGGCGAGATTAGCCGGGAGCGCGGCGTTACCGCTGGAGCGACCACCATCGTCGGATCCGGTGCTGCCAGTCGTCCGATGGAGCGTACTCGGAAGTCCCGCAGATAACAGAAGGTCACTGACATGGCCGAGGTGGTTGACATCGCGCGCAAGTCTGCCGCGCCAGGCCTGATTGTCTATGAATTGCTTCACACAATTTGGCCTGTTGATTGAGCGAATTGACGCGGGCTGGTGGAATACCGGCCCTTGAAGCCGCCTTGTCGGTCCGTGGGACTTGACCGTCAGCGGGCGCGGGCTGAAACAGGTAGTCGTCCTCCAACCCTGGCAACGAAGCCCCCCATGCGACTTCCCTTCTTCTACGGCTGGATCATCGTCGCGGTGACCTTCGTCACCATGGCGATCGGCGTCAACGCACGGACGGCATTCTCGCTGTTCTATCCGCCGATCATCTCCGAATTCGGCTGGGAGCGCGGCGTCACCGCGGGCGCATTCTCGTTCGGCTTCGTTGCCTCGGCGATCGCGAGCCCGCTGATCGGCCGGCTGATGGACCGCGGCGGGCCGCGCGCGGTGATGGAGCTTGGTGTGCTCTTGATGGGCTCCGGCCTGCTGCTGGCGCCGCTGACCACACAGCCCTGGCACCTCTATCTCACCATCGGCGTGCTGGTCGGCGCCGGCAGCGTCTGCCTCGGCTATTCCGGCCAATCGCTGTTCGTGCCGAACTGGTTTCTCCGCCGCCGCGGGCTGGCGATCGGGCTCGCCTTCGCCGGCGTCGGCATCGGCTCGGTGACGTTGCTGCCATGGGTGCAGCACATGATCGAGCACACCGGCTGGCGCACCGCTTGTACCGCGATGGGGATCGTGGTGCTGGTCGTGCTCGCGCCGATCAACCTGTTGCTGCACAAGAAGCCGGAGGACATCGGCCTGCAGCCGGACGGCGATGCGGCGCCGACGGCGACGTCGGCCAGGCCGGCATCGAACATCGTCGATCCTGTGTGGGCCGGCACCGACTGGACGCTGTCGCGTGCGCTGCGCACCGCGCGGTTCTGGTGGATCGCGATCGGCTATTTCTGCGGCCTGTACATCTGGTACGCCGTGCAGGTACACCAGACCAAATTCCTGCTCGACATCGGTTTCAGCTCCAATGTCGGTGTTTGGGCGCTTGGCGTCGTCAGCCTGCTCGGCATTCCCGGCCAGATATGGCTCGGGCATCTCTCCGACCGAATCGGACGGGAATGGGTGTGGGCGATCTCGTGCTTGGGCTTCGTGATCTGCTTTGCCGCGCTCGCCGCCTTGAAATACTGGCCGAGCATGACGCTGATCTATCTCATGGTGTTCACCCAGGGCGCGCTCGGCTATGGCCTGACATCCGTGATGGGACCGGTGGTGCTCGAGATCTTCCAGGGCAGGCACTACGGCAGCATTTTCGGCACCGTGATGCTGGCCGCGCTCGCCGGCGGAGCCGCGGGCCCGTGGATCACGGGTCAGCTCTACGATCTCTCGGGCAGTTATACCAGCGCGTTCCTGCTCGGCATTACCGTCAGCCTGCTGTCGGCATTCGCGATCTGGCAGGCTTCGCCCCGCAAGGTCCGTGCCGTCGCCGGACAGATGCACAAGGCCGCGAGCGCCGCCTGACGCGTCAGGCGGATGAAACGCCGATCGCCCGCTGCAGGTCGGTGATCGCGCGCAGACAACTGTCGGCGGGTGTGGTCTCCGGATCGATCAGGCGGTGCAGGCGGAAACCATCTTCCAGCGCCAGCACGATCGCGCCGGTCCAGTCCGGATTGAGTCTGGCGTTCCTGCCGCTGTTCTTCTGCGCGGTCTCGACGATGTCGGCGATCAGCTTGCGCCGTGCGCGCAAGCGCTTGGCGAGTTCGGGCCTGCGCTTCTCGGCGCGTGCCACGAACAGGATCATCTCCATATGCAGGAGAGGCGAGCGGCCGAGCGGATCCTGCCGGCTGCGGTCCACGGTGCGCAACGCCTCCAGGAAGTCGGCGAGGTCCTTGTGCTTGGCGAGCAAATCGAGATTGCGCCGGATCGATTGCTCGACGTGATCCTCGAGCATCGCGAAGATCAGCTCGTCCTTGCTCTTGAAGTTCGAATAGAAGGCGCCGCGGGTGAAACCCGCCGCGGCCGCAATCGTCTCGATGCTGGCGCCGCCGATTCCCTGTTCCTCGAACACCTGCGCCGCCGCCTCGAACAGCTTCTCGCAGGTGTCGTCCCGTGTCGGTCTGGTTCGAACCCTTGACATCGGCGCAGTTTAGGGCAGAATGCAACTCGATACAAGAGTGTATCGAGTTGCATTTGATAAAACGAGAGTTGCTAAAACCAGAATGGCCACACCCGCGTTGGTGCGGTCTTGAGGATGACACCAAGGCGCGCCAGAGTGCAGGCACCGGCGTAGCGCACGAACGAGGTCACCATGAACGAGCAAGTTCAGCCGGCCAGCGGCGAGCCGCTTTTCAATCCACTGGCGCCCGAATTCATTCGTAATCCCTATCCGTACTATGAGCGGCTACGCCGCCTCGATCCGATGCATGTCAGCACGCACGGCGCCTTCGTCGCCAGCCGACACGCCGAGGCAAGCCTCGTGCTGCGCGACAAGCGGTTCGGCAAGGATTACGTCGAGCGCTCGATCCGCCGCTACGGCCCCAAGATCATGGAGGAGCCGGTCTTCCGCAGCATGAGCCACTGGATGCTGCAGCAGGATCCGCCCGACCACACCCGTCTGCGCGGCCTTGTCGTCAAGGCCTTCACCGCACGCCGGGTCGAGGACATGCGGCCGCGCATCCAGCAGATCGTCGACGAGACGCTCGACCGCATCATTCCGCAAGGAAAGATGGACCTGATCGAGGATTTCGCATTCCGCCTGCCGGTGACGATCATCTGCGACATGCTCGGCATTCCCGAGGAGCAACGCGAGGCCTTCTATACCGGCTCCCGTGATGGCGGCCGTCTGCTCGATCCGGTGCCGCTGTCGGCGGAGGAGATCAAGAAGGGCAACGCCGGCAACGTGATGGCCGCGATGTATTTCCACCAGCTGTTCGAGCTGCGCCGCAGGCAGCCGGGCGACGACCTCACCACGCAGCTGGTGCAGGCCGAGGAGGACGGCCAGAAGCTGACCAACGAGGAGCTAACCGCGAACATCATCCTGCTGTTCGGCGCCGGCCACGAGACGACCGTGAACCTGATCGGCAACGGCCTGCTCGCGCTGTTCCGCAACCCGGACCAGCTCGCGCTGCTGAAGGCCAATCCCGGCCTGATCACCAATGCGATCGAGGAGTTCCTGCGCTACGATTCCTCGGTGCAGCTGACCGGCCGCGTCGCGCTGGAAGACATCGAGGATCTCGGCGGCAAGCGCATCCCGAAGGGGGAGAGCGTGCTGTGCCTGCTGGGCTCGGCCAACCACGACGAGGCGGTCTATCCCGACCATCCGGAGAAGCTCGACATCCAGCGGCCGAACGTGAAGCCGCTGTCGTTCGGCGGCGGCATCCATTTCTGCCTCGGTGCCCAGTTGGCGCGGATCGAGGCCGAGATCGCGATCTCGACGCTGCTGCGCCGGATCCCCGACCTGCGGCTCGATGACGCGGAAAATCCGGAGTGGCGGCCGACCTTCGTGCTGCGCGGGCTGAAGCGGCTCCCTGCGAGCTGGTGACATCCCGGATGTGGTGACATCCGGGACGTGCGGCAGGGCATTAACCCTGTCGCGGCGGCCGGTGTGCACGCACGCTTGAGCGGAAAACCGTCATCCGCCTGACGTCGCAGCGGTAATGCCGCTGTGACTTCGCCATACTTGTCTCTATATTTGGGTTGCTCCGGCCGAGGGTTCAGCTCCGCGGAGCGGGCTCAAAGGGAGACACCGTGCAGACGACGCTGCTCGGCCTGGCAATCGCCTTCATTCTTGCACTGGTCGCTGCGCTGGTCGGTCCGTATTTCGTTGACTGGAACCAGTTCAGGCCGCAGTTCGAGGCGGAGGCGTCCAAGATCATCGGCACGCCGGTTCGTGTCGCCGGCAATCTCGACGCGCGTCTGCTGCCTGCGCCGTCGCTGCGGTTGAAAACCGTCACCGTCGGCGGCGCCCACGACCTCGGCAAGATCCGGGCCGCCAATCTCGACGTCGAGCTCAGCCTGAGCTCGCTGATGCGCGGCGAGTGGCGCGCGAACGAACTCACCATCAACGGCATGTCGCTCGATCTCGGGCTCGATCCGAAAGGGCGGATCGACTGGTCGCCGTCGAGCGGGAGCTTCAGCCTGGCCTCACTGGCAATCGACCGCCTCAATCTGACCGGCCGCATCGCACTGCATGATGCCGCGAGCCGCAGCACGCTCGAGCTGAACGACATTGCCTTCAGCGGCGATGTCCGCTCGCTTGCCGGCGCGGTCCGCGGCGACGGCAATTTCATGTTCGACGGCAACCGCTACCCGTTTCGGATCTCCTCGGGGCAAAGCGCCGACGGCAGCGGCACTCGCCTGCACTTCAACATCGATCCCGGGCAGCGCCCGGTGTCGGCCGATCTCGACGGCATCCTGACCTTCGAGGCCCGCGCGCCGCGGTTCGAGGGGAGCGTGACTCTGGCGGGCACACCTGGCCAGCGCGCCGGCAGCGACATGCCGCCCTGGCGGATCGCGGCCAAGATCAAATCGGATTATTCGGCGGCACGTCTCGACCAGGTCGAGGTGAGCTATGGCGGCGAGGACCGTGCGCTGAAGCTCGCGGGAAATGGCGATCTCCGGTTCGGCGCGTCGCCGCTTCTGCGCGCCTCGCTTTCGGCACGACAGCTCGATGGCGACAAGTTCGCCGCCAAGGATAGCGCCAAGGACGGCAACAACGGCAATGTCGAGCCGGTGCGCGTGCTGCCGGCGATGCGCGCGGTGTTGTCGGGTCTTCCGCAAAGCCCGATCCCGGCGCAGCTGGAGCTGACGTCCGAGCAGATCATGCTCGGCGGCCGTCCGTTGCAGGACATCTCGGCCGAGCTGCAATCGGATGCGAAATCATGGACCGTGCGCCGGCTGGAGTTTCGCGCGCCGGGATCGACGCGGGTCTCGATGAGCGGCGCCAGCGCGCAGCCCGGCGCCTCGAACAGTTTCAAGACCGCGCTCAACATCGAATCGTCCGATCCCGATACGCTGATGAGCTGGCTGCAAGGGCGGAGCGATATCGCCTACCGCAGCCAGAAGCCGCTGCGGTTGCGCGGCGACGTCACGGTGTCGCCGACCGGCTTTTCGATCGACGCGATGAAGGCGGAAATCGAGAGCGGCTCGGTCGAGGGCCGCGTCGCGGTCTCGCATCGCGAGGCGACGAGCGACTCCAAGGTCGAGGCGCAGTTGAAGGCGGAGCGGCTCGATCTCGATGCGACCGCGGCCTTCATCCGCTCGCTGGCGGGCCCGCAAGCGGAATGGCCGGACGAGGCGCAATTGTCGCTCGACGTCGGTCGCGCGATCTCTTCGGGGCAGGAATTGCGGCCGCTGCTCGCGAAGATCGCCTACAGCCCAAAGAACATCGTGCTCGAGCGCTTGAAAATCGGTCAGCCCGACAATGTCACGCTCGATGGCAGCGGCAATTTCGATCGCGCCAATTCGACCGGCAAGCTCGCAGTCGATGCGACCGCCGCGTCGCTTGGCCGGCTGACGGCTGTGGTCCAGCCGTTCGCGCCGGCGCTTGCCGCGCGGCTCGGCGTGCTGCGCGCGGATGCTGGTCCGGTTCGCGCCAGGCTTGCGCTCGACCTCGGCAAAGGCAAGGCCGCCGATCACGTCAGCGCGCGCGCGACGGTCGACCTCGACACGCCGCAGCTCAAGGGCAATACAGTGATTTCGGCGACGCCGCCGGTGGCTGCGATCCGTGCGCTGGATGTCGACGCACTTCGCAACAGCGACGTGACCGCCGAGGCGAAATTCTCTGCGAGCGAGGGCAGTACGCTGCTGGCGCTGCTTGGGCTTGACCGCGCGGTCGCAGCCGGTGCGGGCCCGACGCAGTTCGAGGGCACCGCGAGCGGCGCGTGGCATGCGCCGCTGCGGCTGAAGGCGCGGCTCTGGGGCGCCGGGCTCGACGTCGATGCGGAAGGGACCGCGGAGCCGTGGTCCAAGAACGGGGCCGGCGAGAGCAAATCGAGCGTCAGCCTCCGTGTCCGCAGCGCCGACATCAGTCCGCTGCTCAATCTGAAATCATCCGATCCGGCGGCAAACATCCGCCTATCGTCGCGGGTCACGCTTGCGGGTGACAGGCTGACCTTCGACGATCTCGACAGCATCGTCGCCGGTTCGCGGCTGCGCGGTCGGCTGGCGCTGACGCTCGCCGATCAGAAGAGCCTCGATGGCGAAGTCGGCCTCGATCAGATCACGCTGGCGCCGATTTTCGCGGCGGCGATCGGTGCGGTCGGTCACGATGCGACGGAGCCGCTCGGCCAAGGGCTGACGAGCGCCTGGCGCGGCAAGGTCACGTTCGAAGCGTTGCACGGTCTGCTGCCGGGCGGTGCCGAGCTGCAGCCGGTCAGCGGCATCATCAGGTCGGATGGGCAGTCGCTGACCTTCGACGGCGTCAAGGGCAAGATCGGCGGGGGCGAGGCGACCGCCTCCATCGATGCGCGACAGGGCGTCAACGGCCTCGCCCTAAATGCAAATGTGCAGCTTTCGGGTGTCGACGGCTCGGCCTTGCGCTACCGCAGTCTCGCGATGCCCAAGGGACGCGCTTCGATGCAGATGACGTTGTTGACGCAGGGCCGTAGCGCCTCGGCGCTGATCGGTGCGCTGTCCGGCAGCGGCGCCGTGACGCTGGAGGGGCTGAACCTTCCGGGGCTCGATCCGCGCGCGTTCGACGTTGCGATCCGCGCCAGCGATTCCGGGCAGGCGACCGACGACACGCGGCTGAAGCAGATCGTCGAACCGGCGCTGGCAACCGGCGGGCTGGCGGTCGCTTCGGCGCAAATCCCCTTCAACATCCGTGACGGCCGCGTCCGGTTCGGCACCACCACGCTCGCGGCGAGCGGTGCCAATGTCATCGTGTCCGGCGGCTACGACATTCCGGCCGACCAGGCCGACATCCGCGCCGCGCTGGCATCGACGCAGGTCGGCACCGCGAGCAGCCGTCCGGAAATCCAGCTGCTTGCGGTGGGCACACCCGACGGATTGTCGCGCAGCGTCGACATTGCGGGGTTGTCGTCGTGGCTGGCGGTGCGCGCGATCGACCGGGAGACCAAGCGCCTCGATGCGATCGAGCGTGGCGAACCGGCGCCGCCGCCGACCCCGGCGGCCCTTCCGCCGCCCGCAGCTCCAGCGCCCGATGCGCCCGGCGCGAATTCGGCGGCAGTGCCTTCGGCCAACTTGCCGGTGCCGGGCCCTGACCCGCGCCGCGTGCCGGCGAAGCCGAAGATCGTTGCGCCGCGGCCGCCGATCATCCCGCCGGCCGCCACAGCGCCTGCCGCTGTGCCGCCTGCGCCGGTTGCGAGCCAGCCGCAGCTGGCGCCGCTGCCGCCGCCGATCGAGGTCAAGCCGGTGCCCGGCGCGGCCAGATCGAGGCCGCTGCGGCCGCCGCTCTCGCTGACGCCGCAGGTCGCCAATCCGCCGCCGCGGCCGGCGATGCAGAACTAGCAAGCGCCTCCGGGCGAAGTGGGGTCAGGTTCGCGTGATGAAAACGCTTACGAGCGGTGCTGGAGAATATTGATCAGCCGGCCGAAGGGATCGCGGACGTAGAAGCGCCGCACGCCCCATGGCTCCTCCGCCGGTCCGTATTCGATCGCGATGCCGGCGGTCCTCATCCGATGCAGCGCTTCGTCGAGGTCGTCGACCTCGATCGAGAGATCGGGCACCGGCGTGCCGGAGCCGCCTTCCGAAGCGAAGCTGATTTGGACCTGCATCGTTTCGGATGAACCGTAAGTCGCAACCCAACCGAAATCCATCAGCACTTCGAGGCCGAGGATGTCGCGATAGAACGACTTCGCTGCCGCGACATCTGATGCGGCAACGTTCGCGACGATGCGATTGACCTTCATGCTGAAGTCCGCGCGGCGGAACGACCGTCTGCCGAAGCGACGGTCGGCAAGACCATCAGGCCTGCTGGCGCGTGTCGACCTGTTGCGGCCTGACGTCCGTCGGCACGGCCGGGGTGGCGCGCGAGCGGAAATAGTCGAGCACGAAAAGCCGGATCGCCGAGGACAGATTGCCCTGCTGACGATTGCTGTCGATCTCGCCGACCAATTCCGACAGCGTCATGTTCCGCAGACCGGAAATCTCCTTCATGCCGTTCCAGAAGGCTTCTTCGAGGCTGACGCTGGTCTTGTGACCGGCGACGACGATCGAACGCTTGACGACAGGAGACTTCATGATGCGTCACCACTTTCGATGCGGTGCTGATCGAGCACACGCTCACTGCGCTCGCCGAGAAATTCGTCACGCGCTCGTTCGGATTTGGTGCGACCGAATAGCGCACGATTGGCTTCGGCCTGCTTTGCTGCTTGTTCGCGCTCACCGCGCTTCTTGAATCGTTTCAGGTTGACCACGTCGCCCATGCTCGTCGTCCTTATCGTCCCCAGAGCGGAATTGGTGATGCATCGTGATGAAAGCAAGAGCGATCGCGCTAAGCGCCCGGCTCGATATCCATCCCGAATCCCCATTTGATGCTTGTGATAGCATCAAAGAATCCGTTTCGCTCTGCGAAAACTAGACGTCTGTACCATGCGCCAGCGCAGAGCTGATAGGCAAACAGCCTTAGCCTTTAGGCGTTATGATCCATAATTATATCACGCGCGCTGACCGTAATTATCCGGACATTGCGCGCTTCACTTCAGCCGGGGTGTGTCATTTTGTCCGGCTGCACGAGGCGATCAAATTCGTCGGCAGTTACGAATCCGAGCCGCAAAGCCTCTTCCTTCAACGTCGTTCCGTGCGCGTGCGCCGACTTCGCGACCTTGGCTGCGTTGTCGTAACCGATCTTCGGCGCGAGCGCCGTCACCAGCATCAGCGAGCGCTGCATCAGCTCGTTGATGCGCTTTTCGTCGGCGCGTATTCCGACAACGCAATGCTCAGTAAATGAGCGGACAACGTCAGACAGCAACTGAATGGAATTTATCATACAATATGCCAACACGGGCTTGTACACGTTGAGCTCGAAATGGCCCTGGCTGCCGGCGACGGTGATCGTGGTCTGATTGCCGAACACCTGGCAGCAGACCATGGTCATGGCCTCGCACTGCGTCGGGTTGACCTTGCCCGGCATGATCGACGAGCCCGGCTCGTTCTCGGGCAGGATCAACTCGCCGAGGCCCGAGCGCGGACCCGAGCCGAGGAAGCGGATATCGTTGGCGATCTTGAACAGGCCGGTCGCCACCGAATTGATCGCGCCGTGCACCAGCACATAGGCGTCGTTGGAAGCCAGCGCCTCGAACTTGTTTGCCGCGCTGGTGAACGGCAGCTTGGTGATCTCGGCGACATGCCTGGCGAAGGCGTTGGCGAATTCCGGCTTCGAATTGAGGCCGGTGCCGACAGCGGTGCCGCCCTGCGCCAGCGGAAACAGGTCCTTCACCGCGGTGCGCAGCCGCGCGATGCCGCTCTCGACCTGCGCGGCGTAGCCGGAGAATTCCTGGCCGAGCGTCAGCGGTGTCGCGTCCTGGGTATGCGTGCGGCCGATCTTCACGATCTTGGCAAACGCGTCCTGCTTCTGGTGCAACGCCTGATGCAGCTCGGTGAGGGCAGGGATCAGGTCGGCGATGATGCGGCCGGCCGCTGCGATATGCATCGCGGTCGGGAAGGAGTCGTTCGACGACTGACTCATGTTGACGTGATCGTTCGGATGGATCGGCTGCTTGGCGCCGAGCTCGCCGCCGAGCATCTGGTTGGCGCGGTTGGCGATCACCTCGTTCACGTTCATGTTGGTTTGCGTGCCCGAGCCGGTCTGCCAGACGACCAGCGGAAAATGATCGTCGAGCTTGCCCTCGATCACTTCCCTGGCGGCGCCGATGATGGCGTCGGCGCGGCGCGCATCGAGCTGACCGAGTTCGCGATTGGTCTCGGCTGCGGCGAGCTTGACGATGGCGAGTGCATGAATGATCGCGATCGGCATCCGGTCGTGGCCGATCTTGAAATTCTGTCGCGAGCGCTCGGTCTGCGCGCCCCAGTAGCGATCGGCGGCGACGTCGATCGGACCGAAGCTGTCGGTCTCGCTGCGGGTGGCGGCGTTGGATGGTGTCGTCGATTGAGCCATGCATGCTCTCCGTTGCGTCGTCAGAACGTGGTCCGGCGTAGCCACGCGGCAGCGTTCGCGCGAAGGCACGTTCATGCAGAAGATAGTCCGGGATGACGATCTGTCATCCCGGCCCTCAAGAGCATCCTACAAGGTCGAGGATCGATCTGCGTTTAGATTATTTCTTGCGGAAGCGGTCCAGCCGCACGACCTCGGCGCCCTCGCTGGGCTTCGCCGGCTCCTGCTCGGTCTCGGCCGTCTCCGGCTCGACCGCCCGGGCGGCCGGTGCGGGAAGGGGAGAGGCCGGTGCGGTCGCGGGCGGGGCTTCCTCGGACAGCGCGTCCGAGACGTCGAACCGCAGATCGAACGGAGCGGACGGATCGAGGAAGCGGGTCACCGCGGCGAACGGCACGTTCAGCCGCTCGGGAATCCCGCCGAACGACAGGCCGACCTCGAACCGGTCCTCGGTCACCACCAGATCCCAGAACTGGTGTTGCAGGATGATGGTCATCTCCTCCGGATACTGCGCGAGCAGCCGCGGCGACAGCTTCACGCCATCGCCGTGCGAGAGGAAGGTGATGTAGAAATGGTGCTCACCGGGCAGGCCATGTTCGGCGGCGTCGGACAACACCCGGCGCAGCACCCCGCGCAGCGCGTCGCGCGCCAGCACGTCATATCGGATGTGATCGGTCGCCATGGTGATCCTGTCGCTTCGAAAATGGCCGGTGTGGCGCCGCCGGACCGGCCGACTCGCCCTTTTGGCCATATGCTACCCCGCCGGGACCCGGAAATCAGCAGGGCTGGCAGCGGAAAATACGGGCGGACGCCCGATCGGAAATAAAGTGGAGGCTTCTGTTGCCAGGTGCCTCCGAACCCCGCCTAACGGAGCTTAACCCGTTAGGACTTTAAGATGGTCTTTCAAACTGCGTTACGCAGCCTGAGCAACCGGAGCAAAGTTGTCGTTGGCAACTATTGCATTAGCCCGATAACGGCGGAACCATACCGAGAAAAAACACGCCCTTTACGCCCTCGTCGATCCTATTTCGCCCCCGCCAAAAGCCACCGAAGCAAGGGGCTCGGGATGGGTTTTGGTGGAGGCGCCGGGTACCGCCCCCGGGTCCGAATGGTTTATTGCGACGGCCATTTATTTCCATAGCCGGCGAACCGGCACCCCCAATATAGGCGGCACGAACGAAGAAAAATAGAGCCGATTCAGGCTTGTTCAGGTGTGAAAACACGCCGATTTGGGTTGGCCCGCGTCCCGACGCCGTTCTAGATTCTGTCTATGCCCCCGGAATCCCCGCCGGTTGCCGCCCCGGCGCCGGATGCCTCTGCACTGCCTGCGCCCCTCCAGCCCGGCCTGCTCGAGCTGTTCCTGGCCTTTGCCAAGATGTCGCTGGCCGGCTTTGGCGGGGTCCTGGTCTGGGCGCGGCGGTCGATCGTCGAGCAGCACCGGTGGATGACGGCCGAGGAGTTCAACGAGACCTTCGCGCTGTGCCATTTCCTGCCAGGTCCGAACATCGTCAACCTGTCGGTCGTATTCGGCTCGCGCTTTCGCGGCATAGCCGGCGGCCTTGCGGCCTTTGCCGGACTGGTGGGGCCGCCGATGGTGATCGCGACAATCCTTGCCGCGCTCTATGCCCGCTACGGCGATATCGACGTCCTGCGCCGGACACTCGCCGGCGTCGCCTGTGCCGCGGTCGGGCTGCTGTTCGCCGTCGTCTTCAAGATGGTGATGCCGCTGTTGAAGCGACGCGATGTCACAGGCCTCGTCATACTGGCTACGGTTTTCGTCGCGATCGGACTGATCCGATGGCCGCTCCAGATCGTGCTGTTGGTAGCGATCCCGCTCAGCATCGCGACGACAGTTTTGGCGCGACGCATGGTGACGGCATGAGTTCGGAGTCCAGCCCGATCGCAGCACTGGTCTGGACCTTTGGCCTGATGTCGCTGTTTGCGGTCGGCGGGGCCAATTCGGCGATCCCCGAAATGCACCGCGCCGCCGTCGACCTGCATCACTGGCTGACCGACAAGCAGTTCGCCGACGTGTTCGCGATCTCGCAGCTCTCGCCTGGACCGAACGTGCTGATCGTGACGCTGATAGGCTATTCTGTCGCAGGCGTCGCCGGGGCGTTGGCCGCAACGGTCGCGATGTGCGGACCGACCGCGTTGCTTGCCTATTATGTGAGCCGCTTCCTCGATCGCTCGCGCGACGCGCGTTGGCCGGCGATCATTCAGGCCGCATTGGTTCCGCTGTCGATCGGACTGATGGCTGCCTCCGGCCTGATCGTGGCGCAGACATCAGACCAAAGTTGGATCGCGATCCTGATCACCATTGTCGCAGCGGCGCTTGCTTTTGCGACACGGATCAATCCCTTATGGATGTTGCTTGCCGGAGGTCTCTTGGGTTTTGCTGGCGTTGTCTGACGAAAATCGCTAGCAAGGTTCTTCGGTCAACGCACCACAAGCCAATCCATTCAATCACAACGGGCGGGACAGCCCTGACGGGGGGAGCGAACTCATGAGCGATATGCCGAGCGAGGCGCCGGTCAAATCGATCTTGCCGACATGGGTGCGCGGCCCGCAGGACTTTGTCGGCGGGCTCGCCATGATGGCGGTTGCGGTGTTTGCCTTGTGGGCCTCCAGCGATCTGCAGGGCATGCACGGATTCTCGTTCGGCGCCGGAACCGCGCCGCGCATGTTCGCCGTGCTGCTGCTGTTGCTCGGCGGCGCTGTGGCGCTGGTGGGAGTTATGCGGGATGGTCCGCAGATCGCGGCCTATTCCTGGCGCGGGCCGCTGTTCGTGTCGGCGGCCATCGTGTTCTTCGCAGTGGCGATCCGCCCGCTCGGGCTCGTGGTCTCCGCCTTTGCCGCCTTCCTGATCGCGGCGATGGGCTCGCATGAGACGAAATGGATCGAGGCCATCATCGTCGGCGGCTGCCTGACGCTCGGTTGCGCGCTGCTTTTCCCCTACGTGCTGGGACTTCCGATGCCGATGTTCCCTCGTTTCCTGATTCAGTGAGGGCGCAATGGAACTGTTCGCCAATCTAGCCCACGGTTTTGCCGTGGCGCTTTCGCCGATTAATCTTCTGATGTGCCTGATCGGCGCACTGGTCGGTACGCTGGTTGGCGTGCTGCCGGGCATCGGCACCATCGCCACCGTCGCCATGCTGCTGCCGATCACCTTCGGCCTGCCGCCGGTCGGCGCGCTGATCATGCTCGCCGGCATCTATTACGGCGCCCAGTATGGTGGCTCGACCACCTCGATCCTGGTCAATATTCCGGGCGAGGCGACCTCCGTGGTCACCGCGCTCGACGGCCACCAGATGGCACGACAGGGCCGCGCTGGCCCGGCGCTCGCGATCGCCGCGATCGGCTCGTTCTTCGCCGGTTGCGTCGCAACCGTCCTGATCGCCGTGCTCGGCGCGCCGCTGACCAAGCTCGCGCTGGCGTTCGGCCCGGCCGAATATTTCTCGCTGATGGTGCTCGGCCTGATCTTCGCGGTGGTGCTCGCCAAGGGCTCGGTGCTGAAGGCGATCGCGATGATCGTGTTCGGCCTGCTGCTGTCGATGGTCGGCTCCGACATCGAGACCGGCGCCTCGCGCATGGCCTTCAACATCCCCGAGCTTGCCGACGGTCTCGGCTTTGCCACCGTGGCGATGGGTGTGTTCGGCTTCGCGGAGATCATCCGCAATCTCGACGCCGGTGCCGAGATGAGCCGCGATCTGGTGCAGCAGAAGATCACCGGCCTGATGCCGACCAGGAAGGACCTGACGGATTCCGCGCCGGCAATCGTGCGCGGCACCATCCTGGGCTCGATCCTTGGCATCCTGCCGGGCGGCGGCGCCGTGATCGCGTCGTTTGCCGCGTATACGTTGGAGAAGAAGATTGCCAAGGATCCGTCGCGGTTCGGCCGCGGCGCGATCGAGGGCGTAGCGTCGCCGGAAAGCGCCAACAACGCCGCGGCGCAGACCTCGTTCATCCCGCTGCTCACGCTCGGCATCCCGCCGAATGCGGTGATGGCGCTGATGGTCGGCGCGATGACCATTCATGGCATCGTGCCGGGTCCGCAGGTGATGGTGAAGCAGCCAGACCTGGTCTGGGGCATGATCGCCTCGATGTGGATCGGCAACCTGATGCTGATCATCATCAACCTGCCGCTGGTCGGCATCTGGGTCCGTCTGCTGCGCGTGCCGTACCGGCTGATGTTCCCCTCGATCGTGATCTTCTGCGCGATCGGCATCTACTCGGTGAACAACGCGCCGGTCGACGTCGTGCTCGCAGGCGCGTTCGGTTTGGTCGGCTACTGGCTGATCAAGCACGATTTCGAGCCGGCACCACTGCTGCTCGGCATGGTGCTCGGCCCGCTGATGGAAGAGAACCTGCGTCGTGCACTCCTGATCTCGCGCGGCGACTGGAGCGTGTTCCTCTCGCGGCCGCTGTCGGCAGTGCTGCTGGCGATCGCGGCAGGTCTCCTGGTGCTCGCCGTGCTGCCGACCTTGCGTGCCAAGCGCGACGAGGTGTTCGTGGAGTCCGAGGGCTAGAGCATGATCCGGAAAAGTGTGAAGCGGTTTTCCCTCGCGACAAACGCGGAACGCGTTTGCGCGGAGATCATGCTCAAGTAGGGAGCGCCGGCCCTGCGTCGGCGCGCCGCAGGCGGAAGTCGAATCGACACTCGATGTCGTCTCATGAAATGAAAATGCCGGCCGATTTGGCCGGCATTTTCATTGGTCAAACGTTCCCGGGAGGAATTGAGATGATGTCCGTTCGCTCGCTTGCGGGCGCATGCCTTTCGGCATTTGCCGCGCTCGGCGCATTCGCCGTACCGGCCTCCGCGCAAAACTATCCGACGCGCACCATCACCATGATCGTGCCGTTCGCAGCCGGCGGTCCGACCGATGTCATCTCGCGCATCGTCACCGCGCACATGGCGCAGACGCTCGGACAAAGCATCGTCATCGAGAACGTGGTCGGCGCCGGCGGCACCACGGCAACGACGCGCGCCGCACGCGCCGCCAATGATGGCTACACGCTCGTCACCGGACATATGGGCACGCATGCGGCCTCCGTGCCGCTCTATCCGAAGCTCGCCTATCACCCGGAAAAAGATTTCGAACCCGTCGCGCTGCTCGCGGGCACGCCGATCCTGATCCTTGCCCGCAAGGATTTCCCGCCGAAGGATCTGAAGGAATTCGTCGCCTACGTGAAGGCCAATGCCGACAAGGTCAACGCCGCGCATGCCGGTATCGGTTCGGTCTCACACGCCTCCTGCGAGCTGTTGAACTCGATCCTCGACGTCAAGCCGGTGGGTGTGCCCTTCAACGGCACCGGCCCCGCCATGAACGCACTGGTCGCCGGCCAGGTCGATTACATGTGCGACCAGATCGTCAACGCGGTGCCGCAGATCAACGCCGGCACCATCAAGGCCTATGCGGTCGCCACCCCCGAGCGCAATCCGTCGCTGCCCAATGTCCCGACCACGGCGGAGGCCGGCCTGCCGGCGTTCCAGGCCCAGGCCTGGAACGCGATCTTCGCGCCGAAGGGAACTTCGCCGGCGATCATCGCCACGCTGAATGCCGCGGCCAACAAGGCGCTCGACGACGAGAACGTGCGCAAGCGCCTGCTCGAGCTCGGCAGCGTGATCCCGGCGCCCGCCAACCGCACGCCCGAGGCGCTCGCGACCCTCGTTAAGAACGAGATCGCGAAGTGGACCCCGGTGCTCAAGCCGGCCACTTAAGCCAGCGCGATCAACTGGATAGGGCAGGGGCGGAACGTGAGTTCCGCCCCTTGTCGTTTCGCGCGGAGTGCTCACTTTTCGGGGTATAATCGGTGCATTCAGCCGAATCAGCGTGTCGGCCGGCGGCCTCGACCGTTAAGTTCGTCGCTTCCCCGAAGGGTCCGAAACCAACGCCATGAACCAGTATCACGACCTGCTTGAACGCATCCTCGCCGATGGCGCGGAGAAACACGACCGCACCGGCACCGGCACGCTGTCGATCTTCGGCCACCAGATGCGCTTCAACCTGTCGGCCGGCTTCCCGATGCTGACCACCAAGCGGTTGCCGCTGAAGGCGATCGTGCACGAGCTGCTCTGGTTCCTCGCCGGCGACACCAACATCAAATATCTCAACGACAACGGCGTCACGATCTGGGACGAATGGGCCGACGCCAATGGCGATCTCGGTCCGGTCTACGGCTCGCAATGGCGTTCCTGGCCCGCGCCCGATGGCCGCAGCATCGACCAGATCGCCAACGTGATCGAGATGATCAAGCGGAATCCGGACTCGCGGCGGCTGATCGTCAGCGCCTGGAATCCGGCCGAGGTCGACAAGATGGCGCTGCCGCCGTGCCACTGCCTGTTCCAGTTCTATGTCGCGAACGGCAAATTGTCCTGCCAGCTCTATCAGCGCTCCGGCGACGTCTTCCTCGGCGTGCCCTTCAACATCGCCTCCTACGCGCTGCTGACCATGATGGTCGCGCAGGTGACCGGCCTCAAGCCCGGCGATTTCGTGCACTCGCTGGGCGATGCGCATCTCTACTCGAACCATCTCGAGCAGGCGCGCCTGCAATTGACGCGGCCGACGCGGCCGTTGCCGACGATGGCGATCAATCCCGACGTGAAGGATATCTTCGCGTTCCGCTACGAGGACTTCAAGCTCGAGGGTTACGACCCGCATCCGCACATCAAGGCTGAAGTCGCGGTCTGATGTCGCTCACCATCCGCCGCGCGCGGCCCGATGAGGCCGGACTGGTGTTCTCGCTGGTCCGCGAGCTCGCCGACTACGAGAAGCTTTTGCACGAGGTTCAGGCCAGCGAGGCCGATATCGCCGAGGCGCTGTTCGGCGCGAACCCGCGGCTCTATTGCGACATCGCCGAATGGAACGGCGAGCCGGCCGGCTTCGCGGTCTGGTTCGTCAACTTCTCGACCTTCGCCGGCCGCCACGGCATCTATCTCGAGGACCTGTTCGTGCGTCCGGCGCTGCGCGGCAAGGGTATCGGCAAGGCGCTGCTGGTGCATCTGGCCAAGCAATGCCTCGCCAATGGCTGGTCGCGGCTGCAATGGGCGGTGCTCGACTGGAACGCGCCGTCGATCGCGTTCTACAAGTCGCTCGGCGCCGAGATGATGGACGAATGGACGATTTGCCGCGTCTCCGGCGAGGCGCTGTCGGCGCTCGCGCAAGGAGCGCGCTGATGGAGATCGTGCTCGTCGTCGCGGTCGCCGAGAACGGCGTGATCGGAAATGCCAACGCAATCCCGTGGCGGCTGAAATCCGACCAGCAGCGCTTCAAGGCGATCACCTTGAATAAGCCCATCGTGATGGGACGCAAGACGTTCGAATCCCTGCGCCGGCCGCTGCCGGGGCGCACCAACATCGTGGTGACGCGCGATGCGAACTATCGCGCGCGCGGCGCCATCGTCACCACGTCGTTCGAAAATGCCCGTGCCATTGCGCTTGGTGACGCGCTGCGGCGTTTCGCCACTGAAATTGCCGTCATCGGTGGCGCGGAGATCTATGCGCAATCAATGCGCATGGCCGATCGGCTGGAGATCACCGAGGTTCACGCCCGGCCCGACGGCGATACACGGTTCGACACAATCGACGCGAAAGAGTGGGACGAGGTCGCGCGCGTGCGAAATCCGGCTGGTCCGGACGACAGCGCCGACTTCTCCTATGTGACATATCGTCGGCGCTGCCGGGGTTAACCAATGTTTGCATTGACAATTATGCCCCGGCGCATAGCTCGTCCGGCAAGGAAGCTTGCGTTGTAAGGGCCTGAGCCGTCCCCTATAACCGGGCCGGACATTCGAGGCCGGGCGTCCCGTCCGGACTTGCCGAGGAGATGTTTGATGCCGTGGAAAAATCAAGGCGGGGGGCCATGGGGCTCGGGTCCGAAAGGGCCATGGGGCACAGGTCCGCAGTCAGCCGGGCCAAGGCCGCCGGATCTTGAGGATCTGCTGCGGCGCGGCCAGGACCGGCTGCAGCAGTGGTTGCCCGGCGGTCATTTCAGCGGCATGGGCATCGCGCTGGTGCTGGTCGCCGCGCTGGCGATCTGGTTCGCCACCGGGATCTTCCGCGTCCAGTCCGAAGAGCTCGGCGTCGTGCTGCGCTTCGGCAAATACGTCCGCGACGCGCAGCCGGGCCTGCGCTATCACCTGCCGTATCCGATCGAGACGGTGCTGCTGCCGAAGGCGCTGCGCGTCAACACGATCTCGATCGGCATGACCCTGATCGACGATCCTGCACGGCGCGGCCGCACCATGCGCGACGTGCCGGAAGAAAGCCTGATGCTGACCGGCGACGAGAACATCGTCGACGTCGACTTCACCGTGTTGTGGCGGATCAAGCCCGGCGGGGCCGGTGCCTATTTGTTCAACATCCAGAATCCCGAAGGCACCGTGAAGGCGGTTGCCGAAAGCGCGATGCGCGAGGTGATCGGCCGCTCGCAGATCCAGCCGATCCTGACCGGGGCGCGCAACGTGACCGAGCAGAACGTCCAGGAGTTGATGCAGAAGACGCTCGACAACTACAGCGCGGGCATCCAGATCACCCAGGTGCAGATGCAGAAGGTCGATCCACCGGCGCAGGTGATCGACGCGTTCCGCGACGTGCAGGCGGCGCGGTCCGACCTCGAGCGCAAGCAGAACGAGGCGCAGACCTACGCCAACCGGATCGTGCCGGAAGCGCGTGGTCGGTCCGCGCAGATTCTGCAGGCCGCCGAGGGCTACAAGGAGCAGGCGGTCGCCGAGGCCAAGGGCCAGAGCGCACGCTTCCTGAAAGTCTATGATGAATACAAGAAGGCACCCGAAGTGACGCGCGAGCGCATCTATCTGGAGACCATGGAACGCGTGCTCGGTAGCTCCGAGAAGCTGGTCTATGACGGCGGCCAGGGCCAGAACATCGTGCCCTATCTTCCGCTCGGCGAACTGACGCCGCGGCGTCCGGCAGCTGCGCCGGCCACGACCGGCCAGCAGCAGGGAGCCACCCGATGAGGTCCCCTGTCACCGGCATTGTGTCCCTCATCATCCTCTTCATCGTGCTCGCCGTCGGCTACAGCTCGATGTTCACCGTGGCGCAGACCGAGCAGACCATCGTGCTGCGGTTCGGCGAGCCGGTTGAGGTCGTCACCGATCCCGGCCTGCACTTCAAGGCGCCGTGGAATTCGGTGATCAACGTCGACAAGCGCATCCTCGATCTCGAAAACCCGTCGCAGGAAGTGATCGCCTCCGACCAGAAGCGGCTCGTGGTCGACGCCTTCGCGCGCTATCGCATCAAGAATGCGCTGCGCTACTACACCAGCGTCGGCTCGATCCAGGCCGCCAATCTGCAGCTGACCACGCTGCTCAACGCGGCGCTGCGCCGCGTGCTCGGCGAGGTCAATTTCATCACGGTGGTGCGTGACGAGCGCGAGAAGCTGATGGCACGGATTCGCGAGCAGCTCGACAAGGAGGCCGACGGCTACGGCATCGAGGTCGTCGACGTCCGGATCCGCCGCGCCGATCTGCCGGAGCAGAACAGCCAGGCGGTGTACGACCGGATGAAGTCCGAGCGTCAGCGCGAAGCGGCCGAGTTCCGGGCCCAGGGCGACCAGAAGGCGCAGGAGATCCGCTCGAAGGCCGACCGCGAAGCAACCGTGATCGTCGCCGAGGCGAACTCGGCCGCGGAACAAACCCGCGGTGCTGGCGATGCCGAGCGCAACCGCCTGTTCGCCGAGGCCTATGGCAAGGACAAGGACTTCTTCGCGTTCTATCGCTCGATGACGGCTTATGAGAACAGTCTGCGTTCCGGCGACACACGTTTCCTGTTGCGGCCGGACTCGGAATTCTTCAGATACTTCGGCAATGCGAACGGCAAGGGGCCTGAGGCGGCCGCCGCGCCGAAACAGTAACGTCACGACTAAACATCAAGACTTGGCGGCGATGCGGACACCGCGTCGCCGCCACTCAACAACAACAAGCATCGAGCGGGAGGCTGCCATCCGATGAAGTCCATAGCGTTCGGCGACTTCCTCATCGGATTGGGAATCCTGTTCGTGCTCGAAGGCATCCTGTTTGCGGCAAGCCCCGCCTGGATGCGCCGGGCGATGAAGAGCGCGCTGGCCACACCCGACAACATCCTGCGCATCGTCGGCATCGGCTCGGCGGTCGCGGGACTGATCCTGATCTGGGTGGTGCGGCGCTAGATTTAGCTGTCGTTCCGGAGCATGCGAAGCATGAACCTCAGGTGCGCAATTACGCACCGGGGAACCTCGAGATTCCCCTGGGCGCAATTGCGCCCCTGAGGTCTGGTCCTTCGGACCGTCCCGGAATGACAAGCAAGACTGAACATAATCGTGAGCCTCTTGCAGCCGGTTTTTCGCCGAAATGCCCGGCTGAGATGCTTGCGCCATATGCCCGTTCGGGCGCACTCTACAATCAGCTAATTTGAACCCGTTTGCCTGGAGAAACTCCGACATGATCGCTGCCAGACCAGCCCTGAGCCGTCGCCTCCGCATGATGGGAGCTGCGATCTCGATCGGTGCTGCGAGCATGCTGAGCTCCGTGCCGGCGTTTGCACGCGGCCCCGAGGGCATCGCCGACATCGCCGAGAAGGTGATCGACGCCGTCGTCAACATCTCGACGTCGCAGACGATCGAGGCCAAGGACCGGACGATGCCGCAGCTGCCGCCCGGCTCGCCGTTCGAGGAATTCTTCGACGACTTCTTCAAGAACCGCCGCGGCCCGCCCGGCAAGGGCGGCGACAAGAGCGGCGAGTTCCAGCCGCGCAAGACCAACTCGCTCGGCTCCGGCTTCATCGTCGACACCGCGGGCATCGTCGTCACCAACAACCACGTCATCGCCGACGCCGACGAGATCAACGTCATCCTCAACGACGGAACCAAGATCAAGGCCGAAGTGGTCGGCGTCGACAAGAAGACCGACCTCGCGGTCCTGAAGTTCAAGCCGCCGAAGCCGCTCACCGCCGTCAAGTTCGGCGACAGCGACAAGATCCGCCTCGGCGACTGGGTGGTCGCGATCGGCAACCCGTTCAGCCTCGGCGGCACGGTGACCGCGGGCATCGTCTCGGCCAAGAACCGCGACATCAGCCAGGGGCCGTATGACAGCTACATCCAGACCGACGCCGCCATCAACCGCGGCAATTCCGGCGGTCCGCTGTTCAACCTCGATGGCGAGGTGATCGGCGTCAACACGCTGATCATCTCCCCGACCGGCGGCTCGATCGGTCTCGGTTTCGCCGTGCCGTCGAAGACCGTGGCCGGCGTCGTCGACCAGCTCCAGAAGTTCGGCGAGCTGCGCCGCGGCTGGCTCGGCGTTCGCATCCAGCAGGTCACCGACGAGATCGCCGACAGCCTCAACATCAAGCCGGCACGCGGCGCGCTGGTTGCCGGCGTCGACGACAAGGGCCCGGCCAAGCCGGCCGGCATCGAGCCGGGCGACGTCGTCGTCAAGTTCGACGGCAAGGACGTCAAGGACCCCAAGGACCTGTCGCGCATCGTCGCCGACACCGCGGTCGGCAAGGAAGTCGACGTCGTCGTCATCCGCAAGGGCAATGAGGAGACCCGCAAGGTCACGCTCGGCCGGCTCGAGGACAACGACAAGGCTCAGCAGGCCAACGCCAAGCCTAAGGACGACGCCGCCGAGAAGCCGGTGACCCAGAAGGCGCTCGGTCTCGACCTGGCGGCGCTGAGCAAGGATCTGCGCACCAAGTACAAGATCAAGGACAGCGTGAAGGGCGTCGTCGTCACCGGCGTCGACAATGCCTCCGATGCCGCCGAGAAGCGGCTATCGGCGGGCGACGTCATCGTCGAGGTGGCGCAGGAGGCGGTGTCCAGCGCCGCCGACATCAAGAAGCGCGTCGACCAGCTGAAGAAGGACGGCAAGAAGTCCGTGCTGCTGCTGGTCTCCAACGGCGACGGCGAATTGCGCTTCGTCGCGCTCGGCGTGCAGTGACCCGTCGTCCCGGCGAAGGCCGGGACCGATACGCCGTGGCCGTAGTGATTAAGGAAGCGGTCGACGGCTTTTGCCAGACAGCGCGCGTCGGTGGTTATGGGTCCCGGCCTGCGCCGGGACGACACCCGCAGCCTACCCCTCGACGAACTCATCCCGGCGATAGCCCTGCGCGTACAACAGCGCGGTGAGGTCGCCGTGATCGATCCGCGCCGCCGCGGCGGCTGCGACCGCGGGCTTGGCGTGATAGGCGACGCCGAGACCTGCGGCCTGGATCATGCCGAGATCGTTGGCGCCGTCGCCGGTGACCAGCGTGTCGATGTCGTCGAGGTCGAAGGATTCGGTCAGCTCGACCAGGGTGGCGAGCTTGGTGGCGCGGCCGAGGATCGGCTCGACCACTTCGCCGGTCAGCTTGCCGTCCGCGACCTGCAACTGGTTGGCGCGGTTCTCCTGGAAGCCGATCTTCTCCGCGACCACCTTGGTGAACAACGTGAAGCCGCCGGAGATCAGGCAGGTATAGGCGCCGTGCGCGCGCATGGTCATGACCAGCGCGCGGCCGCCCGGCGTCGGCGTGATGCGCTTCTCCAGCACCTCGTCGACGACGCTGACCGGCAGGCCCTTGAGCAGGGCGACGCGCTCGCGCAGCGCCGACTCGAACTCGATCTCGCCGCGCATCGCGCGTTCGGTGATATCAGCGACATGGGCTTTCAGCCCGGCGAAATCGGCGAGCTCGTCGATGCACTCCTGGCCGATCATGGTCGAATCCATGTCGGCCAGAAAAAGCTTCTTGCGCCGGCCGATCCGAGGCTGCACGACAATGTCGATCGGCAGGTCGCCGCGGGCCTGGCGCAGGCGCTCTTCGATGGTCTTGATGGCGTCTCCGCTAGAATCTTGGCTCTCGAACGGAATGTCGACGGCGACTTCGTTGAACAGCCACTGCGCCGGGCCCGGTGAGGGCAGCACGGCCCGCGCACCGTCGACGATGGTGGCGTCGAGCGCGGGGCTTGCAGGATTGCAGATCAGCGTGGCAACGAGGGACATGCAGGCGCATTCAGGATTGTTGGACAAGGCAGTGCTTATCGCAGGGCCGACCGCCAGCGGCAAGTCGGCCCTGGCGCTCGAGCTTGCGCAGCGGACCGGCGGGGTCGTGATCAACACAGACTCCATGCAGGTCTATCGCGACCTCCGGATCATCACCGCGCGGCCGACCGCTGGCGAGGAGGCACAGGTTCCGCACAGGCTCTACGGCCATGTCGACGCCGGCGTGAATTTCTCCGCGGGCGCCTGGGTGACCGACGCGGCCAAGGTGCTCGGCGAGGCGCGTGCCGACAAACGCCTGCCGATCTTCATCGGCGGCTCGGGCCTCTACTTCAAGGCGCTGACACGCGGGCTGTCGGCGGTGCCGCCGATCCCCCCTGATGTGCGCGACAGCGTGCGCGCAAGGCTGGAGCAGCGCGGCGTCGAGGTGCTGCATGCCGAGCTTGCGGCGCGCGATCCGTTATCGGCCGAACGGCTGAAGCCGCGCGACCGCACCCGCATCGCGCGGGCGCTCGAGGTCGTCGAGGCCACCGGCCGCCCGCTGCCGGACTGGCATCGCGATGGCCTGCCGCCGCTGCTGCCACCGGGCCAATTCCACGCGCTGTTTCTGGCGCCGGAGCGCGAGCGGCTCTACGCGCGGATCGACGCCCGGTTCGGTGTGATGCTCGATGAAGGCGCGCTCGACGAGATCGCGGCGCTGGCCGCGCGCGGGCTTGATCCGTTGCTGCCGGCCATGAAGGCCCATGGCATACCGGCGCTGATCCGTCACCTCAAGGGGGAGATCAGCCGGCAGGCCGCCGCCGAGATCGGCCGGGCCGACACCCGCCACTACGCCAAGCGCCAGTTCACCTGGTTTCGCCACCAGCTGCCGGAATTCGAATGGGTGGTGCCTGAGGCTGCGAGGGAGTGGCTGGAAGGCCGGATCTCATAGCCCCCGTAGCCCGGATGGAGCGCAGCGCAATCCGGGGTCTATTCCCCGCGGGTAGACCGTCCCGGATTTCGCTGCGCCCCATCCGGGCTACCGGGCCGGCGCCACCGCGCGCCCGTCTGCCATGCGCGTTGCGCCGCGCAAAAACACTCGCCGAACGGCTGGAACCCCGTTACAGTTCAAAAATCGCGAAACTGCTTGCCTTGCCTTGACATTCGGGCTTTGGCCGCTATGTTCGCGCAACCTTTGGGAAGACTGGGTCGTCTCGTGCGCAACATTATTACCAAACTCCTTATCGCCGTCGTACCCAGGCACACCGCCGGGGATGGCTAGCGGCCATCCAAATTCGGGCGGTGTGCATGGGGCCTCGAGGGCCCCTTTTTATTGCCCGAAACAGAACTGACGAGAACTGACAAAAGCCGCGCAAAAACAAGCGCATCCGGAGCGAACCATGACCGACAAGAGCCACGATCCCAATCAGATGACCGGCGCCGCGATGATCGTGCGCGCGCTCATCGATCACGGCGTGCAGCATGTCTTCGGCTATCCCGGCGGCGCGGTGCTTCCGATCTACGACGAGATTTTCCAGCAGAGCGAGGTCGAGCACATCCTGGTTCGCCACGAGCAGGGCGCCGGCCATGCCGCCGAAGGCTATGCCCGCTCGACCGGCAAGCCCGGCGTGGTGCTGGTGACGTCGGGGCCCGGCGCCACCAACATGGTGACGCCGCTGACCGATGCGCTGATGGATTCGATCCCGCTGGTCTGCATCACCGGCCAGGTGCCGACCCACCTGATCGGCAACGACGCCTTCCAGGAGTGCGACACCGTCGGCATCACCCGGCCCTCCACCAAGCACAACTGGCTGGTGCGCGACATCAACGACCTCGCCAAGGTGCTGCACGAAGCCTTCTATGTCGCCACCACCGGCCGCCCGGGTCCGGTGCTGGTCGACGTGCCGAAGGACGTGCAGTTCGCCACCGGCACCTATCATCCGCCGCGCAAGTCGGACGTTCACATCTCCTACACACCGCGCGTGAAGGGCGATGCGACCCAGATCCGCAAGGCGGTGGCGCTGCTCGCCAATGCCAAACGTCCCGTCATCTATTCCGGCGGCGGCGTGATCAATTCGGGTCCGGAGGCCTCAAAGCTGCTGCGTCAGCTGGTGGAGACGACCGGTTTCCCCATCACCTCGACCCTGATGGGACTGGGCGCCTATCCGGCGTCGGGGCCGAACTGGCTCGGCATGCTCGGCATGCACGGCACCTACGAAGCCAACATGACGATGCATGATTGCGACGTCATGCTGTGCGTCGGCGCGCGCTTCGACGACCGCATCACCGGCCGCGTCGATGCCTTCTCGCCGGGCTCGAAGAAGATCCACATCGATATCGACCCGTCCTCGATCAACAAGAACATCCGCGTCGACGTGCCGATCATCGGCGACGCCGGCAATGTGCTCGGCGACCTGCTGCAGGTGTTCAAGGCGGAAGCCAAGAAGCCCGACATCAAGGCATGGTGGCAGCAGATCGCGCAATGGCGCGCGCGCAACTCGCTGTCCTACCGCAAGAACAACGATATCATCCTGCCGCAATACGCGATCCAGCGCCTGTTCGAGCTGACCCGCGGCAAGGATACCTACATCACGACCGAAGTCGGTCAGCACCAGATGTGGGCCGCGCAGTTCTTCGGCTTCGAGGAGCCGCATCGCTGGATGACCTCAGGTGGTCTCGGCACCATGGGCTACGGCCTGCCGGCCGCAGTCGGCGTGCAGGTGGCGCATCCGGACAGCCTGGTGATCGACATTGCCGGCGACGCCTCGGTGCAGATGACGATCCAGGAGATGTCGACCGCGGTCCAGTTCGAGCTGCCGATCAAGATCTTCATCCTGAACAACCAGTACATGGGCATGGTGCGGCAGTGGCAGCAACTGCTGCACGGCAACCGCCTGTCGCATTCGTACTCCGAGGCGCTGCCGGACTTCGTCAAGCTCGCCGATGCCTATGGCTGCGTCGGCCTGCAGGCGACCAAGCCGTCCGACCTCGACGGCGCGATCAAGGAGATGATCTCGATCAGGCGCCCGGTGCTGTTCGACTGCCGTGTTGCGGCGCTCGAGAACTGCTTCCCGATGATCCCGTCGGGCAAGGCGCACAACGAGATGCTGCTGCCGGAAGAAGCGACCGACGAGGCCACCGCGAAGGCCTTCGCCGGCGGCAAGGCGCTGGTGTGAGGTGAGGGGGGCCATGTTTGATCTCAGCGAGCTCGAGCGCGCGCACAGGATCGTCGGCACCGCGGTGCCGGCGACGCCGGCGTATGCCTGGCCGTTGCTGGCCGAGCGGCTCGGCACCGAGGTCGTGGTCAAGCATGAGAACCACACGCCGATCGGCGCCTTCAAGGTGCGCGGCGGTCTGGTCTATCTCGAGCGGCTGAAGCGCGAGCGGCCCGATGTGCCCGGCATCATCTCGGCGACGCGCGGCAATCATGGCCAGAGTCTGGCGTTTGCCGCCAGCCGCCACGGCGTGCCGGCGGTGATCTACGTGCCGCGCGGCAATTCGGTCGAGAAGAACCGCGCCATGCACGCGTTCGGTGCCGAACTCGTCGAGCACGGCGAGGACTTTCAGGCCGCGCGCGAAGAGGCAGAGCGCCGCGCCCAGTTCGCCGGCCTACACATGGTGCCGTCGTTCCACCCGGACCTGGTGCTGGGTGTCGCGACCTACGCGCTGGAATTGTTTCGATCAGCGCCCGACCTCGACATTCTCTATGTGCCGATCGGGCAGGGCTCCGGCATCTCCGGCTGCATCATGGCGCGCGACCTGCTCGGCCTGAAGACCGAGATCGTCGGCGTGCAGTCGACCGAGGCGCCGTCCTATGCGCTCTCGTTCGCGGCCGGCAAGATCGTGACCACCGAGACCAGCAACACGCTGGCCGACGGCATGGCGACGCGGATTCCGGACGCGGATGCATTCGCCCTGATCCGCAAGGGCGCCTCGCGCATCGCGCAGGTCACCGACGACGAGGTCGGGCAGGCGATCCGCGCCTACTGGACCGACACTCACAATCTCGCCGAGGGCGCAGGCGCCGCGGCGCTCGCAGCCGCGCTGCAGGAAAAGAGCAAGCTCGCCGGCAAGCGGGTCGGCCTGATCCTGAGCGGCGGCAATATCGATTTCGATCTGTTCCGAACCTGGATCGGGACGGATGCTGCGCCTGCCGCCCAGCGGGCGGTGGCGTGAAAAGAATGTAAGGGGACGACCATGAACCAGCCCGCATCCGCCTACTTCCTCGAAGAGCGTCACGATCCGAACGAGACGCACACGCTGTCCGTTCTCGTGCAGAACGAGCCCGGCGTGCTCGCGCGCGTGATCGGGCTGTTCTCCGGCCGCGGCTACAACATCGAGAGTCTCACGGTTTCGGAAACCGAGAGTCAGAAACATCTCTCGCGGATCACCATCGTCACCACGGGCACGCCGATGGTGATCCAGCAGATCAAGCATCAGCTCGACCGCATGATCCCGGTCTACCGCGTCGTCGACATGACGCTGACCGGCAGCTCGATCGAGCGCGAGCTTGCGATGGTCAAGGTGAGGGGCGGTGGCGATCACCGCGTCGAGGCGCTGCGGCTGGCGGATGCATTCCGCGCCCGGGTGATCGATGCCACGACCGAGAGCTTCGTGTTCGAGATCACGGGCAATTCGTCCAAGATCAATCAGTTCATCGACCTGATGCGCCCGCTGGGCCTGGTCGAGGTGTCACGAACCGGGGTGGCCGCGATCACGCGTGGGCCGGAAGGGATGTGAATCATGTTGGCGCGCGACTGGTACTACACGCAACGGCGGCAGGTCGGTCTCGATACCGCGGTTGCCTCGATCTATGACGTCAGCGAGGACAGCGATGTCCGAGCCCGTCAGGCGCTGACCAAGCTCGGCGTCAAGCCGGGCTGGCGGATCGCCGACATCGGCTGCGGCAACGGCGTGCTGGCGACCGAGGCGGCGCTGATGAGTGCCGAGGTCGACGCCATCGACATCTCGCCGGCGATGATCGGGCTTGCCGAAATCTATGCGCGCGACCGCAAGGCGAGGATCCGGACCCAGCCGGCCGGGCTATTGTCCTTTGCCTATCAGCCGAATTCCTACGACCTCATCGTCAGCGAGTTCACGCTGCATCATCTGCCCGACTTCTGGAAGGCGGTGGCGCTGTCACGGATCTTCAACGCGCTGAAGCCCGGCGCGAATTTCTATCTGCGTGACATGGTGTTCGTCAGCATGCCCGACGGCGTCGATCGCGATGTCGAGGGCTGGGCCGATTTCTCGATCAAGAACCACGATTTCGAGCGCGAAAGCGTGATGACCCATATGCGCGACGAGTACTCGACCTTCGGCTGGGTGATGGAGCGCATGCTGACCGAGACCGGTTTCACCCTGGTCGCCGCCGACTACCACGCGCCGCTGCACGGCACCTATCTGCTGCGCAAACCGAAGCCGGACGAACAAATCTAGCATCGACAAAGCCAAACCGAACCAAAGAAGAAGAACAATGAAGCCGGCCGATGTTGGCATCGCCGTCATGGTCGCGGTGATCTGGGGACTTGCGTTCGTCGCAACCCGGTTCGCGCTCAATGAGTTGCCGCCCGAATTGATGACGGCGCTGCGCTTCGGCATCGCGGCCGTGCCGTGCCTGTTCCTGCGCAAGCCGCGTCAGGTGTCGTGGCTGCTGCTGATCGGAATCAGCCTGACCTTGTTTCTCGGCCAGTTCCTGGCGCAGTCCGTCGCCATCGCCCATGGCATGCCGGTCGGGCTCACCAGCGTGATCGTGCAGAGCCAGGCGCTGTTCACCATCGGCTTTGCCGCGCTGCTGTTCGGCGAATTGCCGTCGAGGTTGCAGACCGTCGGCATCGCGATCGCCGCGGTCGGCCTGTTGATGATCTGCGGCACCGTCGGCTACGATTTCAGCGTCACCGCCTTTGCCATCCTGATGATCTCGCCGGTCTCGTTCGCAATCGGAAACCTGCTGCTGCGGCCGGCACAGGGCGCACGCATGTTCGACCTGTTCGCATGGCTGTGCCTGTGTGCGGCGGTCCCGTTGTTCGGCCTGTCGCTGCTGACGCTGGGCGCGAAGCCGATGTGGCAGGCGCTGTCGCATCTGTCGCCGGCCGGCGTTGTCTCGACGCTGTTTGTCGGCACCGTTTCCACCAGTATCGCCTATTGGCTGTGGGGCCGGCTGCTCAGGGATTATCCGGCGGCACAGGTGGTGCCGTTCGCGCTGCTGGTGCCGTTCGTCGGCTCCGCCGCCTCCAGCATCGTATTCGGCGAGAGGTTCGGGCCACTGCGGCTCGCCGGCATGCTCACGGTCATCGCCGGCATCGCCGTGATGCTGCTGTCGAAGCGGCCAAAAGCTCTGCCGAAAGTCGCGTGAGGGCACCATGTCGAGTTCGCTGCTGTTCGCCTTTGTCGTGTTTGCCGTCGTGATGTTCTTTACGCCGGGCCCCAACAACATCATGCTGCTGTCCTCGGGGTTGACCTACGGCTTCCGCCGCACCGTGCCCCACATCGCCGGCATCACGGTCGGCTTCGCCTTCATGGTCGGTGCGGTCGGCGTCGGGCTGGGGGCGGTCTTCATCGCCTATCCGGTGCTGCAGACGATCCTGAAATACGGCGGCGTCGCCTATCTGGTCTATCTCGCGACCGTCATCGCCATGGCCGAGCCGCCCTCGGCGGACAAGGACGACGGGCCCGGCCGCGGCCCGATGACCTTCTGGGGCGCGGCCATGTTCCAGTGGATCAATGCCAAGGGCTGGGTGATGGTGATCGGCACCATCACGGCCTATGCGGCGATTGCCGCCTTCCCCTGGAACATCGCGATCCAGGTCGGCCTGAGCCTGATCCTGGGAACGGTGTCCTGCATCGTCTGGGCGCTGTTCGGCACCGCCCTGCGGCCGGTCCTGACCTCGCCCCGGGCGATCCGCGTCTTCAATGTGGTGATGGCCATCCTGCTACTGGCCTCGCTCTACCCGGTCTTCATGGACGCATGATGCCGCACCGCGCCATGCGAGATGGGGGTTTCCCCTGAGGGGAAAAATGCTCTAGACAACGCCGGAAATTCGCGGGCGCCCGGCGGTTCTGACCTTCCGAAAGCCTGACTCATCGGCCGATTTTGGCCCCCTTCAAAACGAGGAAAACACGATGCGAGTTTACTACGATCGCGATGCCGACCTGAACCTGATCAAGGGCAAAAAGGTCGCCATCGTCGGCTACGGCAGCCAGGGTCACGCCCACGCGCTGAACCTGAAGGATTCCGGCGTCAAGGAAGTGGCGATCGCGCTGCGCAAGGGTTCGGCCTCGGCCAAGAAGGCCGAGAACGCCGGCTTCAAGGTGATGGAAGTCGCCGAGGCCGCCAAGTGGGCCGACCTCGTCATGATGCTGACCCCGGACGAGCTGCAGGGCGACATCTATCGCGAGCACCTGCACGACAACATGAAGAAGGGCGCGGCGCTCGTGTTCGCCCACGGCCTCAACGTGCACTTCAACCTGCTCGATCCGCGTGCCGACCTCGACGTGCTGATGATCGCGCCGAAGGGCCCCGGCCACACCGTGCGTTCGGAATATCAGCGCGGCGGCGGCGTGCCCTGCCTGATCGCGATCGCCAAGGATTCGTCAGGCAACGCCCATGACCTCGGCCTCAGCTACGCCTCGGCGATCGGCGGCGGCCGCGCCGGCATCATCGAGACCACCTTCAAGGAAGAGTGCGAGACCGACCTGTTCGGCGAGCAGGTGGTGCTCTGCGGCGGCCTGGTCGAGCTGATCAAGGGCGGCTACGAGACGCTGGTCGAGGCCGGCTACGCGCCCGAGATGGCTTATTTCGAGTGCCTGCACGAAGTGAAGCTGATCGTCGACCTGATCTATGAAGGCGGCATCGCCAACATGAACTACTCGATCTCCAACACCGCCGAATACGGCGAGTATGTCACCGGTCCGCGCATCGTCACGGCCGAGACCAAGGCGGAGATGAAGCGCGTGCTCGCCGACATCCAGGGCGGCAAGTTCGCCCGCGACTGGATGCTGGAGAACAAGGTCAACCAGACCTCGTTCAAGGCGACCCGTGCCAAGCTCGCCCAGCATCCGATCGAGGAAGTCGGCGCCAAGCTGCGCGACATGATGCCCTGGATCAAGAAGGGCGCGCTGGTCGACAAGAGCAAGAACTAAGCTCGGGTGTGTAGGGCGGGTTAGCCCAACGGGTCCGCGCAAAAGCGCGGCCCGATGACAGGCTCCGACGTAACCCACCAATTCGTTCCGCGAAGACGCGGTGGGTTACGCTTCGCTAACCCACCCTACGCATAGGAATCAAAAAGGGTGGGCGCGTTGCCCACCCTTTATTCTTTGTCACGACAAGGCAGCGGCAGCTAACCGGCCGCCATCGGCTGCTTCTCGATCCTGTTGTGCAGCTGCCAGAACCGCACGGTGCGCTGTGCGGTCTCCAGCGACAGCCGCCGGTAATCGCGGTGCGCGATCTCGAGCGTCGCATGGTCGATCTGATGCGGCAGCGGCCGCTTGCGCAGGATGGTTTCGACCGTCGGCCAGTTGAGCCGCGCCGAGCGGCACGGGATCAGCAGCAGGTCGGAGCGCAGGCCAAGCATCAGGCGCTCGATCATCGCGATCGGCATGTCGTTGAGCACGGCGAGAGCGACCGTGACCTCGTCGAACTTGCCGTCCTCGGCGAATTTGTAGACCGCCGCATCGTCGAGCTCGTTCAGCTGCTTCATCAGCTTGACCAGCTCTTCGGCGATGCCGTAGTTGCGGCGCGGGGCGGCGGCCTCTTCCTGCGCGATGTCGTTCAGCACCTGGCTGATCTCCTCGCGTGCCCTGGGCGATGCGAGCGCGAGCAGGCGGGCCCGCACCGTTTCCTTGGCGCGCTGCAGCAGGTCGCGCAGCAGCTTGGCCGGAATATCGATGCGCAGCCCGAGGATCTCGACCAGCTCGTCGTCGCCTTCGGCGCGGGCGACTATCGTGGAATAGCCGTTGTCGGAGAACTGCGCGCCGGCGTTCTTGGCGAGGCGCCGGATCACCTTGTCCTCGCCGCGATCGATGATCACGTCGGTGACGGAAGCCGGCAGGTTCTCCCGCGCCGAGATCGCGAACAGATGGTCCTGGCCCTTGCTGGCGGCGATCTCGCGCAGTGCGTCGTTCGAGAGGCGGCTGGAGTGGGTCAGCACGTCGCCGGCGACGCTGATATCGTCGTCCCAGGCGAGGTGCTGAATCACCTCAAACGGCGCATAGTCGAGCGGCGCGAGCCGCTTGCTGAGCTCGGCCCGTGCACGCGTCTCGACGCGCGCGACAAGCAGGCAGAGCACGTCGTCGAACACCTTGACCTGTTCATCGTTGAGGCGGTCGCCGTCGTTCAGGAACAGATCGGTGACCTGCCGCAGCGTCTGCACGCGCTTGGCTGACGTCCCGTCCCGGACCGCATCCTCGAGTTCGGCAATAATCGATTGTGACGCCTGTTGCGCCATCGATGGGCAACCCTGTTTTTGTTGAATGACACCTGTCCGTGCACCATGCATGGCGTCGTCTTACACCTGCGTTAAGGTGGAACCCGGTGCAAATACGGGTGCATCGCATCCTTAACGGGGCACGACCGGACAGGACGCAATTGGTGCTTTCGCCACGATGGCGGTGAGCCTTAAGAGATTGTTTAGGACGATACGCGCCGCGCGACGGCGAACAGGTCGATCGAAGCGGCGCGCCCGCGCAGCTGCGTCGAGCCGAGCGGCTCGATGACAAAATCCGGGTCCAGGGGCAACAGGCGACGCAGCTCGCCCGAGATCAGCAGCGGCCGGCCGGCCTCCTTGCAATGCGTCTGCAGCCGCGCCGTGACGTTCACCGTATCGCCGAAATAGGCGATCTGCCGCCGCGAGTCGCCGCATTCGCCGATGACGACCGGGCCGGCATGCATCCCGGCACGGAATGCCGGTACCACGCCGAACTCCTTGCGATAATGGTCGGCCCGCTTGGCGAGGCGGTCTTCGATCGCGAACACGCAGTCGAGGTAGCGCCGCGACGGCTGGCCCGTGTCGGCCGGCCAGGTCACGATGACCTCGTCGCCGACATAGGCATGAACCTCGCCGCCATGTGCCACGATCGGCTCGTCGATGTCGAAAAAGAAGCGTGTCAGGAGCTCCTGCACACGCAGCTCGCCCATCGCCTCCGCCAGCGTCGTCGAGCCGACCAGGTCGAGGAACAGCAGCACGCGTTGCTCGCGCACCGGCTGGCGGTAGCGTCCAAGCACGATGTTGAGCAGCGTATGACCGCCGATCATCCGGACCAGTTCGTAGATCGTCGTGATCGGGATCGACAGCAGCAGGCCGACCCCGATGATCTTGAAGAAGGTCTCGCGAATCCACTTCGCCTCGAGCCCATGCCCGTACAGCAGGATCTCGAGCACAATCGCAGCGACCGCAACGATGACGGCGAGGATCACGGAGCGGGCAATCAGCTCGACGATCAGCGGTCGCCGCCGCAGCCAACCGCCACGCGCGGCCAGATAGAGATGCGTGGCCCAGACGATCAGGGTGAGGGCGGCGCCGTCGAGGGCGCTGCGCACATAGTTCGCGACGGAGGCTTCGTTGGATTCGTCGAAGGCATAGCGAAACAGCCCGCCGACGAGCAGGCCGAACACGGCCAGAACGATCACAGGCGTCAAGGCGCGCCGCATGGTTCCTCCATGCCCATGAAATATCCTGCACGGATCGGGAAGGCCAGCCGCGGTGCGATTGATATGAACGGGATGTGCTACGGCCGCACTAACGTATGGCTCAGCTAAGGCATCCATCGGAAAGGGAAGACGGCATGAAATCGGCTCTCGCGACAGGCGCGTGCAGGCTCGGGCCCCTGGTTGCGGCCGTTCTCATCATCGCCGTCTCGTCGGCCCGGGCGGGCGACCAGGGCGATGGAGAGCAATCCTGCGACGGCAGCACCTACCAGATGGTCGAGTGCCTCAAGGCCAAGACCGCGCAATGGGACAAACGGATGAACGTCGCCTATCAGCAGGCGCTGAAGGATGCCGCCGGCGACAAGCAGCGCGAACAGCTGCGCACCGCACAACGGTTATGGATCCAGTACCGTGACGCCAACTGCCTGTATTACGACCTCGGCGAGGGCACCATCGCCCGGCTCGATGCCGGCGAATGCATGCGCAGCACGACGGAAGTCCGTGCCAAGGAACTGGAAAACCTCGGCCATCAGTGAGCCATCTTCCGGAGTCAGGACCGGGGTCATGACTGACGGAAAGAGCCAGGACGAATTGACCCAGCTTGCCGAGGAGGCGCTGCGCGCCCAACCCGGCTGCGAGACCGCCCGCGTGCCGGCGGTCGCCGCGCTGCCCGATGGGCAGGTCGGGCGCAACTGGGAGATCCCGAACGTCGTGCTCGGCGACAGCCTGATCAGCGACGTCGATCGCGCGGTGCTGTCGGTGCATCGCCGGCTCGGCCGCAAGTTTCACCTGATGTGAGGCGCCCCGGTTTCAGCTCGCCTGTGCCTGACGTGACGCAGGCCGCGCGGCCATGCTGATCATCCTGAGCGCGAACACAACGGCGAGCGGCACCAGGAACAGGGCGTAGAGCGGCATCTCGGGAATCCGCTTGCCGAACGAGACCGTGAACTGCAGCAGCAGATAATAGCCGCCGATCAGATGCAGCCTGCGCCAGGCGCGCGAGCCGAGCAGCGCAGCCGTGCGATCGAACGAGGTCGCTGTCAGCGCGATGATGACGAGATAGCCGATGCCGCCGAAGACGTAGGAGACGATAGAGGTTGCGGCGGCGAAGCCGGCCGGATCGAGCATTGCGAACGCGTTGATTGCGACCGCGTGGATGGCGTGCGAGGCCGCGAAGGTGACGCCGAGATAGCGGCGGTTGCGGCGCTGCCAGTGCGTCCAGGCGTTCGGCCAGAGCCGCGCCAGCGCGGCGGCGGAGAAGGCAAGGCAGAACAACAGCAGCGAGGTCCGCGCCGTGAAGCGGATCACCATCCGCACGCCTTCGACCTCGAACTGCCGCATCGCGGCGATCCAGATCGAAAGCCCGATCAGGGTCAGTGTGAGCAGGCCGAACAGCCGCCAGCCCTCGAACCAGTTTCGACGCGCCGTCATATCTTGCCTCCCGTGTTGATGTAATCGCCAGTTACATTTCGCGATGGAGTGCGGTCAATCCGTGTAATCACCGCTTACATTCACAAGCGGGTGATGCTAGAGGTGCGCCATGCGCCGCCCCGCCAAGAACCCGCCGATCGGACGCCGGTCCGCCAAACCGCGTCCACCCGCGGCGCGGGCACCGGCGGCCAAGCCGTATCACCACGGTGACCTCCGGCGGGTCCTGATCGATGCCGCCATGCAACTGGTCGGTGAGGGCGGGCCGGAGGCGGTCAGTGTGCGCGAAGCCGCCCGCCGCGCCGGGGTTTCGCCGGGCGCGCCGTTCCGGCATTTCCCGAGCCGGGATGCCCTGATGAATGCGGTGGCCGAGGAGGCGCAGCGCGGCTTCCGCGCCGAGATCGAGGCGGCGCTGGCCGATGCGCCAGCCGGCGATCCACTGGGCCGCTTCCGCTGCCTTGGGATCGCCTATCTGCGCTGGGCGATGAAGAACCCGACCCATTTCGAGATCATCTCCAGTCGCCGCTTCTTCGACCACGACCGCTCGGCCGGGATCTCCAGCGACAATGCGGAGTTGATCGGCCTGACCGAGCGCACGCTGGCGGAGGCTTTTTCAGCCGGTCGGCTTGCGGCGCGCGACCTAAAGCAGGTCCAGATCGCCGGCCGCGCGCTGGTCTATGGTTTTGCGCGGATGCATATCGACGGCCACTTGCCGCGCTGGGGTGTCGCCGAAGCCGAGATTGAGCAGATGGCCGCTGACATCGTCGACCTCTTCATCGCCGGCATTGCAAGGCCTGCGGCGAAGGTCTGAGGCGCGCCACGCTGGCCGGCGGTGCTCCGGGCAGGCAAATTCATTGCGCGTTCATGACGATTCAATTACGTTTTTATGACACGGCGCAGACTCCGGCTGTGCGGTGTGCCTCCTGGCCTTTGCCAGTCAAGGCCGTGCCATTGCGCCGGGTTGTATTGCGTCCCGCCCATGGCGCCCGCGCCTCAGCAAAACTCTTCCGTTGCCGCGCTGGCCGGCGGTCTCGCTGCGATCGGCATCTGGCGGTTGATGGCGGTCGCCGCACCGCATCTCGGCGCGCTGATCCTGATGCTGCGGACCGAGACCGATTTCGGCTCGCGGCTCTGCTTCCTGCTCTCTTGGGGAATTCTGAACTTCCTGTTCATCGCGCTGCTGCGCCGTCCGGCGCTGTCGGGCGCGCTGTCGCTGACGCTGGTCGTGGTGCTGGTGCTGCTGTCGCGGTTCAAGCACGACGTGGTGCAGATGACCGCGAACTTCGTCGACCTGATGGTGATCGATCGCGACACTGCGTCGTTCCTGCTCACGATCTTTCCGAACCTGCGCTGGTCGATCATCGGCGCCGGCCTGGTCACGCTGCCCCTGATGTACGCGCTGTGGTGGCTCGATCCGTTTCGCATCCGCCGCCTGCCGGCCGCGGCCGCCTGCCTAGCCTGCACCGCCGCGCTCTCGGGCTATGCCTTCGCCTGGCCGGACGAGGCCTGGCGCGGCTATTACGACGACGGCTATCTGTCGAAATTCGCGCGCTCCGGCGTGACTGCGGTGTCAGACTTCGTCGCCTATGGCTTCATGGAGTCGGATCCGAGCGCGAGCGACCAGCTCAAGATGCCGCTGGTCGATGCCTGCCACCCCGCCGGGCGGCGGCCGAACATCATCATGATCCATGATGAATCGAGCTTCGACATCCGCGCGGCTTCCGGCGTCAAGGTTCCGCCGGGCTATGGCAGCCAGTTCAAGTCCTACGACGGCGTCGAGCGCAAATTCCTCGCCGAGAGCAATGGCGGGCCGAGCTGGTTCACCGAGTACAACGTGCTGGCGGGATTGTCCTCGCGCTCGTTCGGCCGGTTCGCCTATTTCGTCACTCGTATCGCATCGGGCCGCGTCGAGCGCGGCCTTCCGCTGGCGCTGCGCCGTTGCGGCTACGACACGCTGTCGCTCTATCCGGCATTCGGCGCCTTCATGAGTGCGCGCAGCTTCCAGACCACAACCGGCATCCAGCAATTCTACGACGCGCATGATCTGCACGCGAAGGACGTCGAACCCGACAGCTTCTTCTACGACAAGGCGCTGAAGCTGATGGCCGAGCAGAAGACGGTCAGCACGCCGCTGTTCACCTTCGTCTATCTCGCCGCCAATCATTTCCCGTGGGAGACGAAATTCCGTCCCGAGCTGCTGCCGGCATGGAAGCGGCCGGGCAACGTGCCGTCGGTCGACGAATATCTGCGGCGGCAGGCGATGAGCGCTGGCGACTATGCCGGCTTTGTTGCCGCGCTGAAGAGGAAATTTCCAGCGCAGCCGTTCCTGATCGTGCGCTATGGCGATCATCAGCCGGAGTTCTCGCCGCAGCTGCTCGATCCCGGGCTCGACGAGGCCGGCATCGGCAAGAAGCTGATGGACTACGATCCGCGCTACTACGCGACCTACTACGCGATCGACGCCATCAACTTCGAACCGGTGAAGAGCCCGACGGTGATGGACACGATCGACGCCGCCTATCTGCCGCTGGTGATCCAGGAAGCGGCGGGCATTCCGCTCGATCCGTCGTTCGAGGAGCAGAAGGCGATCATGCTCCGCTGCAACGGCGCGTTCTATTCCTGCAAGGACGGCGCCGAAGCGCGCCGCTTCAACCGCCTGTTGATCGATGCGGGGATCATCAAGGGATTGTGAGACGCAACATGCGTCCCCCGCCGTCATTGCGAGCGGAGCGAAGCAATCCGCCCATCCGTATGCGCAGGACGATGGATTGCTTCGTCGCTTCAGCGCAAAATTGCTTTGCAATTTTGTCGCGAGCTCCTCGCAATGACGATGGGGTTATCTTGGTCCGACCTTCCCCCACAGCCAGCGCGCCACGGCGTCGGGCGATGATGATGCGTCGTTGCCCGACGCGCGCAGGTTCGCCTCGCGCATCTCGGCGATGCCGATCTTGCCGAGCAGTGGCCGCAACGCGGCCTTGAGAACCTCGTCGTCGCGCCGCTTTGGCGACAGCAGCACGATCGCGTCATAGGGCGGGATCGCGTGCCTGTCGTCGGCGAGCGTAACCAGGTCGTATTTCGCGATCAGCCCGTCGCTGGTGTAGCCCGCGATGACGTCGACCTCGCCCGAGGCGACCGCAGCATACATGAAATCCGGCTGCATCTGGCGCTGGGCGCGGAACGTCAGCCCGTAGGCCTTCTGGATGCCGGCCCATTCCGGCCGCGAGAAGATTTCATAGTCGCCGGCGATCGACATCGTCGCGGCGTGAGATGCCAGGTCGGCGATCGAATGGATGCCGAGCTGGTCGGCGCGGCTCTTCGGCATCACCAGCGCATAGGCGTTCTCGAAGCCGAGCTCGCCGAGCAGCGTGATGGCCTGCTTCGCCAGCGTCGTCCCCAGTTCGCCCAGCAGCTCGGCACGCGGCCTGATATCGGTGTGGTGGAACTGGTTCGCCCACAGCGTGCCGGAATAGTCGACATAGACGTCGATGTCGCCGGCGGCGAGCGCATCGAAGATCACGTTGGAGCCGAGGCCAGCGCGGGTCGTCGTCGGCAGTCCGGCCGCCTGCAGCCGCTGTGCCATCAGCGCGGACAGCACATATTGCTCGGTGAACGTCTTGGCGCCGACGACGTAGCGCGCCTGCGGCCGCGCGATCGCGGGCACCAGCGTTGCCGCGATCAGGGCGGCTATGCCGAGCCCGCCGAGTGCGGTCCGGACGCGGCTGCGATTGCGCAGGCCATTCTCGATCAGCGCCAGCAATTGGTCGACGACAAGCGCGAGCACGGCGGCGGCGAAGCAGCCGAACAGCACGAACACCCAGTTCTGGGTCTGCAGCCCCGCGAAGATATAGTTGCCGAGGCTGGTCTGCCCGATCGGCGTCGACAGCGTCGCGGTGCCGATCACCCACACCGCGGCGGTGCGGATCCCCGCCATCATCACCGGCAGCGCCAGCGGCAGCTCGACCATGGTGAGTGATTGCCGCGGCGTCATGCCGACGCCCTGTGCAGCCTCCAGCACCGCCGGATCGACGCCCGACAGGCCGGTGATGGTGTTGCGCAGTACCGGCAGCATCGAATAGAGCGCGAGCGCCAGCACCGCCGGCAGGAAGCCGAAGGCGGAGAAGCTGAAGCCGAGCCACGCCACGGTCAGAGCCGTGAGCGCCAGCAACAACGGATAAAACAGCGCGAGCAGCGCGAGGCCAGGTACCGTCTGGACGATGCTGGCAAGCCCGAGCAGCGTGCCGCGCAACACTGGCCGGTTGCGCGCGATGATCGCAAGCGGCAGGCTGATCAGAAGTCCGAGCGCCAGCGCGGCGACGCTGACCCGGACATGATTGCCGAGATAGTCGGGCAGATGCGCAAGCGCCTCGCTCCAGCGTGGATCGCTCATGCCGTGCCGTCCCGCGGCAGCAATGCGCCGAGCCGTTCCGCCTGCCGCCGCGGCGTACGCAAGAGTTCGCCGACATAGGCGTCGGTGTTGCCTGCGAGCTCCGCCGGCGTGCCCAAAGCGAGCAGCTTGCCGCCGCGCATCACCGCGACACGATCGGCCAGCAGCAGCGCCTCGGTCATGTCGTGGGTGATCATGACCGTGGTCAAGGCGAGCTCGCGGTGCAGTGTGCGATAGTCGTCGCCGAGCGCGTCGCGGGTCAGCGGATCGAGTGCGCCGAACGGCTCGTCCATCAGCACGATGCGCGGCTTCGCAGCCAGCGCACGCGCGACGCCGACACGTTGGCGCTGGCCGCCGGAGAGTTCGTGCGGCAGACGGTCGCGATGTTCGGCGCGGTCGAGCCGCACGAGGTCGAGCAGCTCGTCGACCCGCGCCGAGATCTCGGCCTGCGGCCAGCCGAGCAGCCTTGGCGTGATGCCGATATTGCCGGCGACGGTGAGATGCGGAAACAGCCCGCCGCTCTGGAAGACATAGCCGATGCGGCGCCGCAGCAGGATCGGGTCGATGCGGCTGACGTCTTCGCCCTCGACCGCGATCCGGCCGCGGTCGGCCTCGATCAGGCGGTTGGCCAGCCTGAGCAGCGTCGTCTTGCCGGAACCCGAGCCGCCGACAACAGCCAGGAATTCACCCTCGGCCACGTCAAGCGAGACGTCGTCGACCGCCACCACGCGACCATTGTCAAAGCTCTTGCCGACATGCGCGTAGGCGATCAGCGGCGTTGCAGGCATTCTCTGGCCATTCCTGGGCGACTCTCACTATCGTGAACGACAGTGATAGCCCATAAAATGGACTTTGACTTGAGGCGCACGCGCCTGCGTCACGTGGCTTCGCAGGCTGTTCCAGTTGGGCGCGCGCAGCGGGTCAGCCCCTTCGGGGGCTGTGAGCACACATCACACTTCGTTCTTGGGTACGTATTTGCCCATGATGCACTTATAGCTCTGCAAGCGCCAATCGTGATACGGCCCCTTGGCGAGCCAGTCGGCGATGCCGATTTGGGCGTTCACAGCGCAGGCGCCCATGGTGATGCCGGATTGGTCGCTGTTGGTGACGACCTTTTCCATGCAGAGCTGAGCATTGCAAAGGATGGCGACGAGCGTGACGAGCATGATGGTCTTTATCCGTAGGATTAACCCGGTCTGAACCGAATCATGCACGGTTCATGCCATTATCAGCGGCCTTGGTGTCACAGCCGGCAAGACCGGAAAAGTACGGCGGAACGAATCACGCGCTCGCCGGCGCGTAGCCGCACGCCCGCAGATGCGCTATAGTTGCTCCCCAACTACGACGTGAGATCGGGGCGAGCGAGGAACGTTGCGCGGTCGGGGGCTGCATCGATGATGACGTTACCTGAGTTGGCGGCAGGTGCTTTGGAGAAGTTTCTCGCCACATGGGTCAGCCGCACCTTTGGGGCTTCGCAGGCGCGATTTGGGGAACTGCTGCCCGCCGCCGCGCGCATCGCGCTGGAATGCATCGGCAACAGCGATGCGCTCTACCACAATGTCGAGCACACGATGCTGGTCACGCTCGCCGGGCATGACATCATCCGCGGTCGCGCGCTGCACACCCATGTCACCGCGGAAGATTACACCCACACGATGATCGCCTGCCTGACGCACGACATCGGCTATGTGCGCGGCCTGCTGAAGGGCGATGGACCGGATGGCTATGTCATCGATGCCTCCGGCAACAAGGTCGTGCTGCCGCGCGGCTCATCGGATGCCGGCCTGATGCCGTATCATGTCGATCGCTCGAAGCTCTATGTGCTCGACAGGCTCGAGGCCGTCCTTCCGCTCGATCGCGAGCGCGTCGCGCGCAACATCGAAGGCACGCGGTTTCCGGCACCCGAAGGCCAGCAATATGACGACGAGGCGGCGATCGTCCGGGCCGCCGATTTCATCGGACAGCTCGGCGATCCCAACTACATCAGGAAAGCCAACGCGCTCTATCACGAGTTCGAAGAGGTCGGCATCAACCGCCAGCTCGGCTATGAATCGCCGGCGGATATCGTCGACCGTTATCCGCAATTCTATTGGAATATGGTCGCACCGCACATCCAGGGCGCCATCAACTGCCTGAACATGACGGCAAGCGGCCGTCAGTGGATCGCGAACCTCTACAGCAACGTCTTCCGCGCCGAGCGCGAAGTCACCCTGTCCGGCCCGCAAATCTGACGCAAGGCGCGGCCGTCAGTCCGGCTCGCCTGCATTCTCCGGTCGTTTGCGGGACGTCCACATTTCGGCCTGCTTCATCGTTGCACAGTCCGTGGAAATCGGCGACCTTGCGCCATGGACCTCTCCATCGACCGTGTTCTCGACCGTTTCAGCATGATCTTCCGTTTCGCTCAATTGATTGCGATTGCTATCGTGTGCTGGCCTGCACTCGCCGTTGCCGCCGGCCCGGTCTACGACGTGGACCTGTATGCGTTGATGTCGGGTACCTGCCGCAATGTCACGGTCGCCGGCCGCAGCTATACCTGCAAGGCGGTGGCCTATTTCCACACCCTGCGCGGCCGTTCCGAGTTCACCGTGGTGCTCGACGATCCCGCCGACAAGAGCCACATCGTCTCGTTCTCCGGCGAGAGCACCGAGCGCACCCAGGACAATCTGTTCGAGCTCGCGGTCGACCGCATGTTGCTGAAGTCGAGCGACCGTCCGCGTGTCGATGGCCTGCCGGTGCCGCTGGTCGAGATGTCGACAGGCTCCTGCCGTCAGGTCGGAAGCTTCATCACGCGGCAGGTCTCGACCATCACCTGCGCTGCGACCGACCAGAGCGGCAAGAGGTACGAGCTGAGCTTCGAGTCGGACGGCTCGCCGATGACCTTGCGACGGCTGCGGCAATCGACGCTACCGTCGGAACGGCAACGGGCACGCCAGATCGCGCAGCTGGAATGCCGCCTCAAGGCGCGAGCCGCGCAGGTCCTGCCGCGGGACACGACGGCCTTCATGATCCGTTGTCTCGGTGAGGACGACGGCAAGCCGGCCGGTGAACAGCGATAGCCGCGCGCCCGGCGTTGCGGAGCAAGCTCAAGGAGAATTCGATGCGCGTGAAATTCACCATCATCGCCGCCATCGGCGTTGGCATCGCGGGGCCCGCCGCCGCGCAAATGTACGATCCGAATTATCCGGTTTGCCTGGAAGTCTATGGCGGCAGGCTGACGCCTGAGTACATCGATTGCAGCTTCACGTCGCTTCCGCAATGCCAGGCAACGGCGTCGGGACGATCGGCGACATGCTCGGTCAATCCGTTCTACAAAGGTCCTAAAAAGCCGACCAGGGAGCGGGGTCAACGACAGCGTCGGCCCGCCGACTAGCGCGCTCATTTATTGTCGGCTGACTGCGGTGGTCTGCATAGTCGTCGCCTTACTGGCGCAGTTGACTAACTCCGGCTGTTGTGGGGAAACCTTCCGAGCGACAAGGAGAGACCGATGCGCCTGAAACTGTTCGTGATCGCCGCATTTGCGGTCGCCCTGGCCGGGCCTGCCGCCGGGCAGGCCTATGATCCGAACTATCCGGTGTGCATGCACGTCTTTCAGGGCAAATTCGGCGGAAGCTACATCGATTGCAGCTTCACCTCGATCCCGCAGTGCCAGGCGTCGGCGTCGGGCCGGGGTGCGATGTGCTCGGAGAATCCCTTCTTCGCGCCGCCGTCGCCTTCGAAGCGCCGGGTGCACCGCGGACGGCATCGTACCCACTGATGCGGGAATACCAGACAGCTCGAACGCCTGCCGTCAGACCGGCACGCTCAAGGCATCGTAGGTGAACAGCCAGTCATAGCGCTCGCGCACCCGGTCCGGTTGCCATTCGCGCGAGACGTAGGCGTCGGCGCCTTCGGCGTCGGCGAGTGCCGGATTATGGAAGCGCCTGGCATTCTCGGCGGACTTCATCACGATCATATTCGTCCGCGTCAGCCGCGCGGCCTGATAGCGCTGCAGCGCCTCCTCGGGCGGGAAGCATTCGAGGCAGCGTGCCAGCACCATGCCGTCCTCGATCGCCATGTTGGCACCCTGGGCCAGGAACGGCAGCGTCGGATGCGCGGCGTCGCCGAGTACGCAGGCCCGCCCCACGGCGAAGCGATCGAGCGGGTCGCGGCCAAGCAATGCCCATTTGTAGGGAATATCGAGGTTGCCGATGATGGTGTGGATGTCCGGATTCCAGCCGGCAAAGGCAGCGCCGCAGGCCTCGCGCGTGCCGCGTTCGGTCCATGACTCGATCGACCAATTCGCGCCCTCGAAAATACCGACGAAGTTCAACAGCTCGCCGCGGCGAACCGGATAGGTGATGACATGGCCGCCAGGGCCGACCCAGTTGGTGCCGACGTCGCGCCTGAGGCTCGCCGGCAGCTGTTGCATCGGGATCAGGCCGCGCCAGGCGGCCACACCCGAGAAGAATGGTTGTGTGTCGCCGCCGATCTGCCGGCGAATTTCGGAGTGCACGCCGTCGGCGCCGATCACGACGTCGCCGCGGCGCCGCTCGCCATTGGCGAGACGCAGCCAGATGCCGTCACCGTGCTCGTCAAAACCGGCGCAGCGGCTGTTGAGATGCAGGCGTCCCGGTGCCCGTGCGCTGAATGCGTCGACCAGCACGCGGTGAAAGTCGCCACGATGTACCATCCAGTAGGGCGCGCCATAGATCGCCCGCGAGGAGGCGCCGAGGTCGAACAGCTTCCAGGTCCGCCCGGTGCTGAACAGCCGAATCTCCTTGCCCGAGGGCTCGCAGGCGATCGCCTGCATTTGCTGCTCGAGGCCGAGCGCAATGAGGACGCCTGTGCCGTTGGCGCTGAGCTGGACGCCGGCGCCGAGCTCGCGCAGCTCCGATGCCTGTTCGAAGATCTCAACCTCGATCCCCCGCTGCAGCAGCGACAGCCCCGCGACGAGGCCGCCGATCCCGGCGCCGGCAATCAGGACTTTTGGCTTGCGGTTTGCGCTCACGCGAGACATCCGCCGCTATCTGCGCGTGACAAGGAAGTCATCGGTGAACTCGCCGCGCGATACCTTGACCGGGATCTCGCCCTCGCTGCCGATCTCGACGAGCTCCGAGCCGGACTTGTTATGCTCGGGCGTCAGGAGCTCGATGCGCTCGGCGATCCGTTCGGCCTGCCAACCCGTCAGCTTCCAGGCAAACCGGCCGCCGAGATCGCGCATGCCGAATTCCCCATCGGCGGGCGCCAGCACCAGCTCGTTGCGCGAGACGGCGCCGGGAATCCGCTCCGCCACGGCAACGGCCTGCGGGTTTTCGGCAAAGCGCCGCAACAGCCTTGCCAGCGCGGCAAGATCGGCGGCCTCGCCGAGGAACAGGAACAGCGGATGGAAATCGCTCGGCATGTATTCAAATCGCAGCATGATCGATGGTCCGTTGGCTGGATCTAGTCGCTGAGCACCTTGACGACGTCCTGGGCATGGCAAAGCTCCACCATGCCGACATCGCCCGGACGGGCAGGGGACTCCAGGTAACGCACCTGCAGCCATTGGCCGTCGTCCATGTTTTCCACCACCTCGGCGACGACGCCGGCCTCGAGTTTCAGCCGCGTCCCGACCTTGATCGCCGTCACGTCAATCATCGCACCACACCTTGCTCAGAAGAACGTGGTGAGATTCTTGGCCAGCAGGATATTCTGTTCAAGCAATATCTCGCGCCTCCCGATCTTCCAGCCGTTGTCGGTCAGGCGCAGCGTGTCGTTGCGGCGGCCGACGAAGATGTAGGTCTCGTACTCGACGCGGTTCTGATAGACGAGAAATCGGCTGGTGACATCGAGCTCGCGCGCCGCGCCGATATCCGGCCGCGCGCCCTTGACCTGCACGTTGCTGACCATGTGCGTGATCCGCGACAACGGCTCCTCGGCGTAATGCACGCCGGTCAGGATCTGGTCGACCCGTTTGGTCAACGTCCACTTGTCCTCGTCGAACCAGCTGATGCCTTCACCGCGTTTGGTGTTCTCGCGTGCGGCCTGCTGGCCGAATTTCACATTGCGCCGGATCGGCATGAAGTAACTGACATCCTCGGCGAGCAGCGCGAGCCAGTCGCGGAAGCGCCGGTCATCGAGCAGATCGGCCTCGTGGTAATAGAAATCCTCGACATCGGCCTTCAGCCGGTAATAGGCCGCCGATCGTTCGATCGTGGCGCCGGCAAGGTGGGCTTGCTTGTCGTGATCCTGAACCGTCGTCGTCATCGGTATCTCCTCATCAGGGATCGCGGGGTTGTCAGGTCGCCGGCTTCGGTGGGACTGGTCCGCCCTGCTGGGCGAAGCAGCCGACATCGATCACGGTGCCGGACAGCGTTTCCGCTTCCGGCGACAGCAGGAAGGCCACGACGTTGGCGATGTCGTCGCCAGCGGCGACCCGGCCCGCGGCGGTGCCCGGCGCGCCCTTGCCGAAGCGGGCCGCATCGCCGCCGACCCGGCCGAGGCTCATGCCGCTGACGATGCCGCCACCACCTGGGATTACGGTGTTGACGCGGATGCGCTGGTGGAAAAAGTCGTAGGCCATCGCGGCGCTCAACGCGACAACGCCGCCCTTGCTCGCGCTGTAGACCGCCATGTTCGGCTTGCCCCAGCCGGCGCCGGATCCGATGTTGACGATCGAGCCGCCGCCCTGCGCGATCATGTGCGGGATCGCCGCGCGACTGGTGAGATACGGTCCCTTCAGGTTTACGGCGATAATGCGATCGAACAGCGCCTCGTCGGTGTCGAGCACGGTGCCGAGCGGACCGATCGCGGCGTTGTTGACGACGCCGTCGATGCGGCCGAACCGCGCCATGGCCTGCGCGATCACTCTGCCGACATCGCCCGCTTGCGACACATCGGCCTCCATCAATTCGGCGGAGAGGCCTTCGCGATCGAGCTCCTGGCGCAGCGCCGGAATGGCGTTCTGCGCGATGCTCGAGACCTGTGGCGCCTCGAGGCCGAACGCCACCACCGCATGGCCGCGGCGGGCGAGGCCGAGTGTGATCGCGCGGCCGATGCCGAAGGTGCCTCCGCTGACGAGGATGGTTTTTCGGGGCGCGGTCATTCTGCGGCCTCCCGGCTGCCTGCGGGGGATCCCAGCAGCTCGTGCCAGCCGCCGCCCTGCATGTAGGTGGACCAGCGGCGGTAGAACCCGCGCGCGATCTGCTCGGTGACTTGCGTGGAGACATCGCCGCCGAGCGGATGATCGGTCACGTAGGCGCCCATCGACTGCTGATAGTTGAAGGGATAGCGCCGCGCGACCATGCCGGTGCTCGCCGCGGTCGCATAGAGCCAGTTCTCCATGTCGTCCTGCTCGGTCATGCCGGCCGGGCCGGAGTAGCGCATGTAGTAGTGGCGCAGATAATCCTTGGCTTCTTGTGGCGCGTCCTTGTCGACCAGGAAGAAGCGCCAGCCCTCGGTCGAGGTGGGGCTGTGCGGATGCCAGGCGCAAAGTCCGCGCGGCTGGCGACCGTGATAGGAGGTGTTGGGGAAGATCGTGCCGACGAAGGGCAGTAGCCGCGCCCCTTCGCCGAGCCGCCGCTTGCGCTCCTCGAAACAGTGCCGGAAGTATTGTTCGAGGATCGGATTGTCGAGAAAGGACTCGGTGTATTCGTTGGCTTCCGGCTGGATCGCGCTGTGCACGCCGTGGCCTCCCGGAAAGCTGATCCAGACGTGCTGTGCCTTCTCCAGTTCGTCGTCGCGGCGGCCCTTCTTGCCGGCCGCAGCGCTCGGCCCGATGCCGATCAGATCGACCGAGCGGTGGCTCGGATTGTGATAGGTGTCGCCGAGGAAATTCTCGGCGGCGAATTTCCAATTGGCGGGGAATACCCATTTGTGGACGCCGATCACCTCGGAGCCGCCCTCGCGGCCGTCGCGGCAGTCGAGCGCCTGGTCGAGATGGATCCTGGCATCGCCGAGATAGGTGATGAAGTCGGGCGCATCCTTGTCCCAGGTCGCCCAGATCGAGCCCTTGTAGTTGCAGAGCTTCGCCACCGAGACCAGCGAGTTGGCCTCGCGGTCGAGCACGCCGTCATAGAGCGTCCGGTGCAGCGGAACGCCCTGCAGCTTGCCGTCGGTGGTGTAGGTCCAGCTGTGATACGGGCAGGTGAACAGCGAGGTGTTGCCCTGCTCGTAGCGGCACACTTTCATGCCGCGGTGCCGGCACGAATTCAGGAAGACGTGGATCTCGCCCTTCTTGTCGCGGCAGAGGATGACGGATTCCTCGCCCATCCGCGAGGTGTAGAAGTCGCCGGGATTGGGCACGAGGCTTTCGTGGCCGACCAGCAGCCAGGCGCGCGTGAAGACCTTGTCGAGTTCCTGCCGGTAAATATCGGCGTCTACGAAGATCTCGCGGCTGATGAAGCCACCCTTGATGTCAACAAGCTGATCGAAATCGTTGCGAAGCGGCATCGGCTCCTCCTTGTTTCATGCATGCGCGACCGCGCGTCGCGGCGAATGGTGGTGCGTCCTATTTGTCGAGCTTGCAGCCGCCCGTTCCCTCGGGGCGGAATGCCTTGTCGCCGGGAATGACCGCGATCTTCTGGTAGTAGTCCCAGGGATATTTGCTCTCCTCCGGCTTCTTCACGCGGTAGAGCGAGAGGTCGTAGACGACGCGGCCGTCCTTGCGGATGTGCGCGGGGCGGCCGAAGAAATCGACCGGCAGCTTGCGCATCTCGGCATTCACCGCCTTGGCCTCGTCGCTGCCGCCGGCCTCGATCGCTTTCAGATAATGCCGCACGGCGGCGTAGGTCGCGGCCTGCAGCTTGGTCGGCTCGCGCTTCTCGATCTCGATGAAGCGCTTGGCGAAGGCGCGGGTGCCGTCGTCGTCATCCCAATAATATTGGGACGCGATGTACATGTCCTGCGCATCGCGCAAGCCGATCGAATGGACGTCGGAGATGAAGGTCAACATGCCGACGATGGTCTGCCCGCCCTGTTGCAGGCCGAATTCATGGGTCTGCTTGACCGCGTTGACGGTGTCGGCGCCGGTGCCGGCCAGTGCCACCACCTTGGCGCCGGAATTCTGCGCCGCCAGCAGGAAGGACGAGAAGTCGGTGGTGTTGAAGGGATAGCGCACCGCGCCGACGACCTTGCCGCCGGCATCGGTCACCGCGCGCGAGGCATCCTTTACCATGGCGGTGCCGAACGAATAATCGACCGCGACAAAGAACCACTCCTTGCCGACGCGGCGGCTCAGCTCGCCGACCAGTCCGGCCGACAGCGCGTAGGTGTCATCGGCCCAATGCGTGATGACGGGCGAGCATTTGTCGCCGGTCAAATCGGAGGTCGCGGCGCCCGAGACCAGCGCGGTCCGGTTGCTCTGCGTCGCGAGCCCGGCGACGGCGAGGCCGACCGAGCTCACTGCAAGGTCGGTCACTGCGTCGACATGCTCGACGTCGAACCATTGCCGCGCGATCCCGACCGCGACGTCGGGCTTGTTCTGGTGGTCGGCCGAGATGATCTCGATCGGCTTGTCCAGCACCTTGTTGTGAAAATCCGCGGCGGCAAGCCTGGCGGCGGTTACCGAGCCCGGCCCGCCGAGATCGCGGCCGCTACCGTAATCGCCCAGGACCGCAATCCGCACCACGCCGTCGGAGATGCCCGAACCATCCGGCGCGGCATACGCCAGCGACGTCGGGAGCATCAGCGCGGCGATCGCGGACCATCTGCGCGTGGCGTCAGTCTGAACCAATTTCCAATCCTCCTGTCATTTTGCGATGTCCATCTAGTGGACATCATTCTCATAATATGTGATACTATCCATGCGGGCCGATTGGTCAAGCGCGCTGGATGCAGCGCGCCCTGCCGAATTTGCGGATGTGGACGGATGGCGAAGAAACCGAAGGCGGAAGCTCACGACGCGGAGCAGGGGGGGTCGGGCGTGCGCGCGGTCGACCGTGCGATCGCGATCCTGCAATGTTTCACACCCGATCAGCCGGCGATGAGCGTGATCGAGATCCAGAAGCGCGTCGGGCTGAGCCGGCCGACGCTCTATCGTCTGCTGCAGACGCTGGCGCAGCGCGACCTGATCCAGGCCGAAGGCGACCCGCAGCGCTTCCGGCTGTCCCACGGCGTGATGAAGCTGTCCCATGTCTGGCTGACGGGGCTCGAGGTCGTCGCGATCGCGCGCCCGGTCGTCGAAGGCCTGCGCGAGGCGACCGGCGAGACCGCCGCGCTGTTCCGCGTGCAGGAGGATCGCGGCATCTGCATCCTCGAATGCCAGAGCCGTCACGTGCTCTCGATCAGCCGCGGCGTTGGCGACAGTTTGAGCCTGACCCGGGGCTCGACCGGCAAGGCGATGCTGGCCTTCATGGACCCGGCGCGGCAGGCCGAGCTCCTCGCCACCATACCGAACAGCGCCGACCGTGCGCGGCTGGAGGAAGCCCTGGCATTTGCTCGGCGCAACGGCTACGCGACCAGCCACAGCGAGATCTTCGCCGGTACGGTCGCGGTCTCCGCGCCGTGCTTCGATCACCGCGGCGATGTTGTCGGTTCGGTCGGCCTCTACGGACCAGGCGCGCGCATCGACGAACAGAAGCTGCTGGAATATTCTAGGCTGGTGCGCGAGGCCGGCCGGCAGATTTCAGTTCTGCTGGGATTTCAGGGGGCCGAGCCGGCTGCTTCCGAACGCTCGTGATGCGATCGGGCCGGCGGCGCCCGGCCATGCCTTCATGCTGCGCGCGCCAGGGCATCGAAGCGACGGGGAACCCGGACCAGGTCCGGTTTCCCTGGGGAACCCGGCGCGGCGGTCAGGGGCCAAACCCTGCCGCGATCCCGGGTGGTGGGCGGCGCATCAGGCAGACGTTAACGAATCTTCACGATCATGCGAGCTGCTTGGCTTTTGGCCGCGGTCGGCAAGATCGACACGCGTCCCGAATTCGTTCACAACTATGGCGATAGTTACGCAATCTATTGCTGGATTCGTCGCGACGGGACGCGCGCAACCTCGCCAGGACAGGCCTGGCCGACAGCAATCGTATCGTGTCAAGATTTGCGAAGGAATTCCATGACGGCAAGCTGGGTCAATTCCCTGGTCGACAGTGGCATCAAGTCCGACATGCTCAACTTTGCTGCGGACGGCGTCTTCACCGACGCTGAAGCCATCCAGTTGCTGGCGGATGTCGCCAATCGCGGAAGCGTCACCGCGAATGAGCTGAACTCGCTGCAGCTGATTGCGGCCAATCTGAACAGCGGTCTTTCCACATCGGACTATGTCTCCCATCTTTTCAACCAGCTCGTTGATGGGAATCCGGCGAACGCCACCTGGACAGGGGGTGGCACTGCTCAGATCACGCTCGGCAATCTGCAGGTTGGCACGACGTCGACGCAGATGTCTGAACTGATCGGAAAGTGGTTTCAGGGGACCGATCTTCCGGATCCGACTTTGCCGCCCGATGCAGGCGGGAGCGGCTGGACATTGCAGGGCTACAGCGCGGTTGTCGGGCCGTTGTATTCTTCGGCGGGCGCAGCCACCGTCAGCGACATCTGTCAGGGAGCAGACGGCGATTGCGAGTTGATGTCGGGATTGATCGACGTCGTCGTCTTTCATCCTCAGGTCATGAGTTCCATGATCGTGGACAATGGAAACGGCACCTATGGCGTGCGCTTCTATGTCAATGGTCAGGAGACATGGGAAACCGTCAATGACGAGTTTCCGGTCGTCAGTGGCACCGAACTTGACTATGGCCACAACTACAATGAGCAACCCACTGCGATGTGGGTTGCCTTGGTGGAAAAGGCCTACGCGCAGCTCAGTGCAACGGGGCAGATCGGGCACCCGGCCGTCAACAGCTACAACAATATCTCCGCTGATCCCCCGACGAATGTCTTCGAGAATCTGACCGACGCGACGAGCGTCAACTATTATCTGAGCAGCGCGTCCAATTGGTACAGCAACAAGTCCGTCTATATCGCGGCACTCTCCAGCCACGACGACGTCATCCTCGAGATTCCTTCAACGTCTCCGTACACGTATGACAGTGCCGGAAACATCCAGCTGGTCCCGGATCACGCGTTCGGCGTCGTTGGCTATGACAGCGCGACGGGCAATTTCATCGTTCGCAATCCATGGGGAAACAGCTATCCCGGCCAAAACTGGGATGTGCAGTTTGAAGTCTCGCTGACACAGATCGCCAGTGAGGGCGGCGACTTCGTCATCGACAATTCCGGCGCCGTCGACGTCGCGCCGACGGTCGTCGCATCCAATGTAACCGGCCGCGTGCAAACCTCGGTTGCAGCGTCGTCCATGTTCTATACGACGGGCGGTACTCTGCCCATCATCGAATATGCGCTTTGGGACTCCACGGGTAACGGGCACTTCACCGTGGGCGGGGTGGCGCAGGCGAACGGGGTCGAGATCGACGTCGCTGCTTCACAGTGGTCCAGCATTGCCTATCAGTTCGGCCCCGCGAGCGACCAGCTGTGGGTGGAAGCGTTCAACGGCGTATTCTGGAGCGCCTGGAGCGAATTTACGGCAACCCCGGAAGGGCCCGTGGTGACGGCCGCAAACGTGACGGCAACGCATGGCCAGAGCTTTGCTGTGTCGTCGCTGTTCACCTATTACGACCCGTTCGGCCTCGCAGCCACCGAATACGATGTCTGGGACAGCGGCACCGGTGGCGGCCACTTCGTTCTGAACGGGGTGGTGCTTGCCGCCAACCAGCACAACTACATCACGGCCGCGCAGCTGTCGTCATTGACCTATCAATCCGGCTCCGGCGCGGACACACTCTGGATCCGGGCCAACGACAGCACGGTTTGGGGCCAGTGGTCGAACGCTTTCACCGTCACCGCGCCGGTCGACAGCGGTCCCGTCGAGGCGGTGTCGAACATTGTCGCCGCTCATGGCCAGAGTTATGCGGCCTCGTCGCTGTTCACCTACAGCGACCCGTTCAACAGTCCTGCAACGCTGTATGACGTCTGGGACAAGGGAACAGGTGGCGGACACTTCGTTCTGAACGGGGTGGCACTTCCCGCCAACCAGGACAACTACATCACGCCCGCCCAGCTGGCCTCGTTGAGCTATCAATCGGGCTCCGGCATCGACACGCTCTGGATCCGCGCCAATGACGGCACCGTGTGGGGAGCGTGGTCGAGCCCCTTCACCGTCAATGCTCCCCTCGACAGCGGACCCGTCGAGACGGTGTCGAACATCGTCGCGCCCCACGGCCAGAGCTATGCGGCCTCGTCGCTGTTCACCTATAGCGATCCGTTCAACAGCGCCGCGACCGAGTACGATGTCTGGGATAGCGGCACTGTTGGCGGGAGCTTCCTCCTGAACGGCGTGGCGCTGCCGGCCAATCAGGACAATTACATCACGGCCGCCCAGCTGGCGTCGCTGAGCTATCAATCGGGCTCCGGTATCGACACGCTCTGGATCCGCGCCAATGACGGCACGGTGTGGGGGGCCTGGTCGAACGCCTTCACCGTCAATGCTCCCCTCGACAGCGGACCCGTTGAGACGGTGTCGAACATCGTTGCGCCCCACGGCCAGAGCTATACGGCTTCGTCGCTGTTCACCTATAGCGATCCGTTCAACAGCGCCGCGACCGAGTACGATGTCTGGGATAGCGGCACTGTTGGCGGGAGCTTCCTCCTGAACGGCGTGGCGCTGCCGGCCAATCAGGACAATTACATCACGGCCGCCCAGCTGGCGTCGCTGAGCTATCAATCGGGCTCCGGTATCGACACGCTCTGGATCCGCGCCAATGACGGCACGGTGTGGGGGGCCTGGTCGAACGCCTTCACCGTCAATGCTCCCCTCGACAGCGGACCCGTTGAGACGGTGTCGAACATCGTTGCGCCCCACGGCCAGAGCTATGCGGCTTCGTCGCTGTTCACCTACAGTGATCCGTTCAACAGTGCTGCGACCCAATATGACGTTTGGGACACGGGCACAGGTGGCGGCCACTTTGTCTTGAGCGGGGTGGCACTTGCACCGAACCAGCACAACTACGTCACGGCAGCCCAGCTGGCGTCGCTGAGCTATCAATCCGGCTCGGGCGCGGACACGCTGTGGGTCCGCGCGAACGACGGCACCGTCTGGGGATCATGGTCAAGTGCTTTCACCGTGACTGCGCCGGTGGACACGGGTCCGGTGGTGACCCCGACCAATTCAAGCACGCTGTCCGTTCAAGGCCAGACGTTCTCGGTGTCTTCGCTCTTCACCTATTCGGATCCGTTCAGCAGTTCCGCGACATCGTATGATGTCTGGAACAGCGGAGGCGGCAACGGCTACTTCACGCTGAACGGTGTTGCGCTCGGAGCAAATCAGGACAACGTCGTCGCGGCCTCGCAGCTCTCCCAGCTTGCGTATCACGTTGGGTCGGGGACCGACACGCTCTGGATCAAAGCCAATGACGGGACCGTCTGGGGCGCTTGGTCCAGCGCCTTCACGATCAGCGATCCCTCGATCATTCCAGCCGGACAGACCCTCGAGCTTGCGTCGGCGAGCTCGGCGCAAATCTCCTTTGCCTCAAGCTCCGGGACATTGAAGCTCGATGACCCCGCCGGCTTCTCCGGCACCGTCGCCGGCATGACGGGAGCCGACGCGATCGATTTCGCCAATATCGATTTTGCGGCTGGGCAAACCGTGGGCTTTGCCGGCAACGCCGCGGGCGGATCGCTCTCCGTCTCGGACGGCGTCCACGCCGCCAGCATCGCCTTGCTCGGAAACTACATGGCTTCCACCTTCGTCGCCGCGAGCGATGGACATGGCGGCACGGCCATCACGGTGCATCCCGATCAGGTCGCCACGCTTGCCCCGCCGCAACATGCCTGAGCTGGGCCGTTGTCCTGATGGGACTTGGGCTGCCTCTACGGTCCAGATGCACCTAACTCACGAACAGAAGCTCCTGGAATACTCCGGGGTGGCGCGCGAGGTCGACCGGCAGATATCGGTCTTGCCGGGCTTTCAGGACGGCGCGCCGCCCGCAACGATGCACGCGCGTTCCGGTTGACGCCGGCGCCGCTAGGCCGGGCCGGCCAGGGAGGCTGCCGAGGTGAGCAGCCTCCCGAGAGGCGTTTCGCCGTTGGAAGTCAGTTGGGCAGGCCCTCGGTGACGTAGGATCGGGCTTTGATCGCTTTGTTTCGCTCTGCGCGCAGTGCTGACCAAGCCGGCGAGCTGCGCGAAGCTTGCGCCTTGGCGAGGCTGTCATAGACGGCGATCGTCACACGCTTGGGCGCCTCGCCCTCGAACGCGACAGTGGTTCCGCCTCGCGCCAAGAACGTTCCGCCGGACGACTTGATGACCTCCGTGACTTTCGGGAGATAGGCATTCTGTGCGTCTTGATCGAGCACCTCCACCTCCGTGACGACGTAGGCCTTTGGTGTGGATTGCGCGTGAAGTCCTTGGATCGCGATGGCGCCGACCGCGATGCCGGCCAGCATGGACAAGGCAACTGTGTATCCTGTTTTCACGATAATTCTCCCAATGATCAATGTTTACGTGAATAGCGTCGCAGCTGTGCGCGCGTTCAATGCCGCTGTCATTTCGGAGTCGAAAACAATGGTTGCCGATGGAATAGGCTGCCAACTGTCGCAAGCGGAGAGTTCGGCATGCCTCCGCTTTATCTGCAGCTCTCGGCAAGCCAAACGCTTGACCGCGCGGGGAGCCTACACCGTTGTCGGATCAGGACATACGGCTGTTTCGCTGGCCAAAGATGAAATCCAGGTGACTTATATCGGGGCGCCCATCGCATAGGGTTTCAGCACTGCATAGAGGAAGTCGTGCGTCGGGGTCGGCACGCCGAGCTTGCGGCCGAGCTCGACCACCTTGCCGTTCAGCCAGGGCAGTTCGAGCCGGTTGCCGCGCTCGAGATCGAGCGCCATCGACGCTTTCATCGCCGGCGGCGCATGGCCGATGAAGTCGAGCACCTTCGTCAGCGGGTCCGGTGGCAGCTTGATGCTGCTGGCGTGCGCGATGGCGATGATCTCCTCGCAGGCTGACACGAAGTACGGGCGCAGGTCGGGATCGTCGCGCAGCCTGCCGATCGGCTGGCGCGTGACGGCGGTCATGCCGGCATTGGTGGCGAGGCCGACGAATTTCATCCAGAGCTCGGTGTTGATCTGATCGCTCAGCGTGGCGTCGAAGCCGGCTTTCAGGCAGAGCTCGAGCAGCGCCCTGCCGCGCGGCGTGATGCGGCCGTCGAGTTCGCCGAAGATCATGCGCATGAAGGTGCCGACCTGGTTGATCACGCCGGGCTTGATGATCGAGGCAGAGATCTGCGCCACGCCGCCCATCACGGCGTTGCGGCCCAGGATCGGGATCAGCCGGTCGGGTGCATCGATGCCGTTCTGCAGCGGGATCACCGCGGTGTCGGGACCGACCATCGGCTTGATGTGCTCGCCGGCACTCTCGACGTCCCACAGCTTGACGCAGAACAGCACGATATCGACCGGACCGACGCTTGCGGGGTCGTCGGTCGCCTGGGTCGGGACGAGGTGGGTTTCGCCGCGGCCGCCCTGAACCTTCAAACCTTCGCGGCGCATGGCGGCGAGGTGCGTGCCGCGCGCGATAAAGGTGACGTCCGCGCCGGCATGCGCCAGCGCCGCTCCAAAACCGCCGCCGACGCCTCCGGCGCCCACCACTGCGATCCGCATGATTGTCTCCTTCCAGCGCGTTGGCCCGCAGCCTCGACGATGTCGGCGCAATGCGCAACCCCGGTTGCGCAATGCGCAACCCGGCCTGTCTGAAAACGGCGTGACCGCAGCATGCGCCATCTTCCTACGTTGAACTTGCCCGAGCGAACCGCTAAGCCATTTGCCTGATGTTCGGGAGGAATGCGTGGGGATGACGGAGCCGACGGCGGTCGCGCTTGACGGTGCGACGGTGGCGTTTCGGTTGGCGGATGGACGCGTCTATACCGCGGTCGAGCAGGCCAATCTTTCGGTTGATCATGGCGAGTTCGTCGCCATTGTCGGCCCGACCGGATGCGGAAAGTCGACGCTGCTCAACGTCACCGCGGGGCTGTTGAAACCGGCGGCCGGATCGGCGCGGATTTTCGACAAGCCGCTCGCCGGCCTCAACCGCGACGCGGGTTACCTGTTCCAGGCCGATGCGCTATTCCCGTGGAAGACCGCGATCGACAATGTCGCGATCGGGCTCGAGATCCGGGGTACGCCGCGCGCAGATGCGCTCGCGCGCGCGCAGCAATGGCTGACCTCGGTCGGGCTCGGCGCCTTCGCGGGCCGCTATCCGCATATGCTGTCGGGCGGCCAGCGCAAGCGCGTCGCGCTGGCGCAGGTCTTGATCCGCGATCCGAAGATCCTGCTGATGGACGAGCCGTTCGGCCCGCTCGACGC
>NZ_CANSMR010000012.1 GCF_947648125.1 uncultured Bradyrhizobium sp. | reverse complement strand
CGTGCGGGGGAGGCCGACGCGCGCAGCGCGGCGGGGGGGGGCTCTCTCCACGATGGGATCTGCGGCGAACCCCCCACCCCGGCCCTCCCCCGCAAGCGGGAGAGGGAGCACAGCGTCTTTGCGGTTGCCAGTTCAACCTGACTTCATCACGGCCTAGCTGCCTTCCTGCTTGCTCCAGCGCTCGGCGAAGCGATGGAGTGGCGTGAAGGTCTGGAACAGCTCCCGGCCCAGCACAGTGAGGCCGTAACCATCATCAGTCAGCTCGACGAAGCCCGCCTCGCGCAGCTCGGTCAACCGGGTCTGCAGGATCGTCGGTGAGGCCTCGTCGCAGGCGGTGCGCAGCGCGCGTGAGGTCAGTGCGCCCTCGCGCAGCTCCCAGACGATGCGCAAGGTCCAGCGTCGTCCGAGCAGATCGAGCAGCGCCATGATCGGGCGGCCGGATCGCGAACCGCGGACGCCGGGTTTCGTGGCTGGAGCCTGCTTCGCCATGTCGCGAATACCTCATGAATCTCGCTTGCGTCGATCGCTACAGATATTGTAGCGTATTGCTACAGTAAATGTAGCAATGAGATCAGCCCATGTCACGCATCGCGCCACTCGATCCGCCCTATGCGGCGGACGTTCAACAGCATTTCGACCGCATCATGCGCGGCAAGCCGCCGCTGGTGCTGTTCCGCATGATGGCGGGGCACCCGCGCGCCTGGGAGAAGTTTCGCGGCGGCAGCCTGCTCGACCGCGGGCCGCTGCCGTTGCGGGAGCGCGAGATCGTGATCGACCGCACCTGCGCGCTCAACGCCTGCGAATATGAATGGGGCGTGCATGTCACGGCGTTCGGCGCCGCCGCCGGGCTGTCGGATGAGCAGGTCCACGCCACCGTGCGCGGTGCGGCCGATGCCGACTGCTGGTCGCCGGCCGAACAGGCGTTGCTCGCCGCGGTCGACGCGCTGCATGCGCGGGCGACGCTGGATGACGCGGAATTCGCCGCGCTGTCGGCGCATTATGATGACGATCAGGTGCTGGAGATCATCCTGTTGTGCGGCTTCTACCGCACGGTCTCCTACCTCGCCAACGCGCTGGCCTTGCCACTGGAGGCGACCGCGGCGCGGTTTCCGAGGTAATCGCCGTCATTGCGAGGAGCGAAGCGACGAAGCAATCCATGCCTCCGCGAGCGGAGAGATGGATTGCTTCGCTTAGCCTGTCATCGGGCGCGCATTCGCGCGACCCGTTGGCTCGCAATGACGGAGAGAAGCGTGGCCTACGCCACGCCGGCGCGCAGCAGATCGTGTAGATGGATGATGCCGACCGGCTTCTTCGCATCGGTCACGATCAGCGTCGTGATCTTCGAGGCGTTGAGCACTTCCAGCGCTTCGCCGGCCAGCGTGTCGCGGCTGATGGTTTTCGGGGTCTTGGTCATGACCTCGTCGACCGACAGCGTCAAAAGCTCGGGGCGCGTCAGCTGCCGGCGCAAATCGCCATCGGTGACGATGCCGACGAGATGGCCGTGGCGGTCGACGATGCCGACGCAGCCAAAGCCCTTGGAGGTCATCTCGACCAGCGCATCCGACATCTTGGTGCCGAGCGGCTTCAGCGGCAGCGTCTCGCCGCTGTGCATCAGGTCGCGGGCATATTTCAGGAGCGCGCCGAGCTTGCCGCCCGGATGCAGCACGCTGAAATCGGTCGAGGTGAAGCCGCGGCCTTCGAGCAGCGCGATCGCCAGCGCATCGCCGAGCGCCAGCATCATCAGCGAGGACGTGGTCGGCGCCAGATTGTGCGGGCAGGCCTCGCGGGCCTTCGGCATGGTGAGCTGCACGTCGGCCGCTTTGCTCAGCGTCGAGTCCTTGTCGGCGGTCATCGCGATCAGCGGGATGCCGAAGCGCGCGGCATAGGCGATCAGATTGCGCATCTCCGGCTGCTCGCCGGACCATGACAGCGCCAGGATCGCGTCGTCGGCCGTGATCATGCCGAGGTCGCCGTGGCTGGCTTCGGCGGTGTGCACGAAGAACGCCGGCGTACCCGTCGAGGCAAAGGTCGCGGCGATCTTGCGACCGATATGGCCCGACTTGCCGAGCCCGGTCACGATCAGCCGCCCCTTGGCGTTGCGGATCAGCTCGGCCGCCGCCGTGAACGTCGCGCCGAGGTCGGATTTGAGTGCCGCAGACAGCGCAGCGACGCCGCTTGCTTCGGCATCGAGGGTGCGGAGCGCCGATTGAACGGCGCCGTCATCGGGGCCGGATGATTTGGTCATCAGCGGTTTCGGTTTGGCCATTTCGGATTCCAGGGGAGGGCTTTTGCACCCGGGCGTCTCCCTTAGCACGTTCGATTCCGCGATGCGACGCGCGGCGGCGGATCCTCAACGGCTCATTAACCATAATTGTTTTAACTCCATTAACGACGTTTTTCGCCGCCAGGCGGGATGCGTACGTCAAGTGCATGAATTCGTTGGGGTATTTCCATCGTGTGGCGGCGGCCAGCAAGCGGCCCAAATCGGCGCGGACGCCTCGTTCGCGTGGTTTTGCCATGCCTTTTGCTGACTCCTGCGCTGGCCGCGACGACCGGGCGCGCCAGCGCCCAGACCGTGACGCCCGATCTGTTCAGCCCGAACCGGCAGAGCCAGGTGATCACCCAGGATTCGCCGCTGCGCCGGACCACCGCCGATGCCATGGATCCGCTCAACGGCTTGAGGCTGCCCGACGCCGATCCTGCCCGGCGTGCCTCGTCGTCGGCGTCAACGCCGGAACGCGTCGGACAGGTCCCGACCTATGGTCTGCCTGCCGCCAACGGCGCGGCGACATCAGGCTATGACTCGCTCAATCGGAAGCGCCTGAAGCCGAAATATTATCCGGGCCAAGCCAAGCCGAAGCCGCCGCCGGGACCCGGCTCGCCGGTGCCCACGCCGCCGCCGTTGACCGCGGCCGGGCAGTTGCGGCTGTCGATCCCGCCGTCGGAGACCGCCAGCAAGCCGCCGCTGCCGCCGGCGATGGCCGGCACCATCGTCGGCCAGCCGGCGCGCAGGCGGCTCAAGATCGACGACGATCCGTTCGGCGCGGTCGGCGATTACGCCGGCTCGTTCATGGTGAAGACCGCGGTCGAGGTGATGGCGGGCTACGATACCAATCCGGGCCGCCTGAATTCGCCGCAGGGCAAGGCGTTCTACATGGTCGCGCCGGAATTCGTCGCGATGTCGGACTGGGAGCGCCACGCCGTCGTCGCCGATCTGCGCGGCTCGTTCACCGGCTACGGCTCCCAACTGACGCCGATTGACGGCACGCCGTTGTCGGCGCCGCTCGATATCGACCGTCCGAACTTCACCGGCCATATCGACGGCCGTCTCGATGTGTCGAGGGACACGCATCTGACGGGACAGGCCCGCATGCTGGTCTCGACCGACAATCCCGGCAGCCCGAACGTGCAGGCCGGCCTCGCCAAATATCCGCTCTACACCACGGTCGGCGGCACCTTCGGCATCGACCAGCATTTCAACCGCATGCAGGTCTCGCTCGGCGGCACCGTCGACCGCACCGATTACCAATGGTCGAAGCTGACCGACGGCACCTCGTCGTCGAACGACGACCGCAACTTCACCCAATATGGGGGTGTCGGCCGCGTCAGCTATGAGCTCAATCCGGCCGTGAAGCCGTTCGTGGAAGTGGAGGGCGACAGCCGCTTCCATGATCTCTATCTCGACCGCGCCGGTTACGCGCGCAATTCGTCGGGCGGTTACGCCAAGGTCGGCACGTCGTTCGAGTTCACGCGGATTCTGTTCGGCGAAATCTCGATCGGCTATGCCAGGCGCGACTATGTCGACCCGCGGCTTAGCCCACTCGAGGGCCTGCTGACCACCGCATCGCTGACCTGGACCGCGACGCCGCTGACCACGGCGAAATTCTATTCCGACACCCAGCTCGGCGAGACCACGCTGCCCGGTACCTCCGGCGTGCTGTCGCGCACCTACACCGTCGAGGTCGACCACGACTTCCGCCGCTGGCTGACCGGCATCGGCAAATTCACCTACGGCACGCTCGACTACCAGGGCGACAACCGCAACGACACGATCTATTCGGTGTCGGCCGACCTGATCTACAAGATGACCCGCAGCCTCTGGATCAAGGGCACCGTGCGCCGCGACTGGCTGGATTCGAACCTGGCCGGACAGAGCTCGGCGTCGACGGTCGTGATGCTGGGCGTGCGGGTGCAGAACTAGCTGATTTCGCTTCCGGTGCAGCGTCACATCCAGCCGGCAGCGCGCAGCAGCTCGGGCACCCGGTCGAGCGCGCTGGCCGTCGCGTTCGGCACATAGTCCGACAACGGCTGCCGGCCCGTGCCACGATCGATCCAGATCGCTCGAAAGCCGAGTTCGCGAGCGGCCGCGAGGTCGAGATGCGGGCTGGCGCAGATATGCAGCAGCCTGTCCTTGCCGACGCCGATGGCGTTCCAGGCGTGCTGGAAGATCCGCGCGGAGGGCTTGTAGGCTTCGGCCTGCTCGGCGGTGATGACGCGATCGATGTGACTGCCGAGTTGCGCGACATTGCCGGCGATGATCGCATCATCGGTGTTGGAGATGATCGCAAGCTTCAGGCCGGCTGCCTTGAGGTGGCCCAGCGTCTCGACCACCTCCGGAAACGGAGGCATCACGCTGATCGACGAAATCAGAAGCTCCGCCTGGCTCGCGTCGAAGGGCAACGCCAGCTCCGCCATCGTCAGGCGCAGCGCTTCGGCACTGACGTCCCTGAAGGACATATGCGGGCGTTGCTGCTCCAGCCGATGCTCATGGCGGTCGTAGATCGCGAGGAGCTCATTCGGATCGACCGATCCTCCGCTGCGGGACAGGATGCTGCGAACCGCAGCAGCCAGACCTTCGTCCCATTGGATCAGCGTCCCGTAGCAATCGAAAGTCAGCCATTCCGGCCGCGGTCCCGCCAACATCGTTTCAATTCCTCGCCATGCGCGGCGATCCTGACAGGCGTAACGGGCGCGGTGAAATTAATTGAGCCACTGATCTCGATTAAGAACGCAAATGGTGTCGATCCGCCGCGGCGCCGGATCATTCAGCAGAGGTCTCTGGAATACTGGATCGCCCGCTTTCGCGGGCGATGACAACTCAGTATGCGGCTAAAGCGTCGGGCAACAGCCGGGGCGATTACCCCGGCAGGTCGGTCTTGCCCATCAGGAAGCTGTCGATCGAGCGCGCGCACTGGCGGCCTTCGCGGATCGCCCAGACCACGAGCGACTGGCCGCGGCGCATGTCGCCGGCGGAGAAGATTTTCGCGCGCGAGGTTTTGTAGTCCTGGAGGGACGCACGGACGTTGCCGCGCTGGTCGAGCTCGACGCCGAGCGTCTTGAGCAGGCCCTCGTGCACCGGATGCACGAAGCCCATCGCCAGCAGCACCAGCTCGGCGTCGAGCGTGAACTCGGTGCCGGGCAGCGGCTTGAACTTGTCGTCGACCTTGACGCAATGCAGCTTGGTGACCTTGCCGTCCTTGCCCTCGAACTTCGTGGTCAGCACGGCGTATTCGCGCACCGCGCCTTCGGCCTGGCTCGACGAGGTCCGCATCTTCAGCGGCCAGTTCGGCCAGGTCACGCCCTTGTTCTCATGCTCGGGCGGCGCCGGCATGATCTCGAGCTGGGTCACTGACTTCGCGCCTTGCCGGAACGAGGTGCCGATGCAGTCCGATCCAGTGTCGCCGCCGCCGATCACGACGACGTGCTTGCCGCCGGCGAGGATGTCGGCGGCGTCGTTCAGCGGCTCGCCGGAGACGCGGCGGTTCTGCTGCGGCAGGAAGTCCATCGCGAAGTGGATGCCGGCGAGGTCGCGGCCCGGGATCGGCAGGTCGCGCGGGGCTTCCGCGCCGCCGGTCAGCGCCACGGCGTCATACTGCTTGGCGAGCTCCTGCGGGTCGATCGCACCTAGCGTCGAGCCGCCCACCGCCTTGCCGTAGTGGAAGGTGACGCCCTCGGCTTCCATCTGCGCCACGCGGCGATCGATGATGCCCTTCTCCATCTTGAAGTCGGGAATGCCATAGCGCAGCAGGCCGCCGGCTCTGGCGAACTTCTCGTAGACATGCACCTCGTGGCCGGCGCGCGCGAGCTGCTGCGCCGCAGCCATGCCGGCGGGGCCCGAGCCGATCACGGCGACCTTCTTGCCGGTCTTCTGCGCTGATATCTCCGGCTTCAGCCAGCCATTGTCCCAGGCGCGGTCGACGATCGCGCATTCGATCGTCTTGATGGTGACCGGGTTGTCGTCGATGTTGAGCGTGCAGGACGCCTCGCACGGCGCCGGGCAGATCCGGCCGGTGAACTCGGGGAAATTGTTGGTCGAGTGCAGGTTGCGCGAGGCCTCTTCCCAGTTGCCCTGGTAGACGAGGTCGTTGAAATCGGGGATCTGGTTGTTGACCGGGCAGCCCGGCGTGCCCGGCGCGGTCGAGCCGGTGCCGTGGCAATAGGGGATGCCGCAATTCATGCAGCGCGCGGCCTGGTCGCGCGTGTCCTTCTCGCTCAGCGGAATGACGAACTCGTTGAAGTTCTTGAGCCGCTCGGCGACCGGCTCGTACTTGCGGTCATGCCGCTCGATCTCGAGAAAACCTGTGATCTTACCCATTGAAACCCGATGCCCCTGCATCTCAGTTGTTCCGTCATTCCGGGCTGCGCCGCGAGGCGCAGACCCGGAGGTCTCGAAGTGGTTTGACGAGATTCCGGGCTCGCGCTCATGGCGCGCCCCGGAATGACGCCCGGTGATACTACGCGCCGATCGCGATCTTCGGCTCGGCGTCGGCGTTGGCCTTCATTTCCTTCAGCGCGCGGCGGTACTCCACCGGCATCACCTTGCGGAATTTCGGCAGCCAGCTCTTCCAGTCGGCGAGGATCGCGGCCGCCTTCTTCGAGCCGGTCAGCTTGGCGTGACGCGTGATCAGGACATGCAGCCGCTCCACGTCGGAATCGAGCAGGTTCTGAAACACGTCGACCCGGCCATGCGCCTCGAGATCGCCGGAGTGGTGGTAGGTGTCGGCGTTGATCATCTCCTCCGACAGCACCGGCTCAAGCTCGACCATCGACAGGTTGCAGAGTTTGCTGAAGTCGCCGCTCTCGTCCAGCACGTAGGCGATGCCGCCGGACATGCCGGCCGCGAAGTTGCGCCCGGTCTTGCCGAGCACCACCACGATGCCGCCGGTCATGTATTCGCAGCAATGATCGCCGGCGCCTTCGACGACCGCGACCGCGCCGGAGTTGCGCACCGCGAAGCGCTCGCCGGCGATGCCGCGGAAGTAGCATTCGCCCGCGATCGCGCCGTACATCACGGTGTTGCCGACGATGATCGACTCTTCCGGCACAATGCCGGAGTTCTTCGGCGGCTTGACGATGATGCAGCCGCCCGAGAGGCCCTTGCCGACATAGTCGTTGCCTTCACCCTCGAGCTCGAAGGTGACGCCCTTGGCGAGCCAGGCGCCGAACGCCTGTCCCGCCGTGCCCTTCAGGCCGACATGGATGGTGTCGAGCGGAAGGCCGGCATGACCGTAGATCTTGGCCACCGCGCCCGACAGCATCGCGCCGGCGGAACGGTTGGTGTTGTTGATCTCTTCCTCGATCTTGACCGGCGCACCGCGATCGAGCGCGGCTTGCGCCTTCTCGATCAGCCGGCGGTCGAGCACGGCTTCCAGATGATGGTTCTGGCCCTCCGAGTGATAGATCGTCTGGCCCTTCTCCTCCTTCTGCCGCACGAACAGCTTGGAGAAGTCGAGGCCCTTGGCCTTCCAGTGCGAGACCAGCGCGGTCTGGTCCAGCATCTGGACCTGGCCGACCATCTCGTCGAACGTCTTGTAGCCGAGCTGCGCCATGATCTCGCGCACTTCCTCGGCGACGAAGAAGAAGTAGTTGATGACGTGCTCGGGCTGGCCGGTGAAGCGCTTGCGCAGCACCGGATCCTGGGTCGCAACCCCGACCGGGCAGGTGTTGAGGTGGCACTTGCGCATCATGATGCAGCCCGCCGCGATCAAGGGCGCGGTGGCGAAGCCGAACTCGTCGGCACCGAGCAGCGCGCCGATCACGACGTCACGGCCGGTGCGGAAACCGCCGTCGACCTGAACCGCGATGCGGCTGCGCAGCCGCTGGCGCACCAGCGTCTGATGGGTTTCGGCAAGGCCGATCTCCCACGGCGAGCCGGCATGCTTGATCGAGGTCAGGGGCGAAGCACCCGTGCCGCCCTCGAAGCCCGCGATGGTGACATGGTCGGCGCGTGCCTTGGCGACGCCGGCGGCAACCGTTCCGACGCCGACCTCGGACACCAGCTTCACCGAGACCTGGCCGTCGGGATTGACGTTCTTGAGGTCGTAGATCAGCTGGGCGAGGTCTTCGATCGAGTAGATGTCGTGATGCGGCGGCGGCGAGATCAGGCCGACGCCCGGCGTCGAATGCCGGACGCGCGCGATCGTCGCGTCGACCTTGTGGCCGGGCAACTGGCCGCCTTCGCCGGGCTTGGCACCCTGCGCCATCTTGATCTGCATCATGTCGGAGTTGACGAGATATTCCGTCGTCACGCCGAACCGACCCGAGGCGACCTGCTTGATCGCCGAGCGCATCGAATCGCCATTGGGCAGCGGCTTGAAGCGGTCGGATTCCTCGCCGCCTTCGCCGGTGTTCGACTTGCCGCCGATCCGGTTCATCGCGATCGCGAGCGTGGTGTGGGCCTCACGCGAGATCGAGCCGAACGACATCGCGCCGGTCGAGAACCGCTTGACGATGTCCTTGGCCGGCTCGACGTCCTCGAGCTTGACCGGCTTGCGCTTGTCGTCCTCGGCGCTCTTGATCCGGAACAGGCCGCGCAGCGTCAACAGACGCTCGGACTGTTCGTTGAGGATCTTGGCGAACGCCCGGTAGCGCTCCAGCGAGTTGCCGCGCACGGCATGCTGCAAGGTCGAGACCGATTCCGCGGTCCAGGCATGATCCTCGCCGCGGGTGCGGTAGGCATATTCGCCGCCGACATCGAGCGCGCTCTTGTAGATCTGGCCGTCACCGAACGCATCGGTGTGGCGCCGCACGGTCTCCTCGGCGATCTCGCCGAGGCCGACGCCCTCGATCCTTGTGTGGGTACCCGCGAAATACTTGGCGACGAAGTCCGCCTTGAGGCCGACTGCGTCGAAGATCTGCGCGCCGCAATAGGACTGGTAGGTCGAGATGCCCATCTTGGACATCACCTTGAGCAGGCCCTTGCCGATCGACTTGATGTAGCGCTTGACGATCTCGTAGTCGTCGAGCGCGCCGGGCAGCCGGTCCTTCATCGCGAGGATGGTCTCGAACGCGAGATAGGGGTTGATCGCTTCGGCGCCGTAGCCGGCGAGGCAGGCGAAGTGATGCACTTCGCGCGGCTCACCGGATTCGACCACGAGGCCGACCGAGGTGCGCAGGCCGGTGCGGATCAGATGATGATGCACGGCGGCGCAGGCCAAAAGCGACGGGATCGGAATCCGGTCGGTGCCGGTCATCCGATCCGACAGGATGATGATGTTGATGCCCTCGCGCACCGCGCCCTCGGCGCGCGCGCAGAGCTCGTCGAGCACCTGCTCCATGCCCGCCGCGCCGAAGCCGGCGTGGAACGTGGTGTCGAGCGTGCGCGACTTGAAGTGGGTCTCGGGAACGTCGGAGATCGAGCGGATCTTCTCGAGGTCCGCATCGGTCAGGATCGGCTGCCGGACTTCGAGGCGCTGGGTCGAGGCGACGCCCTGCAGGTCGAACAGGTTCGGCCGCGGCCCGATGATCGAGACGAGGCTCATCACGATCTCTTCGCGGATCGGGTCGATCGGCGGGTTGGTCACCTGCGCGAAGTTCTGCTTGAAGTAGGTGAACAGCTGCTTCGGCTTGTCCGACAGCGCCGAGATCGGCGTGTCGTTGCCCATCGAGCCGGCTGCCTCCTCACCGGTGGCCGCCATCGGCGTCATCAGGATCGTGATGTCTTCCTGGCTGTAGCCGAACGCCTGCTGGCGATCGAGCAGCGGCAGGTTGGAGCGCACGCCCTTGGCCGGCGCATCCGGCAGCTCCTCGAGCTGGATCTGGGTGCGATGCAGCCAGTCGCTGTAGGGATGGCTCTTGGCGAGGTCGGCCTTGATCTCGTCGTCGGGAATCAGGCGGCCCTGCTCGAGGTCGACAAGCAGCATCTTGCCGGGCTGCAGCCGCCACTTGGTGACGATCTGGTCCTCCGGAATCTTCAGCACGCCCATTTCGGACGCCATCACGATGCGGTCGTCCTTGGTGACGAGATAGCGCGCCGGGCGCAGGCCGTTGCGGTCGAGCGTCGCGCCGATCTTGCGGCCGTCGGTGAAGGCGATCGCAGCCGGGCCGTCCCACGGCTCCATCAGCGCGGCATGATATTCGTAGAAGGCGCGGCGCTGCTCATCCATCAGGGGATTGCCGGCCCACGCTTCCGGAATCATCATCATCACGGCGTGCGGCAGCGAGTAACCGCCCTGCACCAGGAATTCGAGCGCGTTGTCGAAGCAGGCGGTGTCGCTCTGGCCTTCATAGGAGATCGGCCACAGGCGACTGATGTCCTTGCCGTAGAGCTCCGAATGCACGGAAGCCTGCCGCGCCGCCATCCAGTTGACGTTGCCGCGCAACGTGTTGATTTCGCCGTTATGGGCGATCATCCGGTAGGGATGCGCCAGCGACCAGGTCGGGAAGGTGTTGGTCGAGAAGCGCTGATGCACCAGCGCCAGCGCGCTGTCGAAGTCCGCTTCATGCAGGTCGGGATAGTATTTGCCGAGCTGGTCCGCCAGGAACATGCCCTTGTAGATCACGGTGCGGCACGACAGCGAGCACGGATAATAGCCCGCCATGCCGCGGTCGCGACGCTGATAGATCGCTTGCGAGATCGACTTGCGCAGGATGTAGAGCCGGCGCTCGAAATCGTCCTCGGTCTTGGCAGCACCATTGCGGCCGATGAAGACCTGCATGTGATAGGGCTCGGTCGGCTTCACCGTGACGCCGAGCGAGGAATTGTCACTGGGCACGTCGCGCCAGCCGAGCAGCTTGAAGCCCTCGTTCTTGATCTCGTCGGCGATGATGCTCTTGATCACGTTCCGCCACGCCGCATCGCGCGGCATGAACAGCGCACCGATGGCGTATTCGCCGGGCTTCGGCAGCTTGAAGCCGAGCTCGGAGGTCTTGCGCGCGAAGAAGGCGTGCGGGATCTGCACCAGGATGCCGGCGCCGTCACCGGCGCGCGGGTCGGCGCCGACGGCGCCACGATGTTCGAGGTTGCACAGGATGCTCAGCGCGTCGGAGACGATCTGGTGCGACTTCTGGCCCTTGATGTTGGCGATGAAGCCGACGCCGCAGGAGTCCTTTTCCAGGCTCAGGTCGTACAGGCCTTCGGCCTCAGGTCGCCAAGTATGCAGTTCGGGGGTGTGCGGCCCAATAGACGCATCATGCGCGGCATCGGCGGCTTTCGAGTCCGCGGTCGCCGACAGCATGCCTGCCACGATGGTTTCGCGCTCGAATTCCGATCCGCTCATGTGTCCTCTCCCTTTCGTAAGGGGCCTCACCGCATTTGGCGCACCTTGGACGTTGCGGCACCCACCGGGCCACCGCTCGTCCGCCGCGAGCCGCATTTTCCTAAATTCAGGCGACGGGCGTTTCAACGTCCCCTGAAGGACGGCCCTGCCTGCAGCATTCTCGGAGCCCGGGGCGCCGAGGTTTCGTTGCAATCCCTATGCCGGAATGGCCTCGAAATTGAGACAGCTTTGCTGTCCTAACCTCGACCTTGCCAAATTTTTGTCTATCACACAAGCGCGAGGAAGTCCTCGCCCGCATGCTCAGATCGGACAGCTCGGTGGGTGCCTGGGCGCCCCTGATTCGAAGCAAACACGCCGTGATCTGGCCCAAGGAGGGACCAAGGACCGCCGGAATTCAAACCGAAATTTCGCCCGGCAAGCCGGCAAGAGAGCGGGAAGCTCCCATAGGGCGGGCCAGACAGGAGTTACGGCGATGAAGTTGTTCACAGGTTCGGTCGCAGCCGCCGCTCTCGCGCTCAGCGCGGCCTCGGCCCAAGCGCAGCTGGTGACATCAGCCCGAATCGGCAGCCCGTCTTTCGTCAGGGTATCCGACATGGGCGGGCCCTACGCCGCCATGCCCGAGGTGCCGCCGCCGCCGCGCTTCGGCCGCGTCCCGAGCCTGTTGCCGCCGGTCGAGGTCTACACCGTGCTGCGCGAGAACGGCTACCTGCCGCTCGGCGCCCCGCAGCAGCGCGGCTTCGTCTACACGATCTCGGTGATCGACCAGGGCGGCGACGACGGCCGGCTGGTGATCGACGCCCGCGACGGCCACATCATCCGCTTCACCCCGGCCTATAGGCTCGGCGACAATTATGAGGAGGAGATGAGCTCCACCTACGGCCCGGTCGGCCCAATCCTGCGGCCGATCCAGGCCCGGGTGCCGCGGCCGCCGCTCCCGATCCCGCATGTCGCCAGCCGCGTGCCGGTGCCGAAGCGGAGCCCGCTCGCGGCCAAGGCGCAGGTTCCCGCCCCGGCCACCCAGGCTCCAGCCGCCCAGGCGGCCGTCTCGCCGACCGCTGCGCCGCAGCCTGCGCCGACCCAGGCAGCTGCACCCGCGCCAGCCGAGCAGGCCGCGGCCGCACCCAAGCCGACCGAAGCGCAGGCGGCCGCACCGCAGGCCGTTCAGCAAGCCGAGGCTCCGACCGTCGGTCAGGCCGCTCCGCCGCCGCCGGCTCCTGCACCCGCGATCCTGCCGACCCAGGAAATGCCCAAGGTGCAGGGGCTGGAGTGACCAGCGTCGCTGTGTAGCCCGGATGGAGCCAACGGGTCGCGCCAACGCGCGCCCCGTTGGCTCCATCCGGGGCTACGGCCCTTCGCGACAAAAACGCCCCGGTTTCCCGGGGCGTTTTCGCGTTCAGCCAATATCTGCTGACGCGGGATGTGTCGCTTAGGCCGCGACCTTGCCGGCCGAGCCGTCAACCACCTGCGGGGCCTTCTCGCCGCCGCCGATCGGAATGCTGCGGGGCTTCTTGGCCTCGGGAATCTCGCGGACGAGATCGACGTGGAGCAGGCCGTTTTCGAGCGAAGCGTTCTTCACCTGCACGAAATCGGCAAGCTGGAAGACGCGCTCGAAGGCGCGGGAGGCGATGCCGCGATAGAGCACTTCGGAGCTGTTGCCGGAGTTCTCGTTGGCGGTTTTCTCGCCCTTGATCGTCAGCGTGTTCTCCTTCGCGACGATCGAAAGCTCGGCTTGCGAGAAGCCGGAGACCGCAACGCTGATCCGGTAAGCATTCTCACCGGTGCGCTCGATGTTGTAGGGGGGATAGCCGGGGCTGCCGTCCGAGGTCACCTGATCGAGCAGGCTGAAGAGGCGGTCGAAGCCGACGGTGGAACGATAGAACGGAGTGAGGTCGTAGCTACGCATAGAATAGTCCTCCAATGAGCGACTGTTTCAGTTACCCGCCCGCCATCGGGCCGGGCTTAGATGTGTGCAGCCTCATGTTCCGGTTCCGAAACACTGGTAGCGGCCTGCACTGAGGTGATATGGGAGGGGTCACGTCGCGTTCAAGAGGCGGAAACCGCGTCGCTTTTTTCGGCGCCGGCGTCCTTGATCTCCACCCTGTTCCCACCACGCCGGTCTCCTGCATGACGCTCGTCTCGATCCCCGCCAACCCGGTTCCGGACGACGTTGTCAGTGGCACCATCAAGACACCTGACGGAGCCGAGCTGCGCTTCGCGCGCTGGGCGCCGCCGCCCGGCCGCAAGGGCACGGTCTGCGTGTTCGGCGGACGCGGCGAGATGATCGAGAAATATTTCGAGACCGTGCGCGACCTGCGCGACCGCGGCTTTGCGGTGGCGATGATCGACTGGCGCGGGCAGGGCCACTCGTCGCGGCGGCTGCGTGATCCACGCAAGGGTTACGTGCGCGACTTCGCCGACTACGAGGTCGACGTCGAGACCTTCGTGCAGCAGGTGGTGCTGCCGGATTGCCCGCCGCCCTATTTCGCGCTGGCGCATTCGATGGGCGGTGCCGTCCTGCTGCGGGTCGCGCATGCCGGCAAGCGCTGGTTCGATCGCATGGTGCTGTCGGCTCCGATGATCGACCTGCCGCGCAAGCGCGTCTCGTTCTTTCCGAGCGCGCTGCTCAGGATCATGCGGCTGACCGGGCAGGGCGGCAATTACGTTCCGGGCGGCAGCAGCGAACTGGTCGGGCTTGCGCCCTTCATAGGCAATCCCGTGACCAGCGATCCGGTGCGCCATGCACGCAACGCCGCGATCTTGGATGAAGACCCGACGCTCGGTATCGCCGCGCCGACGATCGCCTGGGCCGACACCGCGTTCACCGCGATGCGCACCTTCCGCGGCATGTCGTATCCGACCGAAATCCGCCAGCCGATCCTGATGCTGGCGGCGAGCAATGACGAGGTGGTATCGACGGCCGCAATCGAGGAGTTCGCCTATCATTTGCGCGCCGGCTCGCATCTGGTGATCGCCGGCTCCAAGCATGAGATCCTGCAGGAGCAGGATCGTTACCGCGGGCAATTCTGGGCGGCGTTCGACGCCTTCGTGCCGGGCACGCCGCTGTTCAAGTGAACCATAGCGTTTTCGAGCGAAGTGCATACCGGTTCGCGTAAAGAAAACGCGTCAAGAAGAATCTAGCCCTGCAGCAGCGCGACGATGCGGTCGGGAAAGCGCTTTTCCACGAACAAGGTCCTGACCTCGGCGACGCTGAGATAGCGGTCCTTGCCTTCGCCCTTGCCCATGATGTCAAGCAGCACCGGCCACTCGCCGAGCATCAAGAGCGGATAGTAGCAGTGCAGGATCGCGTAGGACGGCGGATTCTCGTCCTTGGCGCGCTGGAAGTTTGCCGCCATGAACGTCTTGATCTCGGAGGCCGACAGCCCGCGCTCGACGCTGCCGTCGGGAGCCTTGTAGTCACTGCCGAAGGTCGCGAGCCTCGCGATCTCGTCCTCATGCACGACGGCATGCTGGTCGAGGATGCGCGAGCCGGCGCCGTGCTTGTCGAGGGGGCCGTTGCGCAATTCGTCGAGGATCGCGCCCTGCAACAGGCTGCGGACCTGGCTGAAGGGGCCAATGCCGTTGGCCATCTGCGCGACCATGAAGATCTTGGCGCCGGCGCTGAGCGCCGGAAGGCCGGTCTTGCCGGTGGCGCGGTCGATGGTTTCGGTCAGCTTCGGCAGCGGCACGATATGGCCGCCGACATAGTCGCCGGCGACCAGCGCACGCAGGAACGGGCAGGGATTGTCAGGGGAAACCTGCGCGGCGGGTGCCGCGCTTGCAGCCGTATCGGACATCAGACCACATCCTGAAAAGCGTCAGCTTAAAAAGCATCCATTACCGGTGGATGAATTCGCTCAGGAATCAGCGGCGAATTTCGAGTTGGATGCAACCAGAGCGAGTTTGCCGAACGGGAGGCCGGCTTTCAAGAGGCCATCGCGATAGAGCGCGATGTCGGCCGGGTTCTTCCAGTGGAAATTGCGCAGGTGACGCTCGACCGTCAGGTGGGGATGGTTGGCGAGCAGCGCCTCGGCCGCCTGTGCGGCTTCGTCGGCGCGGCCGAGCTGGGCGAGCGCGGCGGCGCGCACCGCAAGACCCTGCAGGTGGTTCGGGTTGAGATAGAGCGTTTCGCGCGACCATGACAGCGATGCGTCGTATTGTCCGAGCAGGTAATGGCTGAACGCGTTCAAAGCGCCCCATTGGTAGCGCGGGTCGCTGTTGCCGCGCTGGACCGCCGTCGAGAACAGATCGACCGCCTTGCGATGATCGCCGATCACCATATGGCAGATGCCGAGCACGCCGCGGGCGCCCATGTCGTAGGGGTTGAGCTCGATCGCCCGCTTGATGGCGTCCATCGCGGCTTCGTAGTGGCCCTGCATCGCATGCAGATAGGCCAGCAGCGAGAATGCAAACGAGGAGCGCGGGTCGAGCCGGACGCTGCTCTCGGCGAGGCTGACCGACGAGGCCCACAATTCGCGCGTGCTCGGAATCCAGCCGAACTGGATGCTCTGGATCTGGATCAGCGCGAGATAGGCGCGCGCGATCGACAGCGCGGGGTCGAGCTCGATCGCCTCCTTGAACAGCGCGATCGCGGTTTCGCAATCGTCCTTGGTCTGGTGATAGTAGTGCGACAGACCCTTCAGGAAGCGATCCCACGCTGTCAGCTCGGCGTTCGGCGAGCGCGCCGGCGCCGAGGCTTCGGCACGGTAGATCTCCTGGGCCACCGCGGCGGAGAGGTTGGCGGTGATCTCGTCCTGCATCGCGAACAGGTCGCCCATGTCGCGGTCGTAGCGGCCGGTCCACAGCTGCTCGCCCTTCTCGGGCGCGATCAGTTCGGCGGAGACGCGGATCTTGTTGCCGGCGCGGCGCACCGAGCCCTGGATCAGATAGGTCGCGTCGATTTCACGCGCGATCAGGCGGGTCGAGACGTTCTTGCCCTTGTAGGCGAAGGTCGAGTTGCGGCTCAGCACGCGGTAGAAGGATTGCAGCGACAGCGCGTGGATCAGATCCTCGGTCAGGCCGTCAGAGAAATACTCGTCGGCGCCGCCGCTCAGATTATCGAACGGCAGCACACCGACGATCGCGGTCCGGTATTGCCCCGGCAGATGCGGGCCGTCGTCGGGGACCTGCTCCTGCTTGTCGGAGCCGGCTGGCGCCCAGGTCCAGACATGGACCGGCTCGGTGATGTTCTTGAAGCGGTGCGGGCCGGCATCGACCAGGCTGACGGCAAGCCGCCGCCCTGACTCGGTGCGGGCCTTGTCCGATACCGCGATGCCGCCCGGCACGGCGACGGTCTCGAGGCGGACTGCGATGTTGACGTCGTCGCCGAACACCTCGTCCTCGTCGGCCATGACGTCGCCCATGTGGACGCCCATCCGGAAGTGCATGGCGCGGTCGGCCGGCAGATGTTCGTTGCGTTCGGCCATCAGCGTCTGCATCGCGACGGCTGCCTCGATCGCACCGATGATGCTCGGAAATTCCAGCAGGAAGCCATCGCCGGTGTTTTTGACGATTCGGCCGCCATGGTTGAGGATGATCGGGTAGATCGCGCTGCGGTGCGCCTTGAACGAGGCATGCGTCCCCGCCTCGTCGACACCCATCATGCGGGAATAGCCGGCGATATCAGCGCAAAGAATGGCAGCGAGCCGTCTTTCCATGTCTCCTGTGCCCCGGAATGGCCACTTAGCCGAGGTGACCGAATCCGATACTTACAAGGCAGGCCGGGTCCGGCGGAAGCTCGGTTTACGGGCACCTATAATGCATAGTAGCAGGAATTGGCATGCGACCAACGGATCGTACAGTCCGTTTCTCTACTGAATTCGTGTGTCGCTGCAATGGCGCAGGTTGGCTGACCGTCCTTTCGGGTTCGTTGCTTAAATAGGTTAATGTGGCCGAGATGCTGGGAATTCACGAGCTTTGGCTGTTTGTCCTGTCCGGGCTGTTACTCAACGTCACGCCGGGGCCGGATACCGCTTATATCATAGGGCGCACGATTCAGCACGGATGGCGCGGCGGCGCCGCTGCGGCGGTCGGTATCAGCTGCGGCTGCCTGGTCCATGTGCTGGGCGCGGCGATCGGGCTGTCGGCGCTGCTGATGGCGTCGTCGACCGCGTTCCTGGCCGTCAAGCTGATCGGCGCGGCCTATCTGGTGCTGACCGGGCTGCAGATGCTGCTGTCGCGCGCCAAGCCGATCGCTGACATCGCCGGGCAGGGCGGCGAGACCTCGATCTCGCGTGTGTTCTGGCAGGGCGCGCTGACCAACATCCTCAACCCGAAGGTGGCGCTGTTCTTCCTGGCATTCCTGCCGCAATTCGTGGCGGCGGACTCAGCCCACAAGACGCTCGCCTTCCTGGTGCTTGGGCTGATCTTCATCACCGGCGGCACGCTGTGGTGCCTTGGCCTCGCGGCCTTTGCGGCGCGGGCTGCCGGCCGCATCCGGCAATCGACCGGCGTGATCGCCTGGATCAACCGTTCGCTCGGCGCGCTCTTCATCTATCTCGGCGTCCGCGTCGCCATGCTGGAGGCGCGTTAGCGGGACAGCGCGTGTCCTCGGTGCCCGATGCACCGAGGACGAACGGCGCGACGCTCAGCGTTGGCTCGCCTGGGCAAGCGCCACGGGGCGAGATGAAGGCCCGCGCACCAGCAACGCGACGAGCAGCGCACCGACGATCGCGAGGCCGCCGGCCAGAACGAACGCGCTTGCGAAACTTCCGGTTTTCTCAACCAGCACGCCGGTGACGATGGGCGCCACGATTCCCGCCGTGTTGGCGATCAAGTGGACGAAGCCGGCGACTCCGCCGACCCGGCCGGACTCGACGAGCCCCAGGATGATCGCCCAATAGGTCGAACCGCTGAGATACATGAAGAACACCGCGATCGCGATCAGCGTGATCACGGCCTCGAGGCTGGATGCGATACCGGCAAGCGCTACGGTCACCGCTGCGACGAGCAGGCAGACGACCATCACGAGCTTTCGCGCTGCGACCTGGTCGCCAAGCCGGCGGCCCAGCGCGTCGCAGACGAAGCCGCCCGAGGCGAGGCCGACAAAGCCGAGCGCCCATGGAATGACGCTGACGATCGCCATCTTCTGGATGCTGAGATGCATGGCCATTGTCAGATAGCTCGGAAACCAGGACAGGAAGAAGTAGAGAATGTAGGCGTAGCCGAAGAACGCGAGCGCAGTGGCGAGGATCGCGGGCTGCCGCAGGTAATGCGTGAGCGGAAGCTGCGCCTGGGCCGCCTCGGCAGCCTGGCCTCGACGGATCTCGGCGCGTTCGGCATCGCCGACCCGGTGATGCCTTTCGGGGCTGTCGGAAGAGCTGAGAGCCCAGAACAGCACCCATAGCAGTCCGATCGCCGCGATCGCGATAAACGAAATTCGCCATCCATAGGACAGCGCGATGAAGCCGACGATCGGCCCGGCGATGGCGCCGCCCAGGGGCGTGCCGGAATTCGCTATCCCGATGGCGCTCGCCTGCTCCGACTTGGGAAACCAGTTGCCGATGAACTTCGCCATCGTGGTGTTGAAGGGGCCTTCACCCATTCCGAAGATCACGCGCAGGACCACCAGCGCGGCGACGCTGGTCGCCGCCGCGGTCAGGCCGCAGAACACCGACCACAGCGTCATGGCGACGATGATCACCAGGCGCGGCCCGTAGCGGTCGGCGGCATATCCGCCGACGAAGCAGAACAAGGCGTAGCCGAAGAAGAAGCTGCTGAAGACGACGCCGAGCTGCGCCGGATCGAGCCCCAATTCCTGCGTGATCAAGGGAGCCGCGACCGAGAGCGCGGCCCGATCGAGGTAGTTGATGACGCCAGCCATGAACAGCAGCGCGACGAGCTGCCAACGCACCTTGTGAAACATGTGCCCTCCCCAGAGCTATCTTGTCGTTGTGATTGGTTCGTCCGTTGTGACGTCAGGCTTGGGCGACGGCTCCGCGCCTGAGCATTGCTTCGATCTCGTCTGTCGAGAAACCGTAGTGCGACAGCAGCTCGCGAGAGTGCTCGCCGACAAGCGGGGCATGGCGCTCGATCGTCGCCGGCGTTTCGCTCATGGCAACCGCCGGCCCGACGACCTTCACGCGACCTGCGGTCGGATGATCATAGTGAGCGATCGCGCCGAGATGCTCGACCTGAGGATCGACGGTGGCCTGCAGATGGCTCTTCACCTCGCCGCACCAGATATCGACCGCGAGCATCGCGCGCATCAGATCCGCGGTCGTCCAGAGCGCGGTCCGCGCCGCGAGCTTCTCCCAGATCTCGTCGCGCTTTTCGAACAGCAGCTTCGGGTCGTCATAGACGAGCAGCGTCTCGTCGCCGAGCACGCCGACCAGCCTGCGGTACGGGCTCATTGCGATCGTGACCCAGCCGTCAGAGGTCGGATAGACCCCGAAGGGGGCGTCCATGCCCGGATGCCCGATCCCGGACTTCGGACGCGTGAAGTCGGTATTGAAGTTCATGGCCGTCAGCAATTCCTGGCCCTGATGGGCCAGCATCGCCGACATGAGATTGACCTTCACCTCCTGGCCCTTGCCGGACCGCTCGCGCCATAACAGGGCGGTGAGGATGCCATAGACCATGTTCATTGCGCCGACCTGGTCGGAAAAGCCGGACCCGACCGGAACGGGCGGGCCGTCGCCGCGCCCGGTCGCAGCGGCAATACCGGTGAGGCCTTGCAGCAGCATGTCCTGGCCCGGCCGGTCGACATACGGTCCGCTCTCGCCATAGCCCGAGCCGGAACAGTAGATGATGCGCGGGTTGACGCGCTTGAAGTCCTCGTAGCCGAAGCCGAGCTTGGCCAGCACGCCGGGACGGAAGTTCTGGACCACGACGTCGGCGGTCTCTGCAATCTTGTAGAGGATCGTCTTGGCCTCGCTTGACTTGAGATCGAGCGCCAGCGATCGCTTGTTGCGATTCCACGCCAGGAAGTTCGGGCTCTCCTTGCCGCCGACCCAGCGGTTGTTGAATGTCAACGTACGAAACAGATCGCCCTGACCGGGACGTTCGACCTTGATGACGTTGGCGCCCATATCGGCGAGCAGTTGCGTCGCGAATGGCCCCTGCAGTAGATGGCTGAGATCGATGATGGTGATGTGATCAAGCGCCTTTTCAGTCACTTCGTCCTCCCGTTGTTCACATGTTGATGTTGTGCCGCGCGCCAGATCCGTCGCAGATCGCCGATCACGCGCGCGTGCGCGGTGCGCTCGGACAGCGCGGTGCGCAGGACGTCCGCCGCCTTGTTCTGGAACGCGATGTAGCCGTCGAAGCGCGGGCGCACGAACGCCTGCTCGGTCGTCGCAAAGGTCGATGCGTAGAACTGCCCGCTGTTTCGATTGGCCGCCGTATCGGACCAGGCCTCTCGATGCGAAGGCTGTCCGCCATGGAGTGGAATGAATCCGCGCTGCACTTCGGCCGACATCAGCCAGGCCAGATGGTCGAGCAGCGCGCGATCGGGCCGCGCCCGCCGTGTGATCGCGATGCCGGTGCCTCCGAGAATGCTTCCGCGCCGTCCCGACAACGCTCCGGCCGGCGCTTCCGTGAATGCGACCGGGCGACGATCGGGCAATGGCCGGGTGTAGTTCACATAACCATAGACAAGAGGGACAAGGGCGAGATCGTCGCGCGTCGACATCGCCTCCAGGAGCCCGATCGGATTGAGGCGCAGCGTCCAGTCCGGGCTGCGGTGGTACAGTTCCTCCAGCAGCGCAAGCGCGGCGACGAATGTGTCGTCGGACAGGAACAGATCGCCGGTGCCAGGTTCTTCGCCGGTCGCAACCGCGATCGACATCAGGCACAGGAAGATGTGAGGTCCGGCGACCGACAGCGCCACCGGCTTCTCTTTGGAGAGGTTTACGACGTCCGGCCAGCTCTGCGGCGCAGCACCGTCGACGAGGTCGCGGCGCAGCGCCATGACCTGCGTGGCGACATCGAGCGGCAACGCCCAGTGCTGTCCCTGCCAGGCGTAGCTCGCCATCGCGTGGCCGATCGTGTGCTGCGACCACGCCGCGATCTGCTCGCTGGAGAAGAAGGCTTCGAGCGGCACCAGGCAATCCAGCGCGACCGCCTCGCCGATATGCGGATGATCGAGCACCAGCAGGTCGTAGCGCGAGGCCAGTTCGCCGATCGGGTGCGACTCGAATCCTTCGAGCGGCTGACGTTCCCAGAGCAGTGTCGTTGCTCTGACATTGAGGAGCCTTGCGGCGGCATCCAGGGCCTGATAGCCGCGCGGATGATCCCAGGTGAGGCCGAGATTCGGTCGTGGGTCCTCGAGGCTGGTGGCCGCGGGAGACAGCGCTTCGCTGGACATCGCCGCTACTACTTTCCCGAAAACCGTGGCTCGCGCTTGGAGAGGAAGGCGTCGATGCCTTCCTGTCCGTCGTCGGTGGCGTAGAGGCGCAGCAGCACTTCCTGCTCGAGGCTCTGGGCGACTGGCAGGGGCGCGTCGAAGCCCTGCCGCATCAGCCGCTTCATTTCGGTTTGCGCGAGTGGCGCAACCTTCAGCATCGCCTGGGCGCGCGTTCTCACGTGTCCATCGAGCTCGGCGTCCTCGCAGCACACCGCCGCCAGGCCGAGCTGGTAGGCGCGCACTCCGCTCAAGCGCCAGCCGGCAAGCATGACGTCGGATGCAGTCTGGCGTCCGACCGCGCGCGTCAGCCGTTGCGTGCCGCCGCCGCCGGGGCTTAATCCAAGCCGGCCTTCCGGCAGGCCAAACTGCGCATCCCGGCTGCACAACAGCACGTCGCAGCACAGCGCGAGCTCGAAGCCTCCGCCGAGCGCGTAGCCGCGCACGCCGGCGATCGTCGGTTTTGGCAAGGCTTCCAGCTTGTCGAAGATACGCCGGCTCTCGAACTGGTAGGCGGCAAATTCAGCGTGGCGGCCGCCGCGATACTCCTCGATATCGGCACCGGCCACGAAAGCGCGGCCTCCGGCGCCCTCGAGGATGACGACGCGAACCGCGGCATCCACTGCGATCTCGTCGAGATGACTTTCGAACAGCCGCAGCATCGGCAGCGAAAGCGCATTCAGCTTGTCCGGGCGATTGAAGCAGAGCCGCGCAACGCCTGGCAGAACCTCCTCGCGCAGAATCAGATCTCCACTTCCGCCCATCGCAGCCTCCGAAACCATGCTAGAACTTTTATTAGTAAAACTACATTGCATATGTAAAAACTCGATGTCAACGGGGTGCCGGGCTTGTCGCGGCGCCTGTGACGAATGGACAGCCGAATGGCCATCGGGCATGCAAAGCGCTCGCGGAGCGCGCTCGACGGCGTGGGAGACATGGTTTGACCAAGACAGCGGACGAGCAGGAGCCGGCCAGAGACGCCGGTACCTATCGGGCTCCTGCTGCGGAAAGGGCTCTGGATATCCTGGAGTTCATGGCCGTCACGCCGGAGCCGCAGAAGCAAAGCCAGATCGCGGCAGGCGTGGGCCGCTCGATCCAGGAGGTCTATCGAATCATCCAGCTCCTGGAGCGTCGCGGCTACCTGCAGCGCGATCCTGCGAGCGATCTCTATGTCGCATCGCTGAAGCTGTTCACGCTCGCGCATTCGACCCAGCAGATCCGCGGATTGAGCGACGCGGCGATCGGGCCGATGCGCGAACTCGTCAATGCGATCAATCAAAGCTGCCATGTGGCGGTCTTGACCGGCGCCGAGGTGGCGATCGTTTGCCAGGTCAATTCGCCGCTGGCGATGCGATACTCCGTCTCGCCGGGCGCGCGGTTTCCCGCGCACCAGACCAGCTCGGGGCTCGTGTTGCTTGCAGGGCTGCCGCCGGACCGTCGTAGCAGCGTGCTCGAGATCGTCGCGAGCATGCTCGGCCCTGACGAAGACATTGAAACGGTCAATTCATACATCGAAGCGATCTCGCGTCAGGCTTGCGACGTCCGGCCGTCGCTTGTGGTCGCCGGTGTGACGAATATTTCTCTCCCGATCCGCGATTTTCACGGTGAGACAATCGCGGCGCTGACGGTGCCGTTCCTCCCCATGAAGGACATGACCGCATCGCTGGAGACTGCGATAGAGATCGCTGGCGGCGCCGCGGAAGACATTTCGCGGCAGCTCGGCTATCGCGGCGAGCGTCTTTCGTTGCAGATGTCTGTCGGTGCCGGAACCGCGGACAGGCGTGGTCCGCGGCCGAAAGCGCGCGAGCCTAACCGTGGATCTTGAGCAGCGCGCTGCCGGCGAGATAGATGCCGAGCAGGATCATCGAGATCAGGAACCAACGGCGGAAGACGTCCGGCTGCATCCGTGTGCGGACCGCCTGGCCGATGAACATGCCGATGAACGACGCCACCATCGCCACCGCGCCCGGCAGCGCGGTGGCCGCGGTCAGCAGGCCCAAGGCCGTGAGGTTGAAGGCGAGTTCGATGGTCGCGGTTGTGAAGAAGACGCCGAGCGCCTGCACCAGTTCGTCCCGCTCCATGCCGATCGCCTGCATGAACGGCATCGAGGGAATGACCTGGACGCCGGTTGCCGCCGAGATCAGCCCGGTGATGACGCCGACGATGCCGCCGATCCATTTCTCGTCGCGCCGCCTGACCTTGAAGCTGAATCTGCTCAGGCCGACGATCGCGTAGATCACCAGCAGCGCGCCGAGCACGACGGTGCCGTAGGCTGCGTAGGGCCCGGTCAATAGCCCGGCATTGATCCAGATTCCGACCACGGTGCCGAGCATCAGCGGCCACAGCCGCTTGAGGATGTCGCGCAGATAGGGGCCGACGAAGGTCTGCCAGATATTGGTGACGATCGCCGGCACGATCACGATCGCAATCGCCTGACCCGGCGCCATCGTGGTTGCCAGCAGTCCCATCGCGACCGTCGGCAGACCGAGGCCGAGCGTGCCCTTGACCAAGCCGGCGAGCAGGAAAGCGAAAGCGATGAAGATCAGGAGATGGTCGACCATGGCGGGACATTGACCGATCGATGCGATCGGCACAATCTGGAGGTTACGGAGTTAGCCTTCGGGCGACCCGAAGGGCGGGGGCGGGAAACGTCATGCGGTTCGACCTGATCGACTTGCAATTGTTCATCGCGGTTGCCGATGCGCGCAGTATCACGCAGGGCGCGGCGCGCGCAAATCTTGCGCTGGCCTCGGCCAGCGAGCGGATCAAGGGGCTCGAAGAGGCGCTCGGCGTCGCGCTGCTCAAGCGCGGCCGCCGCGGCGTCGAACTGACGGCGGCGGGCGAGAGCCTGCTCGGTCACGCGCGGATCGTGATGCATAATGTCGAGGCCTTGCAGAGCGATCTCGCCGCCTATGCCAGCGGAGTCCGCGCCAACGTGCTGCTGCTTGCCAACACCTCGGGCCTGTCGGAGCACCTGCCGCGGGCGCTGGCGGCGTTTCTGCACGAACATCCCGATATCAGTGTCGACGTCGAGGAGCGCGAGAGCACCGACATCGCGACCGCGATCGCCAGCGGCGCAGCCGATCTCGGCTTCGCCGCCGAACACGCGTTGCCCGACAGCGTCGAGCGTTTCCTGTTCAGCGAGGATCGGCTGATGCTGGTGGCGTCGCGACGCAGCGATCTTGGCAACCGCCGCCAGATCGACTTCCAGGAGGTGGTCGGCCGCGATTTCGTCGGCCTCACGGCGGCGTCGGCGCTGCAGGTCCATATTTCGCGGCACGCGGCGAAGCTCGGGGCGCGGCTGCGCTTCCGCGCCCGCCTGCGCGGCTTCGACGCCATCTGCCAGATGGTCGCCGCCGATGTCGGCATCGCGGTGATCCCGGAAACCGCGGCGCGGCGCTGTGCGGCGGCGATGCCGATCACAACGATCAGGATCCGCGACGCCTGGGCCAACCGCCGGCTGACGATCTGCGCGCGCAGCTTCAAGGCATTGCCGCGCGCGGCCAAGCAGCTCGTGGAATATTTGCGGGCCGAAGCGCAGCGCTGACGCAAGCGAGGAGGGTGCAATGCTCAGGGTCTGGGGACGGCGCAGTTCGTTCAACGTGCAGAAGGTGATGTGGCTGATCGGCGAGCTCGATCTGGCGCACGAGCATATCGATGCCGGCGGCGCGTTCGGCGGGCTCGATGCGCCGGCGTTCCTCGCGATGAACCCGCATGGCCGCGTGCCCGTCGTCAGGGATGACGACGCCACCGTCTGGCAATCCCACGCCATCCTGCGCTACCTCGCCGCGCGCCACGGCAACGGCCGCTCCTGGTCCGATGATCCCGTCGTCCGGGCGCGGGTCGATGGCTGGATGGACTGGTCGCAGACCGCGCTGCAGCCGGATTTTCTCGGCGGCGTGTTCTGGGGATTTTTCCGCACACCCGAAAGCCAGCGCGACTGGCCGGCGATTCACAAGGCGCTTGCCCGCTGCGAGCAGCATTTTGCCAAGCTCGAACAGCTTCTCGACGCCAATCCGTTCCTGCTCGGCGAGACGCTGTCGCTCGCGGACATCACCGCGGGAACCTCGCTCTATCGCTATTTCGGGCTTGAGATCGCGCGCCCGTCGCTGCCAGCGGTCGGGCGTTGGTATCAGAGGCTGCAGCAGCGCCCGCCGTTTCGTCAGCACGTCATGCTTCCGTTCGAGGAGCTGCGCGGCCGGCTCGACAACTAAACCTACTTCGCCGTCACCACGCCGGCGTCCTGGATCACCTTCGCCCATCGCTTGATGTCGGCGGCGACGAAGTCGCGGAAATGCTCCGGTGTGTCCCCGACCAGTGTCAGGCCTTGCTCGGCGAGTTTTGCCTTGACCGCCGGATCAGCCATCGCCTCGGTCGCGATCTGGTTCAGTCTGGTGACGATCGCCGGCGGCGTTCCGGCGGGGGCGACCATGCCGTACCAGTTCTCGATGATCAGGTCGGGCATGCCGGCCTCTGTCGTGGTCGGCACGTCGGGTGCGGTCGGGGCGCGCTGGCGGCCGCCGACCGCGATCGGCCGCAGCGTGCCCGCCTTGATCTGCGGCAGGATCACCGGCAGGTCGAGGAAGGTCATCTGCACCTGCTGGCCCAGGAGATCGTTCACCGCCGGTGCCGCGCCGCGATAGGGCACATGCATGATGTCAATCTTCGCCGTCAGCTTGAACAATTCGCAGGCCAGATGCGGCAGGCTGCCGGGGCCGGAGGAGGCGAAGTTGAGCTTGCCCGGCTGCGCTTTGGCGAGCGCGACCAGCTCGCTCATGTTCTTTGCCGGCACGTCGGTGGCGACAACCAGCATCTCCGGCACGGTCGCGACCAGCGTCACCGGCGCGAGGTCCTTCAGCGTGTCGTAGGCGACCTTCTCCATGCTCGGGCTGATCGCCAGTGCACCGGCGCTCGCGATCGCAACCGTGTAGCCGTCGGGTGCGGCCTTCGCGACCGCATCGGTGCCGAGCACGCCGCCCTGGCCGGCGCGGTTGTCGACGATGATCGGCTGCTTTGTGAGTTCCGAGATCTTCTGCCCGATCACCCGCGCAATGATGTCGTTCGGCCCGCCGGGCGGGAACGGTACGATCAGCCGGATCGGCTTGGTTGGGAACTGCTGGGCGCTAGCGGTGACGGTCGCGAGAAGCAGGAGAATGGCTGCCAGCAGCCTGCCGCAAATCGTCATGTGCGCCCATCCCTGACTTTTCTCGTTGCCGTCAGGATGGGCGCAGATCAATCGCCCGGCAACTCAAGAAATCAGCCGGAGAAAAGTTCAGGCGTTGAGCAGCTTCATCGCGGCTTCGTGCACGCGCGGATCGCCGGCTGCGATGATGCGGCCGCCAGCTTGTGCCGGCTTGCCGTCCCAAGTGGTGACGACGCCGCCGGCGCCGGTGACGATCGGGATCAGGCCGGCAATGTCGTAGGGTTTCAGCTCGGTCTCGACCACGAGGTCGAGATGGCCGGCCGCGAGCATGCAATAGGAGTAGCAGTCGCCGCCGTAGCGCGACAGGCGCGCCGCATGCTCGACGCGGCCGAAGCGGGCGCGGTCATCCGGATTCATCAGCAGCGGGCTGGTGGTGAAGACGGTCGCCTCCTTCAGCGAGGCGCAGCGCCGCGCCGAGAGCCTCCGCTCGCCCGACGGCCCGGAGTAGTTCGCCGAGCCGTTGTCGCCGGAGAAGCGCTCGCCGATATAGGGCTGGTGCATCATGCCGAATACCGGCGTACCTTTATGCAGCAGCGCGATCAGCGTGCCCCAGATCGGAAAGCCGGCGATGAAGGACTTCGTGCCGTCGATCGGGTCGAGCACCCAGACATAGTCAGCATCCTCGCGCTCATTGCCGAATTCCTCGCCGACGATGCCGTGCTGGGGGAAGTTCGCCTTGATCAGCCGGCGCATCACGGCTTCGGCGGCCCGGTCGGCTTCGGTGACCGGATCGAAATCGCTCGAGCTCTTGTTGTCGACCGAAAGCGAGGTGCGGAAGAAAGGCAGGATGGTTTCGCCGGATGCGGTCGCGAGGCGGCCGATGAAGGCGGTAAAGTCGATGACCGTCACGGCATGTCCCTGAAATGCGCAAACGACGCGATAGATGCGTTCTTGCCTAGCTCAATCCGATGCGGCGCGCACGATTAACGGAGTGTTATCCCAGCCTGATGCCCCGGTTCCGGACTTTCGATTTGGCTTCGATTCGAAAGTCTCTCTGGCTTCGAGGCGGATCACGAAGTTGCGAGTTCTGGTATACAAGCTATGCGCTGAACGCTGTCCGATCTGAATTTCTCGCGTAAGATGTTGATATTAAACATCTTAATTTGGCTCTCTGGCCGTGTTGCAGTTTCGCCAGACTTACCAACATTACAGAAGAAATGTTTCGAAAGTTCTTGCGTTTTGTGCAGCGCGGTCGCATATTGTTGCGGTGCGGTAGCGCCTCGCGCTATCGCTGCCCTCCTTGGGCGTTTCCTCCCTAGACTTGGGCCGCTTGTTCATTCAAGCGGCCCTTTTTTCTTGGACCGTCTTTCTCGGAGTGAACTGAGAATCCAATTCGGCGCTTGTCGGATCGCCAATTTGTATTCTGCGTTCAAGGCTTCATCGGCATCACGGTGGCCGATGAACAATTTACTCCGCCGCCGCCTGGAACGGGCCGAGATCTCCGAACGGAATTTTCGCGAGCGCATCCGCAAGCGTCGCGAAGTCGGCCGCCACCTGGGCGAAGCGCGGTCCGCGCTCGCGTTGGCGCTCATCCATATAGACCGCGCGGTTGAGCTCGATCTGCACCGTGTGCAGGCCGCTCGCCGGATTGCCGTAATGCTCGGTGATGAAGCCGCCGGCATAGGGCTTGTTACGGCCGACCGAATAGCCGAGCGAACTCATCATCTCCTCGACCAGATCGGGCAGCAGCGGCGCGCAGCTCGTGCCGTAGCGGTCGCCGATCACGACGTCGGGCCGGCGCGGCTCGTCGCGCGATACCCCGACCGACGGCATCGAATGGCAATCGACCAAAATCACGGCGCCGAATGCCTGGTGCGCCTTGTTGATCAGCCGGCGCAGTGCGCGGTGATAGGGCTTGTAGAGCACCTCGATCCGCCGCAGCGCCTCGTCGACGTCGAGCCGCTCGCGGTAGATCTCCTGCCCGTCGCCGACCACGCGCGGGATAGTGCCGAGGCCGCCGGCCACCCGCATCGAGCGGGTATTGGCAAAGCTCGGCAGCCGCCCGGTGAACATCCGCGGGTCGAGCTCATAGGGCTCGCGGTTCACGTCGACATAGGAACGCGGGAAGTTGACCCGGATGATCGGAAAGCCGCGATCGCTCAATCCGGCGATCAACTCGTCCATGAAGGAGTCTTCGGAGCGGCGCAGCGACGCCACATCGATTCGCGACGCTTCGAGGAATTCGGCCGGGTAGACCGAGCCCGAATGCGGGGAATTGAAGATGATCGGCGCACGCCAGGCCTGCGGCTCAACGATCTCGAACGGGGGCGACAACTCGCCAGCAAATTCGGTCATTCCCTTGGCGCCGTCCCTTGCGTCCGCCTCGCCCCGCAAGAACTGATTCTGCCGGAAAAGCGGAGATTTATGGGCGGGCATTGTCGGTAATCGCGATCATTCTGCCAAGTGAAAAGAGTGCGGCGCCGCCTGGAACGCGTCTTAAAGGCGTGAAATGCCGCACAAGGTTGATTCGATGCGTGGTTCGGTCCACAAATGGCTGGCGCGCATTTGCCGCTGGCTTGACGCAAATTTCACCCGAAATTTACCGTCTGTCGGGCTTACTGTTCGGACTGCTCCTCAAGCCGGATTCGACGATCCCTGCCATGCCGAAAATTCTTCTCGCCGAAGACGACACCGATATGCGCCGCTTCCTGGTCAAGGCGCTGGAAAACGCGGGTTTCAAGGTCTCGCCGCACGACAACGGCATGTCGGCCTATCAGCGGCTGCGTGAGGAGCCGTTCGAAATGCTGCTCACCGACATCGTGATGCCCGAGATGGACGGCATCGAGCTGGCGCGCCGTGCCTCGGAACTCGATCCCGATATCAAGATCATGTTCATCACCGGCTTTGCCGCGGTGGCCCTCAATTCCGATTCGGAGGCGCCGAAAAACGCCAAGGTGCTGGCCAAGCCCGTGCACCTCAGGGAATTGGTTAGCGAAGTGAACAAGTTGCTGGCGGCCTGATTCGCCAAAAAACCTTCACTTTGCGTCCTTGCCTGCCCCGTCCGGGTCCGTTATAGGGACCCGATCCAAACACGGCTTTGGGTGCGTAGCTCAGCGGGAGAGCACTACCTTGACATGGTAGGGGTCACAGGTTCGATCCCTGTCGCACCCACCATCCTTCGCTCGCGAAGCGAGAGAAGGATGCCGCGCCGAAGCCCAAAGGGCGAAGGCGGGCCTTTGGCCGCGAGCTACGGCTCGGCAAGCCAGGCTGCGCCATGACGGCGGGCTTCTGATTCAACCTCTCAAACAGCTTGCTCAGTGTCATCACCCGCGCAAGCGCATGCGGGTGATCCAGCATTCCAGAGACGCTTGTGCTTGAGCCGAGAGGCCGCGGCTTCTCCCGGCGTCGTCCCTGCCTGGTGCGCAATTGCGCACTGGGCAGGGACGACATCGAGGTTGTTGGCGCGGCGATGAGTCAATGCGATTTGCAAGATGGTTACAAATCGACGACAGGCGCGCGGCCCATTTATTGAGACTTTCGTCGAGGGCAAACTTGCCGCCGTGATCGAACGGATGACCGGCCACCGGAATGGTTGCTTCGGCGGCATCGGGCCGCGATCGCGTGGCATTGGTTGCAAGTGGCGGCGCGCCTGCACCGAGGAGGTCGCGGAGCGGTCGCAGGTCCGCAGGAAGTCCGGGCCCCGTCACGCCAGGCTTCCCGCCGCGAGCCATGCGTTGCGGGCGCCATGGGGGCTGATCGGACGGGGGGCTTGCGCCGTCGGGCAACTCAGTGATCCGTGTTCTGAACTGCCTCGCACGCGCGGGCCGGGCGCTGTCGCGATGTGACCGTGTTATCAGAGGCCAATCTCGGCGGCGCGGTCGCGGTCAGCCTGCCTTTGCCTGACGATCGCCAGCTCCCCGGTGCAGGCGACAAGCTCGCTTGTTCCGGAGCGCATTCCGAACTTCTCGCAGAAACCAAGATTTTCGGCAGTGATCTCGCGATCGAATTGCTCTTGAGCGCTTGCTCGCATGGCCGGTCCGCCGATCAAGGCCGCCCATAGGCCGCCGGCCGCCAGCGCGGCAGCAAATGTCAAATACAAAAGACGATAACGTGTCTGAGTGTTCGTGAAGGTGGCTGTGTCGACCATTGCAATTCTCCCAGACTCGGCGCGTGAACCCGGTCATCGACGGCTCCCGCTCATCAGTCGATGTGGATATGCGCGTCGCTGACGACTTTCTTCCACTTGTCGGATTCGGCTTTGGTGAAGGTCATGAAGTCCTGGGACGTGCCCACAGCCGGTTCGAAGCCAATCTCGGCGAGACGTTTCTGAACCTCGGGCTGCACCATCGCTTCCGCGATCTGGTCGTGGAGTAGGTCGACCATCGCCTTCGGGGTGCCGGCCGGCACCACGGCTCCAATCCAGAATCCGATCTCGTGGCCCTGGATGCCTTGCTCCTCGAGTGTCGGCACGTCGGGGACCACCGGCGAACGCTTGTGCGCTGCGACCGCAAGACCGCGCAGCTTGCCGTCCGCGATCAAGGGCGCGACCGCCGTCACCACGATAGGAATGATCTGCGTATCGCCCGCGAGCGTCGCCTGCACGGCGGGTACGGCGCCCTGGAACGGGATGGCGAGAACGTCGAGGCCGTAGCTGAGCCTGAAAAGCCATTCGGCGCCAAGATGCGGTGAGGTTCCATAACCCGGCGTCGCGTAGTTGTACTTTCCGGGGTTGGCTTTCAGGAGCGCAAAGAGCTCCTTCATGTTGCTCGCCGGCAGCGATGGATTGACGGAAATCATCTCTGGTGCGGTCGCGATCTCGATGACCGGCGCAAAGTCCTTGAACGGGTCGAACGGCACTTTTGCCTTGACGGCGGGCTCGACGACGAAATCCTGATTTACCAACAAAATTGTCCGGCCATCCGCCGGCGCATGCGCCACCGATGCTGCGCCGATTGCGCCTCCGGCGCCCGGCTGGTTCTCGACATAGAACCTCGCGCCCGCCTTTTCCGTCAGCTTTTGCGCGACTATGCGGCCGACGAAATCGACAGGGCCGCCGGCTGGATAGGGCACGACGATCTTGACCGGTCCCCCGTGGTTGCCGTCCGCCCTGCTGGCAGGGTCGAATGCTGCGAACGCGCTCACCAGCGACGCCAGCATCAGGATGGATTTCCGCCCATTCATCGGTCTTCTCCCATTGGGGCACGGGGTAGCGCAGAGGCCATCGTAGGGAGCGCCGCACCAATAGTCCTGAAAGCACGCTCCAATTTGGCTGAAATTGCGCTGAACGTTGGCTATCCTGAACTGTGGTCACCTTCTTGAGGCTGCTTATGAACGGCTCCGCGACGAGCAATCTTCAGTTCGGCCGGTTTACGCTCGACCTGGCGCGCTGCCGCCTCCGCGCCGACGGGCAAGACATCGAATTGCGGCCGAAGAGCTTCGAGGTGCTGCGCCATCTCGTCGAGAACGCCGAGCGGCTGCTCTCCAAGGAAGAAATTGTCGGCGCGGTCTGGCCCAACGTCGTCGTTTCCGACGATTCTCTTGCGCGCTGCATGAGTGATGTTCGGCTTGCGCTCGGCGACGCCGATCAGAGCATCATCAAGACGATCCCGAGACGGGGCTACATGATCGCCGTGCCCGTCAGCCGCCCCGTCGTCCGCGCGGGGCTGCCGCTTCCCGATCGCCCGTCTATCGCCGTTCTCCCGTTCACCAACCTCAGCGGCGATCCTCAGCAGGATTATTTCAGCGACGGCATCTCGGAGGATATTGTCACCAGCCTGTCCAAGTTTGCCGGCTTGTTCGTGATCGCGCGGCACTCGTCGTTCCGCTATCGCGGCGCCAACCTCGATGCGCGGCAAATCGGGGCCGAACTCGGTGTCCGCTACCTGCTGCTCGGCAGCGTCCGCCACGATGCCGCGCGGGTTCGCATCACGGCCGAGTTCGTCGATGCCGCGACCCGCGAGCAGCTGTGGGCTGAGTATTATGATCGTGAGCTGACGGGCATCTTTGCGGTCCAGGATGAGGTGACGCAGAAGATCGTCGGAAGCCTGGTTGCGCACATCTCGCGATTCGAAGTCGAGCGCGCGATGGCCAAGCCGCCCGGCGCATTCTCTGCGTATGACTGTTGGTTGCGCGGCAGCGCCATCATGAAGACGTCGCATGGCGATCCGACCGGGCAGACCATCATTGCCGCCCGCTCGTTCTTTGAACAGGCGATCGCGGCAGACAGCAACTATGCGCCGCCGGTGCACGGCCTCGCCTCGACATGCCATGCCGCCTGGATCGAACCGTGCGAGATGCTTGCAGCGGAGTATCAGCGGCGAGCCACCCAGGAGCGGGGCCTGATGCTGGCGCAAAGAGCCGTCGAGCTGGATCCGCATTTGCCCGACGCACGCGTTGCGCTTGCCCATATTTTGCGCTGGCTGCATCGTCCGGCGGAGAGCCAGGCGGAGTTCGCACGTGCCTATGAGCTGAATCCCAACCTGGTGGATTATCGCTACGGACTCGCGCTCATTCATTGGGGGCGCCTCGAAGATGGATTGGAGCATCTGGAGCGGATCATGCGGCTTGATCCCTTCCATCCGCCCGCCTGCCAAACATTCCTGGGCAACGCCTACTACTTCATCGGCCGCTATTCCGACGCGATCGAGAGTCTTCGGGCAGCGGCGCGACGCTTGCCTACGTTTCGTCCGACATTCGTATGGCTGGCCGCCACGGCTGCGCAGCTCGGCAATCAGGAGGAAGCTCGCGACGCGGTGGTCATCGTGCTTCGTCGCGATCGCGCGTTCACGATCGGAAAATGGCTGGAATTGCATCGGTTCGCACGGCTGGCCGATGCCGATCGCGTCGCGGAAGGACTGCGCAAGGCAGGCTTTCCCGATTGAACCACGCCGGGCTCCCTCCGCAACGCGACCCCTCTAGGCGCGTATCCGCGATGCGAAGGCATCGAAGTTCTCCTGAACAAGTTCGCGGCGCGCGGCCGGACGGACGGCTGCGGTCAAGCCACGCTTCCCCGGCGAAAGTATGGTTGTCGGCGACGCCCGGACCGAGCGCCGCCAGGCAAACCCGTGATCCACATCTCGACGATTACTGCGCCTCGGGCAATAAAGGGCGAGGAGCACAGCTTGCACAGGGCTCCTGGCGCGATCACGGAAGGTCGAAGGAGACATCGCAGTGCTCGATCATATCCTGAAGTTCATGACGCTCGGGACCATCATCGTCGGCATCACCGCGATCTACACGGCACTGCACACCAACAACCGGCGTCTGGGAGCCGACATCTTCCTCAGATATTCCGAACGCATTTCCGATCTGCGGCGTCGCCTGCCAACGGCGGCGTTCCATGACGAGGGCACCGGCGGCACCATTGAGATGACGCCGGACGAGCGCCGAATTGTGCATGAAGTCATCTTCTCGATCTTTGAGCTCTATGAGCTCAAGGTGCATGGTTTCGTTCCGCCGGGAATCTGGAAGATCAGGGAGCCCGACATCGAACGGGTGCTCTTGCTGCCGGTCTTCCAGCAGGAGTTGGCGGTTGTGCAAGGCAGGTTCGCGAAGCATCCGCGCTTTGCGGCATGGCTCGACGGGATCGGGCAAGCCAAGGCATAGCCGGGCGGCGCCGATCGAGGACCGCATGCTCCGTCGCCGGCGTGCGATCAGGCTCGCCCTCCGGCATAGCGGGTGTGTTGATCGACGAATGTCATGAGCCATCATTACTTTCGTCATCTCGACGTTCATATGAAAATGCCGCAGCGTGCCACAACATGTGCGCCCTCGTGCGGCGCGCGTGATCCGTTCCCATCAATCGCATCGACGTCGCACGTGGTGGAATGCCGCATGATTAGGCAAGCGTCTTCCGGCGCGGTCGACGCGAATCCCGTGCGCGGGATTCGCGATGTGTCATGTACCGTGCTTAGGTTGCTGCGCTCTCGCGACATTCATTTCGTCTCGGCGCGAGGATCGAGAAAATTTTCTGAAGTCTCTGCGATGATGCGTTGCCCGATCGCATCGCATGAACGCAATCTTGGATTTCTTCACGGCGCACGTTGCTGCCGCTCTGGTTCTCGCACAGATTGTTCTCTAGATCAGTCAGGCCGACTCGGTGACGGAGCTTCCGGGCCGGATCCGGCTATGACGCGACAATGATGAATGCCATGTGTGAGCCCGACTGCCGCAGGACCCATCGGCCCTATCAGGAGCGGCCGGCGTAAGCGGGTGGCGTCCGTATCCGAAAATGCTGCTTCCTTGTCCGCCTGAAAATCGCCTGCCCGCCAGCGGCCGGCGACGCAACCTTGGGAATGCGCCTCCGTTGAGACGACGTTCGTCGCGACAACCGGGGACGAAACTACATGCAAGAAGACGACAATAGGCCGGCGAGCGCAGCGAAGCTCCTGGAACAAGTTCCCTTGCCGCGCGAACCCCGGAACATCAGGGACATCGTCCCGGCGATCCCGCGGCTCTTCACGACACGACTCTATCCGCCGTCGGAACAGTTCGAGGTCTGGAAAACGCGCATGGCCTCGCTGATCGACGTCGCGCCGCCCGATGGCTACAGCCCAGCGCAGGGATTCGAGGTGGAGTACCTGACCTGCAACATGGCCGATGTCGTCTTCACATCCGGACGCATGGCCGCACAAACATTCGCGCGCGCCGCCGAGCCGTCACAAGGCGCGCCGGTCGATACCTGGTGGCTGTTCCGCCTGCGCTCCGGCGAGGCCCGCTTCGAAACCGCAGAGCGGCGCGTCCACGCCGGGCCAGGCGCGATGTTCCTGATCTCGCTCGACGACGATTTCCGCGGCAGCATCACCGACTATGATGGCCTGGTGCTGGCTTTGCCGCGCCGGTCATTCGCGGATGTCGCCGATCAGCTTAACGACGCCTGCAACGTTCTGCTCTCGGGCAATCTGATCGAACTGCTGTCCGACTATCTCGACAGACTCGAAACGCGCCTGGTCCTGATGTCGCCGGAGGAACTGCGGCAGGCAGGCCGAGCGACCGCGCAGATGATCGCCGCATGCATTCAGCTGTCCTCGGACCGGCTGGAGCAGGCGCGCGGCGCCATCGAATCGGTGCTGTTCGAGCGTGCCCGTCTTTATATAGAGACGCATCTCGGCGACTTCGATCTGACGCCGGATCGCATTGCGCAGCAATTGCGCATCTCGCGCTCTGCCCTCTACCGTGCATTCGAGAGCGTCGGCGGCGTCGCCGGATATATCCTGCGCAAGCGGCTGCGCGCCGCGCATGCCGAACTGGTCGCGTCCACCGACAGGCAGGTGCAGGAGATCGCCTACCGTCACGGCTTCAAGCTGGCGTCGGATTTCACGCGCGCGTTTCGCCGCGAGTTCGGCGTCAGTCCGCGCGAGATGCGTGAACGCGTGCGCCGCAGGTCAACTGCCGGTTGAAGATTTGCGGATTACCCCACGGTGCATCGAGCAAATCATTCAACTTGTGAGACGATCTGCGCGCTATTTGGACGGCCTGCTGAGTGACGTTGTCAAATATGTGTCTATCATTTTTGATATGACGACTCGGGGCACATTGATGGGGCAGTCGAGCGAGCGCTGGGTGGCAAGATCGCGCTCGTTGAGTTCGACACATCGTTGGCCAGGACTGGAAGGCGCGCACGCATCGCGCGGTCTTCATATCTCCACATGCGGTCCCAAAGGACACGCATGTCGGCACAGTCCGCGGCATGGCACCCCCGACGTCTGGACCAGATGTCATGAATGGGGCGCACCATGGTTGTCGCACGCAACTCAACCGAATCGCTGAAGCGTCAAGGCCGCACCGGCTTCGTCCGGAGCTGGGTCGCATCGGGCGATGCGGGCAGCCGTTCGCTGCGGCGGCGGCTGATCGCGGTGCTGCGTGAGGCGCATCGCAGGCTCGGCGTAAAGCGCGAGCGGCTAGGGCTTGGTTCGCTCGGCGCTAGCGGAGCGGTCGGTGCGCTGCTCGTCGTCATGGGGATCATGATCCCGCAGGCGGCATTCGCGCAGGTTGCCATCGGCAATGGTGTTTTGAGCAACCCCGCCAACTGCACCAATCCCACCGCTGCAACTGCAGGCAGCACGGCTATTGGTTGCGGCGCCCACGCCGCCGGGACCACCGCAACCGCCATTGGCGCCAATACCAATGCGAATGGCCAGAACTCCCTGGCGATCGGCGATTCGAACACCGCGACCGGCGATGGTTCGATCATCGTGGGCTATTCCAACTCCGTGAACGGCCTTAATGCGATCGGTATGGGTGTGTTTGCGAACGCGACCGGCACCAATGCCCTCGCCATAGGCGGAAACGCGCACTCCACCGGGGACGGATCCTCATCCTTCGGCGTCAACACCACTGCAAATGGGGTGGGTGCCTTGGCGCTGGGCTCGACGGCGAGCGCCTCCGGTGGTGCCTCGATCGCGATTGGATTGTCATCCTCCGCCTCATCTTCAAACGGTTCGGGCACCGCCATCGGCGTCAGCGCCAAGGCAAACGCCGGAACCGGCGGCGGGTCTCCAATCGCCATCGGCACAAATGCCAATGCCAGCGGGACCGCACCTGCCGGCTTCACGTTCGAGGCTGTTGCGCTTGGCACCGGTTCCACCGCCACGGGGGCTTGGTCAACCAGTGTCGGCCCAAGCGCTTCAGCGACGGGCACAGGAGCCAGCGCCTTCGGGACGTCGGCCACCGCGTCGGCAAATCAGGCCACCGCAGTTGGTAATGGGGCGACCGCTTCCGCGGTAGGGGCCGCAGCCGTGGGATACCTCGCCAATGCCAGCGGCTCCAGCGCCGCCGCCTTTGGCATCCAGTCGGCCGCGTCGGGCATCAGTTCGTTGGCCGCCGGCAACCTCGCCAAGGCGTCAGCGGATTTCGCCGTCGCGTTGGGTAATCAGGCGCAGGCGCTGAGCACCGGGGGCTCGGTCGCGATCGGATCGGGCGCAATCGTCAACAGTGCAGCGACGGGCGGCATCGCACTCGGCAACAATGCGGCATCCGCCGGCATCAGTTCGATCGCGACCGGCGTTGGGGCCAGTGCCGCCGGCACGAGCTCGCTGGCGATCGGCACTGCCTCAAATGCGAGTGCCGCCGCCAGCACTGCGGTTGGCAACGCAGCCGTTGCCAGCGGCCAAAACTCCTCCTCATTCGGGTCTGGAGCGAGCGCGGCAGGAGACAACTCTCTCGCGGCCGGCGTCAGCGCCAACGCCAGCGGAACCGCCAGTACCGCACTCGGCATCGGCGCCAAGGCGTCGGCCACGAGCGCCATTGCCATCGGCAACAATGCCGCGGCCAGTTCCGCCAACGCGGTGGCCTTGGGCACCAATTCGACGGCCACAGGCGGCCAGGCCGTTTCCATCGGCGCGAACAACACCGCCTTTGGCAACGGCGCGGTGGCGATCGGCGATCCCAGCTATGCCAGCGGCACCGGCGCCTTCACCGGCGGCGCGAACAACATCGCCAACAGTGATGGCACCGCCTCCGCCACCGCCGCCAACCAGGCCAACGGCGCGGTTGCGATCGGCAACAACAACAAGGCGATCGGGCAGGGCTCCGTGGCGCTCGGCAATGGCTCCACCGCGGGCGCCGCCGGTCTCGCCGGCAACATCGCACTGGGTAACGGCGCAACCGCGGCGGCAAAATCCGGCGATGTCGCGCTCGGCTCCGGCAGCGTCACCGTTGCCGCGGTCGGCACGCCAAATGCGGTGATCAACGGCATCACCTATTCGGGCTTCGCCGGCACCACGCCGGGCTCGACGGTCAGCGTCGGGGCGGTTGGCGCGGAACGCACCATCACCAACGTCGCGGCCGGGCGGATCAGCACGTCGAGCACGGACGCCATCAACGGTTCGCAGCTCTACAGCGTTGCCAATACGCTCTCGAGCCAGATCACCGCCGGCGCGATCCACGACTACAGCGTCAACAGCGTGAGCACGGGCACGGATACCAACTACAACAACGCTGGAGCCACAGGCGCCAATGCGCTTGCGGCAGGAGTGAGCGCTGCGGCGTCCGGCGTGGACGCCGTCGCGGTTGGATACATAGCCAAGGCGACCGGCCAATTCAGCACGGCGATCGGACCCAATGCCCAGGCCTCGGCCACGTCCAGCACTGCGGTCGGCCAGAATGCAGCGGCCTCCGATGTTCAGGCGACCTCTCTCGGTGTCAATTCGAGTGCCGGTGCCGCGAATTCGCTCGCGCTTGGCGCCAATGCCAACGCCAGCAATGCCGGCGCCGTCGCGCTAGGCTTCGGCAGCGTGACCACCGCGGCGGTCGGTACCCCGAATACGGTGATCAACGGCACCACCTACAGCTTTGCCGGCACCACGCCGGCCTCGACGGTCAGCGTCGGCGCCGTCGGCGCCGAGCGCACCATCACCAATGTCGCGGCGGGACGGCTCAACAACGGCTCGACCGATGCGGTCAACGGTTCGCAGCTGTTCGCCACCAACCAGGCTGTCGGCACCCTTGGCACCACCGTCAACAACATCAACAATGGCGGCGGCATCAAGTATTTCCACGCCAATTCGACGCTGGCCGATTCCTCTGCGGTTGGGACCGACTCGGTTGCGGTCGGCCCGCTGTCGACGGCGACCGGCACCAGCGCCATCTCGGTTGGTAACGCCTCGTCCGCCACCGGCGACAATGCGATCGCCACCGGCGCCGCTTCCGTGGCATCGGCCCTCGACGCAACGGCGTTTGGATTCATCGCCAAGGCCACAGGCCAATACAGCACCGCGATCGGACCCAATGCCCAAGCCTCAGCCACGTCGAGCACCGCGATCGGCCAGAATGCGGCGGCGTCCGGCTTTCAGTCGAGCGCTCTCGGTGTGAATTCGAGTGCCGGCTTCACGAATTCGCTCGCGCTTGGCGCCAATGCCAACGCCAGCAATGCCGGCGCCGTCGCGCTCGGCTTCGGCAGCGTGACGACCGCTGCGGTCGGCACGCCGAACACGGTGATCAACGGCACCACCTACAGCTTCGCCGGCACGACGCCGGCCTCGACGGTCAGCGTCGGCGCGGTCGGCGCCGAGCGCACCATCACCAATGTCGCGGCGGGGCGGCTCAACAACGGGTCGACGGATGCGGTCAACGGGTCGCAGCTGTTTGCCACCAACCAGGCGATCGAAAACATCAACGCCGGCGGCGGCATCAAGTATTTCCACGCCAATTCGACGCTGGCCGATTCGTCAGCCGTCGGAACCAACTCGGTTGCGGTCGGTCCGGTGTCGACCGCGACCGGCGCCAACGCAATCTCGGTCGGTAACGCTTCGGCCGCCAGCGGCGACAATGCGATCGCCGCCGGCTACCAATCGACTGCATCGGCGCTCGACGCAGTGGCCTTGGGATACATCTCCAAGGCGACAGGCCAGTTCAGCACCGCGATCGGACCCAATGCCCAGGCCTCGGCCACGTCCAGCACCGCGATCGGCCAGAATGCAGCGGCCTCCGATGTTCAGGCGACCTCTCTCGGTGTCAATTCGAGTGCCGGTGCCGCGAATTCGCTCGCGCTTGGCGCCAATGCCAACGCCAGCAATGCCGGCGCCGTCGCGCTCGGCTTCGGCAGCGTCACGTCAGCCGCGGTCGGCACCCCGAACACCGTGATCAACGGCACCACCTACAGCTTTGCCGGCACCACGCCGGCCTCGACGGTGAGCGTCGGTGCGGTCGGTGCCGAGCGCACCATCACCAACGTGGCCGCGGGACGGCTCAACAACGGCTCGACGGATGCGGTCAACGGCTCCCAGCTCTGGTCCACCAACCAGGCGGTCGACGGTCTCGCGACCACCGTTAACAACATCAACACCGGCGGCGGCATCAAGTATTTCCACGCCAATTCGACGCTGGCCGACTCGTCGGCCGCCGGGACGAATTCGGTTGCGATCGGGCCGGTGTCGACCGCGACCGGCAGCGGCTCGGTGTCGATCGGCAATGGCGCGACCGCCACGAATGCCAACGACATCGCGCTCGGCTCCGGCAGCCAGACCACCACGGCGGTCGGCACGTCAGGCATCACCATCGGCACCACCGCCTACAGCTTCGCCGGCACGGCGCCGCTCTCGACCGTCAGCGTCGGCACGGTCGGCCACGAACGCACCATCACCAACGTCGCCGCGGGACGGATCAGCAACGGCTCGACCGATGCGATCAATGGCTCGCAGCTGTTTGCCGCGACGCAGGCGATCGACAGCCTGTCGACCGTCGTCAGCAACGGCCTGACGCATTATTACAGCGTCAACGACGGTGGCACCCAGCTGGCGAACTACACCAACAACGGCGCGACCGGTGCGAATTCGATGGCTGCCGGCATCGCCGCGTCGGCAACCGCTGCAAACTCCACCGCGCTCGGCTTCAACACCCAGGCCACGGTCGCCGGCGGCGTTGCGATCGGCTCGGGCTCGATCTCGAACCGCGCGCTCGCGCCGGCTTCCGGCACGATCGGCGGCACCATCATTCCCTACAACACCACCGATCTCGCGCTGCTCGGCGCGGTGTCGGTCGGCAACGCGACGAGCTATCGCCAGATCACCAATGTGGCCGACGGCACCCAGTCGAGCGACGCCGTCACCGTGCGACAGCTGACCGGCGCGCTCACCTCGTTCGCGACCACGACCACGAAATACTTCCACGCCAATTCGACGCTCGCCGACTCGCTCGCGGTCGGCAACAATTCCGTCGCGGTCGGACCGCAGACCGTGGTCAATGGCGACAACGGCATCGGCATGGGCTTTGGCGCAACCGTGGCGCAGACCGCGCCCGGCGGCATCGCGATCGGCCAGAATTCGGTATCCAACTTCGCCGACTCGATCGCGTTCGGAACGAATGCGCAGGCCAGCGGCATCCAGTCGGTGTCGATCGGCGCCGGATCGCAGACCTCCAACCCGACCAGCGTTGCGCTCGGTCCGAATGCCAAGGCGACGGCGCAGGCCGGCGACGTCGCGCTCGGCGCCAATTCGACAACCTCGACGGTGGTCCAGACCAAGAGCACATCGATTGGTGGCACCGCCTACGCCTTCGCCGGCACGGCGCCGACCTCAACCGTCAGCGTCGGCAGCGTCGGGGCGGAACGCACCGTCACCAACGTCGCCGCCGGCCAGATCAGCTCGACCTCGACGGACGCGATCAACGGCTCGCAGCTCTGGGCCACCAACACCTCGCTCGACGCGCTCTATACCACGGTCAACAACATCTCTACCGGCAGCGGAGGCATCAAGTACTTCCACGCCAACTCGACCGCGGCGGATTCGTCCGCCACCGGCGCGGAGAGTGTCGCGATCGGACCGCAGTCGGTCGCAAGCGGCGCGAACGCAGTGTCGATGGGCAACGGCTCCGCCGCGTCGGGCGCCAACTCGGTCGCGATCGGCGCTGGTGCCAAGGCGACTTCGGCCAACTCGCTGGCGCTCGGCGCGAACTCGACCACCACGGCCAATCTGAGCGATGCGGCCTATACGCCCGTCGTCGGCAAGAGCGTCGCGGGGGTTGCGACCGGCGAAGTGTCGGTCGGCTCGTCCGGGGCTGAACGCCGCGTCACCAATGTTGCCGCAGGCTCGGCTGCGACGGATGCGGTCAATGTGAGCCAGCTGCAGGCGGTTGCCAGTAGCTCGATCCGCTACGACACCGATGCCTCAGGGAACACCACCAACAAGGTGACGCTGAACAGCGGCAGTACCGGGCCGGTCACCATCAGCAACGTGGCGGCGGGTGTCGCCGGCACCGATGCGGTCAACGTCAACCAGCTCAACAGCGCGTTCCAGCAGCTCAACGGCCAGATCGGCGAAGTTCGGCAGGACGCCTGGCGCGCCGCCGCGATCGGCATGGCTGCGGCATCGCTGCGCTATGACGACCGGCCCGGCAAGATCAGCGCATCGGCCGGCGGCGGCGTCTGGCGCAGCCAGGGCGCGCTTGCCTTCGGCATCGGTTACACCAGCGAGAACAGCCGGCTGCGCAGCAATTTGGCGGCGACCACCGCCGGCAGCGACTGGGGCGTCAGCGCCGGCGTGAGCCTGACGCTCAATTGACCCTGGCGGCGACGAGGCGGCTGGCGTGTCTGGCTTTGGCGATCTGGCTCTGCGCGGCAGCGAGCGCGGTCGCGCAGGGCGCGCCGCCGGCCGCCTACACCGTGAAGCCGTCGGACGTCGCGGTGCCGGAAGGCGAGACGCTCGGCGAGTTCAGGCGGATGATCCAGCCGTTCAAGAACTGGACCTTGATCTGCGACGAGAGCCTGAAATCGAGGCGCCGCGTCTGCAACGTCACGCAGTCGATCGTCAACGCGCAGGGCGCGGTCGCCTTCAACTGGTCGCTGATTGCGACCGCCGACGGCAAGCCGCTGATGGCGATGCGGATTCCCGCAGCTGCCGGGGTCGGCGCGCAGATCGAGCTCGCGATGGGCGATAGTCCGGACCGCATCGTCGCGCAGACCGATCGCTGCGAAGGCAATTTCTGCTTTGCCACGATCGCGATCGGCAATGTGTTGAGGCGGCACATCCGCGCGGCGACGCCGTGCCTTGTGTCCTATCAGCTTCCGCAAGCAGGGCCGATCGTGCTGGCGGCGCCGCTCGACGGACTGTCCGGTGTGCTGGCGAAACTGAAATGAAGCGAGGTCGGACATGCGGATGTGGGATTCCGGCGTCCGGCTCGAAACTGAAGTGCGAAGTGAAAAGGACGGATTGTCGATGCGGCGCACCCTTGGATTGATCTTTGTTGCGGTCGTCGTGGCCGCGCTCGGTGCTGCCGGCGTCGTGGTCTACGCGCAGCAAACGCAACCTGTACCCTTGCAGCCGGCCGTACCTGCGCCGGCCAAGAAGCCTGCTGCCGCCGCCGCGAAGCCGCAGCCGCACAAGCAGCGACCGCAGGAGGCGCAGACGCCAGCGGCAGCCGCGGCATCCGTTCCGCAGCAGCAGGCGGGGCAGCAGCCGACCGTGTTCGACGATCACGCGCGGCAGGGCAACATCGCGACCTGCGCCAATCTGTTCGGGTTGCTCGGCCGGGGTCTGGCGACGAACTCGAACTACACCGCGCAGTCGCAGTGGGATGCAAAGGCCGGCAATTCGCATTCGGTGCAGTCGCTGGTCGCGCTCGCGCCAAACCAGGCGCCGCAGGGCAGCGCTGCCCAGCGCGCCGCCGGCATCGTGTTTGCCGCGCCGGTCGGGTCGTCCTGCGAAGGCAATCTGGTGCGGGTGACGCCGAGCGCGGAAAGCTGCCCGACAGTTGCAGCCGAGCTCGCCAAGCTCAACGGGCAGAACGGCGCGCTCGGTGACCTCGCGACGATCGCGCTGCCGAACGGCGCGCAGGTGGTGCTGATTCCGTTCGGCAACGCCTGCGTCGCGGTGACCGCGCTCCGGGTCGCCGGCTAACTCGGCGCGAGCTGCGCCGGGCGCCTGCCTCCTCGCATCTACCTCTCCTCTGCAAGGCGCCTGGCCATCGCGGCGCGATCCCCCGCGTGCGCTATCCGCCGAACCTGCCCGCTAACATCTTGGCGATCAGCCATCAAAGGGCTGGATTTCTGGTCGTGGATAGTCAATTCTGATTTGGAACTTACCATCCGTGCCAAACGCGGAGGAGATGTCCCATGGAGGAAGCGCGTCCGGAGCGGTTTGTCCGCAAGGTCGGCGGTGAGCTGGTGTCGTCCGTCATCGCGCGGTCGGAGCCGATCAGGGTCGAGCTGCTCAGCCGGACCTCGCGGCCGCGCATGAACTGGCATTTCCGCCAGCCCGAATTGACGTTGTTCTGGTTCCGCAACGGCTGCTCGCGGTTGCAGGCCACGATCAACGGCCGTCCGGTTGAATATGATTTCTCCAGGGCGGCCAACCTGGCGCTGTTTCCGGCAGGTACCGAGATCGAGGGTGAGTGGTCGGTCGGGCCGGCGTTCGACTATGTGGTCGTCTTCGTCGACCCGAAATTCGTGCAGAGCCGTCTCAATGGTTTGATCGAAACATCAGCGATTGCGTTCGGCCATGACCAGCTCTGTCGTGGTCTCTCCGAACTTTGCCAGGAAGCGACCGCGCCGGACAATCTGTTCGATCTGTTCGCCGAAGGCTGGGCCAGTCAGGCGCTGGCCCATATGGCGCGGCTGTCGCGCGGCGCGGAACCGGCGAAGGCATTGAGCCGCGGTGGACTGCCGGCGCTCAAGCTGCGGCGGATCGAGGAATTCGTCCGGGCCAATCTTGGCGAGACGATCTCGTTGTCGGCACTGTCAGATGTTGCCGGCCTGAGCAAGCGGCATTTCCTGCGCGCGTTCCAGGAGAGCATGGGCACCAGCCCGCATCGCTATGTGCTCGGCCTGCGCATCGAGGTGGCCAAGCGTCGCCTCAGCGACACCGATGAGAGCCTGACCAGCATCGCGCTGGCGTCGGGGTTCAGTCACGCCCAGCATTTCTCGTCGACGTTCAGGCAAGTCACGGGTGTCAGTCCGTCGGTGTTCCGGCAGCAGGGCCGGGCGTGAGTTTCGGCGCTTTTTTGCAAGTCGAGGCGCTTTCCAGCAAGCGCCGGCGCACCGTCCATCGTATGCCGGGATTGCGCTCAAGGTTCGGTCCCGTCCGCGCATTGGAGAAGGAAGCAAAGCATGCCAGGGCCATTGGCGGGAGTTCGCGTACTTGATCTGACCGGTGTCGTTTCGGGCCCGTTTGCGACGATGTTTCTGGCCGATCAGGGCGCGGACGTTCTGAAAGTCGAACCGATCGGCGGCGACATCACCCGCCGCAGCCGGGCCAATGTCGACAAGACGGGTGAGTTCTCGGCGCTGTTCATCTCGTCGAACCGCGGCAAGCGTTCGCTCTCGATCGACATGAAGACCAACGCCGGCCGGGACGTGCTGGACAAGCTGGTCATGCAGTCCGACGTGCTGGTGCAGAATTTCCGGCCCGGCACGATGGAACGTCTCGGGCTCGGTCCGGACGAGGTGCGCAAGAAGAATCCGCGGCTGATCTATGTCTCGATCAGCGGCGTCGGCGAAGACGGTCCATACGCCAAGAAGCGCGTCTACGACCCCATCGTGCAAGCGCTGTCGGGGTTCTGCGATATCCAGGCGCAGCCGGTGACCAACCGTCCGCAGATGATCCGGACCATCGTGGCCGACAAGACGACGGCGGTCTATGCCGCGCAGGCGATCACGGCAGCGCTCTACGCGCGGGAAAAATCCGGCAGCGGCCAGCATATCCAGGTGGCGATGCTCGATGCGATGATCGCTTATCTCTGGCCGGAAGGCATGATGCAATACACGGTGGTCGGCCGCGAGCAGGCGACGGCCGATCCGAACGATCGTCCCGATCTCGTGTTCCAGACCTCGGACGGCTATCTGACCTGCGGGACCATCTCCGATTCCGAATGGCAGGGCTTCTGCAAGGCCACGGGCGATCCGGAGCTTGCCAGAGATGAACGCTTCGCCACGCCGGCTTCGCGCTCGGTCAACGCAACGGCGCGCATCAACAAGATGCAGGACTATATCGGCAGGCACACCACCGCCGAATGGCTGGTGCGGCTCGATGCGGCCGACGTGCCCTGCGCGCCGATCCTGCGGCGTGGCGAAATCATCGCCAACGAGCAGGTGGTTGCCCGCGGGCTGATCGCCGAGCTGGAACAGCCCGGGGTCGGCACGGTGCGGCAGCCGAAACCTGCGGCGCGCTTCGAGGTCGACGCCGCTGCGATCGGCGGCCCGGCCCCGCGCATCGGCCAGCATACGAGACAGGTGCTGCGCGATCTCGGTTACGGCGATGCCGCGATCGCAGAGATGATCGAGCAGAAGGCCGTGCGAGCGGTCTGAGCGACCGCGCCACGCAACGTCACCATTGCTGAACTGAACAACCGCCGTCGGTGGGAGATGTCCTATGGCCGAGACAAACAAGACTGCCTTATTGGTGGGTGCGGGCGATGCGATCGGTGCCGCGGTGGCGCGGCGCTTCGCCGCCGGCGGCTATTCGGTCTGCATCGCGCGACGCGATGCGGCGAAATCGGGCGCCTTGGTGGAGGAGCTGACCGGCGCCGGCAGCCGGGTGCATGCGTTCAGTGTCGACGCGCGGCGCGAGACCGAGGTGCAGGAGCTGTGCGAGCGGGTCGAACGCGAGATCGGGCCGATCGAGGTCTGCCTGTTCAACGCCGGCTCGAACGTCAAGAAGGAGCTGCACGAGACCAGCGAAAAACTGTTCTTCAAGGCCTGGGAGCTCGCCTGCTTCGCCGGCTTCCTGGTCGGGCGCGAGGCGACCCGGCACATGCTGCGGCATGGCCGCGGCACCATGCTGTTCACCGGCGCGACCGCGAGCGTGCGCGGCAGCAGCGGCTTTGCGGCATTCGCATCCGCCAAGTTCGGCCTGCGCGCGGTTGCCCAGGCGATGGCGCGCGAGCTCGGGCCGAAAAACATCCATGTCGCTCATCTCCTGATCGATGCCGGTGTCGACAGCCCGGCCATCCACCAGCGGATGAAAGCCGCCACGGGCGTCGACGCATCAGAGATCCCCCCGGATTCGCTGACCCGCACGTCCTCGATCGCGGAGGCCTACTGGTTCGTGCACCAGCAGAGCCGCGACGGATGGAGCCATGAACTGGATCTGCGTCCCTCCGTCGAGAAATGGTGACGTCATGCCGGAGACGCTGACGTTATGGGGGGTGGGGACATCGCGGACGATCCGGGCCCATTGGGCGTTGCACGAATTGGGGCTGGACTATCACTGCAAGCCGATCCTGCCGCGTTCGGGCGAGACCAAGACGCCGGAATACACGCTGCTCAATCCGCGGCAGAAAATTCCGCTGCTGCAGGACGGCGACTTTACGATCGGGGAGAGTGCGGCCATCGTCGCCTATCTGGCGCGCCATTACTCCAACCCGAACATTTCGCTCGTGCCGGTCGAAGAGCGCGACTTTGCGCGATGGCTGGAATGGTGCTTCTTCATCGTGGCTGAGCTGGACTCGACCAGCCTCTATGTGATGCGCCGCCATGACGTCCAAGGCCTCGCCCATATCTACGGCCATGCTCCGGATGTGGTCGTGAAAGCGGCCGAGTATTTTCGCCAGCAGCTTCGCCATGTCGAAGTCGCCTTGTCGGACGGCCGCCAGTATCTGATGGGCGATCAATTCACCAGCGCGGATATCCTGCTGACGACTTGCCTGGTATGGGCGATCGATTACGGTGTCGGGGTTTGCGAGGTCGCAACGCCCTATCTCGACCGCGTCACGGCGCGGCCGGCCTACAAGGAAAGTGTCGCGATCAACACCGTGAAGGTCTGATCGGTGACACGCGTCAGGGCCTCCTTGGCCGCTCAAAGGCAAACGTTGCCATCGGCTAAGCGAGCCAACGCTTGCGCCGCTTGTAGTGCTTCACATCGCGATATGATTTTCGCTTGTCGCCGGCGATGCCAAGATAGAACTCCTTGACGTCCTCGTTGTCGGCGAGGGCGCGCGCTTCGCCATCCATCACCACGCGGCCGTTCTCGAGGATGTAGCCGTGGCTCGCATATCTAAGCGCCATATTGGTGTTCTGTTCGGCGAGAAGAAACGATACACCTTCTTTGACGTTGAGATCCTTCACGATGTCAAATATCTCCTCGACGATCTGCGGCGCGAGGCCCATCGAAGGTTCGTCGAGCAGGATCATCTTCGGGCGCGACATCAGCGCGCGCCCGATCACACACATCTGTTGCTCACCGCCGGATGTATAGCCGGCGGTGGAGCCGCGCCGTTCCTTTAGACGGGGAAAATACGCGTAGACCCGTTCCAGATCCTGCGCGATCGCGAACTTGCCATCCGTCCGCGTAAAGGCGCCGGTCAGGATGTTCTCCTCGACCGTAAGATGAGGGAAGGCGCGCCGGCCCTCCATCACCTGAATGCAGCCGCGTCGCACCACGTCGTTTGGCGACAGGGACTTCACCTCGACGCCGTTGAACAGGATCGAGCCCTTGGTGACCTCGCCGCGCTCTGCGTGCAGCAGATTGGAGATCGCCTTCAGCGTCGTCGTCTTGCCGGCGCCGTTGGCGCCGAGAAGCGCGACAATGCCGCCTCGCGGGACCTCCAGCGAGACTCCCTTCAACACGAGGATGACGTGATCGTAGACAACCTCGATATTGTTGACCGATAGAATCAGAGCTGCCGTTTCCGTCGCAGCGGTGACGACCTTGGCGATTGACACGCGCAGACCTCCAAACTGGAACAGGGTCCTGGATCCGGGAGCAGGCAAACCTGCCTCCCGGATCACTTGCACCGGCTCAGGTTTCTTTTGCGCAGTCGCGCGGCGCGATCTTCTTCTCCGCGGCATACTTCGCGGACACGTCGGCCACGAGCGGTTCGATGAGCGATTCGTCGGCCGTGTACCAGTCGGAGATCACTCTCCAACCCTTGCCGTCCCATTGCTGGACGCGCCCGTAGCGCGCGCCCTCGTGGTCGGAGCAGGAAATGCTCACCGGCTTCAACATCCCCTCAAAGCCGAGTTCCTTGATACGATCAGCGGTGAGGATGAGGTTCTCAAGCCCCCAACGGACCTGCTCGCCCGTCAGCGGTTTCTTGCCGAACTTCTCCTGCGCCTTGCGGATCGCCTCCACGCCGAGCATGGCGTTCGTCATGCCGCGGTTGTAGAGAACTTCGCCGATCTTGCCAGGTTCTGTCGAACCCTTGCCCTTGGCGTAGACGTACTTCTCTATGTCAGTGTGAACGGGATATTTTCCTGCACCATGCTGAAGCATCAGCGACTTGTAGCCAGCGGCCTGATCACCTGCCGGCGTCACATCCGGCTCTGCGCCCGACCACCAGACACCGATCATCCTGTCGCGCGGATAGGCGACGGCGGCCGCTTCCTTGATTGCCGTGCTGTTCATGACGCCCCAGCCCCAGACCAGCACATAGTCCGGCCGATTCTGGCGGATCGCCAGCCATTGCGACTTCTGCTCGACACCGGGGTGGGTGACCGGGATCGGCGTGAACTCAAAGCCGTATTTCTGCGCCAACACCTGCAGCATTGGGATCGGCTCCTTGCCATACGGGCTGTCGTGATACAGCAGCGAAATCTTCTTGCCCTTCAGCTTGTCGAACCCGCCGAGCTCCTTGGCGGCGTGCTGAATCGCGATATCTGCCGCGGACCAGTAGGTGCCGAGCAGCGGGAAGTTGTACGGGAACACCGCGCCGTTCTTGGAATCGGCGCGGCCGTACCCCATCGTGATGATCGGGATCTTGTCGGTCGCGGTCTTTTCGGTGAGCGCGAAGGTGATGCCGGTCGACAGCGGATTGATGAAGGCCGCGCCGGTTGGACCCTTGCTCTTGAGACGCTCATAGCACTCGACGCCTTTGTCGGTCGCGTAGGCGGTCTCGCACTCCTCGACCAGAAGCTTGACGCCGTTGATGCCGCCGTCGCGCTCGTTGATCAGGTTGTAATAGTCGGCCACGCCGTTCGCATACGGCGCGCCGTTTACGGCGTACGGTCCGGTCCGGTAGGACAGAATCGGGATGAACTGCTCGTTTTGCGCTGCGGCCGGTGCGCTAAACGCGGCGCCGGCCAAGGCGGTCGCTAGTACCAATACACTGCGTGCAATGCTTGCCATATTGATATCCTCCTCTTTAGAGTCCCTCATTCCCGTCCGCGATGCTTGCTTCCTCTCCGCTGTCAGCGGCCGCCATCCGCGTTGCAACCGAGGCGCGATCGTTCCTTCAATAGGGAAACGGCCAAAGTCTAAGCTTCTCCTTGCCGATCGATATCAGCCGGGCGAAGCCATGGGGTTCCTTGATCAGCAGATAACAAATCAAGGATCCGAAGATGATGAACTGGAGGTGCGTGATCGTTTGCGTCGACAGTGGCAGGCCGAGTTCGGTTGGAATCACATTCAGCATGATCGGCGCGATGAGGATGAAAGCCGCCCCGATGAACGAACCCATGATCGATCCGAGCCCGCCGATGATGACCATGAACAGAAGCTCGAGCGAGCGGTCGATCGAGAACGCAAGCGGCTCCCATGAACCGAGGTAGACGAACGCCCAGAGCGCACCCGCCACCCCGATGATGAAGGAAGAGACCGCGAACGCCGTGAGCTTGGCATAGAGCGGCCGGATACCGATCAGTTCGGCGGCGATATCCATGTCGCGGATCGCCATCCACTGCCTGCCGAGATTGCCGCGAACGAGATTCTTCGCCAACACCGCCATCACGGTCGCGAAGAGCAGGCACAGCAGGTAGCGCTCGACCGGCGTGCGAACGACCATGCCGAAGAAATCCAGCGCCGGCGCATTGACCGATCCCGACGGGGCGTAGTTGGTGAACCACGGAATTCGCAGGAACGCCCAATCGAAGAAGAACTGCGCGGCGAGCGTTGCGACCGCCAGGTAGAGACCCTTGATCCGCAAACTGGGAATGCCGAACAGGATTCCGGCACCCGCCGCCATAAACCCGCCAAGCAGAATGGATGCCAGCACGGGCAATGGCGGGATCGAGATCGCGAAGCCAAGCCAGGCAAGCGGGATATGAACGCCTGTCGCCAGCTTGTAGGCGGAATAGGCGCCGATGGCCATGAACGCGCCGCTGCCTAGCGAAATCTGGCCGCAATAGCCGACAAGTATGTTCGTGCCGATGGCGGCGAGCGCCAGGATAAGGAAGGGCAGCAGGATCGCCCACAACAGATAGTCGGTGCGGAACGGCCAGATATGGAAGGTGGCCAACAGCGGCACGCCAACGAAAGCGATCGCGAGCAAGACGGCAAGCGCAATACGGTCCTGACGGATCGGAAAGATCGCCATGTCCTCCGCGTAGCTCGTCTTGAACTGGCCGGCCTCGCGATAAAGCACGACGAACTCCTTGCTTCAGATACGTTCGATGATCCGCTCGCCGAACAGCCCCTGCGGCCGTACGAGCAGCACCGCCAACGCCAGCACAAACGCAAACCAATATTCGATACCGCCGCCGATGGACGGCCCTAGATACGCCTCGGCAAGCTTCTCGCCCGCCCCCACGATAAGCCCGCCGACGATGGCTCCCGGAATCGAGGTGAGGCCCCCGATGATCAGAACCGGCAGCGCCTTTAGTGCGAGAAAAGTGATGGAGAACTGCACGCCGAGCTTGGTCCCCCACACGGTCGCCGCGACCAGCGCAACGAGGCCGGCGGCAAGCCAGACGACAAACCAGATCCAACTGATCGGGATACCGACTGAATGCGCGGCCAAATGGTCATCGGCCACGGCTCTGAGAGCGCGACCGGTCTTGGTGCGCTGAAAGAAGACGGCGAGGCCGGCGACCAGGACGCCTGCGATCAACGCGCCCCAGACATCCAGCTTGTTGACGAGAATCCCACCCGGGAACAGGCCTTCAAACAAGAACCAGGCGTCGGTCGGGAACAGCCGCAACGGATAGACATCCGATCCGAAGATCATCTCCGCGGCGCCCTCGATGACGAATGTCACGCCGATCGTCGACATGAACAGCGTCAGGCCATCCTGGTTGACAAGAGGTCCGATCACGAACCGCTCGATGAGCCAGGCCGTTGCCGCCATGATCACGGCGGCAAAGCCGATCGCGAGGACGACCGCGACCCAAAGCGGAAGGCCGTTGGCGACCAGGAGGTCGAGGGCGCGAACCAGCGCCAATCCCGCGAGCAATACCATTGCTCCCTGAGCAAAATTGAATACGCCGGATGCCTTGAAGATCAGCACGAAGCCGAGCGCGACCAGCGAATAGAGCACGCCGGACATCAATCCGCCGATCAGGACCTCGAGAAACTGACCCAGTGCGATCATAGACGCACCTCAATGCGCGACGCCAAGATATGCGTCGATGACGGCTTGACTTTTCTTCACTTCATCGGGCGTGCCGTCGGCGATCTTTACACCGTGATCAAGCACCGCTACGCGATCCGACAGATCCATGACCACGGCCATGTCGTGCTCGATCAGGGCGATGGCCGTGCCGTAATGGTTGTTCACATCAGTGATGAAGCGCGACATGTCCTCCTTCTCCTCGAGGTTCATGCCTGCCATCGGCTCGTCGAGGAGGAGAAGGTCGGGCTCCATCGCCAGAGCGCGACCGAGTTCGACACGCTTCTGCAAGCCGTATGGCAAACGCCCAACCGGTACCTTGCGGATTGTCTCGATCTCCAGAAAGTCGATGATCTCCTCGACCTTGCGCCGATGCTCGGCCTCCTCCGCGAGGGCGGGGCCATAACGCAGCATCTGCCATAACAGCCCTCGGCGCACCTTCAAGGTGCGGCCCGCCATGATGTTGTCGAGCGCGCTCATGCCCTTGAACAGAGCGACATTCTGAAAGGTGCGCGCGATGCCGCCGCGCGCCGCCTCGAAAGGCTGCATTTTGGCCCGGGTGCGCCCCTTGAAGGTGATGACGCCACGGTTGGGATGATAGAAGCCGTTGACGACGTTCAGCATCGAGGTCTTGCCGGCGCCGTTGGGGCCGATGATGGCCCGAATTTCGCCTTTTCTGACGTTGAACGAAACGTCGCGCAGCGCCTTGACGCCGCCGAAGGCAAGTGCCACGCCCTCGACCTGCAGCAGGATTTCGTTGGTGTCCGGCGCTCTCATGCTGCTATTCCCAACGATTCTGCCGGACCGATGACTTGCATGTCGCGAACCTTGACCCGTGCCGCGATCGTACCTTTGCGACCATCCTCCAACGTGACCTCGGTGGAAATGTCGGCTTCCTGCGAGCCGTTGTAGAGCGCCGTGACCAGCGGCGCATAGCGCTCGGCAATGAACCGGCGGCGCACCTTCTGCGTGCGGGTCAACTCGCCGTCATCCGCGTCGAGCTCCTTGGGCAGGATGAGGAAGCGGCGAACCTGCGCGCCGGCCAGCACCGTTTCCTTGGCAAGCGAGCGGTTCACCTCGGCAACGTCTTTCGCGACCATGTCGTAGACCAGCGGATGCCCGGCCAGTTCCTGATACGAACCGTAGGCAACGTTGTTGCGTTCCGCCCAATTTGCGACGGCGACCGGGTCGATGTTGAGCATCGCGCAAACAAAATCCCGGGAGTCACCGAAAGTGACCGCTTCCTTGATATTGGGATAGAACTTCAGTCTGTTCTCGAGATATTTCGGGGCAAACATCGTGCCGTCCGCCAGCCGACCGACGTCCTTCGCGCGGTCGATGATCTTCAGATGCCCGGTCTTCTCGTCGAAAAAGCCCGCGTCACCAGTCCTGACGTATCCGTCGGACGTCATGGCTTCCGCGGTCTTTGCCTGATCCTTGAAATATCCTAGGAACATGCCGGGCGATCGAAACTGCACTTCGCCCGATTCCGCAATGCGAATGTCAACATTGGGCGCCCGCGGACCAACCGTATCCGAGTAGATCTCGCCATCAGGCTGGCACGTTACATAAAGGAACGCTTCGGTCTGGCCGTAGAGCTGTTTCAGATTCAGTCCGATCGAACGGTAGAACGCGAACAGTTCCGGACCGATCGCTTCGCCTCCAGTGTATGCAACGCGCACCAGAGACAGGCCAAGAACGTTCTTGAGAGGCTCGTAGACCAGCCAGCGCCCGAGCCCATAGAGCAATCGGCCTGACAGCGGCACCGGACGTCCCGTCAAGACTTGCTCGCCATACCGCCACGCGACGTCCAGAAAGTAGCTGAACAATCGCCGCTTGATCGGCGCTGCGTCCTCCATCCGGACCATCAGCCGTGTCAGCATGGCCTCGAAACCGCGTGGTGGGGCCAAGTAGAAGGTTGGTCCGATCTCACGCCGATCCTGCTCAATCGTGTCGCCGCTCTCGGGACACGCTATGCAGAAGCCGGCCACAAGGCCTTGCACGTAGCTGACGTAATGATCGCCGGCCCAGGCCAACGGCAGATAGGCGAGCACCACGTCCCTGTCAGTCAGTCTGTCGAACCGCGTGGTGTCGGTCGCAGCATCGATGCAGCCTCGCGCCGACAGCATGACACCCTTCGGCGCGCCGGTCGTTCCCGAGGTGTAGAGAATGATCGCGATGTCCGAGCCTTTAGCTGCTCTAACGAATTCGTCAATCCGTGCACCAAGCGCGGCGTCGGCTGCAAGCGCTGCGCGGCCGTCCTCGATGACATCGCCGATTGCGATGATCCGACTGTGGTCGTAGCCCTCAAGGCCGCGCCGCTCGTCATAGACAATCTTGCTGAGTTGCGGCAGTCGGTCGGACACCGACAGGATCTTGTCGACCTGCTCCTGGTCTTGCGCTGCGACAAACTTCGCCTCGGCGTGAGCGAGCACAAACGCAAGCTCGTCGGCCACCGCATCGGAGTAGACCGGAACGGGAATAGCGCACAGCACCTGCGCTGCCATCATGGTCCAGTAAAGCTTCGGCCGATTGGAGCCGACCACGGCAATCGTGTCGCCCGGCTGCAAACCGAGACGATGCAAGCCCGCGGCGTAGGCGCGCACGATCTCGGCAACTTGAGCCCAGGTCCAGCTCTGCCAGATGCCAAGATCCTTGTGCCGAAACGCCGGACGCGTGCCTAACTGCGCTGCATTCCGCAGCAGCAATTTGGGGAACGTGTCAAACGATCCGCCACCGGCCATGTCGGTCTCGATCCCAAAAACCGGCGCGTTGGTTCGCCCCTGCTTATGGTGGCGCCGGCCCGTTTTGGGCAACAGCCATGCGAGTTCCGCATGTTCCAACATGACAGCGGATCGAGAGTCCTACAAGTCCGGATTACGGGGCAGTCCTCCGGCAGGGCGGACTGGCCGCCAATTCCCGAAGCGAATCTTGCAGCCAACCGATCAAGAACGTTTCTGCCAGCAGGCTGGTCGGCTCAGAAGGGGTAGCCCCAATGCCCGGCGAGCCTCATCTCTGACGGGCTGAGCGCGAGAACAGAGTCTCCGTCGTTCGAACTGCGAGCCCCAGGTCAATAGATTAAAGCGACGTCGTCGGGGCGCGACGCGATAGGACAGGCTTGCTGCCATCTACCCTGCGCTCGTCCAACTCGCATCGATCAGGGTATGGCTGCGTATCGGTGAGCCCGCGTCCCGGTCCTGTTCGGACCGCCGACGTCGCATTGCGGCGTCAGGCCGTAGCGGCCATGCAGTCCGCGCCAGAGGGCACTCAAGAGCATTTGCATCGAACGTCCCCTCGACATCAGCGATCGCAGGCATCCTGCTGACGTCACCGGCGGAATGACAGAGCCAAATCTGAGCAGGCCTGCGTAGTTTTTAAGCAGAGCGTTCTCGCAGCCGCGCCACGCGCGCCGAAAAATCTCATGAGATTCAAACGCCGGTGCTGTGGCACGCCTCGTGCATCAATGGCGTCGAGTTGGCCGCTAGGGTTCCGACCTTGATACACAAGGTGCTGGTCCGAGAGCAGCCGCTTGCGGGGGAGACATCCCCGCAGGTGCACGGCGGGATAAAAGCCCGGGAGACCTCGTTAGCCAAGGGATTGGCGGAGCGATGGTCTTTTCGCCAGTCCCTTTTTGTGAAGTTTCGCAAGAGGGATCGGCAATGAACAAGTTCTCTTTCTTCCTCCGCTCTGTTGTCATCGGCTGCGCGATCGTGCTCGCGGCCGCATCCGTCGCTGACGCCGCACCGAAGAAAAGCTTCAAGGTCGCCTGGTCGATCTATGTCGGGTGGATGCCGTGGGGCTATGCGGCCGACACCGGCATCGTCAAGAAGTGGGCCGACAAATACGGCATCACGATCGAGGTCAAGCAATTCAACGACTACGTCGAATCGATCAACCAGTACACCGCCGGCGGCTATGACGCCGTCACCATCACCAACATGGACGCGCTGTCGATCCCGGCCGCCGGTGGCGTCGACACCACCGCGGTCGTGATGGGCGATTTCTCCAACGGCAACGATGCCGTGATCCTCAAGAACAAGTCGGATCTCGCCGCGATCAAGGGACAGACGGTCAACCTGGTCGAATTCTCGGTGTCGCACTATCTGCTCGCCCGCGCGCTCGAGACCAGCAAGCTGAGCGAGAAGGACGTCAAGGTCGTCAACACGTCCGATGCCGATATCGCCGCCGCCTACAAGACGCCCGACGTCAATGCGGTCGTGACCTGGAATCCGATCGTGACGGAAATCCTCGGCTCGCCTGATGCGAAGAAGGTGTTCGATTCCTCGCAGATTCCCGGCGAGATCATGGACCTGATGGTGGTCAACACGGCGGTCGCCAAGGACAATCCGGATTTCGCCAAGGCGCTGGTCGGCATCTGGTACGAGACGCTCTCCAGGATGACGGCGAACGATCCCGCGGCGAAGGCCGCCAAGGAGGCGATGGCCAAGGCCTCCGGCACCGATCTCGCCGGCTTCGACAGCCAGCTCTCGACCACAAAACTGTTCGACAAGGCAACGGACGCGGAAGCGTTTACGCGCAGCCAGACCATCGGCGTGACCATGGATCGGGTGCGCAAGTTCCTGTTCGAGAAGGACCTGCTCGGCAAGGGCGCGAAGTCGGTCGACGCGGTCGGGATCGAGCTCGCCGACAAGTCGGTGCTGGGCGACAAGTCGAACGTCAAGCTGCGCTTCGACCCGACCTGGATGGACGAAGCCGCCAAAGGCAAGCTCTGACGCCAAGCCCTGACGCGCATCGCGTTGCCTCAAGCAGGAGCCGGACATGCGACTTGTGAACATACGGCCGGGACGGCAGACGCGATTCTATCTGCTCGCGCTGCCGTTCCTGTTGGTCGCAATCGCCTACTTCGTCGGCTCCAGCGCGCGGCTCGCGCAAAACCCGAACGACAAGCTGCTGCCGGCGCTGCCGAACATGGTGCAGGCCGTCAAGCAGATGGCGTTCGAGGTCGATCCGCGCACCAGCAGCTATCTGATGGCCTCCGACACCGTCGCCAGCTTGGGGCGGCTGGGGTCGGCGCTGGCGATCTCGACGGTGGCGGCGCTCGTTCTCGGCATCGTGATCGGCCTGTTGCCGGGCGCCAATGCCCTGCTCGGGCCGTTCGTGTCGGTGACTTCGATGGTGCCGCCGCTGGCGCTGTTGCCGATCTTGTTCATCGTGATGGGCCTCGGGGAGAATTCGAAGATTGCGCTGATCGTGATCGGGACGCTGCCCTGCATGATCCGCGACCTCGCCATGAAGGTGCAGGAGCTGCCGCGCGAGCAGATCGTCAAGGCGCAGACGCTCGGCGCCTCGACCTGGCAGATCGCGCTGCGCGTTGCGATGCCGCAAACCCTGCCGCGGCTGATCGACGTGCTGCGTCTGCAGCTCGGCCCGGCCTGGCTGTTCCTGATCGCGGCCGAGGCGATCGCATCCGACTCCGGGCTCGGCTACCGGATATTCCTGGTGCGTCGCTATCTCGCGATGGACGTCATCATCCCCTACGTCGCCTGGATCACGCTGCTGGCGTTCCTGATCGATGTCGGCCTGCGCGTCATGCAGCGCAGGCTGTTTCCCTGGTTTGCGTCGGTGAGGGCGGAATGAGCGCGATCCGGTTCGACGACGTCTGGAAGGAATACGGCGATCACATCGTGCTCGAGCGCATCACGATGGAGGTCGAGCCGCGCGCCTTCATTGCGCTGGTCGGTCCGTCCGGCTGCGGCAAGACCACGCTGCTGCGGATGCTGCTCGGCGAGGAGCAGCCGAGCCGCGGGCAGATTTTGGTCGACGGCAAGCCGTTGCGTGCCGAGCCGGATGCCGATCGCGGCGTGGTGTTCCAGCGCTACTCGGTGTTTCCGCATCTGACCGTGCTGCAAAACGTCATGCTCGGCCGCGAATTGCGCGACGCCAAATTCACCGCCCGGCTGTTCGGCGCCGCGCGGCGTGCCGCGACCGACGAGGCCATGAAGCTGCTCGCCGAGGTCGGACTCGCCGGTCAGGAGAGTAAATATCCCTCCGCGCTGTCGGGCGGCATGCAGCAGCGCCTCGCGCTGGCGCAGGCGATCATGCGCGAGCCAAAGATCCTGCTGCTCGACGAGCCGTTCGGCGCGCTCGATCCGGGCATTCGCGCCGACATCCATCTGTTGATGAAGCGGCTCTGGAACGAGACCCATCTGACGGTCGTGATGGTGACGCATGACCTCAGCGAGGCCTTCGGTCTCGCAACGCGTGTGATCGCGCTGGAGCGACAGCGCAACCGCCCGGAGGAGCGCGAGCGCTACGGCGCCACGGTGTCGCGCGACCTCGAGATCTTTCCACGCCGCAGCGCCGAGCTGCGGTCACCAGTTCAACCAGCTCCGATCGGGACGACCCGGTCAGACCAGGAGCATCAGCCGGGACGGCCCGGCGCTCTCGTCTTGAAGGAGCAACCATGATCCTCACAGAGGAACAGAAGGCCGAGATCGCCGCGCATGCGCGACGCTACAACGAGCTGAAGGCGGCAGGGCAGGAGCATGCTCCGCGTGCGCTGCCGGCGCCGACCTCGCGCGCCGCTGCGCCAATCGCCGCCGACACGATCATTCATCGGGAGGTGATTCCGGCCGGCTGGTACTGGACGACCAGGCTGAACCGCGGCGATACGCTGCGCATCGTCAACACGCTGGGGACATCGACCGTCAGCCTACTCGCCTGGAATGCCGCCGATCCCATCGAGCGGCTTAACCACGCCGACACAATCAAGGTGCAGTGGGCGGCGCGCTTGCAGAAGGGACGCGTATTGCTGTCGGACATGGGGCGCGCGCTGCTCGGCATCACCGAGGACAGCAGCGCCGCGCATGATGCCGTGGTCGGCGGCTCGACCGCGGCGACCAACCTGGCGAAGTACGGCGAAGGGAGTTTCCGCAATACGCGCGACAATTTCGTCCTGGCTGCGGCCAAGCTCGGGCTCGATCGCCGCGACGTCCATCCCTGCGTCAGCTTCTTTGCACCGGTTGCGATCGACGCGGACGGCAAGTTTGCCTGGTCCGACGCGCGTCGGCAAAAGAGAGATTTCGTCGATCTGCGCGCGGAGATGGACCTGCTCATTGCGCTGTCGAACTGCCCGCATCCGCTCGATCCCGCGGAAAGCTATCCGCGAGCGAGCGTGGAGATCGTGCGCTATCGCGCGGGCGCGCCCGCCGCCGATGATCTGTGCCGCACCGCGACGGCCGAGGCGATCCGCGCTTATGAGAACAATGCGCTGTATCTCGGCGAGACCAGCGAAGGAGCCGTGCAATGACCACGCAATCCGCTCAGACCCGCGGCCGCATCGTTCTCGACGTGGAAATTCCCGCACGCAAGCCGTGGTCCTCCGTCATCCGCAAGGGGCAGACGCTGCGGATCACGGATACCCATGGCCAGCAGGCGGTCGATACGCTGTTCTATCGCGCCGACGATCTTGGCGAGCGCTACAGCGGCCAGGATACGCTGCGCGCGCAGGGCTCGGCCTATGTCGGGCTCGGCACCCGGGTCATGTCCAATGAAGGCCGGGTGATGCTGCGCGTCACGGTTGATAGTTGCGGCCTGCATGATACCTCGGCCGGCGCCTGCTCCTGCGAAAGCAACACCGTGCGGTTCGGGCACCAGACCCGCTACCAGCACGCCTGCCGCGAGAACTTCGTGCTGGAAGCTGCGAAATACGGCATGTCGAAGCGTGACATCGTGCCGAATTTGAACTTCTTCATGAACGTGCCGATCGATCCCGCCGGCAATTTCACCGTGGTCGACGGCGTCTCCAAGCCCGGTGATGCGATCGAGCTGGTTGCCGAGATGGATGTGCTGTGCCTGATCTCGAACTGCCCGCAGATCAACAATCCCTGCAACGGCTTCTTCCCGACGCCCGTGCAGGTCGCGATCTTCGAGCCGGAGGCGTGAGGCATGTTCAGCAAGGTCCTGATTGCCAACCGCGGCGAGATCGCCGGGCGGATCGGCAGAACATTGCACCGCATGGGCATCGGCTCGGTCGCGGTCTATTCCGACGCCGACCGCTTCACGCGGCCGGTGCTGGAGGCTGACGAGGCGGTGCGCATTGGCCCGGCGCCGGCGGCGGAGAGCTATCTCAACGTCGATGCGATCATGGCGGCGTGCCTCGCGACCGGCGCGCAGGCGGTCCATCCCGGCTATGGCTTCCTGTCGGAGAACCGCCGCTTTGCCGAGCGGCTCGCCGAGCATGGCATCAAGTTCATCGGGCCGCGGCCGGAGCATCTTGACACCTTCGGCCTCAAGCACCGCGCGCGCGAGATCGCCGAGCGCAGCGGCGTGCCGCTGCTGCCGGGCTCCGGCCTGCTGGAGACGATCGACGAGGCGGTGCAACAGGCGGAAGCGATCGGCTTTCCGGTGATGCTGAAGAGCACCGCGGGCGGCGGCGGCATCGGCATGCAGCTCTGCCACGACATGGCGACGCTGCGCGAGCGGTTCGAATCCGTGCAGCGCACGGCACGCGCGAGCTTCGGTGATGCCCGGGTCTATCTCGAACGGTTCGTGGCGCGCGCGCGGCACATCGAGGTGCAGATCTTCGGCAACGGCAAGGGCGATGTGGTCGCGCTCGGCGAACGCGACTGCTCGCTGCAGCGGCGCAACCAGAAGGTTTTTGAGGAGACCCCCGCGCCGGGCCTTTCAGCGGACATCCGCCGGCGGCTGCACGCGGCTGCTGTGTCGCTCGGCAAGGCGGTGTCCTACGAATCCGCCGGCACGGTGGAGTTCATCTATGATGTCGCGCGCGAGGATTTCTACTTCCTCGAGGTCAACACCCGTCTCCAGGTCGAGCACCCCGTCACCGAGCAGGTCACCGGCGTCGACCTCGTCGAATGGATGATCCGGCAGGCGGCCGGCGAGGACGTGCTGGGCCAGGTCGGCACGCTGACGCCAAAAGGCGCGGCGATCGAGGTGCGGCTCTATGCCGAGAATCCGGGCGCGGGCTTCCGCCCAAGCGCGGGCCGGCTGACGCAGGTCAGCTTTTCACCGGACGCGCGGATCGACGGCTGGATCGAGACCGGCACCGAGGTGTCGCCGTTCTATGATCCGATGCTGGCCAAGATCATCGTCTCGGCCGAGACGCGCAATGCCGCGATCGCGAAGCTGGCGCAGGCGCTGGACGACACGGTGGTCGCCGGGATCGAGACCAATCTCGACTATCTCCGCGCCATCGCCGCGTCCGATGTGTTCCGCAGCGGGCAGGTGGCAACCAGCGTGCTCGGCGCGTTCGCCTATCGCCCCCGCACCATCGACGTCGTCGCACCGGGTGCGCAGAGCGGGGTGCAGGAATTGCCCGGCCGCCTGCATCTCTGGCATGTCGGCGTGCCGCCGAGCGGGCCGATGGACGAGCGGTCGTTTCGTCTCGCCAACCGTGTGGTCGGAAATCCGGAAGTAACGACGGCGCTGGAGCTGACGGTCAACGGCCCGACCTTGCGCTTCAATACCGAATCGATCGTCGCGCTGTCGGGCGCACGCATGAAGGCATCGCTCGACGGCGCCGATGTCGGCTATGACGAGCCGGTCGCGGTACGCGCAGGCCAGACGCTCGTCCTCGGCAGTATCAGGGGCCCGGGCCAACGCGCGTATCTCGCCGTGCGCGGCGGCATCGACGTGCCCGAGATCCTGGGATCGCGCGCCGTGTTCGCGCTCGGCGCCTTCGGCGGCCATGCGACGGGCTCGCTGAAGGCCGGCGACGTGCTGCATATCGGCGCCGAGCCGTCGAGCCTTGCCGCGCCGCGACGCGCTGCGGAGGACGAGCGGCCAGAGCTGACTTCGGCGTGGCAGATCGGCGTGGTCTATGGCCCGCATGGTGCGCCGGACTTCTTCCTCGACGAGGACATCGAAACACTGTTCGCATCGAGCTACGAGGTGCACTTCAACAGCGCGCGGACCGGCGTGCGGCTGATCGGACCGAAGCCGCGCTGGGCCCGCGCCGATGGCGGCGAGGCCGGGCTGCATCCGTCGAACATTCACGACAACGCCTATGCGGTGGGCTCGATCGATTTCACCGGCGACATGCCGATCATTCTCGGCCCGGACGGACCGAGTCTCGGCGGCTTCGTCTGTCCGGCGGTCGTCGCGCGCGACGAGCTCTGGAAGATCGGCCAGCTCCGGCCCGGCGACACCGTCCGCTTCGTGCCGGTGGAACGCAACGATCCGGTTGCCGGCCCAACCGTGCTGCGCGCGCCCGAGCTCGGCTCGGCAGTTGTCGGACGCAATGATGATGGCCCGATCCCGGTGGTCTACCGCCGCGCCGGCGACGAAAATCTGCTGGTCGAATACGGTCCGATGGAGCTCGACATCGCGCTGCGGCTGCGCGTCCATGTACTGGCGCAGGCGCTGGAGGAAGCGAAGCTCGGCGGCCTGATCGATCTGACGCCCGGCATCCGCTCGTTGCAGATCCATTATGACGGCACGGCGCTGTCGCGAACGAAGCTGCTCGATGTGCTCAGGCGGATCGAGCGCGACCTGCCGCCGGTCGACGCCATGCGGGTGCCGAGCCGCACCGTGCATCTGCCGCTGTCGTGGCGGGATCCAGAGGCCGAGCTGGCGATGCGCAAATATCAGGAGCTGGTCCGCGCCGATGCGCCGTGGTGTCCGTCGAATGTCGAGTTCATCCGGCGCATCAACGGACTTGCGAGTGAGGACGATGTCCGCCGCATCGTGTTCGATGCCGACTATTTCGTGCTCGGCCTCGGTGACGTCTATCTCGGCGCGCCGGTGGCGACCCCGCTCGATCCGCGGCACCGGCTGGTGACCACGAAGTACAATCCGGCACGGACCTGGACGCCGGAGAACGCGGTCGGAATCGGCGGCGCCTATATGTGCATCTATGGCATGGAAGGGCCGGGCGGCTACCAGCTGTTCGGCCGCACCATCCAGGTCTGGAACACCTGGCGCACCACGCGGGTGTTCGAACCCGGTCATCCCTGGCTGTTGCGGTTCTTCGACAAGATCCGTTTCTTTCCGGTCGACGCCGATGAATTGCTGGATGCACGCGCCGCATTCCCGCACGGGCAATACGACATCAGGATCGAGCAGAACGAGTTCTCCTACGCCGACTATGCCAGGACATTGGCCGACGCGCAGCCGTCGATCGCCGCGTTCAAGGCGACACAGCAGGCCGCGTTCGATGCCGAGCGCCAGCGCTGGCGCGAGATGAAGCTTGACGAGACGTTGGTTGAATCGATCGATGCGGGTGTCGCCTCGACGGGCGTTCCCGACGGCCAGGTCGGCGCCTTTTCGGAAGTGCCGGGTAACATCTGGAAGATCCTGGTCGAGGAGGGCGCCGTGGTCGCGGCCGGCGACGTGCTTGCCATCATCGAGTCCATGAAGATGGAGATCAGCGTGCATTCGCCAAGCGCGGGCAGGATTGCGTCGGTGCCGGTCAAGCCCGGCCAGACGCTGCGCGCGGGCGATGTCGTGGCGTTGATCCGGCCGGAGTAGATTCGACCGCGTCACGAGCCTCTCATGCCGATCTGCTGGGGTCCTGTCCCCGTCATTGTGCTATGGGGGACGATCGGACGGAAGCCGATAGCGCCACGCCTCGTTGGCAAGGAGCCGGCGCTGTCGGTCGGTGATGGCAGGCCATCCGGAGCGTACCACGCTGAGGACCGCAGCGTCGGCGGATGGACCTTCATCGCAAGCAAAATAGGCGCGAAGCCGTCCTTCGCAGTGGAAGCCGAGGCCGGTGTAGAGCTCGAGCGTACGCCGCAGGCGCCAATCCAGATGCACCTCGGCCCGCTCGACGGCGAGCACCTCGAACGCATACCGCGTCATGAGATGTGCGATATGGCTCATGAGCAGGACATCGTCCATTCGTCCGCTGCTCCAGATCGGCGCAAGCGTCGCCCGCTTCTCCTCCGGCTCGAGCGCCGCGAAAGCGGTAAGGCCAATAATGTCGCCTGACCCGGCGTCCTCGATCGCGAACGCGGCCGTGACGTTCGCGCAGCTCAACGTGGCTGCCATGCGCGCGGCCGCCGCCCGGCCGGAGCCGCCGCGATCGAGCTGCCGAAGCATGCCGGCGTCCCCGAGCGGCTTGACCCGCGAGATCTCGGAACCGTGGATCCTGGTCAGCAGGATGCGGTCGGTGGCCAAGGCGGCATGGCTGTCTGCGAATTGCATGCCCTATTGACGCATCGAACCGATATGCCGTCAAATGACCGAAATGGCAGTTCATATGCGGATTGGTCATGTCCCTGAATCCGAGACACGTTGACCTGTTTCGCGAGGTCGTGCGTCACAACGGAATCACCAAGGCGGCCCTGAGCCTGCGGATCGGGCAGCCCTTCGTCAGTCGCGCCATCGCGCGGCTGGAGCGCGAGATCGGCTTCGCGCTGTTCGAACGCGGCCGCGGCGGCGTCACGTTGACGCCGGAAGGCGAGATATTCCTGCATGAGGTGGAGCGCAACCAGGCAGGGCTGGAGTATCTGGCGCGTGCGGCGCGCGGCATTCGCGCGCGAGGCAGCGGGACGCTGAGGATCGCCTGCCTTCCGGCATTCACCTATTCGTTGATGCCGCGGATCGTCAGCAACTTCTCCAGGAAGAACCCCGGCATCATGCTGTCGGTCGCCGTGCACAGCCCTGAACGCGTCTGGAGTCTGGTTGCCGCGGGCCAGTGCGATGTCGGGCTGGCGCGACCCCAGTCGGGTTTTGCAGCGGTCGACGACGAGCTGCTGATGACGACCGACGCCATCTGCGTGCTGCCGCGTCAGCACCGGCTGCAGTCCAAGCGATTGATCATGCCGAAGGACCTGCACGGCGAGGCGATGATTGCGCCAGCCCCAGGCGCGCCGCATCGAACGCGCCTCGAACGCGCCTTCGAAGACGCCGGGGCCGAGGTCAGAACGGTGGCGGAGATTCAGTACAGCATGCAGCGCTGCGCTCTGGTTGCGCAGGGGCTGGGCTTCTCGATCGTCGATCCGGTCGTGGCGCGGGATTTTGCCAGCGCCCGGATCGTGCTCAAGCCGTTCAAGCCGCGGCTGGAGCTCACCACCGTGCTGCTGTTTCCGTCGCAACGGCCGCGCAGCCGTCTTGCGCTCGAATTCTGCGACCTGCTTCGCGCCGAGACCGCGGAATACAGGAAGCCCGCGCGCGCTCCGGCCTGACCCGATCCGGGCGGCTTTGCCCGGATGCGGCGTTTCAAGCGAGCTTGGGCGGCTTGGCCGCCGGCTTGACCGGCACATCCAGCGTGGCGCGACCAGCCGCCGTCGAGTCCATGAAGATGGAGATCAGCGTGCCGCGCCAGGCGCGGGCAGGATTACATCGGTGGCGTTGATCCGGCCGGCGTAGTTCCTTTTCGCCCTCAACAGACAAGCGAGAGGGGATCGCGGGTCTTAGCGAGATGCCAGCTCACGGGAATAGTCGATTTACAACCTGGGATGAGCAGGTATGATCAGACCTTATATTCTTGATCAAATTTGCTCACGCTCCCGGTGTCCCGATGTTGAGGCGCCTAGCTGTTATTCTGGCAGCCGATGTCGTTGGCTTCTCGGCCCTCATGGAGGAGAACGAAGAAGGCACTGTTGCGCGTGTTACTCAACTGCGGACCGAAGTTATCGAACCCAGTCTCCACGAGGAGCATGGACGTCTCATCAAGACGACGGGAGATGGATTCCTCGCCGAATTTGCAAGCCCGATGGCCGCGCTCCGAAGCGCCATCACAATTCAAGAAGAAGTTTCGCGGCTCACGCTGCCTCTGCAACTTCGGATCGGCCTTAATCTGGGTGATGTGATCATCCAGGACGATGGCGATGTCTATGGGGAAGGCGTGAACATCGCCGCCCGCCTGGAAGGATTGTGCGAGCCGGGAACGATCCTGGTATCTGAAAAACTCTATTCCGAAGTGGTCCGTAAGATCGACGTCCGGTTCGAGGATCGCGGTGAGTTGAAGCTCAAGAACATCGGCAAGCCTATTCGCGCCTACTCGGTCGGGAAGGGGGTGCAGAGCTCGGGCCCCGTGGTCGTCACCCTGGAAGCAACGCCATCCATTGCGGTCTTGCCGTTCAACAATATGAGCAGCGACCCCGAGCAGGATTTCTTTGCCGACGGCATCACGGAAGACATCATCACCGAGCTTTCTCGTTTCAAGGGGCTGCTCGTCATCGCGCGCAACTCGACCTTCACCTACAAGGGCAAGCCCGTCGACATCAAGAAGATCGGAGCGGAGCTGGGCGTCAAGTACATCCTGGAAGGCAGTGTCCGGCGCTCCGGCCAGCGCGTGCGTATCAATGCTCAGTTGATCAATGTGGAGACGGGCGGTCACGTCTGGGCCGAGCGATACGACGGGGACCTGGTCGATATCTTCGACCTGCAGGATGACATCACGAAGCGGGTCGTTGCGACACTCCAGACCGAGCTGATCTTCCTGGAAGGGAGCCTGATAGATCGAACATCCTCAGCAGGCCTTGATATTTGGACCGCGAACAAGAAGGCTTGGAGGGAGTTTTACGGCCTCAATCGGGATAGTCTGGAAAAGTCTCGGGACCTTGCAAGGCAAATGACGGTCGATTTCCCGGCGAGCCCGGAAGGCTATAAGCTGTTGTCCCTCGTCACGAGCCACCTGGTGTTCATGGGTTTTGCTTCGAATGCGGAGGAGTTCAAGTCCGAAGCGGAGCAATCAATCCGAACGGCCCTGAAGCTGTCAGTCAACGACGAGCATGTCTATTGGGGCCTTGGAATTGTATTCGGTACCCTGAACGACCGGATTGACGAGGCAATCGGAGCCCTTCAACGCTCGATTGAAATCAATCCAAACTTTTCACTCGGTTATGGGACATTGGGCACCATTCTCGCCTATGGCGGCCGCGCGCAGGAAAGCATCGAAACGACGAAGTTCGCGATCAAGCTCAATCCAAAAGATCCCAGCATCTTCTTTCGCTACACCGTGCTGTCCATCTCGCATTTCTTGCTGGCGGATTATTCGGAGGCAGCAAAGTGGGCGCGATCTTCGATCGAACGGAAGCCCGACTACTGGGTGGCGCACGCGCTCTTGACTGCAAGTCTTCAGATCGTCGGCAAGACCAGTGAGGCGGCAACCGCATGTGGCGCCTTGCTGGCGGCGCTGCCGCGCTTGTCGATCAGATCGATGCCCATCCAGCCCGTGCGGCCGAAGGCTGCACAACAGCTTTTTCACCAGGCCCTGACGGAAGCCGGGTTGCCGTCGTCAAGCTAGGTTACGGACGTTGTCGGCCCGGATGACACGCGGCCCGCCGTCCCGCCTCAAACCTCCAGCCATTCCTCGCGAATGGCGGCATTCGCCTTCAACTGCTCGGGGGTGCCTTCGAACACGACGCGGCCGTGGCCCATGATGTAGACCCGGTTCGATATCTTCATCGCGATCGAGAGCTTCTGCTCGACGAGGAGGATGGCGACGCCGGCCTTGGCGATCCGCGCGATCAGCTCGCCGACCTGCTGCACGATCAGCGGTGCCAGACCTTCGGTCGGCTCGTCGATCATCATCAATTCAGGATCGCCGAGCAGCGTGCGGCAGGTGGTCAGCATCTGCTTCTCGCCGCCCGAGAGTACGCCGGCCGGCGTGTCGGCGCGGCGGGCGAGGTTCGGAAACATGTCGAGCATCTCCTGCAGCCGCCACTTGCCGGGACGGCGCGGGTCCTTGATGCCGAGGATCAGGTTCTGGCGAACCGTCAGGCTTGGGAAGATGTCGCGATGCTCGGGCACGTAGCCGAGCCCGAGGCGGGCGATCTTGTGGCTCGGCAGGCCCGCGATGTCCTTGCCCTTGAAACGGATGGTGCCCTGTGGCGGCACCTCGCCCATGATCGCCTTGACGGTGGTCGAGCGGCCGACGCCGTTGCGCCCGAGCAGGCTCACGACCTCGCCGGCAGCGATGTCGAGATCGACACCCTGCAGGATGTGGCTCTTGCCGTAATAGGCGTGGAGATTCCTGACCTCGAGCATCAGTCGACCTCCTCGCCGAGATAGGCTTCCTTGACCTTCGGATTGCCGCGGATCTCCTCCGGGGTGCCGGAGGCGATGATGTGGCCGTAGACCAGCACCGAGATGCGGTCGGCGAGGCCGAACACCACGCTCATGTCGTGCTCGACGATCACGAGCGTGCGGCCTTCGGTGAGGCGGCGGATCAACGCGACGGCGCGCTCGGTCTCGGCGTGGCTCATGCCCGCGGTCGGCTCGTCCAGCATGATGACGCTGGCGCCGCCCGCAATCGTGATGCCGATCTCGAGCTCGCGCTGCTCGGCATAGGTCAAGAGGCCCGCCGGCACGTCGCGGCGATGGCTGAGATGGATGTCGTCGAGGATCTGCGCGGTGCGCTGCTTCACCTCGGGCAGGTTGTCGACGTTCTTCCAGAACGCGTAGCGGTGGCCGGTCGCCCACAGCACGGCGCAGCGGACGTTCTCCCACACCGTCATGCGGGCGAACACGTTGGTGACCTGGAACGAGCGCGACAGGCCGCGCCGGTTGATCTCGAACGGCCGCAGGCCCGAGGTGACTTCGCCGTTCAGCCGGATCTCGCCCGAGGTCGGCTTGATGTGGCCGCTGATCAGGTTGAACGTCGTCGACTTGCCGGCGCCGTTAGGGCCGATGATGGCGTGACGCTCGCCCTTGGCGACGCTCAAATTGAGATCGCGGATGATGGCGACATTGCCGAAGCTCTTCTCGACGGCGTTGACTTGGATGGCCGCGGTCATGCGAGATACCCCCGATCACGGGCCACCGTCGCGGCGCGATCCCAGGCTTCCGCGATGCGCCGCCAGGTGATGCGCGCGACCAGGAAGCCGCCGACCACGAGAACGGCGGCAGCCGCCCAGGTCGTCGGCGCGGTTGCGACGAAGGGAATGCCGAGCAGATTGATCACATCGCCACCGGAGAAGCGTGCGACGGTTTCGATGGTCAGGATGATGCCGAGCGCCAGCGCCAGCGTCGGGATCGCCGCGACCAGATAGGACGGGATCACGGAACGAAGCGTGCCGGCGCGGATCAGCGGACGGTGCTTCATCAAGATGCCGGCGATGCCGCCCGGCGCGTACATCACGATGGCGATGAAGATGATGCCGAAATAGAGCTGCCAGACCGAGGTGACGTTGGTCAGACCGAGCTGCAGATAGGTCACGAGGATGGCGCCGAGGATCGGACCGAAGAAATAGGCGGTGCCGCCGATGAACGCGGAGAACAGCACGAGGCCCGACTGCGTCGCGCCGAGATAGGCCGAGTTGGCGATCTCGAAGTTGATCGCGGTCAGCCCGCCGGCGATGCCGGCGAAGAAGCCGGCGAACATGTAGGCGAGGTAACGCACCACATGCGGATCGTAGCCGATGAACTCGACGCGCTCCGGATTGTCGCGCACCGCGTTGCAGATGCGCCCGAGCGGCGTGCGGGTCAGCGCGTACATCGCGATCGCCGAGACCATCACCCAGAACGCGATCAGGTAGTAGACCTGGATCTGAGGCCCGAAGGTCCAGCCGAACAGCGGCATCAGCGCGGTGCGGTCGGTGGTGATGCCGGATTCGCCGCCGAACACGCTGCGCAGGATCAGCGACGACGAGGCGACCAGTTCGCCGATGCCGAGCGAGATCATCGCAAACACGGTGCCGGCGCGCTTGGTCATGACCCAGCCGACCAGCAATGCGAAGGCCATGCCGCCGATGCCGCCCATCAGCGGGATCACCGGCAGCGGGATCGGCCAGTTGTGGCTCGCGACCGCATTCATGGCGTGCACGGCGAGGAAGCCGCCGAGGCCGTACTGCACGGCGTGGCCGAACGACAAGAGGCCGGTCTGGCCGAGCAGGATGTTGTAGGACAGCGCGAAGATGATCGCGATGCCGATCAGGCTGAACGAGGTCAGCGAGCCGCCGGAGGAGAAGATCAGCGGCAGCACGACGAGCGCGGCGGCTGCGACCAGCCAGATGCCATAGAAGCTCAGGGCGCTGCTGGACTCTTCTTTGGCCATTGCGGGAGCGGGGGTCACAGCGTTCGTCATGACTCGCGCGTCCCCAACAGGCCCATGGGGCGGAAGATCAGCACCAGCACCAGCAGCAGATAGGGCAGGATCGGCGCGATCTGCGCGATCGTGACGTTCCAGATGTCGGTGAGCGGCGAAGCGCCGAGGCTCGGATCGAGCGGACCGAACACGCTGGCGAGCGAACCGTTGAGCGCGACCGCAAAAGTCTGGATCAGCCCGATCAGGAGCGAAGCGATGAAGGCGCCGGGCAGCGAGCCGAGGCCGCCGAACACGATGACGACGAACAGGATCGGGCCGAGCAGCGCGGCCATGTCGGACTGCGTCACCAGCGAGGGGCCGGCGATGACGCCGGCGAGACCCGCCAGCGCGCTGCCGACGCCGAACACCAGCATGAACACGCGGCCGACATTGTGACCGAGATGGCCGACCATGCTCGGATGAGTCAGCGCGGCCTGCACGATGAGGCCGACCCGCGTCCGCTTCAGGGTGACCAGCAGCGCGATGAAGATCACGACCGAGACCACCAGCATGAAGATCTTGTAGGCGGGGTAGTTGGTGGAGAACACGGTGAAGGCCGGAAAGTCGAGTGCCGCCGGAACCCGGTAGTCGACCGGGCTCTTGCCCCAGATCATCGAGACGATTTCCTCGATGGCGAAGGCGAGACCGAAGGTCAGCAGCAGCTCGGCGACATGGCCGTGCTTGTGGGTGTTGCGCAGGCCGTAGCGCTCGACGCCCATGCCGACCACGCCGACCAAGAGCGGTGCGATCACCAGCGCCGGCCAGAAGCCGATCCAGCGGGTGAGCTGAAAGCCGAAGAACGCGCCCAGCATGTAGAAGCTCGCATGCGCGAAGTTGAGCACGCCCATCATGCTGAAGATGACGGTGAGCCCGCTGGACAGCAGAAACAACAGCATGCCGAACAGGACGCCATTGAGCGTCGAGATGACGATGAGCTCAGCCACGGCGCACCCGCTTGAGACTGGAAGGGTTCACGTGATCGATAACCTGTCGGTGAAATGAACTACGGCGCCGTCACGCTGCCGGAAGACGAACGCCTCCGCAACCCCGTGGTCGCGGAGGCGCCTTGCAGCGGCCGATCAGGGCCGCTTCATGTTGCAGGTGGTCGGAAGCATCGTCTGATCGGTGTCGATCTTGAAGACGGGGTGCCAACCCCAGCCGGTGTTCTCTTCGTCGAACGGCTCCTTGGCCTTGTCGGCCAAGGTTCCGAACGAGGAGATGATGATCGGCTGGAAGAACTGATGGTCATCCTTGCGCATGAAGCCCTCGCCGCCGTCGAACACTTCGAACTTCATGCCCTCGAGTGCGGCTGCAACTTTCACCGGATCGATCGAATTGGCTTTCTCGGCGGCGGCCTTGAACATCCGCATCTCATTGACGGCGCGCGGATACCACACGGAAATGCCGGTCTTGGCGCGGAAGTCCTTCTCGAAATCCATCGCCGCCTTGTTGCCGGAATTCGGAATGCCCTCGCTGATCTGGAACACCTGGTGGTCGAGGCCGGTCTGCTTGATCGCGGTCGGTCCACCGGCGCCACCGGCATAATAGGTGTACCAGTTGACCTTGAGGCCGGCGTCAGCCGCGGCCTTCAGCAGCAGCGCGAAGTCCTGTCCCCAGTTGCCGGTCACGACCGTGTCGGCGCCGGACGCCTTGATCTTGGCGATGTAGGGCGAGAAGTCGGTGACCTTGAGCATCGGGTGCAATTCGTCGCCGACGATCTGGATATCCGGACGCTTTTCGCCCAGCATCTTGCGCGCTTCTGAGCGCACCGACTGGCCGAACGAATAGTCCATGTTGATCAGATAGACCTTCTTGATGGACGGCTGGCCCTTCATGTAGTTGGTCAGCGCGGCCATCTTGATGTCCGAGTTCGCATCCCAGCGGAAATGCCAGTAGCTGCACTTCTCGTTGGTCATGCTCGGATCGACCGCGGCGTAGTTGAAGTAGAGCACTTCCTTGCCGGGGTTGCGCGAATTGTTCTTGGTGACGAAGTCTTCAAGCGCCGCACCGACCGACGAGCCGTTGCCCTGGGTGATGTAGTGGATGCCGGCGTCGACCGCCTTCTGCGCCTGCACCAGGCTTTCCTGCGGATTGGTCTTGTTGTCGAGCGGGACGATCTCGACCTTGTGGCCGAGGATGCCGCCCTTGGCGTTCAATTCGTCGGCGAGATACTGAAACGTCTTCAGGCCGCCTTCGCCAACGCTGGCGCCGCCGCCGGAGAGCGGATCGATATAGCCGATCTTGATGGTTTCCTGCGCGGACGCCGCGCCTCCCAACACCGTCAGCGCTGCCGCGGCGGCAACGATCAGCTTATGCATCGCGCGTTCTCCCTTGCTCGTGTTTCTTGATCTTCAGCGATCGAGGCCGTCTCATAACCCCAATTGCCGCGCCTTCGCAACTTTCGCTTTGAATACGGCGTCAAGTTTTAGCGGAAGGTAGTATGATGTTATAGGCTATATGTCTTCGGAATTGGTCGCTGTTTTGAATTACAGGTAAACTTTTGGATGAGACCTGCGCTCGCACGCTGGCTCACTTTTTGGAACTGACGTCGACTCTAACCTCCCCTTGAAAAGGGCAGCTCGCTTCGCTCGCCAGAGCGAAGCGGGTGGGGATCGGCTCTCTCCGCAGACAGCATAGCCTGCGGTTGACCTCCATCCCGACCTTCCCCCTTTCAGGGGGAAGGAGCAAACCGGGATCGCTACCGCGACGGATCAGGCCGGATGCCGGCGCGGCTTGAGGCCTGCGAGAAACAACCGCGCGAAATGATCGGCGATCTCTGTTGGTGACCAGTCGCGCCTGGTCTTGAACCAGATCGGATACCAGTGGCCCATTCCGGTCAGAATACGCTCGGCGAAGTAGGTATCGATGCGGCGGAAGCGGCCCTCGTCGATCCAGCGCTGATAGCTGTCCTGGTCCTGTCGGATCGTCGCCAGCACCTCGCCGACATAGGCTTTCCGGTCGACGTCGTTGAGATAGTTGATGTTGTGGTAGGTCGCCTTCGGGCCGCAGGGCGTGTCGTGCAGCATCAACAGCAAGCGGATCCTCTGCACGATGTGTTCGAATGCCCCGAGGCTGTGCTCTTGCAGGTGCTCGCGAATGCTGATCTCGCCGGCGAGCCCGCGTCGCAGGCAAGCCAGCAACAGGCTCTCCTTTTCGCTGAAGTGATAGTAGATGCCGGCGCGGGTCATGCCTGCATCCACGGCGATGCTTTCGAGCGACGTGCCCGACGCGCCCCTGCGGTTGAAGCTGTCGGAGGCAATCGAAAGCATCCTGTCGAACTTTGCGGCCCGCTTGTTCAACGCCGCGCGCGACTCCAGGAAAGGTGCGAGGCTGAGCGGTTCGGGCATCTCGGGAACCGCGATCTCGCGCCGGTAAACGCCATGCGTGATGATGTCATCGATGGCATCGATCGCCTGCTGACGCGTGTAGTAGTCGCGTTCGGACAGCCAGAACGGCACCCAGTCCAGGATGGAGATCAGCGCCACCGCCGTGAGCAGCGGTTCGTCGCAGGCGATCGAGCCGTCGGCCACGCCCCGATCCAGAATGTCCGCAAGCCATGCGGCATTCTGCCAGCGCTTGGCATGGACTTCGCTGCTGTAGGGCGCAGCAAGCGCATCGATATCGGTGAACAGGATCATGCGCTGGGCTTCGGACCGCAGCCTGCCGCGCACAAAGCGCCTGACGATCTCGAGCCCGTCGATACCGGGCTCGGCCGCCGCTTCGATCTCGTGCCGATAGATCGCTAGTCCCCGCAGATAGCAGTGGAAGATCAGATCTTCCTTGTCGCGGAAATAATGGTACAGCGCGCCCGGCACGGCCTGAACGGAAGCCGCGACCTGCTCCATCGTCACGTTCGCGTAGGAGTGGCGGGCAAACAGCCGGGAGGCTGAGACGAGGATTTCTTCAGCCCGATCCGTCGGGTCGGCGGCGACTTGCAAGCTCGATTGCCCTTCCTGATCGCGGAACGAAAATCCGCACGCGAGATAATCCCCTTGGCAGCAGCTTGTCGATCTGCGATAGACGCTGGTATACCATACACCAGTCGCTTTTGGAGAGAGCATGGCGCGCAACATTCTGATCCTTGGGGCTTCCTACGGCTCCCTGCTGGGGACCAAGCTTCTGATGGCTGGGCACAACGTGTCCCTGGTGTGCCGCAAGAACACCGCCGACCTGATCAACCGCGATGGCACCGAAGTGCGCATCAAGCTGCGGGACGAGAAGGAGCACCGCTCGATCTTCTCGCGTGACCTGCCGGGCAAGCTCGACGCCGTCACGCCCGCCGATGTCGACGTGTCGCGCTACGACATGGTCGGCCTTGCGATGCAGGAGCCGCAATACACCAACCACACGGTTCGCGTGCTGATGATCAAGATCGCGGCGGCGAAGCTGCCCTGCCTGTCGATCATGAACATGCCGCCGCTGCCGTATCTGAAGCGGATCCCCGCGCTCGCCGGCATGGACCTCGAGGAGGCCTACACCAACGCCCAGGTCTGGGAGCGCTTCGAGCCGGGCCTCGTCACGCTGTGCTCGCCGGATCCGCAGGCGTTCCGTCCGCCGGAGGAGAAGGCCAACGTGCTGCATGTCGGCCTGCCGACCAACTTCAAGGCTTCGGCCTTCGCCGACGACAAGCACAACAAGGTGCTGCGCGAGCTCGAAGCCGACATCGACGCGGTGACGCTCGACGGCCAGGACGTTCCGGTGAAGCTGAAGGTGTTCGATTCGTTGTTCGTGCCGCTGGCGAAATGGTCGATGCTGCTGACCGGCAATTATCGCTGCATCACACCATCAGAGCCGCAATCGATCCGCGACGCCGTCCACAGTGATCTGACCCGCTCGCAGGCGATCTATGACCATGTCGACGGCATCGCGCGGAAGCTCGGCGCCGATCCTGCGGATCAGGTGCCGTTCGCGAAATACGCCAAGGCCGCGGAAAGCCTGCTCAAGCCGTCATCGGCGGCCCGCGCGGTCGCCGCCGGCGCACCCTTCATCGAGCGCGTCGATCTGCTGGTGAAGCTGATCTCGCACCAGCTCGGCACGCCGAGCGCCGAGATCGACCGCACCGTCGAGACCGTCGATCAGAAGCTGAACGAGAAGATCGTGCAGGGCGGCTCGAGCGCCCAGTAACGGAATGCGCTCGTGGCGGGGGCAGGAGGCGCCCTCGCCATGCATCGGCGATCAGCAAAGCACGCAATCGCGGATGCCGAACGCATGGCTCCGCCTAGCCAGGTGAGGTAGGCTCGCGCAGTTGCAGTTGGGAGCCACGCACATGCCGATCAAATCGCTTCCTCTCCTTGCAATCTATGGCGACCTCGATCGCGCGCGCGACATCATGCGCGCCTGGCAGCCGCTCGACCATCTTTCCCCCGACGACGCTGAGATCGTCGTGAAGGCGATCGCTGAGGGCATCGCGCGCGGACGCCGGCACGGTCTCGAGATGGGGCAGTGCCATCTAGCGGCGTAGGCCGCTAACTCTGCTGCTTCACGGCCAAAATCGTCACCGAGCGCGTCTGGTGGCTCGGTGTCTGGAAATCGATCGTCTGGCCGACCGACAAACCGATCAGCGCGGCGCCGACCGGCGTCAGCACCGAGATGCGCCGGAGCGCGATGTCGGCTTCGTGCGGGTACACCAGCACGACTTCCCTGACGTCGCCGGTCTCGTCGTCGCGGTAGCGCACGCGCGCACCCATGCGGACCACGTCGGGCAGTTCGGAATCGTCGGCGACGACCCGGGCCCGGTCGGTCTCGCGTGCCAGGAACTGGGCCACGCGGGGAAACACCGCCATGCTGGAATCGGCCAGCGCGCTGAGGCGATGCGCCTCGCTCGCGGTGATCACGATCGGCGGCAATGCGGCCGCGGTAAAGTTGTTCTGAATGGTTCGGGTCATGTCGGATGATCTTTGCGGTTGATCGCAGGTACGGCGACGCCGGCGCGCGGATGTCTGGCGCGACGCAACGGGCCGAATGATTTGATAGTGTTATGAATTGACGACGACGAAAATCCGGACGGCGCGCGATCGCCGGCCGGCTAAGTGCCTGCGTGCAGACGTCCAGCGCGCAAACCGAGGCGCGCGATGCGGGTGTCGATGCTCAAGGTGTCGATCATGGCACCATCAACATAGCCGCTGATCACGTCGCATCCATTGCGGCGAAAGCGCGCATGCGCCGTATCAGGGCTGGCCGATGCCGGTGAGGCCGAGCATCGCGCCGGCGGCGAGTGCGAGCAGCGGATGGATCCGGGTCGTGGTGGTGGCGATCGCGACCATGGCCGCGATCAGGATTGTGCCCCAGCTCGAGGTCGACGAATGGGTGATGACGATGGCGCTGGCGGTGACGAGGCCGGCGGTCACCGGAACCAGCCCGGCCTGCACCGTGCGGCGCCATGGCCGGTCCTTGAAGCGTTCCCAGAGCCGCAGTGCGAAGCCGGTGACGAGCGACGACGGCCCGAACTTGGCGAGCGAGGTCACCAATACGCCGGAGAAGCCGGCGACATGCCAGCCGACCAGCGGGACCACCATCATGTTCGGTCCCGGTGCGGCCTGCGCCAGCGCGAACAGCGCGCCGAACTCCTGCGCCGTCATCCAGTGATGGATGTCGACCACCTGACGCTGCATCTCCGGCAGTATGGTGTTGCCGCCACCGAAGGCGAGCAGCGAGAGCTCGGCGAAGATCAGGGCGAGCGTGACCAGGGTTGCCGTCATGACGCCTGCCTCGATCGGAGGAAAATGCTGAGCGGCGCGAGCGTCAACAAGGTCGGCAGCAGCGGCAACCTGAACACCGCGATCGCCAGTACGCAGAGCGCGCCGATGAATAGGCCGAGCACATCGCGCCGCAACGGCCAGGCGATCTTGATCGCGGTGGAGATCAGGAGCCCGGCGGCCGCGGCAGCGAGACCGCCGAACAAATGACGCACCACCGGATCGTCGGCGAAGCGGCCATAGATCACGCCGAGGCCGATCACGGCCGCGGTCGGCACCGCGATCAGGCCGAGGATCGAAGCGAATGCGCCGGGAATGCCGCGGAACTTCAGCCCGACCGCCACCGACATGTTGATGATGTTGCCGCCGGGCAGGAACTGGCAGAGCCCGAGCAGGTCGGTGAACTCGGCCCCTGTCAGCCAGCCGCGCTTCTCCACCATCATGTGGCGCGCCAGCGGCAGCACGCCGCCGAAACCGGTCAGTCCGAGGATGAAGAAGCCCATGAACAACTCGCCGACATCAGGTGTGTGATGCTTGGTGGTTTGCGCGGCGGGTATGGCGTCCATCGGCGGGGCGGCTCCAGTTCGTTCTTTGTTGAGCTCACTTTAGTTGGCCGCGTGCCAAATATCCAATATATGGATACGGGAATTTGCATATCTATTGCATATGGATCGTCCTGATGATCGAGCTGCGCCATCTCCGCTATGCCGTCGCGGTCGCCGAGGAAGGCCATATCACCCGCGCCGCCGCGCGGCTCGGCATCCAGCAGCCGCCGCTGAGCCAGCAGATCCGCGCGCTGGAGGCCGCGATCGGGGCGCCGCTGTTTCGCCGGCAGCCGCGCGGGGTCGAGCTGACCGCCGCTGGCCGGGCCTTCGTCGGCAAGGCGCGCGCGATCCTGCGCGATACCGAGCTCGCCGTGGAAGCCGCGCGCCGCGCGAGCCGCGGCCAGGAAGGCCAGCTTGCGATCGGCTTCACCTCATCGGCCGCCTTCCATCCCTTCGTCACCGGCGTGATGCGCGAAATGCGCGAGCGCGCGCCGGCGATCACGTTGTCGCTCGAGGAAGCCTCGACCGGCGAGCTGATCGAGGCGGTGGAGGCCGACCGCCTCGATGCCGCCTTCGTGCGCTCGCCGAGCGAGCGGCTGGAGAATCTCACGATCACGCATCTGCTCGACGAGGAGATGCTGGTGGCGTTGCCCGATCATCATCCACGCGCCCGCAAGGACCCGCGCCGGCGGATTTCGCTGGCCTCGCTCGCCGACGAGCCGCTGATCCTCTACCGCCGTCCGACCGGGCCGGGCCTTTACGACAGCATCATCGCCGCCTGCCGCGCGGCGGGCTTCAGCCCGAAAGTGGCGCAGGAGGCGACGCGGATGGTGTCGACGCTCAGCCTCGTCGCAGCGGGGCTCGGCATTTCGATCGTGCCGGAATCGATGGCGCGGCTGGAGACCGCAGGCGTGTCCTATCTCCGCCTCGACCGCGCCACGGGCCTCGTCGCGCCGCTCGCGCTGGCGCGCAAGAAGGGCCCCGCCGGCGGCACGCTGGGCCGCCTGCTCGGGATCGTGACGCGGCGGGTGAAGGATCGCGCCGGGGTTTGATCGTGTTCCGTGTGATGTAGCCGGCCCCCGGCGCTGCCACTTGATGGCGTGGAATGTGGGGAGTTTGGCGAACGCTCACGCCACCGCGCGGCTAGATAGCTCCCATCGAACTCTGAGGCCGGCGCGTCGATCGCAACAGCTCGGTTGCGTCCGGCGGCCTCGGGTTCAATCACCACAGTGAAAGGCAGTTCAATGGCACGTTTTCCGGTCCATACGATCGACTCCGCCCCGGAAGCCTCGAAGCCCGCCCTGCGTGACGTCGGGGCGCGGTTTGGCATGATCCCGAACCTTGCGGCGACGATGGCGACGTCACCCGTGCTGATCCAGAGCTTCATCGGCATTTTCGACAAGGTTCACGGCGGCAGCTTCACCGAGCAGCAGATCCAGACCGTGCTGCTCACCGATGCGGTGACCAATGGCTGCACCTGGGCGGTCGCACTGCATTCCGCGCTCGGCTTGCAGGCCGGCCTCGATCCGGCCGATGTCGACGCGATGCGTGCCGGCCGCTCGCCTGCCGACAAAACTCTCGGCGCGCTTTCGACGCTGGCAAGGTCGCTGATCGAAAAGCGCGGGCGGCTCGACGATGAGGAGATCGAACGATTCCTGGCGGCCGGGTTCTACAAGGACCTCGTGCTTGAAGTGATCACCATCGTGGCTGCGTCGACCATCACGAATTACACGGGCAGCGTGACCAATCCGCCGCTGGAGGCGGGATTGCAGGCGCATGCCTGGAATGGCTGAGTGTCAAACACTGCGCGCCGGCCATGGGCCGGCGTACGCTTCCGTTCTCGAGCATAATGATTTTTGGTTGAATTGGTCTTACCCCCAGACGCGCTTCGCCTCTCCCGCTTGCGGGGGAGGCCGCCGCGCATAGCGCGGCGGGTGGGGGCTCTCTCCACTATGCGATTCGCGGTGATACCCCCACCCCAACCCTCCCCCGCAAGCGGGAGAGGGAGGGCAGCGTCTTCGCGTCGCCAGTTCAACCAAACTTCATCATGCTTCAGCGCGCAAACCTGGCGCGGTAATCCTGCGGTGTGGTCGACAGCACGCGCAGGAAGCTGCGGCGCATGGTCTCCTCGGACCCGAAGCCGCAGCGCTGCGAGATTCGCTTGACCGGCAGGCGCGTCTCCGAGAGCAGGTGCCGGGCGCCCTCGACCCGCAAACGCTCGATCGCACGTGCCGGCGTCAACCCGGTTGCATCGGCGTAGTGCCGGCTGAAGCTGCGCTCGCTCATGCCGGCCTGTTTCGCCAGCGTCGAAAGCGAGAGGTCGTCGGCCAGATGGCCGCTGATCCAGTCATGCAGCGCGCCGAACCTGTCGTCGGTCGTTTGCAGCGACAGGATTTCGCTGAACTGTGCCTGTCCGCCCGGCCGCTTGAAGAACACCACGAGATAGCGAGCGACGGCAAGCGCCGCCGCGCGGCCGAGGTCTTCCTCCAACAGTGCCAGCGCGAGATCGATGCCGGACGTGACGCCGGCCGACGTCCAGAACGATCCGTCGCGCACGAAGATCGGATCGGACTCGACACGAACATCGGGAAAGCGCTCGGCGAGTTCCGAACAGAATTGCTAATGCGTCGCGGCACGCCGGCCATCGAGAACGCCCGATGCGGCGAGCAGGAACGCGCCGGTGCAGACCGATGCGGTGCGGCGTGCATGCCGGGCGCGTCCGCGCACCCAGTCCACCAGGACGCGATCGGCCGCCGCTGCGTTGACGCCGTCGCCGCCCGGAATCACCAGCGTGTCGACCGCTGTGCTGACGGCGGGCAGCGGGTGCACCGCGAGCCCGACACCGGCCGATGCTTCGATCGTGGGCCCGTCCTTGGCGACGACGCGGACCTCATAAGGTTCGGCGTTGCCCGCCCTGGCCGCCAGCGCGTTGGCGGATGCGAACACCTGCAATGGCCCGGTGACATCGAGCAACTGCACCGCCGGATAAGCCAGCACTTCGATCAGGCGGCGGCCGTTTGGCGAGAAACGTGGGCTGGTTGGCGTCATCGCCGAAACGTGCCGCGCTAGATTCGCTTTGTCCATAGTGCAGGGAAAGTTCACGCGAAGTTTGAGGGAAGTTCGATGATTGCTCACGATGTCCACTTGCGGATCGGATCACTGCTGTTCGAAGGCGTCGATCAAATCGATTTGACCGGGCCGTTCGAGGTGCTGTCGCGGATTCCGAATTCGACCTACCGCATCTACGGCAAGACCGCCGAGCCCGTCCGCGACATCAAGGGATTGCGGCTGACCCCGGATGCGACGCTGGCCGAAGCGCCGCCGCTCGATGTGCTGCATGTGCCGGGCGGCTTCGGTCAGCAAGCCTTGATGGAGGACGCGGAAGTGCTCGGCTGGATCAGCCGGCAGGCGGCGGGGGCGTGCCGCATCTTCTCGGTTTGCACGGGCGCGCTGATCTGCGGAGCGGCCGGCCTTCTGAAGGGGCGCAGGGCGACGACGCATTGGGCGTCGTTTCATCTGCTGCCGTTCTTCGGCGCTACGCCCGTGAACCAACGCGTGGTGGTGGACGGAAGCTTCGTCTTTGCCGCCGGGGTCACGGCAGGCATCGATGGGGCATTGCGGCTCGCGGCTGAATTGCGCGGCGACGATGCCGCGCGCGCGATCCAGCTCTATATGGCGTATGCGCCGGAGCCGCCGTTCGAGTGCGGCACGCCGGAAACCGCGCCACCGGAGATCCTGCAGCAGACGCGCGAGGCCGTGCGCGCGATCACGGCGCAGCGGGAGGAAACCGCACGCCGCGTGGCCGCCAGGCTGGGCCTCGTCGTGGGAGCTTGAGCCCGGACTAATTCCCCGGCTCGAAGCTGCAGTCGGCGCCGCCGCCGGCCTTGTCCTTGATCGCGGCGGGATCGAGCGTGCAGGACAATTTCGACAGCGCCTCGTAGATCGTCCCGGCGGCTCCGTCGCCGGGAACGCCGGCGAGCGCCACGGTCGCGTAGATCGCGTTGGCTCCGCTGCCCTTCACGGTGTGGGTCCTGCTGCCGAAAGTCAGCGCGCAGGAGCGCGAGGTGATGTCGACATTGCTGGCGCGGCAGACGACCTTGTCGGCGGTGACGGTGATCTTCCTGGTGATGCGGACATTGCTGTCGCCGCCAAAGAACGCGGCGACCGCCTTCTTCTCCCTGGCCGGCAGCGAGGAATAGGGCGCCACGACGCCGGCGAGCGCAAGTGCGACCGAGCCGGACGTGGTCGCGGGCGCAGCCCATGCGGAGGACGAGGCCAGCGACAATGAACATGCGAGGATCGTCAATCGGCCAAGTCTCATTTCAAGTCTCATTCCAAGTCTCATTCCCGTCTCCTGCATCTTCGCCTTCCGCGGCGCGGAATCGCTAGCACGCCTTGTGACCTGAATGGGTGATGCCGTTCACATGCCAGCCCGCAACTTCGCGTGAGGGCGGTGCGCGCACAGGGCAGGGCGGCCCCGCGTGGACCGGCTTGCACGATCGCGCCTTCGGCGTCACAGTCCGCTTTGCGGCAGCGATGCCGCCAACAACCAAGACAAGACGATCAGTCCGAGGAACGGAACATCTAGGGAGCATCATGGCGGCCACGCGCATCGACTGCGACATCCATCCCGCGGTGGGGGGAACGCGCACCACGCTGCTGCCTTATCTGAGCGATCACTGGAAGGAACAGGTCGTCAGTCGCGCCATCGACGGGCTGGATCTCAACTCCTATCCGCCGTCGATGCCGCTGTCGGGCCGCGCCGACTGGCGGCCGGCCGACGGCCGCAAGCCGGGCAGCGATCTCGCCATGGTGCAGCGCGGCGCGTTCGACCAGCTCGGCGCCAGCCATGCCATCTGCAACGTCGTTTACGGCGCGCAGGCGGTGTTCGATCCCTACATGGCGGCGGACTTCTGCAAGGCGATCAACGACTGGATCGCGGCCGAGTGGCTGGCCAGGGACACGCGGCTGCGCGCCTCGATCGTGGTGCCGATCCAGGCGCCGGACCTTGCGGTCGAGGAGATCGAGCGCCGCGCCGGCGACAATCGCTTCGTCTCCGTGCTGGTGCCCTCGCAGGGCGAGATGCTGCTCGGGCGGCGGCATTACTGGCCGATCTATCAGGCCGCCGAGAAGTACAAACTGCCGATTGCGATCCACGCCGGCAGCGCTTATCGCGGCGCGCCGAGCTCGATCGGCTGGCCGTCCTATCGCTACGAATATTATCTGGCCGAGGCGCAGGCGTTCCAGGCGCAGACGCTGAGCCTGATCTATGAGGGCGTGTTCGGGAAGTATCCGGGATTGACGGTCGTGTTGATGGAGTCGGGTGTCAGCTGGCTACCGGCCTTCATGTGGCGTGCCAACAAGACCTGGCGCGGCGTCCGCGTCGAGGTGCCGTGGGTGGAGCGCGAGCCGGCCGCGATCATCCGCGACCATTTCCGTGTTACCATGCAGCCGTTCGATGCGCCGATGGACGCAACCGGCGTCGCCGACATCATCGACCAGATCGGCTCCGACAAGATGTTCCTGTTCGCGTCCGACTATCCGCATTGGCAGTTCGACGGTGACGATCCTGTCCCGCCGCATCTGTCGGCGAGCATCGTCAAGCGGATGTGCGAAGATAATCCGTTGGAAACCTTTCCACGCCTGAAGCTGGACTCGTAATTCGCGCGCATGATCCGGAAAAGTGGGAACCGGTTTTCCGAATAGATCATGCGCCAAACAAAATGGAGGATCGCATGAGTGACGTCATCGACCGCCCGATGCTCGACCAGGAGACCACCGCGGCGACGCGGCTGAAGATCATCGATTGCGACATCCATCCGAGCATTCACGCGCACAGTGATCTCAACGAATTTCTGCCGAAGCGCTGGCAGCAGCATCTCAAGGAATATGGCAGCCATCTGCGCACGCCCTATATCGGCACCACGCCGTATCCGCGCTCTTCGCCGCTGATCGCGCGGCGCGACGCGTGGCCGCCGACCGGCGGCGTGCCGGGCTCCGATCTCGATTTCATGCGCAAGCAGCATCTCGATCCGTTCGATGTCGAGTTTGGAATCCTGCAGGTGCTCGACCTCTTCATCTTCTCGCAGCAGAATCTGGAATTCGGCGCCGCGATCCAGCGCGCCATCAACGACTGGCAGCTCGCGTTCTGGGCGCATCGCGATCCCCGCCTGAAGGCCTCGATCCTGGTCGGGCAGGACGGCTCCGACCTCGGCCTCGCCGAGATCGACCGTTGCGCCAAAACCGGTGAGTACATCCAGATCAACGTCTCGCCGCGCGCCAACGAGCCGCTCGGCCGCCGCCGCTACTGGCCGATCTACGAGCGCGCGCAAGAGCTCGATCTGCCGCTCGGTATCCATGTCGGCGGCTATGGCGGGCATGCGCCGACCGGCGGCGGCTGGCCGTCCTATTATTGCGAGGAGCATCAGTCGAACGCGCATACGGTCGCCTCGAACCTGACCAGCCTCGTGCTGGAGGGCGTTCCCGAGCGCTTCCCGAAGCTGAAGATCGTGTTCATCGAGGGCGGCTTCGGCTGGATCCCGGCGACGATGTGGCGGATGGATCAGCATTTCGAGCGCTTCCGCAGCGAGGTGCCGCATCTGAAGCGCAAGCCGAGCGAGTATGTGAAGGAGCATTTCTGGTTCACGACCCAGCCGATCGACGAGCCGGATGAAGCGAAGCACCTGCGTCAGCTGATCGAATGGGTCGGGATCGACCGGCTGCTGTTCTCGTCGGACTATCCGCACTGGGACTATGACGACGCGCGCTACGCCTTCAAGACGCCGCTGACCGACGCCGAGCGGCGCAAGATCTTCAACAGCAATGCCCGCGCAGTCTACAAGTTCTAGGATTGCAATGACCCGTCACATCGTCGCGCGCACCAGTGAGATTCCTGCCGGCGGCAACAAGGTGTTCGGTCTCGAGGGCCGCGACATCGTCGTGTTCCACGTCAATGGCGAGTTCTTTGCGCTGCTCAATCGCTGTCCGCATGAGGGCGCGCCGCTGGAGAAGGCGGCCTGCGTCGCGCGCCTGACCTCGCCGGAGCCCGGCATCTATCAGCGCGACCGTGTCGGCGAGATGCTGCGCTGTCCGTGGCACGGCTGGGAATTCGACATGCGCAACGGCCAGTCCTGGTTCGATCCCAAGCGATTCAGGATCCGCTCCTATCCGGTCGCGGTCGAGAGCGGTGCCGAGTTGCAGAAGGGGCCGTATGTCGCCGAGACGTTTCCGGTGCACATCGAAGACGATTACGTGATCGTCGAGGTGTGACGGACACGCGTACGCACTTCGTCATGCCCGGGCTAGTCCCGGGCATCCACGCCTTCATTGCCATCTGCGAGAAAGACGTGGATGGCCGGGACAAGCCCGGCCATGACGGGGGAGAGTATTTATTGCAGAATACGCAACAATCAAGTGCTGTCGTCGGTGATTATAATGTGACGTGCAATGGGCCACCTTGAGGTCGCGGTCGGGATAACCCCGTCCACGACATCAGGAACGGCACCATGAAGCTCTATCACTTCGCTCTCTCCGGCCACGCACACCGCGCCCGGCTGTTCATGTCCCTGCTCGGCATTCCGCACGAGGTGGTCGACGTCGACCTCAGGTCCGGAGCGCACAAGACGCCGGAATTCCTCGCGCTCAATCCGTTCGGCCAGCTGCCGGTGCTCGACGATAACGGCACCATCATTGCCGACTCCAACGCGATCCTTGTCTACCTCGCGACCAAGTTCGGCCGCACCGACTGGCTGCCGCAGGATGCGAAGGGTGCCGCCATGGTGCAGCGCTGGCTGTCGGTCGCCGCCGGCGATCTCGCATTCGGGCCCGCCGCGGCGCGGCTGATCACGGTGTTCGGCGCGAAGTTCAATCCGGACGACGTGATCGCCCGCGCCCACGTCCTGCTGAAGCGGCTCGAAGCCCATCTCGCCGAGCGCGAGTGGCTGGTCGGCGCGCAGCCGACGATCGCTGATGTGGCGCTCTACAGCTATCTGTCGAGCGCGCCCGAAGGCAACGTCGACCTCTCCGCCTATCCGCGCGTCAACGCGTTCCTGCGCCGGATCGAGGCGTTGCCGGGTTTCGTGCCCTTTGCCAAGACGCGCGCCGGCCTGGCTGCGGCTGCGTGATAGGTCGATCGGGCGTGCCCGCGGGCGCGCCCGTCCAACCCCGAAGGGGAGGGCAGTGCGATGAGCGACAGGCGAACCAAGAGCAAGCTCGCGACCTGGCATGCCGGCGAGATGGCGATCCAGCAGAAGGTCGGCGTCGCCGAGAAGATGGCGGCCGTCGGCCAGCGCGCCGTGCGGGACTTCATGCCCGACCAGCATCGCGATTTCTTCGCGCAGATTCCCTTCATCGTGGTCGGCAGCGTGGACCGCAGCGGCGACGTCTGGGCCTCGCTGCTGGCCGGCCGGCCCGGCTTTATCGCCTCGCCGACGCCGCGCAGCCTCGAGATCGAGGCGCGGCCGGAGCCCAGCGATCCCGCAAGCGAAGGAATGCGCGAGGGCGATGCGATCGGGCTACTGGGAATCGAATTGCACACCCGGCGTCGCAACCGTGCCAACGGGCTGCTCCGTGCATCGTCAGGCAAGGCGCTCAGCTTCGAACTCGATCAGAGCTTTGGCAATTGTCCGCAATACATCCAGCTGCGCGATTTCGCCTTTGTGCGCGAGCCGGACGCAGCTTTCACCGGAGAAGTCGAGCAGGGCACGACGCTCGATCAGGCTGCGCGCGACACGATCGCGGCGGCGGATACGTTCTTCGTGGCGTCCTATGCCGAGCGCGAGGATCGCCGCCAGGTCGACGTCTCGCATCGTGGCGGCAGAGCGGGTTTCGTCCGCGTCGCCGCCGACGGCACGCTGACGGTCCCGGATTTCGCCGGCAATCTGTTCTTCAACACGCTCGGCAACATCCTCGTCAACGGCAAGGCTGGGCTGCTGTTCGTCGATTTCGAAACCGGCGACATGCTGCAGCTGACGGGCGATGCCGAGGTGATCCTGGACTCGCCGGAGATCGCGGCGTTTCAGGGCGCCGAACGGCTCTGGAGCTTCCGCGTCCGCCGTATGGTGCGCCGGCGCGGCGCGCTGCCGCTGCGCTGGGCGTTCCGGGCCGAAGGTTGGTCGCCGAATGCTCTGATGACCGGTGATTGGGCGCAGGCCGCCGACCGGCTCCGCGCGGCGGAGCGCGCGACGCAATGGCGCCCGTTCAAGGTCACTGATATCGTCGACGAGAGCCGCTCGATCCGCTCGTTTCATCTGCAGCCGGACGATGGCGCCGGGCTGCTGCCGCACCAGGCCGGACAGCATCTGCCGATCCGCCTCGCATTGCCGGGCTCCGACAGACCGGTCATTCGCACCTACACATTGTCGGTCGCGCCGTCGGACGGCATGTACCGCATCAGCGTGAAGCGCGACGGCCTGGTGTCGCGGCATCTCCACGACACGATCCATGTCGGCGACATCATCGAGGCGCGGGCGCCGAGCGGCGGCTTCACGATCGATGCGCGCGAGAAGCGGCCTGCGGTGCTGCTCGCCGGCGGCGTCGGCATCACGCCGATGCTCGCGATGCTGCGCCACGTGGTCTATGAGGGCCTGCGCACCCGCGGCATCCGGCCGACGTTCCTGTTCCAGGCCGCGCATGCCGGGCCCGAGCGCGCGTTCGGCAACGAATTGCAGCAACTGGCCGATGCTGCAGGCGGCGCAGTCCGGATCATCAGCGTCCTCAGTGACGTCGATGGCGCCGAGCAGGGCACGGACTACGACGCCGCAGGGCGGATCGACATGGCGCTGCTGTCGCGCGTCCTGCCGTTCAACGATTACGATTTCTATCTGTGCGGGCCGCCGCAGTTCACCCAATCGCTCTATGACGGGTTGCGCGGCTACAACATTGCCGATGGCAGGATTCACGCCGAGACGTTTGGTCCATCGTCGCTGGTGCGGAAGCCGGACGTGGCCACAACAGTGCCGCCGCGCCGGCCGCCTGCGACCACGCCGGTCCCGGTCGCCTTCACCGCATCGATGAAGGAAGCGCGCTGGACGCCGGAATCGGGAACGCTGCTCGAACTGGCGGAGCAGCGCGGCCTCAGCCCCGCATTCAGTTGCCGGGAAGGCAATTGCGGATCCTGTCGAACCCGATTGCTGGCAGGCGCCGTGACCTATCTGAAGGAGCCGACTGCCGAGGTGACTGACGACGAGGTGCTGATCTGCTGCGCCGTGCCGGCGAAGCCGGATGGCGACGGCGAGGGACGGGTCCAGCTGGATCTTTGATCAGCCGAGTTCGTCGACGCGCGACGTCTTCGCTGACGTTCAGCCCATACTGCCTGGCATGAAGCAACGCGGCCGCGGGTGGCCGTCGAGGTAATACGGCCAGACCATGGTGCGGCCGGCGCGGTTCGGGCCGGCGACGACGGCCTCATCGGGAACGTCGACCCATTCACCCTCGAGCCGGACGCGATAGTGGCCGTCCCTGGTGTCCCAATCGGCATCGTCGACGCGCTGCGCGTCGCTGCCGTCGCAGCAGGGTCCCTTGCCGCTGTGCAAGCTCTCGTACCAGCCGTTCAACTCGGGATGCTGGTGATCATGGGCTTGCACCGGGCCGATCGCCGGCAACGCCAGTAAGCCGGTGGCAAAAAGCATCGCACGCCAAAACGGTTTGTTCATCTGATCCCCAGATCCGGACAGCCCAGCAGCCAATCCGGACATGGTCATCACGCGCGTGACATCAATAAGATGATGATTATCATATAGTCACATTCGTGCGAGGGCGCGACATGCCGCCGGGCCAGGGCCGGGTGCCGGCGAACTCAGGCGAGCAAGCTCATCACCTGGTCGATCACGGCCTTCACACGCTTTGAATCCGGCCTTTGGTGAGCGAGCGCCAGCAGCCCGGCATGCACCACCATGATGGTGTGCGCGGTGACGTCGGGATCAAAGCCCTTCCTGAACTCGGCGCGGTCGGCGCGCAGCCGCGCGCGCAACAGCTCTTCGAGCCGCCGGTTGTAGCGCTCGATGCTCTTGCGGAGCTCGGCCTGATCGAGCGAGCCGTCGGTCGCGGAATTGATCGACAGGCAGCCGCGCTGTCCCTTCTCACCCGAGCAGTAGGGGATGAAGCCGGTGAGCCACTGCCTGATCGCCTCACAGGCGGGCACAGGCTGTGCCAGGGTGCGCTCGGCCCAGCCCAGAATGCCGTCGTGATAGCGGTCGAGCACTTTCAGGAACAGCGCGTTCTTGTCGCCGAACGCCGCGTAGAGGCTGGGCTTGGCGACGCCGCTCGCGGCCGTGATCTCGTCGAGCGAAGTCGCCTGAAAGCCCTTCTGCCAGAATACCTGTCGGGCGATCTCCAGGACATCGTCCGGATCGAAGCTGCGCGGCCTTGCCATACCGCCCTTTTATGTACTCCTGCGTCGGATGTGAAGCCTTCACCTTGCCGTGAAGGCAGTTCGGACCATTGACGTCAACTGCGTTCTGTACTTACTAGTACATAATGAAATCGGGAGATCGTGCCATGAAAGCTGTTCAGGTCGTTGCGTTCGGACGTGCCCAGGATGTGGTCAAGCTCAACGAGGTGCCCGACGTCGGCAGCCCTGGTCCCAACGAGGTCGTGGTCGCGGTGGAGGCTGCGCCGATCAACAACTCGGATTTCATGATCATCGCCGGGCGCTACGGCTATCTGCCGACGCCGCCGGCGACGCTCGGGATCGAGGGCGTCGGGCGGGTGGTTGCGGCTGGCTCGGAAGTAAAGAACCTGAAGGTCGGCGATCGCACGTTGATCCCGTTCACGGTCCCGACCTGGACCGAACGCGTCAAGTTCAGGGCGTCGTGGCAGCGGCCGTTGCCCGAGAAGGCTGACGTCCAGCAACTCTCGATGATCGCCGTCAATCCGGCGACCGCCTATCTGCTGCTGACCGATTTCGTGAAGATCCCGCACGGCGGCTGGGTGATCCAGAACGGCGCCAATTCAGCGACCGCGCGCGCGGTGATCGCGGTTGCCAAGTCGCTGGGCTTGAAGACCGTCAATGTCGTCCGGCGCGAGGAGGTCGTGGGTGAGGTCAAGTCGGTCGGCGGCGATATCGTGCTGGTCGACGGGCCGGATCTCGCCAAGCGCGTCGCCAAGGAGACCGGCGGCGCGCCGATCCTGTTGGCGCTCGACGTCGTCGGCGGCACATCAGCTTTAAACCTGATGAACTGCCTGGCGCCGAAGGCGGTGCTCGTCATCTACAGCGCGATGAGCGGACAGCCGTTCTCCGGCTCGGCCTTGAGCGTGATCTTCAACGAGGTGTCCATCCGCGGCTTCTGGCTCGGCCATTGGGGCAAGACCGCAACCGACGAGACGCTGGCCACGATGTACGGCCATCTGGTGCCGATGGTCGCGTCCGGCGCGATTAGCGCCCCGGTCATCGGGACATACGGTCTGGAGGGATTTTCCGAGGCGATCGCCCAAGCTGCCGCCTTCAAGGGGAAAGTCATCTTTACGCCCGACAAGGCCTGATCGACGGTTCGAGCAGGTCTTGCCGGGCGTGCCATTCACGCGTGCTCCTCGGCCCGCTGCGGCAGGATGAAGACAAGAGCGGCAATCGCAACGGCGAGAGCGATCGACGCCGTGTAGCGGCTGAGCGCAAGGCCTCCGTGATCCAGCGGCTTGTCGAGGAAATCGCCGACGGTGGCGCCGAGCGGCCTGGTCAGGACGAAGGCGATCCAGAACAGCACCGTGTGCGACACTCTGGTCCAGAGATAGGCGGCCGCAACGATGGCGATGCCGGCGGCGAACACGACGGCGCCGCCGCCATAGCCGAGGCCGGTGGAGTCGGCCATCCAGTCGCCGAGCGCGGTGCCCAGCGTCTGCGAGAACAGGATCGTGATCCAGTAGAAGGTTTCGGCCGCCTTGTTGTCGATCGACGCGATCGAGACCGTTCCCATGGTGCGATGCCATGCGGCAAGGGACACAACGAGCAGTCCGGCGAGCAGCGACGAGCCGCCGAGATATCCGATCCCGAGCGAACGGTCGACGAAATCGGCAAAGGTCGTGCCGACGGTCGTCGTCGCGATGATCACCGTCCAGTACAGCAGCGGATGAAAATGCTTCGCCGCCATCTGCGCGGCGACGGCAACAGCGAAGATGATCGCGAAGATCGCGGTGCCGACGAGATAGCCGAGATTCATCGACATCGTGACGGCATCGCCGCCGGTTTCACCGAGCGTCGTGGCGAGAATCTTGATGACCCAGAAGCCGAGCGTGACGGCGGGGACTTTTCCCGCGCGCTCGTCCGCGGCGGTGTCGTGCAACAATAATTCCATGGGGTTCTTCGCTCCGGGAGGTCGGGTCGCCGGCGGACGATGCCGCCGGCGTGCTCGAAATGCTGGATGGAGAGATCAGGCCTTCATCGAGTCCATGATCGACAGCAGCTCGGCGAGCGCCTTCTTGCACTTGGCGGCATCCGGATTGGTCTCACGCACCGCCTCGAGCGCGCGATCGATCGCCTTGTCGACCGTGTGCCAGTCAGTAGCCGCGCGCGGTTTCAATCCGGCTTCCGCTTCGTCCCATTTGGTCTCGAGATCCTTGATCCGCGTCTTGGCGCCGGCCAGGTCGCCCTTGTCGACCAGCGCCGCGACATCGGCGGCGATGCTGCGGAAGGGCGCCAGGTCGCCGAGCCTGGAGGCGGCCGTCTGCGTGTGCGGCAGCAGCCTGAGGCCTGCGTTGGCATCGGGGAGCGGCTGGATGACTGCGAGCGCAACAATCGCCGTCGCCAAGCTGAGTGTTGTCTTGTTCATCGTGGTTCTCCTGTGCGGGGTTGGTTCGATTGGTGTCCGTCGGGGTGCAGTTGAATTCACGCGCCGGGCGACGCCTCAGGCTTTCCGCCGGCGTCGCCTTCGAACGACAGCCAGGCGACCAGCGCGACGATCACGGTCAGGAAGGCGAGGCTGGTGTAGATCGTGCCGAAGCCAAGCCCGCCATACTCTCGGGCTTGCGACAGCAGGTCGCCGAACGATGCACCGAGCGGCCGCGTCAGGATGTAGGCAAGCCAGAAGGTCAGCACCGCATTGGCGCCGAGTGCGTAAGCCGCCGCGATCGCCGCGATCAGTGCCGCGAACGCGACCACCCCGACGTTGAAGCCAAGGCCCAGCGCTTCGGTCGCAAGATCGCCCGCCGCCGTGCCGAGCGCGAATGTGAAAAGGATCGCGGCCCAGTAGAACAATTCGCGCCGCGTGGTCACGATGCTGTGGATCGACAGCGTCCGCTCGACCGAGAACCAGATCGCGAAGGTCGCGGCCAAAGCGATCGCGAAGACGGCCGTGCTGACGTAAAGGCTGATCTCGAGCTTGTCGGTCAGTGCATCGGTGATCTGCGTTCCGACGATGCTGACGAGCACGACCGTCAGCCAGTAGACCCATGGCACGTAACGGTCCATCCGCAGCTGGATGGCCAGCACCGCGGCAAGCAGCGTAATCATCAGCAGGCCGGTCACGCTGGTGCCAAGGCCGACATGGACGGCAAGGTAATCGGCGCCGGTCTCGCCGACCGTGGTCGACATGATCTTGATCAGCCAGAAGACGAGGGTGACTTCGGGGACCTTGTTCAGCATGCTGCGGCCGATGGGTTTGATATCCAGCACGGTGCGAAGCTCCACTTTGACAGGGTCGGCGGTTCCGCCGAGTTCGAAAGCGAGCGTGCACGGCGAGACTTAGCCCCGGCTTAGGTGGGTGGAGCGGCCGCCATTTGGGCGCCGAAAGCCCCTAAGTTGCGGCTAAGTGGAAGCTGATATGATCGCGGAAGCGTCGCCGGCTGATCGGTGCGACGCAGTTTCGCTGGGGCGTGCTCCCGGTGCGGATCGAGATGGATTGCCAGGCGATGCGGGTGCTCGTGGTGGAGGACGACAGGATGATCGGCGCCGCCGTCGTCGAGGCGCTGCGGGATGCCGCCTATGCGGTCGACTGGGTGCGCAATGGCGATCTTGCCATCGAAGCCAGCCGCAGCGAGACCTACGACATCGCGCTGCTCGATCTCGGCCTGCCGTTGACCGACGGTCTCGACGTTCTCAAGGCGATCCGGGAGCGCTCCTCGCGCCTTCCGGTGATCATTCTCACCGCACGCGATGCGCTGAACGATCGTATCCGGGGGCTCGATCTCGGCGCCGACGATTACCTGGTCAAGCCGTTCGAGATCGCCGAGCTGCTGGCGCGGATGCGCGCGGTGCTGCGGCGCGAGGGCAGCGGGGCGCCGCCGGTGCTGACCAACGGCGAGCTTCATCTCGACCCGGCAACGCGGGAAGCTACTTTTTGCGAAGAAAAAGCCGTGCTCAGCGCACGCGAGTTCGCCCTGCTTCAGGCGCTGCTGGCGCGGCCGGGGACGATCCTGTCTCGCGCCGAGCTCGAACGCCAGATCTACGGCTGGCGCGAGGAGGTCGAGAGCAACGCGGTCGAATTCCTGATCCACGCCGTGCGCAGAAAACTCGGCGCCACGGCGATCAGGAACGTGCGCGGCGTCGGATGGATGGTGGATCGTTCGAGATGATGAGATCGCTGCGCGGGCGCCTGTTCGTCGGACTCACTGCGATCATCCTGTTGACGGGCGCCGTCGGCGGACTCCTGGCCTACAGATGGGCCTACAGCGAAGCGATCGAGATGCAGGACTCCGTCCTGATCCAGATCGGCAGCTTCGCGCTCAGCGCTCCGATCCGGCAAAGCCGCCCGGTCACCGGCATCGACGCGGAAGCCGAGGTTGCCGTCGTAGAGCTCGGTGAGGTGCCGCGCGGCTCTGCCGACGATCGCCGGCTGTGGGGACTGACGGATGGGCTGCACAATGATGTCTATCACAGCCAGCCGGTGCGCGTGCTGCTTCGGACACGGCCGGACGGTAGCCGCTTTGCGGTGACGCAGCAGACCGAGATCCGCACCGAGATCGCGGGCGATATGGCCGTGCGCACGCTGTTGCCGATTGCCGCGCTGGTGCCGTGCCTGCTGCTGATGACGGCATTTGTGATTGCCCGATCGTTCCGGCCGATGTTGCGCCTCGCCGGCGATCTCGATGCGAGCAGGGTGGATGACGTCGGTGCATTGCCGGCGACGGGCGCGCCGAGCGAGCTGCAGCCGTTCCTTGGCTCGATCAACGGGTTGCTGGGGCGGGTGCGCGTCATGATGGACCAGCAACGGCGTTTCATCGCCGACGCGGCCCATGAACTTCGAACGCCGGTCACCGCGCTCAGCCTGCAGGCGGAAAATCTCGCTTCCCTCGACATGCCGGCGGAGACGCGCGACCGGCTCGATGCGTTGAAGAGCGGCATGCGGCGCACCAAGCATCTGCTCGAGCAACTTCTCGCGCTGGCGCGTCAGGACGCTGCGCCGTCCGTCGTGAGCGAACCCGTGGAGCTGGACAAGATCGCAAAAGGCGTCGTCGCCGATCTGCTGCCGGAGGCGGCAGCGCGCAACATCGATCTCGGTTTCACGACGGTCGAACCGATCGCGGTGAACGGTGATGAGCTGTCGCTGATCTCGGCGGTCCGGAACCTGGTCGAGAACGCAATCAAGTTCACGCCGAACGGAGGGGCCGTCGATCTTGCCGTCGCTAGGGAGGACGGAATGGCCGTCATCCAGATCGAGGACTCCGGACCGGGCGTTTCGCCGCAGGATCTGGAGCGGATCGGCGAGCCGTTCTTCCGCGGCGGTCAGCCGAGCGGAGAGGGCGCCGGGCTCGGGCTCTCGATCGTGAAGCGCATCGTCGATCGCGCCGCCGGTTCGGTTCTGTTCGAAAATTTGACCGGTGCCGGACGTTCGGGCCTGCGCGTGACCGTCAAGCTGCCGGCGACCGATCGGTGAGGCTTCGCGGCCGGCAAAATGGGCGCCGGCCGCGCGGCATCATCGCCATTGCATCTTGAGACCCGCCCGGACTATCACTACCCGTGCAGTTCGGAAGTCCTCGCAACGCGTTGTCTTGTGTTGCAATCGCCCCATTGATGACGTCGGTTCTCAACCGAATAGCTTTGAGCGGGTCATTGGTTAGAGCATATTTGCAATCAGCCCGCCGCTCTGAGGCTCTGCCCCGCGGTGGGTCAGGCCCGGCGCGTGCTTACGGAACGCGACCGGGCCGCTCCTTGTCTCCTCAAGCATTGGGATCGTTCGCATTGGGATAGAACAGCTGCTGGCCGTTGATCTTGTAGCCGGCGATCGCGTTCTGTCCTTCCGGTGAAATCAGAAAGTCGATGAAGCGCTGGCCGGCTTCCTTCTTCACCGTGGGATGCTTGACCGGATTTACCAGCATCACCCCGTACTGATTGAACAGCCGCTTGTCGCTTTCAACCAGGACCGCCAGGTCGCCGCGATTTTGGAACGCCAGCCATGTGCCGCGGTCGGACAGCACATAGGCATTTGACGCCGAGGCCATGTTCAGCGACGCGCCCATGCCCTGGCCGATTTCCTTGTACCACGAGCCGCGGTCGTTCACGATGTCGATGCCGGCCTCCTTCCAAAGCTTCAGTTCGGCAATATGGGTGCCGGAATGATCGCCGCGGGAGACGAACGGCGCGGCTCTGGTCTTGATGGTCTGCAGCGCCGTGAGGACATCCTTGCCCTTGATGCCCGCCGGATCGTCCTTCGGACCGATGACGACGAAGTCGTTATACATCACGGGATAGCGCTTCACGCCAAATCCCTCCGCAAGGAACTTCTCCTCCGCTGATTTGGCGTGAACGAACACCACGTCGGCATCGCCGCGACGTGCGGTGTCGAGCGCCTGACCCGTGCCTTGTGCCAGCACCTTCACCTCAACCCCCGTCTTCTGCTTGACGATCGGGAGTAGGTAGCCGAACAGCCCGGAGTCCTGAGTGGAGGTCGTCGACGCCACGACAATTGACTGATCTTCTGCCCAACCCGATTGGGTGAAGGTCTGCGCGCCCAGCACGGCAAGCGCGATGATTGCGAGGATGCGAAGTGAGCCGAACCAGTGGTTCATGTGAGCGATCTCCCTTTGAACAACAATATTGTTTGGCGCTTCAGCGACTGGTCAGGATGCGTCCGATCAAAAAGCTCAACGCGCTCACGGTCATCGAGAGGATTACGAGGATGATGCCGAGCGCAAGCGCGAGGCTTAACTCCCCCTTGCTCGTCTCCAATGCGATGGCAGTGGTCATGGTGCGCGTATAGCCGCGCACATTGCCGCCGACGATGATGATTGCGCCGACCTCGGCGATCGCCCGGCCGAACGCAGCGAGAAACGCGGTTAATAGCCCGTCGCGTCCGATAGCCATCAGCGGCCAGGTGGCACGCAAGCGCGAGGCGCCGTCGACGAGGAGGGCATCGCCGTAGCGAGCCCAGACATCCACCATCATCCGGTGCACCAGCGCAATGATGATGGGAATGCCGAGAATGGCCTGCGCGATCACCATGGCGGTTGGCGTGAACAGAATCCCGAGCGCCCCCAATGGCCCCGATCGGGATAGGAGGAGGTAAACAGCAAGCCCCACCACGACCGGCGGCAACCCCAGGAGCGCATTGACGGCAACGATCAACGCAACTCTGCCCCGGATCCGGTAGATGGCCAGCGCCGTGCCCATCGGCGCCCCGATCGCGAAGGCAAAGAGGCTCGCCGTCAGGCTGACGCCGAGCGACAGGCCGACGATCTGGCGTAGCTCCGGATCAAAACGGCCGATAAGGCTGACGGCCATATCCAGCGCTTGGGTAAAGTCATTCATGGTCTCTTACTAAGCCAGACCTCGGCAAATAAGCAAAATTATCGAGGTCTTGAGACCCGCCCCACTTACCGCTACCAGTGCAATCCGGAAGCAATGCCAGGCGCATTGGAGAAAGGACGTTTCTCATGGCAAACACGACGGCGGAGCTTGAAGCGCTCCTGATGCAGCGGTCGCTGACCGATCCGCAGCTCCTGGCGACGGCGGAGGCGGCGTCGAACTTCCGGATCCTGCCGGATGCCGCGGTGATCAAGATCGGCGGCCAGAGCGTCATCGACCGCGGCCGCGCCGCCGTCTATCCGCTGGTCGACGAGATCGTCGCCGCCCGCAAGGTGCACAAGATGCTGATCGGGACCGGCGCGGGCACCCGCGCCCGGCATCTCTACTCGATCGCGGCCGGGCTTCGGCTGCCGGCCGGCGTGCTCTCGCAGCTCGGCGCCTCGGTTGCCGATCAGAATGCGGTGATGCTGGGCCAGCTGCTCGCCAAGCACGGCATCTCCGCGGTCAGCGGCGCCGGGCTTTCGGCCGTGCCGCTCTATCTCGCCGAGGTGAACGCGGTGATCTTCAGCGGCATGCCACCTTACGGGCTGTGGATGCGGCCCGCAGCCGAGGGCATGATCCCGCCTTACCGCACCGATGCCGGATGTTTCCTGGTCGCCGAACAATTCGGCTGCAAGTCGATGATCTATGTGAAGGACGAAAACGGCCTCTACACCGCGAACCCCAAGACCTCGAAGGGCGCCACCTTCATTCCGAAGATCTCGGTCGCCGAGATGAAGGCGAAGGGATTGCAGGATTCGATCCTCGAATTCCCGGTGCTCGATCTGCTCGCCACCGCGCGCCATGTCCGCCAGGTGCAGGTCGTCAATGGCCTCGTCCCCGGCAATCTCACCCGCGCGCTCGCGGGCGAGCATGTCGGCACCATCATCACCGCGAACTGAGCAGAGACACGACCATGGATGACACCATCAAGCACGTCGCTTCGCCGCTCGCGCGCCAGACCCTGCTCGACAGCGATCTCACCCGTCCCGTCGCCGGCGGACGCCCGATCCCGCTGCTGCCCTGGGTGCAGGTGGTGAAGATCGGCGGCCGCTCCATCATGGATCGCGGCCATGAAGCGATCCTGCCGATCGTCGACGAGCTGCGCTCCTTGCTGCCCGAGCACCGCATGCTGATCCTGACCGGCGCCGGCATCCGCGCCCGCCATCTCTACAGCGTCGGCCTCGACCTCGGACTGCCGGTCGGCTCGCTCGCGCCGCTTGCCGCGAGCGAGGCCGGCCAGAATGGCCACATCCTCGGCTGCCTGCTCGCACCGGAGGGCGTGTCCTATATCGAGCATCCGACCATCGCGAGCCAGCTCGCGATCCATCTCTCTGCGGCCCGCGCGGTGGTCGGCAGCGCCTTCCCGCCGTATCACCATCATGAATTCCCGGTCTCGCGCATCCCGCTGCACCGCGCCGACACCGGTGCGTTCCTGATCGCCGATGCGCTCGGCGCTGCCGGCCTCACCATCGTCGAGGACGTCGACGGCGTGTACAGCGACGATCCGAATGGTCCCAACGGCAAGAAGGCCCAGCTGCTGCGCGAGACGAGCTTCGCCGATCTTGCCAAGCTGAAAGGGACGCTGCCGTTCGATCCTGCGCTGCTCGAGGTGATGGCCAATGCGCGCCATATCGAACGCGTGCAGCTCGTGAACGGCCTGGTTCCCGGCCGGCTCACCGCGGCGCTGCGCGGCCAGCATGTCGGCTCGATCATCCGCACCGGCGCGCGGCCGGCGTAGAACGCGGTAAAGTCACGCTGAGTGGCAGTTGCTAAGGCGGTGTGCTCCCTCTCCCGCTTGCGGGGGAGGGGTGGGGTGGGGGCTCTCTCCACGAGTCACATCGTGGAGAGAGCCCCCACCCGTATTGCATCTTCGATGCAATACGACCTAAGAGCGAGCTTCGCTCGTCTCGACCCCGCAAGCGGGAGAGGTGGAACCAACCGCGATGCGCCAGCGATTACTTGATCGTGGCGTGCACGGTGATGACCGAGGTGCCGGAGGCCTTCGGTCCCTGACCTGTCGCCTTGATCGCGAACGTGTCGCTGCCCTTGTATTTGGCCTTCGCCCTGTATTCGAAGGTCGATGCGTTGATCTTCTTCAATTTGCCATAGGCCGGTTTCTGCGAGATCGACGAGTCCGTCACCGTGCCGCGGATCCCGATCGGGATCTGGCAGCTTTCGCCTGCTGCGAGGTCGATGTCGCCGGTCGAATTCTCGCCCCAATCCGCCAATGTCACCGACATCGAGCATTCCGGCACGGCCTGCGCCGAAGACGCCGGCGTGACACTTGATGTCGCGAGGATGAGCGCCAGGGCGGCGGCTCCCGACAATGGCGTCGTAACGATGCTCGTTCTCATGCAAGGCCCACTGCTGAAGGTTTTCGGCGAGGGAATCCTGCAACGCCGGAGCAGGGGTGGCAAGGACTTCGGCTCAGATGTGTTGCACGGATTGAAATGGCTCGGGCGCTTGTTGCGTCGTTGCAGCGCCCCCATAGTCATCGCTCTGCGATGTGATCAGAACACAATCGTTCGCGAGATGAGAAAGGGTTCCAATGGCTGAAAGCAACAACGGTCAGGCCAACGCTCAGCAAGCCGGCTTTGCCGGTGTCACGCGCAAGACCCTCGAGCGACTTGCGCTGCCCGGCGATCAGCGCGAGCTCGTCGTTGCCGAGGTGACTTATCCGCCGGGCGGGGTTGCTCCGCTGCACCGGCATCCGGTCGGCGGCGTGATCTTCATCGTCGAGGGGGTTGCCGAGTCCGCCTATGGCGACGAGGCACCGCAACAATATCGGGCAGGTGAGACCTTGCAGGACCGGGCCGATGTTCCGCACACACTGTTTCGCAATTGCGATCCGGAACGGCCGCTGCGATTTTTGACGATCTATGCGCTCGAACCCGGGCGCGCCTACACGATGGAGCCGTGAGGTCTGGGTGTTTCCGTCAGGTATTCAGATCATCATGAGCTTGATCTGGCCGCCTTCAATGGTCCCCGCCGCAAGGGCATCGCGAGCTCTCTTTTCGATGGCCGGCCAATTCGCGAGCAGATATTTGTGCGCCTGCATCTTCGTTGGGAATGTGGTTTGCAGGGTGCAGTCCTGCCGTGCGTTTCCGTTCGCAATCTGAAAAGACACCGCTTGGGGTCCCTCATTGATCTCTTGTTCGGTGGGCTTGGGAAGCTTGCGCATGCTGCTCCTTCACGAAGATTCTCGCGCTCGTCGCGAATGGAATTCGGTCGTATCCCGGGGCGGGCGATCCGGTCGGTCGGCGCGCGCGGCTAGTCGACGTCGGCGGCCCCAGCCGCGGTCGTCTTGACTTTTGCCGGGCGCCGCTTCGACGCTTGGTCCGGGCTCGGCGTGTTACGCACGGCCTCGGTCAGCATCTCGCGCAATTCGGCCTTGGTCTTGGGGGCTTCTCGCTTGGTCGGTTTCTGCCAGTTGGTCATCCACGTCATATAGGGATGCCCGAGGCAAAATACTACCGCTCTCTCAAGCTTTCGGGCTTACGCCGGCCACCGGTGGCGGAACGGCCAAAAGGAAGCAAACTGATTCCACCAGGAGCTCATGTGCACGGTCGACGATGTCGTCCAATGATCGCGTCTTCGCGAACATGGCCTGGGCTTCAGCGAGCAACTGCTCGCGCGTCGGCATGCTGGGCAGATGCAAGTCGGCACGATGCTGCAACAGAAAAAGCGCCTCCCGCACCGACAATCCGGTTTCATGGACCGAGGATTTGATCGCCTGTGCGATGTATTCGGGATTGAAACGGCCGGCGAGCTGTTCGGCCGTCCGCTTGATCACACGCGATCCCAGACGCTGCTCGTTGCGGAGAACCTGCGCGGGCGGCGCCTTCAGATCCCAGACGATACCGAACCAGGACAAGGCCACCAGAACATAATAGGTCGCATCGATCTCCCACCAGCGGAAGCCTTGCCGCGCACTGCTTTGATAGGCGTGGTGATTGTTGTGCCAACCCTCACCCATCGTAACCAGCGCCAGCAGCCAATTGTTGCGGGAGTCGTCGCCCGTCACATACCGCTTGCGTCCGTGAACATGTGCGAGGGAGTTGATGCAAAACGTTGCGTGATAGAGCAGCACGGTGCTCCAGAAGAAACCGGCCAGGAGCCCCGGCCACCCGGCAACGAGGAAGCACAGAGCTGCGACCACGACGGCCGGCAAAACCTCAAATTTGTGCAGCCACATCAACTCCGGATACGCGGCAAAATCCGCAACCTTCGTCAGATCGGTCGCATCGTGCTGTCGATAGAAGATCCAGCCGAGATGACTGTACACGAAGCCTTTGTGCCGGGGTGAATGCACATCCTGCTCGGTATCAGAATGAAGATGGTGATGTCGATGTTTCGCAGCCCACCACAGGACGCTTTTCTGGGCGCTGCTTTGGGCCAGGAACGCAAGGATGAATTGAAACGCCCGCCTGGTCGAATAGGCTCGATGCGAGAAGTAGCGATGATACCCGGCCGTGATCGCAAACATGCGCAGCCAATACAGCGCGACGCAAATTGCAATCGCCGGCCATGAGACGCCCGACCAGATCGCCGCAAGACACCCCACATGGACCAGCACGAACGGGAGGACCTGCGGGTACATGATGTCGTCGTGCTGCGGAGCCGTATCGATATTGGTGGACACGCTCGCGACCTCAGCTGCTTCGATGCGCAGGCAGCTTCGCCGGCAGACGGTTCAAGTCCTGGTCCTGGCGGGCCTTGCGCGCGGTGTTGATAAAGAGAACCCCGCGGCCGGGTGACCAGTCGCGGGGTCGCGTAACCAGAGGCTTTGCCAGTTCATCCGTGGTCAAAGCAGCATGGCGAATTGCCGCAGCTTACACCGCGCGCAGATTGTCCGCAGCAGATTTGCCGGTCCGGCGGTCTGCAACGATTTCAAAAGACACCTTCTGTCCCTCGTTGAGAGTGCTCATGCCGGCGCGTTCGACTGCGCTGATATGAACGAAAACGTCCTGGCCGCCGTCGTCCGGCTGAATGAAGCCGAAACCCTTCTGACCGTTAAACCACTTCACAGTTCCCATGCTCATGGAACATCGTCCTTTAGTATAGATGCGTGTTTGGAGCCGCACCCGAGGGCGCAGCAGGCTAATTCGAAGTTCAGGGGGTGAGGGTCGTCAGTCAGGCACGCTATCAGCGGCGAGGCCAAGTCGTTCGGCCGAAACTCGATCCGAGGTAAGTAACTACAGTTCGATCGTTCCGCAAGGGGCCTTGCCACCCTTTCTGACCTCGACCGCGACGTCCCCTGAGGCAACAGCATCGTGCGGGTTGGGGCCACGCGGCCTACTTCGCCGTCAGGCCGTCGACCATCGCGCGCGTCAGGGTCGAGATCTCGCTGCGCAGCGCGCCGATCGGCACCGCGATCAGCTTGTGCTCCAGCCCGAGCGCGACCATGCCATGCACGGCGGAGAACAGGCTGCGCGCGGTGACGCCGAGCTGCGCCGGCGAACGCTGCGGAAACAACGCGGCGAGCGGCTTGTAGATGTGGCGGAACAGTTCCATCTGCTCGCTGATCGCCCATTCCGGCACCGGCTTGCCGGGCTGCATGCGATGTTCGAACAGCGCGCGCCACAATTCGAGATTGTCGGCGGCGAAGTCGCAATAGGCGACGGCGATCCGCACCAGCATCTCGCGCGGCGCCGCCGCGCCGCCGATCTCGGCCAGCGACAGCGAGGCATCGAGCCGGGCCAGCGTGCGGGAGCCGACACGCAGGATCAGCTCGTCGACATCCTCGACCAGATTGTAGACGCCGCCATTGGCGACCCCGATTTCCTGGGCCAGTTCGCGCGTTTTCAGGCCGCCGAGACCCTTTGCCGCAATTGCCCGTTCCGCCGCCTCGATCAGCGCTTCGCGCAGTTTCGCTCGTCGTTCCAATGCTTTGGACATGTTTCACCCGTCGTTAACCCCATGCTTGAGCGGTGCTCAAATAATTCTTGAGCAATGCTCATTATGTGGTACAAGAGATTTATGAGCGATGCTCATAACAGGGAGTGGCCAAATGTTCAAAACTGTTTTGACGATTTTCCGCGGCAGCGTGGCGGCAGCCGAGGAGGAACTGCAAGATCGGACCGCGCTGGTCGTGCTCGACCAGCAGATGCGCGATGCCGCCGCCGCGGTCGACCGCTCGAAACGGACCCTGGCGCTCGCCATTGCCGGCGACCAGCAGGAGGGCCGGCGGCTCGAGGCGACCAATGCCCGGATCGCCGATCTCGAGGTGCGGGCGTCGGCGGTGCTCGAGGGCGGCCGGGACGACCTCGCCCGCGAAGCCGCCCAGGCGATCGCCAATCTCGAAGCCGAACGCGACGCCGCAATGACCGCGCGCACGCTGTTCGCCACCGAGATCACCCGGCTGAAGCGCCATGTCGGCAACGCCGAGGCGCGCATTGCCGAGCTCGATCGCGGCCGTCGCCTCGCCCGCGCCTCGGAAGCGGTGCGTTCGCTGCGCCGAAGCAGCATCGAGGCGGCGCGGCCCTACGAGTCGACGCTGCCGGAAGCGGAAGCGACGCTGAAGCGGCTGCGCGAGCGGCAGATGGAGATCCAGGCGGCCGATGACGCGCTGTTCGAGATCGACACCGCCTCGGGCCCATCAGCCACCGCCGAGAAGCTCGCCGAGCAGGGCTTTGGCCCGCGGATGAAATCGACGGCCGACGACGTGCTGGCGCGCTTGAGAGCCAAGCGCCCGCCTGCCGCCTGAGAACTCAAGCCTGAAACGTCGAGCCTGAAACCAAGCCAACTTCAAATCACCTATCATCAAGGAGACGACCATGAACCAGACCATCCAACCCCACAGCGGCAGCTGGATCACCTTCACCTACGCGTCCTTCGCAGCCTCCGCCTTCCTCGTCGCCGTCGGCGTGTTCTTCCTGCCGATCGACCTCTGGATGAAGGGCTATCTGACGATGGGCATTGTGATGCTGGTCCAGACCTGCATCACGCTGACCAAGACGGTGCGCGACAATTACGAGAGCGGCAAGTTCGTGAACCGCATCGAGGACGCCAAGGCCGAGCGCCTGCTGATGGAAGTGTCCAAGGCGGGGTGAGCCGAAGAAAGACGAAGCGGCGGGGCTTTTTACCCGCCGCTCTGAATAACGGCCAATGCCCAAAGCTCTCCACGTCATTGCGAGGAGCGTAGCGACGAAGCAATCCATTGCACCGCATATGCGGACGGATGGATTGCTTCGCTTCGCTCGCAATGACGGTGTGGATAGGCCGCCGACCGCTTAGCACCAACTTGTTCCGTTTCCGGAAGGCCTTGTTTACCCTGCGGCAAACAGCGCCAGGTTGCACTCATGGCTCTTTAACAGGCGAGAGTGCAGAGATCGCGCCCGAGGGACAGAGAAATGGCGTCCACGGACAATCGCACCCCCGCTTCGCGCGGCAGCAGGAGCCTTACGAAGGCGCGCGCGGCCTTTGACGGCCTCCGCAGCCATGGCGGTTTCTGGCTGAAGGCGCTGTCGCAGCCGACCATCGATCTCACCTTGCGCACCCAGGCCGGCCAGCGCACCCGCATCGTCGAATCGCCCGGCCTGTCGCTGCCGAAAGCCGAGCTCGACGCGCTGGTCGGGCAGCTGCGCATCGTCGCCGCCAAGACGCTGCCCGAGGAGAGCCTGACTTACGGCATCTTCTCCGGCGAGCCGGAGCGGCTGTCGCGCGCCATCATCACGCTGATCTCCGAGGAAGACAGTGGACGGCCGATCGCGTTCAACGCGCTGTCGGTGATGGACGTGACGCTCGACGGCGAGCCCACGGAAGTCACCCATCTCGGCCTCGTGATGGTCGATCCCGATGTGCGCGGGCAGGGGCTGTCCTGGGTGCTTTACGGCCTGACCGCGCTGGTGCTGTTCGCGCGCGACGGGCTGCGGCCGAAATGGATCTCCAACGTCACCCAGGTGCCGGCGGTGGTCGGCATGGTCAGCGACACCTTCTCGGACGTATTCCCGTCGCCGCTGCCGGGGGCGCGGCAGAGCTTTGCGCATCTGCAACTCGCGCGCGGCATCATGGCGCGGCATCGCGCGGTGTTCGGTGTCGGCGAGGAGGCCGGTTTCGACGAGGCGCGCTCGGTCATCACCAATGCCTATACCGGCGGCTCGGATGCGCTGAAGAAGACTTTTGAGATCGCGCCGAAGCATCGCGATGCCGTCTACAACGAATTTTGCGAGCGCGAGCTGGATTACGGCCGCGGCGACGACGTCCTGCAGATCGGCCGCGTCGATCTTGCCGGTGCGCGCCGCTATCTCATGAGCGAGGTGCCCTCGGGCTCGCTGCCGGCGCTGCTCGCGGCGTCGGCGATGCTGGCGCTGCAGCGGCTGGTGCTGCCGGTGGTCTACTGGATGGACGACACCCGCGCCTTCGGCACGTTGCGGCCGCGCAGGCAGGAGAGCGGGGCCGCGCGATGAATTTCGATTACTACTCCTTCACCGGCCGCAACATCGGCTTCATCGACGAGCATGAGCAGCAGCTGCTGCGCCGGGCGCGGGTGTTCGTCTGCGGCGTCGGCGGCATGGGCGGCGCGGCCTTCATGGCGCTGGCGCGCGCCGGCGTCGGCAAGTTCGTGATCGCCGACATCGATCGCTTCGAGGTCTCCAACCTCAATCGCCAGGTGTTCGCCTTTGCCGACGAGGTCGGCCGCGAGAAGGCGGCGGTCGCGGCCGAAGCCGCCAGACGCATCAACCCGACCATCGAGGTCGAGGTGCTCGGCGAGAACTGGACCAGTGAGCTCGCCGGCATTGCCGAACGCTGCCCGGTCATCGTCAACGGCATGGACGATATCGCCGCCGGCGTGCATCTGTACCGGACCGCCAAGCGCGCCGACGCAACCGTGATCGATGCCTATATGTCGCCGTTGCCATCGGTGATCGTGGTGCGCCCGCATGATCCGCGGCCCGAGGAGCGCCTCGGCTTTCCGACGCTGGCCAAGGACTGGACCGAGATCACCGAGGACGACCGCCGCGCCGCGATGCGTGCCGAGATCGAGCACGTCATGCTGCACTCCTCCTCGCGCAACTATGTCGACCTCGCGATCGCCGGCGAGGTCGCGGCCGGCCGCCGCAGCCGGATGTCGTTCGCGCCGATGGTGATCTCGACCGGCATGCTGATGGCCTATGAGGCGGTCGCGCTGATCCTCGGCCGCACCTCGGGCACCGATTGCCGCGGCTGGTTCCTCAACCCGCACCGGCCGGCGATCGAGAAGCCGCGCAATGCGCTGGTCGCCGCCCTGATGCGCCCGCTAGTGCGGCGGGCGATCGATCAATTGACGGGCGTCGCATGACCTCGGGGGTGATCGCCGATTCCATCGTCAATCTCTGCGGCGCCATCGGCGTTGCGGTGGCGATGATGACGTTCTACCGGCGCGATCCGAGGAGCCCATTGACGCGCCGCCTGCTGCTCGCGCTCGGCGTGATCGCAACCCTGTTCCTCGATCGCGGCCTGGCGTGGTGGAGCGGAAGCTGGCTGCTCGACCGTCTCTCGGTGATCCCGGCTTCGCTGATTCCGCTCGGCGCGCTGATCGTCACCGAAGGCATCCTGCGTCGCCACGCGCCGCGCGCGGTCAAGATCGCAGCGCTCGCGGGCGGCGTTCTGCTGGGCCTCGGCGGTACGTTCGGGCTGCAGCGCTTCGTGATGCCCTACGCGATCACGCTGGCGCTGTTCCAGCTCGTTGGCTTTGCCACCTGCGCGCTGCTGCTGGCAACGCGCGACCGCGCCTCGCTGATGGCCTCGGAAAACCGCAGCATCGGCCGCATGGCGGTCGGGGCGCTGGTCGTGATCCCGTTCATCCTGACCGATTTCCGCACGCTGTTTCCCGACATTCCGGTCCGGCTCGGCGCGCTAGGGGCGCTGCTCACGGTGACCGTGATGCTGATCGCCGGCGGCGGCGCCGAGACGCGGCGGCATGGGCTTGCGATGATGGCACTGCGGCTGATCTCGTCGGGCCTGCTCGGGCTCGCCGCCGCCTTCATGGCGCCTGACGTCGACGCCGCGCAGATGATCCGGTTCGTCGCGGTGGCGATCGCCGGCGTGCTGACCATCGGGCTGATGACGGACGCGCTGCGGGCGCTGTTCGAATCGCAGGAGCCGGGCGTGCTCAACTCGGTTGCGGCGTCGCCGGCGCAGACCCGGGAGCAGTTGATCGCCGAGCTCGCGCGGCATCCGATCTTCGAGAGCGCGCGGCGTTTCCGCGAAGACGAGCTCGGACCCTACGATCCGCCGCTGCTCCGCGACTTCCTGTCGACGAGGCGCGTGCTGCGCCGCTCCGAGGCACCGTGGGGACTGGCGCCGACCGACCCTGCCGCCGAGCGCATGGCCTCGCTGATGACTGCCAACAACGCCTCCCATGTCATCGTGCTCGCGCATGATCCGCTCGACCTGATCGTGCTCGCCGTGCCGGTGACCGCGGCCGATCCCGCCACCGAAACCGCGCTGGCGTTGGTGCGGCGGCTCTTGGCGCTGACCCCGGAGGCCAAATGACGCTGGAGATCCGGGAGGGCGACCGCAGGGCGGCGTTTGATGCTGCGCTCAACGCCTATGGGCCCGACAGCCTCTACGTGCCGCCGCTGTGGAGCGATTTCGACCGGATGTTCGATTCCGCGAAGAATCCGTTCGTCACCGAAGGCCATGGCCGCTATGCGCTGTTCTCGGCGCATCGTGACGGCCGCCCGGTCGGCCGCATCGCGGCCTCGATCCACGATGCCTCCAACCGCAAGCACGGCACCCGTCACGGTGCATTCGGCTTCTTCGATTGTGTCGACGAGCCTGATGTCGCCGATCTGTTGTTGCGCACTGCCGAGCAGTGGCTGGCCGCGCGCGGCATGACCCGCATCGCCGGCAATTTCAATCTCACGGCGATGCAGCAGATCGGCGTCATGACCGACGGGTTCGACCATGCGCCGTTCACCGACATGATGTGGTCGCCGCCGCATATCGCGCAACACCTCGAACGCGCCGGCTATGCGGCGACCTTCCCGATGACGACGTTCGAGATCGCGCTCGACGGCGGCAAGCCGGAGCAGCTGCTCGGCGACAAGCAGCGCGCGGTGCTGGCCGATTCGGATTTCGTCTGGCAGCCGATCAAGCGCTCCGCCTTCAAGATGCGGCTGGAGGATGCGCGCCTGATCCTGAACGACGGCTTTGCCGACAACCCGATGTTCGTGCCGCCGACCGCGGCCGAATATCTATTCCAGGCCGGCGACATGATGTGGATCATCGACAAGCGGATTTCGACCGTGGTCTATCACCGCGGTCGACCCGCCGGCGCGATCATCGCTATCCCGGACCTCAATCCATTGATCAAGGCGATCGGCGGCCGGATCGGGCTTACCGCGCCGTTCAAATTCGTGCATCACCGCATGCTGAACACCCGCGCCGTGCTGATCTATCAGTCGGTCTGTCGCGACCTGCACAATCGCGGCCTCAACGGCGCGATGCTCTACCGCACCGCGCTGGCGTTGCAGGAGGCCGGCTACCGCACGCTCGGCGGCACCTGGATCGCCGACATCAACGCGCCGTCGCTGCGCCAGGTCGAGAAGGCCGGCGCCACGCCGCTGCACCGGCTGCATCTGTTCACCAAGCGGCTGGCCGCAGCATGAGCGAGCTGACGCCGGATTTGCTGCGCGAGCTGGTCGCGGAGGCGCGGCTGGCGCCGAGCGTCCACAACATCCAGCCGACGCGCTGGCGCCTGCTCGGCGACGGGCGGCTGGCGCTGGTCGATGCGAACTGGGTCCGCGCGCCGGTCGCGGACCCCGCCGGACACGACGTGCTTGTGTCGCACGGCGCATCGCTCGAGGGCATGAGCCTCGCCCTCAACCGCCGCGGCCTCGCGATCACGGCGATGACGACGATCGAGCAGCCGCTGTCACCGCAATTTGCCGCGCTTTGCAGCTTTGCGATCAGGCAGGGTGTCGCGCCCGATCCGTTGGCCGACAACGTGGCCCACCGGATGTCGTGGCGTGGCAAGTTCGCAGCACCGCCGGATGATGCCGCGCCGCTGGTGCAGCTTGCCGTCGCGCGCGACGATCTGATCTGCATCGGGGATCGCCGGGCAATTGCCGATATCGCCGGCTGGGCCGACCAGGCCGAGTTCTCCTTTGTCCACGGCGACGACTATCGGGCCGAGCTGCTCGAATGGATGCGGCTGTCGCCCGATCATCCGCATTACCTGCTCGACGGTCTCAATCGCGATGCGCTCGCCATGAATGCGGTCGAGGCCACCGCCGCGCGCTACGTGCTCGGCAGCCTGTTCAAGCCGCTGGATCGTCTCGGCATCGCCGCATCGCTGCTGTCAGACAGCGCCAAGACCGCCTCGGCCGCGGCGATCGTGCTGTTCTGTCGTCCGGTCGGTGAGGACCCACTCACGACGGGACGGCATTTCTACCGCAGCTGGCTCGAGATCGATCGCGCCGGGCTCGCGGCGTGCCCGATTTCGGCGCTGGCCGATCACCCTGATTTCAACGACCGGTTGCGCAAGCTCGGCAAGATCGGCACCGATCTGCGCCTCGTCAACGTGTTCCGCGTCGGCTGGCCCGCAAAACCGTTGAAACCGCGGCATTTCCGGCTGCCGGTCGATCGGCTCATCGTGTAGATTCTTGTATTGACGTGTTTTCTTTACGTGGACCGGTATCCATGTCGCTCGAAAACGCTCTAGGATGTACTCACAAATAGAGCTCGATATCTGCTGTCAAAGCTTCACGGGGTCGTGCTATGACGCCGCCCGCAAACCAATGACCGGTGGGGTTAATGTCGAAGCAATCATTGCGCGAGGAGGCCGAGCGCCTGATCCGCGAGACCATGGAAAAGCGGAACCTGGTCATCAAGCAGGGCACGACCAGGATCGAGGCCGTCTGCGGCAAATGCGGCGCGCCGAACCGGGTGCAGGCGGAAAAGGGCCAGTCCCGCGTCAAGTTCACCTGCAAGAACTGTGACCACAAGCAGGAAACGCTGTAAGCGAGCCTCGCTTCCGTCATCCTGAGAGAATGCGAATGTATTCGGCGTCGTCCTGGCGAAAGCCAGGACCCATTACCCCAACTGCTTGTTGTTGTGCGACGCTGGGGCCACTATCGCACTCTCAATCGAATTCGGTGGTTATGGGTCCTGGCTTTCGCCAGGACGACAGCGTGGGAAGGCCGCTCGCTACAATTCTCACACCGTCATCCCCGCGCAAAGGTGAAGCCTTTGCGCGGGGATGACGGTGATGGTCCGCAGGTGGGGTGGCAGAGCGTAACCCCACAAAGCACCTTTACTTGAACGCCTCGCAGACCGTGGTGTGATCCGGCGCGATCCGGGCCGCGGTCCGCAGCGAGACGTTGCGCCACCAGGCATTCAGCGCGTGGCGGTCGCAGGCGAGCTTCACGCTCATGCCGCCGGCGAATTTGATCCAGTCGGCAAAGCTTTGGCGTGACACCGCGATCACGACGGGAATATCGGCGTCGAGCGCGCGTTCGATCACAAAGCCAAGGCCCTTGCCGTTGCGTTCCCGCTTGCCGAACCGGTTGACGATGACGAGATCGGCGCCTTCAGCGAGCGCGTCGGCGACGCGGATGCCGGCGTCCTGCAGCCGCGACAGATCGAGCTTGCAGCCGGTGGCGCCAGAATTTGTAGTACTTGGGCTCGGCGGCTGCGCCAGCAGCAGCGTCTCGCCGCTGTGGACCAGCACCGCCGACAGGCTGGAATCGGCGCATTGGCCGGTCTGTACCATACCAACCACGCGCGCGCCGTGCGCCTTCAGCTCGCCGGCAAAGTCGCGCAGGATGGCGTCGGGATCGTCATTGTCGTCATAGACCAGAGCGGCAAGGTCGCATTGGGCATCGAACATGATGGGCTCTGTTCGTTGTTAAGAAAAGAGGCGGCCGCGGCGCCGGGGCGTCGCGGCCGCATGTTTTCGGATCAGGCGGCCGGCGGGCCGTTGATGATCTGCAGCTGGGTGAATTCGGCGAGACCTTCCTCGGCGAATTCGGTGCCGATGCCCGATTGCTTGGCGCCGCCGAACGGAATGTTCGGGGCCATGTCGAGGTGCTTGTTGATCCACACCGTGCCGGCCTCGATCTGGGTCGCGATCTCGTGCGCCCGCTTGATGTCCGACGACCAGACCGACGCACCGAGGCCGTAGGTGGTGGCGTTGGCGCGGCGGATCACGTCATCCTTGTCGGAATACTTGATGACAGGCAGCACGGGGCCGAACTGCTCCTCGTCGACCAGCTTGGAGCCTTCCTTGATGTCGCGCACGATGGTCGGCTCGATGAAATAGCCGGGGCGGTCCATCGCGGCGCCGCCGGCGATCACATTGCCGTTCTTGCGGGCGTCGTCGAGGAACGCCTTCACCTTCTCGTACTGCATCTTGTTCTGCAGCGGGCCGAGCTTGGTGCCCTGCTTGGAGCCGTCATCGACGACGGTGTTCTTCGCAATCGCGACCAGTTCGTTGCAGATCTCGTCATAGACCGACTCGTGCACATAAAGCCGCTTGATGGCGAGGCAGACCTGGCCGGAGTTCTGGAACGCGCCCTCGAAGATGCCGGGCGCGACCTTCTTCGGATCCACGTCGTCGAGCACGATGCCGGCGTCGTTGCCGCCGAGCTCGAGCGTGATCCGCTTCAACGTCTGCGATGCGCTCGCCATCACCTTCTGGCCGGTTGCGGTCGAGCCGGTGAAGGAGATCTTGCGGATGTCAGGGTGCTTGGTCATGTGATCGCCGAGATCGTTGGCGTCGGCGATGAAGTTGAGCACGCCCTTCGGCAGGATGTCCTTGACTAACTCGGCAAAGCGCAGCGAAGCCAGCGGCGTGGTGGGCGCAGGCTTCACCACCAGGGTGTTGCCGGCGAGCAGTGCCGACGGCAGCTTGAACGCCAGGATCAGCAGCGGATAGTTCCAGGGAATGATCGCGCCGACCACGCCGAGCGGGCGGCGATAGGCCTCGACCTTGCGGTCGCCGGAATCCTCGACCACGCGCATCGGCAGATCGAGCGAGCCGAGATAGCGGAAGAAGCCCGCCATGCCCATGACCTCGCCGGTAGCGTCCGCGAGCGGCTTGCCCTGTTCGCTGGTCAGGATGTGGGCGAGTTCGTTGGTGTTGGCCTCGATCGCCTCGGCCATCTTGATGATGAGCTTGCGGCGCTCTTCCATCGGCGTAGCGGCCCATGCCGGGTAGGCGGCCTTCGCGGCGGCGACGGCCTTGTCGAGCTGCTCCTTGGAGGCGCGGGGGCATTGCGCCACCACCTCTTCGGTCGCCGGATTGAGCACCGGCATGGTCTGGTCGCCGGGTACCATCTTGCCGTCGATGAGAAGCTTGTAATCACTCATAGGCTTTGCTCTCCCTGGTCAAACGGGCCCTTCGCGGGCCTCGCTATATCTCGTCGTATATCACGATTGCGACGGGCGGGCCACGGCCAAAGATGCTCCCCGAATAACGGCTGGACGGCGGCCAGCCGAGCGATATATATTTACAAATATAACGAAGAAATGATCCGGAGTGCCGGCATGCAGATCGAAACCCAGGAGCTCACCACCTGCGAAGTCGCGCCCGACGGCTGCGCCATCTCGCTGGGATTCGTCGACGGCAAGGGGGAGCCCGCAACCATCCGCCTGTCGATCAACCAGGTCGGCGCGCTGGTGATGACGCTGCCGGGGCTGATCAGCAAGGCGCTGCAGACCCGTTTCGGCGACCAGAGCTTGCGCTACGCCTATCCCCTGGATTCATGGGTGCTCGAGCAGTCGACCGATCCGGCCCATGGCATGATGACGCTCAAGACGTCGGACGGCTTCAGCGTCTGCTTCTCGATCCCGCGCGCCCAGCAGAGCGAGCTCGGCGAGGCGCTGGTGGCGCAGCCGGCAACGCCGGTGCGGGTGCGGGCGAATTAGGGAGTGCGTGGTGCGTAGGATGGGTGGAGCGCAGCGATACCCGTCAAACGGCGTGCCGCACGACAGATGATGGGTTTCGCTTCGCTCTACCCATCCTACGATTCTACTGTCCGCCATATATTCCGCTGTCATGCCCCGCTTCATGCGGGGCATCCAGTACGCCGCGGCCCCTCGGTTAGGCACTGAAGTCTCTGGAATACTGGATCGCCCGGTCAAGCCGGGCGATGACAGCACGAATGGGGATAGGGTGAGTTAGCCCATCCTGCGAATTCACTTCCCCTTCACGAACGCGGCGAACGCGTCGCCGAAATCCGGATGCCAGCGCGACAGCGGCGGGCGGTTCTCGACGATGTCGCCGGCGGCCCAGAGGATGCGGCGCTCGTCGAGCGCGCGCGGCACGTCGTTGTCGGGGCAGAGGATATAGAAATCGCCGGATTTGAGGTGCTCGATCATGAAGTCGACGGTCTGCTCCGCTGTCCAGGCGCCGGCCGGCTTCTCGGTGCGGCCGCGCGCGGTCAGCCCGGTAAAGACAAAGCCCGGGATCAAGAGATGCGCCGTGATCTTGCAGCCGTCGGTGTTGCGCAGCTCGTGCTGTAGCGCTTCAGTAAACGCCTTCACGCCGGCCTTGGAGACGTTGTAGGCGGGATCGCCTGGCGGCGTGGTGATGCCCTGCTTGGAGCCGGTATTGATGATCAGCCCCGGCCGGCCGCGCTTGATCATGTTGGGCGCAAACGCCTGCGTGCCGTTGATCACGCCCCAGAGATTGACGCCCAGGATGCGCTGCCAATTGGCCGCGGGCCCGAACATCGCGCTGCCGGGCTGGATGCCGGCATTGTTCATCAGGATGTCGGTGCCGCCGAACTTTTTCGCGACGGCGGCCTCAAGGCCTGCGACCTCATCGGCGCGGCTGACATCGACCGCGGCCGTCATGATGTCGGCGGCGCCGCCGGGTGCGGCGGATGACAGTTTTGCTGCAGCCGCCTTCAGCCTGTCATCGCCGAGATCGGCGATGCAGACCTTCATGCCGGCTTCCGCAAACCGCGTCGCTGCCGCAAGGCCGATGCCGGATGCGCCTCCGGTGATCACGGCAACATGATTGGCTGATATCACGGGGTGGGGCATCGTCGGTCTCCGGACACACCTGTGGCTGAGGTTAGCATAGCGTTTTCAAGCGAAGTGGTTCCCGGTTCGCGTGAAGAAAACGCGTCAAACAAGAAGACCCTTACCTAGCATATCGCACCCACCATGCACGCAGGTGCATGGGAGGTTTTCATGCGCGCCACCCTCGACAACGCTTGCTTCGCTTTACGGTTTCGCGCCCGCGCTGTAGAATCGCCGATATAACGCTTCCAAAAGACCTCAGCCGACATTTTACAGGGAGTGCAAACATGGCTGTTTCGCAGGCTATTCCGATCACGCGCCATCCTTATGCCGATGGCTCCTACAAAAAGATGCTGATCGACGGCAAATGGGTCGACGCCGCCTCCGGCAAGAAGTTCGAAACCCACAACCCCGCCACCGGCGAATTGCTCGCCTCCGTCGCCGAGGGCGATGCCGAGGACATCAACCGTGCGGTCGCGGCGGCGCGTCGCGCCTTCGAAGGGCCGTGGAGCAAGGTGAAGCCGTTCGAGCGGCAGAACATGCTGCTCAAGCTCGCCGAGCTGGTTGAGGCCAATTTCGAGGAACTGTCCCAGCTCGACACGCTCGACATGGGCGCACCGATCAGCCGCACCCGCGGCAATAAGCTGCGCGCGCTCGGCATGCTGCGCTACTACGCCGGCCAGGCCACCGCGATCCACGGCGAGACCATCGAGAACTCGCTGGCCGGCGAGATATTCTCCTACACGCTGAAGGAGCCGATCGGCGTGGTCGGCGCCATCATCCCCTGGAACGGGCCGCTGACCGCCTCGATCTGGAAGATCGGCCCGGCGATCGCGACCGGCTGCACCGTGGTGCTGAAGCCGGCCGAGGAATCGCCGCTGACCTCGCTGCGCATCGGCGAGCTCTGCATGGAGGCCGGCATTCCGCCCGGCGTCGTCAACGTCGTGCCGGGCTATGGCGAGACCGCGGGCGCCGCGCTCGCCTCGCACCCCGACGTCGACAAGGTCGCCTTCACCGGCTCGCACGTCACGGGACAATCGATCATCCGTGCCTCGGCCGGCAACCTCAAGCGCGTCTCGCTCGAGCTCGGCGGCAAGTCGCCGGACATCGTGTTCGCCGACGCCGATCTCGACGCCGCGGTGCCGGGGGCTGCGATGGCGGTGTTCGCCAATTCCGGCCAGATCTGCAGCGCCGGCACGCGGCTGTTCGTCGAGCAGAAGGTCTATGACGAGTTCGTCGGCCGCGTCGCCGAGTTCGGCAAGAAGCTGCAGGTCGGCAACGGCCTCGATCCCAACACCCAGATCGGCCCCTTGGTGTCGCAGCAGCAGATGGACCGTGTGTCCGGCTATCTCGACATCGGCCAGAAGGAAGGCGCCAAGGCGCTGGCCGGCGGCGGCCGCCTCACCGAGGGCGCGCTGTCGAAGGGCTATTTCGTGCAGCCGACGGTGTTTGCCAATGTGCAGGACAACATGCGCATCGCGCAGGAGGAGATCTTCGGCCCGGTGATCTCGGCGATCTCGTTCAAGGATCCGGACGAGCTGATCAAGCGCGCCAATGCCACTACCTTCGGCCTCGGCTCCGGTGTCTGGACCACCAATGTCAGCAAGGCGCACCAGGTCGCGAAAGCGCTGCGCGCCGGCTCGGTCTGGGTCAATTGCTACCAGGCGATGGATCCGGCGGTGCCGTTCGGTGGCTACAAGATGAGCGGCTACGGCCGCGAGTCCGGCAAGCAGCACGTCGAGGAATACCTCAACGTCAAGGCGGTCTGGATCAAGACCGGTTAGGCGTTCGGTTCGACTGCGGCTTTCTTACCTCTCCCCGCTTGCGGGGAGAGGTCGCCGCGCTCTTGCGCGGCGGGTGAGGGGGTACAGGTCAACGTTCGGCGTGCTCGCGGAGTGAAGCCCCTCACCACACAACGCTGGTGTTATTTCGCCTGCATGATTTCGGAATATTAGAAAAATACCCCTGATTTGCCCGACGCGTCAAGTTGCCTTGTCGAGCGCCGGCCGCCGCCGGCTACTTTGCATGGGGTTGTTTTCGATATTTTCGCAACGCGTCCCTTGCGCCGGCCGCCGGTTGTTGCGTTTACCGCCCCGCGGCCTTCTTCGGCTTGCCGATGTCGCTGCGCAGGGCCTCGAGATCCTTGCGCACGGCGGTTGCCGCATCGCGCTCGATCTTGCGGTAGCGCGCCACCAAAGAGAGGCCGAACGGGGTCAGCACTGCGCCGCCGCCGTTCTTGCCGCCGGTCTGGCGTTCCACCGCCGCCTGGCGGCAGATGCGGTTGATCTCGTCGACCAGGTCCCAGGCGCGCTTGTAGCTCATGTCCATGGCGCGGCCGGCGGCGGAGATCGACCCGCATTCCTTGATCTGCTCGAGCAGCAGGATCTTGCCCGGTCCGATGCGGTCTTCGGCATCGAGATCGATGCGGACGCTCAACGAGGGGAGCGATGTGGCGCTCGTTTTCGACATGGCAAGCCTGCTTGTCAGTTCGGTAGATTGCCACTACCTGCTTTTGCGAACAAGATGAACCCGTGACATAACGGGCATGGTCCGGAAAAATGGTAACCGGTTTTCCGGGCGGGTCATGCCCACGCTCTAACGGGCATGATCCGGAAAAGTGGGCACCGGTTTTCCGAAAGATCATGCCCAAAATATAACGGAAACCACACAAGAATATTTGGGGTAGGCATGAGTTCTCCATCGTTGTTTTCGCCGCTCAAGGTCGGTCCCTATGAGCTGAAGCATCGCGTCGTGATGGCGCCGCTGACGCGGATGCGGGCGGCGCGGCCGAGCCTCGCGCCGCGGCCGATGAACGCGGAATATTACGCGCAGCGCGCCACGCCGGGCGGCCTGCTCATCGCGGAAGCCTCGCCGGTGGTCGCCACCGGCTTCGGCAATCCCGGCGTCCCCGGCATTTACAGCGAGGCCCAGATCGCGGGCTGGCGCGAGGTGGTGGATGCGGTGCACGCCAAGGGCGGGCTGATCTTCCTGCAGCTCTGGCACGTCGGCCGCGTCTCGCATTCCTCGTTCCAGCCGGATGGCGCGCTGCCGGTGGCGCCGTCGGCGGTCGCGATTCCCTCCGAATTCAAGTGCATGACGGCGGATGGCAAGGTGGTCGACTACGAGACGCCGCGCGCGCTCGAGACCGGCGAGGTCGCCCTGATGGTCGAGGCCTATCGGCAGGGCGCGAAGAACGCGCTCGCCGCAGGCTTCGATGGTGTCGAGATCCACGGCGCCAATGGCTATCTGATCGAGCAGTTCCTGCAATCCCGCAGCAACCTGCGGACCGACCAGTATGGCGGCTCGATCGAGAACCGCGTCCGCTTCCTGCTGGAAGTGGCGCAGGCGGTGACCGAGGTCTGGGGCGCCAACCGCGTCGGCGTACGGCTCTCGCCCTACGGCATAGCCAATGGCAGCGGCGAGGCCGATCCGATGCCGCTCTACAGCCACGCCATCAAGGCGCTGGACAAGTTCGGCCTCGCCTATCTGCATTTCATCGAGCCGCGCGCCTCGGGCACCGGCCGTGCCGAGGTCGACTGGCAGAATGTGCCGTCTGCGATGGTGCTGTACCGCCCGATGTGGAGCGGTGTCCTGATCACGGCCGGCAATTTCGTCGGTGACAGCGCGCAGAGCGCGGTTGCGGAAGGCCATGCCGATGCGATCGCGTTCGGCCGCTATTTCATCTCCAACCCGGACCTGCCGCACCGCCTGCAGCGCGGCTATCCGCTGACCAAGTACAACCGCGCGACCTTCTATGCCGGCGAGGAGAAGGGCTACACGGATTATCCCGTGCACGGCGAGTTGGCGCAGGCGTAAGTCTTCGTAGCCCGGGCCACAATGGTTCCATCTTCGTCATTGCGAGGAGCGGAGCGACGAAGCAATCCATCGCTCCTCACGCGCCGATAGATGGATTGCTTCGCTTCGCTCGCAATGACGGCGGGCAAAGCCGGAGAGCTCCCAATGTTTCCGGACGACGAGTTCGAGCCGACGAAAAAGCCCAAACCCGTGGCGCTGGCGAAGCCCGCGGCCGGCCAGTGCCTGTGCGGCAAGGTGCGGTTCGAGATCGACGTGCCGGCGCGCTGGGCCTGGCACGATCACACCGCCGCGAGCCGCCGCGCCCATGGCGCGGTTTACGCGACCTATGTCGGCAGCTGGAAGAAGCGCTTCCGCATCACGCAAGGCGCGGGCGAGCTCTCGCGCTACGAGGATCCGGCGACCAAGACCGCGCGCAGCTTCTGCGGCAATTGCGGCACGCCCGTCATCTACGAGCGCGCACGGTCGCCGCACATGGTGAACATCCCGCGCGCGCTGTTTTCGGGGCGCACCGGCCGGCAGCCGCTCTATCACATCGCGATCGAGGAATTGCAGGAGTGGGCCTACACCGGCGAGCCGCTGGTGCCGCTGAAGGGCTATCCCGGCGTGGTTTGGCAGCGTTCGAAAAAGAAGAAGCGCAGCGAGCGCGAGGGGATGTTCTAGCGCAGTTTCGGTGCTGATTGAATCAGAATCGAAGCTCCAGCTGCGTCAGTGCTTCACGTAGATGACCTCGTCCGTTCCTACGTATTCCTCGGTCCACCCTCTCTTGTCCACGAGGAACCTCTTCAGAGGTTCGTGCGCCTTCACCCAGAGCACCGTATCGATCTTGTACTTGGCGAGGACGGTGTCCCAGGCGGCCTCATCGATCTCCCATTTGATCAGGCTGAAATAGTCGCGCAGCAGCTCATCGGGATAGGCGGTGGCCGACCGGCCGTCGACGAACACCGGCACCGCACCGCGTGTGTAGAAAATCAGGAGGCCACCGACGTTCCAGTGGTTCAGCAGCCGTGCATGCGGAAAATGGGTTTGAAGATAGCGCGCATCCTGCTCCGAGAGCAGCTGCGGAAGTGCGAGAGCCGGTTTGACGTACATCAAGGTCAGCGGCAGCGCGCACATTGCGACGATGCCGGCCACCAAGAGCGAGCTCTGGACCTTGAGGTCGTTCAGCTGCTTGGGCAGCACCCGGTCGATGTGAAGCGCCAGCGGCACCGTTGCGAACATGAAGAAGAACGACATGTACCGGTATTGATAGAATCCCAGCAGCAGAAACAGCCAGGACAGCAGCCGCGATTCCAGAGGAGCCGGCGAGGCAGCCGGGTGGCGCAGCTCGAACGCGGCAAATATCGCGATATAGACGATGCCGGGAATGCTCCCGGGCACGCTGAAGTTCGCAGAATAAGACCACCACTCGGTGATGTTCGCCTGCGCGAAGTGGCCCAGCGTGGTCGTGACGCCGTCGTAGATGCGCCAGCCAAGCGGATTGATCAGGATTGCGACAAGGCAGCCGGCTGCTGCGAAACTGTAGATCCTGACACCGGCCCAGTCCCGCCTGAGCACGGAGGCGGCGCCAAAAAAGCCGATGATGAAAAGCCCGAGCACAAAGCCGCCATGCAGATTGGCCCAAAGCACCATCATCACCGGCAGCAAGAACCATCTGGTTCGCTTCAAACACTCTGCGTAGAAGACGACGCAGAACAACATGGTGGGGGTGTTCGGCGAGGCGGCGAGATAGGAATTCGGCGCGGTCACGAACGCCGGGTAAAGCACGCACGCGGCGAGAACGGAAATGCCGACCGCGAGTGTCGAGGCGCCGCTGCGCAGGCAGATCGATGCAAGACATCCGGTGATGACGGCGCCACACGCAACGACCGACAGTGTGAGACCGATATACCCCGTGTATCGAAACACCACGCTGGCGATGACGTCCCAGAGCCAGGACAGATTGTACCATTGCCTGTCGCCGAGGGTGAATGACCATGGATCCTGAAAGGGCACGTTGCCGCGCTCCCTGATCAGGTCTCCGGCGGCGAGGTGCCATCCGAGATCCAGGTGGCCGAGCAGGAGCGCCCCGTTCGACAGGTAGTACAGGGACGTGGCTGCGATCAGGAAGACATAGAGACCCGGCTTCTCGAGCCCGATCGTTCCCGGTCCTCTATCGAGCCTGGTTCCGTTCCAGGCCGCCAGCGCGTCCATGACTGAACCCCCGCGATCGAAGCGAGCCGTCTGCGGGCCCTACATGCTTGTCTGTGTGCTTGATGAAGGCAAACCATCGTCGCTTTAGGACACTCTGGCTAAAGTAGCGTTAAAGTCAGCCGCGCAATTCGATGGCTCCCGTTGGGGTTCGCGTCTGCCCAACGCCGGCTTTCGAGGGACTGGCCGGCGGAGTGAAGTGACGAGCGCGTGCCCTGATGAACCAGGCGCGCGCCAGTGGAATGCGGCCATGACCGGCCGCTCGATTGCTCCCCAAGCGCAAGTTTGGTCATCTCCCCCGGCGCCGTTGGCCAACGCGCCGGCAGGCCTGGAGGGAACATGAAGAATCGCATTACCGGCCGCTCCGCATTCCTGGCGCTGCTGAAGGACGAGGGCGTCACGCATCTGTTCGGCAATCCCGGCACCACCGAATTGCCGATCATGCATGCGCTGAAGGATCATCCTGACCTCACCTATGTGATGGCGATGCAGGAGAGCCTGGTCGTCGCGATGGCCGATGGTTTCAGCCGCGCCTCCGGCAAGCTGGTCGCCTGCAACGTCCATGTCGCGCCCGGTCTCGGCAATGCGATGGGCTCGCTCTACAATGCGAGCTTCACCGGCACGCCGCTGATCCTCACCGCCGGCCAGCAGGAGCAGGGCCACGGCCTGACCGAACCGGTGCTCTATGGTCCGCTGGTGCAGATGGCCACTCCCTTGGTGAAATGGGCCGTCGAGGTGACGCGGCTCGAAGACCTGCCGCGCATCGTCCGCCGCGCCGCCAAGATCGCGACCACGCCGCCCACGGGACCGGTGTTCATCTCGCTGCCCGGCGACATTCTCAACGCCGAGGCCGGCATCGAGCTCGGCCGCTCCACCCGGGTCGACAGCAGGGTCCGGCCGTCGGAGGAGTCGTTGAGTGCGCTGGCCGCGCGCATCCTGAAAGCGGAGCGTCCGGTGATCGTCGTCGGCGACGAGATCGTCAAAAGCGACGCGCTGCGCGAGGCGGCCGATCTTGCCGAGACGCTGGGCTGCCCGGCCTGGCAATCGCCGACGCCCTTTGGTTCGCATTTCCTCTCCGAAAGCCCGAGCTTCATGGGCGCGATCGCGCGGCTGCAGAAGGTCGCCCGCGATGTGCTCGCGCCCTATGATCTCCTGATTGCGCTCGGCGGCGATCCGTTGCGGATGTCGGTCTATAGCGAGGTCGATCCCCTGCCGGACGGGCTCTCGATCGTGCAGGTCGGCCTGGTCGACAGCGATCTCGCCAGGAACTATGGCGCCGAGATCGCGGTGAAGGCGGATGTGAAGGAAACGCTGCGCGCGCTGGTCCCGGCATTGAAGGAGCTCGGCGGCGGCGCGCTGGAGACGCGTGCGAGGCAGGGCCTCGCAGCGCTGTCGACGAAGAACTGGGCAGCGAAGCGCAAGGCGCTGGTCGAGCAGATCTCGAAGGCGAGCCAGACCTCACCGATCGATCCGGACTGGCTGGCGCTACAGGTCGTGGAGGCGATGCCGGACAACGCGATCCTGGTCGACGAGGGCCTGACCTCGTCGCGGCAGATCCTCGGTTTACGCCCGCATCGCGACCGCTTCGGCTATCACGCGCTCGCCTCCGGCGGCATCGGCTGGGGCCTGCCGGCCGCGGTCGGCGTCAGCCTCGCCAATCCGCAGCGCCCGGTGGTGTGCTATTCCGGCGACGGCTCATCGATGTATTCGATCCAGTCGCTGTGGACCGCGGCCAACCACAAGCTGCCGCTGACCTTCGTCATCGTCAACAATGGCGGCTACCGCATCATCAAGCAGCGCCTGCTCGCCTTCCATGGCGACGACAATTATGTCGGCATGGATTTCATCGATCCGCCGGTCGATTTCACCGGCGTCGCGCGCTCGCTCGGGCTCGAGGCGATCAAGGTGACCGATCCGCAGGAGCTGAAGGGTGTGATGAAATCGGCGTTCAGCCGTCCGGGCGCGAAGCTGATCGAGGTGATGGTCAGCAATTCGGTGAATTGAGTGGGTTGCGTTCGATCCGTCACCGTCACCCTGAGGAGCGCGAAGCGCGTCTCGAAGGATGTACGGCCCGGCCGGTGGCCGTCGATCCTTCGAGACGGCCGCCTCCTCAGGATGACGGGATGGTGAGCTGGGCGTAACCTCGTCATTGCGAGGAGCGAAGCGACGAAGCAATCCATTGGCCCGCGTATGCAGAACGATAGATTGCTTCGCTTCGCTCGCAATGACGGCGGCAATCACTCCGCTGCGTCTGCCTGCGACTTCACCCGATGTCGGCTCGCCGGATGCGTTGCGTCGAGCCTTGCACGGCCCGCGCCGAACAGCTTCTCGCGCAGCGTCCCCTTCGCATACTCCCGCTTGTAGCGGCCGCGCCTGACGAGCTCCGGCACCAGCATGTCGGCGATATCCTCGAAATCGCCGGGCGAGATCGCAAAGGCGACGTTGAGGCCGTCGACGTCGGTGTCCTCGAACCATTGCTCGATCTTGTCGGCGACCTGCTCCGGCGAGCCGACCACCACAGGGCCGGCGCCGCCGATGCCGACATGCTCGGCGACCTCGCGTACGGTCCAGACCCGATCGGGATCGGCGCGGGTGACGTTGTCCATCGCGGAGCGGCCGGCGTCGTTTTGCACGTGCCGCACTTCCTGGTCGAGCGAATAGGTCGAGAAGTCGACACCGGTCCAGCCCGACATCAGCGCCAGCGCGCCCTCATGGCTGATATGGCTGCGATACTCGGCGTATTTCGCCTTCGCCTCTGCCTCGGTCGGCGCCACGACGACGCACATCATCGAGAACATCAGGATCTCGGCTGCGTTGCGGCCCTTCTCGGCGGCGAGCTCGCGGATCGCCGATACCCGCGGGCCGATCACCTTGGCCGAAGGCCCCGACATGAAGACGCATTCGGCGTGCTCGGCGGCGAACTGACGGCCGCGCGGCGAGGTGCCGGCCTGATAGAGCACCGGCGTGCGCTGTGGCGACGGCTCGGAGAGATGGATCGCGTTGAGCCGGTAGTTGCTTCCCTCGTGCTGCACTCGATGCACCTTCGCAGGATCGGTGAAGATGCCGCGCGCGACGTCGCGGATCGCGGCGTCGTCCTCCCAGCTGCCTTCCCACAGCTTGTAGACCAGCTCCATATACTCGTCGGCGAGCTCGTAGCGGTCGTCATGCGCGGTCTGCTTGTCCTTGCCGGCGCCGCGCGCCGCGGAATCGAGATAGCCGGTCACCACGTTCCAGCCGACCCGGCCGCCGGTGAGGTGATCGAGCGTCGACATCCGCCGTGCGAACGGGTAGGGCGGCTCGAAGGAGAGATTGCTGGTGACGCCAAAGCCGAGATTTTCGGTCACCGCGGCCATCGCCGGGATCAGCATCAACGGCTCGTTGGCCGGGGTCTGCGCCGCGTTGCGCAGCGCCGCATCCGGATTGCCCGCGTACACGTCGTAGACGCCGAGCACGTCGGCGAGGAACAGGCCGTCGAACCGGCCGCGCTCCAGCGTCTTCGCCAGATCGGTCCAGTACGACAGCTTGTTGTAGTCCTTGGTGCGGTCGCGCGGATGGGTCCACAGCCCCGGCGACTGATGCGCCACGCAGTTCATGGCAAAGGCGTTGAGCCGGATTTGTTTTGTCATTGTCGAAACCTTGGTCGAAACCTTGAGCGCCGCTTCGAATGCTGCCCGGTCGGATGCCGGGCGTCCCGCATCAACTTGTTGCGACTTGCCACGTTTTGGCAAGGCCCCCTTCGCGATTCACACCCTTCCGGTGGCGCGCCGATCCCGATAGGTTGCCGGCCTCCAGAGGCATGATCCGGGCGCAAAGCGTCGCGTTCCGGTGGGTTCATGCCAAGACGCGACCGGACGAAGGAACAATCATGGCGACACGGGCCGACGCAATCGCAAATGTGCGAGAGCATTTTCAATCGGGACAGTTCTTGCAGGAGCTGGACCGCAGGGTCGGCTACCAGACCGAGAGCCTGAATGCCGATAAGGCCGATGCGCTGCGCGCCTATCTGGTCGAAAATTTGCAGCCGGCCTTCGCCGAGCTCGATTTCAAGACCCGGCTGATCGAGTCGCCGACTGGCCGCGGGCCCTATCTGATCGCCGACTACCAGGAGGATGCGGCGCGGCCGACTGTGCTGACCTACGGCCACGGCGACGTCGTCGACGGCATGGTCGGCGAATGGCGCGACGGGCTCAATCCCTGGCAGACCACGGTCAAGGGCGACCGCGTCTACGGCCGCGGCACCGCTGACAACAAGGGCCAGCATTCGATCAACATGGCCGCGCTGCGCGCGGTGAAGCAGGCGCGCGGCGGCAAGCTCGGCTTCAACGCCAAATTCATCATCGAGACCGGCGAGGAGATCGGCTCGCCCGATCTGCGCGAGGTCTGTGAGGCGCATCGCGAGGAGCTGAAGGCCGATCTGTTCATTGCCTCGGACGGGCCGCGGCTGTCGGCGGACCGGCCGACCATCTTCCTCGGCTGCCGTGGCGGCAACCGCATCCATCTCGACGTCAATCTGCGTGAGGGCGGCAACCATTCCGGCAATTGGGGCGGCGTGCTCGCCAATCCGGCGACGATTTTGGTGAACGCGATCGCGAGCCTGGTCGACGGCAAGGGCCGCATGAAGCTCGATATCCTGAAACCGCCGCCGATCTCGAACCGCGTCCGCGCCGCGCTCGCCGACGTCGAAATCAAGCCGACGGCGGACGAGCCGACGCTGGCGGAGGATTGGGGTGAGGAGGGCCTGACCGCGGCCGAGCGGCTATATGCCTGGAACACGCTGGAAGTGCTGGCGATGTCGTCGGGCAATATCGACAAGCCCGCCAATGCAATTCCGGGCAAGGCGAACGCGGTGTTGCAGCTCCGCTTCGTCGTCGGCACGAGATATCTCGAAGTGATCGATGGGGTGCGCGACTATCTGCACAAGAACGGCTTCCCGATGGTCGAGGTCTCGGGCGCGCAGCGGTTTGGCGCCTCGCGCACCGACATGGACAGCCCGTGGATCGACTGGGCGGCGAACTCGATCCGCACCACCACCGGCAAGGCGCCCGCGGTGCTGCCGAACTTCGGCGGCTCGCTGCCGAACGACGTGTTCTCGGAAGGCCTCGGCCTGCCGACGATCTGGGTGCCGCATTCCTATCCGGGCTGCTCCCAGCACGCGCCCGACGAGCACATCCTGTTGCCGGTGACCGAGGAGGCGCTGACCATCATGGCCGGCCTGTTCTGGGATCTCGGCGAGGCACCGCATAAGGGGTGAGGGGCGCTTGATCCTCCGTCATGGCCGGGCGTGTCCCGGCCATCCACGTCTTGATGCTGCGAGACAAAGACGTGGATGCCCGGGACAAGCCCGGGCATGACGAGCAGAAAGACTGGTGCCAGTCGCTGGCAAGGAAAATTAAATGACCTTATCGACGCCGATCACCTCCGAAGCCGACGTTGCCACCAAGAAAAACATCACCCGCCTGATCGTCGCGACCTCGGTCGGCAATGCGCTCGAATGGTACGACATCTCGGTCTACGCCTATTTCGCGGTCTACCTCTCCAAGGCGTTCTTCCCGGCCAATGATCCGACCACCTCGCTGCTGCTGACCTTCGGCAGCTTCGGCCTGTCGTTCCTGATCCGCCCGATCGGCGGCATCGTGCTCGGCGCTTATGCCGACCGTCACGGCCGCAAGGCCTCGCTGATGCTCTCGATCGTGCTGATGACATTTGGCACGCTGGTGCTGGCCCTGATGCCGACCTATCAGACCATCGGCATCCTGGCGCCGATCGCGGTGATGCTGGCGCGGCTGGTGCAGGGCTTTTCGGCGGGCGGCGAGTTCGGCTCCTCGACCGCGTTCCTGGTCGAGCACATGCCGGAGCGGCGCGGCTTCGTGGCGAGCTGGCAGTTCGCGAGCCAGGGCGTCAGCGGCCTGCTGGGTGCCGGCTTCGGTGCGCTGCTGACCTCGCTGATGAGCCCGGACGACCTGCAATCCTGGGGCTGGCGGCTGCCGTTCCTGTTCGGCGTGCTGATCGGCCCGGTCGGCATCTATATCCGCAACCATGTCGACGATGCGACGCCGCCACCGGCAGCCGGAAAGCAGGACTCGCCGGTGAGGGAAGTGTTCGCGCGGCAGAAGCTCGCCACGATGCTGGCGATCGGCGCGCTCGCGGTGTCGACGGCGGTCAACTATCTGATCGTCTACATGCCGACCTATGTGGTGAAGACGCTCAACCTCGCGCCGTCGGTCGGTTTCATCGCGGCATTCGCCGCGCAGACGGCGGTCGCGCTGCTGGCGCCGATCGCAGGCCTCGTCTCCGACAAGATCGGACGCACCACGCACATGATCCTGTTTGCGCTGCTGCTGCTGGTCTCGATCTTCCCGGCCTTCCTACTGCTCACGGGCAAGCCGACACCTGTCATCATCCTGCTCGGCGTGCTGTGGCTCGGCGTCCTCAAGTCACTGTATTACGGACCGCTCGCCGCGCTGATGTCGGAGCTGTTTCCGGCGGCGACGCGTGCGACGGGGCTCGGCCTCAGCTACAATATCGGCGTCACATTGTTCGGCGGCATGGGACCGGCGATCATGACCTGGATGGGTGGCTTCGCGCCGATCGGCGAACTCGCACCGGGCTACTACCTCACCGGCGTCTGCTTGCTCAGCCTGTGGGCGCTGTTCACCATCCGCCGGCTGCGGCTGGCATAGAGCATGATCCGAAAAGTGCGACGCGGTTTTTCGAGGAAATCATGCTCAAATGGCGGTGGATTTCGTGAAGCGAAATTCGAACATCCTTGTTGCTGCAAAGCAGCGTAGATAGTCGCAATCAAAGTTTCATCTGACGAAAGTATACGATGTCCGGCGCGCGCCATCCGTTTTAGGATGATGTCCGCCTGGCACGGCCATTCGTCATGCTTGGTTCAGTATTTGGATTTGAAGGCAAGGAAGATTAGGGCATGAACGCCTCCACGACTGCGACCGCACGGACCAGCCGCAAGAGGCCACCGCCGGAGCCGGGCCAACCCGACAAGTTCAACGCGATCCAGAAGGTCTGCGCGATCCTGCGCGTGCTGGCGCAGCGCTCGCCGCTGCGGCTGACCGACATCGCCGACACCACCTCGCTGAACAAGGCGACCGCGCTGCGTATCCTCAACTCGCTGATCGAGGAAGGTTTCGTCAGCCGGGTCACCGGCGCCAAGACCTATGAGCTCGGCCAGGAGGCGCGGGTGATGGCGGTCGGCGCGCGCCGCTCGGTCGATATCGCCGAACTGGCGCAGCCGAGCCTGCTCAGGCTGTCGGAGCGGTCCGCCGATACGGCGCTGTTGTCGGTGCGCTCCGGGGTCGAGGCGCTGTATCTGGCGCGCTCGGTCGGCAGCCATCCGCTGCAGCCGAATTATCTGCAGATCGGCAGCCGCCGACCGCTCGGCGTCGGCGCCGGCGCGCTTGCGCTCCTGGTCTGGCTGCCGGATGCCGAGATCGAGGCCGTGATCGAGGTGATCGTGCCGCGGCTGGCGAAATCGCCGCGCATCACGCCAAAATTCCTGCGCGAGCGGATCGCGGCGGCGCGCAAGGCCGGCCACACCGTGCTGATCGACGCCGCATTCCCCGGCATGGGCGGCGTCGGCGTGCCGGTCCGCGACGATGCCGGCGAGGTGGTCGCCGCGCTCTCGATCGGCGCGGCATCCGACCGCATCCGCCGCCGCGAAAGCGAGCTCGCCGACATGCTGAAGAAGGAAGCCCAGGTGCTGGCCCGCGCGATGGCCCAGGCGCCGAAGAGCGCGCGTACGGTGAAGGCGGGTTGAGCTGGCGCACCGCTCCGCGCCCTGACCGGCAAGCGGCGTTTGGTCAAGCGTATAATCCAGGGAACCCAAGGGCATCCAAGGGCATCGGCGCCTTGCGGGAGTGCGCCCTTCCGGTCATCATGGGCTGTCCGCCGCAGGAAACTTCCCTGACAGATGACGCGATCGCCCGACGCCACCGACGACGCTGTGACGAAGGCGTTTGCCGGCCTTCCCGCATTACTCGACCAGGCTCCCTCGCTGGTCGCGCGCGGGCGGCTGCTCGATTGTGACTGCCTGCTCGGTCCGATGGCGCGGCCATTTCACGCTGCGATCCGTGGCGGCCGCATCGTCGAGCTCGTGCCCTCGCCGGTCCTGATGCGCTCGTGGCGCTTCGCCTATCGCGCGACGCCGCAGGCCTGGGCGGCCTATTGGCAGGCCGAACCGAAACCCGGCTGGCACGATCTGCTGGCGCTGACCAAGCGCGGCGAGGCGGTGCTGGAAGGCGATCTGCATCCCTTCATGGCGCATCTGCAATACTTCAAGGACCTGCTGGCGCTGCCGCGGCAGCGTTTCGCGGCGGCCGTATCATGAGCGGCACCATCACGAACGGCCATATCGAGCCGATGGTCGGCCGCTACGTTCACGTCGAGGTCGGCGGCGAGCTGCACCGGATCTATTTCGAGGAGAACGGCAAGGGCATTCCGCTGGTCTGCCTGCACACCGCGGGATCAGACGCGCGGCAGTGGCGGCATCTGCTCGCAGATAGCGCGTTTGCCGAAAATTTCCGCGTCATTGCCTTCGATATGCCCTGGCATGGCAAGTCGAATCCGCCGAAAAGCTGGACCGGCGATGAATACCAACTCACCACAGCGCGCTACACCGAGACCATCCGCGCCTTCTGCCGTGCATTGGGGCTGGAGAAGCCTGTCGTGATGGGCTGCTCGATCGGCGGCCGCATCGTGCTCAACCTTGCGATCGAACATGCCGCCGAGTTCCGCGCGCTGATCGGGCTCGAGGCTGCCGATTTCCAGGCGCCGTGGTATGACACTGACTGGCTGAACCGCCCCGACGTTCACGGCGGCGAAGTCTGCGCTGCGCTGGTGTCGGGGCTGATTGCGCCGCAAAGCCCGGCGCCTGCGAGGATGGAAACGCTGTGGGCCTACAAGCAGGGCGGTCCCGGCGTGTTCAAGGGCGACCTTTATTTCTATCGTGTCGACGGCGACCTGCGCGGCCGGGTCGCGTCAATCGATACTAAAGTATGCAAGCTCTACCTTCTCACGGGCGAGTATGATTTCTCCTGCACGCCCGAGGACACGAGGCGGACAGCAGCGGCTATAGGGGGCGCCAGCGTCACGATCATGGAAAAGCTCGGTCATTTTCCGATGAGCGAGAATCCGGAGCAGTTTCGCCGCTATATCGCACCCGTCCTCGCCGACATTCTCACGCAGTAAATCGACGTTTCCACGAAGGAGTAGACGTATGACATCCAAATATCTGATCGGCTTCGCGCTCGCCGCCGCGCTCGGCGTGAGCCAGGCGCAGGCCGAGGAGCTGACGGGAACCCTGAAGAACATCAAGGACACCGGCGCGATTACGCTCGGCTACCGCGATTCCTCGATCCCGTTCTCCTATCTCGACGACAACCAGAAGCCCGTCGGCTACGCGATGGACATCTGCTACAAGATCGTCGATGCCATCAAGAAGGAGCTGAAGCTCGACAAGCTCGAGGTCAAGCTCAACCCGGTGACCTCGGCGACGCGTATTCCGCTGATGGCCAACGGCACCGTCGACCTCGAATGCGGCTCGACCACCAACAATGCCGAGCGCCAGAAGCAGGTCTCCTTCACCAACTCCCACTTCCTGACCGCGAGCCGTTACGTCACGAAGAAGGCGAGCAAGATTAACTCGATCGACGACCTCAAGGGCAAGACGGTGGTCTCGACCGCCGGCACCACCAACATCAAGCAGCTCACCGAAGCCAACCTCGCGCGCGGGCTGAGCGTCAATATCATCCCGGCCAAGGATCACGCCGAGGCCTTCCTGATGGTCGAGACCGACCGCGCGGTCGCCTTCGTGATGGACGACATCCTGCTCGCAAGCCTCGTCGCCGGCTCGAAGTCGCCGGGCGACTACGTGATCTCGAAGGACGCGTTCTCCAAGCCGGAGCCGTACGGCATCATGCTGCGCAAGGATGACGCGCCGTTCAAGAAGGTCGTCGACGCCGCCACCGCGGCGCTCTACACCAGCCCCGAGGGCCAGAAGATCTACGACAAGTGGTTCAACCAGAAGATCCCGCCGAAGGGCCTGAACCTCAACGTGCCGCTCGGGCCGGAGATGAAGAAGCAGCTTGCCAAGCCGTCGGATTCACCCGATCCGGATGCCTATCTGGTGAACTGATCGCAGCGTTGCGCACGACCCGTCGCCGTCGGCGGCGGGTCCCGAAAATAAGCGTGTCCGGCCATTTTGGAGGAGAATGGCCGGACATTTGCATAGACGCCGCGCGCGATGTCGGCGTAATGCGTAATCGGCGCGAGAGCGCGGGGGACCCGTGAACTACAATTGGAACTGGCACATCTTTCTCGAGCCGAACCCGATGGGGACCGGCACCTATCTCGACCTGTTGCTGTCGGGACTGGTGGTCACCGTCAAGGTGTCGGTGCTCGCCTGGATCATCGCGCTGGTCACCGGCTCGGTGGTCGGCGTGCTGCGCACGCTGCCGTCGCGGACAGCGTCGTGGATCGGCTTCTGCTGGGTCGAGTTCTTCCGCAACATGCCGCTGCTGGTGCAGCTCTTCCTGTGGTTCTTCGTGCTGCCCGAGCTGCTGCCGAAATCCGCCGGGCTGTGGCTGAAGCAGTTGCCGAACGCGCCGTTCTGGACCGCAGCGATCGGCGTCGGCCTCTTCATGTCGGCGCGCGTCGCCGTGCAATTGCAGGCCGGCATCGGCTCGCTGCCGCGCGGGCAGAAGCAGGCTTCGACCGCGCTCGGCCTCACCACGGTGCAGACCTATCGCTACGTGCTGCTGCCGATGGCGTTCCGCATCATCCTGCCGCCGCTGACCTCCGAATTCCTCAACACCATCAAGAACAGCGCGGTCGCCATCACCATCGGTCTGATCGAACTGACCGGCGAGGCGCGCTCGATGCAGGAGTTCTCGTTCCAGGTGTTCGAGGCGTTCACCGCGGCAACCGTGCTCTATCTTCTCCTCAATTTCGTCGTGGTCACCGCGATGCGCTTACTCGAGCGCTATGTCGCGATCCCCGGCTACATCACGGGCAAATGACGATGCTCGGCAATCTCGATTTCGACGTCATCCGCCGCTCGCTGCCCTACCTGTTCCTGGAGGGCATGCGCTTCACGCTGACCCTGACGGCGCTCGCCGCGTTCGGCGGCCTCGTGTTCGGCACCCTGATCGCCCTGATGCGGCTGTCGAGCTACAAGGTGCTCGGGCGCATCGCGGGCTTCTATGTCGACTTCATCCGCTCGCTGCCGCTGGTGCTGGTGATCTTCTGGTTCTACTTCCTGGTGCCTTACATCGGACAGTGGCTGACCGGCGCGTCGCGGCCTATCTCGGTCGGCGCCTTCGCCTCCTCGCTGATCACCTTCGTCGCATTCGAGGCGGCCTATTTCTCCGAGATCATGCGCGCCGGCATCCAGTCGATCTCGCGCGGCCAGCCGGCCGCGGCCAGCGCGCTCGGCCTGACCTACGCGCAGTCGATGCGCTACGTAGTGCTGCCGCAGGCGTTCCGCAACATGCTGCCGGTGCTGCTGACACAGACCATCGTGCTGTTCCAGGACACCTCGCTGGTCTACGTGCTGTCGATCCCGGATTTCCTTGGTGCCGCCAGCAAGGTCGCACAGCGCGACGGCCGCCTGGTCGAAATGTACCTGTTCGCCGCGCTGGTCTACTTCGTCATTTCCTGTGTCGCGTCCTTTGGCGTCCGCCGCCTGCAGGCGCGGATCGCCATTGTTCGCTGAACAACAAGCTGAGCCATCATGATCGAGATCAATCACGTCAATAAATGGTACGGGCCGACCTTCCAGGTGCTGAAGGACTGCACCACCAGCGTCGCCAAGGGCGAGGTGGTCGTGGTCTGCGGCCCGTCCGGCTCGGGCAAGTCGACCCTGATCAAATGCGTCAACGCGCTGGAGCCGATCCAGGACGGCGACATCACGCTCGACGGCATCAAGGTCAACGATCCCAAGACCGACCTGCCGAAGCTGCGCTCCCGCGTCGGCATGGTGTTCCAGCACTTCGAGCTGTTCCCGCATCTGCGCATCATCGACAATCTCCGCCTCGCGCAGGAGAAGGTGCTAGGCCGCAAGCATGACGATGCCACCGCCAAGGGCATGAAGCTGCTGGACCGCGTCGGGCTGAAGGATCATGCGAAGAAGTTTCCCGCCGAATTGTCCGGCGGTCAGCAGCAGCGCGTCGCGATCGCCCGCGCGCTGGCGATGGACCCGATCGCGATGCTGTTCGACGAGCCGACCTCGGCGCTCGACCCCGAGATGATCAGCGAGGTACTCGACGTCATGGTCGACCTCGCCCGCGAGGGCATGACCATGATGGTGGTGACCCATGAAATGGGCTTTGCCAACAAGGTCGCCGACCGCGTCATCTTCATGGACCGCGGCGAGATCGTCGAGGACGCCAAGAAGGCCGATTTCTTCGGCACGCCGCGCAGCGACCGCGCGCAGAAGTTCCTGTCGAAGATCTTGCAGCACTAGGGCTGGGGCGCCAGCCTCTTCCCATCGTCATTCCGGGGCGCCTCGCAGAGGCGAGCCCGGAATCCATAACCACGATCGTGAGTATGGATTCCGGGCTCGCGTCGAGTGGCGCGCCCCGGAATGACAGAGGCGGGGTTTTCCCCCGCTAACAATTTGCGTATACGAAGGCCTGAAACCCCCTTCGTCCGCAGGAGAACTCGCGTGGAAAAGATCGCTTACGTCAACGGCTCGTTCGTGCCGCATTCGGAGGCCAAGGTCTCGGTGTTCGACCGCGGATTCCTGTTCGCCGACGGCATCTACGAGGTGGCGGCGGTGCTCGAGGGCAAGCTGATCGACAACGCCTCGCATCTGGCGCGGCTCAAGCGCTCGGTCGGCGAGATCCAGCTTGCGCTTCCCGAGACGCTGGAGCGGATCGAGGAGATCCAGAAGGAGCTGGTCAAGCGCAACGACCTCGTCAACGGCATGGTCTATCTCGAGGTCACCCGCGGCGCCGACAAGGGGCGCGATTTCGCCTTCCCGAAGGCCGACGTCAAGCCGACCCTTGTGATGTTTACCTCGGAAAAGGACATCATCAACGCGCCGTCGGCCAAGACCGGCATCAACGTCATCACGGTGCCTGACATCCGCTGGGAGCGGCGCGACATCAAGAGCGTGGCGCTGCTGGCGCAGGTGCTGGCCAAGCAGGCCGCGGCCGCCGCCGGCGCCGGCGAGGCCTGGATGATCGAGGACGGTAAGGTCACCGAGGGCGGTTCGTCCTCGTCCTTCATCGTCACCCAGGACGACGTCATCGTGACCCGGCAGAACGGCAACGAGATCCTGCCCGGTTGCACCCGCAAGGCGGTGGTCAAGCTCGCCGCGGAACGCCAGCTTCGCATCGAGGAGCGCGCCTTTACGGTCGAAGAAGCGCTTGCCGCCAAGGAAGCCTTCATCACCAGCGCCTCGGTGTTCGTGCAGGGCGTGGTCGCGATCGACGGCAAGACCGTCGGCAACGGCAAGGTCGGCCCGATCACCGATCGCCTGCGCGAGATCTATGTCGAGTTCGCCCGCGCGACGGCGGTTTGATCCATCCCCATTCGTGCTGTCATCGCCCGGCCTCGACCGGGCGATCCAGTATTCCAGAGACCGCGGTGCTTGAGCCGAGAGGCCGCGGCGTACTGGATGCCCCGCATGAAGCGGGGCATGACAGTGAAGTATATGGCGGACAGGATTGCCCTCACGCCGCCACCTTCACCTTCACAGGATGCACCGCGCGGAAGCCGATCGCGATCCGGTTCCAGGCGTTGATGGCGCCGATCAGCGTGGTCAGGTTGACGAGCTCGCTGTCCGTGAACTGCGCGCGCACCGCCTCGTAGTCGGCGTCGGGCGCATGCGTCTCCGCGACCAGCGTCAGTGCTTCGGTCCAGGCCAGCGCGGCGCGCTCGCGCTCGCTGTAGAGCGGCGACTCGCGCCAGGCGTTCAGCAGATAGAGCCGCTGCTCGGTCTCGCCATGCTTGCGGGCGTCCTCGGTGTGCATGTTGATGCAGTAGGCGCAGCCGTTGATCTGCGAGGCGCGGGTCTTGACCAGCTCGATCAGCGATTGCTCGAGACCGCTCGCCGTGATCTGGCCTTCGACCGCAACCAGCGCTTTGATCGTCTCGGGGGCGGCCTGGTAGAAATTCATGCGGGGCTTCATGGTCGTTCTCCTTGGTTATGGGTTGAGTAGAAAGGCTAGTGTGCACCGCCGCCGCCAGCGAGCTGGCCCGGCTTCTTCAGGAACAGCGCCGCCCCCAATGCTACGATCAGCGCCACGCCGAGCAGATAGAAGGTGTCGCTGAAGGCGAGGATGTAGGCCTGCTTCTGCACGACCCTGCCGACCGCCGCGATCGCGCGATGGGTGGCGTCGGCGTGATCGGCAACGCCGTGGCTCAGGAAATACTGGGTCAATCCCTCAATCCGCGTGCGGGTCGCCTGTTCCAGCATGGAGACCGACTGCATCAGCACGTTGGAGTGATATTGCTCGCGTTTGGTCAGCAGTGTCTGCAGCGCGGCAATGCCGATGGCGCCGCCGAGGTTGCGCATCATGTTGAACAACGCTGACGCCGACCCGGCATTCTCCGCCTCGATTCCCGCCGTCGCAACCGCCGACAGCGGAGCGAATGCCAGCGCCTGACCGACGGCCCGGACGACGTTCGGCCAAAGCAGCTGATCGGCCGCATAGTCGTTGGTCATGTAGATGTTCATGAAGTTGGAGCCGGCGAACAGCGCAAATCCGACGCCGATCACGATGCGGGGATCGAAGCGCTGCATTAGCCGCGGCACCAGCGGGATCAGCACGAGCTGCGGCAGGCCAGTCCAGGCCAGCACCATGCCGATCTGCTCGGCGTCGTAACCCTGAATGCGCGACAGATATTGCGGCAGGATGAACACCGAGCCGTACAGCGCGATGCCGAGCAGGAAGTTGGCCAGCATGCCGAAGCCGAAATTGCGGCGGGCGAGCAGGCGCAGATTGAGCAGCGGCTTCTCGACGGTGAACTCGACGATGAGGAAGGCGACCAGCGCCACGGCTGCGATCACCGACAGGCGGACGATGAAGGGCGAGCCGAACCAGTCGTCCTTGTTGCCCTCTTCCAGCACGGTCTGCAGCGCGGCGAGGCCGATCGCCATGGTGATGATGCCGAGCCAGTCGCCCTGACGGATCAGCGACAGCTTCATCGGGCTCGGATCGAGCGAGATGTACAGCATCGCGATCATCACGGCGCCCGGCACCAGATTGACATAGAAGATGTACTGCCAGCCCCAGTTCTCGGTGAGATAGCCGCCGATGGTCGGGCCGATCGCCGGCGCGAACGTTGCCGACAGCGCGAACAGCGCAAGCCCGATCGGCTGCTTCGCCTTCGGCAGCAGCGTGATGATCAGCGTGAATGCCATCGGGATCAGCACACCGCCGGTGAAGCCTTGCACGGCGCGCAGCGCGATCATCTGCGGCAGGTCCTGCGCCAGCGCGCAGGCGCCTGAGAACACCAGGAACAGGAACGCATTGGTGAGCAGATAGATGCGCACCGAGAACACCTGCGCGAGCCAGCCGGAGAGCGGGATCACCACGATCTCGGCGATCAGGTAGGAGGTCGAGATCCAGCCGCCGTCATCGATGCCCGCGCCGATCCCGCCTTGGATATCGGCAAGCGAGGCATTGACGATCTGGATGTTGAGCACCGCCATGAAGGCGCCGAGCGTGGCGCCGATCACCGCGATCCAGGTCTTGGTCGGGATCGCGGGCGTCGCCGGCGCTGCGGGCGAGGGGAGATCGGCGGCGTTGGCTGTGGGCTGGAGTGCGGTCATGGGGTCGTCCTTGCTGGCCCGCATAACATGTATTAGGCGGCCGGTTTCGATAATCTGGGAAAGACTGGAAGGATTGTCCGGCGGAGGTTGATAATCCGCCGTTGGTTCGTGAGGCGGGCATGCTTGCCAGGCTCCCTCTCCCGCTTGCGGGGGAGGGTGGGGTGGGGGCTCTCTCTGCGAGTCATGCTGTGGAGGGAGCCCCCACCCGTATTGCATCTGCGATGCAATACGGCCTCCCCCGCAAGCGGGAGAGGCGAAGAGCGGTCGTGGATGGCAAAACGCGATCGATCTTCACGGTCGATCGCGTCAAATCAGTCGAAGAACGTTTGAAGGCTACCCACCGCTCGCCCGCGCCGCCGACGCCAGCCGCCGCCTCTCTTCTCGCTCGGCCAGCACGGTTGCCTTGGTGTTGACGGTCGGGATCGCCGACATGCCCGGCCGCAAGAGGCCGGTGAGGCTGTGATCGTCGAGCACGATCTTCACCGGCACGCGCTGCACGATCTTGGTGAAGTTGCCGGTGGCGTTGTCGGGCGGCAGCAGCGCGAATTCGAGGCCGCTGGCCGGCGACAGGCTGTCGACGTGGCCCTTCAGCGTGGTGCCGTGAAAACTGTCGACGGTGAGCTCGACCGGCTGGCCGTTGCGCACATTGGTGAGCTGCGTCTCCTTGAAATTGGCGACCACATAGACCGCATCGAGCGGCACCACCGCCATCAGCTGCGTGCCGGCCTGCACGTATTGGCCGACGCGCAGCGTACGGGCGCCGACCGTGCCATCGACCGGCGCGGTGATCCGCGCGTAGGACAGGTTCAGCTCGGCCTGCTGCTCGACCGCGCGGGCGCGGTCGACTTGCGCCACAGCCTGCGCGCGCTGCGTGGTGAGCACGTCGACCTTGCGCTGCGCCGCCGACAGCGCCGACTTGGCGTGCTGCAACTGCGCCGTATTGCTGCGCAGCGCCGCATCAGTCTGCTGCGCGCGTTGAATGGTGCCGGAGCCGGACTTCATCAGCCCGTCGTAGCGGCTCTGCTCTTCCTGGGCGAATTTCAGATTGGCCTCGGCGGCCGTGACGTCGGCGGTGCTCTGGTCGATGATCGGCTGCTGCAATTCGAGCTGGGCATCGAGGTTGCGCACCGAGGCATCGGCCGCGTCGACGTCGGCCTTGGCCTGACCGAGCGCCGTGCGGTAGTCGCGGTCGTCGATCTCGGCCAGCAGCTGGCCGGCCTTCACCGGCTGGTTGTCGGTCACCAGCACGCGAGCGATGTAGCCCGACACTTTCGGGGCGATGATCGTGGAGTCCGCCTTCACATAGGCGTCGTCGGTGGATTCGAGATAACGGCCGGTGGTGAGGTAGTCGTAGCCGAAGTCGCTGGCCACGGCGATGCCGAGCACCACGGCAAGCCCAAGCGCCACCCGCTTGACCGTCCGCCGCGACGGGCGGAGGCCGATTTTGGTAGATTCTTCAGGAACATAGGTTGTGGTCGACATGATTGTCTCCTGGCCGAACATTCGCGTCCTTCCAGAAAGGGCGCCGGATAGGCCCTTAGATGCAATGTCCTCCCCGCTGTGATAATCCCGATAAAACTGGAAGCATTATCAAGCCAGCGCTGATAATCCGGACCTTGTTAGATGGATCGCCTGACCAGTTTGACCGCCTTCGTCCGGGTCGTGGATTCCGGCGGCTTTTCCGCCGCCGGCCGCAAGCTCAACATGTCCACGACAATGGTGAGCAACCACGTCCAGTCGCTGGAAGACCGGCTCGGTGCCCGGCTGCTCAACCGCACCACACGCAAGGTCAGCCTCACCGAGGTCGGCCAAGCCTACTACGAGCGCTGCGTCCAGATCCTCGCCGACATCGAGCAGGCCGACGACATCGCGGGTGCGCAGCAATCGGTGCCGCGCGGCACGCTGCGCATCTTCACCAACACCCATCTGGTCCAGTTCCTGTCGTCGACGGTGACCGGGTTCCTCGCCGCCTATCCCGAGGTCAAGGTCGACCTGATGATCGGCGAACGCTCGGCCGACCTGCTCGACGAAAATTTCGATCTCGCCGTGCAGATGATCCCGCCGCGCGATTCCGCGCTGATCGTGCGCCGCATCGCCACCTGGCGGCACGTGCTGTGCTGTTCGCACGACTACGTCGAGGCGCACGGCAAGCCGGAGCAGCTCGCTGACCTCGCGACCCGCAACTGCGTTCGCCATATCAACTACCCATTCGGCGACGAGTGGCACTTCGTCGACCGCAAAGGCGCGCCGGCAGCGGTGAAGGTGGCGGGCAATCTCGTCTCCAACAGCGGCGAGACGCTGAAACTCGCGGCGCTCGCCGGCGTCGGCGTGTTCCTGGCGGCGGGCTTCCTGGTCCGGGACGAACTCGAAGCGGGGAAGCTGGTTCGGCTGCTGCCCGAATACCGGCCGGTCGAGCTCACGATGAACGCGATCTACCCGCACCGCCATCACCTCTCGGCGAAGGTGCGCGTCTTCATCGATCTCCTGGTGCATCACGCCACCGAGCAGCAGAAGCTGATCAATCCGTATTCGTGATGGACGGTGTAGCCGTCATTGCGAGGAGCGAAGCGACAAAGCAATCCACGCTTTCCAGCACGCGGAACGATGGATTGCTTCGCTTCGCTCGCAATGACGGGCTTGTCTACACTTCGCAGTATCATGACCACCCGGCATCCCTTGCATGGCGCCGGCGTGTATGAAGGGCACGTCACTTGCCGCCCGGGGCCTGCCATGCCGCTTCGCGTTCTGACCTCCATCCTGTTCGCGATCGCAGCAAATGTGCTGCTGCAGGCGCCGGCGCACGCCGCCTATCCCGATCACATCGTGAAGATCGTGGTGCCGTTCGCACCGGGCGGCGGCACCGATGTTGTTGCGCGGACGCTGGCGCAGGAGATGCAGAAGGATCTCGGCGTCACCGTCATCGTCGAGAACAAGCCGGGAGCGGGCACCATCATCGGCACGCAAAGCGTCGCTGCCAGCCCGGCCGACGGCTACACGCTGCTGATGGCGACCTTCGCCAACGCCGTCAACCCGAGCCTCTACGCCAAGCTGCCCTACGACGCCCACAAGGATTTTGCCCCGGTGGCGCTGGTGGCGCGTTCGTTCAATGTCGTCGTGGTCAATCCTGCTTCGCCGATCAAGTCGATCGCCGATCTGATCGCGACTGCGAAGGCCGATCCGGAAAAACTGTCCTATGGGACTTATGGCACGGGCACCTCGGCGCATCTGGCCGGCGAGCTTTTCAAACATATGGCTTCCGTCAATCTCACCACCGTGCCCTACAAGGGCGCGGCGCCAGCGATCACCGACCTCTTGGGCGGCCAGATCCAGGTGATGTTCACGACGGTGGCAAGCTGTGCGTCGCTGGTCGAGGCCGGGCAGCTGCGTGCGATCGGGGTGACCTCGGCTGAACGCTCGGCGTCATTCCCGCAATTGCCGACGGTGTCGGAAGCCGGCGTGCCGGGCTACGCCGCGGAATCCTGGTACGGCCTTTACGCACCTGCGAACACGCCGCCCGACGTCATCGACCGCCTCAACAAATCGGCGGCCAAGGCTGTGCAGGCGGAGGCCTTCAGGAAGCTCAGCGTCAATGAGGGCCTCGTGATGGTGGCACAGCCTCCGGCCGAGCTCGACCGCTACTTCACGGCTGAGGAGGCGCGCTGGCGCAAGGTGGTCCAGGACGCCGGCATCAAGGCCGAATAGGCGGCATGCGTCAGGTGACGATCACATCTTTTTGCGTCGCATTGCCGTAACCGTGATTCTAGACGCAACGAATGGGTTCCTGGATCGTTGAGGTCAGCGGAACTTCCCGCCTTGAGCTATTCCGCTCGTCAAAGAGTAGGCCATGTGGATTCTGTTGCTGCTGCCGTTTATCGGCTTGCTGTGGGTGCCGTTCTACAATTTCGTCGAACCGTCGCTGTTCGGTTTTCCTTTCTTTTACTGGTACCAGCTCGCCTGGGTGCCGATCTCCTCGCTGCTGATCTGGCTGGTCTATCGCAGCCGGCGGCCTGATGCCGACGAGCAGCGGTGAGGGGAGCAGCCATGACCGATCACATCGCCTGGGTGGCGCTCTCCGTCTTCATCTTCTTCTTCGCCCTCGTCACCGTGATGGGCTTCTTCGCTGCGCGCTGGAAATCCGGCCCGGTCAGCGAGCATCTCGACGAATGGGGTCTCGGCGGCCGTCAGTTCGGCACCTGGATCACCTGGTTCCTGGTCGGCGGCGATTTCTACACCGCCTACACCGTGATCGCGGTGCCGGCGCTGGTGTACGCGGTCGGCGCCTACGGTTTCTTCGCGCTGCCCTACACCATCATCGTCTATCCCTTCGTCTTCGCCGTGATGCCGGTGCTGTGGAAGAAGGCGCATGCCAACGGCTATGTCACCGCCGCGGATGTCGTCCACGGCGCCTATGGCTCGCGCAGCCTCGAGCTCGTGGTGGCGCTGACCGGCCTGGTCGCGACCATGCCCTACATCGCGTTGCAGCTGATCGGCATGGAGGTCGTGATCAAGGCGATGGGCCTGACCGGCGAACTGCCGATCATCGCCGCCTTCGTGATCCTTGCGCTCTACACCTACAGCTCCGGCCTGCGTGCGCCGGCACTGATCGCCTTCGTCAAGGACATCATGATCTACATCGTGGTGCTGACGGCGGTGGTCGTGGTGCCCTCGAAGCTCGGCGGCTATGGTGCGGTGTTCTCCGCCGCCAACGACGCCTTCACCGCAAAGGGCGGCGCCACCGGGTTGACGTTGAAGCCCGCTCAGTATCTGCCGTATGCGACGCTGGCGCTCGGCTCGGCGCTCGCCGCCTTCATGTATCCGCACACGCTGACCGGCATCTTCGCCTCGAAGTCGGCGGAAACGATTCGCAAGAATGCGATCCTGCTGCCGGCCTATACGCTGTTGCTCGGCCTGATCGCGCTGCTCGGCTACATGGCCTATGCCGCCGGCATCAAGGTGACGTCGCCGAACGACGTGGTGCCGATGCTGTTCAAGACCTTGTTCCCGGAATGGTTCGCGGGCTTCGCGTTCTCGGCGATCGCGATCGGCGCGCTGGTGCCGGCCGCGGTGATGAGCATCGGCGCCGCCAATTTGTTCACCCGCAATGTCTGGAAGTCCTATGTCAATCCGGACATCTCGCATGCCGGTGAGGCGTCGGTGGCGAAAATCACCTCGCTCGTGGTGAAGGTCGGCGCGCTCGCCTTCATCCTGTTCCTGCCGACGCAATATGCGCTCGACCTGCAACTGCTCGGCGGTCTGTGGATCGTGCAGACGCTGCCGGCACTGGTGTTCGGGCTGTTCACCGTCTGGTTCCGCGCCGAGGGCCTGCTGCTCGGCTGGGCGGTCGGCATCGGCTGGGGCACCTACACGGCGTGGAGCAACGGGTTGAAGCCGCTCGCCACCATCTCGCTCGGCGATGCCAGCTATACGTTCTATGTCGGTCTCGGCGCGCTGCTGCTTAACGTCGTGGTGGCCGTGATTGCGACCGTGGTGGTCGGCTTGATCTCACCCGCCAAGCGCGGTGCGGCGGCCTGAGCCGTCGTTGGTATCTGACGGGGCGGGGGTGAGAAGCGCGGTCAGCCGCGCCACCTCCGCCTTGATCTTGTCGATCGCAGCGTCCTTCACCGGCCCATAGCCGCGGATCTCCATCGGCGCTTTTGCCAGTGCGACGAGTTCAGGCAACCGCGCAGCATCGAGCCTGCCGAGCATGGTTTCGATCAGCGCCTCGTACCAGGTGATCAGCTCGCGCTCGGCGCGGCGCTCCGCGGTGTAACCGAATATGTCGAACGGCGTGCCGCGCAGTCCTTTCAGGCCTGCGAGCAGCCGCAGCGGCGTCTGGATCCATTGCCCGAACGCGCGCTTGCGCGGCCGGCCGCGCGCATCGCGCCGTGCCGGCAACAGCGGCGGCGCGAGATGGTACTGCACCGTGAAGTCACCATCGAATTCGCGCTTGAGGGTCTCGAGGAAGCCGGTCTGCATATGCAGCCGCGCCACCTCGTACTCGTCCTTGTAGGCCATCAGCTTGAACAGCGACCGCGCCACGGCGTCGGTGAGGGGGAGTTCTTGTCTGCTTGGTTCGATCTGTCCGCGAACTCGGTCCGCCTCTCCCGCTTGCGGGGGAGGCCGTAACGCATCGCTAGATGCGTTACGGGTGGGCGCTCTTCCCGCACTACGGCTCGTGGAGACACCCCCACCCCAACCCTCCCCCGCAAGCGGGAGAGGGGGAGCACCTTCGTCGCGGCGGCTGCCGAGTGCGGTCTCGGCGCGGCGGACGCGGTCGACTGTCGCGCGGTAGCGGGCGGCATAGGCGTCGTCCTGATAGCCCGTGAGGAAGTCTGCGCGTCGCGTGATCATCTGCTCCAGCGTCTCCGGCGTGTCGCGATCGGCGTTCTCGGCCTTTGGCAAAAACTCCGGGTCGGCAAAGGCGATCCTGCCCCAGGCCAGCGCCAGCTTGTTGCGTTCGATGGCAACGCCGTTCAATTCGATCGCGCGGATCAGCGCGTCCAGCGACACCGGCACCAGGCCCTGCTGCCAGGCGAAGCCGAGCATCATGATGTTGGCATAGACGCTGTCGCCGAGCAGCCGCTCGCCCAGCGCATTGGCGTCGATCGCGGTGAGGTTGCCTGGTCCGATCACCCGCTCGATGGCGCGCAGGCGAACCGGCGAGGCGAGGTCGGCGTCGCGGAAGCGAACCACGTCGCCGGTCGGCATCTCGGCGAGGTTGACCGCGGCGCGCATGCCCTTGCGATAGGTGCCGGACGCCTTGGCCGACGAGCTCACCACGAGGTCGCAGCCGATCAGCGCGTCCGCTGCGCCCTGGTCGATTCGTACCTGATGCAGCGCCTCGGGCGCCGCCGCGAGCCGCAGATAGCTCAGCACCGGACCGAATTTCTGGGCGAAGCCGGTGAAGTCGAGCACCGAGACGCCGCGGCCTTCGAGATGCGCGGCCATCGCGATCAGCGCACCGACCGTGATGACGCCGGTGCCGCCGACGCCGGTGACCAGGAGATCATAGGGCTCGTCGAGTGCCGCAAGCTCCGGTGTTGGCAACGTGGCGGCGCGCGCCAGCGGATCGATCGCGCTTGCGCTCTTCGCCCGCCGCTTGCCGCCCTCGATCGTGACGAAGCTCGGGCAGAAGCCGTTGAGGCAGGAAAAATCCTTGTTGCAGGTCGAGAGGTTGATCTTGCGCTTGCGGCCGAACGGCGTCTCCTTCGGCTCGACGCTGAGGCAGTTGGATTCCACCGAGCAGTCGCCGCAGCCCTCGCAGACGAGCTCGTTGATGTAGGCGAACCGCGCGGGATCCTTGATCGTGCCGCGCTTGCGCCGCCGCCGCTTCTCGGTGGCGCAGGTCTGCTGATAGATCAGCACGGTGACGCCAGGAATTTCGCGCAGTTCGCGCTGCACGGCGTCCATCTCCTCGCGCGGGTGGATGGTGACGCCGACGGGCAGATCGGCCGGCGAGAACTGCGCGGGATCATCCGACACCAGCGCAATGCGTGTGACGCCTTCGGCGCGGACGCTGTGCGCGATCGCCTGCACGCTGACCGGGCCGTCCACCGGCTGGCCGCCGGTCATCGCCACCGCGTCATTGAACAGGATCTTGTAGGTGATGTTGGCCTTGGCTGCGATCGCCTGCCGGATCGCCATTGAGCCGGAGTGATAGTAGGTGCCTTCGCCGAGATTCTGGAACACGTGGCTGTTGCCGGTGAATTTCGACGAGGCCGCCCAGTTGACGCCTTCGCCGCCCATCTGGATCAGCGACGAGGTTTCGCGATCCATCCAGCTCGCCATGAAGTGACAGCCGATGCCGGCTAGCGCCTTGGAGCCTTCCGGCACCTTTGTGGACGTGTTGTGCGGGCAGCCCGAGCAAAAATAGGGCGTGCGCGTCGCGCCAGGGACCGCGATCGTGCGATCCTGTTCCGGCCTGAGCGCAGCGACGCGGCGGGCGAGCTGCAATTCCGGAAACATCGGATCGAGCCGCCGCGCCAGCACGTCGGCCAGCATCAACGGCGACAATTCGCCGGTCCAGGAGATCAGCCGCGCGCCGGTTTCGTCATGCTTGCCGACCATCCGTTCCGGCTTCGAGCCGGGATAGTCGTAGAAATATTCCTTGAACTGGCTTTCGATGATGCCGCGCTTCTCCTCGACCACGAGGATCTCGCGCTTGGCCTTCACGAACTCCATCGCATCATGCAGCGCGAGCGGCCACACCATGCCGACCTTGTAGATGTCGATGCCGAAGCGGCGGCATGCGGCTTCATCCAACCCGACCAGCCGCAGCGCCTCCATCAGATCGAGATGCGCTTTGCCTGTGGTGACGACGCCGTAGGTCGCATTCTTGATGTCGTAGATGCAGCGGTCGATCGGATTGGCTTTTGCAAACGCGTAGACCGCGTGCTTCTTCGCCTCCAGCCGCTCCTCGATCTGCGGGCCCGGCAGATCCGGCCAGCGATAATGCAGGCCGCCGGGCGGCGGTACGAAATCCGGCTGCGCGAACACCCGCGGCGGCGCAAGCTCGACTGAGGCGCCGGATTCGACGATCTCCGAGATCGCCTTGAAGCCGACCCACATGCCGGAAAATCGACTGAGCGCGTAGCCATATTCGCCGAACGCGAGATACTCGCCGACATCGGCCGGATGCAGCGTCGGCATGAACCAGGTCATGAAGGCGACATCGGATTGATGCGGCATCGAGGACGACACGCAGCCATGGTCGTCGCCCGCGACGACCAGCACGCCGCCATGCGGCGAGGAGCCATAGGCATTGCCGTGCTTCAGCGCGTCGCCGGAGCGGTCGACGCCGGGGCCCTTGCCGTACCACAGCCCGAACACGCCATCGACCTTTCGATCCCGTTGCGTCTCGACCTGCTGCGAGCCGAGCACGGCGGTGGCGGCGAGGTCTTCGTTGACCGCGGGCAGGAATTCGATGCGGCTCTCCTTTAGCCGCTCGCCGATCTTCCACAGTTCGAGATCGACGCCGCCGAGCGGCGAGCCGCGATAGCCGGAGATGAAGCCCGCGGTGTTGAGGCCGCTCGCACGGTCGCGCCTGATCTGATCGAGCGCGATGCGCACGATCGCCTGCGTGCCGGTGAGGAAGACGCGGCCGCGTTCGCGGCTGTAGCGCTCGGACAGCTGGTAGGCGTCGAGCAGCGGCATCTGGCCCATGACTGACCCCTCCGGGAATCGCAATGTCTGACCGGACAAGGCTACGCCTCAGGGGGTGGTAGATCTTACCTATCTGTTCATCTGACGAACTATAATCGGCAGGAGATTGCTGTGAGCACGGCAATTCGGTAGAATCTACCAAATTGGAGCCGCGTAATGGTCGAAGAGCAAGACGAGAAAATTCTCGCCGAACTGCAGAGGGACGGCCGCGCCACCAACCAGCAGCTTGCCGAAACCGTTGGGATGTCGACGTCGGCGTGCTGGCGCCGGGTCCGTGCGCTGGAAGAGTCGGGCGTCATATCCGGCTATTCGGCGCTGGTCGCGCGCGAGCGCGCCGGCTTTGCGACCTCGGCGATCCTGCACGTCTCGCTGGAGCGGCACGATGTCAAATTCGTCGACGAGTTCGTCGCGCGGGTGATGCAGCGCCGGGAGGTGCTGGAATGCTTCGCGACCACTGGCGATGCCGACTATCATTTGCGGGTCGTTGTGCGCGACATGGACGCCTACAACAGATTCCTCGACGAGTTCATGTTCCGCATCCCCGGCATCCGCCACGTCCGCACCAACGTGATCCTGAAGGAGATCAAGACCGGCGTGGCGCTGCCGTTTTGAGACGTGCCACGACGGCTGTGCCACATAGGTGCTGTCGTCCCGGCCTAGTGCGCAATTGCGCACGGGGGCCGGGACCCATAACCACGAATATGCATTATTGCGCGGCCCTGGAACGACAAATCCCGTTCACAACACCGCTGCGGAGTATGGGTCCCGGCCTGCGCCGGGACGACGATGTTGATGCAATCCGTAGGATGGGTAGAGCGCGGCGAAACCCATCATCGTGCCGCGGATGCGTTGACGGGTTTCGCTTCGCTCTACCCATCCTACAGGTCATGCAGTCGCTTCCGCCGATTTCGCCTGCATCAGGAGCATGAAGATCATGACGTGGCTGACCAGCAGCAGCGGCACGTAGAGCGCCGGGATATAGATGCCGGCGCCGAACAGGCCGGGATCCGCGTTCTTCGTCGCGCCCATGAAGTAGGCGTTGAGAAGATCCAGCGTGCCCCAGATGTTGAACAACCAGACGATCGGAATGGCGATCGGCCAGCGCCACGACAGTGCCGCCATCGCGAGCAGCGCGAGAGCTGCGGCGGTCAGATCGCCCCAGCCGACCGCGCCGGCGAACACCGGGTTCACCTCCGGCGACACGAAGCCTGTGACCATGAAGTTCATCCCGAGAAACCGGAAGGCATGGAACGCCGCAAGCAGCCGCAGCGCCTCATGGCGCGGCCAGGTGCGGAGCGCCGGCCAGACATAGGTCGCGGCCACCACTGCACTCGTCAGAAATGCTCCGGCGACGCTAAGCAGGAATGGAATGTTGAGACTGACTGGCACGGCCGGCATCCTCTGTTTGTCGACCCGGAGGGAGAGGCCGAACCCGTCGATCGGGTTCGACCTCGGAGGGTTCACGGCTTGGCGACTAGCAGGCGCAGCGGCAGCAGCGGGCCGACCGCGATGTAGTCGTGGTCCATGATATCCAGCTTGGACAACGGCAGACCTTCCATGATCGCGTGCGCCTCGGACGTATCCTTGGCATCGAGCAAGAGGATGACCCCGCGCCCGTCGGATCGCGAATACCATTCGCGAACCTTGCCGCTGAGATAGAGCTGCACGGTCTGCCGGATTTCATCCGGCATCACGGCCATCACCTGTTCGCGGGTGACGCCCGTCTTGACGGTGAGGATCACCATCACGCCGGTGGTGATGGTGGAGGGGGCCTGTGCCTGTGTTTGGGCCTGAGCAAGAGAGGGAGCGGTCATGGAGGTTAAGCCTGTCGAAGTGAGGGTGAGGGCAAGGAGGGTGTGACGGATCGTTTTCATCGGTCGCAGGTCTCCGTTCACGACTGCCGTCGTGATGTCGGGTGGAGCAGCGCGCCTTGCGATGCGGCTGCCTGTGGCTCCGATGTAGGGTGGCTTCCCGCGAGCGACTATTCGCGATAATGTTGACAGGCCATGAAGCAGAACTTCACAGTCAGGCAGGGGGCGCTCGACGGCGTGGAGGCGTTCCTCAGTGTTGCACAGCACCGCAGCTTTCGTCGCGCGGCGACCGAGCTCGCGGTGACGCCGTCGGCGATCAGCCAGGCGGTGCGCGCGCTCGAGGCGCGCCTCGGCGCCGTGCTGTTCATCCGCACCACCCGCAGCGTCGGCCTCACCGAAGCCGGCGAACGATTCCTGGCGCGCGCAAGGCCCGCGTTCGAGGAGCTGGTCGCCGCAAGCGGGGCGGCGCGCGAGCTCGGGCAGAAGCCGGCGGGGCTGTTGCGTCTCACCGTACCGCGCTCGGTGGTGCCGATCCTGCTGGAGCCGCTGATCGCCTCATTCTGCAAGGCCTATCCCGAGATCGAGGTCGAGCTCGCCGCCAGCGAGGAGCTGGTCGATCTCGCCGCCGGAGGTTTCGATGCCGGCATCCGGATGGGCCAGTTCATCAACCCGGACATGGTCGCGGTCCGCCTGACCAAGCCGTTCCCGTTCGCCGTCGTCGGCAGCCCGGACTATCTCGCGCGCCGCGGCCGGCCCAAGCGCCCGGACGATCTGCGTGCGCATGCGTGCCTCAGGTTGCGGCGATCGAATGGCGGGCTGGCGCCGTGGTCGCTCAACGACAACGGCCGTTCGATCGAGCTTGCCGTCTCCGGATCCTTCATCGGCCATGATTTCCCCACGCTGGTCGGCGCGGCCATCGAAGGCGTGGGATTGGCGCAAGTGCCCGCGCCGCTGGTCGCCGGCGCGGTGAAAGAGAAGAAGCTGGTCCGCGTGCTGGAGCCATTCGCGACGACGACACCGGGCGTGTTTCTGTACTATCCCGGCCACCGTCAGATCATGCCGAAGCTGCGCGCCTTCATCGATCACGTGAAGAGCAGGTCGGCGGCGGCGCGCTGAGCTAGGTGCGGAATGAGGGTGAGGCGAGCACGTCACCCAGGCTCCCTCCCCCCTTGTGGGGGAGGGTGGGGAGAGGGGGGGCCCCGGGCGAGATGATTGATGAGTGCACCGACGGTGCAATTGCGTTCACCTATTGCCGTAACGGTTCGGAGAAGGCACGTCGTGTGGCACCCTCTCCCTACCCTCCCCCACAAGGGGGGAGGGAACCCTTCCGCCAGTGGCTCCCTCACGCGCCGATCACTGAGTCTGTAGGATGGTGGAGCGACTCGCCCTTCACCCCGGAATGACGGCGAGGCCTACGCCCGCTTCTGCGGCTGCCAGTCCGGCACCGTCTTGACCATGTGCCAGACCAGCAGGTCGAGGGCGCGGGTCATGCCGTCGCGCGACCTGGTATTGGTGAACGCGGACCAGCAGAAGTCTCCATCGGTCCGGACCGAGATCGTCGTCGTTCCGTCCAGCAGCCCGCTGTGCCACCAATTGTTGTTCGCCGTGATGAACAGGCCCTTGGCACAGCGAGGATTGACGGCGCTGGGCGTGCTCATGACGCGGAGGCTGTCGTCGGTGAGCAGCTGTTCGGTGTCCTTGAAGCCGTCGATATGGACGAACAGCGTCGTCAAATCGCTTGGCGTCGCAATCCAGCCGCCGTGCGAATCCATCCGCGCGACGTTCATCCGGTACGGATCGCCGCCGGTCTGGCTGTAATATTTCACCTCGTTGCTTGCCCGCTCGCGCAGCGTATTGCCGGCAATCTGCATGTCGGTGATGCCGCATCGCTTCAGGACCGTGTCCTTGATGTATTGCTCGTAGCTCCGGCCGCTGAGCGTCTCGATGACGCGGCCGAGGATGCAATAGCCGAAGTTCGAATAGGCATATGATTGGCCCGGTGGACTGGTGAGCGGCATGTGCTCCAGCGTCCAGTTGATCAGCTCGCGATGCTTCATGTCCGGGTTCATGAACATCGGGTCGCGGGACTGGTTACCCCAGGTCCCGGTGGTGTGGGTCAACAGATGCTCGATCGTGATCTGCTCGACAGGCGAGCGGGATGAGCCTGACGGCACCAGGCTTTGCAAGGTTGGCGTCGTCGGGTAGTCGTTGCCGAGAACGGAGCTTGCGCCGAACACGTAGTCGCCGAGCCGCAATTTGCCCGCTTCGACGAGGGTGAAGATCCCGGTCGATGTCACCGGCTTCGAGATGCTCGCGATGCGGAAGCGGTGCTGCGGAGTCAATGCTTCGCCGCTCTCCCGGTCCGCAACGCCGAACGCCTCCACATAAGCGGGCTTTCCCTTGATCGAAACCGCGATGGAAAGACCGGGTACGTCGTACTCCTTCATGAAGTCGGCGGCGAGGCCCGCCATCTGCTTGCGTTGCTCCGATGTCGGACGCTCCGCGGGCGGATCGGCAAGAGCCGGCCACGGCCTCCAGGCGATCCCGGCGGCTGATAGCAGCGAGCCCTGGAGCAACGTTCGGCGCGAAAGCGGCATTGTTGCCTTGCCTGGTGGGTGCGAGCGGCCCGCACGGTATTGCGGTTCTCTTGTTTCTGTCACGTTACGAAAGTGGCCATGTGATGATGTCACGATGGCCCGACGAGAATGCGGATGTGTGACTCACAAGCCCCGCAACACACTCGCTGTCGTCCCGGGCGAGCGCAGCGCGACCCGGGATCCATAACCACAGGGTACAGTTGTCGTGCGACGCTGTGGCCCCAGCGAATTCCATCACGCAAGGCGGTGGTTATGGATCCCTGCTTTCGCAGGGACGACATCGAGAATGAGGCGCGCGCTGGCTAGACCACACTCTCACGCCTTCTCCTTCACGAACCTGTTCCGCAAGGTCCCGATGCCGGTGATGTCGATCTCGACCACGTCTCCGTCCTTCAGGTCAGGCGAGGCGCCGTCGGTGCCCATCCAGATCACGTCGCCGGGCGACAGCGTGAAGTATTTCGAAAGTTCGACCAGGAAGGGCACGATGCCGAAGATCATCTCGTTGGTGCGGAAGCGGCCGGTCTCCTTGCCGTTGACGCGGATCGCGGTCTCCATGCGGTCGAGATCGACATCGGTCTCGATCCACGGGCCCATCGGCTTGAAAGTGTCGGCGTTCTTGGCGCGCCACAGCCCGCGATCGGCCTTCTGCCAGCTGCGCTCGGAGACGTCGTTGCCGATCGTGTATCCGAACACGCAGTCCATTGCATTGGCTTCGGTGAGGTGCTTGGCGGTCTTGCCGATCACCACGACCAGCTCGCCCTCGTAATGGATCTTCTCGGTCGCGCTCGCCGGGATCACGACGTTCTCGTCATGGGCGATCAGCGCGTTCTGCGCGCGGTAACCGATCTCGGGTCGATCAGGGACGTTCGGCACCGTGCCGGCCTTGTCGGCGGCCTCCTTGAGGTGCTTCAGATAGTTCAGTCCGACGCAGTAGAAGGTGCGCGGGATCAGCGGCAGCTCGATCTTGACGTCCTTCAAGGCGTGGGTCTTCGCCGTCTTGCTCCATTCACCGAACGGATCGCCGTTCACGGTGATGACGGTGTCGCCCTCGACGAGGCCCCAAGACGTGGTGCCCGCGGCGGTGAATTTCAGCCAGCGCATGATGATGTCCTTCTATTCCGCGGCCTGCGCGCGGGTCTTCCAGGCGCCGGCAGCCGGGCGCTTCAGCCCGAGGTTCTCGCGTAGCGTGGTGCCGGCGTAGTCCTTGTGGAACAGGCCGCGCTTCTGCAACTCGGGCACCACGTGGTCGACGAAGTCGGCGTAGGAGCCCGGCACATAGCTCGCGGCGATGACGAAGCCGTCGCAGCCGCGGCCTTCGAACATTTCCTCCAGCCGGTCGGCGATCTCCTTCGGGCCGCCGACCATCGCGTCCTGCACCTGGCCGCGGCCGGAGAAGGTGATGAAGTCGCGGGTCGAGGGATTGGTCTTGCCGGAGGTGCGCAGCACGCCGTCGCGGATGCCGAGCATGCCTTGCATGCCCTGCAGCTCTTCGGTGGTGAGCGGTTCGTCGATCCCCTTGGCGCCGAAATCGAAGTTGAGGCCTTCGGCGAGCAGCGACAGCGCGTCGATCTCGAGCGGCAGCTTCTGGATCACGGCCATCCGGTCCTCGGCCTCGGCCTTGGTAGCGCCGGTGACCGGCGTGATCAGGTTGCAGAGGAACATCTGGTCCGGATCGCGCCCGGCCTTGACGGCTTCGCCCCGGATCGCGTCATAGCCCTGCTTGGCGTTGGCGAGGTTGCGCGCCGCGGTGAAGATCACCTCGCCCCAACGCCCGGCAAAGCGCTGGCCGCGGCCGGAGGCGCCGGCCTGGATCACGACGGGATGGCCCTGCGCCGAGCGCGGCACCGTGAACGGGCCGCGCGAGGTGAAGAACGCGCCCTTGTGATCGAGCCGCTTCACCTTGGCCGGATCGGCAAAGCGGCCGCTCTTCTTGTCGATCACCAGCGAGCCGTCTTCCCAGGCGTCCCAGTGGCCGAGCACCACCTCCATGAATTCGTCGGCGCGATCATAGCGGAGATCGTGCTCGAGATGCTGCGCGCGGCCCATGTTGAGCGCCTCGCCGTCATTGACTGACGTCACCACGTTCCACGCGGCGCGGCCACCCGTCATCAAATCGAGCGTGGCGAAGCGGCGGGCGACGTCGAACGGCTCGAAATAGGTGGTGGACGCGGTCGAGGCCAGGCCGAGCTTCGTGGTGACCATGCCCATCGTGGTCAGCACCACGATCGGGTCCATCTTCACGCAGCGGATGCCGTACTCGACGGTGTGGGCGTGATCGTTGCCGTAGCGGTCGGGCATTGCGAGGCGATCGTCGAAGAATGCCATGTGGAACTTGCCGCGCTCCAGAATGCGCGCGATTTCCTGGTAGTAGTCCGCCGACATCGAATCGTCGCGCGACTCCGGGTGCCGCCAGGAGCTCGGCAGGTTGGTGCAGTTCTGCGCCTGCAAAAAGCCGACCAGCGCCATTTGCCGTGTCATGTCGTTCTCCTGTACCTGAATGCGTCAGCGAAGATCGAGGTCGTCGGTGAGCTTGTAATCGGCGGCAAGCGCCTTGAGCTTGTCCCAGGTCGCATCCTCGATCTCGATGCCGTTCTTGCGCCGTTCGACTTCGCGCAGATGTTCAACCTCGCCGGGATAGAACACGCCACGGCTCCCTTCCGACGGCGGCGTCGATTTCAGGTAGCGGGCGAAATCGGCGACCTCCTTCTTGAAGTCTTGCAAGGGGCGGAACGCGGCGACGTTGAACACCGCCATGAAGCAGCCGTCGTTGTGACGGCCGGTCGGCTCGACCCCGAAGCCGAGCCCGGTCAGCAGGCCGCACAGCACCTCGACCATCGCGGCAAGGCCGCTTCCCTTGTAGCCTTCGCTGCCGCCGAGCGGCAGCAGCGCGCCGCCCTTGCGATAGTCCGCAGGGTCAGTGGTGTCGCGCCCTTCGGCGTCGATGATCCAGCCCTTCGGGATGCTCTCGCCGCGCGCCACCGCAAGCTGGATCTTGCCGGCGGCGACCGCCGAGGTCGCCATATCAAGATAGAACGGCGCCTCGAGATCGGAGGGCACCGCGATCGAGAGCGGGTTGGTGCCGAGCCGGGCCTCGCGGCCGCCGAACGGTGCGACATGCTTCGGCGAGCGGCCGGAATCGGCGGCCGCAATCCCGATCATGCCTTCGCGCATCGCCATCATTGGGTAATGCGCGAGACGGCCGACATGGCTCTGCCGGAACACGGTGCAGGCCGCGACATTGGCGGTCTTCGCCTTGTTGATGGTCATTTCCATCGCCTTGGCGTTGACGTGGAAGCCGAACCCCCAATGACCGTCGATCACGGTCGTGGTCGGCGTCTCCTGCACGACGGTCCATTTCGCGCCGGGGACGATATGGCCGGCCTTGATGCGGTCGATATAGGTCGGGATCGCGATCACGCCGTGGGAATCGTGGCCGGCGAGGTTGGCGTTGACGCAGCCGGAGGCGACCGCGTTGGCCTCCTCCTCCGACGCGCCGGCGCCCCGGAGCAGCGCCGCGCCGATGCGCGTGAGACGGTCGGCCTGGACGATCGGCATGGGATTTTCCTCGCGGTCCGCCCGCGTGATGCGCGGGTCTTGCTTGCTGTTATCAGGCTCATGCTCTCAAAGCGCAGCCCGCCGAGCAAGGGCGGAAAATCCGGTCCGCCATACCGCCAGCAGGGTGCTCCCGGCCAGGATTTCACCGAATGGAACGTGCGCGGTCGCGCCGCGGAATTTGGCTGCGCCGGCGGTCCAAGCCAGGCGGCGATCCGCGCCCCGCACCCCTCCGCCTCAGCCTGGCACACAGGCGTCCGTATTATCCCGGAAAACGGCCTCCGGGATTCGTCAGCCGTTTACTCTGTCTCACAACTTGCCGGATACACTAACCATCACTTAGGCCTCTCGCGGGCAATGTTCCCCGGCAGATTGAAGGGGGTGGCCCTGGGGCCTTCAGGGATCGTGCAGTCGAGCATCGGGCGTACATTCGCGGCGTTGAGTGCCACCAACGAAGCGATCCTCTACGCGAAATCACCAGAAGAGTTGTACGGAAAGGTCTGCGAAGCCGCGTTCTCGAGCGGGAGCTTCCTGGCGACGACCGTCTTTTTGCTGGAGCCGGATACCGGTCGGCTGACATTCGCAGCCGGTTGCGGCGACGATGTCGCGCGTCTGCGCAGCATCAGAATTTCCACGCTCGCCAGCATTCCGGAAGGCGAGGGCGTCGCCGGGCGGGCGTTCCGCGATCGGAGCGCCAGCGTCAGCAACGACTATGTCAACGATGCCCGTTCGGCGGCCTGGCGCAGCGGCCTCGCGGCAGCCGGCGTCGGTGCGGCGGCGGCGATGCCGCTGGTCTGCAACGGGCGCAGCGTCGGTGTCTTCATGGTGACCCGGCGCGAGGTCGACTCGCTCGGCGAGGAGATCGTGTCGCTGCTGGAGCGCATTGCGGCGAACGTGTCCTTTGCGCTCGACAATTTCGACCATGAGGTGTCGCGCAAGAGCGGCGAGCGGGCGATGCGCCGGCTCAACCGCATGTTCGGCGCCATCAGCGCAACCAATGAGGCGATCCTTCGCGCCAAGACCGAGCACGATCTTTATCAGCGGGTGTGCGATGCTGCGGTATTCAGCGGAAAATCCTTCGCCACGGTGGTGCTGCTGGCCGAGCCCGACACGCACTGGCTCGAGCCTGTCGCCGGCACCGGCGAGGCGCTCGACCTGATTACGCAGACGCGCTTTTCGACCGACCCGGACAATCTCTACGGCAAGGGGATCTGCGGCGAGGCGTTCCGGACCAAACGGCCCTGCATCGAGCACGACATTCCGATATCGACGGGCGCCGCGCAGGCGCAGGCCGGCGAGAGCGGTCTGATGGCCTGCGTCGCGCTGCCGCTCACCCGGTTCGGCAAGAGCATCGGCGTCCTGATCTTCTTTATCGGCAACTCGTGGGCCCGCGACGAAGAGATCATCGCGCTGCTGGCGGGCATCGCCGAAAACGTCTCGGTTGCGCTCGACACGTTCGGCCGCGCCACCGAGAAGGCCAAGGCCGACGCCGAACGCGAGCGGCTGTCGCGGATGTTCGCGGCGCTGAGCGCGACCAACGAGGCGATCATGCGCGCGCGGTCGCGGCTCGAGATGTTCGAGCTGGTCTGCGCCGCGGCGGCACATGGCGGCGGGTTCAACTCCACCAGTATCCTGATCGCAAAACCCGGCGACGACTTCATGGAGATGATGGCGGTCGCGGGGCCGACCGCCGAGAATGCGCGCCGCCTCAACGTCTCGCGCAGCGAGGCGCGTCCCGAAGGGCGCGGCGTTTGCGGTAGGGCGTTCCGCTCCCGGCGCGCCTGCGTCAACAATGATTTTCTGGGCGACGTCGCCAACAACCCGTTCCGCGATATCATCGACCGCGAGGATGCGCGATCGGGCGCGGCGTTTCCGTTGATAGTCGACGACGAGCCGGTCGGCGTGATGCTGTTCATCTCGGCCAAGCGCAACACCTTCTCGGCCGAGTTCGCCGAGTTGCTGCAGCGGCTCGCTGACAACGTCGCCTATGCGCTCGGCAGTTTTGATCGCGCCGATGAGAAGGCGCGCACCGAGGAGCAGAAGGAGCGGCTGAGGCGGATGTTCGCGGCGCTGAGCGCAACCAACGAGGCGATCATGCGGGCGAAGTCCCGCGGCGAGCTGTTCGACCTGGTTTGCGATGCCGCGGCGGTCGGCGGGCAGTTCATCTCGGCCACCATCAGGCTGGTGCGGCCGGGTGAGGCCTTCCTGGAGAACGTGGCTGCTTCCGGCCCCGACCGGGTACGGGCCCGCGAAGTCCAGTTGTCGGCCGATGCGACGCGTCCGGAGGGACAGACGTTGACCGGCGTTGCGATCCGCACCCGCAGGCCCTGCATCAGCAACGATTATCTCAGCGACTTCGGCCCTGAGTCGCATGTCTATCCGGTCGTGCGCGACAGCGGCAGCAAATCCGGCGCGGCCCTGCCGCTGCTCAAGAACGGCGAGGCGATCGGCGCGCTGGTGTTCCTCTCCGGCGAGTTCAACACCTTCAGTCCGGAGATGATGGCGCTGCTGCAGCGGCTCACCGAGAACGTCTCGTTTGCGCTGGCCAATTTCGACCGCGCCGACGAGAAGGCGCGGGCTGACGAGCAGAAGGAGCGGCTGTCGCGGATGTTCGCGGCGCTGAGCGCGACCAATGAGGCGATCATGCGGGCAAAGTCCCGCGCCGAGCTCTATCAACTGGTCTGCGAGGCGGCAGCGACCGGCGGCAAATTCACCTCGACCACCATCGCGCTGGCGCAGCCCGGCAGCGACTATCTCCGCATTGTCGCGATCGCAGGCCCGGCAGCCAACGGCGCGAGCCAGGTGACGCTCTCGACCAGTGAAGAGCGCCCCGAGGGCCGCGGCGCCTGCGGCAGGGCGTTCCGGTCCGGCAAGGCCTGCATCATCAATGACTATTTTGCCGATACCGAGACTGCGGCTTTCCATGAGCGTGCTCGTCTCGATGGAACGCAGTCCGGCGCCTCATTCCCGCTGATCGTCAACGGATCGGTCGTCGGCGTCATGATCTTCGTTGCGATCGAGAAGGATACGTTCACGCCGGAATTTGCCGAGCTGCTGCAGCGGCTCGCGGACAATCTGGCGTTCGCGCTCGAGAGCTTCGACCGCGCCGACGAGAAGCACAAGGCCGACGAGCGCATCGAATATCTCGCCTCGCATGACAGCCTGACCAATCTGCCGAACCGCGAGACCTTCAACGAGATGCTGCGTCATGCGATCTCGGCGGCGGACCGCCATTGCCGGCAGCTCGCGGTGCTGTTCATCGATCTCGACCGCTTCAAGGTGATCAACGATTCGCTCGGCCACGACGCCGGCGACATGCTGCTGGTGGCGATCGCCGAGCGGCTGCGCGGATCGTTGCGCGCGAGCGACGTGGTGGCGCGGCTCGGCGGCGACGAGTTCGTGGTCATCCTGGATGACACCGCCGAACGTCACGACGTCGAGCGCATCGCCGGCGATCTGCTGGTCGCACTCAGCCAGCCCATGCAGCTCAGCGGGCACGAGTGCCACACCACGGCCTCGATCGGGATTGCGACCTATCCGACCGACGGCTCCGACGTGCAGACGCTGACCAAGAATGCCGACATGGCGATGTATCTCGCCAAGGAGGACGGCAAGAACGGCTTCCGTTTCTTCTCCAACGAGGTGAGGGCGCAGTCGATCGAGCGCCTGACGATGGAAAGTGCACTGCGCCGCGCGCTCGAGCGCGACCAGTTCTCGCTCGAGTATCAGCCCAAGGTCGACATGGCGAGCGGACGGATCAGCGGCGTCGAGGCGCTGCTGCGCTGGACCCATCCCGAGCTCGGCAAGGTCTCGCCGGGGCAGTTCATTCCGCTCGCCGAGGAGATCGGGCTGATCGTGCCGATCGGCCGCTGGGTGCTGAAGGAAGCCTGCGCGCAGAACATGGCGTGGCAGCACCGTGGCCTCAAGGCGGTGACGATGGCGGTCAACCTTTCGCCGCGGCAGTTCGGCGATCCGAACCTGCTCGACGACATCGACGAGGCGCTGGCGGCGAGCGGCATGTCGCCGGCGCTGCTGCAGCTCGAGGTCACCGAGAGCATGGTGATGCGCAACGTGACGCGCGCGGTCCGCGTGCTCGACGCGATCCAGCACCGCGGCATTCGCCTCGCGATCGACGATTTCGGCACCGGCTATTCGTCGATGTCGCTGATGAAGCAGTTCCCGATCGACACCATCAAGATCGACCGCTCCTTCGTGCGCGATCTGCCTGATGATTCCGAGGACGTCGCGATCGCGCAGGCGATCATCAGCATGGGCAAGGCGCTCGGCATGACCATCGTGGCCGAGGGCGTCGAGACCTCCGAGCAGCAGGAGTTCCTGCGCGCCCATGCCTGCGACGAGATGCAGGGCTTTCTGTTCAGCCGGCCGCTGCCGCCGCGCGATCTCGCCGAATTGTTGAAGTCGTCGCCGGTGCTGACGTCGCCGCCGTTGCAGCCTGCGCTGGACGACGAGGCGATCGGTGAGGCCGGGTCGGATCTAGGGCGGAAACGCGCTGTCGTCTGACGGCTGCACGGGCAGGTCGCGGACGTCGGAATCGGTGGATGCGATCACGCGCGAGAAATCATAGGGCCAGGACGGTATCGCCTGGCCGGTGAGGGTTTGGCGCAGCGCCGTCGATGCCTCCGCAAAGCTCGCCCCGTCGGGCAAACGGAACCGGCGGGACAAGGTGGAGGGCAGCGGTTCGGCGGCATCGCGCAGCTCGAATGCCGGTCCCCACCACCACGCCGGCGCCGGCGGTCGCTCCGGTTCGGCAATGGCGCGCCATCGCGCGAACTCGTCGGCGATGCGGGCAAATTGCAGCTTGGCGGCGGGATGCATCGGAGGCCCTTCGTTGGGCCGCGATGATAGCATCGCCCCCACTTCGCGCAACGCGGCTACTTCTGTTCCACCTCGGTCGCCGTGGCCGGGCCTTCGCCCATGATCAGCAGCACGGCGTCTTCGTCCTTGGCGCCGTCCCAGTGCACCTGCTTGCCGAAATGGGTGACGAAGCTTCCCGCCGGCATCGCCACGGTGCCGTGATCGGGATCGAATTTCGAACCCGAGCCGACCCACCAGGTGCCCTTGAGCACGACGATGTAGCGATCGTTCGGGTGGAAGTGCGGACGGCTGAAATGATTGCCCTTGGTCCATTTGGTGTAGACCATGTAGAAGCCGGGCTTCGAGGGATCGCCGACCACGACGGCATTCTGCGCGCCGCGCGCGTCGACCGGGCTCCAGGGAATCTGGTCCGGCAGCTTGTAGGTGACAGCGGCCGGATTGAGCTCTGCCGCGGAGCTGACGCTCAGCGTGCCGGCAAGGGCCAGCGGCATCATGAGGTATCGCCAGGACCGGTTCGACGCCGTCATCGTGTTCTCCCAGGTCAGTTCGTTCGGGCGACTGCCGCGCCCGTATGTCGCATGATGCTAATTGCTCTCGCTTGCGCCGGACAAGACGCGCTCGCGCATGTCTGCTGTCAAGATTGCGGCATCGGGCCGTGACGCAACGCAGTTGCAATATGAAAAACGCATTTACGCCGCTGCGGACGATGATAGGTTGCGCGCCAACCAAAAGACGGGAGGATAACCTTGAAGAAGCATCTGTCGATACTGGCGGCGGGACTCGTGATCGGTGCGGCCGCGCTGCAATTTTCCACCGCCGCATCGGGCGATGACGGCTGGGTCACGCTGCTCGACAGCTCCAGGAAGGGCGACTGGGACGAGGTCGGCAAGGCCAATTGGGCCATGAAGGACGGCGCGCTGGTCGCCGACAAGCTCGACGGCAAGGATCTCTCCTATCTCGTCAGCAAGAGCCAGTACAAGGATTTCCAGATCCGGGCGGAGTTCTGGACCGACGAGGACGCCAACAGCGGCGTCTTCATCCGCTGCGAAGGCAACAAGGTGATCGACTCCAAGGTCTGCTACGAAGTCAACATCTTCGACAAGCGGCCCGATCCGACCTACGGCACCGGCGCGATCGTCGACGTCGCCAAGGTCGATCCGATGCCGAAAGCTGCCGGCAAGTGGAACGTCTACGAGATCACGGCGCAGGGGCCACATTTCGTCGTGACGCTGAACGGCCAGAAGACCGTTGACGCGCAGGATTCCAAGCACGCCAGCGGCTACATCGCGCTCCAGTATGGTTCCGGCGTGGTCAAGTTCCGCAAGGTGCAGATCAAGCCGCTCTGACAGCGCACACCGAGGCGAGCCCGGTCGCGCCGCGGCCGGGCTTTTCTTCGCGTGTCGTGTGCTATCCGCGGGGGACCTTCAGATCGTCGTCTTGCGTGCGCAGATGATGGCCGAGCACGAGGCCGGTCAGACACAGCAACAGCCCGAGCGCCGGCGGCGCAAACAGCGCTTCTTCCTGGAAGATGCCGTTCACCAGCACGACCATCGTGCCGAACGCAGCGAGCCCTTGAATGAGAATTCCGGACGAGGCGTAGAGGCGCCAGGCCTTCAGCGCCACCGCAAAGAAGAAGCCAAGCGGCACCACTGCGCCGATGCCCATCTGGTAGAGCAGGACGCCGACGGCGCTCTCCACCGCGCCGTCCATCGTGCCGGCCGCTTGCGCGGCGTTCCAGTCGATCGAGAAGTAACCTTCGGAGAGATTGCCGCCGACGCCGAGGCCGCGGCCGATCGGGTTGTGCAGGAATCCATCCCAGCCGCCCATGAAGCCGATCACGTGAAAGTCGCCGATCTGGAGTCCGATATAGATCGCCGCGATGGCGTACGCCACGAGTCCGACCAGCGCGACGGCAAGGGTGATGGTGGCGCCGAGCAGCCAGGTTGCCGTCCAGGCCAGCGCCACGAAGATCACCAGAATGAGCGCGCCCTTCACGCTGCAGAGGATCAGCAGCGGGATTGCGACCAGCGCCAGCCAGCGATATCCGACCGCGAACAGGAACAGGATGGAGAAAGCGATCCCGTAGCCGAAGCTGATCGGGCTCATGTTCGGTCCGAAGATGCGCAAAATCGACGACAGTCCGAGATCCTCGAACAACGGGCTGTTGAGAAAGCTGAAGCGGAAGCGGTCGATCAGATCGACCGGGACATTGCCGGTTTGGCGCATCTCGGCTTCCCAGGCTCCGGAGCGGGTCGCCTTCAGCTCGTCGAAGTGCCAGAACGTGTAGCCGTTGGTGATCTCGAGCCAGAAATCGCGAAACAGCAGTTCGACATAGCCGCAGACGATCAGGAGCACGCCGACGGTCACCAGGAACGGCGTGATGCGGATCTCGAAGGTTGCGGCGGTCAGCAGCGACAGCTGAAACAGAAACAGCGGAAAGGCGATGTTGCGCAGATAGACCAGGGCCGCATGCGCGTCCTGCGTGGCGCCGAGCAGGAAATACACCCCCACGACCGCGAGGGTCATCAGCCCCCAATTCATGATCCGGTCGATCTCGGGCGAATGCCGGCGCTCGCGCAGCATGTACAGCGCCAACGTGACCAGCCACATGACCGCGCAGATCAGGAAATTGTAGCCCTTGACGAAATCCATCTCCTGCTCGGTCGTCATGGTGGACGACAGGATCGAGACGAACAGGTTCTGGAAGAAGATGATGAAGACGGCGATCGACGGCGCATAGGCCGGCGCCGCGAGCGCGATGGCGCAGCCGATCAGGCCTTCGACGACGATCGCGAGCCCGGCGTTGGCCGCCTGCATGATTGGCGCGAATGCGATCGATGCCACGGCGATGCCGAGCGCAGGAACGAGGTCGCCGGCCAACAGCGGCCGCGGGGCTATGTCTGCTCGCACAGGCTCTGACCTAAATGACCGGATGGGTGGCGTGCCACCCCGCATCGTCGATCTAGCCGCGCATTGTGTAAGAACCGGTTAACCAGATGGGTCAGCGCGTCCCGAGCAGCGCCCTCAGCACGTCGCGGTCGGCCTTGCCGGTGACGGCATCGGCGAGGCCAAAGCCTTGCGACATCTCCCAATGGGTCCAGCCCCAGCACTGCTGCCGGGCATAGGCGGTGACGCCCGCGAGCCAGCGTAACCGGCTGTCGCGCGGCGCGCCGGCCTTCAGCACCCCGAACTCATTGATGATGATCGGACGGGAATACTGCCGCTGCCAGGCAGCCGCGGGCTCGAGCCATTTGTCGATGCCGGGGCCCTGGATGGCGCGGTCGACCATCGCAAGCGCCTTGGGCTTGTTCAGCGCGGTCAGCTGTTCCCGCAACTGTTGAACCTTCGGATCGTCGGCGCGGATCGGATAGGGCAATCCGACGACGTCGTGGAGCGGCTCGCTACGGTCCCAATGCGCCTGATGGGTGAACACCATCGGATCGTAGAAGTGGATGGCATAGACGACGTTCGGATCGTCGAGCGGCGTGAAGCCCGGCAGCGAATCCGCACGCTGCCAATTGACCGGACCCGTGATCAGCGTGGTCTGCGGCAGCAATTGGCGAATGAAGCCGGCCAGTTCCCGGACTTCGCCTTGCCATTGCGCGGCATCGACCTCTGGCTCGTTCAGCAGTTCCGCAAAGACGCGATCGGAGGGGTAGCGCTGCATGATCCGCGCGAGCGCGGTCCAGGCGCTCTTCATTTCAGTCATCGCGCCGGGCGGATCGTCCTTGTGCAGCGCGTTGAAGTGCTGACCCGAATGCAAGTCGATCGACACCGCATAGCCGAGTGCGAGCAGGGTCTTCAGCGCGGCATCGACGGTTTGCAGCCGGCTGTCGATCTCCGCCTTGGTGGCGAAGCGCGGCATGACGAAGTCGGCAGGCACCGGCAGCCGGATGTGGGTCAGGCCGGCCTTGCGCAGTTCGAGCAGCAGGCCGCGTGGCGGCGCCGACCGCGGGTCGACAATCCAGCCGTCGGCATTGACGCCGCGCGACAAGGCCTTGATCCGGTCCACGGGGACGCCTTCGATCAGGGTGGGGCAGGCCCGGGCGGTGACGGACAGCAGAATGGATGCGGCGGCGATGATGGCGGGGATCGATAGCCGGGCCATTGGACGATCAACTCGCGATCAATGTTGCAGCGGCGACGCCGAACGCGGCGCAGCTGGCGCGTGTCTCACGCATACTGCCTGTCGTGCTGCTGGCCTGCGACGGTGGACAGCAGTTCGTTGAGCACGACACCGGCAAGCTTGCGCTCGGCGCCACCGAGCGCGGTGATGATGTCTTCCATCGACGCGTTGATGTCGCGATCCACTGGCAGCGCCGCGATCAGCCCGTCGGCCATGTCGAACAGCCGCCGTTCGTCCGTACCCGACGGCATCGGCGGGCCGTCGAGGATCACGAGGTCGTGGCCGCCGGCGGCGCGCGCTTGCGCGATCGCCTTCTGGATCGCCTCGCTGGCCTTGGCGGGATTGCCCTTGATCGCCGGCAGGATGGCAATGCCGTTTGCGGTGTTGATGGCGCGGGACGCCTTGCTGCCGATGGTGAGCCAGTCGAGCCGGCTCGGACTGCTCTGAACGGGGTGCGCGACCCTGTCGGTCAAGGCGTGGACGGTTGCGTCGGCGTCGATCAGCAGGACGCGGGCGCCGTCGCGTGCGGCGACGAGCGCGATGTTGAGCGCGACAACGCTGCGGTCGGGATCGCCGGCTGTGCCGATCACGGCCAGCACCGGAACGGCCTCGGGGGCGGAGCCCGTCGCCAGCGCCGCATGGATCTGCCGCATCGTATTGGAGAACGGCCCCAGTGCCGAACTGGTCCGCAGCGTCGGCCAGCCAAACCGCGTGACGTCGGCAGGACCGTCGCCGGTCAGGATGCCGCCAAGCGTGCGCATGACGTCGGATTCCTGCAGCTCGGCGATCAGCGGCTTCTCGATCACGGGCTTGTCGATGAGAGCGGCAGCCGGCTGCACCGCGGGCGGGGCCTGCGCGGGCGGCTTGGCCTTGGCGACGACGGGTTGCCGCTCCGGTGCGGCATCCTGTTTCGGCAGGACGCTGGGACGGATCGGATCGGCGCCGGGCGCCAGCTGGCCGGCCGCAACGATCCAGGCTGCGGCGGCAAGCCCGCCGAACATGAAGCCGATCATCGCGAGCAGGGTCATCGGCGGCGGGAACGTGCGCTGCTGCGGGATCGTCGCATCGCCGATCACGCGCGCGCTCGAGGTGTTGAGGCTCTCCTGCTCCTCAGTCTCGCGCGAGCGCTTGAGGAAGGACTGGTAGACGTCGCGGCTGGCGTCGACCTCGCGCTCGAGCTCGCGCAGCCGCACCGACGCCTGGCTCATCTGCACGCTCTGGTGCTTCTGAACGTCGAGCGCCTTGTTGAGCGACGCTTCATAGTCGCGCGCCCGGGTCAGATCGTTCTTGGCGGATACCGCAAAGCGGTCGATCTCTTCCTTGATGGTCCGGCGCAGGTCCTCGACCTGCTGCTCGACCTGGCGTAGCGCCGGATGGCGCGGCCCGAGCTCGCCCTGCAGCTCGGCCTGGCGCTTCTTGGCATCGGCATATTGCGAGCGCAGATTGGCGATGGTCGGCGACTGCAGCGCCTCGGCGGTCGCGCCCGCGTCCATCGACCCGCGGCGGCTGGCTTCGATCTGGTCATACTTGGCCTGCGCATCGAGCGTGAGCGCCCGCGCCGCGGCCAGCCGCTGGTTGCCGACCGAGAGCTGCTGGTCGGTGAGCAGATTGTCCTGCGAGCCGACGAAGTTGTTCTGCGCCTTGTAGGTCGCAAGCGCCTCTTCGGCGTTGCGCAGGCGCTGCTGCAGCTCCTTCAGCCGGCCGGACAGGTCGCGGGTGGCGCGCCGCGCGGCCTCCGCCTGCGACTGCTTGGACTCGGTGAGATAGGCCTTGGCGATCGCGTTGGCGAGCATCGCCGCCTTGACTGGATCGTGCGACCACACGTCGATGTCGACGATGAAGGTGCGATCGGTCTTCTTGACGTTGATATGCCGGTTCAGTGTGTCGAGCGTGTTCATCTCGATCTGCTGTTGCTGCTCCGCCGTCGTGCGCGGTTCGATGCCAAACAGGCCGAGCACCGAGGCGAGCAGACCGCGGCTCGCGGCGCCACCGCCGAACTCGGGATCCTTCACCAGGTTGGTGTCGCGGATCACCTGCAGCAGCACGTTGTTGGATGTGATCAGGCGCGACTGGCTCTCGACCACCATCGAGAGGCCGGAGACGTCCTGGGCGCGCGGGGTCAGCTCGCGCTCGACCAGCTGCAGCTCGCGCGGGTCGACATAGAGCTGGGCGCCCGCGGTATATTTCGGTGTCAGGCTCTTGCCGATGGCGACCGCGATGCAGGCGCAGAGCAGCGCAGCTGAGACGATCGCGACCTTGCGCACCCACAACAGCCGGACCAGCTCGAGCACGTTGAAGCCGGCCGGGATCGCGGCCCGGCGCGGCTCCGGTTTGGCCCGGTTGATCGGCTGGTCATAGCTAAGCATCGACCCCAGCTTCCGTCTGAATGGCCGCACGCATCGGCTGAGGAGCACTCTTTCGGGCCACGCAACGCGCACGAGACGACGCGGAAAACGCGCAACACGAAAAATTAACCATACTCATTCGCCGACTATTCACCAGAAAGGCAAACAAAGGGTTTAAGCGCGGGCGCATCGGAACGCCTCCGCCATCGTCAGCACAGGGACATTGCGCCGCGCCGCCGCCTCCAGCGCGTAGGTCAGCAGGCCGGGCGTGCAGCCATAGAGGCTCGGCGCGTCGGCGACGTCGTGGCTGTAGAAAATTAACCAGCCGTTCATGTGTGCCGCCTCGGCGAAGGCCATGTCGATCCGGTCGCGGGACATTTGGCGGTCGATCAGCGGCATAGCGCGGAGGAATTGCAGGTCGACCTCGCCGCTGTTCACGCCAGGCACGATGCTGCGGCAGGTGCGGAACTCGGACCTCAATTGGTGCTTCCGCGCGTAGGAGCCGTAGCCGAACGGATAGGCGAAGGTCTCGACCGGCATGGTCGGATCGAGCGAATGGAAATAGGTCCGGTTGCGCGCGATCTCCGCGGCCAGCGAGGTCTCGTCGAGGTCGCAGGCGCGGCGGTGCGAGAACGTGTGGCAGCCGACCTCATGGCCACGGCGATGCAGCGAGATGACGTCGTCGGCGCTGCCGGTGGTCCAGTCCGGTGCGTCCAGTCCAACCAGGCCGCCCGACACGTAGAACGTGCCGCGGGCGCCGTAGGATTCCAGGATGTCGGCGCCGAATGTCGCCGCGCTCTTCGGCAGATCGTCAAAGGTGAAGGTGACCATCGGCGTGGCATTGTTCAGGCGAAAACGCTCGACCTGCACATGCATTGCCAACCGGTGGCTGACTTTGACCCTGGCTTCCGACCACAATGCGTTCATGAGCCAAGCTTCCGCAAGATCACGTGGTAGTCGCCGTGCCGGACGTCGATCTTGCCCGGCAGCAGTGCGTTCACCGCCTTCGCGCCCGCGTCGATCAGCGCGGCCAGCAGCGGCTTGCGCCGCCGCATCTCGGGATAGCGCGGGCTTTCGTATTTCTTCCGGTAGATGACCTGCAGTCCGCGGCCGGCCACGAACGCCTCGAGGTTGCCGAGGGTCACCAGCGGATGGAAATGGGTCGGGAACGGCGCCTCGCCCGGCAGTCCGGCGTGCTTCTCGCCGCGCACATGGCGGTAGAACCAGACGTGGAACCAGTGCGGGGAGTATTTCGTGACGACGCCCGACAGCGACTTCGGGTTCGGTGCGCCGATCAAGAGCAGCCCGTTCGGCTTCAGCGCCTCGCAGAACCCGCTCAGCACGGCCCCTACATCGGGGATGTGCTCGATGACGTTGTAGCAGATGATCAGGTCGAAACGCTGCTGCGGCGTGAAGCGATAGGTCTGGATGTCACCGAGGATGGCTTCCTGCGCATAGCTGTTGTTGCGGATCTGATCGGCGTCGATGTCGACGACGGTCACATGTGAACGGCGCAGCACGCCGAGCGGCAGATAGCTGGTCGAGCCGCCGCCGGCTTCGTAGATCGAGAGCGGACCGGCCGGCAGCCGGGCCTCGAGGATGCTGTGAACCGTGAGCAGGCTCTGCTTGGCTTCGCCGGGCGGCAAGGCCAGCAGTGATTCCGGATGGATTTCGGCTGGGACGGGCATCGGGAGTTCGGTGAGCGGGACGGGACGCGTAGCAAGCGCGAGGGATCTGTTCATCGGCTCATCCAACGTTGCTGTTTGCGGATCTGGTGTGGAATATGACAAGGCCCTGCTTCAGCCGGCCGCGCAGCCGCGCGATGTCGAACAGCCAGCAGAGCGCGGCGTAGACGGCGAGCCCGGCTCCGATCAGCACGATGCTGGCGGGGAGATCGGCGAGGTCGAGAGCGCGGTCGAGCGCGCCGACGGTGAGCGCCATCGCGAGCGCGGCGATCGCGATCAGCGCGAGCCGGCCGAGCGGGATCGGAATCCGGAAAGCGAAGCGGCTCAGGATCAGAGCACAGACAAAGCCCGCGGTGTCGGCGCCAAGCCGCGCCCATGCCGCGCCGATGGTGCCGTCAAGGCTGACCAGCACGTAGGACAGGATCACATTCGCGGCGATGATCGAGGCGGTGTTGATCAGGTAGAAGGAGTTGCGTCCCGACAGCAGAAAGCTCGCATGCAGATATTGCTGCGTCAGCACCTGGAACAGCACGGCGATCGCGATGACCGGCATGATCTCGCTGGCAACCGCGCGGAAGTCGGCGCCGAGGATGATGTTGGCGACATGCGGGGCGATCAGCGCGAAGCCGAGACAGGCCGGCAACGTGACGCCGGCAAGCAGCTCGAGGCAATCGGCGAGATGGGTCCTGACCGCGGCGTCGCCTTGCCGGGCATGGATCTGCACGGCTATCGGAAAGAACGCCGCGGCCATGCTCATCGCCGGCATCATCAGTGCCTGGCGCACCAGGTCGAGCGCCGCGACATATTTGCCGGCATCGGCCGCGCCGATCAGGTTGGCGATCATGAAGCGATCGGTCACGCTCGAGATCGCGAGCAGCGTCAGCGACAAGGTCAGCGGCAAGCCGGTGCGGGCGAGCGACCGCAGGTCGGCACGGTCGAAATTGACGATGGTGCCGCGCCATGCGCTGCGCGATTGCACGAGCACGGCGAAGAGATAGGCCGTGGCGGCCGCGAGCAGCAGCAGCACGCCGGTCGGGCTGACCAGCGCAACCACGACGCCAAGGCCGAGCAGGGCGGCCGCGCGGACCAGCGTCGCCTTCATGACCGAGAGCGCCTTCAGCCGTGCCCGCAGCAGATCCTGCGTCAGCTCGAACAGGCCGATCGCAATGGCGAGAACCACGGCCGCGAGCGCGGCGGCGGCATCGAGGCCGACGAGGCGGGCCAGCAGGTAGGCGATCGGCGCGGTGAGGCAGCAGATCAGGTAACCCGACGCGACCAGGCCGCGGACGTCGGTGCCGTCGTTGCGGGCGTGGCCGCTCAGGATCAGGTTGCGAAACCACCCGACCAGGAAGACCGATATGACCGAGGCGAATCCGACACCGAGCAGAAAGATGCCATAGTCGTGCGGTGCGAACAGCCGCGTGAAAACGAACACGCTGAGCAGTCCAAGCAGCGCCGAGAGCACGTTGGCGGTCAGGTTGATGCTGGCCTGTCCGATCAGCATGATGCGGCGAGCTCCGAAAGCCTTGTCGCCGCCGACGACGCCAGGATGGCGTCGCTCTCGGCCACGACCTCGCGAATCGTCGCGACCGGTGTCCCCGAGAACGATGCGATCGAGAACGCGACGTCGTCCCTGTTGGCGCGCAGCAGCAGCCGGGTGAGTTCGTCCTTGCTCAGCGTCGGATCGTCCCAGTAGCTGACGCATGGCGTCTTCGGCACGTCGGAGTGACGCAATGCGGCGGACCCGTCGTTTTCGACGAAGAAACCGTAGAGCAGGTATTCGGAGAACTCGCGGGTCCGGCACAGCGCCTCGATCCAGCTCATCCCGGTGACGGCCTCGATGCGCTCAGTGAGCGCGCGGGTGGTCTGCTTGTCCCAGAAGATGATGTGTCCGATGAAATCCGGTGCCGGGAACGGCGGCGTCGGCAGGCCGATCAGCTGATGGCTGGTCTCGAGCCAGCGCGAATGGCGCGGCTGGTCGGCGGTGACGGCATCGGCCATTTTCAGCAGCGGGATCGTGTTCGGATACTGGAAGCGCGAAAGGTCGAAATCGCGAAAGAACACGATGTCGGAATCCAGGATGCAGAACCGCTCATAAGGCAACGCGATCGTCGCCGCGATCTTCAGGATCTGCTGCACGTGCCAGCCGTTCACCGGCTTGGCGCGCAGCGACCACCAGAATTGGCGGCGCTTGCGCTGGATCATGCGCGGCAGCGGCCGCAGCCAGTCGGGCAGGAAGGAGGAGGCCGGAATGATGATGCGGCGCTCGCTGGCCAGCGGCGCGAACAGCGGCAGGTCGCAATCCGGGACCAGCAGATAGTGCCTGGAGAACGACGTGACGTGACGATCCACGCTCTCGCAGAGCAGCGTGCAGATTTCCAGATCGCGCCCGTAGGTCGGGGTCAGCAACGCGACAGGGTTCATCTCGTAACTCTCTCCGGCGACACCGTGTCGCGGCGGCACATCGTGGCCGCCCGGAATTGTCCTGAACCCCAGTTCAGCAAGATCGGTGCCGGAGAGATTTGATGACCCTATCGGCGGCGTTGATGGTTAACGATTGCTAAATGACGGCTCGCCGCGGCCGTTAACGGATCGGCAATCATCGTTCGGCTGCGCGATTTTGACGCTGGACCGGGATGTTGCCCGGATATTGCAGTGCTGGCGTCTCGCATGCCGACGAGGTCGGCGCAGGTGAGTGCGTATGCAGATTCGGTGGCATTTCCGGCGGGTAAACGGCACGGCCGAACGGCGCGCCGCACCATCCGTCCATTTCGAGACATCCGCACTGTCGGCGCTGTGTGCTTTTGGTACGCTTGCCGCAAGCGAGCTGGCTGGAGCGCACGATGCCGACTGATCGCGGAATCACGCGGCGCGGTGCCCTCGCATTCGCGGCGCTGGCCCTGAGCGGACTGTCGACCGCGCGGGCCGCGCCGTCAGCCCGATCGCAGCTCGGGACGGGTTCGGCGCGGTTCGCCGGCGCCTTCGTCAAATGGGGCGACACCGGCCGCGAGCATGTGTTGCAGGCTTGGGAGACATGGCTCAGTCGGCCGCGGTCGTCAGTGCTCGGCGTCGACTTCTACGGCCAGAGCAGCTGGGACGACTTTCACAAGCTCGATTGGGTGCCGGGGCTCTGGAAGAAGCTCAATCCGGCGCGCAATCTGGCCTGGTCAGTGCCGCTCAGCATGTCAGGCACGCCGCTCGCTGATGTCGCGGGCGGCCTGCACGATGCCGAGTTCGAGGCGGCCGCGCGCGCCATCGGCGCGGCGCATCCGAAGGCGATCATCCGCCTCGGCTGGGAGATGAACATCTCCAACTCGGGCTGGTTCGCCAAGCGCCATGAGGACGATTACATCAGGGCGTTCCGCCGCGTGGTTGGAATCTTCCGCCGACATTCCCGCAGTTTCAAGTTCGACTGGTGTCCGGGCTGGGGAGCGCAGGACATGCCTGCCGACGCCGCCTATCCCGGCGATGACGTGGTCGATTTCATCGGTCTCGACGTCTACGACTTCAAATCGGACGGCAGCGCCGCGGAGCGCTGGACCAATTCCTGTCTGAAGGCGCCGTTCGGTCTCGAATGGCAGCGGACGTTCGCAGCGAAGCACGGCAAGCTGATGAGCTATCCGGAATGGGGCGTCGGCCAGTCCGGCGACAACGCGTTTTTCGTGCAGCAGATGCACGACTGGTTCGCCGCCAATCAGGCTGCGATCGCCTACGCGGCCTATTTCGATGTCGACGGTCTGTGGCCGACGCAGATCGACAACGGCCAGTTTCCGGAATCCGCCAGCCTGTTTCGAAAATTGTTTGGGGGTTGACCGGCGGTGTAGTCTGTTCAAAAGGCGGCAGCAGAAATCAGGCGCCTTTCGCAAGCCCGTCATGGCCGGGCTCGTCCCGGCCATCCACGTCTTTCTTGCGCAACTGACGCAAAGACGTGGATGCCCGGCACAAGGCCGGGCATGACGAAAAGTGAGTCACACTTCAGACGGTTAGAAAGGCTCAAGCTCTCGGCTGTCAGGCGGCCTTGGTGTTGGTCAACAGCGTCAGGCCCATCTTCAGCTTGTCCTGCAGCGTGCGCTGCGCGAGGCAGGTGAACAGGCAGAGCTTGTCGCAGGCGACGGTCTCCTTGCGGCGGGCCCGGGCTTCCTCGCTGTACCAGATCTCGCGTGCGGTCTGGGTGCGCACGTTGCCGATCGGCTTGAAGAACCAGCACGTTTCCAGGCGACCGTCGGAGCGGATGAAGTAATTGCGCATGCCGACGCGGCAGGGCATCACTTCCTTCGGCGCTTTCTCGCGGCGGAAATGGTTCGGCCAGGCTCGCAGCACGGCCTCGCCGTTGAGGATCGGCGCGCCCTCTCGCTTCAACCGCAGCAGCTCGTCGCGGACCTTGATGAGATCGTCCAGCTCGCTCTCGCCGATCCACAGCTCGTCCTCGACCTCCTGCGTGCCTTGCTCGACCGGCTGGAAGCTCAGCGCGGTGGCGCCGATCTCCTGGATCCAGTCGACCAATTCGGGCAGGCGGCGGAAGTTCAGCCGGTGCACGACCGGCTTGATGATGATCGGGAAATCCAGACCTTCGGCACGGCGCTGTTCGGCGACGTTGCGGATGCCTTGCACGATGTCGTTCAGCGAGTTCTCGACGCCGCGTGAGTAGTTGTGAATCTTGGGGTCGGTGGAATCGATCGAGATGTTGATGTTGAACGGGCGCGCCTCAACGGTTTGCGCCACGATCTTCCTGTTGAGGTAGGCGCCGCCATTGGTGGTGACGCCCCAGTGGATGTCGTTGTCGCGGCAGAACCGCAAGAGGTCGAGAACGCCCTTCTTGATGTAGGGCTCGCCGCCGGCGAACTCGACGTGAAAGGCGCCGATGAATTCCTTCAGGCTCGCGAGAGCGCGCTGCCATTCGGCGATCGACATCTCGTCGCGATAGTTCGGACGGCGCCAGTAGTCGCAGTAACGGCACTTGTAATTGCAGCGTTCGACCACCTCGGCGAAGATCGCGGCCGGACGGGTGACGTCGCGTCCGGTACGCAAATAGAGCTCTTCCGAGAGGGCATTGCGGACATGCTTGGTGCCGAGCGAGACGAGGTCGAGCGCTTTCAAGGTGAACCTCTGGCAGTGTTTTGCGTTGTTGCGACCGGATCGATCGAGGATTTATGGGGTGATCAGCAAATTGAATGCCAACTGGAGCGCAAGGCACGCTGCGCGCGCGCGTGACGGCTCTTAACCCTAAGGATCAGCTAACACCGTGGCGCCGATCGCGAGGCCTCGCTCCCACGCAGCCGTCTGTCCCTGTAAATCACTTCGTTCGACTTCAAATTAACCTTGCGACGAAGTTGCGGTAACGCGGGTCTCGTCTGGAGCGGATTTTGCCATGAGGTCGCCGTAACGTTCGATCCGCGTCCGTATTGCCGCCGGTGTCGGTCACTTTGGGACGGCCATGTCCCATTCCGATCCGTGCCGGGATGATGCGTCGTGCGGATCGCGATTGCCAGGAGGGCATGGAGATGTCGACCGAGCTTGCTGTGGCGGACCGCGCCTGGGTAACCACCTCGCCCGCGCTGGATTGCTCCGTCGAGACCGTCATCTGCATTCCGAGCTTCCGGCGCCCGAAGCACCTGCGGCTGACGCTGGAGTCCGTGGCGGCGCAGCGCACCGAGCGCAGCTTCGCGATCGTCGTGGTCGAGAACGATGCGGCGCGCTGCGAGAGCGCGCCCGTCGCGGCCGAGTTTCTCAATTCCGGCAAGCTTCGCGGCGTCTGCATCGTCGAGCCGCGGCAGGGCAATTGCCGGGCGATCAACGCGGCGTTCGAGACCGCGCTCGAGACCTTTCCGAACGCCAAAAACCTTTTGATGATCGACGACGACGAGGTCGCCTCGCCCGACTGGCTGGAGCGGATGGTGCAGGCCGCCGAGAGCTCCGGCGCCGAGATCGTCGGCGGGCCGGTGTGGCCGAATTTCGATGATGAGCACAAGCGCAGCCTCAAGCGGCATCCGGCGTTCGCGCCGGCCTATCATGCCAGCGGTCCGGTTCCGGTGATCTATGGCTGCGGCAATTGCCTGATCCGGCGCGCGGTGTTCGACAAGCTCGGACAGCCCGCCTTCGACCTGCGTTTCAACTTCCTCGGCGGCGGCGACCACGATTTCTTCGCGCGGGCGCGCCGCGCCGGCTTTCGCTTCTTCTGGGTCACGGACGCCGTCATCAGCGAGACCGTTCCGTCGACCCGGACCAATCTCGGCTGGATCGTGCGGCGCGGATTGCGGATCGGCGCGATCAACTATCACATCGAGCGCAAGGCGGCGCGGACAATGTGGTCGCGCGCGGCCGTCAAGGCCAAGATGTTCGGCCTGGTGCCGTTCTCGCTGTATCGCTTCACGCGCATCGTGTTGCGCGAGCATCAAGCGGTGATTGCGATGCACCCGATGGTGGTCGCGGTCGGCAGCGCGCTTGCGGTACTCGGCATCGAGCCGCAGCCCTACGCAGCTTCCAAGATCGCGTCGTGAGTGAGTTGTCCGTCACCGCGGAGAGCCGGGCGCTGATCGCCGACATTGCGCGCCGGCCGGTGATGGATATCGTCCGCGGCGCATTCTTTGTCGGCATTCTCCTGCTGGTCTGGATATCGCTGCGTCCGTTCGCGGATCTGAGCGGCTTCTATGTCGGCGACGTGGTCACCGGCAAGGATGCGGTGCTTTACGCCGTGTTCGGCGTGCTGATGGTCGCGATGCTGGCGCTGACCCTGCGCGACAATCAGCCGGCGCTGAAATCATTGCTGACGCCGGCCTTCCTGCTGTTCGCCGGTTGGATTTGCATCACCGTCGTGCTGTCGTCTGATCCCGCCACCTCGCTGCGCCGCCTGGCGTTGTCGGTGTTCGTCATCGTGGTGACTGCGACGCTGCTGCTGCTGCCGAAATCGCAGGGCGAATTGATGCGCTGGTTCGGCATCGCTGCGCTTGTCCTGCTTGTGACATGTTACCTCGGCGTCCTCCTGGCGCCGCATCTGTCGATTCACCAGGCCACCGATCCGCAGGAGCCGGCGCTTGCCGGCAACTGGCGCGGCGCGTTCGGCCACAAGAACGTCGCGGCCGCGATGATGGCGATGCTGATCTTTCTCGGCATCTATCTGATGCGGGCCGGCGGCTGGCTGTCGGGCATCGCCGTGACCGGGCTTGCCGCGGTGTTCCTGTTCTTCACCGCCGGCAAGAGCGCGATCGTGCTCTGTGTCGCCGTGCTGATGCTGACCGCGGTGATGCCGGTGATCCGCTCGCTGTCGGGCCGTGCGCTGCTGCTGCTGACGCCGCTGGTGCTGCTCAATCTGTTCAGCGTCGGCATCGTGATGAGCGACACGCTCGCCGCGATCGCCGACCGGATGCCGATCGACACCTCCTTCACCGGCCGCGCCGACATCTGGGCCTTCGCCCTCGAATCGCTGCACCAGCGGCTATGGACCGGCTACGGCTTCGAGTCGTTCTGGGGCACCAGCGCGATCCAGAATTTGCAGGAAGGCAAGGAGTGGGCGGGCTACGCCTCGCACAGCCATAATGGCTATCTCGACACCGCGCTCGGGACCGGTCTGCCCGGTCTCGTGCTGCTGATCGCGGCTGTTGTCGTCAAGCCGTTGCGCGACTTCCAGGCCGCGGATCGCGGCGGCAATGATGCGCCGCTGACGATGCTGTTCCTGCGGATCTGGCTGTTCGGTCTCTACCTGTCGTCGATGGAGAGCTTCTTCCTCGATCGCGCCGACACGATCTGGGTGACGTTCCTGATCGCGGTGTTCGGGCTGCATTATCTGGCCCGGTTCCGGATGCGGGGTGAGGTCTAGAACTGCGCGCGGACCGCGTTGGCAACGTCCGTCCACCAGCCGTCGAAATCGAACGGCACCGGGACGGTCGGCCGCTTCAGCGCCGCGACGATCCGGTCGGCATAGGCCGCGCTGTCGGCGTCGCGCGGCACCAGCAGGATGGCGCCGCGATCGATCAATTCCTTGAAGCGCGGATGGTGGTCGAATTCATCCGGCAGCGCCGGGCCGGTGACGATCAGCGGCCGGCCCGACTGCACGCAGGCCAGGATGCTGGAGCGCCGCGCGGTCAGGCCCTCGGCCAGCGAATAGCAGAACACGTCGATCTCGCCGAGCAGGCCGAACACCTCGTGATCGGAGGCGACATAGCCGGAGACGATCACGTCGCCCTTGAGCCCCAGCTCGGCGACGCGGGCGTAGAATTTCTGCTCGATGTTGTCGGTGCCGCGGATGAAGGAGCCGACATAGACGATCAAGGGCTGCAGGCCTCGCTGCTTCAGGATCGCGCCGATCTCGAGCAGCCCGTTCGGCTGCTTGCCGGGATAGATCGAGCCGAAATGCCCGACGATGAGCTGGCCGTTGCTGCGCGCCGCGACGAGCCGCTGCAACAGCATCGAGTCCGTGAAGCCGGCCGGCGCCGCGATGTTCGGGGGCAGCGGCGCCAGCACGCATTTCCGCACCATGCCGCGCATGATCCGGTCGTCAGCGAGCTCGCGGCGCACCAGCGGCGAGAACATCACGATGGTGTTGGCGAGCCACAAAGCGGGGATATAGGTCAGCCGGCGGATGCCGTTGAGGCCCGCCCATTCGTGCTGAATCAAGACAACCTTGCGGCGGCGCAGCCGGGCAAACAGCAGCGCGAGCAGCGGGCGCGCGATCACGCGCTTCCAGGCCACGATCGGGAAGTTGCAGACCACGCTGTCCGCGCTGCCGACCGCGCGCCAGATCTCGGCGATCGTGCCGTCGGTCTGGGTCAGGGTTAACGCCGTGCTGGCGCCGGGCTCGATTTTGTCGAGCGTCTCCTGCAGCAGGCGGGTGAACTGCCCGACGCCGCAGTGCATCCGCGGCCCGGCGCCGAGAAACAGCGCGCGATATCGGGGTGGTTTGGTCATTCAGTCCTGTCGGCCACGGCGGCCGGCTCCGGAAACGTCGCGGTAGCCATATCGGCGAGACATTAGCTTTGCGTAACCCCGCGCGCATACGCGACGGCACCGTTCTTGCCAATCCCTGCCCAAGAGCTGCCAGCTCGTCCCGGAACGGGACATCGGATGAAGCGAAACGGCGCAGCCAGGAGCGCGACCATGACGACGGGAAAGATCTTCGCGGATTGGGATGACAACCATTCCCGGCTCTGGAGCCATCAGCCGATCCGGCTCGAGCATACCATGCACAAGCAGCCGGCGTTCTCGATGGACGATCTCGCCAAGCTGATCGAGCACCATCCGCGCGAGCATTACAGCCTGGTCAAGACCGGCGCCAAGGGATCGAGCCGGGTGTGGCGCGAGGGCGAGATCGGCAGGCTGCGCGGCCATCAGGTGATCGAGGCGATTTCGCGCGGCGGCCTGTGGCTGAACCTGCGCAACGTCACCGCGATCGATCGCCGCTACCGCGACATGATCGAGCGGATGTTCGGCGAGATCGCAGCCAAGGTTCCCGGCTTCGATGCGCCGACCCATCAGGCCGGCATCCTGATTTCGTCGCCCGATGCACAGGTCTATTACCACGCCGATCTGCCGGGGCAGGGCCTGGTCCAGATCGCGGGCCGCAAGCGGGTCTACATCTATCCCAGCACGCAGCCGTTCATCCGGCCCGAGCATCTGGAGAACATCGCGCTGTTCGACGTCGAGGTCGATATCCCCTACGAGCCCTGGTACGACTGGCATGCGCAGGTGATCGATCTCGAACCCGGCCAGATGCTGAACTGGCCGCTCAATGCGCCGCACCGCGTCGAGAACCTCGACACCGTCAACATCTCGATGACGATCTCCTATGTGAACGACGATATCCGCCGCGCCCAGATCCTGCATCTCGCCAACGGCATGCTGCGGCATCGCTTCGGCTACACGCCGCGCAGCCGCAGCATCCGTGGCCCGACCTTCTTCGCCAAGCAGGTGATGCAGAAGCTGCTGCGCGACGGCAAGTGGGTGAAGCGCGAACGCGCCGTGCGGCGCACGATCGACTTCCGCCTCGACGAGAGCGATCTCGGCAAGATCGTCGACCTGCCCAAGGACCCGCCCAAGGATCCGCCCAAGGCGGCGTTGGAGGCGGCGTAAGCCAGCTTGCCGGTAGCAGGTGTTGAAATGACGGTCTTGACGACAGCGGTTGAGAAATTCGGGGCGCGGGTCGCTTCCTATGCGGTCGGCTATCGGGTCGAGCTGGTTTCCGATTGGGCGCAGGCGGCCGCCCGCTGGGGGATCTTCGAACCGCTCACGGCGTTCCAGCATCCACAATGGTACGCGTCTTGGTACCGGGCCTTCGCCTCGACCGATGGCGTCGAGCCGCTGATCGCCATTGTCAGCGATGCCGCGACCGGCGAGCGGGCGGCGCTGCTGCCGCTGATCCGTCACCGGCTGGGCAGTCTGCGCATCGTCGAATTCGCCGACCTCAACCTCACCGATTTCAACGCGCCGGTGCTCGGGCCGGCCGCACCGCGCGACGACGTCGCCGCATGGCAGTTCTGGCGTGATTTGCGGGCCGCGCTGCGCAAGGCGCATGGCGGGGCCGATCTCATTCGTTTTCGGAAGATGCCGGTCAAGCTCGCGACGCGACCCAATCCGCTGGCACTCCTCGATGGCATCGGACCGTCGGTCGTCAACGGCAATCTCTTGACCATCGGCGACGACCACAACGCCTGGCGCTACGAGCTGAACCGGAAAGTCCGCAAGGAATTGGGACGGAGCTGGCGCGTGTTCACGCGCGAGCCGTCCGCGGCGTTCAGGATTGCCGCGAATACCGACGAGGCGCTGGACCTTCTGTCCACCACGGAGGTGCAGCAGGAAGCGCGGCTGAACGGTTTAGGACTCAATTACGTGCTCGACAATGCGGACTGCGCCGCCTTCTATCGCGACCTCGTACGCGAAGGCACCGCGCGCGGCTATGCTGTCATGACCGCCCTTGCGACCCACGAGGAAGTGGTGGCGACGCTGCTCGGCGTCCGCACCGGCTCGCGCTACGTCATGATCCGCATCAGCAATGCGGGCGAGAAGTGGTCGGCGTGTTCGCCGGGGCGGCTGATCATCGATCGCACCATCGCAGCGCTGCACAAGGACGGCGTGCGGGAGTTCGATTTCTCGATCGGCAATTACACCTACAAGCGGCGGTTCGGACCGCAGCGCACGCCGCTGGTCGATCTCAGCGCACCCTTGAGCTGGCGCGGGCAGCCCTACGCGCTGCGTGACCGCGCCGTGCTGGCGCTGCGTCACTATCCGGAGCTGTCAGCGCGGCTGAAGCGGGCGCTCGGCAAGTCGACGCCCTCGCGCGAAGATGACTGACGAAGGGCGGCATTCCCGAACGAGAATGCCGCCCTTGTCGTACTAGCGAAGCTCAGCCGTGCAGCTTAGCCGCGGAGTTTCCTGGCGGCTTCCGCGATCGCGCGGCCCTGGTAGCGTGCGCCGGCGAGTTCGTTCTCGCTGGGCTGGCGGCTGCCGTCGCCGCCGGTGATCGTCGTGGCGCCGTAGGGCGCGCCGCCGGTGACCTCATCGAGCTTCATCTGTCCGGCAAAACCGTAGTTCAGGCCGAGCACCGTCATGCCGAAATGCAAGAGGTTGGTGATGATCGAGAACAGCGTGGTCTCCTGGCCGCCATGCTGGGTCGCGCTCGAGGTGAAGGCACCGCCGACCTTGCCGTTCAGCGCGCCCCTGGCCCAGAGCGCGCCGGCCTGGTCGAGGAAGTTGGCCATCTGCGAGGACATGCGGCCGAACCGGGTGCCGGTGCCGACGATGATCGCGTCGTAATTGACGAGGTCGTCGATCTTGGCGATCGGCGCGGGCTGGTCGAGCTTGTAGTACGAGGCCTTCGCGACCTCGGCCGGCACGAGCTCGGGCACGCGCTTGATGTCGACGGTGGCGCCGGCTTCGCGCGCGCCCTCCGCGACGGCATTCGCCATCGCTTCGATGTGACCGTAGGCAGAGTAATAGAGGACGAGAACCTTGGCCATGATGGCCTCCTTTGGGGGTTGGTAAGGGAGATGATTTCGGGGGAAGGGGCATGCGCGGACGTCCGTCCGCGCATGCAGGGTGAGTGGTGATCAGGCCGCGTCGACCAGCACGAGCTCGGCATCCTCCAGCGCGGTGATCTTCAGCTTGGCTTCATCGCGGATCGCGGCACCGTCGCGCGCATTGACGCGGACGCCGTTGACCTCGATGCTGCCGGCCGCTGGCACCAGATAGAGGTGACGGGCCTTGTCGGCGGCGTATTCCGCGCTCTCGCCGGCCTTCAGCGTGGTGGCGAGCACCCGCGCATCGGCGCGGATTGGCAGCGCGTCGTTATCGCCGTCGATGCCGGAGGCGATGGTGACGAGTTTGCCCGAGCGGTCCGCCTTCGGGAACGGCTTCGAGCCCCAGGTCGGGTGACCGCCCTTCGTCGTCGGCTCGATCCAGATCTGGAAGATCTTGGTCTTGGACGGCTCCAGATTGTACTCGGAGTGACGGATGCCGCTGCCGGCGCTCATCACCTGCACGTCGCCGGCTTCGGTGCGTCCCTTGTTGCCGAGCGAGTCCTGATGCGTGATCGCGCCTTCGCGAACATAGGTGATGATCTCCATGTTGGCATGCGGATGCGCCGGAAAGCCGGAGTTCGGCGCGATCTCGTCGTCGTTCCACACCCGCAGCGCGCCGTGGCTGACATTGGCGGGATCGTAGTAGCTCGCGAACGAGAAGTGGTGCTTGGCCTTGAGCCAGCCGTGGTCGGCACCGCCAAGCTCTGCGAATGGTCTGAGTTCGATCATGTGTTACTCCGTTTGATAGGTTGGTTTCGATCTCGTTGACCCTTGGATATGCCTCCGGCTGTGGTATAGAAATAGAAACTATTGAAACTCATTGTTTCCAAATTGAGCGATCGGGACAGCTGCCATGTCGAAACTGCCGGACTTCGAGGCGCTCGCGATCTTCGCAAAAGTCGTTGAATTACGGTCGTTTGCGGCGGCCGCGACCGAGCTCTCGCTGTCCAAGGCGACGGTCTCGAAGGCCGTCAGCCGGCTGGAGGAGCGGCTCGGCGCGCGGCTGTTCAACCGCACCTCGCGGCGGCTGGCGCTGACCGATGCCGGCCAGAAATTGTCGGAGCGCGCCGCGCGGCTGCTGGCCGACGGCGAGGCCGCCGAGAGCGAGGCGCTGGCGCAATCGACCACGCCGCGCGGCTTGGTGCGGTTCGCGGTGCCCATGACCTTCGGCATCAAGACGGTGGCGCCGCTGCTGCCGGAATTCATGGAGGCCTATCCGGAGGTCGCGATCGATCTGCATCTGAGCGACGCCACGGTCGATCTGATCGGCGAAGGCTTTGATGCCGGCCTGCGCATCGCGCGGCTGCCGGATTCCTCGCTGATCGCGCGGCGGCTGTGCGGCATGCCGCGCTATACGGTGGCGGCGCCGTCCTATCTGAAGCGCTACGGCCGGCCGACGCATCCGATGCATCTCGCCGACCACAAATGCTTCGGCTACGCCTATCTCTCGACCCAGGGCGTCTGGCACTACACCAACGCATCGGGCGAGCAGGCGAGCGTGCGTCCCGCCGGTCAGTTGCGGGTCAACAATGGCGAGGCCGTGATGCCCGCGCTGCTCGCCGGCCTCGGCATCGCCGATCTGCCCGACTTCATCGTCGGCGACGCGATCGCGCGCGGCGAGGTCGAGGTGATCCTGAAAGGCTGGAAGCAGCCCGAGGGCGCCGTGCATCTCGTCACCCCGCCCGGCGGCCCGCGTCCCGCCCGCGTCGAAGTGCTGGCGGATTTCCTCGCCAGCCATTTCGCCAAAGGCCGCGCCCAGCGGAAATAGAGGGCCGCGCTCAGCGGAAGTAGTCGACACCGCGCGCGCAGGCTGAAGGCCGCGTGATCCGTCACATTCGTGTCATCCCTTTTAAATTGTATTACTTGTGTGAACTAACCCATGATCGTGGGCCGCCGCGATCGTCTATTTCTGCGTCCTGAACCGGTTGCCGCAAAGCGCATTTTCGGAGGAACCAGATGATTGATCTCACCAAGCACGATTTCACGTCATTGTCGGTGAAGGATCTGCTCGATGCCCGCGAGGCCTATCATGTGCATCTGGCCCATCTGCAGTCGGTCTACGCCACGGCGATTGGCCGTTATCTGATCCGGGACAACGACCGCAACGCGACCGAACGGCGGCACCATTCCAAGCCGCAGGCGCTCGGACCGCGCACGCTGTTCAATTCGTCGGTCAAGGACTGGTCGTGGCCCTGCATCCTCGTCTTCGTGCGGGACTGGATGAAGCGCTCCGAGCTGAAGAACCATCCGGAGAAGCAGGACCAGCTGGTGCCGCCGTTCCTGTATCTGCCGGACGGGCGCGTCGTGCCCACCTGCGTCGTCAAGGTCGACCCGAACGAGGGCAGCCCCGGCGTCGTCGATCCGCCGGTGTTCAAGAGCGATCTGGTTGGCGGCGGCTTTCCGGTCCAGACCATGATTCAGGGCAAGATCCATCGCGGCTCGATCGGCTGTCTCGTCACCAATGGCGAGACCGTGTTTGCACTCTCCAACCGCCACGTGGTCGGCGCGGCCGGGCGCGAGATCTTCGCCGGCTTCAAGAACACGGAGCGCCGTCTCGGCGTCAGCGATGCGCTGCAACTCGGCAAGCGCGCCTTCAGCGACGTCTATCCCGGCTGGCCCGGTGCGCGCGTGGTGGCCAATCTCGATGCCGGATTGATCCGCGTCGACGACATCAAGGGCTGGACCGCGCAGGTTTACGGCGTCGGCCAGGTCGGCGACGTCGTCGATCTCAATGTCGGCACCTTCCGCCTCGAGATCATCAACCAGCCGCTGATCGCCTTCGGTGCGACCAGCGGTTTGATGAAGGGCAAGATCATCGGCCTGTTCTATCGCTACAAGACCGTCGGCGGCATGGAGTATGTCAGCGATTTCGTGATCGGTCCGCGCGATAGCGACACGCCGCTCAACAACTATCCGGGCGACTCCGGCACGATCTGGTTTCTCGACGATCCGGACGCGAAGAAGAACGCCGGCGGCGCGCGCATCCTCAGTCCCCTGGCGCTGGAATGGGGCGGCCAGGAATTGTTCGGATCGGGCGGCAAGATTCCGATGCAGGTTGCGCTCGGCATCTGCATGGCGACGCTGTGCCGCGAGCTCGATGTCGAGCTGATCGGCGACTGGAACGCCGGCCACACCGAGTATTGGGGCGAATGGGGACACGTCAAGATCGGCGCCTACGCAACCAGCCTGATCGATGCGAAGCTTCCCAAGCTCTCGGCCATGATGGACGCCAATTCCGACAATATCGGCCTCGACGACAAGCTGCTCCAAGACCTCAAGCCATATCAGCGAGGCACATTCGCGCCGCTGGCCGACGTCGCCGACCTGGTCTGGCGCTTCACCCGGCACACTGACGAAAGCAACCATTTCGCCGACATGGACAAGCCGGGCAAGGACGGCAAGACACTGCTGGATCTTTGTGCCGAGTCCACACGCAACGTCGATCCAAAAGTCTGGAACGACTACTACGAAGGGATCGGCGAGGACCGGCGCGGCGCGTTGCCGTTCCGGGTCTGGCAGATCTTCGACGAGATGGTCGACTATGCTGCCGCCAACAAGAAGTTGGAGTTCGTCTGTGCCGCGGGAATCGTCGCGCACTACATTGGCGATGCCTGCCAGCCGCTGCACATCTCGCAATTCCATCATGGCCTCGATCCGAACGACAAGAAGCACGCCAAGGTGCACAGCGTGTACGAGACCACGATGATCGGCCGCCACGGCAAGGATCTCATCAAGATGATCCCGGACGCGCGGACCAGCGACGTCGCGGAGATCGTTGCGGGCGGCACGCCGACCGGTCGCGATGCTGCGGTCGCTGTGGTCGCGCTGATGCAGCGCACCGTGAAGCGGCTGCCGCCGATGACGATCGTCAACCTGTTCAACTCACATATGGGAAGCGGGCAGGTCGATGTGCTGTGGTCGAAGCTGAAGGATGCGACGGCGGCCTGCATGCAGGACGGCGCCAAGACACTCGCGCGAGTCTGGGAAGCGGCCTGGCGCGCCGGTGCGGGCGAGGACCGCGGGCAGGGCGGCAAGTTCGATCAGGCCAGCTTGAGCAAGCTCTACAACGATCCGAGCTTCCTGCCGGCATATCAGCTCCAGCAGCTCACACTCGATGCCGACGACCACATCGTTCCCGTTGGGGGAGGTGGAGCACGGCGCCGGAGCGCGTCGACGGCACGGCGCGCGCGCCCGCAAGCAGCCAAGAAGGCGGCGAAGAAGGCAGCCAAGAGTTCGGCGAGGAAAGCGGTCAAGAAGGCCGTGGCGCGCAAGCGTCCGGCAGCAGCCGCGCCGGTTCGCCGCGCAGCCGCCAGCAAGAAGACCGCAACCAAGCGCGGCGCGGCCAGGAAGCGGTCGGCTGGCAAGACGCGCAAGGCAAGCCGCAAGCGCTAAGGCGTGATGAAGTCAGGTTGAACCGGCCTCGCGGCAGACTGCGGCATCTCTCCCGCTTGCGGGGCAGGGCAATCGCATATTGGCTCGATCTCTCCGCAAACTCGTCATGCTCGGCCTTGTGCCGGGCATCCACGTCTTGGTTTCCGCGTGAGAAAGACGTGGATGGCCGGGACAGGCCCGGCCATGACGAACGTGGAAGTCGCAACGCCAAGCTTTTCGCTGCCATATGCGATTGCCCTGCGCTTGCGGGGGAGGAGGACGCGCCGGAGTCTTCAAAATTTGTTGCAGACGACAGCGCGCGCTTGATCGGCGCCGTGAAGAAGATCTGCGAAGTCGAATAGGGAACTCGGTTTCATTCGCCTTCACATTTAGTTGTCTGCGCGAACGATCCTTGGCCGCATTCATTTGCCATTTTTGAAGCAAGTCGCCCGCGCGGAACCCATGCGCGCGGATGAAATCGAACTCAACGAACCGAACTCAACGAACAAGGGCATTGGGTATGCAGACGGAGCGGATTGTCCTGAGCTTAGCGATCGCGATCGGCGGCCTTGGCGCGGCCGCACCTGCGTTGTCGCAGGAGTATCGTGGCACATGGGAACAGCAGATGGCGTGCACGCCCGACGTGATGCGGCTGTGCAGCGATCAGATTCCCGACACCAACCGGATCGTCGCCTGCCTGCGGCAGAACACGGCGCTGCTTGGCAGTTCCTGCCGTGCGGTGTTCGAGTCGAATGCGCAACAACAGGCGCAAACGCAGGGACGCGCACCCCAGCCGCAGATGCAACAGCGGCCGCACACGCCGCAGCAGATGCAGCCGGCCCCGGTTGCGCCGCCGCGGCCCGATGACGATGAGGATTAGTGTCTAGGCATTGACCGCTGTCTGAGACCTGACTTCGCAGACGTCGACCCATTCGGCCGCGGTCAGCTCGGCCATCCTGTCGGGCGTGATGCGCACCGCGCTGTGGGTCGAGCCCGCGGCCGGCACCACGACGTCGAATGCCCTCAGCGACAGATCGCAATACACCGGCAGCGGCGTCTTCAGCCCGAACGGACAGACACCACCGACCTCGTGGCCGGTGATGTCGGCAACCTCGTCGAGGCCGAGCATCTTCGGCTTGCCGCCGAACGCCGCCTTCACCTTCTTGTTGTCCATTCGCGACGTCCCGGCGGCGACGATCAGCACCACGCGATCGCCGACCCGCAGGCTCAGCGTCTTGGCGATCCGCGCCGGCTCGACGCCGTAGGCCTCCGCCGCCAAGGCGACGGTTGCAGAACTCACAGCGGATTCGATCACGGAGATATCTGGCGCCTTCTCGGCGAAGAAGGCGCGGACGGACTCGAGGCTCATACTGTTCAGGACCTTGCTAGTCAGGATCTGGCAGACACCAGGGCAGGAAGTTCGGAGAGACCGTGGATCCGGTGATCGGGCACCACGCCGAGCTCGTCCATCTGGGTACGCAGGGCCTTGAACATCGTCAATGGGGCGACCGTCTCGCTCTCGACGCAGGCCAGCGCCATCGCCTCCGGCGTCACCCGCTCGATCCAGGCGACATTGAGTCCAAATGCCTTGGCGCCGCAGGCGTCCCACGGATTGGAGGAGATGAACAGCACGTCCGCGGGCGGCACGTTCAGCACCTCCTCGATCAGCGTGTAGGCCTCGGGCGCGGGCTTGAACACCTTGTGGGCATCGACGCTGATGGTCGCATCGAGCAGGCGGTCGAGCCCGGAATTGCGCACCAGCGCATTCAGCATGTCAGGGCTGCCGTTGGAGAGGATCGCGAGCTTCTTGTCCTTCATCGCCTCGAGCGCGGCGACCGCATCCGGATACAGCGCAAGATGCTGATATCGGTCGATGATGCGCCCAAAGGTCGCCTCGTCATATTGCAGGCCGAGGCAGCGCAGCGTGTAGGCGAGGGAATCGCGGGTCGCTGTGGCGAAATCCTGGTAGCGCCGCATCAGCGTGCGCAGCCAGGAATATTCGAGCTGTTTGATGCGCCAGACCTGGGTGATGATGTCGCCATAGCCGGGGAATGCATCCTCGGTGATTTCGGCGACCGACTGGACATCGTAGAGCGTGCCGTAGGCGTCGAAGACGATTGCTTTGATGCTCATTGAGTTTTCTCTTGCCCGCCAATGGTCGCATACAGGAATTTCCTGAGAGCGTCGATGGACTGATTGCGGACCTGCTCGTTGAATTCGAGGTGATGACCGAGCAGCTGCCCCGGCGTGCGATATTGTGGCACGTCAAAATCGTGATGCGCGCCGGGATAGACGATCAGGTCGATCGGATAGCCGAGGCCCTGCTGCCGCGAGATGCCGTCATCGTCGCGCCCTTCCGCCAGGTTCCGGCACTCTTGCGCCGGCGTCCAGTCGTCGAGTTCACCGACCATGATCAGGGTCGGCACGGTCATGTCGCCCTTGATGCCGAGGCAGCGCGGATAGAAGGCGACGGCGGCGCGGAATTTTTCCGTCGCGTTGACCTCGATCGCGCCGTGCTCGACCGAGAGCAATGCGAGCCATCCGCCCTGCGAAAAGCCGACCACGGCAATGCGTGTCGGATCGACCAGGGATTGCCGGGTCAGGAAGCTCAGCGCGCGATAGGCGTCGTGGACTGTTGCGGCCGGGGCATCGCCGGTGCAGGTGTCGGTGATGCCGCGCGGGCCGAACCGGTCCACGGTGAGCGTGACATAGCCCCAGGCCGCGAGCCGTTTGCCCCAACGCTCGTCGAGTTCCCGCCACTGCCCGCTGCAGCCATGCAGCAACACCACCGCGGGCAGGAGGCCCGGTCGCTCCGGCCGGCGCAACAGGCCCTGCAACGGTTGCGCGTTGTTGAGCGGGCTTTCGAACTCGACCAGCACGGAAGGTGCTTCGGCTGCTGCCGCAGCCTTGCCGCCCGCGCTCCCGACCAGGAGCACGGCGAGGAGGATGGCAAGTCCGGCCCGGTTGTTCATCGGCCGCCCCGCAAGCGTGCGGCCGATGATACTCCCTTAAATCATGATGCGCTTCCACGGAATCGCATCATGATCTCATCTCCTTATTTGAGCATGATCTTTTCGGAAAACCGCTTCGCACTTTTCCGGATCATGCTCTAAATCCCCAAAATCTTGCGCGCGTTGGCCTTCAGGACCTTGGGGCGGATCTCCTCGCGGATGTCGAGCTTGGCGAAGTCGGCGAGCCAGCGGTCCGGCGTGATGACCGGCCAGTCGGAGCCGAACAGCATCTTGTCCTGCAGGATCGAGTTGATGTAGCGCACCAGGATCGGCGGGAAATATTTCGGCGACCAGCCCGAGAGATCGATATAGACGTTCGGCTTGTGGGTCGCGACCGACAGCGCCTCTTCCTGCCAGGGGAAGGAGGGATGCGCGAGGATGATCTTGAGGTCGGGAAAATCCGCCGCGACGTCGTCCATGTACATCGGGTTGGAATATTTCAGCCGCATTCCCATGCCGCCCGGCATGCCCGAGCCGACGCCGGTCTGGCCGGTGTGGAACAGCGCGATCGCGCCGCCTTCGTTGATCGCCTCGTAGAGCGGATAGGCCATGCGATCGTTGGCGTAGAAGCCCTGCATGGTCGGATGGAATTTGAAGCCGCGGACGCCGTAGTCCTCGATCAGCTTGCGCGCCTCGCGGACGCCGAGCTTGCCCTTGTGCGGGTCGATCGAGACGAACGGGATCAGGACGTCGAGATGGTCGGAGGCGATCTCCAGCATCTCCTCATTCTTGTAGCGGCGGAAACCGGTCTCGCGTTCGGCGTCGACCGGGAAGATCACTGCGGCGATGTTCTTGGCGCGGTAGTACGCCGCGGTCTCCGGAACGGTCGGCGGATGCTTGTGCGGCGACTTGAAATAGTCGGCCATCTGCGCCTGGAAATCGTCATAGCCGTCGTCGCCATGCATGCCGCACGGCTCCTCGGCATGGGTGTGGATGTCGATCGCGGTGACCTTTTCGATGTCGGGCAGTTTGAGCTTGGGCATTCGGCTTCCCCGGCGGCGTGTTTGTTGGTGATGGAAAATAATTATATGATATAACAATTTTCGCAAGCGGTCTGCGTTCGAAGGAGGCTGTGGCGGTGCGGGCTCAGCGCGGCAGCGAAGTCGTCCCTGGGTGGGGCCGAGCCCACTGCGCAAGCACGATTCGCCGGTCGAGAAGCCACCGTTGGGGCGCTGCGGCCGGACGGGGCCCTGGCGCGGATATCGCGGCGGTCGTCGTTTCTGATGTGATCTCAATGGCGTGGCGGGGTGACCGGCACAGGTTCCAGGCCGGGATAAGGCCGAAAATCGGGCCATCTCGGTTGACATTTAACGGTCCGATGGCTTAAAACCCGGCCGTCCCGCGCGGTAGGCCGCTTGTCGGGATAATCCCATTTCGCCAATATTGGCTTTTTGCCGACGATTGGCATTGATCAGGTACGGCCTCCAACACGGGCCTTTCGAAGTAACAGGATTGTCCCATGAAGGTCCGTAACTCGCTGAAGTCGCTGCGCGGCCGCCATCGCAACAACCGTCTGGTCCGCCGCAAGGGCCGCGTCTACGTGATCAACAAGGTCCAGCGCCGCTTCAAGGCGCGCCAGGGTTGATCCGGCGCGGGGCGGCCGATTGCGCCGATCCCAACGCATCTCTTTCACAGGTCTTTGACGCCGTGCTGCTTTGCAGCGCGGCTTTGTGCGTCTAGACTTCAGCCATGGGATTCAACTTCCTTGGGCCTAACAACCGCCGGCTGGCGATCCTGATCGCCGCGCTGCTTGCCGTGCCGGTCCTGGCCATGCCTGTCGCGGCCGCCGCGCAGGACGATCCGCGGGTGGTCCCGCCGCCGAAGGCACAGAAGAAACTGCCCGAAGCTCCGACCAAGCTGCCGAAGGTTCCGGCCGACCGCACCCGCGGGCTGGATTTCCTGTTCGGCGCGCTGAAGGCTGCGCCCGATGAGGACAGCGCCCGTCACGTCGAGGCGCGGATCTGGGCGCTGTGGCTGCAAACCCCGAGCGATACCGCGGCGCTGTTGATGGTGCGTGCCAAGGCTGCGCTCGACGCCCAGAACATCGATGTAGCGCTGAAGCTTCTGGACGCCGTGATCAAGCTCCGGCCCGACTATGTCGAGGCCTGGAACCGGCGCGCGACGATCTACTACCTCAAGAACGACTACGTCCGTTCGCTGGGAGACCTGCAGCAGGTGCTCACCCGTGAGCCCCGCCATTTCGGCGCGCTGGCGGGTGTCGGCATGATCATGCAGGACATGGGCGACGACAAACGCGCGCTGGACGCCTTCCGCAAGGCGCTGGCTGTCGATCCCTACCTCGAGAAGGTGCCGCAGATCGTCAAGCAGCTGACCGAGAAGGTCGAAGGCCGCGACATCTGATTGCCTTCAATTGATTGCGTGCGATGGATCGCGGGCCGATGGCCGCGAATGGGCACGTTGCTCGCGAGCTTGATGCTTGCTCGCGATACGGTCCGGCGCAGGAGACTAGTGCAGGAACTTGCCGCGGGACGCGCTGTCCTGGGCGACAGCAGCATAGAATTGCTGAAGCTCCGCCTCCAGGTGCTCATTCACGAGCAACAATGCCTTCAGGGCGCCGCGCAGGTCGCCATTGCAACTCGCCACGATCTGATCGATGGCCGCATCGCTAGGGTCGGAAATCATGGTACTCCTCCGATTACTTCCCGTTGAACTCGTCGTGCGGACGCAGGTTCCTGTGGATTCAGTGTACAAGCCAAGAGGCATCCCGGGTGCGTCCCTGTTTCGATGAAGCCTCGCCTCTGATGGCGAAATTGCCACCGGCAATCTATGAAATTACTAATGACGCAGGTATGAACCCGCTATCCACAGGCTGGGGCGCATTGTGGACAACTGCGCGCGGGGGCGCGCCAAGGCGCGGCCAACCGGCAAATGTTGGCCCGAGCAGCGCCTCCAAACCCAGCCGAAGGTAACCATTAGGCTAAAGGTTGATTGCCCTCGCCCCCTACGTTGCGACACAACGCAACGGGTTGGGGGAAGACAATTTTATGAAACCGATTATTGCCGCGGCGCTTTCCGTCGCGTTGGGCGGTTGCGCGTCTGTGACGCGCGGCACCACCGAAACCATCTCTATTGCGTCGACGCCGGCCGGCGCGACGGCCGACATCGCAGGATTGGAGATACCGACCGCCTGCGTCACGCCGTGTGCGATTCAGGCCAAGCGTAACGCGGACATCGTCGTCACGTTCAGCAAGGAAGGCTATCAATCGCAGATCATCCCGCTGACCAAGGACATCAGCGGATCCGGCGGCGCAGGTTTCGCCGGAAATCTGTTGCTTGGCGGTGTCGTCGGCATGGGTGTCGACGCTGCGACGGGGGCGGCGCTCGATCACAAGCCCAATCCGGTGATCGTGACTTTGCAACCCGCGGCGCCACCGCCGCCGCCACCACGGCCGCCAAGACGTCGGGAGCCGAAGCCCGTCTCGTAGGGCCGCAGTTCCGCTGGTCGCACCGCGGGCAATGTATCGGCCTCGGCCGACATTGGACTTGAACCTCCAAGGCGGGATAGCATCGAAACCGACGCGCACCTCCGCCGTAGCTCCCCGGTGCGCAGGATTATCCGGATCGTCTTGATGCTCGCTTTGATCGTCGTGCTGGCGGTGGCCGGGCTGGCGCTGGCGACCCAGGTCGGCGTCCTGGTGATCCAGCGCGCCTTTACGCCTCGGGGCCGCGTGATCGAGGTATCCGGCGCGCGGCTGCACGTCGTCGAGCTCGGTCCGCGCGATGCCGCGGGTCCGCCGGTCGTGATGCTGCATGGCGCAAGCTCCAATCTCCGGACGATGCAGCCCCTCGGCGACCGCGTTGCCAAGACGCGCCGGGTGATCCTGATCGACCGGCCGGGCCATGGCTGGAGCACGCGCGAGCGCGCCGCGGATTCGACGCCCGCGATCCAGGGCCGGATGATCGCGGAGGCGCTGTCCAGGCTCGGTATCGACCGGGCGATCGTGGTGGCGCATTCCTGGGCCGGCGCGCTCGCGCTGCGCATTGCGCTCGATCATCCGGACCGCGTCGCAGGTCTCGTGCTGCTCGCCCCGGTCGCCTATCCCTGGCGCGGCGGCGCCGGCCGCTACAATGATGTGATCTCTACGCCGCTGATCGGACCGTTGCTGGCGCACACGATCACGCTGCCGCTCGGTTATCTCGTCACGACATCAGGCGTGCGCGGCGTGTTCGCGCCGCAGCCGATGCCGTCCGATTTCGTCCGCGACAGCGAGACGTTGCTCCTGCTGCGCCCGCGCGAATTCATCGCCAATGCGCGCGACCTCGTCACGCTGAAGGCCGCCGTGGTCGAGCAGGCGCCGCGCTATGCGGAGATCAAGGTGCCAGTCACGATCATTGCGGGCGACGTCGACAAGACGGTCTCGACCGGAATCCATTCGCGGCCGCTTGCAGCCACGGCGCCGAACACCAAGCTCATCGCGCTGCCGGGTGTCGGCCACATGGTGCAATACGCTGCGCCCGATCTCGTGGCGTCCGAGATCGAGGCGATGGCCGACCGGTTGGTCCAACCGGCAGCAACAGCGGACAAGACGGTCCCCGCGAATCTGTGATCCGGTGAGGCTTGCGCGGTCGCAGCCTGCCGAACATCATGCGGCTGCGCGGCTCGACAGATCTCACCCAAAGGACAAGCCCCATGCGGATCGACAACATCGCCGACCTCATCGCTGAGACCCTTGCCCAGGCCGGCGTGAAGCGCATCTACGGTGTCGTCGGCGACAGTCTCAACGGCTTGACCGAGGCGCTGCGCAAGCGCGGCACGATCGACTGGCTGCATGTGCGCCATGAGGAGGTGGCAGCGTTCGCCGCCGCAGCCGAATCCCAGATCACCGGAGACCTCGCGGTATGCGCCGGCTCCTGCGGCCCGGGCAATCTCCATCTCATCAACGGCCTGTTCGACGCGCATCGCAGCCGCACGCCGGTGCTGGCGATCGCCGCGCAGATCCCGTCGGCCGAGATCGGCGGCGGCTATTTCCAGGAGACCCATCCGCAAGACCTGTTCCGCGAATGCAGCCATTATTGCGAACTGGTGTCGGATCCGGCGCAGCTGCCCTACATGCTGGAGAACGCGATCCGCGCCGCGGTCGGCAAGCGCGGCGTCGCGGTGCTGGTGCTGCCGGGCGACGTCGCGATGCGGCCGGCGCCGAAGCGCGACATCGCGCCGAATGCCGGCCTGCTACCGCCCGTGCCGGTGGTGCGTCCGGCTGAAGCCGAATTGAACGCGCTGGCCGCGCTGCTCAACGGCGCGAAGCGCGTCACGCTGTTCTGCGGCCGCGGCTGCGCCGGGGCGCATGACGGTCTGCTCAAGCTCGCCGAGACGCTGAAGAGCCCGATCGTGCATGCGCTCGGCGGCAAGGAATATGTCGAATACGACAATCCCTACGATGTCGGCATGACCGGCTTCATCGGCTTCTCCTCCGGCTATGCCGCCATGCATGGTTGCGACGTGCTGCTGATGCTGGGCACCGACTTTCCCTACAAGCAGTTCTTCCCGACCGGCATCAGCATCGCCCAGGTCGACCTTCGCCCCGAAAATCTCGGCCGCCGCTGCAAGCTCGACCTCGGCATCGTCGGCGACGTCGGCGAGACCATCGCCGCGCTGCTGCCGAAGCTCAACCCGAAGAGCGAGCGCAAATTCCTCGACGCCAGCCTCGCGCACTACAAGGACGCCCGCGCCGGCCTCGACGACCTCGCCCGCGGCAAGCCGGGTCAAAAGCCGATCCATCCGCAATATCTGGCGCGCCTGCTCAGCGAGCAGGCGACCGAGGATGCGGTGTTCACCGCCGACGTCGGCACGCCGACGATCTGGGCCGCGCGCTATCTGAAAATGAATGGCCGCCGCCGGCTGGTCGGCTCCTGGGTGCACGGCTCGATGGCCAATGCGATGGCGCATGCGATCGGCGCGCAGGCGGCACGGCCGGGGCGTCAGGTGGTGTCGATGTCCGGCGACGGCGGCTTTGCCATGCTGATGGGCGATCTGATCACGCTGACCCAGGCCAAGCTGCCGGTGAAGGTCGTGATCTTCAACAACAGCGTGCTCGGCTTCGTCGCGCTGGAGATGAAGGCCGCCGGCTTCATCGAGACCGGGGTCGATCTGAAGAATCCGGATTTCGCGGCGATGGCCCGCGCCATGGGGATTCACGGCGTCAGGGTGGAGGATCCCGGCGAGCTCGAGGGCGCGATCCGCGACGTGCTCGCGCATGACGGCCCGGCTGTGCTCGACGTCGTGACCGCGACGCAGGAATTGTCGATGCCGCCGACCATTACGCTGGAGCAGGTGAAGGGCTTCAGCCTGTGGGTGCTGCGCGCCGTGATGAGCGGCCGCGGCGACGAGGTGGTCGATCTCGCCAAGACCAATCTGTTGCCGCGCTGATCGCGGTGGCAGCTCAAATCAGAAAGCCAGAAGGGGATGGCGATTCGAGGAAAGCCATCCCCTTCTAACGCCGGCCCTGGCATTTGCGCAGGGCGGATGACGTCCGATATCGCCGATTACTTCTGCTTGCCGTCCTTGTCGAACGACGACACGTAGGCCCACAGGTTGTTGGCCTCGGTCTCGTTCTTGATGCCGGCGAAGGCCATCTTGGTGCCGGGGATCTTGGCCTTCGGGTCCTTGATGTATTCGAGGAACTGATCCTTGCTCCAGGTGATGCCGGAATTCTTGTTGGCATCGGAATAATTGTAGTCCGGCGCGGTGCCGGAATGGCGGCCGTCGAGGCCGTTGAGCTCGGGGCCGACCTTGTTCTTGGCACCTTCGCCGATCGCGTGGCAGGCGAGGCATTTGTTGAACGAGGTCTTGCCGGCGGCGGCATCCTGCGCCAGCGCGGAGGATGCGGTGGCCAGCGATGTGACGACCGCCAGCGCGCTCAAGGTCTTTAGGTTCATGGGGTTCTCTTCGTTTCGTCCCGGGGGGTAGTGTTTGGTTTGTGGCATGTCCGGCTTGGACAGGACAAGCCACGAAACCTTGACAGGTTTCATGGCCGTCCGCTTGTCCGAGAGAGAACTCGCCCTTGCGGGGCGGGGCAATCCGACCTTCGGCCGGGTGACTGAAACAGGGTGACTGAAACAGGTGCAGACCTGATTGATTTGTCGTAACAAATCGGCAAAGCGCAGCGCGCTCCGAGGGAACACCGATGTCCATCATGATGCCGGCGGCCGATCAGGCCGTCCTTGCCCGCCGCGCCGAAATCGTCGCCGCCTTGCGCGCCATCGTGCCGGGCGAGGGCGTGATCGACAGCGCCGCCGAGATGCTGGCCTATGAATCCGACGGCCTGACCGCCTATCGGCAGCCGCCGATGGTCGTGGTGCTGCCCGATACCACCGAGCAGGTCGCGAAAGTCCTCAAATATTGCCAGGCGCAGGGCATCAAGGTGGTGCCGCGCGGCTCCGGTACCTCGCTGTCCGGCGGCGCGCTGCCGCTCGCTGACGGCGTCTTGCTCGGGCTCGGCAAGTTCAAGCGGATTCGCGAGATCGACTTCGACAACCGCGTGGTTGTCACCGAGCCCGGCGTCACCAACCTTGCGATCAGCCAGGCGGTCGCCCATGCCGGCTTCTATTACGCGCCCGATCCGTCGTCGCAGATCGCCTGCTCGATCGGCGGCAATGTCGCGGAGAATTCCGGCGGCGTGCACTGCCTGAAATACGGCATGACCACCAACAACGTGCTCGGCTGCGAGATCGTGCTGATGTCGGGCGAGATCCTGCGCATCGGCGGCAAGTCGGCCGAGAATGCCGGTTACGATCTGATGGGGATCATCACCGGCTCGGAGGGGCTGCTCGGCGTCATCACCGAGATCACGGTACGCATTTTGCAGAAGCCCGAGACGGCGCGCGCGCTGATGGTCGGTTTCGCCGAGGTCGAGGCGGCCGGCGAATGCGTGGCCGCCATCATCGGCGCCGGCATCATCCCCGGCGGCATGGAGATGATGGACAAGCCGGCGATCCACGCCGCGGAAGCCTTCGTCCATGCCGGCTATCCGCTCGATGTCGAGGCGCTTCTGATCATCGAGCTCGACGGGCCCCAGGTCGAGGTCGATGAACTGATCAAGCGGGTCGAGGCTATCGCGCAGGGCTGCGGCTCGACCTCCTGCCAGATCTCGACCTCGGAGGCCGAGCGCAATCTGTTCTGGGCCGGCCGCAAGGCGGCATTCCCGGCGGTCGGGCGGATCTCGCCGGACTATCTCTGCATGGACGGCACTATCCCGCGCGGCGCGCTGCCGAAGGCGCTGGCGCGGATCCGCGAGCTCTCGGAGAAATATGGCCTCGGCGTCGCCAATGTGTTCCACGCCGGCGACGGCAATCTGCACCCCTTGATCCTCTACGATGCCAACAAGCCGGGCGAGATCGAGAAGGCGGAAGCGTTCGGCGCCGACATCCTGCGTTGCTGCGTCGAGCTCGGCGGCGTGCTCACCGGCGAGCATGGCGTCGGCATCGAGAAGCGCGACCTGATGCCGGAAATGTTCACCGAGATCGACCTCAACCAGCAGCAGCGGCTGAAATGCGCCTTCGATGCAGAGGGCCTGCTCAATCCCGGCAAGGTGTTTCCGACGCTACATCGCTGCGCCGAGCTCGGCCGCGTCCATGTCCACGCCGGCAAGCTGGCCTTCCCGGATATCCCGCGGTTCTAGTACCGTCTCACCAGGCCGCGCGCTGCGCTGGCATCGCCATATGCGGCGCAGGCCCGTTCCGGGTCTTTGATCAACTCCGCCCGGACCCGCTTGAACGTTTTGCCGGCCGCTTCGGTGACCTCTGGGCGGAATTTGCGTGAATCGTAGTCACTGCCATCGTTGGCCTTGATGGCCGCGTCGAAGGCGCTGATCATGGCCATTGCGGCGTCGGGGCTGCCGAGAAGCCTGGCGCCGAGTTGAACGCCGCCGGCACCATTTGCCTCATAGCCGATGCATCGCTGTTCGAGCACCGCCGCCGCGGTGGCGAGCTGGTCGAGGAACGTCGCCTCGGCGTCGCTGAGCATTGCGGCGCGCGCCTGCTGGGCCACGATCATCGCGAGCAGCGCGATGGCTGTTGGTTTGATGTTCATGGTGGCGGTTCTCCTGCGGCGGTTGAGCCGCGATCGAAATCACCGGTCGCCGAATGACGATAGCGCCGGCTAGTTCTTTTGGGGCATCACGTGCCACGCCGGCTATTGGCCCCAAGGCCAACATGCATCGGTGTCGGTCGGAGGCGGACATGGGGAAATTGCGAGCGTCTCGCCGATCGATCCATTTCGACGGATCACGCTAGCCAACCGATAACCTTAACCGATGCTTGCCGCGATGGCCGTGGCAAGTCGTCACGGCTGCCTTTGCGCATCGCTGCAATTGCGGCGGCCACCCGTTTACACGGCCTTCAACTGTTCCTCGGTATTTTCCCAGGATGCATGTCTTCGGGAACAGATCGATGCCCAGTCTGGCTGATCAGCTGGCGCTTTCGCGCAATCGGCCCGCAGGTTTCGACTACATGCGGATTGCGCTGGCGGTATCGATCATCTGCCTGCACAGCCTGAACGTGACGCTCGGGCTCGGCCGGGCGCTGGAAATATTGAGCTCGTTCCGCATCGGCATCGCGATGATCCTCGCACTGTTCTTTGCGTTGAGCGGCTTCCTGGTGACGGCGAGTCTCTTGAGGTGCAAGAGCCTGATTTCCTTCCTCGGCCTGCGCGTGCTTCGGATCGGACCCGCGCTCGCGGTCGAGACGACGCTGTCGGCCGTCATCATCGGCTCGGTCTTCACCGAACTGCCATTGGCGCAGTACGTCGCCGATCCGACATTCCACGCCTATTTTCTCAACATCGTCGGCGACATCCATTACGAGCTGCCGGGCGTCTTCCTGCACAATCCGCTGCCGGACGTGGTGAATGCCCAGCTCTGGACGGTGCCGTATGAATTGTGGTGCTACGTCATCCTGGCGCTGCTCGCGGTGACCACGATTTGCTTCAACAGGGTAGCGTACCTCGTGTTCCTGGCGATCGTTCAGGTCGCGCTGGTGAGCTACGAAGTCTACCGCTGGGAGGAGGTGCCGATCCAGCTGCGCGCGCATCTTCTGGTGTTCTGCTTCCTTGCCGGTGTCGGTTTCTACCTCTGGCGCGACAAGGTGCCGTTCAATCGCACGGCGTGCCTGGTCGCGCTGTTGCTGTGCGCCGCCGGCATGGCCACGGGACGCGGCGACGCGCTCGCGCCGGTGCCGGCGGCCTATGTCGCGTGCTATCTCGGTCTGATGAACCCGCGACGGAGCTGGATCGTGTCGTCAGGCGATTACTCCTACGGGCTGTATCTCTATGGGTTCGTCATCCAGCAGTGCGTTGCCGCGTTTGGCCCGCCGGTTCGGCACTGGTATCTGAATATCCTGATCAGCCTGCCGCTCGCCTTCGGCGTCGCCGTCGCGTCCTGGCACCTCGTCGAGAAACATGCGCTGCGGCTCCGAGATGCCGTCGAACGGTTGGAAGCAGCGATGCTCTCCAGGATTTCGATCCTCGGATTCGGGCGCCGGGCCGAGCAGGCCGAACGAGAGGCTGTCGTCCAGCCGGGGCCGATCAATCCTGTTCGACCGATCGTCCTTTCCGGCCGGTAACGTCTAACCATTACTTGCTGCGAATCCGGTGGCGCGTCGCCTAGATTGCGTCTGCTCACATATGCACGCTATGCGTTCATATCTTGTTAGTTTGTTGCTGGATAGTTTCCAATGATGTCGTTGTCTCGGAAACGCAATGCAACCTATGTTCAGCCTGGCCGATCAGTTGGCTCTTTCGCGCTATCGGCCCACAGGCTTCGACTATCTGCGGATCGCGCTGGCGGCCACCATCATCTGCCTGCACAGTGCGAACGTCGTCCTTGGGCTCGACCGGGCGATGGAGGTCCTGGGCCATATCCGCATCGGGTGCGCAATGGTCCTTGCACTCTTCTTCGCCTTGAGCGGGTTTCTGGTGACGGCGAGTTTGCTGAGGTGCAAGAGCCTGATTTCATTTCTCGGCCTGCGCGTGCTTCGCATTGTGCCTGCGCTTGCGGTCGAGACGACACTCTCGGCCATCATCATCGGTCCGATCTTCACTGCGCTTCCCCTCGCGCAGTATTTCGCGGACCCGAAATTCTATGCTTATTTTCACAATATCGTCGGCGACATCCACTATGAGCTTCCGGGCGTGTTTCTGCACAATCCGGTACCTTTTGCGGTGAATGCGCAGCTTTGGACGGTCCCGTATGAGCTTTGGTGCTACGTGATCCTGGCGCTGCTCGCCGTGACCACGATCTGCTTCAACAGGGTGCTGTATCTGGCGTTTCTGGTGTTCGCTCAGATCGGTTTCGCCTGCCACGATATCTACCATTCGGACCTGCAATATCTTCACCTTCGTCCGCCGCTGCTCGTGTTCTGCTTCCTTGCAGGTGTCGGCTTCTACCTGTGGCGCGACAAGGTCCCGTTCAACCGCACCGCGTTCCTGCTCGCGCTGACGCTTTGCGCGGCCGGGATGGCCACTGGATACACCGATGCGTTTGTTGTCGGACCCGCCGCGTATGTCGCGTGCTATCTGGGGCTCATGAACCCGCGGCGGAACTGGATCGTGTCATCCGGCGACTACTCGTACGGGATGTTTCTCTACGGGGTCGTCGTCCAGCAGTGCGTTGCGGCGTTGGGCCCTCCGGTTCAGCATTGGTATCTGAACATCCTGATCAGCCTGCCGATTGCCTTCGGCGTCGCGTTCGTGTCCTGGCATCTCGTCGAGAAGCATGCGCTTCGGCTGCGCGGCCATGTCGAGACGTTCGAGGCCGCGATCCTGTCGCGGATTTCGATCATCGGCTTCTGGCGCAGGTCGCCCGAGCGGGTCGGGTTGCGCGCGAGGCTCGGCAACAGCGGCGCATCGATCTGATCTGCGCGCGCGGGGAGGGATTGGTATCCTCCCCGCGGCGCCGTCGATCACAGCAATACGTATTGCGTCCGTTCGCGCTTGGCGAGCAGCGGCAATGCCTGCTCCGCGATGTAGGTTTTGAAGTAGGCGCTCTCCGCATGAGCCTTGAACGCCGCTTCGTCCTGGAACAATTCGTAAAACAGGAATTGCGCCGGATTGTCCTTGCCGCGGCCGATCAGGAACAGCTTGGTGCCGGGGTCCTTCTGCGCCTCGGGCAGGAAGCCATCGAGAATTGCCGCGACCTTGTCGGCCTGGCCTTCCTTGGCTTCCCATTGCGCCACGACCAGAAGGCCTGACGTGTTGATCGCATCGCTGATGGTTCGAGTGCTCATCGCATAGTGCTTCATTTGCATTCCTCCGTTGCTTTGCTCCGATCGAGCTTGCGATCCGGCGAAGGGCGAGACGCCGGCGATCGTCATGATCGCTGCGAACGAGCCGATGGCCGATCGTCGGGTGAGCATCATCGTCGTGGTCGAGACTTCCGAACGTTTCATGATCGCCTCCAGATGATTTGCGCCAACCGTCTTGCCGGCCGAACCGCATCGCGACAGATAGGGGATCGTGCCGCGCACTCGGTTAGGTGATGGTCGAAATGTCGATGTCGTGAAAATGGTTCGACATTGGTCGAAGTGTTGTGTCTCCGCCTGCGCAGGATGCGCGATGTGGCCAAAACCTCGAGCAGGGTGGCCCGACCGCCGTTCCCACCACTGTCCGGCGGCAAGCCCCGCTCCCGGGCCATTCCGTCGGCATTGCGACGGTGGGGTTCATCGCATTTGATTTCGGCGCTAAATTTCGTTACCGCCTAGCGGGTGGAAACGCTGAAAGTCAGAGACGTCCAGGACGTCGAAGAGGTGGTGCGCGCCGCTGTCGCCAGCGAGCAGCCGCTTGAGGTCATTGGTCACGGATCGAAACGCGCCATCGGCCATCCGATGGCGACCAATGCGGTGCTCGACGTCTCGGTGCTGAACGCGGTCAGCTCCTATGAACCGAACGAGCTGATCATCACCGTGCAGGCCGGCGCGCCGCTCGCCGACGTGCAATCCCTGATCGACGCCAAGAACCAGCAATTCGCCTTCGAGCCGATGGACATGTCCGTGCTGCTCGGCACCGCGGGAGCCGGCACGATCGGCGGCATGATCGGCGCCGGCCTTGCCGGTCCGCGCCGCATCAAGGCCGGCGGCGCCCGGGACCACCTGCTCGGGGCGCACGCGGTGTCCGGATTCGGCGACAGTTTCAAGACCGGCGGGCGGGTGGTGAAGAACGTCACCGGCTACGATCTCTGCAAGCTGCTCACCGGTTCCTGGGGCACGCTCGCGGTCATGACCGAGGTGACTCTCAAGGTGATGCCGAAGCCGGAAGCCGAGCGGACGCTGGTGCTGCGCGGGCTCGACGACGTCACCGCCAACAAGGCGATGACGGCGGCGCTGGGTTCGCCCTTCGACGTCTCGGGCGCGGCGCATCTGCCCGGTTCGGCGTTGCGGTCCGCGACCGGCGCGCTCGCCGGCCTCGCAGCCTCCGGCCAGCCGGTCACGCTGGTGCGGCTTGAGGGGATTTCGGTGTCGGCGGCGCACCGGGCGGCCTCGCTGAGCCAGACACTGTCGTCCTATGGAACGGTCGACAGCCTCACCGACGACGCCTCAGCTGCGATCTGGAGCGCGCTGCGCGACGTGGTGCCGTTTGCGGCGAACGGCGCGCTCGGGGCCTGGCCGGTGTGGCGCATCGTTTGCCCGCCGGCCTCAGGCGGCGCGCTCGGTCAGGCGCTGTCGCGCGCCACCGGTGGCGACGTAATTTACGACTGGGGCGGCGGGCTGATCTGGGCCGCGGTGCCGCAGAGTGCCGACGCGCAGGCCGCGCTGGTCCGCGGCCAGGTCGAGGCGGTCGGCGGCCACGCCACCCTGATCCGCGCCACCGAGGATGTGCGCCGTGCGGTCGATGTGTTCCAGCCGCAGCCAGCCGGGCTTGCCGCACTCGGCGAACGGGTCCGGGCGAGTTTCGATCCGAGGTCGGTCCTCAACCGCGGGCGGATGATTCGAGGCGGGGTTGCATGAAGACCGAGTTTACCCTGGCGCAGCTTGCCGATCCCGACATCAAGGAAGCCGACAAGATCCTGCGCGCCTGCGTGCATTGCGGCTTCTGCACCGCGACCTGTCCGACCTATGTGCTGCTCGGCGACGAGCTCGATAGTCCGCGCGGCCGCATCTACCTGATCAAGGAGATGCTGGAGAAGGACAAGCCGCCGACGGCGGACGTGGTCAAGCATATCGACCGCTGCCTGTCGTGCCTCGCCTGCATGACCACCTGTCCGTCGGGCGTGAACTACATGCACCTCGTCGACCAGGCCCGGGTCAGGATCGAGCGGGATTACGAGCGGCCGCTGACCGAGCGGCTGCTGCGGTCGGTGCTTGCCTACGTGCTGCCGCGGCCGGGCCTGTTCCGGATCAGCATGATCCTGGCCGGACTCGCCCGTCCGTTCACGGCGTTGCTACCAACGCCGTCGGTCGGCGCGGCGAGCCCGGGCCTGCTGCGGCGGATCAAGGCCATGCTGGCGCTGGCGCCGCGCGGCCTGCCGCCGCCGGGTCCGGCTGCCGGAACCGTGTTTGCAGCGACCGGCCGTCGGCGTGGGCGGGTCGCGCTGCTGCAGGGCTGCGCCCAGCAGGTGCTGGCGCCGCGCATCAATCAGGCCGCGATCAACGTGCTGACCAGGCACGGCGTCGAGGTGGTGCTGGTCAGGGACGAGCAATGCTGCGGCGCGTTGACCCATCACATGGGACAGGACGGCGATGCGCTGGCGCGCGCTCGGGCCAACATCACGGTGTGGCAAAGGGAAGCGGACCAGAACGGGCTCGACGCCATTCTGGTGACGACCTCGGGCTGTGGGACAGTTGTCAAGGACTACGGCTACCTGCTGCGCGAGGACAAAACATTCGCGGAGCCGGCCAAGCGAATCTCGGCGCTGGCAAAGGATATCACCGAGTATCTCGCTGGCCTCGAGCTCGTGCCTTCAACGCAGAAGGGCGACATCACCGTCGCCTATCACTCGGCTTGTTCGTTGCAGCATGGACAGAAAATCACTCAACTTCCGAAAGAATTGCTTTCCAAGAATGGATTCGTGGTGAAAGATGTGCCTGAGAGCCATTTGTGTTGCGGTTCGGCGGGGACCTACAACATTCTCCAGCCCGACATTGCGAGCAGATTGCGCGATCGCAAGGTCGCCAATATTGCGCTTGTCAAACCGGACATGATCGCTGCGGGCAATATTGGCTGCATGGTTCAGATTGCCGGCGGTACGTCAGTTCCTGTGGTGCACACGATTGAGCTTCTCGATTGGGCGACAGGAGGTCCCCGGCCAGGATTGAATTGATCGACTGCCATTCGAGCATGATCCGGACCCCAGCCTTGCCCTGGCGCAAACTGAAGGACCGGCGCTTCCCTGCCACAGACGCGAAGCGATCGCGCGGCCATCATGCCCGACAAGCGAAGTGGAAGGTGCCTCTCCTCGAGGTGCGGCTGCTGACCGGCAAGCGATCACTTCAATACGCGGTGGACTCAAATCAGCGGCAACAGGAGGACCACGATGGCGAAGTCGAAGAAGGCGAAGAAAAGCAAGAAGGCCAAAAAGGCCAAGAAGGCGGTAGCGGCGAAGAAGAAGTCCGCGAAGAAGTCGGCCAAGAAGGCTGCGAAGAGGTCTGCAAAGAAATCGGCGAAGAAGTCAGCCAAGAAGAGCGCCAAGAAGACAGCCAAGAAAGCTGCGAAGAAGGCTGCTCCGAAGAAGGCCGCGCCCAAGAAGGCCGCGAAGCCGGCTGCGAAGAAGGCCGCCAAGAAGAGCGCTCCGAAGAAGGCCGCCGCGCCGAAGCCGGCTGCCCCGGTCGCAGCACCCCCGGCACCCGAGCCTGCGCCGCAGCCGGCCCCGAGCTGGGCTACGCCGAGCCACGAGCCGGCGCCGAGCTGGGGCACTTCCGACAGCGAGCACCACTAGCCGAACCTGCACCGGTTCACCTGATCGAAGCCGCAGCGGACGCCGCTGCGGCTTTTTCCGTATCGGCAGTCCGTAGTTTTGCGGGGACGCGATTCGCAATGACGCCGCCTGCAGCGCGTCAAACCGTTGCGCGATTCCGGGTTGGGCGTGCCGTTCAACCGGAATGCGAGCCGCAGCCTTGTGGTGCAAATGCAACACCCGTCAACCAACGTGTAGCGAGAGTGCCAGAACGCCTAAAAAGTCGGCAGATGCATGTCTTTTCGCCTTCTCCAAAAAGGGGGTGCGTTTCAGATTGAACACACGCGATTGAGTTGCAGTCCGATATCGCGCGCCCTGGGGGCCACCGGAGCTGGGCTGTCTGGAAAAGTAGATGGGGATCGTCATGAAGAAACTGGCTTTGTTAGCAACGGCGCTAGCAATGATTTCGAGCTCGGCAATGGCAGCTGACATGGCAGTGAAGGCCGTCAAGGCGCCGCCGCCGGCTCCCTTCGATCCCTGGGACATTGCCTTCGGCGCCGGGATCGTCAGCGACTACATCTTCCGCGGCGTCACCCAGTCGAACCACAATCCGTCGGTCACCGCCTATTTCGAGCCGCGCTACAACGTCAACAAGGACCTGCAGCTCTACATCGGCACCTCGACCGAAAGCATCTCCTTCGCCAACCGCGCTGCGGCCGAAGTCGACGTCTACGGCGGTATCCGCCCGACCTTCGGCGCCTTCGCCTTCGACATCGGTGTCTGGGGTTACCTGTATCCGGGTGGAACCTGCTTCTTCGGCGCGCCGACCGACACCGCCGGCAAGCTGCTCAGCCCGGAGTGCGCAGCCAACGCCCTGGCGAACGGCAACGTGATGAAGAAGGATGTCTCGTTCTTCGAAGTCTACGGCAAGGTGACCTACACCATCAACGACAACTGGGCGTTTACCCTGAACGAGTACTACTCGCCGAACTTCCTCAACACCGGCGCCTGGGGCAACTACTCCTCGATCATTGGCAAGTATACCGCGCCGAGCACCGTGTTCGGCACCAGCGGCGTCGGCATGTATGTGTCGGGTGAGTTCGGCCGGCAGTGGCTCGGCACCTCCGACAGCTTCTACGGCGTTCCGGCGTTCCCGAACGGCATCAAGTATGCCGACTACAACACCTGGAACATCGGCATCGGCTTCACCTACAAGGTGTTCACGCTTGACCTGCGCTACTCCGACACCGACCTGTCGAAGGGCAATTGCAGCGCCTTTACCAGCGATTTCACCGCAGGTGGAACCACCAATGTCACCCCGATCAATCCGGGCGGCACGGGCTCCAATTGGTGCGGTGCGGCTGGTATCGCCAAGCTCTCGGTCGACCTGACCGCGATGTCCAACCTGAAGTAATTTCCTCTTCCGAGGATCGCGGGGGCGGCAGAGCAATCTGTCGCCCCTTTTGTTTTACGGGCGCGGGTGATGACGAGACTGAAGCGGCAGACTGGCTGCGCCTCCCCCGCAAGCGGGAAGAGGGAGCCGAGTGCCCGCAGCTTGATCCGCTCGCCTACGACGCGGCGGCCTTGACCTTGTCACGCAAGGTGAAGCGGTCGCCGTCGCGGACCAGCGACACGTTGCGCTGGTGGAAGGCGTCGAGCGTCGCGCGGTGACCGATCGAGACCACCGTGGTGCCGGGCAGCTTCTCGGCGATTAGTCGGTACAACGCGGCCTCCGACGGCTCGTCGAGCGAGGCCGTCGCCTCGTCGAGGAACAGGAATTGCGGTGCATGCAACAGCGCGCGGGCGATGCCGAGCCGCTGCTGCTCGCCGAGCGACAGCATCCGGTTCCAGTGCGCTTCTTCCTCGAGCCGCGCCGCGAGTTGCGGCAGTCCGACGGCGGCGAGGACCTCGCGGACCCGTCCCGCATCGAAGCTTGTAGCCCGGCCCGGATAGACCACCGCGTCATGCAGCGAGCCGATCGGCAGATAGGGACGTTGCGGCAGCGTCATCAGGCTGGCATTGGCCGGGATATTGACCGCGCCGCGGCCGAACGGCCAGATGCCGGCCACCGCGCGGAACAGCGTCGACTTGCCGGCGCCGGAGGGACCGGTGACAAGGGTGCGTTCATTGTCGCGCAGGCTGAAGCCGTCGGCCGCGAGCAACGGCTTGCCGTCCGGCAGGGTGACCAGGAGTTCGTCGAGATCGATGGCGTCGCCGCCTGAAGGTTTGACGTGGATGATGTCCTGCCGTTGCGCGAGCGCATCGCCACCGCGGATCGATTTCTCGAAGCCGTCAAGACGCGCGACCACCGATTGCCATTCGGCCAGCGTCCGGTAGGCCGAGATGAAGAAGGACAGTGAATCCTGCACGCTGCTGAAGGCGGAGGCGGTCTGCATCATGCCGCCGAGCTGGATCTTATTGGCGAAATAGGCCGGTGCGATCAGCACGTAGGGGAAGATCACGGCGGCTTGCGAATAGGTCGCGGTGAACGCGGTCAGCTTCTTGGTTCGTTGCATGATGTCGAGCCAGTTTCCGACTACGAATCCGAAGCGATCGAGCAATCGCGTGCGCTCCGCCGGTTCACCATGCAGCAGTGCAATCTGCTCGGCGTTCTCGCGGGTCCGCACCAGGTTGAAGCGGAAGTCGGCTTCGAACCGTTGCTGCCGGAAGTTGAGGTCAACCAGCGGCCTGCCGATCACGTGGGTCAAGACCGTTCCGAGGGTCGCGTAGACCAGCGCGCCCAGCACCAGATAGCCGGGGATCGCGATGTCCTTGCCGAACAGATGTAGCGGCGCCTGATTGGACAGGCCCCACAGAATGAACACGAAGGAGGCGAGGGTCACCACGGCGCTCAGCAATCCGATCCCGAGCGTCAGGGTCTGTTCGACGAAGCGCTGGGTGTCGTCGGCGATACGCTGGTCCGGGTTGTCGGCGGCGTCGCCGAGCAACTGCATGCGATAGTGGTTGGCATCGTGCAGCCAGCCGCCGAGATAACGCGTGGTCATCCAGCGCCGCCAGCGGATCTGCAGCCATTGATTGAGATAGAGCTGGTAGACTTTCAGGCCGATCCAGAACGCTGCGAGCACGCAGAAATAGCCGATCTGATAGGTGAAGACCGCCTGATCACGCTCCTGCAGCGCGTTGTAGAAAACATTGTTCCAGCGGTTGAACAGCACGGTCAGAAAGACGGCGGCGAGCTCGAGTATCACCACCGCGGCCAGAAGTCCGCGGCCTGCCCATTTGTCGTCGGAGTTGAAATAGGGCGAGGCGATGCGCCACACCGTCGCGAGCGTCGAGCGAATGTTGTTCACAGATTACCGTCTCCGGGGAAGCGGCCGCAACGGCCTGAAGAATCGGGACAATCGGCGTAGCCTTCGACTAAAGTCGTAGCTCTGGCATGCAAGCGTTGGCTTGTCCCGGCGATCGAGTCAACCCTAGCATGACGACAACGGCGAGGGGCGGGGGACCTTCGATTTTTCGCGAGGATGTGAGCGATCCTTACCGATCGTTCATTCGCGAGCCGGGGCTGCAATCTTTCCGACGGACTCCCGCAATCGCACCAGCGCGCCTGCCTGCACCGAGGCCGGTCCGCTGCATAAGAATGTGGGAAGGATCCCGAGATGAGCACCTGGAATCAAATCTACAATCCGCTCGGCAATGCGGGGCTGTCGACGCTGGCGGCCGCCATTCCCGTGGTCACGCTGCTGGTCCTGATCGCCAGTGGCAAGGTGAAGGCGCATATCGCGGCCATCATCGCCGTGATCGTGACCAACCTGATCACGATCTTCGTGTTCACGATGCCGGCCGGCATGTCGATCCGCGCATCGATCCTCGGCATCGTCACCGGGTTCTTTCCGATCGGCTGGATCGTGCTCAACGTCATCTTCCTCTACCAGGTCACGGTGAGGTGCGGGAAGTTCGAGCTGTTGAAGCGCGCGGTCGGCGGCGTCACCGAGGATCGCCGCTTGCAGCTGCTCCTGATCGCGTTCTCGTTCGGCGCCTTCTTCGAGGGCGCCTCGGGGTTCGGCACGCCGGTTGCGATCACCGGCGCGGTGCTGATCGGGCTCGGCTTCTCGCCGCTCGCGGCCTCCGGCCTGTCGCTGATCGCCAACACGGCGCCGGTCGCCTACGGCGCGCTTGGCACCCCGATCCAGGGCCTCGCCTCGGTCACCGGGCTCGATCCCTACATCCTCGGCGCGATGGTCGGCCGGCAGCTGCCGCTGTTCTCGCTGATCGTGCCGTTCTGGGTGGTGTGGGCGTTCGCGGGCTGGCGCGGCATGAAGGAGATCTGGCCGGCGGTCCTGGTCACCGGCGTGTCGTTTGCGGTCCCGCAATTCGTGATCTCGAACTTCATCAACCCCTGGATCGTCGACATCGGCGCCTCGCTGATCTCGATGGGCATGCTGATCCTGTTCCTTAAGGTCTGGCAGCCGAGGCAGCTCTGGCTGTCGCCGGCGCTGCGCGGCCGCGATGAATCGGCGGCGACGATGGCGGCCGCTCCGCCGCTCGACAAGACGCCGCTGACCCGGGGCGAATTGTGGAGCGCGCTGCTGCCGTGGATCATCGTCTGCATCCTGATGCTGATCTGGGGCAACGGCGCCTTCAAGACCTGGGCGAATGCCAACTTCGTCTGGAACTATGCGGTGCCCGACCTCGACAAGCTGATCTTCAAGGTGCCGCCGGTGGCCGCCAAGCCGACGCCGGAAGGCGCCGTGTTCAGCTTCACCTATTTGTCGTTCACCGGCACCGGCATGCTGATCGCCGCGATCATCTCGGGTCTCTTGATGGGCTTCTCGCCTGCCAAGCTGATCGCCGAATATGGCCGCACCATCCGTCTCTGCGCGATCTCGCTGATCACGATCTCGGCGATGCTGGCGATCGGCACGCTGACCCGGCTGTCCGGCGTCGACGCCACGCTCGGCCTCGCCTTCGCGGCGACCGGTGTGCTCTATCCCTTCTTCGGCACCTTGCTCGGCTGGCTCGGCGTGGCGCTTACCGGATCGGATACCGCATCGAACGTGCTGTTCGGCAATCTGCAGAAGATCACCTCCGAGCAGCTCGGCCTGTCGCCGATCCTGATGGCGGCCGCGAACTCCTCGGGCGGCGTGATGGGCAAGATGATCGACGCGCAATCGATCGTGGTCGCCTCGACTGCGACCAACTGGTACGGCCACGAAGGATCGATCCTGCGCTACGTGTTCCTGCACTCGATCGTGCTGGCGTGCCTGGTCGGTCTGTTCGTGACCCTGCAGGCCTATGTCTACCCGTTCACGGCGATGGTTCTGAAATAACGAGGCGAGGCGTCGCCCAAACGAAGATCCCCGCGGGTGAGAGCCCGCGGGGATTTTGCTTTTCAAGCGCTTTTTCTCGCGCCGCCATTCTGGCCAATCGCAGCCTCGTCCCATACAAGGGCGGCGTCGCAATTGCTGGGAATGGCATGATCTCGATGAAGCGGATTCTGAACGGCGGCATGGCCGCGTTGGCGGTCGTTGCAGCGGCGCTTGGCGCGGGGCCGGTGCAGGCCCAGGAAGAATTCCCGTTCGGCTTCGTGATGACGCTCGATGCCGCGCGCATGCCGGGCTCCAAGCGGATTCCCTCGATCGAGGTCGGCGACAATGGCGAGGTGATCCTCGAGCTGTGGTGCGACGGCGGCAAGGGCCAGTTCTCGGTTGCCGGCAACACCATCGTGTTCGTGCCCGGCGCGATGGAGAACCGCAACTGCGCGCCGGACCGGGCGCAGGCCGACAAGGATCTGCTCGCCGCGCTCGGCGACATGACGAGCTGGCGGCGGCAGGGTGATCAGGTCACGTTCATCGGAAGCAAGTCGCTGCGTTTCGTGATCAATAGCAACTAGGGCCTGATCCGGAAAAGTGCGGAGCGGTTTTCCGAAAAGATCATGCCCAAGCAAGAGGTGACGAACACGTCGAGCGCAGCCGCTCAGGGCGTCGCGACCAATCCGCTTGCGGTGGCAACGATCCAGCGATTGCCCCAGCGCACGATGGAATCGACCCGACCGAGGCCAGGGACGACATCGCCGCGTGCGGCCATCTTGACGCCCTCCGGCCCTTCGAGCACGGCGGTGCCGTCGCGGACTTCGACCACCGACCAGCCGGGGATGGTGCTCGGACGTGTCTCCGGTCCTGCTGCCAGCTGCGGCTTCGACCCGAGCGCGGCGGCTTGCGCGCCGAGCGTGGTGGGCGCGGCCCCCAGCACTTGCGGGCGTGGATTGGCGATAGCCTTGGGAATGCTGCCGGTGACGGCGGGGTCGGCGTTGGAGGCGGTCCGGCGCGGGCTCTCGCTCTTTCGACTCGGCGGCGCCTCCGCGACGTGCGGGACCGGGGCTTCCTTCTGGGCGACCGAGACTGGGGCCGGAGCGATCAAGTCGTGCCAGTTGGCGCCGCCGGTCCATCCCAGCACGAAGCTTGCGGCCAGCGCGGTGGCTGCCAGCAGCGCGGTGCCGATCCGGTCAGCGAACGGCTCCCGCAGCAGCAGGGCGGCGTCGTGGTTTTCGCCTGAGACGTCCCAGAGGTCCGCCGTCTGCGCCGGCGAATGACCCTCCGTCACATCCGTTGGCCAGATGCTCCCAGGACTGATCGGCTCGCGGTCTTGCATGGCGTGACCTGTGTTCGGTGACGCAAAGGATGATCCTCGAAACTGAATCGAGCCTTAATTTTCGGTGACCGAACTGCGGCAGCACGAGGTCTTTTGGTCGCAGTCCCGTAAATTGACGGGGCGGTGAGGGCGGCCGACAATCGCGTACGACGCCCCTGCATTGGGCCAGAGATGCACAAGCCTGACATCAACATCGCCCCCGAAGACCCGCGACAGGCGGAGGTGCGGCAGCTGATCGATCTGTCGGACGCCCACATGCAGGCGCTGTATCCGCCTGATAGCAATCATCTCGCCGCCGCCGAGACGCTGGCCGTCCCCGGACACCGTCTTCCTCGTCGCGCGGCGCGATGGCGAGGTGCTCGGCTCGATCGCCTTCCGCCTCATCGGGCCCGGTCATGCCGAGATGAAGCGGATGTTCGTGCGTGCCGATGCGCGCGGACACGGGCTCGGCCGCCGCCTGCTCGACGCGCTGGAAGACGCGGCGCGCGGCCGGCGGATCGCGCGCATCAGCCTGGAGACCGGGATCCGGCAGCCGGAGGCGATCGGGCTCTATCGCGCCGCCGGCTACCAGGAATGTCCGCCGTTCGGGGGCTACGCGCCCGATCCGCTCAGCCTGTTCATGACCAAGCGTCTCTAACTCCCAGCGGTCGTTTCCGGACGCCGTCACCGCAAAGCGGGTCGTCGCGGCGCGCTGGCGTCGCTATAGCGATTGCATGCTCGAATTCGCCGCCCAGTATGCAGCCTTTCAGCGCCGCGATCCGGCCTGGGACGGCGTCGTGTTCGTCGCGGTCCGGACCACGGGCGTGTACTGCCGTCCGGTGTGCCGGGCGCGTACGCCGCTCGCCCGCAATGTGCGGTTCTATGGCAGCGCGGCGTCGGCCGAGCGCGCCGGCTACCGGCCCTGCCTGCGCTGCCGTCCCGAGGCGGCGCCGTTCTGCCCGGCATGGAAAGGCACCAGGACCACCGTCGAGCGCGCGCTGGCACTGATCGAAGCCGGCGCACTCGACCGCGGCAATGTCGAAGCGCTGGCCGATCGGCTCGGCATCGGCGCACGGCATCTGTCGCGGCTGTTCGCCGAGCATCTCGATGCCTCGCCGCTGCAGGTCGCGCTCTCGCTGCGCGTGCAGCGCGCCAAGCGCCTGATCGACGAGAGCGATCTTCCGCTCTCTCTGGTGGCGCGGCGCGCCGGCTTCTCCAGCGCAAGACGCATGAACGCCGCATTCGCAAAACTCTACGGTCGCTCTCCCGTCTCGCTGCGACGGAAGCGGCCGGCAAATATCACGATGCCATGAACCTCGATGGAGATCTGCAATGGCCAAGAGCTACGGCACCGTCAGCGCCGAACAGAAACTCAAGATGAGCGGCCTCGAATTCGTGCAAGGGCTCGCCTCTGGCGCGTTGCCGCTCAACACCATCGCGCGGACGCTCGGCTACGACGTCACCGAAGCCGAGCACGGCCGCGTCGTCGTCACGCTGCTGCCGACCGATGCGCATCTCAATCCGGCGGGCACCGTGCATGGCGGGCTCACTGCGACGTTGCTCGACAGCTGCATGGGCCTGGCCGTGCAGTCGACGCTCGATGCCGGTACGAGCCAGACCACGTTGGAATTCAAGATCTCGCTGGTGCGGCCGATCACGCCCGACACCGGTCCGATCCGCGCCGAGGGCCAGGTGCTCAATTGCGGCCGCCGCATCGGCACCGCGGAGGGCAGGGTGACCGACGAGAAGGGGCGGCTGCTCGCGCATGGCACGACCACGTGCCTGATCTTTCCAGCCTGATGAGGAGCTGCTGCGGAGAGCCTGCGCCGACACTGCATCGGGAGATGCGGTGCCGGCGCAGTAACATTGGAATGGGTCCAGCGAGCCTACGGATTGGAGCGCTTCAATTTCACTGAGCCGATCGTTTGCGCTACCCGAACGCATGAGACTAGCGTTCGGGAGACATGATGCGATCGTCGACGCAATCCAGCCGCGTTCAGCGTGGGGCCGGCGCAGATTCCGGCATGTTGTTCCAGCCGGCAGGCAGCTCGCCGCCGGGCCGTGCCGCGGCGCCGGCGTGTTCGGGCAAGCGGATGAGGCCGAGTTGCAGCATGGCGGTGATCGCGTCTTCTTGTCCGAGCTCTTCAGCGATCCGTCCGTCCTGCACGCGCAGCACGGTCGTGCCGGCGAACGTCATCTTGCGGCCGGAGGCCGCGGGCAGCGAGCCGAGCCGGAAGTCGCTGAACGCAGGTCCGGTGTGGGTGCCGCCGCCTTCCCAGCGGCCGACAACGAGGTCGCCTTCCGCGACGAGATCGCCGACGCCCCAGAAATTGAGGTCCGGAAACGCCTCGCGAAACTCGGTCATGAATTTCGTCACCGCGGCGCGGCCCTTCTTCGGGTCGTGCATCGGATAGTGCACGACAATGTCTGATGTTGCGAGCTCGTTGATGATGCGCGGATTCCAGGGGTTGCCCCAGAACTCCTTGAACCATCGGCCTACGATGGTCTTGTTTTGCTCTGACATCTCTTCGTCTCCATTTGCGCATTGCCGGTATCGCGACCGGCGTTGTCTCGATGTGCGCAGTAGGCATTCGAAGACGTGTGTCGGGCCACCCGATTCCGGATCGGGCGCGCGAGCGCGTTGGAGGCGAGATTCCGCTTTGTCGATATGGCGCTTAGCGCCGCTTCTCAAACACCATCGTGCAATCGGAAAGCGGGTGGTCAGCAACACGCCAACGCGAAATTGTTGCGCGCAACATGGAGGAGAACATCATGCGCAAATTTCATTCGATCGCCGCGCTGTGCGGCGACGGACTTCGGCCCGAGTTGCAAGCGCTGTTCGATCGCCTCGCGATCGACCCTCGCTCTGAACTGTTCGTCAGAGATGACGGGATGCTTCAGTCCGGTCCTGACGCAACTCCCGAGGCGGCGCGCGACAACGTCGTGCCGTTGAAGCGCAGGACGGCCTGAATCGGGCGAGCGCCGGCTTCAGCGCCACACCGACTTGTCGGCGTCCCAGCGTTGGCCTTTGAATTCCTTGAGCAGCGCGTCGATCGCGCCGTTGTCGTCCTTGGCCTCGCTGCCTTCCTCGTCGCTGCTGGAATCGTCGGAGAGATTGAGCTTGGCGCCGGCGCTGTCGTCCGACGTCGAGACGGTCGGGCTCGAGACCCACAGCATCAGTTTGTCCGAGCTGCCGGGCTTGTCGGGCGAGACGAGGGCGGTGAGCTCGTAATTCTGGGTAAGGCCGAGCGCAGGGTAGATCGCGCTCGGCCGCTTCAGCAGCAGCTTGAGCTTGCCGGTATTCGCGTTCCATGTCGCCGAGGCGGGCTTTGCGGCAAGCGTCTTCGTCAGCACGCCCGCGATCGCGGTTGCGAGCTTGTCCTTGTTGATCTTGTCACCGTCGCGCCAGTCGGCGGCGGCAAAGCGGATGGTGCGGTCCATCTCGACCACGCCGCTGGTCCAGCCGGCCGCCGTCACGCCGGGCGTCGATTTCACCTTGGCAAGCAGCGCGCTGGCGTGCTCGGGATCGACGGTGAGGTTGATGGTCTGCTCACCGGAGCGCATCGCCTCGCAGGTCACCGCGAGGCTGGAGGTGCCGACCTCGACAGCTTCGCCCTTCAGGCTCTTGAGGAAATCGGCCGCCGCATCGAGCTTCACCCGCACGCCGATCGATTCCGGCGAGACGTCGGTAAAATCCTTCGGCTGCGGCGTGATGCCGTCCTCGGTGGCCTGGTTGTCCTGGAATTCCTTCTCGCTGAGATCGGAATTATCCGTCGAGGCGACCTCGGTCACGGTCTGGCCGATCGTGATCTGGCCGCGGAACTCAAAACTGTCACCGGTCTGCTTGCGGTTCAGCTTGACCGTGATCGGCTGCTTGTCGGCGACGCTCTGGGTGGTGCCGGAGAGCGTCTGACCGTTGACGGTGAGGTTGGCGACGAAGCGATCCTTGCGGTCGGAGCTCTTGTCGGCGGGATAGCAGACGTCGAGCATGGCCGCGGTCACGGTCTTGCCCTGGCGGGTTTCCTTCAGCACGACGTCGGCATTGCCGTCCATCAGTCCATCGATCGAAGTGAAATAGCGCGTCTCGGGGCCATTCGACGGTGCCGGCTTGGTTTGCAGCTTCATCTGGGCGAGGGCAGGTGCCGAGACGACGGCAAGACCGAGCAGCAGGAGCGGGAGCGCGCGCATACGATGAGTCCTCGAAGGGCAGAATCGGTTCCGTCGTAACTAGCAAACCTCCGCGTTATTGGCCAAAAAAGAAGGCCGCCTAACGGCGGCGCTTGCAGAATCGCTGTCATGCGCGGTCGTCAGGTTCCTGGCCGCTCTCCAACCTGCCGCGCAGCGTGCTCACGACGCGGCTGGTGGATTCGAGGTCCTTCATCGACAGCCCGTCGGAAAGGCGGTTCACCCAGGGCAGCTGCAGGCGCATGGCCGCATCGAAGGCGTGCCGTCCCTTGTCGGTCAGCACGACGAGCTGGGCGCGGCGATGATGCGGGTTGGTCTCGAAGGTGACGAGCCCGTCCCGTTGCAGGTCGTTGACGATCCGCTGCACGTTTTGTCTTGCAGCGCCGAGGTCGCGCGCCAGCCACGCGACCGGTTGCGGGCGCTCAGTGGTGACGATGGCGCCGAGGATCTGCCAGCGCGCGCTGGTCAGGCCAAGTCCCGCCACCATCCGGTCGCCGGCGGTGAAAAGCAGGCTGTTGAGCCTGAACAGGTCGAGAATCAGGTTGCTCAAGGCTTCGCCGGCCGGCGTTCGCTTGGTCTGCGGCATTTGTCACCATATGTTTATATTGACATTATGATGTCAATATCATATGTATCCATCTGATCGAAATGACATCATAGCACCATATTAACGGAGCCAGCTATGCCGCAGATGCGCCCCCTCGACCCCGCATTCCCGATCGAACGCCAACTCGCCGTCGATGCCACCAACATCGTGCTCGTCAACGTCTTCACGCTCGATGCGGCCGATGAGGACACCTTTTTGAAAGCCTGGCAGGCCGACGCCGCCATCATGAAGCGGCAGCCGGGCTTCATCTCGACCCAGCTGCACCGCGCGCTCGGCGACAGCCCGGCCTATCTGAACTACGCCGTGTGGGAATCCACCGCGGCCTTCCGGGCCGCCTTCATGAACCCGGAGTTCAGGGCCAAGCTGTCGGCCTATCCGGCCTCGGCGGTCGCGTCGCCGCATCTGTTCCAGAAGGTGGCGGTGGCTGACATCTGCGTCGCGTAGGTTCGTACTCGTCTTGCCCGGCCCATCGACGTCATTGCGAGCGAAGCGAAGCAATCCATCAGGCCGCAAGTGGAAAAATGGATTGCTTCGTCGCTATCGCTCCTCGCAATGACGGTGGTGCCAAACATCACGGCCCCCGTCGCGGGCGAAAGCGAACATTGGACGTCGCGTCAAAACGCTCAACTGTGCACCAGCATGCCGACACCGAGCGTGGCGGCAGCAGCCAGAAAGGAAATATCCAGAAACCGCAGCGGCGCTTTTGGACGACGGCCGGCCGAACCGGACATGACGTAATAGACGCAATAGCCCGCGCCGAGCACGACAAACGTCAACGTTTGCTTGAACCAGAACGTCAAGACGATCGCAAGATCATCGGTGCTGTCCAGGGCATAGGCGCCCAGCGCGAGCACCGCGCCGATCGCGTAGAACAGCGCCAGCGTTGACGTCAGGGATTTGGCGTCGCGGGACATCAGATGATCCTTACAGCTCCATTGTAATCAGATCGCAAAAAAGAAGGCCGCCCGGAGGCGGCCTTCGATCTCGATGCGAATGTGCTGACCGGGCTCAGAAGCCCCCCATGCCGCCCATTCCACCCATGCCGCCGCCCGGCATCGCCGGCGCTGCGTCCTTCGGCACTTCGGCGACCATGGCCTCGGTGGTCACCAGCAGGCCGGCCACCGAAGAGGCGTCCTGCAGTGCAGTGCGCACCACCTTGGCGGGGTCGATGATGCCCTTGTCGACCATGTCGACATAGTCCTCGGTCTGGGCGTCGAAGCCGAAGGTCTCCGACTTGTTCTCGAGGATCTTGCCGACCACGATCGAGCCCTCGACACCGGCGTTCTCCGAGATCTGGCGAACCGGAGCTTCGAGCGCCTTGAGCACGATGTTGATGCCGGCCTGGACGTCGGCATTGGGGTTGGTGAGACGGCCGACCGCCTTCTTGGCGCGCAGCAGCGCGACGCCGCCGCCCGGCACGATGCCTTCCTGCACCGCGGCGCGGGTCGCATTCAGCGCGTCCTCGACACGGTCCTTCTTCTCCTTGACCTCGACCTCGGTCGCGCCGCCGACCTTGATGACGGCAACGCCGCCGGCGAGCTTGGCAAGGCGCTCCTGCAGCTTCTCACGGTCGTAGTCCGAGGTGGTTTCCTCGATCTGCGCCTTGATCTGGCCAACGCGGGCGTCGATGTCCTTCTTCTTGC
>NZ_CANSMR010000011.1 GCF_947648125.1 uncultured Bradyrhizobium sp. | reverse complement strand
GCGAAGCGTGGTGTCCGGCGTAGCCCGAAGGGCGAAGACGGACTGGTTCAATTGGGCTACTTGCTCTATCAATCCCTCCCGCGGCGATACGCTACGTTGCTACGCGTGGCGCAGCCACGAGTTGCCTGAAGGGCGAAGCGTGGTGTCCGGCGTAGCCCGAAGGGCGAAGACGGACTGGTTCAATTGGCCTACTTGCTCTATCAATCCCTCCCGCGGCGATACGCTACGTTGCTGCGCGTGGCGCAGCTACGAGTTGCCCGAAGGGCGAAGCGTGGTGTCCGGCGTAGCCCGAAGAGCGAAGACGGACTGGTCAATCCACCTATCCCGCCCAGCTTCAGTGGATGCGAATGTGGTACGTCTACATTATCCGCAGCATCAACTTCCCTGATCAGGAATACATTGGCGCCACCGAGGATCTGAAGCGACGGATTCCCGAGCACAATGCCGGCAAGTCCGCGCACACCTCAAAATTCAAGCCTTGGCAGCTCGTCTGGTACTGCGCTTTTCCCGACAAGTACAAAGCCCTGGCGTTCGAGAAATACCTCAAGTCCCACAGTGGCCGCGCCTTCGCCAAGAAGCGCCTCTAGCAACCACCGCCCTGCTGCCCCAACATCGCATTCAGCCTCTCGCGCAGCGCGACGACCTCCGCCCCGCATTTTTGATCCAGAACAAAGCTCGAGTGCCCATCGCTTGCTACCTGGTCCGGCGCCAACGGACGCCAAGCCATGCGCAATTCCACCTGGACGGAATTCTTGCGGTGCCCCGGGTGCCAGCGCACGGGCCATGCCCGGCTCTCGGAAATCGCGCCCTTCAGAAACCGGATCGATCTGGTCCCGGAGGGCTTCGAGATTTGTCACGACGAGCGCGGCAGCGATTTCCAGTGCGCAACTTGCCGAGTGCCGGTGCTGCCATAACGGGTGCGCCGCGTTCCACGCCTGCTACTCCCCCAGCACCGCATTCAGTCGGTCGCGCAGTGCGACGATCTCGTCCTTCATCGCTAGCAACTCACCGACCGTGCAGTCGGAGGCTGCGAGGATCGACTGCGGAACGGCTTTGGCCTTTTCACGCAGCGCGTGGCCCTGCGGCGTCAGCGCGATCAGCACGACCCGCTCGTCTTCGGTGCTGCGGGTCCGCCTGATCAGCTCCGCCGCTTCCAGTCGCTTCAGCAGCGGCGTCAGCGTGCCGGAATCCAGGAACAGGCGCTCGCCGAGGTCCTTCACCGGCACGTCGTCGCGTTCCCACAGCGCCAGCATCACGAGATACTGCGGGTAGGTCAGGCCGAGCCGGTCGAGCAGCGGCTTGTAGACGCGGTTGAAGGCATGCGCGGTCGAATAGACCGCAAAGCAGATCTGGTTATCGAGCCGCAGCGCCTGATCCGCCGCCGTCTGTTTCCTGACCATGATTCCCATCGAATCCATCTCGTTTCCGGGTCATTCTGGGCTTTCGGGACCGCGAATTCAATTGCGAACAATTAAATGTGAGGCCGCATATTTTATATTGTGCACAATCTAACTGCGTGCAATACACATCCCCGTCGAATTCAAACCCAAGTCGAAACTACCCAAGTCCAAACCCAAGGGAGACCACGATGTCTGTGAATGTGCTCTACAAGACCAGCGCCAAGGCAACCGGCGGCCGCGACGGCCATGCGGCAACCCTCGACGGCGCGCTCGACGTCAAGCTGACGACCCCGAAGGAGCTCGGTGGCGGCGGTGGCGCCGGCAACAATCCGGAGCAGCTGTTCGCAGCCGGCTATGCCGCCTGCTTCATCGGCGCCATGAAGTTCGTGGCTTCCCAGGGCGGCCCCAAGGTTCCCGCGGACGCCTCGGTGACCTCGACGGTCGGCATCGGCCCGCGTTCGGAAGGCGGCTTCGGCCTCGCCGTCGATCTCGCCGTCTCGCTGCCCGGCCTGTCCCGCGCCGACGCCGAAGCGCTGGTCGAGAAGGCCCACCAGGTGTGCCCGTATTCCAACGCGACCCGCGGCAATGTCGACGTCAAGCTGAGCGTCGTCTAATTCACCGACTGCCAATAGTCCGCCACGTGCCGCGTGGCGGACTATTGCGTTTCAGCGGATCATTGCATTGCGGATGCCAGTTCGCTCTTTTCAGTTCGCGTGGCGAACGCACGCGCCGCCTGCTGCATGGGCCTGCGCCGACGGAAGCATTGCTGCCTCGCCTGAAGACCGTTAGCTCTGGGATTTCTGATCCCAACTGAGCGAAGGTTGTTTCCATGAATACCCCAGCGGCGACGGGCGCGATGACCGGACTGCGTGTGATCGATCTGACGCGCGTGCTCGGCGGCCCGTATTGCACCCAGATCCTGGCCGACCACGGCGCCGACGTCATCAAGGTCGAGCCGCCCGCCGGCGACGAGGTGCGCGACTGGGGCCCTCCCTTCCATGAGGAAGACGCGGCCTATTTCGTCGGCATCAACCGCAACAAGCGCTCGATCGGCCTCGACCTCGCCTCCGAGGGTGGCCGCGCGGTGCTGATGAAGATGCTCGAGACCGCCGACGTGCTGATCGAGAATTTCAAGCCGGGCACGCTCGACAAATGGGGCATCGGCAACGACGTGCTGCGCGCGAAATTTCCGCGCCTCGTGCATTGCCGGATCTCCGGCTTCGGCGCCGATGGCCCGCGCGGCGGCAATCCCGGCTATGACGCGATCATCCAGGCGATGACCGGCATGATCGCGGCGACCGGCTCGCCGGAGAGCGGCCCGATGCGCATCGGCGTGCCGCTGGTCGACATCACCACCGGGCTTTATGCGGCGATCGGCATCCTGATGGCATTGTCGGAGCGGCAGCGCTCGGGGCTCGGCCAGTTCATCGAGACCACGCTATACGAGACCGGGCTTGCGATCATGCATCCGCACACCGCGAACTATTTCATGCATGGCAAGCCGCCACAGCTCACCGGCAACGAGCATCCGAACCTCGTGCCTTACGCGATCTTCCCGACCAAGACCGACAACATCTTCATCGGCGTCGGCAATGACGGCACCTTCCGCAAGCTCGCCAAGGAGATCGGCAAGCCGGAGCTTGGCACCGATCCGAGATTCGCCCGCAACAAGGACCGCATCGCCAACCGCGATGCGCTGCGGGCCGAGCTTGCCGCTGTCTTCAGCCAGCACGAGGCCGAGCCGCTGTGCAACCGGCTGCTCGCCGCCGGCCTGCCGGCGGGCCCGGTGCAGAAGATCGACCAGGCGCTGACCAACCCGCACACGATCCATCGCGGCGACGTTATCGAGAAGGATTGGTACAAGGGCGTCGCCTCGCCGATCCGGCTCGAACGCACCAAGCCGAGTCTGCGCCGCACGCCGCCGAAGTTCAGCCAGCACGCTGCGGAAGTGCTCGGCGAGTTCGGCTACTCCAAGGATGAGATCAACGGCCTGGTCGACAAGGGCGTGGTCTGCGGCCCCCAGCGCAAGCGCTGACGCAACCACCCGTCAGCCCTGCGGTGCAACGTCGCGTCCGGCGTTGCACCGCACGCACATGGGCTGCGATCTCCGCCTTTTTTACCGCTTCCCTTTGTCGCGGCTTCCCCCCTACGATGGCTTTCGTTTATACGGTCATTTGAACGTCATCCGGCGCTGATAACGCGCGCAACGAAAGATGACGTTCCAACCGGGAGGGGCCTTTGATGAATTTTCGACGATTAGGCGCTGCTGCGGCAGCCGCTGCCACGCTTGTATTCGCGTCGCCTGCGTTTGCGGTGACGGAGATTCAGTGGTGGCACGCGATGACCGGCGCCAACAACGACGTCATCGTCAAGCTGGCCAACGACTTCAACGCCTCGCAGTCCGATTACAAGGTGATCCCGACCTACAAGGGCGGCTACGCCGACACCATGAATGCCGGCATCGCCGCATTCCGCGCCGGCAACGCGCCGCACATCATGCAGGTGTTCGAGGTCGGCACCGCGACGATGATGGCCGCCACCGGCGCCGTCAAACCGGTCTACAAGCTGATGGCCGACGCCGGCGAGAAGTTCGATCCTAGCGTCTATCTGCCCGCGATCACCGGCTACTACTCGACCTCGAAGGGCGAGATGCTGTCGTTCCCGTTCAACTCGTCGTCGACCGTGATGTGGGTCAATCTCGATGCGCTGAAGAAGGCCAACATCGCGGAGATCCCGAAGACCTGGCCGCAAGTGTTCGAGGACGCCAAGAAGCTGAAGGCGGCCGGCTACACCACCTGCGGCTTCTCCGGCTCGTGGGTCACCTGGGTCAATCTCGAGCAGCTCTCGGCCTGGCACAACGTGCCGCTCGCCAGCAAGGCCAACGGGCTCGACGGCTTCGACACCGTGCTCGAATTCAACGGCCCGCTGCAGGTCAAGCATCTCGAGAACCTGGTCGAGCTGCAGAAGGACAAGACCTACGACTACGCCGGCCGCACCAACACCGGCGAGGGCCGCTTCACCGCGGGTGAGTGCCCGATCTACCTGACCTCGTCGGCCTTCTTCGGCAACGTCAAGGCGCAGGCCAAGTTCAACTTCACCGCCGCGCCGATGCCCTATTATCCCGACGTCAAGGGCGCGCCGCAGAACTCGATCATCGGCGGCGCCTCGCTCTGGGTGATGGGCGGCAAGTCGGCCGTCGAATACAAGGGCGTGGCCAAGTTCCTGACCTTCCTCTCGGACACCGACCGCCAGGTCTGGATCCACAAGGCCTCGGGCTATCTGCCGATCACCAAGGCAGCCTACGCCAAGGCCAAGGAAGAGGGCTTCTACAAAGACCAGCCCTATCTGGAGACTCCGCTGCTCGAGCTCACCAACAAGGAGCCGACCGAGAATTCCCGCGGTCTGCGCCTCGGCAACATGGTGCAGCTGCGCGACATGTGGTCGGAAGAGATCGAGCAGGCGTTGGCCGGCAAGAAGACCGCCAAGCAGGCGCTGGACTCAGCCGTCGAGCGCGGCAACCAGATGCTGCGGCAGTTTGAAAAGACCGCCGTCCACTGACATGATGTACTAAAGCGCGATGAAGATCGGTTGAATCGTCACCGCGCTTTAGCTTCTTGTTTGAGCATGATCTGTTCGGAAAACCGCTTCGCACTTTTCCGGATCATGCTTTAGGCACCCGGCAGGCCGCAGCGCGCGGCCTGCCAATTCTTCCGAGATCATGCAAAAGCAATCGATTTTCCAATCAAAGCTGTTGCCTTACGCGCTGGTTGCCCCGCAACTCGCGATCGTCCTGATCTTTTTCTACTGGCCGGCCGCGCAGGCGGTGATCCAATCCTTCCTGCTGCAGGACGCCTTCGGCCTTTCGACCACCTTCGTGTGGTTCGAGAACTATCTCGAATTGTTCAAGGAGCCGGCCTATTTCGCGGCGATCGTCCGAACCTTCGCGTTCTCGTTTGCGATCGCGGTGTCCTCGCTGTCTTTCGCACTGCTGCTCGCTGTCATGGCCGACAAACCGCTGCGCGGCTCGACGCTCTACCGCACACTGCTGATCTGGCCGTACGCCGTCGCCCCGCCGGTGGTCGGCGTGCTCTGGGTGTTCATGCTGCACCCCTCGCTCGGCGTGCTCTCGCGCTATCTGCGCGCCATGGGCGTCGACTGGAATCCGCTGCTCAACGGCGATCAGGCGGCGGCCCTGATCATCCTCGCCGCGGCCTGGAAGCAGATCTCCTACAATTTCCTGTTCTTCCTCGCCGGGCTGCAGAGCATCCCGAAGAGCGTGATCGAGGCCGCCGCGATCGACGGCGCCCGCCCGATGCGGCGGTTCTGGACCGTGATCTTCCCGCTGCTGTCGCCGACCATCTTCTTCCTGCTGGTCATCAACATCGTCTACGCCTTCTTCGACACCTTCGGCATCATCGACACGATGACCCGCGGCGGCCCCGGCAAGGCGACCGAAACGCTGGTCTACAAGGTCTATACGGATGGCCTGCTCGGCGGCAATCTCGGCTCCTCCGCGGCACAGTCGGTCATCCTGATGGTCATCGTCGTCATGCTGACGGGCATCCAGTTCCGCTTCGTCGAACGCAAGGTGACCTACTGATGGTCGAGGAAGAGGGCTTCCAGCGCTATCTGGCCCACATCATCCTGTGGATCGGGATCGCGATCGTCGCCTTCCCGGTCTATCTGGCGATCGTCGCCTCGACCCAGGACAATGCCGTCATCGCCAATGGCCAGATGTCGCTGTTGCCCGGCGGCCATTTTTTCGAGACCTACTACCAGACGTTGTTTGTCGGCACGAGCGGCTCGACCCGCGAGCCGGTGCTCAACATGATGCTGAACTCGCTGATCATGGCGCTGCTGATCGCGGTCGGCAAAATCGCGATCTCGATCATCTCGGCATATGCGATCGTCTATTTCCGCTTTCCGTTCCGGATGGCGATCTTCTGGATCATCTTCATCACATTGATGCTACCGGTCGAGGTGCGCATCTATCCGACCTACAAGATCGTCGCCGATCTGCATCTGCTCGACAGCTATGCCGGCCTGTCGCTGCCGCTGATCGCCTCGGCCACCGCGACGCTGCTGTTCCGGCAGTTCTTCATGACCGTGCCGGATGAATTGCTGGAAGCCTCGCGCATCGACGGCGCGGGCCCGTTCCGCTTCTTCTGGGATACGCTGCTGCCGCTGTCGCGCACCAACATGGCCGCGCTGTTCGTGATCCTGTTCATCCTCGGCTGGAATCAATATCTCTGGCCGCTTTTGATCACCACGCGCGACGACATGCAGACCATCCAGGTCGGCATCCGCAAGATGATCACCACGACCGATGCGCTGACCGAATGGCCTGTGGTGATGGCGACTGCGCTGCTCGCGATGCTGCCGCCGGTGTTCGTCGTCGTCGTGATGCAGAAACTGTTCGTGCGCGGATTGGTGGAGACGGAAAAGTAATGGCCAACGTCACGCTGCGCAGCGTCCGCAAGACCTATCCCGGCGGCTTCGAGGCCATCAAGGGCGTCGATGTCGACGTCGGCGACGGCCAGTTCTGCGTGCTGGTCGGGCCAAGTGGCTGCGGCAAGTCCACGCTGCTGCGCATGGTCGCTGGCCTCGAGACCATCACCGGCGGCGAGATCGACATCGGCGGCCGCGTCGTCAACCAGATCGAGCCCGCCGATCGCGACATCGCGATGGTGTTCCAGAACTACGCGCTCTATCCGCATATGAGCGTCTACAACAACATGGCCTATGGCCTGCGCAACCGCGGCATGGCCGAAGCCGAGATCAAGACCCGCGTCGAGGAAGCCGCGCGCGTCCTCGAGCTCTCGCCGATGCTGGAGCGCAAGCCGCGGCAGCTCTCCGGCGGCCAGCGCCAGCGCGTCGCGATGGGCCGCGCCATCGTGCGCCAGCCGAAAGTCTTCCTGTTCGACGAGCCGCTGTCGAACCTCGACGCCAAGCTGCGCATCGCGATGCGGGTCGAGATCCGCAAGCTGCAGCGCCGGCTCAACACCACCTCGATCTACGTCACCCACGACCAGCTCGAGGCGATGACGCTCGCCGACATCCTCGTGGTGATGAATGGCGGCCAGGTCGAGCAGATCGGCAATCCGCTGGATATCTACCAGAAGCCGGCGACCACCTTCGTCGCCTCCTTCATCGGCGCGCCCCCGATGAACCTGATGCCGCTGCGTTCGGACGAGCTGACGTCCCAGATCGCGGGCGCCGATGGCGCCGGCATCGTCGGCATCCGGCCGGAGGATTTCGTGATCACCGGCGAGACCGCATCCGGCGGCGTCGCGCTCGGCCTGACGGTCGAGGCGATCGAGCATGTCGGCGCCGAGACCTTCGTCTATGGCAGCCGCCAGCGCGAGGAACGGGCCATCGCCGCCAATCCTGGCGAGCTGCCGCCCGGCGAAGTGATCGTCCGGGTTCCCGGCGCCACCGGGCCTGCGATCGGCGAGCAGATCCGGGCGGTCGCGCCGCGCGACAAACTGCATCTTTTTACCGCTGACGGCCGCAAGCGCGTCGGCCCGTAACCGATCAGGAGCGATCGGGGGCCATGCTGGCGCGTTTTCGAGCGAAGTGGACACCGGTTCGCGTGAAGAAAACGCGGCTAAGACAAAAAAGGCTGGAGCATACCGGTTCTGATTTAATCAGAGCCGGTATGCTCCAGGCGGCATTTACGCTGGTTTCAGAGGCGCTTGAACGCTATCCAGATCACTCCCATATTGGCTTATGACCGACGGGCAAGCGGCCCGCCGGTTGCATGGGGTGCCGCAAGGGCCCCTCAAAGTCGCTTCGAGAGGACTTTGTAATGTCTCGTGTTCCATCGTTGTCCAGTCCGTTCCTTCTGGGATTCGACGAGATCGAGCGTGCGCTCGACCGCGTCGTGAAGGGCGCTGACGGCTATCCTCCGTACAATATCGAGCGGTGCGACCGTACCAACGGGCAGCCCGAGCGGCTCCGCATCACGTTGGCGGTGGCGGGCTTCACCCGCGACCAACTCGATGTAACTATTGAGGAAAATCAGCTCGTCATCCGCGGCCGCCAGCAGGACGACAAGGCTCGGCAATACATCCATCGCGGTATTGCCGCGCGCCACTTCCAGCGCACCTTCGTGCTGGCGGAGGGGATGCAGGTGCTGGGCGCGGATCTGAAGAACGGGTTGTTGTCGATCGACCTGGCCAGGCCGGAACCTGAACGGGTCGTTAAGACAATCGCTATCAATGAACACGAATAATAGAAACAACGAGCGGACTCGACCGCTTATCTGACTGAGGAGTCGAGACCATGAGTGAAGCGAGTATCATCTTCCAATCCGACAGCGTCACGCCGGAAGCGCTGGCCCATCTGGGCGAGGGCCATATCGCCTATGTAAAGCAGGTCCGTTCCGAGGACGTGCCGGATCTTTTTCCGCAGGCGCCGAAGATCGCGCCGGGCCTCAAGCTGTTCGCACTGCATGCCGCCGACGGCACGCCGATCATGCTGACCGACAGCCGCGAAGCCGCGATCGCGAACGCCTGGAGCAACGAGCTGCAAGCCGTCAGCGTCCACTAGCGCACGGCTAATTCAGCATCCGCGAGTTCAATGCGCGGGCCTGCCTCGACACCGATCGAGGCGGCCCGCGCATTTTTTTGCGGACGTCGTTTGGATCACTCCATCAGGGCCTGTCGTGCTCCTCGGAAATGTCCTTGTTGGTGTAGTCGGGCATCAAGGCGGTCGCGACAATGCTGACCACCGCACAGAACAGGATATAGAGCGCGATCACGTAGCCGGAGCCGGTCGCGGCCAGCAGCGCGGTGGCGATCAACGGTGCCGGCCCGCCTGATATGACCGAGGAGAGCTGGTAGCCGATCGAGGAGCCGCTGTAGCGCAGCCGCGGCGTGAAGCATTCGGCGATCAGCGCCGCTTGCGGCCCATACATCAGGTCGTGCGGCACGAATGACAGCACGATGGCGATGAAGATCAGCGCCGGCGCCGCCGTGTTCAGCAGGCCGAAATAGGCGAAGCCGAACAGCCCGGTCAGGACCGAGCCGATCAGATACATCCGCTTGCGCCCGATGCGATCCGACAGGTGCCCGGCCAGCGGGATGGTAACGAGCGAGACGAGACCGGCACAGATCAGGCAGATCAGCAGGAAGTCGCGGTCCTGATGGATGACCTGGGTGCCGTAGGCGAACACGAACGCGAGATAGATGTAGGCTGGCGCCTGTTCGGCCATCCGCGCCAACGCGGCGAGGATGATCGACCGCGGCTGGCGCTTGATCACCTCGATCACCGGGACTCGCGCGACGCGATTCTCGGCCACGATCCGCCGGAACGTCGGCGTCTCCATGATGCCGAGCCGGATGTAGAGCCCGATCGCGATCATCACGAGGCTGAGCAGGAACGGGATGCGCCAGCCCCAGACCAGGAACTGGTCGCCGGAGATGCGGCTGAACACCAGCACCGCGATGTTTGCCAGCAGCAACCCGGCGGGACCGCCGAGCTGCGGCCACGAGGTGATGAAGCCGCGATGCTGGTTGGTTCGCGCCCACTCCATCGAGAGCAGCACCGAGCCGCCCCACTCGCCGCCGACGCCGACGCCCTGGAGGAAGCGGATGACGGTCAGGATGACGGCTCCCCAGATGCCGATTTGGTCATAGGTGGGGACGACGCCGACCGCCGCGGTGGCAATTCCGGTCAACAGCAACGTGGCGATCAGCGTCGCCTTGCGGCCGATGCGATCACCAAAGTGGCCGAAGATCGCGGCGCCGATCGGCCGCGCGATGAAGCCCACCGTGTAGATGGCGAACGCCTCCAGCACGCCAACCAGGGGATCGGACTTGGGAAAGAACAGCTTGCCGAAGACCAGGCCGGTCACCGTGCTGTAGAGCAGGAAGTCGTACCATTCGATGGTGGTGCCTACCGTGCTGGCAATCAATGCGCGCCGCAATTGCGCCTGATGCTCGGCTTCCGGGAGCGGGGCGACTGCAATGTCCAATGTCGTCATCGTACATCTCCCTGGCCCGACATGTTCGGGCCATCTGGAATGCGTTTCATCCCTCGTCCACGCAGCGGACGGAGGTATCGATGCCCGGTTATTTGTTTGGTTGGGGCAGGGCCGCAAATGCGCGGGGCGTGCCCATGCAGGCCTTGGGGAAGCCGGTCCCGGATCGCGCGCGGCCTAACCGATCGCCATCGCGGGAGTACGACATCCCTTCGTGACACGGTCTTGCCTGACGAAATCTAGTCCCTCGGCCGGTTCGGTAAATTCGACCTTGGTCTGTGCCACTGCCGTCGAACTTCTCGTCGGCGACTGCTGCAGCGCGGTGGCGGTCCGCGCCTTTATGGCGATGCGGTCGACGTGGCGAGCATCGGGCCCATGCAGTGCTGCACTTCGCCGGGCACATTGTAGGTGCGCATGATCGCGCGGCTGTCGCGCATACCGCAAGCTTCCCGCTGCACCACAAACATCCAGAGCGCGTGGCCGGCTTCCCGCACCAGGATGCGCCGCGCCTGTTGTGCGGATGCCGGTGCTTCGGCGCGTGGATGGGCAGCATCGAACTCGCGCAGCTTGGCGAGAGCCCGCTCCAGCGCGCGACCCATGCGTCCCAGCGCGGAGGCCTTCTCCTCGGCGAGCTCGTAAGCGAGAACGTCGATGGGAGCGCGATGGAAGCGGAAATCGAGGGACATCGGTTATCCCCAAGGGTCGGATGCAGAACGATGACCCCCGGATTTTTCTGGCGCCACGGCCGGTTGTCAATACACGTTCAGGCCCGCCGCGCGCGGCATCCGGTTTCAGTCCCTTGCTGAAACTGAGTTCTCCGCGCTGATGGCGCGGTCAAGGGCTTCGATCAACGCTTGAACCTCGACGAACTTGCTGCGCGCCCGCTCCGCCTTGTCACGATCGAACGGAGCGGCCAACACTTTCGCATGTGTGTCCCTGTCCTCGATCATGCGATCACGGGCCTTCTTCAGCGTTTCAAGCCGTTCGCTCATCTGGGTCCTCCCGTACGTAGCCTTCGCAACCGGGCCTTTAGCCGAACACCGCCGGAAGATCGCCTTTCCGGAAGAAGACCACCGGCTCATCGTCATAGTCGCCCATTTCGGGATCGCCGGTGGACGAGAATGCGACGACCGCGAGTGCGCTCAATGCCAGCCTCTCCGCCGTTCGGAGAGCGCCGCTTGCCGATTTGCAGACGATCGGAGGGTCCGGCTTCAGATTTCCACCCTTGCCGGCGTTGAACGCCTGCACGACGTAGGTTATTTCGCTTGCCATCAAGGCTCCTTCAGCCGGCCATCGGACGCGGTGACGCCAAGGACGAAGCGGTGCGCTCCTCGCCGGCCACTCGCGCATCCCGTCGCAAATCTCAACAACCGCGACAGATGTTTTTCAGCTTCGCCGCAACGCGGGCATCTTCCGCGATCAACGGGTCCTTGTATTCGGATCGCGGCACGTTGCTATCGATGGCCGGAGGCTTCTTGACCATCGGAGGGAACGCGGCATCGTAGCAGGCGAGACGACCGACCGTGCCTTCGATCTTGTGGCAGGCCGGTTCTGCGGCGAGCGCGCCTTGTGCAATCAGGCCGGCCGCAACCGCGGCGAATAGAAGCGTTTTCATACAGGTGCCTTTCCGGGCGATCATCACACTGAGCATTTCATGATTTTGGTTGTGCGCCGACTGCGCGCTTGCGCGTTGCCGGTCGCATCAAGCGGCGGCCTGGCGTGGCCAAACGCCGGCACTGCCGAATTCATCGTTGCGCGCCCTATCCATGCAGGAGGGCGGCAGCGGCCACCAGGAGCAGAAGAAACAGGGGAACGATCACCGGCGGCACGATCCAATCGGCCAGACGAAATCCAGACACGTATGCTCCTCATCTGTTGGCGGGAGCCCTACGTTACCCTCAGTCACCGGTGGATGCCGTGGATGGGCGGTGATGACGCGACTCTACGCTCAAGGCCGGCGAATAGCGAGCGTTTAAAACCCGGTGCGGCAACAGCGTCAGGTCGACAGCGTCACTATCAAGCGCCGCCCTAGCTGCCTGAACGCTCCGCCAAACGCGCGCGGATGTCCGGCTTCAGCACCTTGCCGACCTTGGACCGCGGAAGATCGTTCCAGACCTCGATCTGCTTCGGCGTCTTGATGCTGCCGACCTGCTGCTTGACGAACGCAGCCAGCGCCGTCGCATCGACGGTGTGGCCGGCGCGCGGCTGCACCACGGCGACGATGCGCTCGCCCCATTTGTCGTCAGGGAGCCCGATGACAGCACAATCCTGCACCGCCTCGTGCGCACGCAAGGCATTCTCGACCTCGATCGAATAGACGTTGAAGCCGCCGGTGATGATCATGTCCTTGGCGCGGTCGACGATGTAGAGATAGCCGTCGCCACCGATGTATCCGATATCGCCGGTGTGGTGCCAGCCATGCGCCGAGGCTTCGCGCGTGGCCTCCGGGTTCTTGTAGTAGCCTTCCATGACAAGCGAACCGCGCACCACGATCTCACCCCGCGATCCCGCCGGCAACAGCTTGCCGTCGCCATCCATGATGCCGGCCTGCACCAGCGGGCCGATCCGCCCCGCGGAGGCAAGGCGCTCCATCGCAATGCTGCCGTCCGGATTGTAATGATCGGCGGGCGCCATCATCGAGATCATCATCGGCGCCTCGGTCTGGCCGAACAGCTGCGCCATCGGCCCGATCCGCTTCAGGGCCTCGGCGAGCCGCGTTGCCGAAATCGGTGCCGCGCCATACCAGAAGCATTGCAGCGAGGTGAGATCGGCTGCATCGAGCCTGGGATGATCGAGCAGCATGTAGATCACGGTCGGCGGCAGGAACGTGTGCGTGACGCGATAGCGCTCGATCAGCGCTAGGAACTCGCCGATGTCAGGGTGGTGCATGATCACGACACGGCCGCCCAGCGTCATGATCGGGAAACAAAGCACGCCGGCGGCATGCGTCAGGGGCGCCAGCGCGAGATAGATCGGACGGCCCTTGAACGGGTAGCCCATCAGGGTCAGCGCCGTCATCGCCTCGATGTTGCGGCCGGAGAGCATCACGCCCTTCGGCTTGCCGGTGGTGCCGCCGGTGCCCGGGATCATCGCGAGATCGTCGATCGTGTCGCGCTGATAGACATCATCGGCGAGATCGCTGAGCCAGCGGTCGAACGACGGCGCAAACGGCAGCTCGGTATCGAGGCAGACCAGCGCGCGCAGCTTGGGCAGATCCTGCCTCACGGCCTCGACCATCGGCGCGAAGCTCGAATGAAATAGCAGCAGGCTGCAATCGAACTGATCGAGAATGAACTTGTTCTCGGTCGCCTCGTTGCGCGGATTGATCGGACACCACACGGCGGCCGCACGCGAGATGCCGAACACGCAGGCGAACGCGAGCGGATCGTTGCTGGACAGGATCGCGACCTTCTCGCCGGGAGCGATGCCCGATCGCTCGAGCCCGCGCCCGATCCGGTAGCTCAGCCGCTGCACCTCGCCATAGCTGAGGTCGCGGCCGTCCATGGTGAGACACGGCGCATCGGCGCCGAGCGAGGCACCCTTGTCGAGATAATCGATGAAGCGCATGGCAGGTCTCGCGCAAGAGGCGGGTGACGCGCTACTGCGTCACCCGCGGAGGCGGCGTTTTCGAGCAATTGGATACCGGTCCGCTTGACGAAAACGCTTCAGGGGACGGAGTGTTGAGCCCCGATCCAATCGGGGCTCAAGCTCAATCATGCACGGTCAGCACCGGCTTGCCGACCAGGCCGAAGCTGCGCAATTGCCCGAGCAGCTCGTGATGGCCGAACGCCTGGCAGCCGGAGGCGAAGCCCACGCGCTTGGGCGGCTGCTGCAGCAGGTACGCCGCGGCAAAGGCCTGTAGCATACCGGTCTGCTTGTAGTTGCTGTTGCCGTAGATCACGCAATGCGCGCGCCCCAGTGGGCCGGAGGCGTACACCGAATCCATCGACTTGTTGACGCGCGGGTTCTCGCGCGGCGGCATGGTGTTCATCACGCCGGCCGCGGTCTGCGCCAGCGCGGCGTAGCGCTCGTCGGGCTTCATGTCCTTGGTCGCCTCCAGCGCGGCGGCGACGATCTGCGGCACGCCCAGCATCAGCGCGCGGTTGAACACGCCGCCCAGCACCTTCACATTGGCCACGCGCGGATCGCGCTTGAACCACACCGGGTGCGAGGTGCCGCCCCAGGGCAGCGCCAGCGCCAGCTCGTGCTGGCCGGGGATGGCGAGGTTGGTGAGGCCGGCATCGGGCTGATGCTCGACGTACTTGTTCTGCTCCAGATAGTAGGCCTTGGCCATCGCAGCGTTGACCAGGATGGTCTGCGTCGAGGCGATCGTTGGGCTGCCGCCCCAGAACACGGCGATATCAAGCGTGTCGAGGCCGGGCGTCTCCAGGCACAGCTGCGCGGCGATCTCGCCGGTGGTGTACATCTGCGCGATGCCCGGCGCGAGCAGCAGGCCGGCATTGGCGAACTTCGCGCCAAACTCCTGTTCGAGCATGATCAGCCAGTCCTGCTCGCCCGTGGTGTCGGTGTAGTGGCACTTGGCAGCCAGGCAGGCCTGCACCACCTCGCCACCGAACTTGGCGAACGGGCCCACGGTGTTGAGCACCACCGAGGCGCCCTTGAACAACTCGGTCAGCGCGGCCACGGTGTGCGGCACTGAAACCACCTCGTAGTCGGCAGTCTCGATGCCGGCCACGTTCGACTTCATCGCGGCATTGAGCTTCTCGCCGCTGCGGCCGGCGGCGATGAAGGGGATGTTGTACTCGCGCAGATATTCGCAGACCAGCCGGCCGGTGTAGCCGGACGCGCCATAGACGATGACGGGCTTCTTCTCGCTCATTGCGATCCTCCGAAATGCTTGTTGTCGGCTTTGTTGCTACATGCCCATGCCGCCATCGACCGGCAGACCGATGCCGGTGATGAAGCGGGCCTCGTTCGAGCACAGGAACACCGCGGCGTCGGCGATGTCGGAGACCTCGGCGAGCTTGCCGAGCGGCGTCTGCTCCACCACCGAGCCGACGGCGGCATTGACGTCGGGCGCGAGGCCGATCTTCACGATGTCATTGGCGAGCTGCAGACCCATGTCGGTCGGGATCAGGCCGGGATAGATGCAGTTCACCCGCACCCCATAGCCGAGCTTGCCGGCTTCCATCGCGCCGACCCGCGTCATGCGATCGACCGCGGATTTGGTGCCGGAGTAGACGGCGATGCTCGGGAAGGCGATCGTCGCCGCGACCGAAGCGATGTTGACGACCGCGCCGCCCTTGCCCGCGGCTCCGCCCGGCCGCATCGCGCGGAAGGCGTGCTTCATGCCGAGCACGGTGCCGACGATGTTGACCTCGCACATGCGGCGCGCGTCCTCGGCCTTGATGTCGGCGACCAGCGAGGTGATCTCGATACCGGCATTGTTGATCAGGATGTCGTAGCCGCCGAGGGTTTCGACCGTCGCGGCGGCGGCCCGTTCCCATTGCGCATCGTCGGTGACGTCGAGCTTGACGAAGCCGGTTTTGACACCGGCCTTGGCGATCTCCGCGGCGCTGGCCTTGCCGGCATCGTCGAGGATGTCGCCGATCATGACCGCGGCGCCGGACCGCGCCAGCGCCTGCGCGATGGCTGCGCCAATTCCCCGGGCGCCGCCGGTGACCAGGGCTTTCCTGCCTTCAAGGCTCTTCGCACTCATGACGTAGTCCTCCCTTTGCTTGGTGATTTTGATCGGTGCCGCCGCCGGCGGCAGCACGGGCCGGCGGTCTACAGATTCTCAGCGCATTGGTGGTGGCGGCCGGCGTCGGCGGGGCGCAGCGTTGGCGCGCCCGGCAGTGCATTTCCTCCTTGATGTCGTTAGGTCAGCCGTCTTGACGGTTGTCCAAATTATTGGGCCAACCCTCGTCCAGGAACTTGACACTTGTCAAGCCTGAATTTGACAAGTGTCAAAGAGGATGATTGTGAAGAGATGGAGCGCGCCGCGGTCGCCGCGGTATAAGTTGCTGCAGGGAAGAAACAGGAAAGGCACGAGATGGCGCGGCAAGCGACAGGAGCGGCCCAACGCGTGGCGGTGGCAGCCGAGACGCTGCGCGACGAGAAGTTCAACGCACGCCGCGTCGAGCTTGCGGAAGCCGCGCTGGAGACGCTCGGCGAGCTCGGCTTCGCGCGCACCAGCCTGCGCGAGATCGCGCAGAACTCCGCCTTCACGCACGGCGTGTTTCACTACTACTTCAGCGACAAGCTCGATCTGATCTGCTGCTGCGTCCGTCACTACAAGGCGAAATGCGTGACGCGCTACGACGAGGTGGTGACGACGGCACAAAGCCGCGACGAATTGACCGAAGGCTTCCTCGCCAAGCTCGCGGCGACGTTGCAGGACGAAGCGCGCATGCACCGGCTCTGGTACGATCTGCGCTCGCAGGCGATGTTCGAGCCGGCGTTTCGCAAGGACGTGCTCGAGATCGACAAGAGCCTGGAAGCGATGATCTGGCGTATCGCCACGCGCTACGCGGAGTTGGGCAACAGGAAGCCGGCATCGTCTCCGGCGGCGCTCTACGCGCTGTTCGACGGCCTGTTCCAGAGCGCGCTGCTCAGACACCTCGCCAGCGACGAGAAGGCCATCCCCGACCTGCTCGACGAAGTCCGCCGCCTGCTGCCGACGATCTGCTGATAGATTTACGAACGCTTCGTAGCCCGACGATTGCGCATCGGCATGCGTCAATGCGTGACGTATTGACTACGCACTGATGTCAATCGCGCGAACGAATTCGCGAATGCGGTTGATTACGCCGCGCTCGCCGGCGGCAGCGCGAGCACCGAGTAGATCGCCTGCGCGTCGCGCGAGGCACGCAGCTTCTTGGCGACGTCCTGGTCGCGCAGCAGGCGGGCGATGCGCGCCAGCGCCTTGAGGTGATCGGCACCGGCGCCTTCCGGCGCGAGCAGCAGGAAGATCAGATCGACCGGCTGGCCATCCATCGCCTCGAAATCGATCGGGCGCTCGAGGCGAGCGAAGAAGCCGAACAGCTTCTCCAGCTTGGGCAGCTTGCCGTGCGGAATGGCAACACCATAGCCGACCGCCGTGGTGCCGAGTTTCTCGCGCTGCAGCAGCACCTCGAAAATGGCGCGTTCGTTCTGCCCGGTCAAAGCGGAAGCACGCGCGGCGAGTTCCTGCAGCGCCTGCTTCTTGCTGATGACTTTCAAAGCCGGGAGAATCGCCTCGGGTGCGACCAGATCGGTAATCGGCATTGGGACGTTCCGAGGTGAATGACCGTCAGGTTGCGAAATAGGCTTTACAGCGGCGGCGTCAAGAAGTTGAGGTGGGATGCGGGCTTAGCCCGGGTCCAGCTGGCAGGGCTTCTACTCCAACGTATCGGCGGTGCCAACACCTGCGAACCCTGTTCCGCCCCCTTATTGCCGGAGGCGGCGGACCATAAGCAGGGCTGGCTTCGGACGTCAATGCCATCTGCCATATATCCTCAAGGGCTCACCGCCGGCGGATCGACCCAGCCGACATTGCCGTCCGTACGGCGGTATATGATGTTCAACCGGCCACTGCCGCCATGCTGGAATACCAGGCAGGAGGCGCCGGTCAGATCGAGCTCCATGACGGCTTCGCTGACCGACAGCCGCTTCAGCGCAGTGGTTGCCTCGGCAATGATCACCGGGCTGTACTCGGTGACCTCGTCCTCGTTCTCGGGCGCCTCGATGATGTAGCTCGGCGCGTCGAGCCCGACGCCGTTCAATTCGGCAAGCGCAGCGTTCGCGGCATAGGTCTTGCGGGCCGAGCGGTCCTTGAGCCGGCTCTTATAGCGGCGCAGGCGCTTCTCGATCATCAGCAGCGCGGCGTCCGCGCTGGCATAGGCGTCGGCGGCGTTGGATTCGGCTTCCAGCGTGATGCCGGAATCCAGATGCAGCGAGCAGTCGGTGCGGAAGCCGAAGCCATCCTTGCTCAGCGTGATGTGACCGGAATAGTTGCCATCAAAATACTTTCGCAGGACCTCGTCGGTGCGCTCGCTGACGCGCGCACGAAGCGCCTCGCCGATGCTGATGCTCTTTCCCGAGATTCGAAGGGTCATTTGATGCCTCAATTGCTGGATGCCTCGATCACTCTTGCAGGAGCATGATGTTTGCTGGGCTTCCGGTCACCTCCCTTGCTGGACGACGCTTCGCCAGGAAAGATTGAGACTATCGCGATTTGACGCGAACGCAACGAGCGCATGATCCTGCCCGTGCTCGGACGGGGTCATGCTCTAGAAGTAACCTAAACGGGGGCTGTATCGCGCGAGCGGTCGGGCGAGGAGGCAGGAGCCGAAAGGGCATTACCGAGCATGCTCTGTTTGTCACGGCGGCGCTGCACCGAGGATGGTATCCGCATCGCCTCGCGGTACTTCGCGACGGTGCGGCGGGCAATATCAATGCCCGAAGCGCGCAAACGTTCCACGATCGTGTCGTCGGACAGGATCGCCGACGGCGCCTCGCCGTCGATCAATTGCTTGATGTGGTGACGCACCGCTTCGGCCGAGTGCGCCTCGCCGCCGTCGGCGGACGCGATCGACGCGGTGAAAAAATACTTCAATTCAAAACTGCCGCGATTGGTCGCCATGTATTTGTTGGCGGTGACGCGCGACACCGTCGATTCATGCATCTGGATCGCATCCGCCACCGCCTTCAGATTGAGCGGCCGGAGGTGCGCGACGCCATAGGTGAAGAATCCGTCCTGCTGGCGGACGATTTCGGTTGCGACCTTCAGGATGGTGCGGGCGCGCTGATCGAGCGCGCGCACCAGCCAGGTCGCGTTCTGCAGGCAGTCGGTGAAGTACGACTTGTCACCATCCTTGCGGATCGTCTTCGACAGTTCAGAGTAATAGGTCTGGTTGACCAGGACGCGCGGCAGAGTGTCGCTGTTGAGCTCGACATGCCAGCCGCCGTCGGGGCCCGGACGCACATAGACGTCGGGCACCATGGTCTGCGTCCGCGCGGTGCCGAACTTCAGCCCGGGTTTGGGATCGAGCCGGCGGATCTCCGCGATCATGTCGGTGATGTCTTCGTCGTCGACGCCGCACAGCTTTCGCAACGCCGCGATGTCGCGCTTGGCGAGCAGATCGAGATGCTCGACCAGCGCCTGCATCGCCGGATCGTAGCGATCGAGCTCGCGGAGCTGAATCGCCAGGCACTCGCTCAGGTTTCGCGCGCACACGCCCGGCGGATCGAACTTCTGCAGCACCGCGACGACCTCGTCGACCGCTTGCTGCGACGCTCCGAGGCGCTCGGCGGCCTGGCCGAGATCGGCCGGCAGGTAGCCGGCGTCGTCGACCAGGTCGATCAGATACTGCCCGATCATGCGCTGCGCCGGCGCCGAGAACGCCACCGCGAGCTGTTCGGCGAGGTGGTCGGAAAGTGTCAGCTCGGCGGCCACGAAGGCTTCGAGATTGTATTCGTCGTCGCTGGAGGCGCCACCACCCCATTCGGTATAGACCGACGGTGGCGCATCCTGCGCGGCGCGCGCGGCGGCTTCGGCGGGCTCCTCGGAGAACACGTTGTCGAGCCCGGTATCAAGCGTCTGCTCGATCTCGGCGCGGGTGCCGAGGTCGCGGTTCAGCCATTCCTCCTGGCCGGGCTCAAAGGCGGCCTCGCCGCCCGAGCCTGCGGCCATGTCGGACGCGTCGCCGTCGTCTCCATAGCTTGAGGAACCGTCGGAATCGCCGTAGTCCGGCCGCTCCATGGCCGGCTCGCCCGCCACCGGCGGTTCCGGCCCGTCGGCCGCCCGATCGAGCAGCGGATTGCGCTCCAGCTCTTCCTCGACAAAGGCCGACAGATCCAGGTTCGACAGTTGCAGCAGCTTGATCGCCTGCATCAGCTGCGGCGTCATCACCAGCGACTGCGACTGGCGGAACTCTAGTCTTTGCGTCAGCGCCATGGAGGCAAGAACGATCCCAAAAATTGGCTCGATTCTTGCTTATCTTAGTCCGCTTGGGATGTACACGGCTTGACGGATGCAAAATTTGGGCTAGAGGCGGAATTCCTCGCCAAGGTAAAGCCGGCGTACATCGGGATCGTTAACGATCTCCTCCGGGCTGCCCTCAGTCAAGATCTCGCCGGCATAGACGATATAGGCACGGTCGGTCAGGCCGAGCGTCTCGCGAACATTGTGGTCGGTGATGAGCACGCCGATGCCGCGGTTGGTGAGATGACGGACGAGGTCCTGGATGTCGCCGACCGCGATCGGGTCGATGCCGGCGAACGGCTCGTCGAGCAGCATGTAGTTCGGACGCGTCGCCAGCGCGCGCGCAATCTCGACGCGGCGGCGCTCGCCGCCGGACAGTGCAATCGACGGGCTCTTGCGCAGCCGCGTGATGTTGAACTCGTCGAGCAGCGAATCCAGTTCGCGCTCGCGCCTCTTCTTCGAGGGCTCGACGACCTCGAGCACTGCGCGGATGTTCTGCTCGACCGACAGGCCGCGGAAGATCGAGGCTTCCTGCGGCAGATAGCCGATGCCGAGGCGGGCGCGCTGATACATCGGCAGCTTGGTGACGTCGTGGCCGTCGAGCTCGATGGCGCCGCGATCGGCCTTGATCAGGCCCGTGATCATGTAGAACACGGTGGTCTTGCCGGCCCCGTTGGGTCCGAGCAGGCCGACCGCCTCGCCGCGGCGCACATAGATGCTGACGCCGCGCACGACCTGGCGGCTGCCAAAACTCTTTTCCACGCTATGCACAGCCAGATAGCCCGGCCGCTTGATGAGCTGCGGCGCAGCGGCGTTGTTCCTGGCCGGCCTCGCCCGCGCTGGGGCCGGCGCTGCGACGGGTTGCGATCGCGGCAGCTCGACGGCGGGAACCGGAGCGGCGCGCGCCATCGGCGGCGCGTCGCGCACGGGTGACGTCAGCATCTCGCCGAACTGATCGTCGAGCGCCGTGATGTCGTCATGCGCGCGCGCAAATCCGGAACTGCGTTTCGCAGGGCGCCGCCGGAACATGCCGAGAAAATCCACCATCCCCGCTTCGCTTCAGCCTTTCACGGTGATCCCGCGACCTTGCCTGCGGACCGCTCGATTCGCACGGCAAAGCGCGATCACCCGCGCCTTGAATGAATGGATGCCCCTGTCCCGGCCAACATGACTCCCCCTCAAAGGCACATCGTCCGGCCGGACCGCTGGAGTAGATACAGTCTCGCCCCGCGCGCTTCAACCTCGCGGTCGCAAAATATTATCTAACTCATTGATTCTACTTCGCCTTACATGAAGTTTACTTTGTGGCGCCTATTTCGACTTGCTACCCGGAAGCAGTTGAAGCGGTGACGGGGCTGCAGGGGCCGTGCCGGGGGCGGCCGGCGTGCCGCAGCCGCCCTTGCCGCTCTGTGCGCCCTGCGACTGGATGAACAGGCCCTGCACCTTGCCGCTGTCGGATTCCACCCGCGAGACGCCGGTGGTCATGTCGACCAGCAGACGGTCGCCGCGCAGCACGTTCTGGCACTGGGTCAGCACGACCTGGCCGCCACCGCCGCCGAGCATGGTGATCAGATTGGTCTTGGTGTCGAAGATCGCAGTCTCGCCGGTGACGACCTGATCCTTCTGGGTGACGACGACATTGCCCTTCGCCTCCAGCCGCTTGATCGAGGACGCGCCGCCGGGGCCCGGGGTCGCCGATTGCATCGGCGCGCCCTTCTGAGCGGCGGCAGCCTTGGTGCCGCCCGCGGCCGGCGCGGGCGCTTGTGTCGACTTGTCCTCGTAGAACACGACCAGGACCTTCGAGGTCATGGTCGTGTCGCCCTGCACGACCTTCACATTGCCGGCGAAGGTCGCCTCCTTCTTCTTGTCCCGCATTTCGAGCGAGGCGGCCTCGATCTGGATCGGCTGGTCGCGGTTCTGCGAAAAGCCCTGCATGGCGTTGGGAACGCCGCTCATCGAGCCCTGCGCGGACACGGCGCCGGCTGCGAGCAGCGTGAGCAGAAAGGCCGCAATTGCGATGCCGTGCGGAAAACGTCTCATCATCAAATTCATTTCGGGTTGGCGGATTTGCGCGGCTTCGGTGGCGGCGGCGGAGGCGCGGGCTCGGCAGGCGGGCTCGGATTGTTGTCGCCGAGCTTGTCCAGATACATCACGACATTGCCTTCGAATCGCACAAGCTCGCCGCTGTTGTAGATCCTGAGGCGGTCGGCGGTCAGCGTGCCTTCGAGCAGCTTGACGTCGACATGCTCGTCCGACGACACGTTGCCCTTGTTGATGTCGACGAAGGCCTGCGTCAGCTTGGCCTCATAGCCGGTGGACGACTGCAGGAAGATATCCTGGCGCAGGTCGAGCAGCTGCTTCTTGTTGTCGAAGAAGCCGGTGCGCGCATCCATCGTCACCGTCGACTGATCCTGCTGCGCCACCTTGGCGCGGATCGTCTTCAGCTCGACATGATCGGGATCAGTGACGTCCTGGATCGCCGCCTTGGCCCACATTTCATAGGGCCGGCCGTCGGCCGAGAAGCCGGCGATATGCGGTGATTCCATCGTGATCTTGGTGCCTGACACGACGAGATTATCCATCTCGACCGGCAACTTGGGGATCAGTTCGCGGAATGGATTGTAGACCGAGACGAAGATGATCGAGGCCATCGACAGCCCCACCACCACTGGCACCGCGATGCGCAGGATCCGCACCATGCGGCTGTGCCGCGCGGCAGCGGCAAAGCGCGCCTCGAGGCCCGTGACATAGGCTGGATTCTGAACCGAATTCACCTGAGCTCCAGAGGCGCGGAATTGCCCCTATTCTAGCCGGAGCCGCCCCAATATGCAGCCCGGACCTCGCGTCGCGCCCCCCCAAGCCGACTTCGACCCGGACCACGCGTGAACAGTTTGGCCGAAACGGGGCGGAACCGGCCCTGCTGCGACGAATTCGGCGCCCATCATGAACGGGCGAAATCACGAATGGGCGAAAATATCCTCGGCCTCCCAGCCGTCGAGATCGAGTCTCGCGCGCGTCGGCAGGAAATCGAAGCAGGCTTTCGCGAGATCAGTGCGTCCCTCGCGCGCCAGCATGACATTCAGCTTGTCGCGCAGCGCATGCAAATGCAGCACGTCGGACGCGGCATAGGCGAGCTGCGCCTCGCTCAGGCTTTGCGCACCCCAGTCGCTCGACTGCTGCTGCTTCGACAATTCGACGTTCAACACTTCGCGCACCAGATCCTTCAGGCCATGGCGGTCGGTGTAGGTGCGCGACAGGCGCGAGGCGATCTTGGTGCAATACACCGGAGCCGGCATCACGCCGAACGTGTTGTAGAGCACCGCGACGTCGAACCGCGCGAAATGGAAGATCTTGGTGATCGCAGGATTCGCGAGCAGCGCCTTCAGGTTCGGCGAGTCGGTGTGTCCCTTCGGAATCTGGATCACGTCGGCGGTGCCGTCGCCGTTCGACATCTGCACCACGCAGAGCCGGTCACGATGCGGATGCAGTCCCATTGTCTCGGTGTCGATTGCCACTGAATCGGTGTAGCGGGACAGATCAGGCAGGTCGCCGCGATGCAGGCGGATGGTCATGCTGTCAAAAACCTCGTCGAATCGCTCTCGGGACAAGCTATCGTTCAATTCCCCGACAGGCGAGCGTGCATCAAGCCTTGTTGCGCCTCGACTTTAAAGCCCATCAAGGCGGAACGCCGGCAACGCGAACCTCATTGTGCACGCACAGATGGTTCAGGGTTTAGCGCCATTGTGCAGCGGAGACAATGGCTTGGGCAGTCCACAGCGCCCACGCAAGCGCGCCATCATTGCCAGCTGACGCGCAGCCCGAACCGGCCGGTGATGTCGTCGCGACGGGTGCTATCCACCGAGGTCGTGTAACCCGCGCTCGCATAGGCGCTGATTGTGCGATTGAGCTGCGCGGTAACGCCGGCGCCGATCTCGACGGCGGTGCCGCGGCTTTGCACGCCGATCAGATCCGTGGTGGCGAAAGCGATGCTGCGGTCATTGGCAGCCGTGTGCCAGAGATTGGCCTCGAGATAGGGACGCAGTTCGGCGGTGCCGACAATGAAGGTCGCGGGAACGCGCACGCCGAGCCGGCCGGTCAGCGTGTCGGCGCTGCCGGGCGCGACGCTGGAGAAGATGTCGTGGAAGCTGTCGAACGACTGGCGCTGCCAGATCAGTTGCGCCTGCGGCTCGATCGCGAGGAAGTGGTTCAGCTGTAGCGGCACGCCGGTTTCCAGCGACGCCGCGACGCCGGTGCCGGACACAAGCGCGCCGACCTGACGATCCGACTGCGGGCTTGCACCGTAGAAGCTGCCCATCAGCACGGCGTCGACATACCAGCCTGAGGGGCCGATATGGGTCCAGTAGCCGCCGACATTCTGGCTGTCGATCGAGAGCGTGCCGGTGCGGACGTTGTTCATGCCGAGCGCGAAGCCGTTGACGGTGCCGCTGGCCCAGCCATACGCATAGAAGAAGCCCGCACGATCATGATGCCCGGGCGCGGATTCAAAGCGCAGGATATCGAGGCCGACCTGCACGCCGGCCATGGTGCCGTCGAAGGAAGGGCTGACCGTGCCGGCCCAGCTCTGCGAGCTGTGCGAGCCGTATGCGCGTGCCCATGCCGCCGGCTGTTCGCCGCCACTCGTCAGCAAAGCTTGATCGCCCTGGCGCTGATGGAAGGTGCCGAGCGTCGCGAGCCCGAGCTTCTGCGCGACCTGCGGCAACGCCGAGTAGACTGCGACCTCCTCGCGGTAGAGCTCGACCGGCGCGGCGCCTGCCGGCGGCGGCGTCAGCGACGACAGGTCCTCTGCCGGCAGCATCGCGGGCGGCGGCACCACGTTGGGCGATGCCGGTGGCGTTGGTGCGGGTGCAGCCGGCGGCGACGGCGACGATGTGCCGGGCAAGAGCTGCGAGCGCAAATACCAATTGTCGGCGCTGCCTGCGGAGACGCCGCCGCGAAACAGCAGATATTCGTGGGCGCCGGCAACGACGGCGTTGGAGAGGCCGAATGCGCCTGGGGCCGTGCTGCCGCCGTTGACGGCTTGCACCACCATGATGCCATCAGAGGTGGTCAGCGCGCCGGCGCCGCCGGCATTGGTGACGGTCACCGCGGTCGAGCCCGACGCATTGCCGCCGGAGATGACCAGCCGATCCGACGGCGAACCGTCGCCGCCGAGCACGGTGCGCAGATAAAGGCCGCCGCCATTGCCGACATAGTTGCCTGCAATCGTCAGGCTGTTCGCTGCGGTGGCGCCGCCATTGGTGAGGTTGATCACGCCGGCGTTGGTGACGGTGACCGGCGGCCCGCCCGGAAACGACGTGATCGACGGATTGGCGCCGTTACCGGCCAGCAGGCTGGTGCCGGCCGCGATCGAGACATTGCCGGTGAGCGAGGTCTGCAGCGTCAGCGAACCGCTGTTGATGAAGGTGTTGGCGAAGGTGCCGGTGCCGGCCCAGGTCCAGTCAGTGCCTTCCATCGTCAGCGTCTGGAATCGCGCGAATGCATTGTCGGCCGTGCCGCTGCCTTGCAGCCGCACCTGGTTGTTGCCGCCACCGCCATCGGCAAGGCCGACAATCTGCGAGCCGGTTTGCAGGATCATCGTCACCGCCCCGCCGCCGCCCGCGAGCGCCGTGCCGCTGTTGCCGGCGATCAGACCGGCATTAACGATGGTGGTGGCGCCGTTGAGCGTGCGGATCGCGGGTCCGGACTGGCTGATGATCTTGCCGCCGGCGAGGTTCTCGATTCGCGCGGTGAACGACGAACCGGCAGTGTTGGAGAACACACCGTCAGCATTGACGCCGCGCGCCTCGATGGTGCCGCTGTTGCGCAGCACGGCAGCATTACCTTGCATGAAGACGGTGTTGTTGGCGGTGCCGCCGGCATCGCCGCCGGTCGTCAGCAGCGTGCCGGTGTTGGTGATGGTCATGAATTGTCCGGCGGAGAAGATCGCACGCGCGCCGGCGCCGGCGGTGGTGATGGTGCCGCTGTTGGTGAAGGTGTTGCTGTCGCCGGTCTGCACGTACATGCCGTGCGACTGCGGGCCCTGGGTCGTGATGGTCCCGGTATTGATCAGCGTATTGTTGTTGTGCTGCGTGAGACCGGTGATGGCGAGCCCGCGCGAGGTGCCGTTCTGCGTCGTGATCGTGCCGTTGTTGATCAGCGTGTTGCCGTTGCTGCTGGCGGCGATCGCATTGCTGCCGGCGCCGGTGGTCGTGATCACGCCGGACGTGCCGTTGGTGAAGACGTTGCCGTCGCCGCTGCCGAAGATTCCAGTGCCGCCGCCGCTGATGGTCAGCGTGCCGTTGTTGGTGGCGGTGCTGCGGGAGACAAGGCCGATCGCGGTCGCACCGGCGCCAGGCGTGATGGCGGCGCCTTGCAGCACGTTCACGATGACGTTCGAGCTGCCGGCTGCGGCCTGCACGCCTGCGGGAGAGGGATTCGGCGCCGTGGTTGAGCAGGTCACCGTCTGACCGCTCACCGGCGCGAGACTGTCGCAGGCGGCGAACGCCTGCGAGGCCGACAAAAGACAGCCGCCACCCAGAGTGCACGACAGGATCGCCGCGAGCCGCGATGAAACCATGCCCATCTCCAACCTCGGCGCGAACCCGACCCCCCGGCCTCACGCCACCCGTTACCCCCTGCCCCACTCTCAGCGTCGGCTGATCCGCTCCGTTCAAGCTTGAGACGATTTGCAGCGATCTGTTGCGTCATCGCCACAGACGGAACCATGAGCTGTATCATCGTGATTCACATCCTTGACGTGCGTACGCTTTCGAGATTGTGAAGTACAGCACTCACCCGTTGCAACTATTGATCGACACAACCGGAAACAATCGTCTCGATGTGCCCGCCGGCCGCATTCTCGCGCCAGTTTTGGTGCGGGACGCACGGCCAAGCCACTCATCGATCTCTCGATTTCGATGGAACTGTTGCCCGCGCGCCCCATGAAATCCGGCTGCGTCCTCCCTATCTGTTGCCGGCCCACACCCTTCAGTGAAATGAGCCTCATGTCGGAACAGACCATCGCCGCGCCGATCGACGAGCCGCAGGAACGCGGCTTTTCGCGCTATCAATCGTTCCTGATCGCGCTGCTTGCGTTCACGCAGTTCACGCTGATCCTCGACTTCATCATCATGTCGCCGCTCGGCGCCATCCTGATGCCGTCGCTCAACATCACGGCCGGGCAGTTCGGCGTCGCGGTCTCGGCCTACGCCTTCGCGGCGGGCATTTCCGGCATCCTCGCCGCCGGCTTTGCCGATCGCTTCGACCGCAAGCGGCTGTTGCTGTTCTTCTATGTCGGCTTCACGCTCGGCACCGTGCTGTGCGCACTGGCGCAGAATTTCCATGTGCTGCTGCTCGGCCGCATCGTCACCGGCCTGTTCGGCGGCGTGATCGGCTCCGTCGTGCTCGCCATCGTCACCGACCTGTTCCCGCTGCATCTGCGCGGCCGGGTGATGGGCTTCATCCAGACCGCGTTCGCCGCGAGCCAGGTGCTCGGCGTGCCCGCCGGACTTTTCCTGGCCAATCACTGGAACTGGCACATCTGCTTCGTGGCCATCGTCGGCCTGTCGATTGCGGCGATCGCCACCATCGCGCTGGTGATGGAACCGGTCGACGGGCACCTCAAGCTTCAGCACGACAGCAACCCGTTCCAGCATTTGATCGCAACCGTCGCGCAGCCGCGCTACACGCTTGCCTTTTTGGTCACGACGCTGCTGGCCACCGGCGGCTTCATGCTGATGCCGTTCGGCAGCGCCTTCACCGTGCACAATCTCGGCATCGACATCGTCCATCTGCCGACGATCTATCTGGTCTCCGGCCTATTCAGCATCCTGATGGGACCGCTGGTCGGCCGCGCCAGCGATGCGTTCGGCAAATATCCGACCTTCATCTTCGGCTGCGTGGTGTCGGCCATCATGGTGCTGATCTACACCCACCTCGGCCACGTCTCGCTGCTGACCGCGATCGTGGTCAATGTGCTGATGTTCGTCGGCATCTTCTCGCGCATGATCCCGTCGCAGGCGCTGATGTCGGCGATCCCCGATGCCAGCCAGCGCGGCTCATTCAGCGCCATCAGCGCGTCGGTGCAGCAATTGTCAGGCGGCTTGGGCTCGGTGGCTGCCGCCGCGATCGTCGCCGAGAATCCGGGCGGCTCGCTGCTGCATTTCGACCGGATCGGCTACGTCGTCATAGCGAGCTCGATGATCTCGATGATCGCAATGTATTTTGTGCAGAAGCCGATCGCGCGGCGGGCGGGACGGCGGGTTGTGTGAAGGCAGATTGTTTGCCGGGTACAGGCGTTTCAGGCGTTGTTCCTGATTCTATGATATGCAGCTGCGATGGTGGATCACGTCGAGCGGCCCGGCATTATCGAGATCGCTATCGAGCCCAAAACGAAGGCCGATAGGGCGAAGCTCGATGCTGCACTCGCCGAGTTGGCCGCGAAGGATTCGTCCTTTTGCGTATCGACCGATCACGAATCCGGCCAAACCATCCTGAAAGGTGTCAGCGAGCTTCACCTCGACAACAAGATCGAGGCCCTCAAGCGCGTCTACAATGTCGACGCCAATATCGGCGCGCCGCAGGTAGCGTTCCGCGAGCGTGTGACCAAGCGCGTCGAGCACAGCTACACTCACAAGAAGCAGAGCGGCGGTACCGGCCAGTTCGCGGCCGTCACCCTGATCGTCGAACCGAACGAAGCCGGCAAGGGCTTCGAGTTCGAATCGAAGATCGTCGGCGGTGCGGTGCCGAAGGAATACATACCAGGCATCGAAAAGGGTCTTGAGAGCGTGCTGTCCTCCGGCGTCGTCGCGGGCTTCCCGGTCGTCGACGTCAAGGTGCAGCTGATCGACGGCAAGTTCCACGACGTCGACTCGTCGGTGCTGGCCTTCGAAATCGCGGCGCGCGCCTGCTTTCGCCAGGCGCTGCAGATGGGCAGGTCCGTTCTGCTCGAACCGATCATGAAGGTCGAAGTGGTGACGCCGGTGGACTACCTTGCCGTAGTCACACACGATTTGAACCTGCGGCGCGCCAAGTTCGAGAGTCAGGGCATCAACCGCAACGGCGTCGTTCTAGGCGCGAAGGTGCCGCTCATGAACATGTTCGGATATCTGAACAGCCTGCACTCAATCAGCCGCGGACGCGGAGCCTTCGCCATGCAGTTCGACCACTATGCCGAAGCACCGCCCAACGGTGGCGGCGATCCGCCATTTCGGCCTGCGGTGGGGATGCGCCCAAGTTGACCCAGCTCAGCACTTCCGGAAGGCACAACTTGGCGACACCCGCTCAATTCCTGAATCTGGACCTGGTTCTGAAGTCGAACTCGGATCTCGGTGCGCTCGTCGCGCATCTGGACCAAGGGGTGTTCGTCGTCTTGCACCAGGAATTTGAACGGCAGTTTCTCCTCGTCCTCGAGCTCGCCAGCGACGAGCCCGCCCAGGATCCGCGGTCGCGCACAGAACAGTTCCTGGCGATCATTGATGCGCTTCCCGACGCGATGCGTGCGCTCTGGGAGGGCTGCACCTCGCGGACCTTCTCCTACGGATTTGAGGGAGGATGCGATGGTGCCGCGCTGGACACGACGATCCCGGCTGACTTGGTGCTCCGGATAGGACAGGCCGACGCTGAGATCGGGATCACGGTGTATCCGCATCGGCCCAGTTGAAGCGGGACCGATCGCTGGAGCAAGGCAGAACGCAAAGTGGCCTGCCGGCGTGATCAACAGTCCCCGCTCGACCCTCGCGGGTTACGGCTTCGCCGCACCCACCCTCCGGATACCAAGCGATTTCAATCGCTTAAAAAGGGGGTGGTGCCCAGGAAAGGACTCGAACCTTCACGGCCGTTAAGCCACTGGCACCTGAAGCCAGCGCGTCTACCAATTCCGCCACCTGGGCATGTGGAGCGGCTTAGTAAGGATCGGTTACGCGCTTGTCAAATTCGCGATTGAAAATTCAAATAGCCTGTACAGGGTTGGGCTGATGGCGTATCGCGAGAGGCACTAAATACGCCCAATCGCTCTCGAATCCGGCAGGAATGGACCTCATGGCATCGAACCTGGAAACGCTCGTCACGGTATTCGGCGGATCCGGATTTCTGGGACGGAACGTGGTCCGGGCGCTCAGCAAGCGCGATTACCGCGTGCGAGTCGCGGTGCGGCGGCCTGAACTGGCCGGCCATCTGCAGCCGCTCGGCCGCGTCGGGCAGATTCATGCCGTCCAGGCCAATGTGCGCTACCCGGCCTCGGTCGAGGCGGCGATGCGTGATTCGCATATCGCCATCAACCTGGTCGGCATCCTGGCCGAGGGCGGCGGGCAGAGTTTTGACGCCGTGCAGGTGAAGGGCGCCGAGACCATCGCCAAGGCGGCAGCCGCCGCCGGCGCCCGCATGGTCCATGTCTCGGCGATCGGCGCCGATAAGGATTCGCTGTCGGGCTATTACCGTGCCAAGGCGGAAGGCGAGCAGGCGGTGCAGGCGGCCCTGCCGCAGGCCACCATCATGCGGCCGTCGCTGCTGTTCGGGCCCGAGGATCAGTTCACCAACCGCTTTGCGGCGCTGGCGCGGATGTCGCCGGTGCTGCCGCTGGTCGGCGGCGGCCTCAACAGGCTGCAGCCGGCCTATGTCGCCGACGTCGCCGATGCCGTGGCCGATGCCGTCGACGGCAAGGCGAAGCCGGGCGCGACCTACGAGCTCGGCGGGCCGGAAGTGCTGACCATGCGCGAGGTGATGCAGATCATCCTCCAGATCACCCAGCGCGACCGTATGCTGGCGCCGCTGCCGTTCGGCATCGCCAAGCTGCAGTCGTATGTCCTGCAATTCGCGCCGGGGCCGTTCACGCTGACCCCGGACCAGGTCGCGATGCTGCGTTCGGACAATGTGGTGTCCGACGCCGCCAAGGCCGCTGGTCTCACTTTCGCCGGCCTCGGCATCACGCCCGATTCGATCGAAGCGATCGCCCCGCAATATCTCTGGCGCTTCCGCGCCACGGGCCAGTTCCAGAAGAAGAGCGCGTAGGCTCGCTCCACTTGTCGTCTCGGCCAAGCCAACGGGTCGCGCGAATGCGCGCCCGATGACAGGCTCCGCGCGAGCCGGGACCCATAACCACGAATGCCTGAGGCGTAGAACGCTGGGGCCACAGCTCTTCGCGACTGAAAGAGCTGTGGTTATGGGTCCCTGCTTTCGCAGGGACGACGGAGGAGCGCGCCTTACCTTCCCATCGCCAGCGCGATCAGGCCGAGCGTGCCGACGATGACGCGCCACCAGGCAAAGAAGGTGAAGCCGCGGCGGGTCACGAAGTTGAGGAAGGCCCGCACCACGATCATCGCCGTGATGAACGACACCACGAAGCCGACCGCGATCACGCTGAGATTGTCCGACGTGAAGTCGCCGCGGTTCTTGTAGAAATCATAGGCGAACGCGCCGACCATGGTCGGGATCGCGAGAAAGAACGAGAACTCCGCCGCCGAGCGCTTGTCGGCGCCGAGCAGCATCGCGGCGACGATGCTGGCGCCGGAGCGCGACACGCCGGGGATCATCGCCAGGCATTGCGCGACGCCGATCCAGAAATACATCAACAGCGGGAACCGGGTCGCGTCGTCCTCGTACACCTTGAGATCGAGCTGATCGACCCAGAGCAGGACGGCGCCGCCGACGATCAGCGTGAAGCAGACCACCCACGGATTGAACAGGAATTCCTTGATGTATTTGCCAGCGATCAGGCCGATCACGACCGCGGGCAGGAACGCCACCAGCACGCCGATCACGAAGCGACGGTCGTCGGGATTGGAGAACATGCCAAGCGCGACGCGCCACAATCTGGTGAAGTAGAGCACGAGGATCGCAAGGATCGCACCGAGCTGAATCAGGATCGCGAAGCTTTTCCAGAAATTGCCTTCGCCGAGATTGAAGAAGCGTTCCGCGAGCAGCAGGTGGCCTGTCGAAGAAACCGGCAGGAACTCCGTGACGCCCTCGACGATGCCGAGAATCACCGCCCGCAGCATATCCGTCATCATGATCTGATCTGCCCTGTGTGGAAAACCGAATTCTTCTCGCTTATTCGCACATAGGCCGCAATCGCAAAGAATCGTCAAACAATGGGTTACCCGGCCGATTTGCTGGGCTATAGCGTTTTTGTGACCCGCACCATCTGCGGGGGTGGCTACCGGTTTGCGTGCCGACGCGACATAGAGACGAGCGGAACTGGTCCGGCCAATTCACAGGTCAGGTCACACAGGTTGATGGTTTCTTAAGCGCCACGACACTACCAAGGGCTTCATGTATACGCTGTATCACCATCCGTTCTGTCCGCATTCGCGCTTCATTCGCCTCGTGCTCGGCGAGTATGGCCTCGATCTGCGCCTGGTGGAGGAACGGGTCTGGGAGCGGCGCGAGGCGTTCCTGGCGCTCAATCCGGCGGCAAACACGCCGGTCCTGATCGCCGAGGGCTTTCCGCCGATTCCGGGGGCTCCCGTGATCGCCGAATATGTCGACGAGACACATGGCCCCGATGCCGGCGAACGTCGGTTGTTGCCGACCTCGACGGCCGAGCGCGTTGAGGTGCGCCGGCTGATGGCGTGGTTCAACGAGAAATTCTTCGAGGAAGCCTCCAACCCGCTGGTGACCGAGCGGATCTACAAGCGCTTCATGAGCGAGGACAATGGCGGCGGCCCGCCGGCACCCGACATCATGCGCGCCGCCAAGGTCAATGTGCGCTATCATCTGAGCTATATCGGCTGGCTGGCGAAGACGCGGAACTATCTCGCCGGCGACCGCCTCACCTACGCGGATCTCGCCGCCGCGGCGCATCTCTCGGCGATCGACTATCTGGGCGACGTGCCATGGAGCGAGGACGACGCGGCAAAGGCGTGGTACGCGCGGGTGAAATCCCGCCCGTCGTTCCGCCCGCTGCTCAGCGAATGGCTGGCGGGGGTGCCGGCGTCGCGCACCTATGTGGACCTCGACTTCTGAACCAGACGGTCCGGCTCTCTCCGTCCGATCTCAAGGCAGCGCTCGGGCGCGAGGCGCGTGCGCTGGGCTTCGATGCCATCGGCTTCACCACGCCCGATGCGACGCGCGAGGCCGGAAAGCATTTCCTCGCGTTTCTCGGCTCCGGCGGCCATGGCGAGATGGACTGGCTCGCGGCCAGTCCGGAGCGGCGCACGGACCCGCGCGTGCTGTGGGGTGGCGTGCGCTCGATCATCATGCTCGGCGTCAATTACGGGCCCGATGACGATCCGCTCGATATTCTCGCGCGCCGATCGCAGGGCGCGATCTCGGTCTATGCGCAGGGCGACGACTATCACGACGTGATCAAGAAGCGGCTGAAGATTCTGGCGCGCTGGCTCACTGCTGCGACCGGCGACGAGGTGAAAGTGTTCGTCGACACCGCCGCGGTCATGGAGAAGCCGCTCGCACAGGCAGCCGGCATCGGCTGGCAGGGCAAGCACACCAATCTGGTGTCGCGCGAATTCGGCTCGTGGCTGTTTCTCGGCGCGATCTATTCCGCGACCGAGCTGCCGCGCGACGAGGGCGAAGCCGATCATTGCGGCAGCTGCCGCGCTTGCCAGGACATTTGTCCAACCGCGGCGTTTCCCGCTCCTTACAAGCTCGATGCGCGGCGCTGCATCTCGTATCTGACGATCGAGAACAAGGGTCCGATCCCGCACGAATTCCGCAAGGCCATCGGCAACCGCATCTATGGCTGCGACGATTGCCTCGCGGTGTGTCCGTGGAACAAGTTCGCGATGGCGGGCCGCGAGCAGAAGCTTGCGGCGCGCGATGCGTTGCGCGCGCCTATGCTCGCCGATCTCGCGCGGCTCGACGATGCCGCGTTTCGCGCGCTGTTCACGAAATCGCCGGTCAAGCGCATCGGCCGCGACCGCTTCATTCGCAATGTGCTGATCGCGATCGGCAATTCCGGCGAGGCAAACCTTGCCGGCGAGGCGCGGCGCTTGCTCGACGACGCAAGCCCGCTGGTGCGCGGCGCCGCGGTGTGGGCGCTGTCGCAGCTGATCGCCCGCGATGAATTCACGGCGCTGGCGTCGCGCGCCGGCGGCGAGCCCGACGTCACGGTGCAGCAGGAGTGGCGCGCGGCAGCCGCCTCTTGATTTCATCGCGGCGTTCCCGTCATGGTCAGCAACCATGACAAACCAGCCCTTCTTCACCAGACATGGCGACGGCTTCATGCCGACGTCAGTTGCGAACGGACCGTGGAGTCCGGAATCGATGCATGGCCGCGTCGTGATCGGCCTGCTCGGCTTCGCCATCGAGGAGCGCCACGGCTCCGACGATTTCGTCCCGGCACGGCTCACGGTCGACATGTTTCGGCTGCCCAACATCACGACGCCGGTCGAGGTGAGGACCAAGCTCGTGCGCGACGGGCTCCGCATCAAGGTGATCGAGGCCGAGTTTTTATCCGGCGGCACCAGCATGGCGCGCGCCTCCTGCCAGTTGTTGCGCAGGACGGAAAATGCGCCCGGCAATGTGTGGTCGCCGCCGAACTGGAACGTGCCGGCGCCCGCTGACATTCCGAAGCCGGCCGATCCGAGGCTCGGCATGAACGGCAAATGGGAGACGCGGCCGATCGTCGGCTACATGGGTTCGCTCGGCGAGCGAAGGCTCTGGATGAGCGAAGTCCGCGAGCTCGTCGCGGGCGTGAAGATGACGCCGTTCGTCCACGTCGCGACCGGCGCGGATTTCGCGAGCCCCTTCGCCAATGCCGGCGATCAGGGCCTCGGCTACATCAACAGCGACGTCACGATCTATCTGCACCGCTTGCCGGTGAGCAACTGGATCGGCTTCGAGGTCGTCAACCATCACGCCACCGACGGCATCGCGATCGGCGAGTGCTGGCTCTATGACGAGCAGGGCCCGATCGGTACGTCTACCGTGGCGGCGCTGGCCCAGCGCAAGCCGATGACCAATCCACCGCCGCCGTAGGTCCTCACAACCGTCATTGCGAGCGAAGCGAAGCAATCCATTTGCCCGCGCATGCGGTGGCATGGATTGCTTCGTCGCTTCAGCGCAAAATTGCTTTGCAATTTTGTCGCGAGCTCCTCGCAATGACGGCGAACTACTCGGCCAAATGCCGCTGCATCTCCGGCCGCGCCCTCAGCGCAGCACCCTGCTTGCCGACGATCTTGGCGATCCGCTCCGGCGCGAAGTTCAGATCGACGAAGGCCGGCGCGGTGTTGGCGACCTCGTGGTACTCCGTGATCTTGCCGTCGCGCAGCCGCATGATCGCGACACCCTCGAACATCGCACGCGCCCCCTTGGCTTCCGGCAAGGTCGAACGGTAGCTGAACGTGTAGCGCGCGTAGAGCGTTGCGCCGTCAGTGACGGGGTCGTGCATCACCCAGCGGAAATCGGTCGCGGTCCGGTAGAACCAGTCGTCGATCATCTCGGCGATTTTGGCGTGGCCCTCGAACGCGCCGTAGAACACGTCGTGGTAGACGCCGTCCTCGGTGAAGAGACTTGCGAAGGCCTTGCCGTCGCGCCGTTCGACCGCGTCGCAGAACGCGCGCAGCATCGTCGTCGTGTTCATTGGCTTCTCCCTGTGCAGGGAGCTTAGCCGATCTCCGCCACCGCGGCGATGATCCGCGCGATGTCCTGCGGCCGCGACAGGCGGTGATCGCCGTCCTGGATCATGGTCAGCACCACGTCCTCGGCCGGCAGGCGATGCACCAGCGCGAAGGCGTGCTTCCACGGCACGTCGGGATCCTGCGCGCCCTGCAGGATACGCACCGGGCAGCCGACGTCGATCTTGCTTCCGAGCAAAAGGTGGTTGCGGCCCTCCTCTATCAGATTGCGGGTGATCGGATAGGGCGAGCCGTCGCCATATTCGGATGGCCTGAGCCACACGCCCTTGGTCTCGATCTCGGCGCGGATCTCCGGAGAGAAGCCCTTCCACATCAATTCCTCTGTGAAGTCGGGCGCCGGCGCGATCAGCACGAGGCCGGCGAGCTGCGCCTTCGCGTTCCCGCGACGCATGATCTCGCGCGCCAACAGCAACGCCATCCAGCCGCCCATCGAGGACCCGATCACGACCTGCGGCCCGCGGCAGAATTGCGAGAACACGGCGACGCTCTCCTCGAGCCAGCGGCCGATGGTGCCGTCGGCGAACTCGCCGCCGGATTCGCCGTGGCCGGAATAGTCGAACCTGACGCAGCCGCGGCCGTGCTCGGCGGCCCATGCATCGAGCGCGATCGCCTTGGTGCCGGTCATGTCGGACTTGAAGCCGCCGAGCCAGAACAGCCCCGGCGCACCAGTTGTGCTGCCGGGGCCGCTGGCTGCCCGGGCGCGCACCGCGATCCGGCGCGTCCCGCTGCCCTCGCCTACCTCGATGAAGGCGGGTTCCTGTTCGGATGTGGCGGCTTGGCTCATGGTTCGGTCACTCGCGTGTCAGAGATCTGCTTTTCAATCGTGGCGCGGCAGCGGTCAACGGCGGCAGGCCCGCCTTGCAGAGCAGGCGCGCTCGCTATATGTGCCGGGCGTGGCCAAAATGCCTCGCAATTGACGGTTTTGCCGCGTAAAAGAGCGAGTTCGCTTGCCCGTCGCAGCGTCTTGCTTCAAAATATCCGCCTTCCCTTTCACAACTTTGGAGAGTTACCCATTCGCCGTCCCAATAGAGCCCCGCCCACAGTCGCAAAAGACGGGCCGCGCACCAATGATGAGATTCGCAACGCGCAAATCCAGCTGATCGATGCCGACGGTGTCAACCAGGGCACCGTCGAAACCATGGTGGCCATCAAGTTGGCTATGGAAGCCGGCATGGACCTCGTCGAGATTTCGCCGAATGTCAGTCCTCCGGTCTGCAAGATCATGGACTACGGCAAGTACAAATATTCCGCGCAGAAGAAGGCCGCCGAAGCTCGCAAGAAGCAGAAGGTCGTCGAGATCAAGGAGATCAAGCTCCGCCCGATGATCGACGATCACGACTATGACGTGAAGATGCGCGCAATGCAGCGCTTCTTCGAGGAAGGCGACAAGGTCAAGATCACCTTGCGCTACCGCGGTCGTGAGATGGCGCACCAGGAGATCGGCACCAAGCTCTTGGACAAGGTGAAGGCCGACGTTGCCGAGTTCGCCAAGGTCGAGCAGGACGCGAAGTTCGAAGGCCGCCAGGTCGTGATGGTGCTGGCGCCGCGCTAGTTCGAATTAGTCGCTTTGCTGAAAATGGAGCAGCCCGTCAGACCCTCTGGCGGGCCGTTTCATGTCTGAGGAGCTCCCGTAGCCCGGATGGAGCGCAGCACGATCCGGGGGCGGTGCGTCCGCCGCTCGACCTGCCCCGGATTTCGCTTCGCTCCATCCGGGCTACGGCTCCGTAGTTTGGCTACCTGAAACGTTGCAAAACCGCCGATCCTCTGTCATAAGCCGGGCCTTCGCCGCCCGGCTGATCAAGGGCTGCCGTGGCGACGTTTCAGTGCAGGTTCTTTCAATTCGGAAAAAACCACAGCACTTTCAACGCTCTAACGAGCATTTTAGCCGGCCGAACGCCTCTTTGGGCGATATTCGTGTTGGGCGACAGGAGAGCTAAATGCCCAAGTTGAAGACCAAGTCGGGCGCTAAAAAGCGCTTCAAGGTGACCGCCACTGGCAAAGTCATGCACGCCCAGCGCGGCAAGCGCCACGGCATGATCAAGCGGACGAAGAAGCAGATCCGTCAGCTCCGCGGCACCCGCGTGCTGTTCAAGACCGACGGCGACAACGTCAAGAAGTACTTCTTGCCGAACGCCTGATCGCGCTCATCCGCTTGAACCCGGCCGCGTCTCGCGCGGCGCCCCGTCACTTCTTCTAGATCTCAAGGATTTCCGTCATGTCTCGCGTCAAACGCGGTGTGACCTCTCACGCCAAGCACAAGAAAGTCTTCAAGGCCGCCAAGGGCTATTACGGCCGCCGCAAGAACACCATCCGCACTGCCAAGCAGGCCGTCGAAAAGGCCGGCCAGTACGCATTCCGCGACCGCAAGCGCAAGAAGCGCACCTTCCGCGCGCTCTGGATCCAGCGCATCAATGCCGCGGTCCGTCCGTTCGGCATGACCTACAGCGTGTTCATCAACGGCCTCTCCAAGTCGGGCGTCGTCGTCGACCGCAAGGTGCTGTCGGATCTCGCGATCCACGAGCCGGTTGCGTTCCAGGCGATCGCCGAGAAGGCCAAGGCTGCGCTGGCTGCCTGATCCCGTTAGCGGGACTTCTTAGCGGGCCTTGGCGCCCGCTTTCAGCGCCTTCTGCGAATAGCGCTGGGCGACCTGCGCCCGGCAGAACGCCGTAAACGAGATGTACATGGTGCCGGATTCGTTCCGGTACTTGCGGTCGCAGACCTGCATCTCGTGCTGATACGCCCGCTTCGGCGCGCCTTTGAGGCCGGACAGGAAGTCCGCCTCGCATTTCTTCTCGACCACGGCACCGAACTGGACGTCTCCGCTGGCGCCGTATTCGCACGCCTCGAAGATCTTCATCGCGCGGTTGCAGCTCGGCGCCTTCTCCAGCACCGCGATGATGTCGTCCATCTGGGTCGATTTGGCGGGACATTGCTCGGTCGCGGCATGCGCCGTACCGAGCATGAACAGGACGGCCGGCACGGCCAGGCAAGATCGCAGCAACATCGCGTGGGTCTCCTTGAACTCCCCTTGGGTAGCCCGACCTCCGCGCGGGGTTCAATGCCGCCGGCCACAAGCCCGAAATGACCGGCTTTTTGCTTGACGTTACGGCCTTCGGGCGGCGACAACCCAGCCGAATTTTGGCGCGTGGTCCGGAAGCCGGCTCTTCCTACCGGATCATGCTCAGCGCAGGAATTGACCGTGTCCGACCTCGCAACGCTCGAAACATCCATCCTCGACCAGATCGCCTCGGCCGCTGACGAGGCCGCCCTCGAGGCGGTGCGCGTCGCAGCGCTCGGCAAGAAGGGCTCGATCTCGGCCTTGCTCGCCACCCTCGGCAAGATGTCGCCGGAGGAGCGCAAGACCGAGGGCGCCAAGATCAACCTCGCCAAGGACGCGGTGACGCAGGCGCTCGCGGCCAGGCGCGACGTGCTGAAAGCGGCCGCGCTCGATGCACGCCTTGCAGCCGAGACCATCGACGTCACGCTGCCGCTGCGCGAGACGCCGGCGGAGACCGGCCGCATCCATCCGCTGAGCCAGGTCTGGGACGAGCTCACCACGATCTTCGCCGATATGGGCTTTGCAGTCGCCGAAGGTCCCGATATCGAGACCGACGACTACAACTTTACAAAACTGAACTTCCCGATCGGCCATCCCGCACGCGAGATGCACGACACCTTCTTCTTCAATCCGAAGGAAGACGGCACGCGCATGTTGTTGCGGACCCACACCTCGCCGGTGCAGGTGCGCACCATGCTGACCCAGAAGCCGCCGATCCGCGTGATTTGCCCGGGCCGCACCTATCGCATCGACTCGGACGCGACCCACACGCCGCAATTCCACCAGGTCGAAGGCCTCGTGATCGACAAGGGCTCGCATCTCGGTCACCTCAAGTGGATCCTGCACGAGTTCTGCAAGGCGTTCTTCGAGGTCGACCACATCAACATGCGGTTCCGGCCGTCGTTCTTCCCGTTCACCGAGCCGTCGCTCGAGGTCGACATCCAATGCCGCCGCGATAAGGGCGAGATTCGCTTCGGCGAGGGCGAGGACTGGATGGAGATCCTCGGCTGCGGCATGGTGCACCCGAACGTGCTGCGCGCCTGTGGCATCGATCCCGACGTCTACCAGGGCTTTGCCTGGGGCATGGGCATCGACCGCATCGCGATGCTGAAATACGGCATCGCCGACCTCCGCCAGCTGTTCGAGAACGACATCCGCTGGCTCAACCACTACGGCTTCAAGCCGCTCGACATCCCGACCATCGCGGGAGGATTGAGTACGTGAATCCAACTCCCGCTGCCATCGCGGAGAGAGCCCCCTCCCTGCCCCTCCCCCGCAAGCGGGAGAGGGAATGGATAGGGTGTGCTCGCGTGGATACGAAGATTCCATCGTCGCGAACGGTCGAACTCCCTCTCCCGCTTGCGGGGGAGGGCTGGGGTGGGGGTATCTCCGCAAAGGGGCTGCCGATGGTCGATCCTGAACATCCGGATTGGAAAGTCTCCCAGAGACTGCGTTCTAACGCACGCGCTCTTCGCAGGAACTCGACCGACGTGGAGCGAATCCTCTGGTCAGAGCTGCGCGGCAATCGCCTGAACGGCACAACCTTCCGCCGCCAAGTGCCAATCGAAAACTACATCGCCGACTTCGTCTGCCATGCAGCCAAGTTGGTGATCGAGCTCGACGGCGGTCAGCACTTTTCGGACGAAGGCGAGCGCGCCGATGCCGCGCGCTCGGTCATCATTGAAGCGAAAGGCTTCAAAGTGCTTCGCTTCAGCAATCACGACGTCCTGACAAATCGGGAAGGCGTCCTCGAAACAATTGCCGCTGCCATCGCGGAGAGAGCCCCCACCCTGACCCTCCCCCGCAAGCGGGAGAGGGGACCGGAGAAGTCATCGTCATGAAGTTCACCCTCTCCTGGCTGAAGGAACATCTCGAGACCGACGAGCCGCTCGACAAGCTCGCCGACAAGCTCACCATGATCGGGCTTGAGGTCGAGAACATCGAGGACAAGGCGAAGGCGCTCGCGCCGTTCACCATCGCGCGCGTGATCTCGGCCGAGCAGCATCCGAATGCCGACCGGCTGCGCGTCTGCATGGTCGACACCGGCGACGGTGGCGTGCCGGTGCAGGTGGTGTGCGGTGCGCCGAATGCGCGTGCCGGGCTGATCAGCGTGTTCTCGCCGCCCGGTACCTACATTCCCGGCAAGGACATCACGCTCGGCGTCGGCACCATCCGCGGCGTCGAGAGCCGCGGCATGCTATGTTCGGCAGCCGAATTGCAGATCTCCGAAGACCACGACGGCATCATGGAGTTGCCGGCCGACGCGCCGCTCGGCAAGGGCTATGCCGACTGGGCCGGGCTCGGCGATCCCGTCATCGAAATCAATTTGACGCCGAACCGGCAGGACTGCACCGGCGTGCACGGCATCGCGCGCGACCTGTCCGCCGCCGACATGGGCAAGTTCAAGGACCCGGGCATCAGGCCGATCAAAGGCGAATTCCCCTGCCCGGTTCAGGTCAAGGTGGAAGACGTCGCGTTGTGTCCGGGCTTCGCGCTACGGCTGGTGCGCGGCGTGAAGAACGGTCCGTCGCCGGAATGGCTGCAGAAGCGGCTGACCTCGATCGGCCTGCGCCCGATCAACGCGCTGGTCGACATCACCAACTTCATGACCTACGACCGCGCACGTCCGCTGCACGTGTTCGACGCCAGGAAGGTGACGGGCAACCTCACCGTACGACGCGCGAAAGATGGCGAGACGCTGCTCGCGCTCGACGGCCGCACCTACACGCTCGACAGCAATGTCTGCGTGATCGCGGACGAGCACGGCGTCGAATCACTTGCCGGCATCATGGGCGGCGAGGCCTCGGGCTGCGACGACAACACCACGGACGTGCTGATCGAATCGGCGCTGTGGAACGAGATCAACATCGCGCAGACCGGCCGCAAGCTCGGCATCAATTCGGATGCGCGCTACCGCTTCGAGCGCGGAGTCGATCCGGCCTTCATGGTGCCCGGGCTCGAGCTCGCGACCAAGCTGGTGCTGGAGCTGTGCGGCGGCACGCCGTCCGAGAACGTCGTGGTCGGCAAGCAGTTCGGCGAGGATCGCGTCATCGATTTCCCGCTCAGCGAGGTCAAGCGCCTTGCCGGCATCGAGGTGCCGCTGGTCGAGGTGAAGCTGATCCTCACCCGGCTCGGCTTCATGCTGGCCGGCAACGGCCCCGTCGTGAAGGTCGCAGTCCCGTCCTGGCGCACCGACGTGCAGGGCAAGGCCGACATCGTCGAGGAGATCGTGCGCATCGTCGGCGTCGACAAGGTGCCGATGACGCCGTTCGATCGTGGCGAAGAGCCGCGCAAGCCGGTGCTGACACCGATGCAGCAGCGCACCCGCCGCGCCAAGCGCGCGCTCGGCGTCCGCGGCCTGGTGGAGGCCGTGACCTGGTCGTTCATCACCAATGACGCGGCAAAACTGTTCGGCGGCGGCCAGAGCGAGCTCGTGCTCGCCAACCCGATCGCGGCCGATCTCTCCGACATGCGGCCGAGCCTGCTGCCCGGCCTCGTCGCGGCGGCTCAGGCCAACATCAACCGCGGCTACCCCGATGTCGCGCTGTTCGAGGTCGGCCAGGTGTTCCGTGGTGACCGCCCGGAAGACCAGCTCGTGGCCGCCTCCGGCGTGCGCCATGGCTACGCCTCGTCGAAGGGAATCGGACGGCTCTGGACCGGCTCGGCCACGGCCGATGCGATGGATGCCAAGGCCGACGCTTTCGCCGTGCTGGCGGCGGCCGGCGCGCCGATGCAGGCGCTGCAGATCGTGCCGGGCGGTCCCGCCTGGCTGCATCCGGGACGTTCCGGCACCATCCAGATCGGCCCGCAGAACGTGCTCGGATATTTCGGCGAGCTGCATCCGCGTGCCGCCGAGGCGCTCGGCGCCGACGGTCCGATGCTCGTGTTCGAGGTCATCCTCGAGCGCATCCCGCAAGGCAAGCAGAGGGCGACGCGCGCCAAGCCGGTACTGGAGTTCTCGGCGTTCCAGCCGGTGTCGCGTGACTTCGCCTTCATCGTCGACCGCAGCGTCAAGGCCGGCGACATCGTTCGCGCGGCGCAGAATGTCGACAAGAAGCTGATCGCGGACGTGACCGTGTTCGACGTCTACGAAGGCAAGGGCATCGATCCCGACAAGAAGTCGATCGCAATCGCAGTGACGATCCAGCCGCGCGAGAAGACGATGACCGACCAGGAGATCGACGCCGTCGCCGCCAAGGTGGTCGCCGAGGTGACCAAGAAGACCGGCGGCACGCTGCGGGCGTGAGCCGCAACGCAGGCTGCGCGACTCCCTCTCCCGCTTGCGGGGGAGGGTTGGGGGTCTCTCCACCAAGGGACTATTCGGAAGGGGCAGATTGCTCTGACGACGACTGCGCGCGGAGCAGCGAAATTAGTGCATCACCTTGAAATCACCAACGCGGCGCGAGCCCCCACCCTAACCCTCCCCCGCAAGCGGGGGAGGGAATTGATGGAACGTGCGCTTGCCGCGCGATTGGCCCCCTTTCTCTCGCCCCTCCCATGACCTCCTTCACCCTGCTCCCCTCCGACATCTCGACCAGCATCGCGCTTGCGATCTGCGCGATTGCCTTCGTGTCGGGCACGGCGCGCGGCTTCTCGGGCTTCGGCTCGGCGCTGATCTTCATGCCGCTGGCAAGCAGCGTGGCAGCGCCGCGGCTGGTGGCCGCGCTGCTGCTCATCATCGATTTCGTCGCCGCCACGCCGCTGCTGCCGAACGCCTGGACCCATGCCGATCGCAAGGCGACCGCGGTGATGGTGGCAGGCGCGCTGGTCGGCGTTCCGATCGGCACCTATTTCCTGACCGTGCTCGAGCCGGTGACCACGCGCTGGATCATCTCCTGCTTCGTCGCGGCGCTGCTCGTGCTGCTGCTATCGGGCTGGCGCTACCACGGCAAGGATCACGCTGCGCTCTCGATCGGCGTCGGCGGGCTCTCCGGCTTCTGCAGCGGCCTCGCGCAGACCGGCGGCCCGCCGATCGTCGCCTACTGGCTGGGCCGCCCAATCTCGTCGGTGATCTCGCGCGCCAACATCGTGCTGTTCTTCGGGGCCTCAGATTTCTTCTCGCTGGTCAGCTACTGGTTCACCGGATTGATCACGATCGAATCGGTCAAGTTCTCGCTGATCGTCGGCCCGATCTACGGCATCGGCGTCTGGTTCGGCGCTTCGCTGTTCGGCAAGGCCAGCGAGCAGGTGTTTCGCGCGATCTGCTACGCGCTGATTGCCGCGGCCGTCATCGTCGGCCTGCCGGCGCTTGATGGCATTTTGCGTGGCGGGTAGGGTCGCGTTCAGAATAAGAACGAGGGCGGGAACACCATGATCGATCGCCGCAATGCATTGAAACTGGCGCTCGGCAGCGCTGCACTGCTCGCAGCACCTGCGGTACGCGCGCAAGGCACGAAGCCGCGCACCCGGATCGTGTTCCTCGGCACCAGGGGCGGGCCGCGGATCGGCATCGGCGCCTCCAACCCCGCCAATCTCGTCGTCGTCAACGACACGCCGTTCGTGATCGATTGCGGCATGGGCGTCAGCCGGCAGCTGGTCAACGCCGGCGTGCCGATCCCGTCCGTGAAGTACATCTTCATCAGCCATCACCATTCCGATCACAATCTGGAATACGGCAATCTGTTCTACAACGCCTGGGCGGCCGGGCTCTCGACGCCGATCCATTCGTTCGGTCCCAAGGGCATCGAGGCGATGACCAAGGAATATTGGGAGCTGAACAAGTTCGACGTCGAGACCCGGATCGCGGACGAAGGCCGGCCCGATCCCCGCAAACTGCTGATCGCCAAAGACATCACCGACGACGGCGTGGTCTTGAAGACGCCTGACGTCACCGTCACCGCGTTCCGCACGCCGCATCCGCCGATCACGGACAACTTCGCCTACAAGTTCGAGACGCCCGACGGCACGATCGTGTTCTCCAGCGACACCGCCTACAATCCGAAGCTTGCCGAATTCGCCAAGGACGCCGACGTGCTGGTGCACGAATGCCTCTACATTCCCGCGGTCGATCGCCTGGTCGCGAAGACCAAGAACGGTGCGACGCTGAAGAAGCATCTGCTCGACAGCCACACCTCGACCGAGGACGTCGGCCGCATCGCCGCCGCCGCCGGCGTGAAGACGCTGGTGCTAAGCCATTTCGTCCCCGGCGACGACCCTGATGTCACCGACGACGACTGGACGAGAGACGTGAAGACGAATTTCAAGGGCCGCATCGTGATCGCCAAGGATCTGATGGAGCTGAAGCTGCCGGTGTGAAGGCGACGCAACAAACTCGCCGTCGTCCCGGGCAAGCGAAGCGCGACCCGGGACCCATAACCACAGGCGATCATTGCGGCGCAACGCTGGGGCCACAGCTCGCTTCCGCAATTAAGTTCAGTGGTTATGGGTCCCTGCTTTCGCAGGGACGACATCGGTTGTCAGGTGGCACCCTACCCGAACATCTACCCGCGATGCCCAGTCTACCCAATCATCAATTCGTCGGCCCGGCAGAGCGCGGCGCGCGGTGCTTGCGCTTTGCCGCAGGCGCTGCGGGCTCCGGCGTCGCATCCTTCACCCCGCCGATCCTGCGCAGCGCGGCATCGGCGGCGCGCTCGCCGCTTTCCCAGGCGCCGTCGACCGTGCCCCACAGCGTCTCATGCGTGGCCTCGCCCGCGAGATACATCGCGCCGATCGGCTCGGACAGGATCCTGCGGGAAAACTGCGCGCCGGGTACAGCTGCCGACATCGCGCCGAGGATGAAGGGCTGTGCATTCCAGCGCGTCGCGCTGGTCTTCTTCACGGCGGCGCCGACCTCGCTGCCATAGAGTTTGCTCAGCCACTCCACCGCGAAAGCAGCCATCGCCTTCTCGCCCTGCGCGGACAGATCGCGGCCGAACGAGCCTGCGACGTCGATCGTGCATAGCGAGGAGCCGGCGATGTTGCCGTAAAGCAAAGCCGTCTTGGTCGAATTGCTCTGCTCGATGATGACGTCGTCGCGCGACAGCCCGAGCGGATTGCCGGGGATCTGCAACGCGATGCGATCGTAGCTGCCGAGGGTCAGCTTGGCGGCAGCGTCGAGCGCGCGCTTCGGCAGCTCGGGCGCAAACTTGATATTGCCGCTCGCGAGCACGTTGCTCGACACCGTGACGATGGCGGCGCGCGCGATGATCTTGCCGGAGGGCGTCTCGACCATCACGTCGCGATTGCTCCACAGGATGCGCTGCGCCGGCGTCGACAGCGCCAGCGGAAGCTGCTCGCCGAGCTTCGCGATCAGCGCACCGAGCCCCTGCCGGCAGGCGATCGCGGTGTTGCGATCCTGCGCGCGCACCTTGTCAACGGCCGAGAGGTCCTTCAGATCCTTGCCGCTGAAATTGGCGCCGAGCAGGAACTCCGCGGTGCCGGCCCAATCGCCGAGATCCTTCGGCATGGCTGCGGCGCAGGCGATATCGGCCTTGCGCGAAGCGTCGTCGATGGCACGATTGGCGCGCACCAGCGCCGCCAGAAACTCCTCGGTCTCGCCGGGGCGGGCATAGCGGCGGCCGATGCGAATCTTCTGGCCCGCGGGCGCCGTAACGATGTCGAGGCCCGCGGCGCGCGCCAGCCGGATCATCGGATTGGTTTCGGGATTGTGCATCCAGCGCGCACCGCGGTCGAACGGCACGTCGAAGGTCGAGGCATCGGTCTGACAGCGACCGCCGACCTGGCCGGACGCTTCCACCACGATCACCTTGCGGTTCGCGGCGGCGATCCGTCGCGCCGCGGCAATGCCCGCGGCACCTGCGCCGATCACGACGATGTCGGCCTCGCGCGGCAGCGGCGCAGCGACAACCCTGCCGCCCAGTACGGGTGCCAGCGCAAGAGCTGCGGACGCCGACAGGATATCGCGGCGGGTCACTGTCATGACTTAGCTTCTGGCATGGTTTCCGGGGACTTGCAGAGAATGGGAACGCTTCGCGAACTGTGCCGCATCTCACCGACCGCAGCAACCTTCATGGTAAATCAATCATGATTGATCCGCTGATGGCATGAACTAAATTGCAACGGCTTGCGACCATGATTAAGTGAACGGAAGCGGTCGTAGAACCGCTGGGGGGAATCCATGGGCGTAATGCTCGATACCGTCGGTAAATGGATCGCGGGGTACCTGCAGAAGGAAGTCCCCGGTTACGAGCCGTTCACACCGAGCGACCCGGACCATCTGCGGGGCATCATGCAGCCCGGCGATGTGCTGCTGGTCGAAGGCAACAACCGGATTTCCGGCATCATCAAATACCTCACGCAATCGACCTGGTCGCATGCCGCGCTGTTCGTCGGACCGATCGACGGTGCGTTCGAGCCTGACGGCGAACAGCATGTGCTGATCGAGGCCAATATCGGCGAAGGCGTGACCTCCGCGCCGCTGTCAAAATACCTGTCCTATCACACCCGCCTTTGCCGACCGGTCGGGCTGTCCTTCGAGGACCGCACCACGGTGTGCCGCTACGCCATCAACCGCATCGGCTTCGGCTACGACACCAAGAACATCGTCGATCTCGCGCGCTTCCTGTTTCCGCTGCCGATCCCGCAGCGCTGGCGGCGCCGCATGATCGCGTTCGGCTCCGGCGATCCGACCAAGATCATCTGCTCGGCGCTGATCGCGCAGGCGTTCGACGCCGTGCGCTATCCGATCCTGCCCAAGATCACGCGTGCTGCGAGCCGCAAGGCGCGCCGCGAGATCCTGCACATCCGCGATTCCTCGCTCTACATGCCGCGCGACTTCGACATCTCGCCCTATTTCGAAGTCGTCAAACCCACCATCGTGCACGGTTTCGACTACACGGCCCTGCACTGGGCCGACAAGCAGAAGCCGCTCCAGGAGGTAGCCGGCGAATTCAGTGTGTTTCCAGAGCACAAGTCGCCGCCGCTCGTTCCTGAAGCGATTGACGAAGAGGCGGCGCTTCCGGCTGCGGAAGTGACTGCAGCGGAAACCGCACCGGTATGACGGGCGCAGGCGTCAGGCTCGACATGTCGAGCGCCGGCCGCCTCGACTCCGGTCTGGAATTCGTCTCATCGTCCGGCTCCGCCGTTGAGTTCTCGCGCTCGCATCACTAGGGTGCGCGCGCTTCAAGCCTGCTTTCATTCGGTAGTTTTACGGTGCTTTGGCTCATCAATTTCTCGGCGATGGCCGCGGCGTCGGATAAGGATCCGGCGCGCTGGCGCCGTCCATTGATCAGATGGCTGGAGGGAATCGAGACCGGGTGGTCGATCCCGCTTCTGCTTGTCCTCTTTGTTGCGATCTGGACCGCGTATCTCGTCATCGCCTATCTCGGCGCCGGCCTGCATCCGGACGTGCTCGAGACCTGGACGCTCGGCCGGCACCTCGCATGGGGATACCCGAAGCATCCGCCGTTGATGGGCTGGATCACGCGGGGATGGACCGCGATCTTCCCCCTGACCGACTGGTCGCTGCAGCTGATGGCGATGGTCAACGCCGCGGTGGCGCTGTGGGCGGTCGACCTGATCGCCCGCCGCTTTGTCCGTGGCGAGAAGCGGGCGATCGTGCTGCTGCTGTTGATGCTGCTGCCGGTCTATCAATTCCACGCCCAGCGCTTCAATGCGAACACGGTGCTGCTGGCCGCCTGGCCGCTGGCTACCTACTGCTTCCAGCGTGCGTTCGAGGCGCCCAGGCAGCTCGGCTGGGCGATCGCGGCAGGCGCAGCCTGCGCACTCGCGATGCTCGGCAAATATTATTCGATCTTCCTGGTCGCAAGCTTCGTGTTCGCGGCCGTGCTGCATCCGGATCGCCGACGCTATCTGCTGTCAGCCTCGCCCTGGATCTCGGCACTAGCCGGCATGCTCGTGCTTGGCCCGCATCTGCACTGGCTCGCCACGACGGGAGCAACGCCGTTCGACTATGCGCTCGCGCATGCCGGCGCCGATCATGTCGCCGCGCTGTGGGAAGTCAGCTACTTCATCATGGGCCTGATCGCGGCGCTCGCGATCCCGGCCGTCACGTGGGTGTTCATCGCCGGACCGCGGCTGGCGCGGCTGCCGGGGGATTTCGGCGCGATGAACCCAGGGCTCCGTCTGCTGCTGCTAGTCGCAATTGGAACCATCCTGTTTCCGGTAATCGTCTCGCTTGCAATCGGCACCGACCTGCCCTCGCTCTGGGCGGTGCAGGGGCTCTTCCTGTTCGTCGTTCTGATCGTGTGCGCAACGAGCTACCCGATCGAGCGCTTCTACGCGGTCAACCTGGCCGTCATGGTGGCGAGCATCGCCATTCTCGCGGCCGTCGGCGGTGCGCCGATCCACGCCCTCTATCGCAGTGCTTACGGCTATGAAGAAGGCCGCGGCTTCTACCACGCGGCCGCAACCGAGCTCACTGCACGATGGCACGACGCAGTCGGGACGCCGCTCGCCGCCGTCAGCGGCGACGACGCACTCGCCTTCGCTGCCGCCTTCTACAGCCCGGATCATCCGCGCTATGCTCGGCCGTTTGCCTACCAGTACACTTGGGGCTTGCCGCGCAAGACCACGCTCGATCGCGGCTGGGCGGCATTGTGCTTCGCCGACCAGCCGGACTGCCTGAGCTGGATGGAGCGCACAACGTTGCGCGCAACCGGCGTCTTTCGCTCCGAGTTCGACGCCCGGGCGACACTGCTGGGCAGGCCCGGCCGGACACGGCGGGTCGTGATGCTGATCGTACCGCCTTATCGCGAAACACCCCCTGTGCAGCCCGATGTCGAGGACTTCAGCTCGATCCACCGCACGCGCGACTGATCAGAACATCGCTGCCAGCGTCACCGCAAGCGTGGGCATCGGCACGACCGAGAGCGTGTCGCTACGCCGCCTTCGCCTTGGTGCCGCGGGGCAGGCCGGCGCGGGCGAGGCCGCCATAGAGCTGCTCATTCGGCATCTCGGCCTTCAGGATCGCGCGCACCTCGACCAGGCGGTCGAGATCGATGCCGGTCGGAAATCGCTTGCTCTCGCAGAGGAAGACGAGGTCCTCGAACACGACATTGCCGGTGGCGCCCGGCGCGAACGGGCAGCCGCCGAGGCCGCCGAGCGAACCGTCGAGCACGCGGGCGCCCTCATCGAGCGCCGCGGAGGCGTTGGCGATACCCATGCCGCGGGTGTCGTGCAGATGGACGCAAACCGGCTTGGAGCCGGCGATCTTCACCGCTCCGCGCGTCAGCTCGCCGACCTGCTTCGGCCCGGCATAGCCGACGGTATCGGCTATCGCGACCATGTCGACGCCGACCTCGTAGAGCTTCTCGGTGAGGCGCAGCACCTCCTTCGGATCGACCGCGCCGACGATCGAGCAGCCCAGCCCCATCGAGATCGCGGCATTGACCAGCGGTTTGTGCGCGCTGGCGTCGCGCAGCTCGCAGAGACGCTTGATGTTCGCGATCGCCGATTCGCGCGAGCGGTTGGCATTGGCCTGGCTGTGCTCCTCGGTCGCCGACACCACCGAGGCGATCTCGGCGACGCCGGAGGCCAGCGCCTCGTTGACGCCACGTTCGTTCAGCGCCAGCGCGACACCATGCGCGCCGGGCAGCGCGGCAATGGTCGCGATGACATCGCGGACATCGACGAATTGCGGAAAGGTCTTGGCCGGCAGGAACGAGCCGACCTCGAAATGCCTGACGCCGGCCGCATATTCGTCGCGCACCCAGCGCTGCTTCGCCGCGGTCGACGGGAATGTCTTCACGAGCTGCAGGCCGTCGCGCAGGCCGACTTCGCGCAAACTTACCTTGTCGTTGGGATAGATATCGTGGACGCGGGTCATGTCAGCCTCACGCAGCGTTTCCGGTTGATGAAATCTTCTGTTGTGCGAGCTCGGCGCGGACCGCATCGGTATCGGCGCCAAGCACCGGCACTTTCAGGCCTTCGCCGATATTACTGCCGTTCCATTCGACCGGCAGCGCCGGAACGCGGAACGGCTTGCCGTCGGCATTGATGGTGTTGACGAGCCCGCCGGGCCGCAGCACATGCGGGTCCTGCAGCAGATCCTCCGGCCGGTTGATCGGCGAGAAGCAGATGTTGAGCGCGTCGAGCCTGGCCGAGAGGTCGGCCACGTTCCAGCCTTTGATCACCTCGGCGACGCGCGGAATGATCCGGTCGCGCGCCATGATGCGGTCCGTGGTGGAGCGCAGCGTCGGATCGTCGGCGAATTCCGTCAGTCCGAACTCGCGGCAAAAGCTCTGCCAATGGCCTTCGGTGACGACCCCGATGAAGATACGGTCGCCGCCGGCGGCATCGAAGATGTCGTAGATCGGCCAGGCATGCTCACGCTCCGGCATCGAGCGCGGCTTGCGCCCGGTCATCTCGTACTCGACCATGTGCTGGGCGACCAGGAACAGGCAGTTCTCGAACAGGCCGATGCGGATGTCGGCGCCGCCCCTGTTGCCGCCCCGCTTCTGGTAGAGCGCGGCGAGGATCGAGATCACGCCGAACATGCCGCCCATGATGTCGTTGGCGGAGGAGCCGACGCGCTGCGGCTTCTCCCTTGTGCCGGTCATCGCCGCGAGCCCCGACATCATCTGCACGACCTCGTCGAGCGCCGGGCGATGATCGTAGGGGCCGGACAGAAAGCCCTTGTGGCCGGCGATGATCAAATGCGGATATTTCGCGCGCAGCTCCTCGGGCCCAAGACCCTGCTTGTCGAGCTGGCCGTCGCGGAAATTCTCCAGGAACACGTCGGCACTCGCGAGCAGCCGGTGCATGGTGTCGCGGTCCTCGGGCTTGGCGAGATCGAGCACGACGCTGCGCTTGCCGCGATTGAACAGCGGGAAGAACGAGACGCCCATGCCGCCGAGCGAGCGGGTCTTGTCGCCGGCAGGAGGTTCGACCTTGATCACCTCGGCGCCGAGTTGCGCCAGGATCATCCCGCAGGTCGGCCCCATCACCATGTGGGTCATCTCGACGACCCTCACGCCTTCCAGCGGCAGTCCGCTCCCGGTCATCGGTTTCTCCGTGCTCGTTGCGCTCGTTTTGACTGATCGGCGCAGGTTAGGCTTCCGCACGCTATCTGAAAAATATAATCTGTCGAATAGTGCATTCGTCGTTCTAGAACGCAGAACCACAATGGATTCACGCCAGCTTCGCTATTTCATCGCGGTTTACGAGCAGCGCAACCTGTCGCGGGCGGCGGATCAGGCCAATGTCGCGCAATCCGCGCTCAGTCACCACATCGCCAATCTCGAGGCGGAGTTCGCCACGCCGCTGTTCGAGCGCAAGCCGCGCGGCATGGAACCGACCGCGGCGGGCGAGCGGCTTTATGAGCATGCCCGCATCATCCTGCGCGCGATGGCGGCGGCCGAGCGCGAGATCAAGGAAGGCGGCAGCGCAATTGCCGGCGAGATCTCGATCGGCATGGCCAATTCCGGCATGAAGGCGATCGGCGTGCCGCTGATGCGGACCGTGCTGGCGAAATATCCGAACCTGAAGCTGTCGCTGACCGAGAGTCTCTCCGGCGCGACGCTGCTGCATTTGATGAGCTCCGATGTCGACCTCGCGCTGGTCTACAATCCGCCGTCGGAAAAGGACCTGATCGCCGAGCCGGTGCTGGAGGAGCAGATGTTCTGCGTCGGCACCGAGAAGCTGATCGGCAAGAAGGGACCGATCACGTTCGAACAGGTGGCGCAGCTGCCGCTGATCCTGCTGCGGCACGGGCTGTCGGCTCGCGCTTTGCTGGACGACCCCGTGCCGCTGAAACGGCTGGAGGCCAATGCCATCCTGCACCTCAATTCGACCAGCGGCATGATCGGCGCCTTGACCGCGGGTCTCGGCTGCACGATCGCGACGACGCACTTCGTCAGCGAGCCGCTGAAAGCGCGATCGCTGGTCGCACGCGAGGTGATCGAACCCAGGCTGAGCCGGACGCTCTATCTCTGCCGCTTGCGCAACCGGCCGATGACCTATGCGATGGAAGAGATGTGCCGGCTGATCCGCTCCCTGATCGCCGAACAGGTCGGGCGCGGCGCGTGGGAGGCGACGCTCTTGATCTGAAGCGCTTTCAAGCACGTCAGAAACAGCGCTATCGAAAATATCGAACGATTCCTTCGATATGTTCGTCTGGATTTCTGGCACCCGGCTGCCAAACATGCGCAACCGGCACGCCTTCGCAAGAAAGGCGGCCGCTGGAGCATTCGGGGAGGACCATCATGAGCGCCGTCGAACTCGGCTCGGTTGCCGATCTTGCCAACACGACAGCCGGGCCGGACGAGATTTCGCGGCGCCTCGAGGCGCTGCCCACCTCAGGCTATGTCTGGCGGCTTGTGATTCTGCTCTCGCTCGGCGGCTGCTTCGAAATCTACGATCTGTTCTTCACCGGCTATATCGCGCCGGGCCTCGCCCGCAGCGGGCTGATGACCACGACGACACAGGCCTTCTTCGGCTTTTCCGGGATCGGCGCCTTCGTCGCGGCGACCTTCGCCGGCCTGTTCATCGGCACCTTCTGCCTCGGCTTCCTCGCCGATCGCTACGGGCGCAAGGCCGTCTTCACTTATTCGCTGCTGTTCTACAGCGCGGCGTCGGTGATCATGGCGTGCCAGACCACCCCTGGCGGGGTGCTGCTGTGGCGCTTCATCGCCGGAATCGGAATCGGCATCGAGGTCATCACCATCGACGCCTACATCACCGAGCTGGTGCCGAGCTGGATGCGCGGCCGCGCCTTTGCGATCAACCAGGCCGTCATGCTCTCGGCGGTGCCGATCGTCGCCGCGCTGTCGTGGTGGCTGGTGCCGCTCTCGCCTTACGGCATCGATGGCTGGCGCTGGGTGGTGCTGATCGGTGCCGCCGCCAGCATGATCATCTGGGTGCTGCGGCTCTACGTGCCGGAAAGCCCGCTCTGGCTGGCCCGGCATGGCCGCCTTGCCGAGGCCGAGACAATCATGCGGAGGCTCGAGGCCTCATCGCCTGCGGGCGCACCGCGCCCTGCCGTTAAAGCCGTAATGGCGCCGGCACGTGCGGCGGTCGAGACCGGCTATGCCGATTTGTTCCGGCCGCCCTACGCCTCGCTCGTCGTGCTCTTCATGATCTTCAATCTGTGCCAGGCGTTCGGCGTCTACGGCTTCTCCAACTGGGTTCCGGCGCTCCTGGTTCAGAAGGGCATCAACGTCACCAAGAGCCTGCAATATTCCTTCATCATCGCCTTCGCCTATCCGCTCGCGCCGCTGCTGGCCGCAACCTTCGCCGACCGCTTCGAGCGCAAATGGATCATTTGCGGCGCGGCCGCCGCGATCTCGGTGTTCGGCCTTGCCTTCGCGCAGCTCACCGAGCCGGTGCTCCTGATCGCCAGCGGCGTGCTGGTGACCGGCGCCAACATGACGCTGTCCTACGCCTATCACGCCTACCAGACCGAGGTGTTCCCGACCGCGATCCGGGCCCGCGCGGCGGGCCTCGTCTATTCGATGAGCCGGCTCAGCGCGACCTTCTCCGGCTTCATCGTGGCCTTCATGTTGAAGGAGGCCGGCGTCAGCGGGGTGTTCGGCCTGATCACCGCGGCGATGGTGATCGTAATTATTACGATCGGTGTCTGGGGACCCAACGTCCGCGGCAAGCCGCTCGACGCCTGAAGCTTTCTTGACGCGAACCGGCGTGGACCCCGCATTAAATGCGGGCGGACTTCGCTCGAAAACGCTGTGACCGCGACACAAGCGGCACTTGCCGAAGCCATATTGGGTGGCTACCTCTCGCACGTCATTTTGCAGAGGTAACCCGGTCATGTTCGACGCCGCCGTCAAGGCGCTTTCGCAAATCCTGTCGCCGCCGATGCGCACGATCCTGTGGCGTTCGATCGGGCTTGCGCTGGTGCTGATCACCGTGCTGGCAATCGGATTGCAGCGACTGCTGAGCTGGTTTGCCGACACCGGCGAGGTCTGGGCCGAAGGCATGCTCGGCCCCAACTTCCATTCCACCCTGCACGTGCTGTCCTGGATCATCTCGATCTCGGCGGGCCTCGGCGTCGTGCTCGGCGGCATCTTCCTGATGCCCGCGATCACCTCGCTGGTGGCGAGCCTGTTCGTCGACGACGTCGCCGATCATGTCGAGCGCGAGCACTATCCGGCCGACCATCCCGGCACGGCGCTGCCGGTCACGCTCGCGACCATCGAGGGCGTCAAGACGGCGCTGCTGACGGTCCTGGTCTACCTCGTCGCGCTACCGTTCGTGCTGTTCGCGGGCGCGGGCTTCATCATCTTCTTCATCGCGACCGCCTGGCTGCTCGGCCGCGAATATTTCGAGCTCGCCGCGATGCGCTTCCGCTCGCCTGATGACGCCAAGGCGATGCGCAAGGAGAATGCGGCGACCGTGTTTACCGCCGGCCTGTTCATCGCCGCCTTCGTCTCGATCCCGATCGTCAATCTGGCGACGCCGCTGTTCGGGATGGCGTTCATGGTGCACATGTACAAGCGGCTGTCAGGCCCGCGGCGCGAACTGATCGAGCCGGCGCGGCGAAGCAACGTATCCTCGATCTAGCTCGCATCCCGAGGCACCGGCAGCGATGCAGGCGCCCGATCGCGCGCGAATAACACCAGCAGAAGCCCGGCGACCGCCACGCCGGCGAGCATCGCCCATGCCTCGTTGACGCTGAGTGCGAGCGACGCCCGCTCGACCAGCGGCCGGATGAACGCCACCGTCGCGTCATCAGGCGGACCCGGCGGACGGTCGATCAGCAATCTCGGATCGAGCCCGATTGCCTGTGCCGCCGTGACATCTCCCGCCAGCAGGCGCGCACGAAACGCCTCGCCATGGATCGGGCTTCGCCCATAGAGGATGGTATCGATCAAGGCGATCCCGATCGCGCCACCCAGATTGCGCATCAGGTTGAACAATCCGCTGGCGTCGGCAACCTCCGCCTCCGGCAGGGTGCCCAACGCAATCCGCGTCGGCGGCAGCAGGCAGAACATGATCGCGACACCGCGCACGACCTGGGGCCAGAACATCTCGCCGAAATCCGCCGTGCGCGGCTGAAAGGCGCTCAGTCCGAGACCGAGCGCGAACAAGACGAAGCCTGTCGCAGTCAACAAGAGCGCGCCGACGCGGCTTTCGAGGATTGCCGCGAGCGGCGCAGCGATCAGCTGTGCAACCCCCGTGACCAGCATGATGGTGCCGATCTCGAAGGCATCATGGCGGCGGACGAAGCCGAGGAACACCGGCATCAGATAGGTCGATCCATACAGGCCGATGCCGAGGCAGAAGCTCAGGGCGCAGCCGATCGCGAACGAACGCCGCCTGAACAAGTTCAATCGCGCGATCGGATACGCCGCGCGGAGCGTGCGCCGGATCAGCAGCGCCATCCCGGCAATGCTTCCGATCAGCAGGCTCAGGCAAAGCATCGAGACCCAGCCGCGCTGCGGCGCTTCCTTCAAACCGATCATGAAGCTTGCGAGCGCCGCTGCGAGCAGAGCCAGCGACCATGTGTCCAGTCTGACAAACGCGCGGAGATTCACGCTCTCTTTCGGAAGCAGCAGCGGCGTGACCGTGGCCGCAATCGTTCCTGGAACGAGGTTGATCAGGAACAGCCACGGCCACGACCAGGTCTGCGTGATCCAGCCGCCGACGACCGGTCCAACGGTCGGTGCGAGCACCGCGACGACGCCGCCGATCGTGGTCGCCACCGCATGGAGCCGTGCCGGAAACAGCGTGAACACGGCGGAGAACACCGCAGGGATCAGGACGCCGCCGGAAAATCCCTGCAGCACGCGAAAGACCAGCAGCACGGCAAAGCCGCCACTGAAAGCGCAACCGACCGAGGCGACGGTGAACAGGCTCACGGCGATCGCGAACAGCCATCGGAGCGACAGCGCATGGGTGAACAGTCCGGTCAGCGGGATCGCGATCACCTCCGCGATCAGATAGGCGGTCTGGATCCAGCTCATCGCGGAAGGCGAAATCCCCAGCGCGCGCTGGATCGTCGGCAGCGAGGTCGCGACGACCTGGATGTCGAGGATCGCCATGAACATGCCGAAGCACATCAGGAGGAAGCCTGCCCAGATCGCCGCCGACGGGCTGTCGGAGCGATGCTCCGCCCGGTCGCTCATGGCGTGCTGACGCGCGGCCAGTCCGCAACCGAGAGAGCATGGCTCTCGGCACGAATCCGGATCGCAAGCACCGCGAGATTGAGCAAGGTGAGGATCAGCGCCAGCACCGGCAGATGCAGTGCGAGCGGGAGCAGCGCGATCTCACCGACGACGACCGCATAGTTTGGATGCGGAAAATATCGGTACGGCCCGGATGCGACCAGCGGCGCGCCCGGCAAGACGATGATCCGCGTGGTCCATCGCGGCCCGAGCGCGGCGAGGATCCACAGCCGCAGGCCTTGCAGCAACAGAAAGGCCGCGAGCATCGCCAGGTTGACATCCTGGTTGCGGCCCCACATCCACAGCGCGATCAGCCAGCCGGCGTGAACCAGCACAATGAGCGGATAGTGACCGGCGCCGACCTCGATCGCGCCGCGCGCCAGCAGCCGCTCCGTGTTGCGACGCGACAGCACGAGCTCGCCGAGACGCTGCAAGGTGACCAGCGCAAGGATGACCGAAGCGAGGCTCATGCCGCGTGCCTGAGCGCGACGCAGCTGAGCGTGAAGCCGGGCCCGAGTGCCGTGAGCAGCGAGCGCGGCGGCAAGCCCTTGGCGCGGGCGCGTTCGAGAACAAAGAGAACCGTCGGGGCCGACATGTTGCCGCAAGCCGCGATGACGTCGCGTTCGTGATCGAGCGTGCCCTGATCGAGCGCGAGCGCCCGCTCCAGTGCGGCGATGACCTTGGTGCCGCCGGGATGGCAGAGGAAGCGGTCGATATCATCGGCCGTCAGCTCCATTCGTGCCAGGATATCGGCAACGGCCGGTCCAACATGGTCGCGGACGAAATCCGGAATGGTACGCTGGAAGACGACGCCGAATCCCTCCGGATCGACCGTCCAGCCCATGATGCCGAGCGTATCCGGCCACAGCTTTTCTGCCGTCGCCTCGATCCGAGTCGCACCGCCGTCGCCGGCGCGCAGCACGATCGCCGCGGCGCCATCGCCGAACAGGCTGGCCGCGACGATATTCGCCTTGGTGAGCTCATCGTGACGAACCGCGAGCGTGCACAGCTCGAGCGCGACCAGCAGCACATTCGCACCCGGCTGCGCCTGCGCCAGCCGCGCCGCGATCGACAGGCCCGACACGCCGCCCGCGCAGCCGAGGCCGAACACCGGCACGCGCGACACATCGGTCCGCAGGCCGAGCTGGCCGGCGACGCGCGCCTCCAGCGTCGGCGTGGCGATGCCCGTTGAGCAGACTGTGACCACGACATCGATATCGCGGCCGGTCAGGTCGGCACGCATAAGCGCCTTGCGGGCGGCATCGACGAACAGCGCCTCCGCGCCTTCCAGGAACGCCTGCGTCCGCTCCGGCCAGCCGCGCCGTTCGAGATACCATTCGATCGGCTTCACGCCGTAGCGATGCTGGATGCCAGTGTTGGCGAACAGGCTGGAGAGCGTCTCGAACTCGGGATAGCGGTCGGCGAGAAGGTCGTGCGCGGCCTGCAGGATTTGTCCCTGATGGAACAGATGCGGTGGAACCGCCGTCGCCATGGAAACAAGCGCGGCCGTCTGCCTGGTCTCGATCATCGTGGCTCCAGTTCCCCCGTTTGTGGAACCACGCCACGTGCAAAATATTTCAGACGCCCGCGAGATAGCTGGGGGCGCCGCATTCACTATAAATTGACCCGGTAGCGCCAGGCCGCCGGCGATACCCGCGCCTCCCCGTTCGCAAATCAGGACGCGGCGGCGTCCGGCTTGCGCAGCACGTTCTTCACAAAGCCAAGCGGCACCGGCGACAGCGGACCTTGCGGCGCACGCGTGATCAAGGCGACCAGGAACAGCGCCAGGATCGCGAGCCAGAAGCACAGCCAGAAGCCGTCAATGTAGGCGAGCGTGTTGGCCTCGCGCTGCACGAGGGCCGCGAGCGTGCCGATGGCACGTCCCGTCGCCGCCCCGATGCCGTGGCCGGAAAATTCACCCGCCAGCCGCTTCAGCAGGTTGACGACGTCGACGTCGCCGTTCTGGACGTGCTGGCCGAGATAATTCGAATGGATCTGCTCGCGGACGCGCAGCCAGGTGCCCATCAGGGCGATGCCGATCTCGGCGCCGCCGAGCCGCATGATCTGGATATAAGCCGCGAACGCGGTCGCGCGCGACGGGTCGGAATTGGACAGCGCCATGATGATGATCGGCAGCAGCGTCAGCGCCTGCCCGATCGACGTAAGCAGGACGATGCCGACGAAATCCTCGCGTGCCCAGACATGGCTCAGCTGCGTGCCCCAGAGATTGGCGGCTGCGAATGCCGAGAACCCGAGCACCACGACCATGCGCGGATCGAAGTGACGCAACAGGACAATCGAGATCGGCACCAGCACGAACATCGGCAGTGCACCGTAGCTGAACAGCAGCGCGCCCGACTGCTCCGGCCGCAGCACGCCGACGGCGCCGAGGAAGTTCGGCACCAGCGACGAGTTCGACAGGCTGGTCAGCGTGTACAAGAGGATGACGATCAGCGAGAGCCCGATATTGCGCGAGAACAGCACGTTGAAATGCGCCCACGGCCGGCGCGCGACCGTCTCGTTGATCATGAAGGCGATGATCAACAGCCCGCCCCCTATCAGGAGCGCCATCACGGTGCCCGACGACAGCCAGTCCAGCCGGTTGCCCTGATCGAGCCCGGCATAAACCATCCCCAGACCAGCGCCGAGCAGCAGCATGCCGCCCCAATCGGCATGGTGCAGCAGGTCGCGATTGACCGGCTCGTTCGGCGTGCCGAGATACACCATCAAACCCATCAGCGGCGCGACCACCACGCCCTGCCAGTACAGCCACTGCCAGCCGAGGTGCTCGACATAGAAGCCGACCAGTGAGCTCGACGAATCCAGCGCGAAGCCGACGCGGATCGAATACATCGCGATCGCCGGCAGCCACCAGCGGATCGGCAGGTTGCGCAAGATGATCATCAGCGTCGCCGGCACGAAGGTGCCGAGCAGCATGCCGTGGGCGATGCTGAGCGCGATCAGCGTCGTGTAGTCATGCACAAACGGGATGATCAGCGAGATCACGGCATAGACCAGGCTCGGAATGCCGAGCACACGCCGCAGGCCGAACACGGTGGCGAGCCAGGCCACCGCGGGCGCGATGAAGATCTGCGAGCCGATCGCCGCGGTCGAGAGCCAGGCGCCCTCGTCGAAGGTGAGCGAGAACGCGCCCCGCAGGTCGGGCAGGCCGACCGAGGTCAGGCGGCTGTCGAAATTCGCCAGGAACGCGCCGAGCAGCACGGCAACGACGGCGAACACCGGATAGCGCGCGACGTCGCCGCGCGAGACCGGGCCGCTGTTACGGTCGTCATTTTCCGCCATTGGCGACCGCCTCGCCGGTGTTGATCCGCGTCACCACCGACATGCCCGGCAGCAGGCGCGCAAGCAACGGCTGGTCCTTGTCGAACTGGATGCGCACCGGGATGCGCTGCACCACCTTGGTGAAATTGCCGGTGGCGTTGTCGGGCGGCAGCAGCGCGAATTGCGATCCGCTTGCCGGCGCGATGCGCTCGACGACGCCGCGCAACTTCTGGCCGGAGAATGTATCCACGGTGACTTCGACCGGCTGACCCGGCTTGACGTTGGTCAGCTGGGTTTCCTTGTAGTTGGCGATCACATAGACGTTCGGCAGCGGCACGACGTTGATCAGATTGGTGCCGATGTTGACGTAATCGCCCGGCTGCACCTGCCGCTCGCCGGTGACGCCGTCGAACGGCGCGGCGATCCTGGTGTAGCCAAGCTTGAGCCTGGCCGATGCCAGCAGCGCCTTGGCTGCGTCGAGATCGGCGGCGCGTTGCTTCTTGGTGCCCTGCAGGACCTCGAGCTGATGGCGCTGCGCTGCGATCACCGCACGGCTGGCCTGCACGTCGGCCTCCGACTTGGCATAGGATGCGGTGGCCTGCTCGAGCCGCTGCCGCGTGCCGGCGTCGGTTTGCGACAGCGACTGCTGACGCTCTTGCTCCTGGCGTGCCAGGGTCTGCTGCGCCTCCGCGGACAACCGCGAGGCCTCGGCCTGCGCAATGGTCGCATATTGCAGCTCGACCTGGTTGTTGAGGTTATCGAGCGCGGCCTGCGCGCCGACCACTCCCGCCTCGGCCTGCGCGACCTGCGCCTGATAGTCGGCACGATCGATCTGCACCAGCAGATCGCCGGCCTTGACGCGCTGGAAATCGGAGATAGCAACCGTGAGCACTTCGCCGGACACGCGGCTCGAGAGTTGGGTCAACTCGGCGCGCACATAGGCATCGTTGGTGGTCTGGATGGTGGCGCTGCCGACCCAGGCGTCCCAATGCGTGGTCGCCGCCGCGACGAACACAAGCGCAGCCAGCACCGCGAACAGCGGGATGGCGAAACGGCCCCAGAAGCCGCTCGCCGCAGGCTGCGGCTTGGCTGGTGTTGTCACTGGTGCGGACGCGGTCTGGCTGACTTGTGACGGACCGTCTTGAACCTGCTCTGCCACACCACACTCCCTCAATCACACGCGCCGAACGCCGGGCGCGTCACTTACCACATGATGATGATCATGGCTCAGACGGTCTTCTCCGGCCACCGGCAAAGGTCATTGATCAGGCATACGTCGCAACGCGGACCGCGGGCGAGGCAAGTATAGCGGCCATGCAGGATCAGCCAGTGATGGGCGTGCAGCATGAACTCCGTCGGGATCACCTTCTCCAATCCCAGCTCGACCTCGAGCGGCGTCTTGCCGGGCGCGAGACCGGTGCGGTTGCCGACGCGAAACACATGGGTGTCGACCGCCATCGTGTGTTCGCCGAACGCCATGTTGAGCACGACATTCGCGGTCTTGCGGCCGGCGCCGGGCAACGATTCGATTTCGGCGCGGGTGCGCGGCACCTTGCTGCCGAATTCGGCGATCAGCTTCTCGGACAGCGCGATGACGTTCCTGGCCTTGTTGCGATAGAGCCCGATGGTCTTGATGTAATCGCGCACTCTGTCTTCGCCGAGCTCAAGCATCTTCTCCGGCGTGTCGGCGATCGCAAACAGCGCTCGCGTCGCCTTGTTGACGCCGGCATCGGTCGCCTGCGCAGACAACACCACCGCAACCAGCAACGTGTAGGGATTGAGATGCTCGAGCTCGCCCTTCGGCTCGGGATTGGCTTTGCGGAACCGGTCGAAGGCCTCGTAGACCTCCTCCGCCGTCCATGGCTTTGGTTTTGCGGCCTTCTTGGCGGCCGGCTTCTTTGCCGCGCGCTTGGGCTGCGGTGTTGCCGCTTTCACGGCCTTCTTCTTCGGCGCGGAGCGAACGCTTGAGGTGTTGGCGCGTTGAGAGCGGATGATTTTGGCCATGAACGGGATATACTGATACGTCATGACCGCAGGCAACGACTTTGATCCGGGCGAAGACCCCAGGGCCAATGACCTCGACGTCGATGCGCCCGAGGCGGAGCCGAAATTGTTCTCGGCGCTGCTGACGCCGCATCGATCGCTGAATCGCACCGGCTTCATCGTGCTGATGTCGTTCGTCACGGTGGTCAGCTTCATCGCCGGCGCGGTGTTCTGGTGGCTGGGCGCCTGGCCGATCTTCGGCTTCTTCGGTCTTGACGCGCTGGTGATCTACTGGGCGTTCAAGGTCAATTTCCGCACTGCCAAGGCGAGCGAAGAGATCACCGTCACACCGTCGGAACTGCGGGTGCGCAGGATCAGTCACCGCGGCCATGTGGCGGAATGGGTGCTCAATCCGCTCTGGGTGCGGTTCGAACAGATCTCGCATGAAGAATTCGGCATCGAGCGGCTTTATCTGGTGTCCCGGGGCCGCCGGGTCAGCGTCGGCAGCTTCCTGGGCCCGGACGAAAAAGCAAGCTTTTCCAAAGCTTTGACGGCTGCGCTGAACGCTGCGAAGCGCGGCCCGACCTACAATCCTGTCGCCTAAGCGAACTTGTCAGAAATCGGGTGGTTTGGACGCGCCATGGCTCCTAAATCAGACACCATGATGACACTCGCCATACATGATCAGCGCCTGGCCAAGCCGGGCCTCCAGAGCGCCGCGCTGCGCGACTACGACTCGGTGCGGCGTGCCATCGCGTTCATCTCGGAGCACTGGCGCACGCAGCCGACCATCGAAGCGATGGCCGATGCCGCTGCCGTCACGCCGGATGAACTGCACCATCTGTTCCGCCGTTGGGCAGGGCTGACGCCGAAGGCTTTCATGCAGGCGCTGACGCTGGACCACGCCAAGAACTTGCTGCGCGATTCCGCCAGCGTGCTCGACGCGGCACTCGACTCAGGCCTCTCGGGCCCGGGACGGCTGCACGATCTGTTCGTCACGCATGAGGCGATGTCGCCCGGCGAATGGAAGACCGGCGGCGGCGGCATGACGCTGCGCTTCGGCTTCCACCCCTCGCCGTTCGGCACCGCGATCGTGATCGCGACAGACCGCGGGCTCGCGGGCCTTGCCTTCGCCGACCCGGGCGACGAGCAGACCGCATTTGCCGACATGAAGCGGCGCTGGCCGAACGCGACCTTTGTCGAGGACACCGATGGCACCACCGCACTGGCCCAGCGCGTGTTCGATACGCGGTTGTGGCGGGCGGACCAGCCGCTGCGCGTCGTACTGATCGGCACCGACTTCGAGGTGCGGGTGTGGGAAACGCTGCTCAAGGTCCCGATGGGCCGCGCGGTGAGCTATTCCGACATCGCCAGCAAGATCAACAGCCCGAAGGCCTCGCGCGCCGTCGGCGCCGCGGTCGGGCGCAATCCGGTGTCGTTCGTGGTGCCCTGCCATCGCGCACTCGGCAAGAGCGGCGCGCTGACCGGCTATCACTGGGGCATCACCCGCAAGCAGGCGATGCTGGGCTGGGAGGCCGGCCAGGTCGGATTGCACTAATTCGAACGCGCTCTCACCGTCACCCTGAGGTGCTCGCGAAGCGCGTCTCGAAGGGTCGACGGGCCGGCTGGTGGCCGTGCATCCTTCGAGGCTCGCTCCGCTCGCACCTCAGGATGACGGAACGATCAGGTCCACCGCTTACCCCGCGAGATCGACCTTGGAGGCAACGGTGGAATCAGCGTTGAGCCGATAGACCACCGGCGCACCGGTCGCGAGTTCGCGCTTGAGGATCTGCTCCGGCGAAAGCTTCTCCAGCACCATGATCAGCGCACGCAGCGAATTGCCGTGGGCGGCGATCAGCGTGCGTCGGCCGCGCAGCACGCCGGGCAGGATCTCCTGCACATAATAGGGCAGCGTGCGCGCCAGCGTATCCTTCAGGCTCTCGCCGCCGGGCGGCGGCACGTCGTAGGAGCGGCGCCAGACCAGGACCTGATCCTCGCCCCATTTCTTGCGGGCGTCGTCCTTGTTGAGGCCGGAGAGATCGCCGTAGTCGCGTTCATTGAGCGCGAGATTCTTCGTGGTCGGCAGGCCGGTCTGGCCGATCTGCTCCAGCATCAGCTTCAGCGTGTGCTGGGCACGCGTCAGGTCTGAGGTAAAGGCGACGTCGAACGACAGGCCCTGCGCCTTCAGCTTGCGGCCGGCGTCCTTGGCTTCAGCGATGCCCTGCTCGGTGAGATCGGGGTCCTTCCACCCGGTGAACAGGTTCTTCAGATTCCATTCGCTCTGACCGTGACGAACGAGCACAAGAAGACGATCACTCATTTCAGATTCCGTTTCGCTTAGCTGGATTTCATTCCGTCGAGCGGTCTCAGTCGCTCAACCCGAGAACGTCGGCCATCGAATACATGCCGGGCTTCTTGCCATGCGCCCACAGCGCCGCCTTCAGCGCGCCCTGCGCGAACAGCGCGCGATCCTCGGCATGATGCGAGAGCGTGATGCGCTCCGAGGGACCGGCAAAGATGACGCTGTGATCACCGGCGGCGGTGCCGCCGCGCAGCGAGGCAAAGCCGATATCGCCGGCACGCCGCGCGCCGGTCAGGCCATCGCGCCCCCGCGCCGAATGCTGCTCCAGCGCGATTCCGCGGCCCGCAGCGGCGGCTTCGCCGAGCATCAAGGCGGTGCCCGACGGCGCATCGATCTTGGACTTGTGGTGCAGTTCGAGAATTTCGATGTCGAAGCTCTGGTCGAGCGATTGCGCGACGCGCTTGACCAGCGCGGCGAGCAGATTGACACCGAGGCTCATATTGCCCGACTTCACCACGATGGCGCGGTCGGTTACGCTCCGGATCACCGCATCGTCGGACTGCGACAGGCCGGTGGTGCCGATGACGTGAACAAGGCCACGCTCGGCTGCGATCGCGACATTGGCGATGGTCGCGGCCGGCACGGTGAAATCCAGGATGCCGTCGGCAGCCGCCGACATCGACCACAGATCGGCCGACAGCTTGACGTCGTTGGCGGGAAGGCCGGCGAGCACGCCGGCGTCTTTGCCGAGCAGCTCCGAGCCCGGCGCTTCCAGCGCGCCGACCAGCACCGCCCCGGGGGTTTCGGAAATCACCCGCGTCAGCGTGCGGCCCATCCGGCCGCCGGCTCCCGCAACAATCAGACGCATGTCAGCCATGGCTCACCTCTCCCCGCCGTATAAAGCATGAACCGGCAAAGGGGAAACCGGTTTTCCCTCGCGACAAACGCGGAATGCGTTTGCGCGGGGATCATGCTTAAACGGCGGTCGTCGGCGGCTGTTCCGGGTAGCCTAACCGGCGGCCCGGTGTCCGGGCTACGGGCTGTCATGCCCCTCGATGATGATCAGATCGGCGATCGAGTGCGGCTGCCGCACCTTGATGTTGGCCTGGTATTCCGGCGATTGGTAGCAAGCGAGCGCGGTCGCGTAATCCGGGAATTCGATCACGACGTTGCGCGAGCGGCTCTGGCCCTCCACGCCGGTGAACTTGCCGCCGCGCACGATGAACTTGCCGCCGAATTTCTGGAAGATCGCCGGGTTGGCCGCCATGTAGGGCTTGTAGCCCTCCTCATTGTGAACGTCGACGCGTCCGATCCAATATCCCTTCGCCGCCATCTCTCTTCTCCCTTGTTGTTGATTCAGGCGAGCGCCTGGGCGATCTCGGTGTGAATGGCTTCGGCCGCGGCCTTCGGATCGGCGGCTTCCATCACCGGACGTCCGACCACGAGATAATCGGCGCCGGCGGCAATGGCGCGGGCCGGCGTCATGATGCGCTTCTGGTCACCAGTCGCCGAGCCCGCGGGGCGAATGCCCGGCGTCACCAGGTTCATCCGATCGCCCACGATCTTGCGCAACGCGGCGGCCTCCTCGGGTGAGCTGACGAGGCCGTCGACACCGAGCGCCTGTGCCTGCCTGGCGCGCGCTTCGACGAGCTCGGAGACGTTGAGGCGATAGCCCGCCGCGTGCAGGTCGCTATCGTCATAGGACGTCAGCACCGTCACCGCGAGAATTTTCAGGCCGGAGCCAGCACGCGCCTCGACCGCCGCCTTCATGGTCTGCGGATAGGCATGCACGGTGAGAAAGGTCGCGCCGAGAGCGGCAACGCTTTCGACCCCGCGTGCCACCGTGTTGCCGATGTCGTGCATCTTGAGATCGAGAAAGACCTTCTTGCCGCTGCCGGCGAGCTGCTTCGCCAGCGTAAGGCCGCCGGCGTAACCGAGCTGATAGCCGATCTTGTAGAAGGTGACGGCATCGCCGAGCCTGTCGATCATCGCCTCTGCGCTGGCGACCGACGGCAGATCGAGCGCCACAATCAACCGGTCTTTCGGAGCGATCTTGGCTGGCTGCATGTCACCTCACATCATGCGTTGGGAATGGTCGATCAGCTGCCGCACCAGCGCCCGCATCGTGTCGATGTCGGCCTGGTGCTTCAGACGATCCATGTCGTCATAGGCCTGCTCGGCGAATGACAGCGCGAGCTGGTTCGGGATCACGGTGGCATGGCACGCGGTCAGGATCAGGCGCAACGCCGCCAGCGCGCGCGTGCCGCCGAGCCGGTTGCCGGATGCCGCTGCGATCGCGAAGGCGCGGCCGTGGAACACCTGGCCACGGGTCTCGTGCGGATCCTGCACGCGGCTGACCCAGTCGATCGTGTTCTTCACCAGCGCCGGCACCGAGGAATTGTATTCCGGCGTCACGATCAGCACGCCATGATGGGCTCCGATCATCCGCTTCAGATTGACGGCGTGCTGCGGCACGCCCGATTTGGCCTGCAAATCGCCATCATAGATCGGCAGCGGAAAATCGCCGAGCGAGATGCGGGTGACGTCGGCCCCTGACTGCGCGAGCTCCTGCGCCAGCACGGCGGCCAGCTTCGCATTGAGCGAGCCTGATCGAAGCGATCCAGGGATCACGAGGATTTTCAGCGCGGACATTTGGCAATCGCGGTTGGGTCGTCGACCCGGCGCGACGACGCAGGGCGATGATCAGCCCTTGCGATACACCCAGACCCGCGCGGGCGGAAGGTTCATCCAGATCCGCTCGGACGCCTCTGTGGACACGCCGGGCAGCGACTTCGGAATCGGCGGCGCCACCGAATAGGTGAACTGGACGAACGGCGCACCGGGCGCGAGGGCCAGGAAGGCGTCGCGGACCAGCTTCAGGCGGGTCAGCATCGGCTTGGTGACCAGCGGCAGGCCGGAGACGACGGCCGAGGCCGGCGACTCCATGACATCCCACAACGTATCGCGCAGCCTGTAGGCGTCGCCCTGAACCACCTTGGCCTGCGGATAGCGCTCGCGCAGCAGCGCACAGAAGCCGGGATTGTACTCAACCAGGACGAGACGCTTCTGATCGACGCCATGCTCGATCAGCGCATTGGTGATCGCACCGGTGCCAGGTCCGAGCTCGACAACCGGTCCTTCGGACTCGGGATCGACATATTGCGCCATGGTGCGTGCAAGCAGCCGCCCGGACGGCATCACCGCGCCCATATGCAGCGGCTTCTCGATCCATGAACGGAGAAATCGAACCTCGTCGTCGAGACGGAGGGGCTTCTTCGACGCACGCACGGACGATTGCAGAGGCATGTCGCTACCAGGCGGGACCGCGCACAATCGAGCGGTTGTCAGAAAACAGTCACAAACACGTATAGATCGAAGTCGTTACGGTCAAGCATAACGACTACGGCTAGACGGTGCGGCTTCCGAAGAAGTCCTTGACCTTAGAGAAGAAACCCGCTGCCTCCGGTTGCGTTGCACCGGACGAGAGTTTTTCGAACTCCATCAGCAATTCTTGCTGCTTCTTGGTCAGATTCTGCGGCGTTTCGACCACAACCTGGACATACATGTCGCCGGTCTGGCGCGAGCGGAGCACCGGCATACCCTTTGATGCGATGCGGAATCGGCGGCTGGACTGGGTCCCAGCCGGCACCTTCACCTTGGTCTTGCCCTTGTCGATGGTCGGCACCTCGAACTCGCCACCGAGGGCTGCGGTGACCATCGAGATCGGCACGCGGCAGTGCAGGTCGGCGCCGTCGCGCTGGAAGAACTGGTGCGTGGTCAGCGACAGGAAGATGTAGAGGTCGCCGGGCGGGCCGCCGCGGACACCGGCCTCGCCTTCGCCGGCGAGACGAATACGGGTGCCGTCCTCGACACCCGGAGGAATGTTGACCGACAGCGTGCGCTCGCGTGTCACCCGGCCGGAACCGGCGCAGGAGGTGCAGGCGTCCTCGATCATCTGGCCGCGGCCCTGACAGCCGGGACAGGTCCGCTCCAGCGTGAAGAAGCCCTGAGCCTGCCGGATACGGCCGGCGCCACCGCAATGCGAGCAGGTCTTCGGCTTGGTGCCGGCCTTGGCGCCGGTGCCGGAGCAGGATTCGCAGGTGACCGAGACCGGGATCTCAATCTGCGCGGTCTTGCCCTGGAAGGCCTCCTCGAGCGTGATTTCCATGTTGTAGCGCAGGTCGGCACCGCGTTCGCGGCCGCCGCCGCCGCGGCGCTGCCCGGCCATGCCGAACAGATCCTCGAAGATATCGGAGAAGGAAGAGGCGAAGCCGGCGCCGAACCCGGGACCGCCACCGCCCATGCCTTGCTCGAAGGCGGCATGGCCGAAGCGGTCATAGGCGGCGCGTTTGTCGCCGTCCTTCAGCACCTCATAGGCTTCGTTGATTTCCTTGAACCGGACCTCGCTGGTGGCGTCGCCCGGATTCTTGTCCGGATGCCATTTCATCGCGAGCTTGCGGAAAGCCGATTTCAGCTTGGTCTCGTCCGCGTTCCGCTCGACCTCGAGGGTCTCGTAATAGCAGCGCTTGGTGGACATCCTTCAATTCCGTCCGAAGTTCGTCGCGATCGCCAAGGATTGCGCAAAGCATTGCGTCAAGGATTGCGCCTGTCTGGAAGATGCAGCGATCGCCTTAAAGAAAAATGACCCCCACTCCTCCGAGACGCGTCGCGTGCTCTTTGGTGTGAGGGTCATGATCGCAAGCCCGCTTAGGCAGACTTCTTGTTGGTCTTGTCGTCGTCGACCTCGGTGAACTCCGCGTCGACAACGTCATCCTTTGCAGCGTCCTTGGCCGCATCGGCCTCGGCCTGCTGCTTGTACATGGCCTCGCCGAGCTTCATCGAAGCCTGCGCCAGCGTGTTGGTCTTGGCCTTGATCGCCTCGGCGTCGTCGCCCTTCAGCGCTTCCTTGAGGTCGCTGACGGCGTCTTCGATGGCGCGACGATCCGTCTCCGGGATCTTCGAGCCATGCTCGGCCAAAGCCTTTTCGGTCGAATGAACCAGACCATCGGCATGGTTCTTGGCGTCGACCGCTTCGCGGCGCTTCTTGTCCTCGGCCGCATTGGCCTCGGCGTCCTTGACCATCTTGTCGATGTCGGCCTCGGACAGACCGCCGGATGCCTGGATCCGGATCTGCTGTTCCTTGCCGGTCGCCTTGTCCTTGGCCGAGACGTTGACAATGCCGTTGGCGTCGATGTCGAAGGTCACCTCGATCTGCGGCATGCCGCGCGGAGCCGGCGGAATGCCCATCAGGTCGAACTGGCCGAGCATCTTGTTGTCGGCCGCCATTTCACGCTCGCCCTGGAAGACGCGGATGGTGACGGCGCCTTGATTGTCTTCGGCCGTCGAGAACACCTGGCTCTTCTTGGTCGGGATCGTGGTGTTGCGGTCGATGATGCGGGTGAACACGCCGCCCAGCGTCTCGATGCCCAGCGACAGCGGGGTCACGTCGAGCAGCAGCACGTCCTTGACGTCGCCCTGCAGCACGCCGGCCTGGATCGCAGCACCGATCGCGACGACTTCGTCGGGATTGACGCCCTTGTGCGGCTCCTTGCCGAAGAACTGCTTCACCACTTCCTGGATCTTCGGCATGCGGGTCATGCCGCCGACCAGCACCACTTCACCGATCTCGCCGGCGGTCAGGCCGGCATCCTTCAGCGCCTTGCGGCACGGCTCGATTGTCTTCTCGACGAGGTCGGCCACCAGCGCCTCGAACTTGGCGCGGGTCAGCTTCATCGTCAGATGCTTCGGACCGGTCTGGTCGGCCGTGATGAACGGCAGGTTGATTTCGGTCTGCGTGGTCGACGACAGCTCGATCTTGGCCTTCTCGGCGGCTTCCTTCAGACGCTGAAGAGCGAGCTTGTCGTTGCGCAGGTTGATGCCCTGTTCCTTCTGGAACTCGTCGGCGAGGTAGCCGACCAGGCGCATGTCGAAGTCTTCACCACCGAGGAAGGTGTCGCCGTTGGTCGACTTCACCTCGAACACGCCGTCGCCGATCTCGAGGATCGAGACGTCGAAGGTGCCGCCGCCGAGATCGTACACCGCGATCGTGCCGGCCTTCGTCTTGTCGAGACCGTAGGCGAGCGCAGCTGCCGTCGGCTCGTTGATGATGCGCAGCACTTCGAGGCCGGCGATCTTGCCGGCGTCCTTGGTGGCCTGACGCTGCGCGTCGTTGAAATAAGCAGGAACCGTGATAACGGCCTGATCGACCTTCTGGCCGAGATGCGCCTCAGCGGTCTCCTTCATCTTCTGCAGAATGAAGGCCGAGACCTGCGAGGGCGAATAGGTCTTGCCGTCGGCTTCGACCCAGGCATCGCCGTTCGATGCTTTGACGATCTTGTAGGGAACGAGCTTCTTGTCCTTCTCGACCATCGGGTCGTCATAGCGGCGGCCGATGAGGCGCTTCACCGCAAAGAACGTACGCTCGGGATTGGTCACCGCCTGACGCTTCGCCGGCTGTCCGACAAGGCGCTCGCCATCGTCGGTGAAAGCAACGATCGACGGCGTCGTTCGCATGCCCTCGGCATTCTCGATCACCTTGGCGTTCTTGCCATCCATCACGGCGACGCACGAATTCGTGGTGCCGAGGTCGATCCCAATGACCTTACCCATGGTTTTGATATCCTCTTTGCTACGGCAGGTTGGTTGGGCCCTGACGGCGCTCCGTACCGAACCCCCAGACGTTCACATACTCGCGATATTGCGACGGTGAGCCTGATATAGGAGAGAGGGTCCTGCCCGCAAGGACTGGACGCAACGTTGAGGCCTGAAAAGACTGACGTTTGAAAGATTGTGTCAGTCCGGCTGCGGCCCCGGTTCAAGCCCAGACCAAGTTAACAAATCGGCAATGATGCCGCCCGTCGCCGACCGCAACATTCGCGGCGCGACGTCAGCGCTGTTGAGTGAACACTCACAAACGTCGTATGCGAGAGCGGCGCACGGGTCGGGGGCGCGCTGTTTGGCCGCTGGCGGCCGCGGGTGAGCGTTCCTGGAAACGTCGGGAAACTGGAAAGTGCCTGCCAATCAAGGCGAAATGCCCATGGAATCGAGCCTGCGGGCCCGGAGCGGAGATTTGGCGGCCTGTTGCAGGGCCATCAAAACCGCTAAAAGCGGTCCGACTGAAAGAGGCCATCCAGCCCTGCACCGGCCCCGTTGCGCGGCCACCAAGCAAAACCGGTAGATCCCCATGACGCCTTTTCGAGTTCTCGTTGCGGTTGCCTTGCTGATTGCTGCCACCTGTCGTGGCTTTGCCGCCGACGTGGTGTTTCCGCCGGGCGCTCATGTCGGGATGAAACCGCTGGTGGGCCTCGTCCGCGCCAAATCCTTCATCGGCTTCGAGACCGAGGATCAGGGCGTCAAGGTCCTGATCGCCGACCTGCCCGCGGACGCCTACAACGAGGTCGTGACCGCCTTCAAGGCCAACCCCGCCGGCACCGGAAACATCAAGCCCGAGAGCCTCGAGACGCCGGCCGGCCTCGCCTACTACACCGTGGAGAGCGCCCGCGACGGCGCCAGCAATGTGCGGCGCTATTCCATGATCCTGCCGGGGCCGACCTTCTCCGGTTATGTCGCGGTGCAGGTGCCGGAGAACGCGAGCAAGATCTACACCGACGACGCCGTCCGGCAGATGTTCGCCTCCGCCGAAATCCGCAAGGAGGTGCCGGTCGACGAGCAGCTCGCTATGATGCCGTTCAAGGTCACCGAGCTCAGCAGTTTCAAGAATATCCGGATGCTGGCGCCGGGCGCTGCGCTGCTGATGGCCGACGGCGACGACAAGGCCCTTGAGGCCAAGCCCTTCATGCTGCTCGGCGTCATCGCTTCGGCACCGGCCACACCCGACGATCGCGGCCGCTTTGCCCAGCAGATCGCCACCACGATCCCCGGCGTGCGCGACGGGCGGATCACCATGTCCGAACCGATCCGGATCGACGGCCAGCCCGGCTTCGAAACGCGGATCGACGCCATCAGCGGCAAGGACAACACCCCGGTGACCATCGTGCAGTGGCTGCGGTTCGGCGCGCAGACATCGGTGCGGATCATCGGTAGCTCGCCGCGCACCGATTGGGAGACGGCCTTCCCACGCTTCCGCGCGGTCCGCGACGGCATCCAGCCGCGCGGCTAATCGGTCTTTCGAAAAATCGGACTTTCGCAGGTCCACGAACGGAACTAGCCTCCTCGCGCGGTATCAAAGCGAGGAGGGGCGCGATGTTGGATCGACGACAGATAGTTGCAGGCCTCGGCACGTTGGCGCTTGCGACCCTGGTTCCGAAAAGTCTCTGGGCGGCGGCGATCAAGCCCGACGATGGCTCCGCGCTGCTCGTGATCGACGTCCAGAACTGCTTCCTGCCCGGCGGCAGCCTCGCGGTGAAGGACGGTGAGCAGGTGGTGCCTGTCATCAACAAGATCGCCAAGAGCTTTGCCAATGTGGTGATGACGCAGGACTGGCACACGCCCGGACACGTCTCGTTTGCCTCGGTCCATGCCGGCAAGAAGCCGTTCGAGACCATCGACCTTGCCTACGGCAAGCAGGTGCTGTGGCCGGACCACTGCGTGCAGGGCACTGACGGCGCCTCGCTGTCCAAGGAGCTCGCGATCCCGCAGGCCGAGCTGATCATCCGCAAGGGCTTTCACAAGGACGTCGACAGCTACTCCGCCTTCACCGAAGCCGACGGAAAAACCACCACCGGGCTCGCCGCCTATCTGAAGGCGCGCAATGTCGAGCGGGTTTTCGTGGCCGGGCTCGCCACCGATTTCTGCGTGGCTTGGACCGCGCTCGATGCCCGCAAGGCCGGCTTCGAAACCTATGTCGTGGAGGACGCCTGCCGCGGCATCGACACGCAGGGATCGCTCGCCAAGGCCTGGGCCGACATGGACAAGGCCGGCGTCAAGCGGATCCAGTCGTCGGACATCGCGTAGGCATTCCGCGCGAGATTCACATGGCCGAGCTCGAGGCCCCCGTCGCATTCGACTTCGCGCGGCGCCCGCCGTCGCCGCGCATGACAGGCCTGATTGTCGGAATTACCGGTTACCGCGAGACCGCGGCAGGCCACTTCTTCCACCGCCAGACCGCACCGCTGATCGTGCCGTTGATCATCAGCTTCGGCTCGCCCTATCTGATCGCGCTCGCGCGTCAGCCTGGACCATCCGACCGTCAGCTGAGTTTCACGGCCGGACTGCATGCCGGACCCGTTAACATCGAGTCCGACGGCCGCGCCGAATCCGTGCAGGTGGATTTCACGCCGCTTGGCGCCTATCGCTTCTTCGGCGGCGCCATTGCCGAGCTCACCGGGCGCATGGTCGATCTTGGCGATGTACTGGGCCGCGACGGACGGCGGCTGCGCGAGCAAATCGGCGCCGTACCTTGCTGGCGGCGCCGCTTTGACCTGATCGAGGATTTCGTGCTTCGCCGCCTCGGCCGCCGACCGTCCGAGGAAGTCGCGTTCGCTTATCGAATGTTGGCGCGATCGGGCGGCACCGCCCGGATCACGGCGATCGCTTCGGAGATCGGTTGGAGCCGCAAACACCTCGCTGGCCGGTTTCGATCCGAGCTTGGCCTCGCACCCAAGCCGGTGGCGCGCATGATGCGCTTTCATCGGGCTTGCCGGCTTGCGCAGGCTGGCACAGCCCACGGCTGGGCCGCAATCGCTGCGGAGAGCGGCTACGCCGATCAAGCCCATCTCGCCCGCGAATTCGTCGAGTTTGCCGGGGAATCACCGACCGCCTGGGCGCGCCGCCTGACGTTGACCGACAGCCGGCTATCCCATTCCGGCGAGCTGCTGGCCGACTGGTAACAAACCTTCAAGCCGAAGCCGCATTGTCTCGTGCAGAGTGGCGCCATCAGCCAACGAGGTGAGCCGCCATGACGCACGACATCGAACCCCCACGCATCTATCCGACCCTGCGCTGCAAGGACGCCGAGGCGATGATCGGTTGGCTCAAGACAGTGATCGGATTCACCGAGCGCGTGGTCTACCGCGACCGCGGCGTGATCCACCATGCCGAGCTCGCCTACGGTTCCTCGATGCTGATGCTGGGCCAGAGCCGCGACGATGCCTATGGCAAGCTGGTCGGCGATGTCACCGGCCGCCGCACCGATTCAATCTACATCGCCGTCGACGATCCCGACGCCCTGCACGCGAAGGCCCGCACGGCGGGTGCCAAGATCGAAATGGAACTGCGTGATACCGACTATGGCAGCCGTGATTTCGCCTGTCGCGACCCGGAAGGAAATCTCTGGAGCTTCGGCACCTATTGGCCGAAGGCGCATGAGAAGCCGCTGCCGTGAAGCCACGGCAGCGCGCTCACACCTCCACGACAGGAGTAGGACAGATTAGACCGTGATGTCGGCGCTGGGGGCAGCCTTGGCGCCACCCTTGGAGACGCCGACCAGCGCCGGACGCAGGATGCGCTCGCCGATCATGTAGCCCGCCTGCACGACCTGCACCACCGTGCCCGACGGCACCGAAGTGTCCGGCACCTCGAACATCGCCTGCTGGAAGTTCGGATCGAACTTTTCGCCGATCGGATCGAACTTCTTCACGCCGTTCTTCTCCAGCGCGTTGAGCAGCGAACGCTCGGTCAGCTCGACGCCTTCGATCAGCGCCTTCAGGCCGGGATCGGCGGCTTCCTTGGTCTCGGCCGGCACGGCGTCGAGCGCGCGCTGCAGATTGTCGGCGATGTCGAGCACGTCGCGGGCGAAGCCGGTGATGCCATAGGTCTTGGCGTCGGCAACCTCGCGGCGGGTGCGCTGACGGAGGTTCTCCATCTCGGCCAGCGTGCGCAGTGTGCGGTCCTTCGCCTCGGCGAGTTCCTTGGCCAGCGCCTCGGCCGACCCCGCCTCGGGATCGTCAGGCATGACGTAGGGCTTCGAGACCACGGGCTCACCCGTCGGCGCCGAATTCTCGGTATTGTCATTGGCCCGGTTCGGATCGGTCATGGCTTGCCTTCTCGAAAACTCGCGTCGGTTCAAATCTTGGGGATTGCTGCCCGGGATATCGTGCTTTGGGCGGCGAAAATCAAGCGCAACATGCCGGCTTCGGGAACAGGGACCTCCGGCTTGGGTGACGAAAACCCGTCAAATGAAAGCGAAAGGCACTCCGGTCAGCCGCCCAGCATCTTGCTGACGATGCGCGCGGCGTAATCGACGGTCGGAATCACGCGTGCATAGTTCAGCCGCGTCGGTCCGATCACGCCGAGGACGCCGACGATCCGGCCCTGGGCGTCGCCATATGGCGCGATGATGGTGGAGGAACCCGACAGCGAGAACAGCTTGTTCTCCGAACCGATGAAGATCCGCACGCCCTCGCCGCGCTCGGCACGGCCAAGCAGATCGATCACGCCGCGCTTGGTCTCGAGATCGTCGAACAGCGACTTGATCCGTTCGAGATCGTCGAGCGCATGCAGATCTTCGAGCAGGTTGGCGTGGCCGCGCACGATCAGCTGGCGGTCCTCGCTCTCGCCGCCGGACCAGCTCGCGATGCCGGCCGCAACGACCTTTTGCGTGAGCTGATCGAGTTCGGCGCGGTTTTGCGTCAATGCCGTCTCGAGCTCGAGCCGCGCTTCGGCCAGCGTCCGACCGCGAATCCGCGCATTGAGGAAATTGGTCGCCTCGGTCAGGGCCGAGGACGGAACGCCCGGCGGCAGCGCCAGCACGCGGTTTTCGACCTGGCCGTCCTCGCCGACCAGCACAACCAGCGCCTTCTCCGGCTCCAACCGCACGAATTCGATGTGCTTCAGCCGCGCATTCGACTTCTGCGTCAGCACCACCGCCGCGGCACGGGTCAGCCCCGACAGCCGCGTCAATGCTTCGCCAAGCGCCGCCTCGACGGATTGCGCACGACCGACCGCCGCAAGCTGGGTCTGGATCGATTGCCGCTCGGCCTCGGTGAGGTCGCCGACCTGCATCAGGGCGTCGACGAAGAAACGCAGGCCGAGTTCGGTCGGCAAACGGCCGGCCGAGGTGTGCGGCGCATAGATCAGGCCGAGCTGTTCGAGATCCGACATCACATTGCGGACCGAGGCCGGCGACAGCGGCAATGCGATCAGGCGCGAGATGTTGCGCGAACCGACCGGCTCGCCGGTCGCAAGATAGCTTTCGACGATTTGCCGAAAAATGTCGCGCGACCGCTCGTTGAGCTGGGCGAGCCCGGCATACGGCGCGATCAGGCCTATCGGATCGTGGTGCGTCACACTCCAGTCCTTCACAATTGCTACCTAATTTGTCGCTCCCGGAGGCCGGTGACAAGCATGCATTCGGCCTACCGGCACCGGGCCATACCGGGGCCGAAAACCGTCGCCAAAACCCTTGCCAAAACCCTTGCCGCTGCCGCTTCCCCCTCCTACAAGCACGCCCAGCCCTATCTCTCGGAATTCTGGAGGATTTCCATGCGGCCAAGCCGCCGTGCGCCCGATGAACTGCGTCCCGTGTCGCTGGAACGCGGCGTCGTCAAATATGCCGAGGGTTCCTGCATGGTGAAGTTCGGCGACACCCATGTGCTGGTGACCGCCACGCTGGAAGAGCGGTTGCCGCCATGGCTGAAGGGCCAGGGCCGCGGCTGGGTCACCGCCGAATACGGCATGCTGCCGCGCGCCACCCTGGAACGCACCCGCCGCGAGGCCTCCGCCGGCAAGCAGGGCGGCCGCACGGTCGAGATCCAGCGGCTGATCGGCCGCTCGCTGCGCGCAGCCGTCGATCTCGAAGCGCTCGGCGAGCGCCAGATCACGGTCGATTGCGACGTCATCCAGGCCGATGGCGGCACCCGCACCGCCTCGATCACCGGTGCCTGGGTGGCGCTGGCCGACTGCATCAACTGGATGAAGACCCGCAACATGCTGAAGACCAACGTGTTGCGCGACAACGTCGCGGCGATCTCCTGCGGCATCTACCAGGGCACGCCGGTGCTCGATCTCGACTATGCCGAGGACTCCGAGGCCGACACCGACGCCAATTTCGTCATGACCGGCGACGGCCGCATCATCGAGGTGCAGGGCACCGCCGAGAAGACGCCGTTCTCGGAAGGTGAATTCCTGGCGCTGATGGCCCTGGCACGCAAAGGTGTCGCGCGTCTGGTCGACTTGCAAAAGATCGCGGTGGCGTAGTCAGATTGGTCATGCATCGCCGAATCACCGGAAGGCTCGTGATCGCCACCCATAATCCCGGCAAGCTTGCCGAGATGCGGGAACTGCTGGCGCCGCACGGCGTCGAGGCGGTGTCGGCCGGCGAGCTCGGTCTCGCCGAGCCCGAGGAGACCGGCGACAGCTTTCGGGCCAACGCCGGGATCAAGGCGATCGCGGCGGCGAAGGCCACGGGCTTGCCGGCCTTCGCCGACGATTCCGGCCTCGTGGTCGACGCGCTCGACGGCGCGCCCGGAATCCATTCGGCGCGCTGGGCCGGCGAGGGCAAGGACTTCATGGCGGCGATGACGCGGATCGAGCGCCTGCTGCAGGAGCGCGGCGCCACGGCGCCGGAGCACCGCAAGGCGCATTTCGTCTCCGCGCTGTGCGTGGCCTGGCCGGACGATCACCTCGAAGAGGTCGAGGCCCGCGTCGATGGAACCCTGGCCTGGCCGCCGCGCGGCACCGCCGGATTCGGTTATGATCCGGCCTTCCTGCCCGACGGTTACACGCGGACCTTTGGCGAGATGAGCAGCATCGAGAAGCACGGCCTGCCGCCGCTCGGACTCGGCCTGTCGCATCGCGCCCGCGCTTTCGTGAAGCTCGCGGAGATCTGCCTTGAGCCACGCTGAACGAGAAGCTTTCGGCGTTTACGTGCACTGGCCGTTCTGCCTGTCGAAATGCCCGTATTGCGATTTCAACAGCCACGTCCGCCATGCGCCGGTCGACGAGGCGCGCTTCGTGCGCGCGTTCGCCCGCGAGATCGAGACCACGGCCGCGCGGGTGCCGGGCCGTGAAGTCTCCTCGATCTTCCTCGGCGGCGGCACGCCGTCGCTGATGCAGCCGCAGACCGTCGGCGCCGTGCTCGATGCCATCGGCAAGCACTGGTCGGTGGCGCGCGATGTCGAGGTGACGCTCGAGGCCAATCCGACCAGCGTCGAGGCAACACGCTTTCGCGGCTATCGCGCCGCCGGCGTCAATCGTGTCTCGCTCGGTGTGCAGGCGCTGGACGACGCATCGCTGAAGGCATTGGGCCGGCTGCATACCGCGCGAGAGGCGCTCGACGCGGTTGCGATCGCGCGCTCCGCATTCGACCGTTACTCGTTCGATCTGATCTACGCCCGGCCCGACCAGACGCCGCAGATGTGGGCCGATGAATTGAAGCAGGCGATCTCGGAAGCGGCCGAGCACCTGTCGCTCTATCAGCTCACGATCGAGGAAGGCACGCCGTTCTTCGGATTGCATGCCGCCGGCAAATTGCAGACCCCGGATGAAGCGACCGCGCGCGCGCTCTACGACGTGACGCAGGAAGTCTGCGCCCGCGAGGGACTGCCGGCCTACGAGATCTCCAACCACGCCCGCTCCGGCGCCGAGTGCAAGCACAACCTGGTCTATTGGCGCGGCGAGGAATATGCCGGCATCGGTCCCGGCGCGCATGGCCGGCTCGACATCGACGGCGTCAGGCACGCGACCGCGACCGAGCGGCGCCCCGAGGCGTGGCTGTTGAACGTCGAGGAACGCGGCCACGGCGTCGTCACCGACGACAGCCTCAACAGCGAAGAGCGCGCCGACGAATTCCTCTTGATGGGGCTGCGGCTCGCCGAAGGCATCGATCCGACGCGCTATGCGAAGCTCTCCGGCCGAAAGCTCGATCCGCACCGGATCGCGATGCTGCGCGAGGAAGGCGCCATCGCCGTCGATGCCGATGGACGGCTGCGCGTGACGAAGTCGGGATTCCCGGTGCTCGACGCGGTCGTCGCGGATCTCGCCGCCTAGAGCCTATCCCGTTCCGATTGAATCGGAACGGGGCTCTAGATTCTTGTTTTGACGCGTTTTCTTCACGCGAACCGGTATCCACTTCGCTCGAAAACGCTCTAGCTGCACGCTGCCAAAATATCGAAAACAACCCCATGCAAAGTAGCCGGCGGGTGCCGGCGCTCGACAAGCAGCTTGACCGCCTGACGAAAATTTAAGCGCCAAAACTCTTCGGCGAGCCGGCGACCGGTGTGCCGCCGCCGGACGCCACCTTCATGACCGCAAGGCCGCGCTCATTGGTACCGTCGGAGCGGAAGCGGAACAGGCCGTCGATGCCGGCAAAGCCGGATGGATTGGTCAGCGTCTCCGGCGCGAAGCGCTGCGCGCCCTGGGTGCGCGCCAGCGCCGCCATCAGCGCGACGGCGTCATAGGCAAGCGTTGCGGTGCGCACCGGCTCGCCGCCGTACTTGGCGCGATAGCGGCCGGCGAAGCTGCGGAAGCCGGACGGATCGGGCGCGGCGTAGAGGCCCCCTTGCAGGACCGGGCTCGCGAACACCCGCGGATTGTCCCACAGCCCGGTGCCGAGCAGCTGGATGTTGCGCAGATTGGCGCCCGCCGCGGTGAGTGCGTCGGCGGTCGCGACCACCGAATCGCCGTCGTCGGCAAGCAGCAGCGCGTCGGCCTGGCCGAGCGCCTGGGCTACGGTCCGCGCCGGCGTCGCGCGGTCGGCACCATATTTCTCGAATGCGACGACGCGGCCGTTCTTGCGGCCGACCGCCTGCTTGAAGGCGGCCTCGACCACGTTGCCATAGGCGTTGTCCGGCACCATCGCGGCGAACGAGCGTTTTCCGATCCCGGCGGAATAGTCGACGATCCGATTGATGTCGGACTCCGGCAGGAAGCTCAGGAGATAGACACCGCGTCCGGCGACGCTCGAATCGGTGGAGAATGCGATCACCGAGGTGCCGCGCGGCCGCGTCAGTTGCGCGGTGGCCGGCACCGAGCCTGCGAACAGCGGTCCCAGAATGATCTCGGCGCCCTCGGACAGCGCCTGCTGGGTGCCCTGCGCGGCACCCTGTGGGCTGCCGCCATCGTCCTTGATCAGGAGCTGAATGTTCGGGTTCTGAAATTCCGCGAGCGCCATTTCGGCGGCGTTGCGCATCGACTGCGCCGCGAGGCCGGCATTGCCGGACGCCGACAGCGGCAAAATCAATCCAATCTTGACCTGCCCGGTGCCGACTGCCTGCGGTTGTTGCTGCGGGCCGGCGGGACCGGCCTCCGGATTGCCGCTGGAGAATTGGCTTAGGCTCTGCTGGATGCCGGAGCAGGCCGTCAGCAACGGCGCGCCGACGATGAGGCCAAGCGCGGTCCGCCGGGTCGTGCCCGACGGCAGGGAGTTGCGGTGATGCGGGCCTTCCATCGTCTCTCTTCTCTTGGCCGACCAGGATCGGCCAGGACTCCATCCAGCTCTGATGAGGCGGGTGGATTCAGGCATATTGTCGGCGAATAGTTAACTAAAACAAAAGGATTATGGTCTCGCGGCGCCGTTGCCGCGGCTCCCGTTTCCCTCAGCAACCGCGTACCGTCATCGCGGTTTCCGGATGTGGCGCAAGCGCTGCCATCCCTCTAGATTGGCATTATGCGCGCAAAAGCCAGTTCCCTCCACCATTCCGATGCCACGACAGGCACTGCGGCCAGGACCTTTTCGATCGCCGGCCAGCAGCTGGCGGCACCAAAGGCCGCGCCCGGGCTCCATCTGGTGGCGACCCCGATCGGCAATCTCGCCGACGTCACCCTGCGTGCGCTGGAGACTTTGGCGGGCGTCGACGTCATCGCCTGCGAGGACACCAGGATCACGCGACGGCTGACCGAGCGTTACGCCATCACCGCCGAACTGGCGCTCTACCACGAGCACAACGCGGTGCAGGCCCGGCCCAAGATCCTCGAGCGGCTGGCGCAGGGTGCCGCCATCGCACTGGTCTCGGACGCCGGCACGCCGCTGATCTCCGATCCCGGCTTCAAGCTGGTGCGTGACGTCTGCGCCGCCGGGCATGCCGTCATCGCGGTGCCGGGACCGTCATCGGTGCTGACAGCACTGTCGGTTGCGGCGCTGCCGACGGACCGGTTTTTCTTCGAGGGATTTTTGCCGGCGAAGGAGCACGCGCGCCGCGCGCGGCTCACCGAGCTGGCCCGGATCGATTCGACGCTCGTGATGTTCGAATCCGGCAATCGCGTGCAGGACACGCTGCGCGACCTCGCCGCGATCATGGCTGGACGCGATGCCGCGATCTGCCGCGAGTTGACCAAGCTGCACGAAGAGGTCAAGCGCGCGCCGGTCACCGAACTTGCAGCAGGCGCGGACGCGTTGGAGACACGCGGCGAGTTCGTGCTCGTCGTCGGGCCGCCGCCTGACGATGCCGGCGTGATGGGCCAGGACGCACTCGACGATCTGTTGCGCGTGCAGCTCGCCCGCGGCAGCGTCAAGGATGCGGTGGCGCACGCGGTCGAGCTGTCGGGCCGACCGCGCCGCGAGGTCTATGCCCGCGCCCTCGAGCTCGCGAAGACCATCGGGGATGGCGATGGCGAAGACTGACAGCGCCTCGCCTGAACGGGTCGCCGCATTCCGCACCGGCATCTCGGCCGAAAGCCGCGCCGCGGCGCTCTTGATCGCCAAGGGCTATCGCATCCTGGCAAGGCGCTTCCGCACCCCCTATGGCGAGATCGACCTGGTGGTGCGCCGGCGCAATCTGCTCGCCTTCGTCGAGGTCAAGGCCCGTGCCAGCCTCGACGACGCCGCCTATGCGGTGACGCCGCGCCAGCAGCAGCGCATCGTCAACGCCGCCCAGGCCTGGCTGATGGCGCATCCCGAACATGCCGAATTTGATCTCAGATTCGACGCCGTGCTGATTGCGCCGAAGAGCCTGCCGCGCCATCTGTTAGCGGCATTCGACGCCAGCCCTTAAAGTTACCCTCAGACCTCGCGGGACACGCTTATGAAATTGAAGATCGCCGTCCAGATGGATCCCATCGCGCGCATTAACGTCCGCGGCGATTCGACCTTTGCGCTGCTGCTCGAGGCGCAGAAGCGCGGCCACGGCATTTCCTACTACACGCCCGACAAGCTGTCGCTGCGCGGCGAGGAGCTGGTGGCCCCGGTGCAGTCTCTCATCGTGCGCGACGAGGTCGGCGATCACTTCACATTGGGCGAGCCGAAGCGGGAAGCCCTCAACGGCTTCGACGTCGTGCTGTTGCGGCAGGACCCGCCGTTCGATCTCGCCTACATCACCTCGACCCATTTCCTCGAGCGCATTCATCCGAAGACCCTGGTCGTCAACGATCCGGCCAGCGTCCGCAACGCGCCGGAAAAGCTGTTCGTGATGAATTTCCCGCAGCTGATGCCGCCGACCTTGATCTCGCGCGACCTCGACGAGATCAACGCCTTCCGCGACCAGCACGGCGCCGTCGTCATGAAACCGTTGCACGGCCATGGCGGCGCCGCGGTCTTCCGCGTGATGCCGCAGGACATGAACTTCGGCTCGCTGTTCGACATGTTCTCGGTCACCTTCAAGGAGCCCTGGGTGATCCAGCGCTTCCTCCCCGAGGTGAAGCATGGCGACAAGCGCATCATCCTGGTCGACGGCGAATTCGCCGGCGCCGTCAACCGCGTGCCGGCAGCGGACGATCTGCGCTCCAACATGGTGCGGGGCGGTGCGGCCAAGGCGACCGAGCTCTCGGATCGCGAGCGCGAAATCTGCGCCACGCTTGGACCTGCGCTGCGCGAACGCGGCCTGCTGTTCGTCGGCATCGACGTGATCGACGGCAATTTGACCGAGATCAACGTCACCTCGCCGACCGGCATCCGCGCCATTCAGCGGCTCAACGGCCCCGATGTCGCAGCCATGATCTGGGATGCCGTCGAGAAGAAGCGAGCCGCGAAATAATCCTCCTTCCTTGTGCGCTGCACATGCAGGTTGAACTCTAACCAGAGTTCGACCGCGCACCCGTTCGCCTTATTCTTCTTGCCAGCTTGCGCAGGCGAAGGCAGCATCCCCTTGCCTGCGTCAGGTCAAGCGGCGGGCTAACGCGGGCGACAACGCGAAAATCTCATAAAAATTGTGGAGGAAGACGTTATGACGCTCAATGTCTCACGACGATCCTTACTCGCGCTCGGCGCCGGTCTCGGCGCCAGCACACTCCTCGGCGGCACCGCGCAGGCGCGCGCGCCGAAGCTCGGCACGCAGACACCCTATTGGCACCGCTTCGTTCTCGGCGATGCCGAAGTGACCGTCGTCTCCGACGGCCCGCTTCCGCTCGGCGATCCCTCCGGTACCTTCACCGGCGTGCCGAAGGAAGAAGTGAAGAAGATGCTCTCCGACAATTTCCTCTCGCCCGACAATGTCGTGCTCGAGCAGAACTCGCCGATCGTCAACATGGGCGACCGACTGATCCTGTTCGATACCGGCATGGGCACCTCGAAGGCCTTCGGCCCGACCACCGGCCGGCAGCAGAAGAGCATGAAGGAAGCCGGCATCAAGCCGGAAGACATCGATGCCGTCGTGCTGTCGCACGCGCATATCGATCACATCGGTGGCATTGTCGATGCCGACAACAAGCCGCTGTTCCCGAATGCGCAGTACTACATCGCGCAAAGCGATCTCGATTTCTGGACCGACGAAGGCAAGATGGGCAGTCCGTTGAAGGACTTTGTGGTGCACGCCCGCAAGAACCTGCTGCCGGTGCGCGACCGCATCGTGTTCTTCAAGGATGGCCAGGAATTCCTGCCCGGCGTGCAGGCGATCGCAGCGCCCGGCCACACCGTGGGCCACACCATCTTCATGGTGAGCTCGGGCGGCAAGTCCTTTGCCTTCCTCGGCGACCTCTCGCATCACGCGGTGCTGCTGCTGGAGCGGCCGCGGATGGAGTTCTCCTACGACACCGATCCGAAGCAGGCGGCGAACTCGCGGGTCAAGCTCCTCGAGATGCTGGCCGCGAACAAGACGCCGGTGATGTCCTACCACTTCGCCTGGCCAGGCTACGGCCACGTCGCCAAGGCCGGCGAGGGCTTCCATTACTATCCGGAACCGATGCAGATGACGCTGTGACGGCGGCGCATCCGGGGACGGCGTTCGTCGCCCCCGGATGTTCTCTTAATGTTCTTGCACTGGGCAGCGCAATTGTGCACTTCGCACACCCAATGCGTGGATAACCGTTGTGAAACAACGGCTTGAATCTTTTTGTGATGAGGGTTTTTCCGGGTTCCGGTTATGAGTCCCACAGGTTGTTACAACCTGATTCGATCAACCGGAGATTCATGATGGCCTTTAAGTTCTCAATGCTGAGCCCAGACCTCATCAACGGGATCGGCAATTTTGCTGCCTTTGACCAAGAGTCCATTCCGCCCCTCACGGTGCAAGGCAGTTTCCATTTTAAGCCGACTGGCGGTGAGTCGGTTGAGATGGACAAGCTGAAGGCGGCTGCAAAGGCCGTTCTTCAGAAGGCTCTAAACGAGCTCTAAGCAAGCCCTCCAATATAAAAACCCGGCTTTCCAACATGGAGAGTCGGGCCATTACTGCCTGATCGGTCATAACTACCTTTTTGGCTTTTTGGTCGGTTTGATTGCAGGCTTCTGCCGGGCAATCTTGCCAAGCTTCTCGTTGAAGCGCTTTTCGTTGTCGTCCGTCCCTAGGTCGCGGGCGGCGGCTTTGAACTTATCGATCTGCGTCTCTTTGCGTTTTGGCATCTCAAAGTGACCGAGGAAGAGTGGATAGATTTTCTTGTCTATGCGATGCCGCAGGCCGTTTCGATTACTCGAATCCCTGCGGACTTGAGTCATGCGCTCGGCTGTTCAACCGGGCTAGTGCAGATGCATCATTCCTACGCTGTGAAAGCACACACAAAGCACGGCATTGACCCATATCGCCTGCCAATGGTCGGCATTGCCATCGACGTTGGCAGAGCCGTACTTGATCGTCGCGGCCATCTTCAGTTTTTCCATTTCGACGAAGTGGTGTTCGGGAAATGGTTTCACGTAGTAGTCAAACCGAATGCGCCCCTCACTGAGCTGTGGATTTCGTCAATTCACATCACAAAGCCCAAAGAGGTCGCACGTCACACCAAAGCGGGACGTGTCTTACGTCCCGAGAAAAGGTAACGGGCGGCAATGCCGCCCGTTATACGCGGTGGGGACTCCAATTCCCCCACATAGCGCTCATCGGAAACGACAGCCCCTCTGTAAAAGCTATCCCTCGAAGGCTACGGCCTGGAGATTCACCGTGTCTCGCGTAGAACATACATAGGTGATTCACTCTTAAGATTCAATGACTTACACACAACTTGGTTAAGCCTTTGATTTCTTGGGTCGTTTGACTCTATTGGCCAGAATGAGGTTGCCGATAGGTGAGCCGCTTACCAGTGGCACCCTTGACGGCCTTTTCGGCCCTATCCTGATCGTCCACACCAAGCGCGATGCGGTTGCTGTATCGGAAATCAAACTCCGCCAGATAGCGGTGCAAGTGCTTCTCCGAACAATGCTGATAGACACCCTTCATGCCGCGCTTGAAGATGCTGTAGTAGCCCTCAACCGTATTGGTGGTGATGACAGTCGTCTCCACAACGGGCTTACCATCGGGCCGCTTCTTGTCCGTGACCTCGTTCCAGTAGCGAACATACTGATCCTCGCCATGGTTGACGGTATCGTGGCTGGCAAAGCCGCGACCGATCTCCATGTAGTGCCGCGCCTCGTCCGTCATGAACTGGCTTTCCTTGGCGATATTGGCGCGAACGATGGGCGCAATATCAGCGATGGACGTGCTCTCGATATGGAAGCTGCGCGCGGCACCGCCGCGCTCGACAAGCGTCAACACGATGTTCTTGTGAGCCGCGCCGCCCTTGCGGTTCTTAAGCTGGCCCTGCAAGCGGCCGATATAGGTTTCGTCCACTTCGACGGTTTTGCCCGCACCACCCATGGGGGAAAGAGAGCCGTCGCGCATGGCTTCACGGATACGGTGCGCCAAGAACCATGCCGATTTGTACTGAATTTCCAAAGTCCGGTGCAGTTGATGGGCGCTAATGCCCTTCTTGCTGGACGCCATCAGGTGGACGGCCTGCAAGCACTTGTGCAGCGGAATATGGGCGGACTCGAATACCGTACCCACCCGCACCGTGAACTGCTTACGGCAGCCAGCCTCATAGCATTTCCATAGGCCAAGCCGGGCTTTGCCGTTCTTGCCCTTCACACCCTCTAAACGGCCAGCCTTCCCCACTACGCCACAGTGCGGGCAGACAACGCCGTCCGCCCACAGGAGCTTTTCGAGATGCCGAAAAGCCGCTTTTTCGTTGTGGAAGTAGGGCTTATCGAGGATGGACATAATATTACCCAGAGTTGGACAACTAAGACCAATCTATCTTAGATCAATGGGTTTGTAAAGTACATAATCGGCACTGGGCAGCCCGCTCCGCTACCTTGGGTGGCGGAAGATAGGGGCAGCATGGTCCAGCGGGTTTCCACCGTCGCTTTCGAGGGGATTGAGGCCCGTGCGGTCGACGTGCAGGTCCAGGTCGCACCGGGATTGCCGGCGTTTGCGATCGTCGGCCTGCCCGACAAGGCGGTGTCGGAGGCGCGCGAGCGGGTGCGCTCGGCGCTGATCGCCTCCGGCCTCGCGCTTCCCGCCCGCCGCATCACCGTCAACCTCGCGCCGGCCGATTTGCCCAAGGAGGGCAGCCATTACGACCTGCCGATTGCGCTCGGCCTGATGGCGGCGATCGGGGCGATCCCGCCGGACGCGCTCAGCGGCTTCACGGTGCTTGGCGAACTCGGGCTCGACGGCTCGATCGCAGCCGTTGCGGGCGTGCTGCCCGCGGCGATCGGCGCCAATTCGCGCGACGAGGGATTGATCTGTCCGGCCGCCTGCGGCTCGGAGGCCGCCTGGGCGAGCCCGGACATCCAGATCATCGCAGCGCACTCGCTGATCCAGATCGCCAATCACTTCAAGGGCACGCAGGTGCTGTCGCGGCCGCAGCCGAAGGTGCATGAGCGCGAGGAGGCGCTGCTCGACCTGCGCGACATCAAGGGCCAGGAGAGCGCAAAACGCGCGCTCGAGATCGCAGCTGCCGGCGGACATCATTTGCTCATGATGGGCTCGCCCGGCGCCGGCAAGTCGATGCTGGCGGCGCGGCTGCCTTCGATCCTGCCGCCGCTGTCGCCGTCCGAATTGCTCGAGGTCTCGATGATCGCGTCCGTCGCCGGCGAGATCCGCGACGGCGCCCTGACCGCGCGGCGCCCGTTCCGCAGCCCGCATCATTCCGCCAGCATGGCCGCGCTGACTGGCGGCGGCATGCGCGCCAAGCCGGGCGAGATCTCGCTCGCGCATCAGGGCGTGCTGTTCCTCGACGAATTGCCCGAGTTCGATCCGCGCGTGCTGGATTCGCTGCGCCAGCCGCTTGAGAACGGCGAAGTTTCGGTGAGCAGGGCCAACCATCGCGTGACCTATCCGGCGCGCTTCATGCTGGTCGCGGCGATGAACCCGTGCCGTTGCGGCCACGCCTATGAGCCCGGCTATTCCTGCAAGCGCGGCCGGCTCGACCGCTGCACCGCCGACTACCAGATGCGGATCTCCGGCCCGTTGATGGATCGCATCGATCTGCGGATCGAGGTGCCGGCCGTGACCGCGGCGGATCTGATCCTGCCGCCGCCGGCGGAGGGTTCGGCCGAGGTCGCCGCACGCGTCGCGGCCGCGCGCGACATCCAGCTCGCGCGCTACGCGGCGGCCGGCATGCCGCATGTCCGCACCAACGCGGAAGCGCCGAGCGCGCTGCTCGAGACCATCGCGCAGCCCGACGGGCATGGCCAGAAGCTGCTCCGCGAGGCGGCCGAGAGCATGCACCTCACCGCGCGCGGCTATCACCGCGTGCTGCGGGTGGCGCGCACGCTCGCCGATCTCGACGGCGCCGAGACGATCGGCCGGCTGCACCTCGCCGAAGCGCTGTCCTATCGTGCATTGGCCGACGATTTGCGCCGCGCAGCCTGATCTCCCTCGTCTTCCGCCCGATGCGCACCGCGTCAACGCGACGGTAACCACTCTCATTTACGCTCCGCAAACCATAAGCACCGCGGTCCGCGGCAAGCTTGGGTCGAGCGAGTTGTGTCATGTTGCGTATGAAGGTTTTGGCCTCGGTGGTCCCCCTTGCCGTGGCCGCGGTATTCGCCCGTGCTGAAATCCTGCCGGGCCCTCGGCCCTGCATCGAGGTGGGCGGTGCCACGATGCAGATCGCATCGGTCCCCTGGCAGGCGCAGCTTCACGTCAGCTTCACCGACGACCCCAGCCTTGCCACCGTCCGGGTCCGGGTCGCCGACAACTCCGAGGCCGCCGACTTCACCGTGATCGATGACATCGACGATGCCGAGGCCGGCGCTTGCGAAAGCAATTCGGTGCCGCAGCTGATCGGGATTTCCAGCGCGCCGACCGCAACCGGCCCCGTCATCTATCTTTCCCATGACGGTCCGTTCGATTACCGCGTCTACGTGCAGTCGAAGACGTTCTCGGCGCGCGATGCCGCAGCCCTGATCGTGAGCGCCCGCGGCGGACACCGCCGCCTCGAAGCGGCATCGCTCGCGCCGCACGCAGGCATCCGCGACCAGACAATGGCGGAGTTAACCTCCCGCTAACCCTGTTCCGAGGGGCGGCGCGAAACCGCCACCAACCTCAAGCACTTTGCAAGGTGGCCGACGCATCGTCATCGCCAGACCAAGCACTCTCAGGGCCACCATTGATGGGGCGTTTCTTCCGGATCAAGTTACGCCTTCGCCGCTTCCTGCGGCGCCATTCCTGGCTCGCGGCGATCGTCCGTTCCTTCACGATCTTTTCCGTCGCGTTCGGCGGCGCCTTCGGGTTCATTTCCGGCGCCCTCTCGCAACAGAGCGGCTACGATCCCAATACATTCGCGATCGGCGTCAGTTTCCTGTTCGCGCTCGCCTGCCTCTGGATCGTGACGCTCGGCATCCGCCTGCGGCTGATGCGGAGACGCCTGCGCACCATCGCCATGCACAATGAAGCGATGGCCGACCGCAACTGGGAACTGCAGGAAGCCGAACAGCGCGCCTCTACCCTGTTCGAGGCGCAGGACGATTTGATCGTGCTGCGCGACCTCGACGGCCTCATTACCTATGCCAACGACGCCTATTGCGAGCTGGCACAGATTTCCCGCGGCGAATTGATCGGCAGCACCGCCACCCTCAAGGTGCTCGAGCAGGGCGACACCGCGCTCGAATCCAACGGCACGCGGGTCTACGACCAGAAGATCGACGGACCGCACGGGCCGCGCTGGATCGCCTGGCGCGAGGGCCTCGTGCGCAACGATGCCGGCGCGCCGGCGGAGATGCAGAGCGTCGGCCGCGACGTCACCGACCGCACCGAAAGCGAGCGCGCGCTGGCCGAAGCGCGCGATCAGGCAGATGCCGCCAACCGCGCCAAGTCGCGCTTCCTCGCGATGGCGAGCCACGAGATCCGCACGCCGCTGAACGGCATCATCGGCATGAGCGGACTGTTGATGGACACCCAGCTGACGCCGGAGCAGACCACCTACGTCAAGGCGGTCAAGACATCCGGCGACGCGCTTCTCGCGCTGATCGAGGAGCTGCTCGACTATTCCAAGATCGAAGCCGGCAAGATCGATCTCGAACACCGCGCCTTTGCGCTGTCCGGCCTGATCGAGGAGATCACCGAGCTGCTGGCGCCGCGCGCGCAGGCCAAAGGCATCGAGATCGCCGCCTATGTCGATGAACGGCTGCCGATGCAGGTGACCGGCGACGCCGCACGGCTGCGTCAGGTGCTGCTCAATCTCGCCGGCAACGCCATCAAGTTCACCGCGACCGGCGGCGTCGCGCTGATCGTCGAGCCCGGCATCTGGCCGAACGAGATCAGCTTCCTGGTTCGCGACACCGGTATCGGCATCGCACCGGAAGCGCAGCAGCGCATCTTCCGGGAGTTCGAGCAGGCCGACGACCGCATCGCGCGCAGCTATGGCGGCACCGGCCTCGGCCTCTCGATCAGCGACCGCATCGTCAAGCGAATGGGCGGCCGGATCTCGCTTGCAAGCACGCCGGGCGCGGGCTCGACCTTCGAGGTCTCGATCCCGCTCGCCGCCGCCGACACCGGCGAGGCCAATGGCTTCACGGCGCCGGATCTCGCCGGCCAATCGATCATGCTGGTTGCGCCGCACAGCATCGAGGCCTCGCTGATCTCGCGGCGGCTGCAGCGCTGGGGCGCGCAGACCTGCATCGTGTCGGACCCCAATGTCGCCGAGGCATTGCTGCCGGAGCGGAGCTGGCACGCGGTCCTGATCGATCACGCGCTCGGCGCGCCAGCGATGGAGGCGTTCGCCAACGCGGCCCGCATCCACGCAACCCATCGCATCGTGATGGTCACGCCGGCGACGCGGCAGGAGCTTTCGGCCTCCGAGGCAGCCGTGTTCACCGGCTATCTGGTCAAGCCGCTGCGCGCGTCGTCGCTCGCCGCTCGCCTGACCGCATCACCTGAAATCGCAGCCCCAAGCCTCGTGATGTCAAACCTCGCAATCGAGACGGTCGCCGAGTCCGCGCCCACCGCGCCGGCGGCCGCGCCATCGCACAAGGGGCTCTCGATCCTGGTTGCGGAAGACAATGAGATCAACGCGCTCCTGATGCGCTCGCTGCTCGCCCGGCTCGGCCACAGCGTCGTCATCACCACCAATGGCGAGCAGGCGATGGAATCCTGGCTCTCGGCGACGTCGGCCGGCACGCCCTACGATCTCGTGTTGATGGACATCCAGATGCCGCGCCTCAACGGCATCGAGACCACCAAGCAGATCCGCGCCCAAGAGTCCGGCGGGCTGGCCGGCCAGTCCATCCGTCGGACCCCGATCCTGGCGCTAACCGCCAACACGCTGGTGGAGGATCGTTATGCCTGCTTCGAAGCCGGCATGGATGGCTTCCTGATCAAGCCACTCGATCGCGAGAAGCTCGAGGAAGCGCTCGCGGGCCTCGCCGCCGCGCGGCATATCGCGGCGTAGCAGTCCCAAACTCCGTGTCGTCCCTGCGAAAGCAGGGACCCATAACCACCGAGCTTGATTTGTATCCCGCTGCGGCCACAGCCCTGCAAGTGACGGGCACCTGTGGTTATGGGTCCCGCGTTCGCGGGGACGACAGCTGTGGAAGTGACCGACTTAACCGAACAACGACTACAGCCGGCGCAGCGCGACCGTCTGCACCACGTGGTCGGCGCCCTTCTTCAGGATCAGCGTCGCGCGCGGGCGGGTCGGCAGGATGTTGTCCTCGAGATTGGCGAGGTTGGTGCGTTCCCAGATCGCGATCGCGGTTGCTGTCGCTTCCTCGTCCGACAGCAGGGCATAGCGGTGGAAGTAGGACCTGGGATCGGTGAACGCGGTGTCGCGCAGCGCCAGGAAGCGCTTGACGTACCACTGGCGCAGCGCGGACTCGTCGGCGTCGATATAGACCGAGAAATCGAAGAAGTCGGAGACGAACGGCACCGCCTTGCCGTCGCGCGGCAGCCGCCCGGTCTGCAGCACGTTGACGCCCTCGACGATCAGGATGTCCGGCTGGTCGATCTCGACCCATTTGTTCGGCACGATGTCGTAGGTCAGATGCGAGTAGACCGGCGCACGCACGCGCCGCCGTCCCGCCTTGATGTCGCTGAGGAACGCCAGCAGCGTCGGCAGGTCGTAGCTCTCGGGAAAGCCCTTCTTCTGCATGATGCCCTGCCGCTCGAGCACGGCATTCGGAAACAGGAAACCGTCGGTCGTGATCAGATCGACCTTCGGCCGCGGCGACCAGCGCGCCAGCAGCGCCTGCAGCACGCGGGCCGTGGTCGACTTGCCGACCGCGACCGATCCGGCGACGCCGACGATATAGGGCATCTTGCGGTCGCGGATGTTGAGGAATTGGCGCTGCGAATAATACAGCCGCTGGGTCGCATCGACATAGATCGACAGCAATCGCGACAGCGGCAGGTAGATGTCCTCGACCTCCTGCAAATCGAGGCGGTCGTGCATCGAACGCAGGCGGTCGAACTCGCCCGGCTCGAGCGTCATCGGCGTATCGTCGCGCAGATGCGACCATTGCTGGCGCGTGAAGGTACGATAGGGGTTGTATTGCTGATCTGGTGCCCGGATGTCCATGAGGCCGCCCCTCTCAATGCGCTCGATCATGTGCGCTAGTCGCGCTTGCGCGCCGCCTTCTCTTCCAATCCCGACATCGAGGTGCGCTTCTCCAGCGCGGCCTCGACATCCTCCAGCTTCACGCCACGTGATTTCAACAGAACCAGCAAGTGAAACACGAGATCAGCACTTTCAGCGATGAGATGATCGCGGTCATTCCCGACCGCAGCGATCACGGTCTCGACCGCCTCCTCGCCCAATTTCTTGGCGCAATGCTCCGCGCCCTTGTCGAGCAGCTTGCGGGTATAGGACGCCTCGCCGCCCGTTGCAGCACGGGCGTCGATGGTGGCAGCCAAATCGTGAACCGTGAAACGCGACATCAACTCAACTCAAGCATGCGCACCGGCACCGGCAAGGTGCCATCCCCTAGGTGGGGACTTAGCATTTTTGTGACAAGGAGTCCCAGACCACGCGCCAGGCTGGGATCAAGGATCGAGGCGCATCGGCAGGCCGGCGCGCACCATGTGATCCTTGGCCTGGCGGATGGTAAATTCCCCGAAGTGGAAGATCGAAGCGGCCAGCACGCCGGTGGCATGACCCTCGCGGACGCCATCGACCAGGTGATCGAGATTGCCGACGCCACCGGACGCGATGACCGGTACGGGAACACTGTCCGCGATCGCCCGGGTCAGCGGCAGATCAAAGCCCTGCCTCGTGCCGTCCCGGTCCATCGAGGTCAGCAGGATCTCGCCGGCGCCGAGCGCGACGACCTCCTGGGCATATTCGATGGCGTCGATCCCGGTGGCATTACGCCCACCATGGGTGAAGATCTCCCAGCGGTCCGAGCCGCCGGCGCGCTTGACCCGCTTGGCGTCGATCGCGACCACGATGCATTGCTCGCCGTACTTCTCAGCCGCTTCCTTGACGAACTCACGACGGCTGACCGCCGCTGAATTGATCGAGACCTTGTCGGCGCCGGACCGCAGCAGGGTCTTGATGTCGTCGACGGTGCGGACGCCGCCGCCCACGGTCAGCGGCATGAAGCAGGCCTCCGCCGTCCGCCGCACCACATCCAGCATGATGCCGCGGTTCTCGTGGGTAGCGGTGATGTCGAGGAAGGTGAGCTCGTCGGCGCCGGCGGCGTCATAGGCGATCGCGGCCTCGACCGGATCGCCGGCGTCGCGCAGGTCGACGAAGTTGACGCCCTTGACCACGCGCCCGTCCTTGACGTCGAGACAGGGGATCACGCGAACCTTGAACATGTCTCTGTCTCCTAAGCCGCGCTGCGGATCAGCTTGAGCGCGGCGGCCGAATCAAGCCGTCCGTCGTAGAGCGCGCGGCCGACGATGGCGCCGGCGAGCTTTTTGGCACGCGGCTCCAGCAGCGCCTTGACGTCGTCGATCGAGGCAAAGCCGCCGGAGGCGATCACCGGAATGGAGATGCGGTCCGCGAGGGCGATCGTGGCATCGAGGTTGAGGCCCTTGAGCAGGCCATCGCGGGCGATGTCGGTGAAGATGATCGCGGCAACGCCGGCGTCCTCGAAGCGCTGCGCGATTTCGAGCACAGTCACATGCGAGGTCTCGGCCCAGCCCTCGACCGCAACCTTGCCGTCGCGCGCATCGAGGCCCACCGCGACGCGGCCGGGGAACTTCTTCGCCGCGCCCTTCACCAGTTCAGGATCGCGCACCGCGGCTGTGCCTATGATGACGCGCGTGATGCCCTTGTCGAGCCAAGCCTCGATGGTCTTGAGGTCGCGGATGCCGCCGCCGAGCTGCACCGGCATGGTGACGGCCTTCAACATCGCCTCCACCGCATGCGCATTCATCGGCTTGCCGGCGAAGGCACCGTCGAGATCGACGACGTGGAGATATTCGAAGCCCTGCGCGGCGAAGCTTCGCGCCTGCGCCGCCGGATCGAGATTGAACACGGTGGCGCGCGCCATGTCGCCCTGCTCCAGGCGCACGCACTGGCCGTTCTTCAGATCAACCGCTGGAAAAAGAATCATGCTCTGTTGCCTGCTCCCTCCCCCCTTGTGGGGGAGGGTTGGGGTGGGGGGTAGCCGCAGACACGGTGCTCGGGGCTTACGCCCCTCCCGAATGCTTCGCATTCGACCTCCCCCACAAGGGGGGAGGTAACAAGGGGAGCGGCCATCACGGCTTCCACTTCAAGAAATTGGAGATCAGAGCGAGGCCGAAGCGCTGGCTCTTCTCGGGGTGAAACTGGGTGCCGATCGCGGTGTCCTTGCCGACGATCGCGGTCACCGGCCCGCCATAGTCGGCGCGCGCCAGCACGTCCGCCTCATTGGCGGCGTTGAGATGATAGGAGTGCACGAAATAGGCGTGGCGCCCCTTCGGCCCGAGCGGCAGCCGCTCCAGCACCGGATGCTCGCGCACCATATCGAGCGTATTCCAGCCCATATGCGGGACCTTCAGGCTCTCGTCGCGCGGCTCGATCTTGACGACATCGCCGCCGATCCAGTTGAAGCCCTCGGTGATGACGTGCTCCTTGCCGCGCGTCGCCATCAGCTGCATGCCGACGCAGATGCCGAAGAACGGCCGCGCCTTGACCCGCACTGCCTCGGTGAGCGCTTCCAACATGCCGTCGACCGCATCGACGCCGCGGCGGCAATCGGCGAACGCGCCGACACCGGGCAGCACGATCCGATCGGCGCGATACACCGCATCGGGATCGCGCGTCACCTTGATGGCTTGCGGATCCTCCATGCTGCGCGCGGCGCGCTCAAAGGCCTTCGCCGCCGAATGCAGATTGCCGGAGCCGTAATCGATGATTGCAACGGTCATCGCGATCCTCCTGGCTCTGGAAACAATCCGATGATGCCGCCCTGCGGCATCGGCGGGGGTTTTGAGAAAGACTGGCCGGGAACGTCCCGGGTCGGGGGCGGTCCGCCGCGGTCGACCGACCGCTGGTCGTTGAAGACGCCGCGGTGCCGCGCGGTCCAGCGCTCGAAGAAGCGGCGCTCAGCGGCGTCCGCGTTGTCGGCCACAACGATGTCGAGCTGGCGCCATTTGCGCCGCGACAGCGTCCAGCGTTGCAAGGTCGCGGCCTCCAGCCCGATCAGCACCATCAACACCAGGTCGACGAGGAGGATCGCGCCGCGGCCGATGCCGAGCTTGGCCAGCGCAAAATCGATCGCGAAGGTCAGCACCAGCCAGCCGATCAGCGCGAGCCAGAGCCGATGCCAGGCCAGCCAGATCACGCCGGCGACCGCGGCCCAGAAATGGAAGCCGTCGCGCACGAAGACGAACTTGTCGGCCGCCGCGAGATCGGCGCCGTTGGCCACGGGGGCATGCACTGTATAGACCGGCATCGAACGCTCCGCCGAGGATGGACTTTTACTTACCGCATGATCTCCGGGAAAACCGGTGCCACCGTGTCCGGATCATGCTCCCGGGGTCAGCCGCCGAGCTGACCCTTTGTCGAGGGCACTTCGCCCTGGGCACGCGGATCGATCGCAACCGCGGTCCGGAGCGCCCTCGCCAAACCCTTGAAACAGGATTCGGAGATATGATGGCTGTTCTCGCCATATAGGGTCTCGACGTGGAGAGTCACGCCGGCGTTCATCGCGAAGGCGTTGAACCATTCGCGCACCAGCTCGGTGTCGAACTCGCCGATCTTATCGCGCGGGAACCCGACCTTGAACACGAGCACCGGTCGGCCGGAAATGTCGATCACGACGCGCGACAGCGTCTCGTCCATCGGCATGTGGATCGAGGCGTAGCGGGTGATGCCGGCCATGTTGCCGAGCGCCTGCTTCACGGCCTGCCCGAGCGCGATTCCGACGTCTTCGGTGGTGTGGTGGTAATCGACATGGAGATCGCCATCCGCCTTCACCGTGATGTCGATGCGCGAATGCCGGGCCAGGAGGTCGAGCATATGGTCGAAGAAGCCGATCCCGGTCGAAACCGTGGATACGCCTGCTCCGTCGAGGTTGACCGTCACCTCGATGTCGGTCTCCTTGGTCTTGCGCTTGATGGTTGCCGTGCGCATGAAGATTAAGCTTTCCCGTGCCGAAAACGCCGGTCTTTTAACAGGCTGATGTCACCTTCGCTACTGCGGGATGACCCCGAAACGCCCAACTTCGGGCCATGGTGACCGGAAATCCTTGCGAAATCCCCCCGATTGTAACCCCCTGCCTGACCGCCTAAATCTGCCCGGAAGAGAGGTAACCTATGCAAGCACCCCAAAATGAGCTGCCGGTCTGGCATGGCACCACGATCTGCACGGTCCGCAAGGGCGGCAAGGTGGTGATCGGCGGCGACGGCCAGGTCTCGATCGGCCAGACCGTGATCAAGGCCAATGCCAAGAAGGTCCGGCGGATCGGCAAGGGCGACGTGATCGGCGGCTTTGCCGGCGCCACCGCCGATGCCTTCACCCTGTTCGAGCGGCTGGAAAGCAAGCTGGAGCAATATCCGGGGCAACTGACCCGGGCCGCCGTCGAGCTCGCCAAGGACTGGCGGACCGACCGTTATCTGCGCCGGCTGGAGGCCATGATGATCGTGGCCGACAAGGACGTTTCCCTGGTGCTGACCGGCACCGGCGACGTGCTTGAGCCCGAATCCGGGGTCATGGCGATCGGATCCGGCGGCAACTACGCCCTCGCGGCGGCCCGCGCGCTGGTCGATACCGACAAGGACGCCGAGACCATCGTTCGTCGCGCGCTGGATATCGCTGCCGATATCTGCGTCTACACCAACCGGAACGTGACGATCGAGACGATCGGCGGCTGAGCATGGCCGGCCCCTATCGTTTCCGCCCGATGACGACGGCCGACCTGCCGCGGATCAAGCGGTGGCTGGCGTTGCCGCATGTCCGGGAGTGGTGGGGCGATCCGGCCGAGCAATATGCGCTCGTCAGCGGCGACCTCGAGGAGCCTGCGGTGGACCAATTCATCGTTGCCGCCGAGGGCAATGATTTCGGCTACCTCCAGTGCTACGACCTGACGGCGTGGAATTCCGGTTTCGGCAAGCAACCGGACGGCACCCGCGGCATCGATCTCTTCATCGGCGAGCCCGACATGATGGCAGGTGGCCACGGCTCGGCGCTGATCCGTGCCTTTGTCGACGACCGGCTGGCACAAGGCGCGTCCCGCATCGTCACCGATCCCGATCCCGCCAATGCGCGTGCCGTGCGCGCCTATGAAAGGCAGGCTTCTGGAAGGTCGGAATGGTCGATACGCCCGATGGTCCTGCACTGCTGATGGCGCGAGACAAATGACCCCAGAGCATGATCCGGAAAAGTGCGAAGCGGTCTTCCCAAAAAGATCATGCTCAAACAATGAGCTAACGTCGCAGGCGCGGAACGGCGCTTGCCGAGACAGTTCTTTCAACCTAGCTAGAGCCAATGACCGACTTCTCCCCCCGCGAAATCGTTTCTGAACTTGATCGTTTCATCGTCGGCCAGACCGACGCCAAGCGCGCGGTGTCGATCGCGCTGCGCAACCGCTGGCGGCGGCTGCAGCTTGCCGGTTCCCTGCGCGAGGAGGTTCTGCCCAAGAACATCCTGATGATCGGGCCGACCGGCGTCGGCAAGACCGAGATCGCGCGGCGGCTGGCCAAGCTTGCGGGCGCGCCGTTCCTCAAGGTCGAAGCCACCAAGTTCACCGAGGTCGGCTATGTCGGCCGCGACGTCGAGCAGATCGTTCGCGACCTCGTCGAGGTGGCGATTTCGCAGACCCGCGAGCGCAAGCGCAAGGACGTCCAGGCCCGTGCCCAGCTCGCCGCCGAGGAGCGCGTGCTGGATGCGCTGGTCGGCCCCGCATCGAGCCCGGCGACGCGGGAGTCGTTCCGCAAGAAGCTGCGCGCCGGCGAGCTCAACGACAAGGAAATCGAGATCGAGACGCAGTCGTCCGGCAGCGGCATGCCGATGTTCGAAATCCCCGGCATGCCCGGCGCCCAGATGGGCGCGATCTCGCTCGGCGACATCTTCGGCAAGATGGGCGGACGCAGCAAGACCCGCCGCCTGACGGTGGAAGGCTCGCACGAGATCCTCGTCAACGAAGAATCCGACAAGCTGCTCGACACCGACCAGCTGGTGCAGGAGGCGATCAACGCCGTCGAGAACAACGGCATCGTCTTCCTCGACGAGATCGACAAGATCTGCGTGCGCGAGAACCGCGCCGGCGGCGACGTCTCGCGCGAGGGCGTGCAGCGCGACCTGCTGCCGCTGATCGAGGGCACCACGGTCTCGACCAAGCACGGCGCGGTCAAGACCGACCACATCCTGTTCATCGCCTCGGGCGCCTTCCATATCGCCAAGCCGTCGGACCTCCTGCCCGAACTGCAGGGCCGCCTGCCGATCCGCGTCGAATTGCAGGCGCTGTCCCGCGACGACATGCGCCGGATCCTGACGGAGCCGGAAGCGTCGCTGATCAAGCAGTATGTCGCGCTGCTGAAGACCGAGGGCGTCACGCTCGAGGTCACCGACAGTGCGATCGACGCGCTGGCCGATGTCGCGGTCGCGGTCAATTCCACGGTCGAGAATATCGGCGCAAGGCGGCTGCAGACCGTGATGGAGCGGGTGCTGGACGAGATATCCTTCACCGCGCCCGATCGTCACGGCGAGACCATCCAGGTCGACGCCGACTACGTGACCAAGCATGTTGGCGACCTCGCCAAGAACGCCGATCTGAGCCGGTTTATTTTGTAGGCGGTACAGCCATCGTCGCCCCGGCGAAGGCCGGGGCCCATAACCCCCGCAGCCCGCAGTAACCAAGACTCGGGACGACATTCCTTCTAAATACTGCCTTCGGTGGTTATGGGTCCCGGGTCGCGCTTCGCTTGCCCGGGACGACGAGAGTGGGCGATCGATGAATCTGCGAGTCTGGGAAAACCCCTGGCGCTTGATGCTGGCCGTCAATGCGGCCGTGCTGGTCGGGGTGTTCCTGCACAAGATCGCGCTGCCGCCCTTCGTCCCCTACATCCATCTCCTGGTCGACTATCACTACGGCTTCACCAAGCGCGCGCTGATCGGCGCGATCGTGTCGCTGTTCACCGACAGGGTGCCGGTGTGGCTGGTGTTCGCGCTGGCCGGCACGATCTGGCTGGTGACGCTCGGGCTCTTCGTCAAACTGTTCCGGCGGACATTCGGCTTCGACGATGCGCATTGGCCGCTGTTCGTTTTCATCGCGGGATCGCCGTTCTTCCTGAAGAATTTCATGCACACGCTCGGCCATTTCGACATCTATGGCTGTGCGCTGACGATCGCGCTGCTGCTGATCCCGGCGCGCTCGGTCGTCTATGTGCTGATCGCGGCGCTGTTCTCGATCCTGCTGATCCTGGTCCATCACATCTTCGTCCTGATGTATGTTCCGACCATCGCGGCGATCGTGGTGCTGCGCTTCTATCTGATGCAACGCGTGACGCCGCGTAGCATCGCCATCGGCCTTGTGGCGCTCGCCGCCGTCGGCATCCTGTTCCTGGTCGCGCAGTTCGCCGGCACGGTGGAGGTGCCCTATGACGAGTTCATCCGTCACCTGCAAAGCCGGATGGCCGATCCGTCGCGGACCGACCTGCTTCAGTTCGGCTACATCTGGTATCAGCCGCTATCGAAGGAGTTCGCCGACACCTGGGCGCGGATGCCCTCGAACATCCTGGGCGTCCCGGTGTTCGCGCTGCTGATCTGGCTGCACGTGCCGCTGTGGCGCTATTTCGCGCGGCTGATCGGCGCGCTCGCGAATGAGCTGCATCGGCGGATCGTGTTCGCCGCGCTCATCATGATCAGCGCCGGCTATTTCGTGATGTTCGTGACCGTGTTCGACTATTCGCGCTGGATCTCGAACTGGGCGGTTTGCATGTTCCTGATGCTGCATGCCGTGAAGATGCTGCCGGCGTCGAAGGACGTGCCGCCGATCCCGTCAGACGATCGCAAGACGACGATATTAGGCTGGATCGTTACGCTGATTCCCCGCGTCGGGATCGTCAGACCCTTTTAGGCTCAGCGCGCGCGCCGGACCCGCACATAGAGCGCGCCCTCGCCGCCATGGCCGATATGCGCCTCCTCGAAGCCGACGACCAGCGGGCGGAATTCCGGCAGGCTGAGCCATTCCGGCACCTGCCGGCGCAGCACGCCGCGTTCGGACTCCAGCCCGCCGACCTTGCCCTTGCCGGTGATGACGAGCACGAAGGTGAGCCCGTCGCTGTGCGCGCGTTGTAGGAAGGCGAACAGCCTGCGATGCGCGCGGATCTGCGTCATGCCGTGCAGATCGAGCCGCGCATCGATCTCCTGCCGGCCGCGCGACAGCTTGGCGCGTTCGCGGCGGCCGATCGGCGCCAGCGGTGGCACGTGCGGACGCGGCGCCGGCGCGGCCTTGACCGACGTCACCGGCTTGACCGGAATGGGTTTGGCCCCGGCGTGATGCGTGGCCGCGTCAGCGGCTGCGGCGTGGGCCTTCGGTGCAGCCGGCTTCTTGCGCAGCGGCTTGACCTGCTTGGCGACGCTCTCCCAGAGCGCACGCTCCTCCTCGCTCAGCGCGCGCTTGCGCCGCGACGGAGCGGACAGGTCGGGGATCGGCACGGGTCGTTTCATTGATCGCGGTGATGGCGATAGCGCCGAGTGCGCCGCTTCTCCGGTTGCGGAATGTCGGGCCGGGCGACCGGCAACGGCACCGGTTCTGCCACAGGTGCGGCCTCCGCGACAGGGGTTGTTGCCGGAGGAGTAGCGGGCGCGGCATCCTTCGCGGCCGCGCTCTTGGCGGCGCTGTTGGCCGCATCCTTGCTCCTAGCTCTGGCGACGGTCGCAGTCGGCACATCCGCGGACTTCGCGGCCGGCTTGTCTTTCGGCGGATCGGTCTGCGGAAACAGCTTCGCGATTTTGGCCGACGGCCGCTCGTCAGGGATCGGCAGCTTGTGGCCGCGCGCCACGGGATCGAGACCCTTCGGCACCAGCATCACGAACTGCATATTGTGCCGGAGCCGGCCCGAGACCTTTCCGGCGTCCGCGCCGGCGCCGAAATAGAGATCGGCGCGCGCCGGGCCGACGATCGCCGATCCCGTATCCTGCGCGATCATCAGCCGGTGGAACGGGGTCTTGGATTGCTCGGATTCGATCGGCAGCTCGCCGGCGATGAAGAACGGTGTGCCGTAGACATGCAGCGCCTTGTCGACCGCGATCGAGCGACCCGGCGTCAGCGGCACGCCCTGCGCGCCGACCGCCTCGTCCTTGTCGGACAGCGGCACCTCGCGGAAGAACACGTAGGCGCGGTTCTGCCGCCGCAGCTCCTTGGCGCCGTCCGGGTTCTGCTCCATCCACTCCCTGATCTTCTGCATCGACATCTGATCCTTCGGGATGATGCCGCGGTCGATCAGGACGCGCCCGACCGGCGTATAGGGATAGCCATTATGCGCGTCGTAATTGATGCGCAGCGTGGTGCCGTCCTCGAACTTGATCCGCGCCGAGCCCTGGATCTGCGCGAATAACAGATCGGTCTGGCTCTTCAGCCAGGCGATCTCCAGCCCGCGGCCGGCGATCGCACCGTCCTCGATCTGGCCGCGGTCGTAATAGGGCACGAGCTTGCGCCGGCCGATCTTGCGATACACGGGGCCGCTGTTGGGCAGGCCGACGGACGCTTGCGTCTTGCCGCGCACGAACAGGTTGGACGGCCGGCGATAGACCGGAACATTGTAGACGTCGGTCTGGGTCCGCGAGCCGTCCAGCACCGGCTCGTAATAGCCGGTGACGAAGCCGGCATCCTCGCCGAGCCGCGAGATCCGCAGCGGCACAAAATTCTGCTCGAAGAATTCCTTCGCTTTGTCATTCCCCTTGGCGCCACTGGCGAGGTCGAGCCCCTTGGCGATCCGGCAGGGATCGCGCAGCGAGCTGCCGAGCGCCTTCGATTCCGTTGGCGCCCCCTGCTGGGCCGCGATCGGCTTGCAGCTGGTGCGAAACGCGTTGTAGGCCGCGAGATGATCGTCGTCGCTCCAGCCGGAGACATTGGCCCAGGCGAGCGGCTCGTACTGGCTGCCGCTGACCTGCAGCGGCAATTCCAGATTTGGATAGGGGATCGGGTGGGACTGCTCGTGTCGCGGCGGAGCGTGCCGGCTCGACCTGTAGCGCGCGGCGATCGCCGCGGTGGAGCACACAACCGCGAGCGCACAGCACGCGATCGCGAGGCGCCCGTAGCTAAGATGTTTAGTGAGCGCTTCCAGTTCCAACCAGCTTCCAATTCGGATCGCGGGAAGTCGAGTCGCGGGCGAATGTCCAGATGTCGGTGATGTCGGCGACCTTGTCCGGGCTGCCGTCGACGATGGTTCCCGCCTTGTCGCGCGTGACCGAAATCATCTGCGACACGAAACGGACGGTGAGCTGGGTCGAGCGATCGCGCGTCTCCGCGCTGACGATCTCGGCCTTGTCGATCGACACGAACCGCGTCTCGGTCTTCTGCTCGTGCTTCTCGCGATCCTTGATCGCGGCCTCGAAGCTCTCATAGACCTCGGCCGACAGCAGGTCGCGCAGCGCGCGGCGATCGCCGTTAGCGAAGGCCAGCACGATCATTTCATAGGCCGAGCGGGCGCCTGAGAGGAAATGCCGCGGATCGAACGAGGAATCCTGAGCGACAACCGCGTCGAGACCCTGCGCCAGTGGCGTGCCGGGCTCGGCGATGCCCTTCCAGCGTTCCGTCGGCTCGACAGGTTCGGCGGGCGCGGCCGGGGCCGGCTGATCGATCACCGATCCCGGGATCGGCACGACGTTGTTGTCCTGGCCGCGCTGCAGGACGTTGGGTGCTGCACGATCATACGGCGGCCGCTCGCTTCCCGTGCGCTGTCCGAGGACGCTCCGCAGGCGCAGGAAGATAAATACGGCCAGCGCCAGGAAGATGATGGTGTAGATATCCACGTCGAATTCGCTTTCTGGTCTCTGCCGGCAACGGGCCGGGCATCAAAGCGTTCCCGGTCGGGAACGGCAGAGATTACATCACCGATTGAGTCCGCAGCATGTAGGCACGAAACTATGCCCGGCCAATGGCGCTTTTTGGCACGGGCAAGTGTAGCGCGTTTTGACCCGGGGGGGAAACCCGTTCCTTCCGGGAAATCGCGTATCTTCAATAATTTAGGAAGCTGTTAAGGGATTGGGCGAAGTTGCGCTCGCTGTCCCGTTGCCGGAGATTTGGCCGCAGGCCCGCCGCAACGCACGCGCTCGTCGTCCTTGTGGACCGAGCCGGGCCTATGATAGCCACTCGCCGGCATCGGCATTTCCAAACCTTAACGCGTGCCGTCGGACATCCAGTCCCGAGCGCCGCTCCAGGAGACATTTTCATGACCAATGGCAACGGCGCCCCCGTCGAACAGCCCGCTCCCCAGCTCAACGTGCTGGCGCAGTACACCAAGGACCTGTCGTTCGAGAACCCGAATGCGCCGGCCTCGCTCGGTCAACAACAGCAGCAGCCGGCGATCAACATCCAGATCAACGTCTCCGCCAACAACCTGTCGGAGAACGAGTACGAGGTGATCCTCTCGATCGAGGGCAAGGCCGAGTCGGCCGGCAAGGTGATGTTCAGCTTCGACCTCGCCTATGCCGGCGTCTTCCGGATCGTGAACGTGCCGAAGGAGAATTTGCACCCGCTGGTCATGATCGAGTGCCCGCGGCTGCTGTTCCCGTTCGCGCGCGAGATCGTCGCGACCTCGGTCCGCGACGGCGGCTTCCCGCCCCTGCTGCTCGACCCCGTCGATTTCGTCGGTCTCTACCGCCAGAACATGGAGCGGCAGGCAGCCGCCCAGGCAGCCTCCGGCGTCAAGCCGAGCTGAGTTAGAGCTCCGAAGCCTAACCCCGTCATCCTGCGGAGCGCCAACGGGTCCGCGCGTCTCGAAGGATCGACGGGCCACCGGCCGGGCCGTTCATCCTTCGAGACGCCGCTTCGCGGCTCCTCCAGCGACAAAGGCAAAGCCTTTGCGCGGGGATGACGGCGGAAACACTGCAATCGTGAATCAAGCCGCCGGTGCTGCAGCAGGCGCTGGCGGCGGCAAATAGTCGTTCCAGATCGGCTTGTCGCCGAGCGTCGCGACGAACGCCCGGTGGGCTTCGCGATCCGCGTCGCTGACCCGCGCAACCAGCGCCGTCTCGCGCTGCCGCCGCGGCGTATCGCCGTAGCTTCCGCTGCGCGCATCCGAATTTTCCGACGCCAGGATGAGCTGCGACTGCCGCGCCCCGATCAGGTCGATATAGACCTCGGCCAGCAGCTCGGCGTCGAGCAAGGCGCCGTGCTTGGTGCGACGGGAATTGTCGATCTGATAGCGCGAGCAGAGATCGTCGAGCCGGTTCGACACGCCTGGATGCTTGCGGCGCGCCAGCAGCAGCGTATCGACCAGCCGGTCCTTCGGAATGGCCTTCCGCTTGATGCGGTCGAGCTCGGCATTGATGAAGCTGATGTCGAACGATGCGTTGTGGATCACCAGCGGCGTATCGCCGATGAAGGCCAGGAACTCGTCGACCACCTCATTGAACAGCGGCTTGGAGGCCAGGAATTCAGTCGACAGCCCGTGCACGGCGAACGCTTCCGCCGGCATGTCGCGTTCGGGATTGATGTAGACGTGGTAGGTCTGCCCGGTCGGCATGCGGTTGAATATCTCGACGCAGCCGATCTCGACCAGCCGGTCGCCGCGCAGCGGATCGAGGCCAGTGGTTTCGGTATCGAGAACGATTTCGCGCATGACGTGAGGGAATCCGGAAAAAGCGGCGCGAATCAGATTCGCCGCTCCGGCATCTTAGCAACCTCGGCCAGAATGTCGCGGATGCGCGCCCGCACCGGGTCAAGTCCGTGCGAGGTATCCACGATGAAATCCGCGCGCTTGCGCTTCTCGGCGTCCGGCATCTGCTTGGCAATGATGGCGTCGAGCTTGGCGGCATCCATGGTGCCCCGCGCCAGCACCCGCTCGCGCTGTAGTTCCGTCGTTGTGGTGACGACGACGACGGCATCGACGCGCCTCTCGCCGCCGGTCTCATACAGCAGCGGCACATCGACGACGACGATCGGCGCGCGGGCAGCTTCTGCATCGGCAAAGAACTTCTGGCGCGACGCGCCAAGCATCGGATGCACGATCTGCTCGAGCTGCCGCATCGCCGCAGGGTCGTGCACCACGCGTGCCGAGAGTTTTGCGCGGTCGACCTTGCCGTTCGCAGTGGTGCCGGGAAAGGCAGCCTCGATCGCAGGCACGGCTTCGCCCTCATAGAGCTGATGCACGGCCGCATCGGCGTCGTACACCGGCACGCCGGCCTCCATGAACAGTTTGGCCGTGGTGGATTTCCCCATCCCGATCGAGCCGGTCAGTCCAAGAATCAGCATCGCATCAACATCGGTTCAGCATCTCTCCGTCGCCATGTCTCGGCACCTCACACCGCGAGCAGTTTTTCGCGGCGCAGGAATGCGAGCAGCGACAATAGCGGCAGGCCGAGGATGGTGAAATGGTCGCCTTCGATCCGCTCGAACAGGTGCACGCCGAGACCCTCGAGCTGGTAGGCGCCGACGCTAGTCGTCACTGCCTCCCCGGCCTGGTCGAGATAGGCTTCGATCTCATCGGCAGCAAGCCGCCGCATCGTCATCCGGGCGACGCTCACATCGTCGAACAGAGCCTTCCCGTCGCGCGCGACCGAGACGGCTGAGTGCAGCGCGTGCGTCTGTCCGGCGAGCAGGCCGAGCTGCTCCGCAGCCTGGGCACGGCCGGCCGGCTTGCTGAGCATCCGCGGTCCCAGCGCCAGGGTCTGGTCGGCGCCGACGACATATTGACCCGGCCTCTGCCTCGATATGAACAGCGCCTTTTCGCGCGCCAGGAGCGATGCGATCTCGCCCGGTGCCGAAAGGCCGGAATTTTTCTGCACCGCGCGTTCATCGATATCGGCCGGCAGCGCCTCGAACTCGAGGCCGGCGTTTTCAAGCAACATCCTTCGCGCACGGCTTTGCGAGGCAAGGATCAGCTTCTGCGGGTCGCGCCAGATGCTCATGATTCAGTGGTCACTCCGACGGCCGTGCGCGCTGGCGGTCGTTATAGAGCTTCATGATCGCAGCCGCCGTCTCCTCGATCGAGCGACGCGTCACGTCGAGCAATGCCCAGTTGAATTTCGCACTCAGGCGCCGCGCAAACGCGACTTCGTCGGCCACCGCCTGCTTGTCGATATAGGTGTCGTTGTCGCGGTCGCCCATCGTGAGCAGGCGGTTCTGCCGAACCTGGATCAAGCGCTCCGGGGTCGCATGCAGGCTGACCACCAACGGCTTCTTCAGATTCTCGAGCTGGTGCGGCAGCGGAATGCCCGGCACCAGCGGCACATTCGCGGTGCGGATGCCGCGGTTGGCGAGATAGATCGAGGTCGGGGTCTTCGACGTGCGGGACACGCCGACCAGGACGACGTCAGCCTCCTCGAGACCTTCGACATGCTGACCGTCGTCATGGATCATCGTGTAGTTCAGCGCGTCGATCCGGCTGAAATATTCCGCGTTGAGCACATGCTGCGCGCCGACACGGCCGGTCGTCGCGGCACCCAGATACGCCTCGAACAACTGCATCACCGGCCCGATGATCGACAGGCTCGGCACGTTGATTTCCTTGCACTTGCCCTCGAGCCGGCCGACCAGATCCTTCTCGAGCAGCGTGAACAGCACAATGCCGGGCGATTCCTCGATCTCGTCGAGCACGCGATCGAGCTGCTTTTGGCTCCGCACCAGCGGATAGACATGCTCGACCGCGGTCACGTTGGCGTATTGCGCGGCGACCGCGCGCGCCACGGTGATCAGCGTCTCGCCGGTCGAATCAGACACCAGATGCAGGTGGAAATAATTGGAAGTCGTCGGCACCGGAGCCCCTGTCTATCCTGTGAATCCCTGTGGAGGTCGAGGAGAAGAATCCGGGTCCGCCGCCAGGCCCCTGTATATCTCGTCCCCTTCTTCACAGCACCGCCGAAAAGGATAAGTCGACGTCATGGGACGGATGATAGTGAACCGGTGTGGATTTGTCTCTTCATAAGCTGGCCACAGAGGTCCGCAACCGATTGAGTTGAACGACAGATTCCGGATATCGGCACTCGCAGGCCGAAATGTTGAGGGATGTGAACAAGCCCGCAAGAACGACTGGATCGCATTGCATGAGTCAAATTCACCGCCACTAAGACTCAAACCTTAGATTCTAAACTTAATTAAGTTTAGGAGAGCCGTGTGAGCGGATATGTATCGGTCCCTCGCAAGCAGAGTCGGCTCGCAACGCTGAGACCGCCCGAGCTGTTCCCTGAAAGGCATCACCGCGATGTTGTATGACTGGATCAAGGCCCTGCACATCGTTGCCGTGATTTCCTGGATGGCGGGCATGCTCTATCTGCCGCGGCTGTTCGTCTATCATTGCGAGACCGAGATCGGCTCGAAGCAGTCCGAGACCTTCAAGGTCATGGAGCGGCGGCTTTTGAAGGCGATTATCAACCCCGCGATGATCGTGACCTGGCTTGCCGGGCTTTATCTGGTCTGGGCCGGACACTGGTACCTATCGGGCTGGTTTCACGTCAAATTTACGCTGGTGCTCATCATGTCGGGTATCCACGGCTTTTTGTCCCGCTGCGTAAAGGATTTCGCCGCCGACCGGAATCAGCGCACTCAGAAATTCTATCGCATTATCAACGAGGTGCCGACGCTTCTGATGATCCTGATCGTGATCATGGTGGTCGTGAAGCCGTTCTAGACATCGCGATGCTCAAGACGCATGCTTCAGTCCTTCTTGCGAAGGACGAATCGATTTTCTATATAGGGTTTATCCCACCCCACGCAGGCGGATGTGGTCGCGTTTCGGTTCTTTTCGGGCCGGCGCCGCATCAGGTTTGAAAGCCCAAACGGCACTTTCCTGGCTGAGACCTGCGGACCTTCCTTTGGCGTCCGCTTTTTCCAAGCCACCTCGCACCCCTTCCCTACTTACTTCCTCACAGGACGACCCCCATGCGGGAAATCAAACTCCAGGACCTCAAATCGAAAACGCCCGCCGAGCTCGTCTCGTTCGCGGAAGAGAATGGGGTCGAGAATGCCAGCACCATGCGCAAGCAGGAGCTGATGTTCGCAATTCTCAAAAACCTCGCCGCCGCCGAGACCGACATTGTCGGCGAGGGCGTCGTGGAGGTGCTGTCCGACGGCTTCGGCTTCCTTCGTTCGCCCGACGCGAACTACCTGCCCGGCCCCGACGACATCTACGTCTCGCCCTCGCAGATCCGCCGCTTCGGCCTGCGCACGGGCGACACCATCGAAGGACACATCCGCAGCCCGAAGGAAGGCGAACGCTACTTCGCGCTGCTGAAGGTCAATACGCTCAATTTCGAGGATCCCGAGAAGGCCAAGCACAAGGTCAATTTCGACAACCTCACCCCGCTGTTTCCCAATCAGCGTTTCCGCATGGAGCTTGAGGATTCCACCAAGAAGGATCTCTCTGCCCGCGTGATCGATATCGTCGCGCCGATCGGCAAGGGCCAGCGCGCGCTGATCGTGGCGCCGCCGCGCACCGGCAAGACGGTGCTGATGCAGAACATCGCGCACTCCATCACCGCCAATCATCCTGACTGCTATCTGATCGTGCTTCTGATCGACGAGCGTCCGGAAGAAGTCACGGACATGCAGCGTTCGGTGAAGGGCGAGGTGGTGTCGTCGACGTTCGACGAACCCGCCGTGCGTCACGTCCAGGTCGCCGAGATGGTGATCGAGAAGGCCAAGCGTCTCGTCGAGCACGGCCGCGATGTCGTGATCCTGCTCGATTCGATCACGCGCCTCGGCCGCGCCTACAACACCGTGGTGCCGTCATCCGGCAAGGTGCTGACCGGCGGTGTCGACGCCAACGCCCTGCAGCGCCCGAAGCGCTTCTTCGGTGCCGCGCGCAACATCGAGGAGGGCGGTTCGCTGACCATCATCGCCACCGCGTTGGTCGATACCGGCAGCCGCATGGACGAAGTCATCTTCGAAGAGTTCAAGGGCACCGGTAACTCCGAACTGATCCTCGACCGCAAGGTCTCGGACAAGCGGACCTTCCCGGCGATCGATATTGCCCGCTCCGGCACCCGCAAGGAGGAGCTCATCACCGATCCGCAGGTGCTGAAGAAGATGTACGTCCTGCGCCGCATCCTCAATCCGATGGGCACCATGGACGCGATCGACTTCCTGCTCGACAAGCTCCGGAACACGAAGAGCAATTCGGAATTCTTCGATTCCATGAACACCTGAGGCCACGGCCGGAAAGAATAGGGCGCTCCGCACAAACGGGGCGCCTTTTTTCATGCTGCGGATTTGCTGCAGCAAGGCGCAGCATGAATCGAATTGGTTCGGCGCACTGAATATTCATATAACTATCTGATATAATTAACATTTGTAGCCTATTGGTTGTGACCAGACAGGCTGAGCCGCGGCAAAATGCTGCGCAGTCGCCATAACGAATCTCGGTTGTGCTGCAGTGCAGCATATTACGGCAGGGCGTGCGAAACTGAAGCGGCATTGCCTTTGCCGGTTTGCTGGAAGAAATAGGCAATGCATCCGCGCGACCAGACCATATTCGCATTATCCTCCGGGCGGCCGCCGAGCGCGATCGCCATCGTCAGGCTGTCCGGCCCAATGGCCGAGTCGGTCATTGCTGGACTGACGGGCAAGATCCCGGTGCCGCGAATGGCGACCCGCGCGCTGCTCCACGATTCGAACCACCAACCGATCGATGATGCGGTCGTGTTGTGGTTCCCGGGCCCGGCCAGCGCAACCGGCGAGGACGTGGCCGAATTTCATGTCCATGGCGGACGCGCGGTGTTGTCGGCGATGTTCGATGCCATCGCGGCGTTCGAGAATGTGCGGCCGGCCGAGCCCGGTGAGTTCACCCGGCGGGCATTCGAGAACGGCAAGCTCGACCTGACCGAAGCCGAAGGCCTCGACGATCTGATCCACGCCGACACCGATCGCCAACGGCGCCAGGCGCTGCGACAGCTCAAGGGGTTGCTCGGCGATCGCGCACGCGACTGGCGCGAGCGAATCATCGCAGCGTCAGCGCTGATCGAGGCCGGCATCGATTTCTCCGATGAGGGCGATGTGCCGGCGGAGTTGATCGCGCCGGCGCTCGAGCGGATTCGGGCGCTGCATGACGAGATCAAGCAAATGCTTGCGGGGCAGGGGCAAAGCGAACGTCTGCGCGATGGCTTGGTGGTCGCGATCGCGGGTCCACCGAATGTCGGCAAATCGACCCTGATCAATCAGCTTGCCAGGCGCGAGGTCGCGATCGTCTCGCCGCATGCGGGCACCACGCGCGACGTGATCGAAGTGCAGCTCGACCTCGACGGCTATCCCGTCACGGTCATCGACACCGCCGGAATCCGCGAGACCGACGACCCGGTGGAGCAGGAGGGGGTCCGCCGTGCCCGTGCCCGCGCGGCTGAAGCCGATCTCGTGCTGTGGCTGGCCGACAGCGGCGGCGCCAAGGTGGGACATGCTGGCTCGACGCCAACCTGGCTGGTCCGGAACAAGATCGACCTGGTGAGGACCCCGCCGGGCGAGGGAGGCAGCCACCCCGAATTCAGGATCTCGGCGGCCCGCGGTGACGGCCTCTCCGAGTTGATTGCCGCGCTGGTCGGTTTCGCTCACGACTATTTCGCGACCAGCGAGGGCGGTCTGATCAGCCGGACACGGCAGCGCGGGTTGCTTGAGGAGACCGTCGAATCTCTTCGGCGCAGCATCGACGTGGTCGGGCAGGGCGAGGAACTTGCCGCCGAGGAACTTCGCAGGGCGACCACCTCACTCGGCCGTTTGCTCGGCCGGGTCGATATCGAAGACATCTTGGACGTCATCTTCCGCGAGTTCTGCGTCGGGAAGTAGCGGGCCCCGTCTGTTTCACGTGAAACATGGTTTCGATCTGGTTAAGGAAGCCGCCTCCCGTTTCACGTGAAACAATTACTGCGGCCCGACCGGACTGTTTCACGTGAAACAACTCCGCCCCGTCATTGCGAGCGAAGCGACGCAATCCATATCTCGACTGAATCGGTTCTCGAACCAGCGTCCTAACTTCGTTCTTCCGGCTTTCATCACTCCACGATAGAAGTCCCGCCATGACTATCAGGGCAGACTCATTCGACGTCATCGTCATCGGCGGCGGCCATGCCGGATGCGAGGCCGCGAGTGCGGCTGCCCGGATGGGCGCGAAGACAGCCCTAGTGACCCATCGTTTCGCGACCATCGGCGCGATGTCCTGTAATCCCGCGATCGGCGGCCTCGGCAAGGGCCATCTGGTCCGCGAAGTCGACGCGCTGGACGGTCTGATGGGCCGGGTTGCCGACGCCGGCGGCATCCAGTTTCGCATGCTCAATCGCCGGAAGGGTCCGGCGGTCCGCGGGCCCCGGGCCCAGGCCGACCGCAAGCTCTATGCGGCCGCGATGCAGGCGGCGATCACAGAGACTGCGAACCTCAGCGTCATCGAGGGCGAAGCGGATGAGTTGATTGTCGTTGATGGGCGTGTGACCGGCATTCGCTTGGGCGATGGCCGCCAGCTTTCAGCGGGTGCGGTCGTCATCACCACCGGCACCTTCCTGCGTGGTCTGATTCATCTTGGCGAGAAGAACTGGCCGGCAGGCAGGGTCGGCGAGGCGCCGGCCATGGGTCTGTCTGCCTCGTTCGAACGGGCAGGTTTTGTGCTCGGCCGGCTCAAGACCGGGACGCCTCCGCGTCTCGACGGCACCACGATCGACTGGTCCGCGGTCGAAATGCAGCCCGGAGACGAGCCTCCGGAGCCGTTTTCGGTCATGACGGACCGGATTACGACCCCGCAGATCCAGTGCGGCATCACCCGCACCACGCCAACGACTCATGAGGTGATCCGGGCCAATGTGCATCGCTCGCCGATGTATTCCGGCCAGATCAAGAGCTCTGGACCCCGCTATTGCCCCTCGATCGAAGACAAGATCGTCCGCTTTGGCGACCGCGACGGCCACCAGATCTTCCTGGAGCCGGAAGGGCTCGACGACAGCACGGTCTATCCCAACGGCATCTCGACATCGCTGCCGGAGGAGGTCCAGCTCGCGATCCTCGCCAGCATCCCCGGGCTTGAGCGGGTGAAGATGGTCCGGCCCGGCTATGCGATCGAATACGACCACGTCGATCCCCGTGAACTCGATCCGACCCTGCAGACAAAGCGTCTGCGCGGACTTTTCCTGGCCGGCCAGATCAACGGCACCACGGGCTACGAGGAGGCGGCGGGGCAGGGCATCGTTGCCGGGCTCAATGCCGCGCTGGCCGCCAGCGGGACCGACCCGATCGTGTTCGACCGCGCCGACGGCTATCTCGGTGTGATGATCGACGATCTCGTGACCCGCGGGATCACCGAACCCTATCGGATGTTCACCTCGCGGGCCGAGTACCGGCTGACGCTGCGGGCCGACAATGCCGACCAGCGGCTGACCGACAAGGGTATCGCGCTCGGCTGCGTCGGTACGGCACGAGCGGACCGTCACCGGGGGAAGATGGCGGCGCTGGACGCAGCCAAAACCTTGGCGAAGTCGCTCCTGATCACGCCGAATGAGGCCGCCAAGCATGGGCTGGCACTCAATCGCGATGGTCATCGCCGATCCGCCTTCGAACTGCTGGCCTATCCGGAGATCGAATGGCCCGCGGTCCAGGCGATCTGGCCGGAGCTGTCGGCCATTGACCCTGCGATCGCGGTGCATCTCGAGATCGATGCCAAATACGATGTCTATCTGAAGCGCCAGACCGCCGACGTTGACGCGTTCCGGCGCGACGAGGGCCTGGTCCTGGCCGATGTCGACTACGCCGACGTACCCGGTCTGTCGAACGAAGCGCGCGCCAAGCTGCAGAAGGCGCAGCCGCGGACGGTCGGGCAGGCGGGCCGGATCGACGGCATGACGCCGGCGGCGCTGGGTATCCTGGCGGCGTACCTACGGCGCGAGGCGCGACGGAAATCGGCCAAGGCCACCGCCTGACGTTTCACGTGAAACACGGGGATTGAGCGCCTATCCTTTGTGAAGTCGAATCGACCAACGCGCCGCGCGTCGGCCTCACCACCGGCTTTCACGTCAAACAAACGGCCCTGCTCCCAAAATGGCTCCAGCCCCGCAATCTGCCGAACTCAGCGTCTCCGCCAAGGACAAGGCCGCGGCGCTCGCACTCACGCCTGTTTCACGTGAAACGGAGGCGCGGCTCGATCGCTACATCGCACTTCTGCTGGAGTGGCAGGCCAAGACCAATCTCGTCGCGCCCTCCACGCTTCCGAATCTCTGGACCCGGCATGTGTCCGATTCGCTGCAGCTTCTGAGCCTCGCACCCTCAGCAAAATCCTGGGTCGATCTCGGCAGCGGCGGTGGCTTTCCCGGTGTCGTGCTGGCCTGTGCGTTGGCCGAGACATCCGGCGCACGGATCCATCTGGTTGAGCGAATCGCCAAGAAGGCTGCATTCTTGCGCGAGGCGATACGGGTCACGGCGTCGCCGGGGACTGTGCACCTGGCTGATATCGGGGATACTGTGGATAGAATCGCGGGCCCCATCGATTGCGTCACCGCGCGGGCGCTGGCTCCGTTACATCAACTCATCGGCTTCGCGGAGCCGTGGGTCAAAAAAGGCGCCAAGGCGCTGTTTTTGAAGGGTCAAGATGTAGAGGCCGAATTGACCGAGGCCACTAAATATTGGAATATTGAGCCAAAGCTACACGCCAGCCGGACCGGCGGACAGGGCTGGATCGTCGAACTCGGGTCAATCGAGCGGCGCTAGGGGAACTCCGCAAGAGCAAACGGTATTTTGGTATGACTGTGATGGACGAGGTTTATCAAGGGGATAAGGCACTCCAAGCGCCGGGTCACCCGCGCATCCTGTCGCTCGCCAACCAGAAGGGCGGCGTCGGCAAGACCACCACAGCGATCAATCTTGGTACCGCACTCGCTGCGATTGGTGAGCGTGTCCTGATCGTCGATCTCGATCCGCAGGGCAACGCCTCGACGGGGCTCGGCATCGATCGCCGCAGCCGCAACTGCTCGACCTACGACGTCCTGATCGGCGAAGCGCCGCTGCGCGATGCCGTGGTCGCGACCGCGGTGCCGCGCCTGCACATCGCCGCCTCCACCATGGATCTCTCCGGCCTCGAGCTCGAGCTCGGCACCACGCCCGGCCGCGCCTTCCGGCTGCGCGATGCGATCGCCGGGCTGAACAACAACGTCTCGCCGGAAGCCGACTACACCTACGTGCTGATCGACTGCCCGCCCTCGCTCAACTTGCTCACCGTGAATGCGATGGCAGCGTCGGACGCGATCCTGGTGCCGCTGCAATGCGAGTTCTTCGCGCTCGAAGGTCTGTCGCAATTGCTGCAGACCGTGGAGCAGGTGCGCTCGACGCTCAATCCGACCCTGTCGATCCACGGCATCGTGCTGACCATGTTCGACTCGCGCAACAACCTCTCCAACCAGGTGGTTGCCGACGTGCGCCAGTTCATGGGCGACAAGGTCTACGACACCATGATCCCGCGCAACGTGCGCATCTCGGAAGCGCCGTCCTACGGCAAGCCGGTCCTGGTCTACGATCTCAAATGCGCCGGCAGCGATGCGTATCTCAAGCTCGCCACCGAAGTGATCCAGCGCGAGCGCGAGCTGCGCGCGCATTGACGATGTGGTGGATGGGTGCCGTGAAGCGAACCCCATCATTACGCATAATGAGAGCGATGGGTTTCGCGGCGCGCGACCCATCCTGTGATTCTGAAATTCAAGTCTGGAGTACTGCGTGTGAATCCAAGGGAGCTCGCAACAATGGCCGATGAAGCGCGTTCGCGACTGGGGCGCGGGCTGGCAAGCCTGATCGGAGATGTCGGCGGCGAGGCGGCCGCGCATGTCGAGCGGCCGCGCACGCAGCGCAAGGTGCCGATCGAATTCCTCAAGGCCAACCCGCGCAATCCGCGGCGCAGCTTCGCCGACACCGAGCTCGGCGAGCTCGCCGATTCGATCAAGGCGCGCGGCGTGATCCAGCCGATCGTGGTGCGCGCGATCAAGGGCGTGCAGGACCGCTACGAGATCATCGCCGGCGAGCGCCGCTGGCGCGCTTCGCAACTCGCCGGCCTGCACGAGGTGCCGATCGTGCCGGTCGAGGTCAGCGATTCCGATGCGCTCGAGATCATGATCATCGAGAACGTCCAGCGCGAAGATCTCAACGCGATGGAGGAGGCGCTCGGCTATCACGCGCTCGCCGACGAGTTCAAACGCGGCCAGGAAGACATCGCCAAGATCGTCGGCAAGAGCCGCAGCCATGTCGCCAACATGATGCGGCTGACCAAGCTTCCCGCCGAGGTGCAGGCGCTGATCTCGAAGGGCGATCTCTCCGCCGGCCACGCCCGCGCGCTGATCGGCGTGCCCGATCCGCTCACCGCCGCGAAGCGCATCGTCGCCGAGGGCCTCAACGTCCGCCAGGCCGAGGCGCTGGCGCATGAGGAGGGCGTGCCGGAGCGCAAGCCGCAGAAGGCGCGGAGCAGCGCTGCGGCCAAGGTCGACAAGGACGCCGACACGCTGGCGCTGGAGAAGCGCGTCAGCGATGCGCTCGGCCTTGCCGTCACCGTGAGCCATCGCGATCCCGGTGGCACCGTCCAGATCAGCTACCGCAACCTCGAGCAGCTCGACGAGGTGGTGCGGCGGCTGGAAGGCGGCTAGCCCCGCGGGCCTGCCTCCATCGTCATTGCGAGGAGCTCGCGACGAAGCAATCCATCCTTCCGCGCGTGCGGAGCGATGGATTGCTTCGCTTCGCTCGCAGTGACGGTTGTTTCAACGTTTCGTCTCACCCCCGCCGCTTCGCGTTCGCCGCAATCGAGAGCAGCGCGCGCTGGGCGATGACGGCGGCGAGCGCGGCCTGCTTGCGCATGTCGAGTGCCGCGGTGGCGAGCTGGTCGATCACGGCCACCAGCCGCGGCGGTGTGAAATTGCGCAGCGCGATCTCGACTGCCGGCTTGCGCGAGAAGTGCAGCCGCGGAAATCCGCCCTCGAGCACGGCTGACGCCGGCGTGCCGTCCGCGATCGCGAGCGCCGACTTGTGCAGCCATGCCGCCTGGCGCTGCGCGGCCGAGATGATCACGCCGGGATAGGTGCCGGCGACCATCGCCTTGGTGAACTCGCTTTCCACCAGCGCGGCATTGCCGGCGAAGGCGCCGTCGACGATCGGATCGAGCTTCAGCTCGGAGGCGTCGGAGACCACGGTCATCACGTCGTCGAGTGTGATCTCGCCCTTGCCGTGCGCGAACAGCGCAAGCTTGCGCAGCTCGTTGCGCGAGGCCATGCGGTCTCCGCCGAGCAGCGACATCAGCACCGCGCGCGCATCTTGTGCGAGCCGCAGGTTGGAGACGCGCAGCTCGTCCTCGATCAGCTTGGTCAGGTCGCGTTCGGTGTCGGGATAGCAGCCGATCGCGACCGCATTCTTGGCGCGCTCGCAGATCTTGCGCAGCGGCGATTCCGGCCTGAGCTCGCCGGCCTCGATCACGATCCGGCAATCCCTCAGCGCAGTGGTCTCGGTCAGCGTCTCGACGCCGCTCGAGAAATTGCGCGAGCCGGCGCGGACGCGGATGGCGCGGCGGCCGCCGAACAGCGGCACTGTCATGGCCTCGTCGACCAGCCGCGACGGCTCGGCGGCGAGCTCGTCGCCATCGAGCCGCACCAGCGAGAATGGGTCGTTGGGATCGTCGACCGCGGATGCCATCAGCGCGTCGGCGCGCTCGCGCACCAGGCCGAGGTCCGGGCCGTAAAGCAGGATGATCGGGCGACCAGCGTCAGGCCGGGCGAGGAAGCTGTCGATCTCTTTTCCGCGAAGCGCGACCAATGCGGCGATCAGGTCCCGGCTGAGAAGAAGGAGGCGAGGCGGGTCTGGATGTTGTCGGCGATCTCCTGCGCGGCGCGGTCCTCGGCGTCGCGGAGGGCGCGGGTCCGGGTGAAGCGCTGGTAGGAGCCCGGCATGTCATAGGACACGCGCGAGAACGTGGTGCCGGTCATGACCGACTTGTTAGAGGCGATCTCGATTAGGTTGAACTGGGCATCGATGCCGTAGTTCTCGCTGGTCGGCAGCGCGGTGGTCGGGTCGATCATCAGCGAGGAGCGGCTGGTATAGAAGCGCAGCACCAGCCGGTGCGTCGGCGGCGCGCCGGTGGCGGTGCCGTAGAGCTTGAAGGCCAGCGCGTTGCGGACCTCGACGCCGACCCGGGCCTCGCGGGACGCGTTCGCCTTGTCGACCGGCGGAACCTCGACCCCCATCAGCTTTTCGCGCAAGGCGGACGACTGACCGTCGAGCGTGCGCTCGGCATACATCGGCTGGAAGCAACCGGCCGTCAGCGCGGCCAAGGCTGCCACGGCCACGAGCCGGGCGGCGATCCTGATCCTAGCCGACAACATTGACGATCCTCATGGGCACCACGATCACCTTGCGGACGGGTTTGCCGCCCAGTGCGGCTTTTACCGCATCGAGCGCCAAAACGGCAGCCTCTATATCCGCATTTTGCGCCGCCCGTGGCACGGTAACATCACCTCGTTTTTTACCGTTGACCTGGACGACCAGGGTCACGCTGTCTTCGACCAGCAAATCGCGTTCGATTTGCGGCCAATCGGCCTCGGAAACCAGCCCGGACTGGCCCAGAACCACCCAGCACTCCTCGGCCAGATGCGGCATCATCGGCGAGAACAGCTGAACCAGGATGGTCGCGGCTTCCTTGACGGCCCAGGCGACGTCCGGCGCCGGCTTGTCACCCTTCGCCAGCACCTCGGCCAGCGCATTGGCGAATTCGCGGATATGGGCGAGGCAGACGTTGAAATGCAGCCGCTCGATCCCGGACGACACCTTGTCGAGCGCGCCATGGGCGGCCTTGCGCAACGCCAGCGCCTCGGGCCCAAAGGTGCCCGGCCGGGCCGCCGGCGCAGCTTTGGCGATCTCGGCCGATTCGTTCACCAGCCGCCACAGCCGCTGCACGAAGCGCGAGGCGCCCTGCACGCGCTCGTCGCTCCAGATCACGTCGCGGTCCGGCGGCGAGTCCGACAGCATGAACCAGCGCGCGACGTCAGCGCCGTAGCTCGCGATGATGTCGTCGGGGTCGACGGTGTTCTTCTTCGACTTCGACATCTTCTCGATCGGGCCGATTGCGATGTCCTCGCCGGTCGCCAGCAGCACCGCGCGGCGGCCGTTGCCGCCGACCTCGATCTTCACCTCGGCCGGCATGACCCAGCTGCCGTCGGCCTTCTGGTAGGTCTCGTGCACCACCATGCCTTGGGTGAACATGCCGGCGAACGGCTCGCTCATGTCGATGTGGCCGGTGGCTTTCATCGCGCGGGTGAAGAAGCGGCTGTAGAGCAGATGCAGGATCGCGTGCTCGACGCCGCCGATATACTGGTCGACCGGCATCATCCGGTTGGCGACCGCGGGCGTGGTCGGCGCGGTCTCGTTCCATGGGTCAGTGAAGCGCGCGAAGTACCAGGACGAGTCCACGAAGGTGTCCATCGTGTCGGTCTCGCGCACCGCCTTGCCGCCGCACTTCGGACAGTTGACGTGCTTCCAGGTCGGGTGATGGTCGAGCGCGTTGCCCGGTCTGTCGAAGCTGACATCCTCCGGCAGCGTCACCGGCAGCTGGTCGTCGGGCACCGGCACCACGTCGCAGGTCGGACAGTGGATCACCGGGATCGGGCAGCCCCAATAGCGCTGGCGCGAAATGCCCCAGTCGCGCAGACGGAAGTTCACCTGCCGCTCGCCGACCGGCGCCAACCTTCCTTCTCCAGGCAAGGCGCGCAGCTCGCTCTCCAAGCGCTTCGCAACCTCTTCCTTCGCCGCGTCGATCGTCATGCCGTCGAGGAAGCGCGAATTGATCATGCGGCCGTCACCGTCATAGGCGGTGTCGGTGATGAAAAACGTCTTCGGGTCCTGGCCCTCGGGGCAGACCACCGGCACGTTGCCGAGGCCGTATTTGTTGACGAAGTCGAGGTCGCGCTGGTCGTGTGCCGGGCAGCCGAAGATCGCGCCGGTGCCGTATTCCATCAGCACGAAGTTCGCGACATAGATCGGCAGCTTCCAGCTCGGATCGAACGGATGCACCGCCTTGATGCCGGTGTCGAAACCCTGCTTCTCGGCGGTGTCGATGATCGACTGCGCGGTGCCGATCTTCTTGATGTCGGCGATGAACTCGGCGAGCTTTGGATTCTTTGCCGCAGCGGCTACCGCCAGCGGATGGTCCGCCGAGATCGCCATGAATTTTGCGCCGAACAGCGTGTCCGGCCGCGTGGTGAAGATCTTCAGCTCGTTTTCGCCCGCCGGCGTGGTCGCCGGATCCAGCACGAAGCGGATCAACAGGCCCTCGGAGCGCCCGATCCAGTTGCGCTGCATCAGCCGCACCTTGTCGGGCCAGCGGTCGAGACCGTCCAGCTCCTCCAGCAGCTCCTGCGAGTACTTCGTGATCTTGAAGACCCACTGGCTCATCTCGCGCTGTTCGACAACGGCGCCCGAGCGCCAGCCGCGGCCGTCGATCACCTGCTCGTTGGCGAGCACGGTCATGTCGACCGGATCCCAGTTCAGCTTGCGCTTCTCGCGCTCGGCGAGGCCGGCGCGCAGCATGTCCAGGAACATCTTCTGCTGATGCTTGTAGTAGCTGGGATCGCAGGTCGCGAACTCCCGGCTCCAGTCGAGCGACAGCCCGATCGACTTGAGCTGCTTCTTCATCGCGGCGATGTTGTCGTAGGTCCAGGCCTTCGGCGCCACCTTGCGCTCGATCGCGGCGTTCTCCGCTGGCAGGCCGAACGCATCCCAGCCCATCGGATGCAGCACGTTGAAGCCCTTGGCGCGCATGAAGCGGGCCAGCACGTCGCCGAGCGTGTAGTTGCGGACATGGCCGATATGGATGCGCCCCGACGGGTACGGGAACATCTCGAGCACGTAATATTTCGGCCGCGGATCGTCGTTCTTGGAGGCGAAGATCGCCTTTTCGTCCCAGGTGGCTTGCCAGCGGGGTTCGGATTCACGGGCGTTGTAGCGTTCGGCGGTCATGAAATCGCAGGGATTCTGGGTGGCTTGGGTGATTTTCGGGTCCCGTTCGGGGACGGCGGACTAGGCCACAAAAGCGCCTGCGGGGTCAACGGCTTGGGGGCCGCCAAAGGCCCGATCCGGTCGCGCAGCCGCCCTGCGCCATCGCAGGGGGCGCCGCCCTCAGCCTCCTCCGTCGTCCTGGCGAAAGCCAGGACCCATAACCACAGGGTTCTGTTGGCATAACGGACCGTGGCCCCAGCTCTCCGCAATCATGACCAGCGGGGGTAATGGGTCCTGGCCTTCGCCAGGACGACACCTGAACGTGTGGCGTCGCCGGTGGTCATAGTTCCGCGTCCTCGCGACGCCGCTCAACTCGCCAGCGCCATCCCGGCTTCATCCAGCGTCTGCAGGAACCCGTGCTCGATCACGGCATTCCTACCGCGGCGTTTGGCGGCGTAGAGGGCGGCATCCGCAGCTTCGATCAGGTCGCCGGGGCGCTGGGTCTCGTTCGGCTTGGTCGTGGCGACGCCGACGCTGACGGTGACGATGCAATGGCTCGAGGGGGCGTGCGGCACGGCGAGGCCGAGCACTGCGGTGCGCACGGTCTCGCCGATTGCGAGCGCATGCGCGGCATCGGTGTTCGGCAGCAACAAACAAAATTCCTCGCCACCATAGCGGCCGGCAAAGCCCATGGTGTCGGCGGCGATCCCGGCCAGCGTCTCGCCGATCCGGGTCAGGCAGACGTCGCCTTCGGGATGGCCGTAGGTGTCGTTGTAGAGCTTGAAGTGATCGACATCGATCATCATCAGCGACAGCTCGCATTCATATTGCTGCGCCCGCATCCACTCGAAATCGAGCCGGCTCTGGAAGCCGCGGCGGTTGGCAAGGCCCGACAGCGCATCGATCGAAGCCATCACGGTGAGGCGGTCGTTGGACGCCACGAGTTCGCGCTCGCGCTGGCTGAGCTGCGCCGCCATTGCGTTGAAGGCGCGCGCCAGCGGCACGAATTCCGCCGGCAGCTTGTGCTTGGCGACGCGCGCGGTCCAGTCACCCTCGCCGAAGCGCCGCGCCATGCTGGTCATCAGCTCGATCGGATGGATGACGAGCCGCTCCGCGCCGACCAGGGCACCAAGCAGCACAAAAAGGCAGACGAAGCCTAGCTGCAGATAGGCGGTGCGGATCTCGCGGCTGATCGCCGCCGTCACCTTGGCCTCATCCATGCTCACGATCAGGCGGGATTGCGTTCCGGCGATGCGGGCGAAGCTCAGCGTGCGCTGCGCGCCGTCGGAGGCCGTGAACGACACCGAGCCTGATGGCTCGTCATAGCTCAGCGCCTTCTCCGCAATTGCGGACATCAAGGGGATGGTGTCGAGCGAGCGGCCAATCAGGCTTGCATGATCGGTGGGCGCGGCCACCACGACGCCGGTCGAGTCGACCAGCACGGCCGACATGCCGGGCTGGCCGCCGAGATTGGCCATGATCTGCGACAGCCAGTCGATGTTGATGCCGGCAACGACGATGGAGTCGAGCTCCGGATTGATCGCGGCCACCGGATAGGCGGCCATCATCATCGGGCGGCCATTGGTCCTGCCGCGCAGATAGTCGCTGAACACGAAGCCGCGGTTGTCCTGCGCCTTCTTGAAATATTCGCGGTCGCCGAGATTGAGCCCGACCTGACTGTTGAGCGTGGAACACTGCACCAGCCCGTCCCTGGAGACGAACATGATGCTGCGGATCCAGGGCAGGATCGTCGGCAGGCTGGCGCGCAGCACCTCGCAGCTCTGCCCGATGCCGCCGGAGGCGCGGATATAGGCGGCCGATTTCAGCATGGTCTCGACCGAGGAGACCACCTCGCGCTGGGTTTCGGCGGCATGCGCGGTGAGATTGGCATAGCCTGCTGCGGCCTGCGCGATCTGCGTTGAGCGGAAATTCTCCAGCGTGCGCACGCGATCGAGCATCAAGGGCGCGACCAGCATCAACGCAAGCAAGGCGAGCCGGGCACGAATGCCCAGAACCTTCTTGAGTTTGACCCGGTTGCGGTTGAAAGTGACGCCCGACATTCTGGTCCCTTGCCCGGGCGCAAGGTAGAGTGAAGGGCTTCAAAAAGCCTTTCCCGAATTTGGTAAAATTCGAGCCAACCCCCCGCGTCTGTCAGAGAACGGCACAAGCATGACACAAAGCCCGACCGCGCCGCTATCGGCTGATTCACCACGCGGCCTCGCCGCCGTGGAGCAGGAGATCGCGCACGCCTGCAAGGAAGCGCGGCGCGACCGCGCCTCGGTGACCTTGATCGCGGTGTCAAAGACTTTTGCGGCCGACGCAATTTTGCCGATTATTCGCGCCGGACAGCGCGTATTTGGCGAAAACCGCGTGCAGGAAGCCAAGGGTAAGTGGCCGGAATTAATCCAGGCTCATCCGGGCCTGCAGCTGCATCTGATCGGACCGTTGCAGTCGAACAAGGCCAAGGAGGCGGTCGCGCTGTTCGACGCGATCCATTCGGTCGACCGCGCCAGCATTTGCGAAGCGTTAGCCAAGGAAATCAAAAATCAAGGCAAGCATCCGGAGCTGTTCGTCCAGATCAATACCGGCGAGGAGCCGCAGAAGGCCGGCGTCGCGCCACGGGACGCCGGTACCTTCATCGCGGCATGTCGCGACACCTATGGCCTGCAGATTTCAGGGCTGATGTGCATCCCGCCGGTCGACCAGGCGCCGGCACCGCATTTCGCGCTCTGCGCCAAGATCGCCGCGCGCAACGGGCTAAAGAATCTGTCGATGGGCATGAGCGCGGATTTCGCGGTGGCGATCCAGATGGGCGCGACCCATGTGCGGGTAGGTTCGGCGATCTTCGGGACGCGGACGGTGGCGCACAACTAACTGTCGTCCCTGCGAAAGCAGGAACCCATTACTCCGCGGCCATCGCAAAGGGCACGCGGTTCGATCGGTGCACAACAACTGACTTCGGTGGTTATGGGTCCCTGCTTTCGCAGGGACGACGTTGGTGTGTGCGGTGAGCGCGCAGCCTACGCGAACTTCACCGACACTTTTCCGATCGCGCCGAAATCGGCCGCGAACACATCGCCGGCCTGAATCGGCAGCGGCGGATGGCAGGTACCGGTGGTGACGACCTCCCCTGCCCGCAAGGTCAGCCCGAGCGCACGCAGTTCGTTGGCGCACCAGGCGAGTGCCACACGGGGATCGCCGAGCACATTCTTGCCGTGGCCGATGTAGCGTTCGCCGCGCAGCGTGATGGTCGGACGCTCCTCGACCAGATCGATCGCGCGCCAGTCGGCCGATGTTGCAGGTCCGAGCACGAACAGATGCGCGCAGGCGTTGTCGGCGATCAGCTGGGCCTCGCCGGCGGATGTGAAATCGGTGAAGCGCGAATCCGGAATCTCGATTGCGGGATGCAGCGTGCCGACCGCATCGAGCACTTCCCTTACACTGTACGGTGTCGCGCGCGGCGCGAGATCACGCGCGATGCGGAAGGCGTATTCCGGCTCGCCGACGCGCATCTCGTTGCCCTTCATCGATGCGGTGCCGCCATCCGCGATCAATGTTTCGGCGAGGATGCGCCCGGCCAGCGGGCCTGCGACATTGATGTGTTTCTGGCCGGCTTCGCTGGTCGCCGCGATCTTCCAGCCGAACAGTCTTTCGCGCGACGTCTTTTCCAGCTGGGCCTGCACCGCGTAACCCTCGGCGCGGTCGCGCGGCCGCATCGTGCTGTCGAGCGCAGCGAGTTTTGTTCCCGCGTGCCAGTGATCGTGCAGGACTTTGGCGGCGGCGGCGATCTGGTTGTTGTCGAGCATGCGTTTTCGTCCCCGCGGGAATTTTCTGCGTTGCGCACGATCTCAGCACAAGCGCGTCGCGTTTGTCGCGTGGGAAAACCGATGCTCAGCTATTCCAGAACTTTACCCGATGATGATCCTGGTCTGCGGCGACATCCGTCGCAGCAGCCGCAGCATCGACGCCTTGGTCATCGAGATGCAGCCCGCGGTCGGCCCGAAATTCGGCCGCGCCAAATGCAGGAACACGGCGCTGCCGCGGCCGGCGATGCGCGGCGCGGCGTTGTGATCGATCTCGACAATGAAGTCGTAGAGGTGATCCTCGCGCGTCAGGCGGTCGCCCCCCTGCTCCCGGTCGAGCCGGATCGGCTGGTTGTAATGGCGATCGGCCGGGTCCTCGCACCAGGCGTCTTCGCGGCGGATCGGCCGGGCCGGCAGGAAGGTTACGGGACGCCGGTGCCGGTCGGCACGCCACCAGAGCTGCCTGGGATGGAATATGCCGCGCGGCGTGCCGCCGTCGCCTTCGCGCTTGTTGGCGAGGATTCCGCCGCGTCCGAGCGCCACCGGAACGGTCCAGCCATCGGCGGTCAGCCAGCCCCGGCGCGGATCGCCGGCGGCGCTGCGGACCTCGATGGCGGAGAGCGGGCGATCACGTTTCGCTGTCATATAAGTGATTGAAATAGCTGATCTTCCTTTAAGAATCGTTCAAAACTGAACTTGCCTTGGAAGCCCCAAACATTCTATCTCCCGGCATTACAGGACATTCACGTCCTGCCCCGCCGGATTTGAGGTAGACTGCGTTGCCTTGTGAATCGGTAACGATGGCCTACCTGAGGACGTATCTAGCCGATGCTACGGCCATAAGCGTCCCCCGCTTCTGACCGCCCCGCCCCCGAAGGATTGTACCTATGGCCAATGCCCGCAAGATCTTGATCGTGGATGACGATACCGATCTGCGCGATACGCTGGTCGAGCAGCTGTCCCTGCACGAGGAATTCGAAGCCTCGGCAGTCGACACCGGCGCCAAGGGCGCCACTGCCGCCAAAGCCAATTCCCCCGATCTGGTCCTGATGGATGTCGGCCTGCCCGACACCGACGGCCGCGAAGTGGTCCGCAGCCTGCGCAAGGGCGGCTTCAAGGCCCCGATCATCATGCTGACCGGCCATGATACCGATTCCGACACCATCCTTGGCCTCGAAAGCGGCGCCAACGACTATGTGGCGAAGCCGTTCCGCTTCGCGGTGCTGCTGGCCCGGATCCGGGCGCAGCTGCGCCAGCACGAGGCCAGCGAGGACGCCGTGTTCTCGGTCGGCCCCTACTCGTTCCGGCCCGGTTCGAAGATGCTCACCGGCGCCAATGCCCGCAAAGTGCGGCTGACCGAGAAGGAAACCGCGATCCTGCGCTTCCTCTACCGCGCCGGCCAGATGCCGGTGTCGCGCGAGACCCTGCTCCAGGAAGTCTGGGGCTACAACTCCGGCGTCACCACCCACACGCTGGAAACCCACATCTACCGCCTCCGCCAGAAGATCGAGAAGGACGCCGCCAACCCGGAAATCCTGGTGACGGAAGCCGGTGGCTACAAGCTGGTGCCGTGATACGCTTCGCGCTCAACGATTCGTGAAATCGAGGCGCACCGCGGTTACCGGCCCTGAATGTCGATCGATGATGACGTAGCCCTGCTTGAGCGGGTTCCGACGATGCGTCTGTTGGGCGACAGCTCCTTGCGCATGCTGGCGATCGGCTCCGAGCAACGTGACTTCAACGCAGGCGAGGTGCTGTTCAATGTCGGCGATGCCGCCGACGCCGGCTATGTCGTGCAGCGCGGCACGTTCCGGGTCGAGGAAGGCGGCGCCGAGATCATCGCCGGTCCCGGCGCGCTGATCGGCGAGCTCGCATTGATCGTCGCGATGAAACGGCCCTCGACCGCGACCGCGCTGGAGCGCGGCTCGGTGATCCGCGTCGCGCGCAGCCTGTTCCAGCGCGTGCTGGAAAGCGATCCGGCCGCGGCCCGCCGGCTGCGCGACGAGCTCGCGCTGCGCACCAGCCAGCTGGCGAGCGATATTTTGATCGCGGGCGGGAAGCTGAGCACGTAGCCGCTGTCGTCCCGGACAAGCGAGCATCGCGAGCGCGATCCGGAACCCATACGCCGCGGCCTCTCTTTAGGCACGCGGGTCGACGGCTTTGCCAGTTTCGGAGCGCTGTGGTTATGGGTCCCCGCGTTCGCGGGAACGACAGCGCGAACTAAACCTCCATCACCGCCGTGACAGGCACATGATCCGACGGCCGCTCCCAGCTGCGGGCGTCGCGGGTGATCTTGAAGTCGCTGACCTGATCCTTCAGCGCGCGCGAGACCCAGATGTGATCGAGCCTGCGGCCGCGGTCGCCGACGGTCCAGTCCGCGGCGCGATAGCTCCACCAAGTGTAGACCTTTTCCGACATCGGAATCCGCTCGCGCGCGACGTCGAACCACTCGCCATGCGCCTGCGCTGCGAGCAGCTTCTCGGTCTCGACCGGCGTGTGCGAGACCACCTTTAACAGCTGCTTATGCGACCACACGTCGTGCTCATGCGGCGCGACGTTGAGGTCGCCGACCAGGATGTGGCGGTCGTCGCCGCGCGGGTGCAGCGGCTCGCAAGCCTTCATCTCGTCGAGGAATTGCAGCTTGTGCTCGAATTTCGGATTGAGCGCGGGATCGGGAATGTCGCCGCCGGCCGGCACGTAGAAATTATGCAGCACCAGCGGCTTTGAGAGCTGCGCCTTCTCGCCGAAGGAAACCGAAATGTGCCGTGAGTCGATCTTGTCGCAGAACGTCCTGATGTCGGTGGTCTCGAACGGCAGGCGCGAGACGATGGCGACGCCGTGATAGCCCTTCTGCCCGTTCAGCGCGACGTGCTCATAGCCGAGCCGCTTGAAGCGCTTGGCCGGAAACGCATCGTCGATGCATTTGGTCTCCTGCAGGCACAGCACATCCGGCCGCGCGCTCTTCAGGAATTTGGCGACGATGTCGATGCGCAGGCGCACCGAGTTGATGTTCCAGGTGGTGACGGAGAACCGCATGCGAGGTGCGTCTTAGCACGGTTCGCGGTGCGCGTTAGCGCTTTGTCCACAAGCAAGCACTTGTAGGATGGGTAGAGCGAAGCGAAACCCATCACCTCGCCGCGCGGATCGAAGTCGATGGGTTTCGCTGCGCTCTACCCATCCTACGGCATCTCGCTTAGCCCGGCGAAGAACCCGGATAGGTCGTGAAGTCGATCTTGAACAGCCCCGGATCGGGCTTCTGCGTCGCGTCGAGATTATAGACCGCAACCGTCGTGTCGTAGCCCTGCGGATCGGTGACGGTCCACTGCTTGAGCTTGCCGTCCTTGGCCCCGATCATCAGCAGGAAGCGGCTGGTGCCGACCAGCGCCTGCTTCTCCTCGATCGTGATGCTGACGAACACGTCGTCGGCGGTGACGCTGACGACGTTGGTGTCCTTCATCAGGTCGATGCGGTCCGACAGCAGATAGCGCAGCGGGGTCTGCGACAGCGGATAGACGTCCTGGGTGGCGAGCCTGCGATCGCGCACCGCAACCGACGAGCCGTCGGCGATCACCTCGATGGTGCTCGGATTGTCATATTCGAAGCGCAGCTTGCCGGGCTTCTGGATGTAGAAATCGCCCTTGGTCTTGGTGCCGTCGGGACCGACCTGGACGAAATTCCCGACCAGCGTCTGCAGCGACGACAGATAGGCCGAGACCTTGGCGGCCTGCGCCTTCTGGCTGGCGTCGAAGGTCTGGAAGATGTTGGCCGGCACGTTGCGGCGCGGATCGGGAATCACCGGCTCCGGCGGTGCCTGGGTGGCGCCGGTGGTTGCCGGGCCCTTGTCCGCGTTGCTCTGCGCGCCGGCGTCCTTGGCCTTGGGCGCAGCCTTCGGTCCCGCGTTGGCTGCGGGTTTCGGCGTCGCCGGCGCGTTCTGCGCAGTCGCGCCGCCGGCGATCGCGGCGGTGACGAGAAGAGCCAGCGCAGTGCGCGCGCCGCGGTCAATGAGATGTTTTGCCATCAGATATGTCAGGTCTCTGTTCGACGCTCGTCCCGCTTCGCCGGATTTTATCCCGCCTCTTCCGAGGGAGATATGGTTTTTCCGTGATGATCGCCCCCGATCAGAACTGGCCTTCTTCCTCCCCGACCAGGATTTCGCGCTTTCCGGCGTGATTCGCCGGGCCGACGATGCCCTCAAGTTCCATCCGCTCCATCAGCGAGGCCGCGCGGTTATAGCCGATCTGCAGCCGGCGCTGGATGTAGGAGGTCGACGCCTTGCGGTCGCGCTTGACGATCGCAACCGCCTGCGTGAACAGATCGCCGCCGCCGTCGCCACCCATGCCGGTGGCATCGAACACGGCGCCGTCCTCGTCGGTCGGCTCTTCCGCGGTGACGGCTTCGAGATATTCCGGCTGGCCCTGCGTCTTCAGGTGACGCACCACCTTCTCGACTTCCTCGTCGGATGCGAACGGGCCGTGCACGCGACTGATGCGGCCGCCGCCCGCCATGTAGAGCATGTCGCCCTGGCCGAGCAGCTGCTCGGCGCCCATCTCGCCGAGGATGGTGCGGCTGTCGATCTTCGAGGTCACCTGGAAGGCGATGCGGGTCGGGAAGTTGGCCTTGATCGTGCCGGTGATGACGTCGACCGACGGACGCTGCGTGGCGAGGATCACATGCAGGCCTGCGGCGCGTGCCATCTGCGCGAGGCGCTGCACCGCGCCTTCGATGTCCTTGCCGGCGACCATCATCAGGTCGGCCATTTCGTCGACGATGATGACGATGTAGGGCAGCGGCTCGAGGTCGAGCTTCTCTTCCTCGTAGATCGCCTTGCCGCTCTCCTTGTCGAAACCGGTGTGCACGGTGCGCGTCAGCTCTTCGCCCTTGCCCTTGGCTTCGACCAGGCGCGCATTGTAGCCGTCGATGTTGCGCACGCCGAGCTTGGCCATCCGCTTGTAGCGCTCTTCCATCTCGCGCACGGCCCATTTCAGCGCGACCACGGCTTTCTTCGGGTCGGTGACGACGGGCGTCAGCAGATGCGGGATGCCGTCATAGACGGAGAGTTCGAGCATCTTCGGGTCGACCATGATCAGGCGGCACTGATCCGGGCGCAGCCGGTAGACCAGGCTCAGGATCATGGTGTTGATCGCGACCGATTTGCCGGAGCCGGTGGTGCCGGCGATCAGCATATGCGGCGTGCGCGCGAGATCGATGATCACGGGGTCGCCGCCGATCGTCTTGCCGAGGCACAGCGGCAGCTTCGCAACCGAATCGATGCTTTCCTTGGCGACAAGCAGCTCGCGCAGATAGACCTTCTCGCGATGCGCGTTCGGCAGCTCGATGCCGATCGCGTTGCGGCCGGCGACCACGGCGACACGCGCTGACAGCGCGCTCATCGAGCGGGCGATGTCGTCGGACAATCCGATCACCCGCGACGACTTGATGCCGGGCGCGGGCTCCAGTTCGTACAGCGTGACCACCGGGCCAGGGTTGGCCTTGACGATCTCGCCGCGCACGCCGAAGTCCTGCAGCACGCCTTCCAATGCACGCGAATTGGTTTCGAGCTCGGCCTTGCTCAGCGGCTGGCGATCGCTCGCCTTCGGCGCACTGAGCACGGAGACTGACGGCAGCTCGAACTTGTCGGAGTTCCTCTTCTTCGGCTTCGGCTCGGCCTTCTTGCGCGGGGCGCGGGCGACGGGAGCTTCCTCCTCGTCATCCTCTTCTTCCTCGTCGTCGAAAGCCTCGGTCTCGTCTTCGTCCTCGTCATGGTCGTCGGCCGCGGGCGCGATCGAGGGCGCCGAGCGGCCGCCGCCGATATTGGGCTCCTGACGCTCGAACGCGGGGGTGCGGCCCTGCGCTCCGCTCGACACCAGCGATTTATAGGCCGTGGTGAACAGCCAGCCGAGTCGTGCCTTCGCGCTCATCAGCGCGTGGAACAGCCAGCCCAGCGAGACCGAGCTACGGTCGTTATCCTCGTCCTCGACGAACGGCTCGTCGTCATCCGATATCGGCGTCAGCTCCTCATCCTGTTCCTTGGCGCCCCAACCGCAGGCGAACAGGAAGCTAGCTGCCATCGCGACAAACAGGATCAGGCCGAGCACGACGCGATAGATGAAGCCGGGCGGCCCGAACACGACGGCCGGCGTGCGCAGCAGCGCGTCGCCGACCACGCCGCCGAGCCCGGTCGGCAGCGGCCATGACGTATTGTGCGGCCAGCAGCTGGCGAAGCCCGCCGCGATCACCGTGCACAGGATCCAGCAGCCGAGCCGCAACGCCTCGCGGTCGAACGGACGATGCGTCAGCATCCGCCAGCCCCACACCGCGACCGGCAGCAGCAGCATGATGGCGCCGAGGCCGAGAATCTGCATCAAGAGGTCGGCGCCGATCGCGCCGGGATAGCCGAGCACGTTGCGGATCGCGCGTGAGGTTGCATGGCTCAGCGACGGATCCTGCACCGACCAGGTCATCAGCGCCGCGGTGACGGCGCCCGAGAGCGCGATCAGGCCGAGCCCGGTGAGTTCGCGCAGCCGTCGCGCCAGCGCCTCGCGCAACGAGAGCGGCAGATGGCCGACCAGGGGGATGACACGTTCGATCGCTGGCATACTCAATCTTCGCGCTTCGCGATTAACCCAGGGTTTCGACCAGGCGATGCATCGCCTCGGCCGTTGATTCACTGTCGGAGACCAGCGCAAGGCGGATATAGCCCGCGCCCGGATTGGAACCGTCGTTCTGCGCGCGCGCCAGGTAGCTGCCCGGAATCACGCGAACGCCGGCGTCGCGATAGAGCTTGACGGTCACCGCCTCGTCGCTGCCGCGGTCGGAGACGTCGAGCCAGACGCAGAAGCCGCCAGCGGGACGCTTGTAGCCGTAGCGGCTACCGAGGATCTGGTCGGCGAAATCGAACTTGATGCGATAGAGCCTGCGGTTCTCCTCGACATGCGCCTCGTCGCTGTAGGCGGCGACCGCGACATGCTGCAGCGGCACCGGCACCTGCGGCGCGGCGACATTGCGCAGCTCGAGGAATGCGGCAAGAAACTTGCGGTCGCCGGCGGCGAAGCCGACCCGCATGCCCGGCAGGTTCGAGCGCTTCGACAGCGACTGGAACGCCACGACATTTCTGTAGTCGGGCCCGGCGCATTCCAGCATGCTGCCTGGCGCCTCGCGGGTGTAGATCTCCGAGTAGCATTCGTCGGAGAGGATCATGAAGCCGAACCGGTCGGCGAGCTCTTTCAGCCGCGCGAAATAGGCGCGCGAGGCGACCGAGCCTTGCGGATTGGCAGGCGAGGCGATGAAGAACGCGACGGTGCGGGCCCAAGTCGCCTCGTCGATCGCATCAAGGTCAGGCAGGAAACCGTTCGCGAGCGTGGTCGGCAGATGGATTTGCTCGCAGCCGGCCGCGCGGGCGCCGGCGCCATAGGCCGGATAGAACGGATTCGGCATCAGGATCGCCGGCCGGCCCTTGCGTGGGGCAACGTGGCGCGCGGCTGTGATCGCCGCGAAGAACAGCCCCTCGCGGCTGCCGTTCAGCACCAGCACCTCGCTCTCCGGATCGACCGGACGCGGCAACTGGAACCGGCTCGATAGCCAGGTCGCGACGGCGCGGCGGAACGGCTCGATGCCCTTGGCCATCGGGTAGCGGCCGAACTCGGCGGTGTGTTTCGCCAGCACCGGTCCGACGAAGTCAGGCACGGGATGCTGCGGCTCGCCGACAGATAGTGTAATCAAGGGCTTAGCCGGCTGGTACGGGGCCAGCAGTTCGGTGGTTCGCACAAATGGGGAGCGCTCGGCCTGGCCGGCGGATGTGGCATCGGCGGCGCCCTGCGCCACGCCGGATGAGGCGGTCATTGCCATGGTTGAAAAGCCAGCACTTTCACTGCGGTCGGAGGGGTGGGGGAGCCGACCGTAAACCGATCAAATCACCATAGATAGGGCGAGGTTAAGACGCGATTAACCATCGGCGGCGCGACACGTTTGGCCGCCGCGTGATATCAGCGGTCCCCTCAAAAAACCGCGTCAAAATTGCTCCGAGCCATGATCCACCGCCGCGCCGTCAGGGCGCTCATCATCACGGGTGAACGCGAAGTCCTGCTGATGCGGATTCGCCCGCCGCATGGCGGCGGCTGTTTCTGGATCGCACCCGGCGGCGGTATCGAGGGAGACGAGACGCCGGAAGTAACGCTGCAGCGGGAATTGGCCGAGGAATTGGGGCTGATTGATTTCGAGCCCGGTCCCGCGGTCTGGTGGCGCCATCATATCTTCAACTGGGGCGGCCGGCGGATCTCCCAAAAGGAAGAATACCGGATCGTTCACGCGGATCGATTCGATCCTGTGATGGCAGACGAGGCGGAGGCGAAGGTGCTCGATTGCTTCCGCTGGTGGCTGATCGCCGATCTCTCCAGGACGAACGAGCGCCTCACGCCGCTGTCGCTGGCTGGTATCCTTGAAAGCTATTTGCGCGACGGCGCGCCAAGCGAGTTGCCGGACGAGGAAGTCCTGGTCGACTGACAGCACTTGCTGGTCATTGCCACGCATTCGAGTGATCCGCTTTACCCGCCATTAAGGCCAGCGCGCGCGTCACGAGTTCCTTCAGCAATTGGCAACACAGCGCGACCGAATGATCCCGCGGATTGCGAGGATTTGCAGACGGACATGGCCATCAGGATCGAGACACGCGGCGATGTTCTGCGCCGCACCGGCAAGGTGATGGTCACTGCCGCCGGCATGACCGCGGTGATGTCGTTCACCATCGGCATGCTGGTGTTCGGCGGCGATCTGGCCGCGCCGATCACAGTCGGCCAGATGCAGCTGTTCGGGCTCACCGCCGGCGTCTTCATTTCGATCGCGCTCAGCGGCGCGATGTCCTTTCGCGCCGGCATGCTGATGCTGGAGCTCGCGCATACCCGCCGCGAGCTCGCCCAGATCTCGCAGACCGACCAGCTGACCGGCCTGTTGAACCGGCGTGGCTTCGACACTGAGGCCGCCGCGGCGCTCGACCAGGCGCAGGCGGACGGCGCGTCGGTGGCGGTGCTGATGTGCGACATCGACCATTTCAAATCGATCAACGACCGCTACGGTCATGAGATCGGCGACAAGGTGCTGGTCGAGATCGCCGACGTGCTGCGCCAGTTCGCGATCCGGCACGGCGCGCTGGTCGCCCGCTACGGCGGCGAGGAATTCGCAGCCGTCGTGACCGGCCTGAGCCACGAGCAGGCGGCGCACGGCGCCGAGGAAATCCGCCGCGATTGCGCGGCGCGCACCATCCTCGACGGCGTGACCCTTCTGCCGGTGACAATCAGTATCGGCTTCACCTTGAAGGACTCCGGCTTCGATCTCGGCAACCTGATGCGAACCGCCGACCAGGCGCTCTACGCCGCCAAGCGCCACGGCCGCGATCGCGTCGAGCACGCGCGCGACGCGGCGTGAGCTTGTCGCGCGTCTTGGCGCGCCGGCAGTTCCCCCGTAGCCCGGATGAAGCGAAGCGAAATCCGGGGGCGGTCTTTCCCGCGGCGACACCGTTCCCGGATTGCGCTGCGCTTCATCCGGGCTACGCAGGTGATGTGGGTCTACCGCGCCGGCAGCTTCTCGAACGACGGCTTGCCCTCGGGCACATGGTGGAAGGTCTGCTTGTCGCAGGTGTAGATCGTCATCTGCGGGGTGAACACACTGGGGTCGTCGAGCGTGCCGACCTTCAGGATGGTGGCGGGCAGGCCGGGCACCTTGGTTACGAGATGCGTGCCGCATTCTGGGCAGAATTCCCGCGTCACCGCGCGCTCGAGATCCTTCCGGGTGAACTGCTTGGGTTGGCTGGCGGTGTATTTGAAGCCGGTGGTCGGCATCGCCATGAACATGTTCGGTCCGCCGCCGGTGATGTACTGGCATTCGCGGCATAGGCATTGCGCCGCCATCATCGGTTCGCCTTCGGCCTCATAGCGCACGTTGCCGCAATAGCATCTGCCTTGCACCTTCATGACGTCCTCCCGCTTTTGTTCGCTGTAGCCTGCCGTTCCACAATGACAGGCAATTCCGACAATATTTTCTCAACCCGCAGAAAAAAGAAAGGGGCTCCAACTTGCGCTGGAGCCCCTCAACGGTCCGGACATTGCCGGGTATGTGCCCGGACCGTAGTTCTGGGAACGACCGCTTGGGGAGGTCGCGCCCCGGGAGAACCCAAATTAACGGCCCTCAAGGGCCGTTAATTTTACATGTTGTAGGCGCGCTCCGTGTGCTCGGTGATGTCGAGGCCTTCACGCTCGGTCTCGACGTTGGCACGCAGGCCGACGATCACGTCCACGATCTTGTAGAGGATCGCCGAGCCGATGCCCGACCACACCAGCGTGGTGCAGACGCCCCAGACCTGCGAGGTCATCTGCGCCACGAAGTCGTAATCGGCAACCTTCGGCGGGATCGCGGTGTAGTCGATGATGCCGGCACCACCGAGCGCCGGGTTGACCAGGATGCCGGTGCCGAGCGCGCCGATGATGCCGCCGACGCAGTGGACGCCGAACACGTCGAGCGAGTCGTCATAGCCGAGCGCGTTCTTCACGACCGTGCAGAAGAACAGGCAGACCACGCCGACCACGAGGCCGAGCACGATGGCACCCATCGGACCGGCGTAGCCGGCCGCAGGCGTCACCGCGACGAGGCCCGCGACCGCGCCCGAGAGCGCGCCGAGCAACGAGGGATGGCCCTTGATGATCCATTCCGCGAACATCCAGGCCAGCGCCGCCGCGGCCGTGGCCACGAAGGAGTTGGTCATGGCGAGCGCAGCGCCGCCATTGGCTTCGAGGTTCGAACCAGCGTTGAAGCCGAACCAGCCGACCCAGAGCAGCGAGGCGCCGATCATGGTCATGGTCAGCGAGTGCGGAGCCATCAGCTCCTTGCCGTAGCCGGTGCGCTTGCCGATCAGGAGCGCGCCGACGAGGCCGGCGATGCCCGCGTTGATGTGCACGACGGTGCCGCCGGCGAAGTCGATCGCACCCTTCTTGAAGATCCAGCCGGCGTCGGCGTTGATCGCGTCGAGCTTGGCCTGCGCCGCGGTCTTGGCCGCACCGTCAGCCGCAGCAGCGAGCGCCTTGGCGGCATCCTGGATCGCGTCCGGGCCCGGCCAGTACCAGACCATGTGCGCGATCGGGAAGTAGATCACGGTCACCCAGATCGGGATGAACAGCGCGATCGCCGCGAACTTCATGCGCTCGGCAAAGGCGCCGACGATGAGGGCCGGCGTGATCGCCGCGAAGGTCATCTGGAAGCACATATAGACGAGCTCCGAGATGTTGGCGTCGACCGAGAAGGTCGCGGCCTTGGAGTCCGGCGTGACGCCCATCAGGAAGGCCTTGGAGAAGCCGCCGATGAAGTCGGACCCGCCGGTGAAGGCGAGGCTGTAGCCGTAGAGAGCCCAGAGCACGGTGACGATGCAGACCGTGTAGAACACCTGCGCCAGCACCGAGAGCATGTTCTTGGAGCGGACGAGGCCGCCATAGAACAGCGCGAGGCCGGGGATGGTCATCAACAGCACCAGCACCGTCGATGTCAGCATCCAGGCGTTGTCGCCCTTGTTGACGGTTGGCTCGGCGTAGGCGGCGGTTGCGGCAAAGAGGCCGACTGCGAGGGCCGCCAGTCCCGCGCCATAGGGACGCTTGAACGTCATGTTATTTCACTCCTGAGGTCTTAAAGGTTGAGCGCGAAATCAGAGGGCCGCGGCATCGGCCTCGCCGGTGCGGATGCGCACGGCGTGCTCGAGGCTGATGACGAAGATCTTGCCGTCGCCGATCTGTCCGGTCTTGGCTGCGGAGGTGATGGCGTCGATGGTCTTGTCGACCTGATCGGAGGCGACTGCGACCTCGATCTTGATCTTGGGCAGGAAGCTCACCGCATATTCGGCGCCGCGATAGATTTCCGTGTGGCCCTTCTGACGGCCGTAGCCCTTGACTTCCGTCACCGTGAGACCGTGAACGCCAATGGCGGTCAGGGCGTCACGGACCTCTTCCAGCTTGAATGGCTTAATGATCGCCATAACAATTTTCATGAGTCCTATCCCCGCTTGGGCCCGGTGCGAACGAACACCGGGAGTTTCGACTGAGGTTCACCACGCGGAAGACATCCACTACGCGGGCACAGCCGGGACCCTTAGAATCAAATGCCGTGCCAAACGGCTCGGGTTCGCTAATGGATTATGAATCCGGACCTTTTCCCGCATTGCGGGAGCAAGCTGCTGCTGCGCTATTCCGTCGCGCCTAAAATCTAATCAGATTGGCCTAATTCATGAGCAAGCCAGGGTCTGGACACAATTCTGCTCAGCCGCGGTGCAGGTGCCGGTATTCAGATAAAGTAATGCCGGGCCATTAGGCGGCGTCGCGGGCCGCGAAAACCCTGTCGATCAGTCCCCATTCGAGCGCCTGCTCCGCGGACATGAAGTGATCGCGGTCCAGCGTCCGTTCCACGTCCGCCTCGGTGCGCCGGCAATGCTGCGCGTAAAGCCGGATGATGCGCCGCTTGGTCGCCTGCATCTCGGCGGCATGGATCTGGATGTCGGAGGCCTGGCCCTGGAAGCCGCCGAGCGGCTGATGCACGTGGAGGCTGGCATTCGGAAGCGCGGCGCGGTGACCGGGCTCGCCGGCCATCAGCAGGAACGATCCCATGGACCGCGCGGTGCCCATGCACAGCGTGTGCACCGGTGCCTTGATGAACTGCATGGTGTCGTACATTGCAAGCCCGCTAGTGATCACGCCGCCATAGGAGTTGATGTAGAGGTTGATCGGCTTGTTCGGGTTGTCAGCCTCGAGGAACAGAAGCTGGGCGCAGACCAGTCCGGACATCGCATCATTGACCTCGCCGTTGAGGAAGATGATGCGTTCGCGCAGCAGCCTGGAATAAATGTCGAAGGACCGCTCGCCGCGGGACGACTGCTCGACGACCATAGGGACGAGTTGCATCATGTCGCGCATCGGCGACCTCCATGTCTGCAGGTGACGAAGTCTCAACGGGTGATGAAGTCTGCGATCAGGCCGCGCGCATCAGGGTGCGGCTGTTGCAGTTGGCCGCTCGCGGCTGGTTTGCGCGCTGGCCACAGGCTTCCTGGATGATGCGAAACCGGGTGCCGCCGGCCTCGTTCGGTTCGATCCGGAAGGTGACATGACTCTCGCGGAACGGCGGCTCGGAATCGCGGAGCCGGTAACGCACCTCTTCGCCTGCGACCGATGATAGGGGTTCAGCGCCCGCGAGATCGCAATCCGGAAGCCAGCGCTCGCGCAGGGCTGGAATGGTGACGGCGCGCCATACTTTCTCGGGCGGTGCGTCGAGGTCGTATTCGATCACCAGAGCTGCGTCGGCGTCAGGCTCAACCGTGTCGCTCATTGATCCATGTCCTTCAAGAGGTCGGAGAGCGCCTCGATGCGCTTCGGCCAATAGGCGCGGTAGCGGGCGAGCCAGGTCCCGATGCTGGCGATTCCGTCCGGGTCGACTTCATAGTTGACGAAGCGGCCCTGCCGCTGCTCGCGCACCAGCCCTGCCGCGCGCAGCACTGCCAGATGCTGCGACATTGCCGGCTGGCTGATCTCAAGCCCGTCGCGCAAGGCACTGGCGTTCAGGCTGCCGCCGGCCAGCTTCTCAAAGACCCTGCGGCGGGTCGGATCGGCCAGTGCCTTGAAGATATCGGTGTCGACCATGCCAACACATAAGCACACACTTATGTGTTGCGCAAGCCTGAACCATTTAAGGCTCGAACGGTGGTCCTACTGCAACGCCTCGCCGTGCTGCGAGATGTCGAGACCCTCCAGCTCCTGCTGCATCGAGACGCGCAGCGGGACGAAGGCGCTGACCAGCTTGAGCAGCACGAAGGTGACACCGCCGCACCAGACCAGCGTGATCACGACGCCGTAGAGCTGGATCAGGAGTTGCCCCGGATTGCCCTCCAGCAGGCCGGAGGTGCCGCCGATCGCCGCGGTGGCGAAAACGCCCGCGAGCAGCGTGCCGGTCAGGCCGCCGATGCCGTGTACGCCGAACACGTCGAGCGAGTCGTCATACTGGAAGCGATGCTTCAGCCAGGTACAGGCCCAGAAACAGACCAGGCCGGCAATGATGCCGATGATGATGCCGTGCCACGGCGCGACGAAACCCGATGCCGGGGTGATGGTGCCGAGCCCTGCGACCGCGCCCGAGATCATGCCGAGCACTGACGGCTTGCGGCGCGTCGCCCATTCGATCGCGCCCCAGGTCAGCGCGCCGGCGCAGGCCGCAAGATGAGTAGCGGTGATCGCCATCACCGCGCGCGAATTGGCAGCCAGCGCCGAGCCGCCATTGAAGCCGAACCAGCCGACCCAGAGCAGGCCGGTGCCGACCACGGCGAGCGACAGATCGAACGGCGACAGATTGTCATGGCCGTAGCCGTGCCGGTTCCCCATCACCTTGGCCGCGACCAGGCCGCTGATTCCGGCGGACAGATGCACGACGAGGCCGCCGGCGAAATCCATCACGCCCATCGAGGCGAGGAAGCCGCCGCCCCACACCCAATGCGCCAGCGGCACGTAGGCGAAGATGAACCAGCCGATCGAGAACAGCACATAGGCGGAGAACCGCATGCGGTCGGCGACCGAGCCGGCAACCAACGCCACCGTGATGATCGCAAACGTCATCTGGTACAGCATGAACAGCGCCTCCGGGATGGTCTTTGCCGCCGGATTGACGCTGTCCATCGTGATGCCGGCCAGGAACCAGCTGTCGAGCGAGCCGAGCCAAGGACCGTTGCCGACGAAGGTCAGCGAATAGCCGAAGACGACCCAGAGGATCGAAATGATCGCAACGGCGGTGAGGCTCTGCGCCATCGTCGCCAGCACGTTCTTCTTGCGCACCATGCCGGAGTAGAACAGTGCGAGCCCCGGGATCGTCATCATCAGCACCAGCGCGGTGGCGACGATCATCCAGGCGGTGTCGGCGGGGTTGACGCCGGAGGCGCTAGAGTCTTGCGCGAAAGCCGCCGTGCCCCACGAGAGCAGGATTGCAGCAGTGATCGGCGCAGCTGATATCGCTGCACGAAGAGCTCGTGCCCCCATCATCATTCCCCGGCGTGTCGTCGTTTCTTGGTGTGGATTTCGGCGTGCACCGGCGTCGTTGCCGGCGGTGATCTCGAATTTAGAGCGCGTCGTTGTCGGTCTCGCCGGTGCGGATGCGCAGGGCGTGGTCGATCGGCGTCACGAAGATCTTGCCGTCGCCGATCTGGCCGGTGCGGGCGTGCTCGGTGATGACGCTGACTGCCTTTTCGGCGAGCTCGGTGTCGACGGCGATCTCGATCCTGAGCTTGGGCAGGAAATTCACGACATATTCGGCGCCGCGATAGATCTCGGTGTGGCCCTTCTGGCGGCCATAGCCCTTCACCTCGGTCACCGTCATGCCGTGAACGCCGATCGCGGTCAGGGCCTGGCGTACCTCATCGAGCTTGAACGGTTTGATGATCGCGACGACGAGTTTCATGGTCAGGCTTTCATTTCCTTGAGGTTTTCCGTGTGCGCCCGTCCCCGGAGCCGCAACTTGCCGTCTCTGGAGCGGCAACTTGCCGCCGCCAAATCTGGCAGCTTTCCGGGCAAATGGCACAAAAAAGTTGCAGGTTGAAGGGGAAAACGTGCGCAGCGCGTGAACTCCGTCACTGTACGGGACGACAACCGTCGGCCAGAATATGGCTTTCCCGCCCCGGCCAGCGCTCCCGCTGGCTCATTCTCGCCACAGCGCGTGCACCCGCGCCCCGAGGAACAAGAAAATGTCGAATCGAAACTGGTTTTATGCATCTGAAGGCCAGCAGAAGGGCCCCCTGCCTGAAGCTCAGCTCCGCGACCTGATCACCCGTGGCATGGTGGGCGCCGATACCCTGGTGTGGACCGAGGGCATGGCCGGCTGGCAGAAGGCCGGGGAGATTCCGGGCCTTGTTCCGAGCGCCGGTGCGCCGCCGGCGTTTCCGCAGGCCGGCGGGCCGCCGCCGGTCGCCGCATCGGCAAGCTATAGTGGCGGCGCGCTGTCGGCCGACTTCCCGATCTGGGGCCTGTTCGGACGCAGCGTGCTGATGTTCATCGGCCAGATTTTCGTCATCCCGGCGCCGTGGACCGCGACCGGCCTGTATCGTTTTGCGATTCCCTATATCCGCGTGCCGGGCCGGCCGCATCTCGGCTTCACCGGGCAGCCGCTCGACATCTGGTACGTCTTCATCGTGCTCGGCCTGCTGACCTATGCCGGAGCGGCCAACAGCAACATCGTCACGCTGCTCTCGTTGCTGTTGCAGGCTTTCCTGAGCTGGATGATCGTGCGCTGGATCTTCGGCCGCCTCAGCTCGAGCGGCCAGGAGCTGCCGATCTCGTTCACGGGCAGCCCGCTCGTCTATATCGGCTGGTATTTGCTGATGGTGATCTCGGCCATCACCATCGTCGGCTGGGCCTGGGTGATGACCGCATGGCTGCGCTGGATCTGCCGCAACGTCGAGGGCACGCGCCGCGAGGTCAACTTCAACGCGTCCGGGCTCGAGGTGCTGTGGCGAACCATCGTGTTCACCATCGGCTGCGGATTCCTGATCCCGATTCCGTGGGTGCTGCGCTGGTACGCCAACTGGTTCATCTCGCAATTCGCGCTGACCGAGCGCGGCGACTACGCCAACGCCTGAGCGCGCTACGCCTTGCGTTCGCGCACCGAACCTTCCTGCGCGACGGACGCCACCAGCGTGCCGTCGGGCTTGAAGATCTGGCCGCGGGTTAGGCCGCGGCCTGATTGCGCGCTCGGCGAATCCTGCGCGTAGAGCAGCCATTCGTCGGCGCGGAACGGGCGGTGAAACCACATCGCGTGATCGAGGCTCGCCGGCATCATGCGCCGGTCGAACAGCGTCCGGCCGTAGCGCGCCATGACGGCGTCGAGCAGCGAGAAATCCGACGCATAGGCGAGTGCGCACATATGCAGCGCCGGATCGTCGGGCAATTTCGCCGCGGTGCGGATCCATACATGGATGCGGCCGTCCTCGATCTGCTGGCCGAAATAGCGGCCGAGCTCGACCGGGCGGAGCTCGATCGGCCGGTCGCTCTCATAGTAGCGGCGGATGAACTCCGGCATCTCCTTGAACATCGGCTGCTTCGACACTTCCTCCGCGGTCAGCTTCTCCGGCGGCGGCACGTCGGGCATCTTCTCCTGATGATTGAAGTTGCTCTCTTCCTCGGCGTGGAACGAGACCATGATGGAGAAGATCGCGTTGCCGTGCTGGATCGCGGTGACGCGGCGGGTGGTGTAGCTCTTGCCGTCGCGCAGCCGCTCGACCTGGTAGATGATCGGGATCTGCGGATCGCCCGGCAGGATGAAATAGCAATGGATCGAGTGCGGCAGGCGGCCCTCGACGGTGCGGCAGGCCGCGACCATCGCCTGGCCGATCACCTGGCCGCCGAACACGCGCTGCCAGCTTGTCTTCGGGCTGTTGCCGCGGAACAAATTCACCTCGAGCTGCTCGAGATCGAGGATGGACAACAGGTCGATCAGGCTCTTGGACATGGGGATGCGCTCGCTTTCGTCATTCCGGGGCTCGCGAAGCGAGAGCCCGGAATCCATTCGTCCACGGAACATGCGGTTTGATGGATTCCGGGCTCACGCTGCGCGTGCCCCGGAATGACGACCGTTGGATTTGGCCTTGTTTCTGCCCCCTGTTTCGCCCAGCTATTATCAGGTAGCAAGCACAGTCTGAGAGCGCACGGTGCGCAAGGGAACGGCATGCCGGCACAGCGAAGTATTGTCATCTGCGGGGGCGCATTTGCAGGGTTGGCGCTGGCCGTGGCGTTGCGCCAGGGGCTGGGGCCGGACATTCCGGTGATCGTGGCCGATCCGGCGCTGAGCCAGCGCCCGAGCCGCGATCCGCGCGCGACCGCGATCGTGGCGGCCTGTCGGCGGCTGTTCGAGACCCTCGGCGTCTGGGGGCAGGTGGCGCCGACGGCGCAGCCGATCACGGACATGGTCGTGACCGATTCCAAGCTGGAGGACGCGACGCGTCCGGTGTTCCTGACCTTCGCCGGCAATGTCGAGCCCGGCGAGCCGTTCGCCCATATGGTCGAAAACCGCTATCTGATCGATGCGCTCGCGATCCGCGCCGAGGCCGAGGGCGTCGAGCTGCGCGCCACCGCGGTGTCGAGCTTCGACTCGCGGCCCGACGGCGTCAGCGTCCGGCTGGTCGACGGCACCGAGATCGATGCGAGCCTGCTGGTCGCCGCCGATGGCGCACGGTCGAAGCTGCGCGAGCGTGCCGGGATCGCGACCCATGGCTGGGACTACGACCAATCCGGCATCGTGGTCACGGTCGGGCATGAGCGCGCGCATCACGGCCGCGCCGAGGAGCATTTCCTGCCCGCGGGCCCGTTCGCGATCCTGCCGCTGACCGGCAATCGCTCGTCGCTGGTGTGGACCGAGACGCGCAAGGACGCCGCGCGCATCACGGCGTTGGGCGAGGACGAATTCCACACCGAGCTCGAGCAGCGTTTTGGTTTGCATCTCGGCGAGATCAAGGCGCTCGACAGACCGCGCGCGTTTCCGCTCGGCTATTTCGTCGCGCGCTCATTCATCGCCGAACGGCTGGCGCTGATCGGCGACGCCGCGCATGTGATCCATCCGATCGCGGGGCAGGGGCTCAACATGGGCCTGAAGGATGTCGCCGCACTTGCCGAGGTCGTCGTCGATGCGGCGCGGCTCGGCATGGACCTCGGACAGGCCGACGTCCTCGAGCGCTATCAGCGCTGGCGGCGCTTCGACACGATGGCGATGGGCGTTGCCACCAACTCGCTGAACTTCCTGTTCTCCAACGAATCGACGCTGCTGCGCACCGTGCGCGACATCGGATTGGGCCTCGTCGATCGCGCGCCGCCGCTGAAGAGCATGTTCATCCGCCAGGCAGCGGGATTGTCAGGCGAAGTGCCGCGGCTCCTGAAGGGTGAGGCGCTGTAAGCCTTGCGCGGTGCCGTAGCCCGGATGCAGCGAAGCGAAATCCGGGAGCAGTCTCTCCGCGGATGGATCGGTCCCGGATTGCGCTGCGCTTCATCCGGGCTACGGCTTGCCGCATCCACTATTTTTGTGAAACGAAGCCAGCCACGGCGTCGATCAGGTCGGGATCGAGTGGCCGCTCCGGCTCATTGTAGCTTGCTATGTCGTCTGCCGCATCGGTGACGTCGACCAGCAGGTGATTCATGTCCGGCAGCCACAATGATTTGGCCGCGATGTCGGCGGTGGTGAGCGCGAGGAAGTCGAGCCGCGCGAGCTGATGGTCGCGGCCGCCCGCGACGATCAGCGTTGGCCCGGTGATCTTCTTCATCGGATCGATCGGATCCTCGGTAAAGGCCGATGCGATGGCGGGCTGCATCGCAGGCGCGATCGCCAGCCCCGCCGGCGGCGGATCGACGATCTGCCCGGCCATGATGTCGTCGATGGCCTTTCCGATCGGCGCGAATTTGTCTGGCGGCAGCTGCTTCTCGAGCTGCGCCTTCAACACCGTGCCCTGCTTGCGCGCCGCCGTTGCCAGCAGCACCAGCCGGTCGATCGGCACGCGCTGTGCGGCGAGGATCGCGACCAGGCCGCCCTCGCTGTGCCCGACCACCGCAACATGAGCGAACTTGCCGCTGCCGCGCAGATACTCGATCAGTGCCGCGGCGTCGCCGACATAGTCCTTGAAGCGAAACTCCTCCGGACGACCAAACTCCTTCTTCCATTCGCCGGCGCCGCGCTTGTCGTAGCGCAGCGTCGCGATGCCGCGTGCGACCAGCTGCTCGGAGAGTTTCTTCAACGTCGCCGGCTTGAGCTGCGGCCCGTTGCCGTCATGGTCGGTCGAGCCGGAGCCGGCGATCAGCAGCGCCACCGGCGGTTTTGTGATGTCCGGCGGCACGGTCAGCACCGCGTCGATCGGGCCGATGCGCAGCCTGCTCTCGTCGGCTGCCGCGCTCGCCAGCGAGACGAGCAGCAACAGCCATGTGACGAGGGCGCGCATGTGGCTCTCTTATTGGAGCATGATCTCAGCGCAAACGCTTGCGTTTGTCGCGGGAAAACCGCTTCATACTTTTCCGGATCATGCTCTAGTCGATCTTGCGCGCCTCTTCCGGCAGCATGATCGGGATGCCGTCGCGGATCGGATAGGCGAGCTTTGCGGAGCGCGAGATCAGCTCCTGCCGCGCGGCGTCGAATTCCAGCGGTCCCTTGGTGATCGGGCACACCAGGATTTCGAGCAGTTTTGGGTCGGCGGTGCTCTCGAGGTGGTCGGTCGTCGAATTCATAGCTGTCTCCGGCTGGCCGTCGTGTAGCACATTCCCGTGTCAGCTGTCAGCGCTTGGTCATGCGCAACAGCTCGTCGATTGCGGCCTGCTGGCGCGGCTTCGGCAGCGTTTGCTCGGACAGCGCGTAGCCGATGAACGCCCAATAGAAGATCTGCGCCCGGCCGCGCGCCACATCGTCGGGGAATCCGGCATGCCGGAGCAGGGTTTCGATATAGCCGATCCGGCGCTGGTCGACCTCGAGCACGGCGGCGCGCGCCGCGGCATCGGCGGTGGCCCAGCTGCGTACCGCGCGTTCCAGTGCCATCCGCGCCGAGAAGGTCCGGCGCAGCAGCAGCGCCAGCGCGTCGCCGCCTTCCGGAATGGTCTCGAGCTCGGCGATCACCTGCTCGGCGGCAACCTCGCGCCAATGGTTGAGAATCGCGGTGCGGTAGGCGCCGATGTCGGCGAAATGCCAGTAGAAGCTGCCGCGCGAGACCCCCATCGCCTTGGCCAGCGGCTCGGCCTTGAGCGCCGTGAAGCCGTGCTTCGCCAGCGTCTTCAGGCCCTGATCGAGCCAGTCCTTGACCGAGAGCTGTTCCGTCATGGTTCCCCGTCCCGCGTCCCGACCATACACAAGTGTATTGACAGGCGCCAGCCGGCGGTGTCCAATCCATACAGTACTGTATGGAGACGTCGCGATGCGTGATCTTCTGCTGCAAGGCGCCGGAATCATCGCCATCCTGGTCAGCCTGATCCATGGCGTTCTCGGCGAGACCAAAATATTCGCGCGCGCCACCGTCGAACCGGCGCGGCTGCGCCTCTTGCTCCGTCTGGTCTATCAGGCCGGCACGGTCGCTTGGATCGGCGGCGGTGTGCTGCTGGTCGCCGCGCCCGCGATGGCCTCCGATGCCGCGCGGCACTGGATCGTGGCAACGCTCGCCATCGTGTTCGGCAGCGCCGCGCTCGCCAATGCGGTCGCGACCCGCGGCCGGCATTTCGGCTGGATGGCGATGAGCGCCGTGGTGGCGCTTGCCGCCGCCGGTTACTAGCGAGCGCGATCATGACGACGATCGCGCCAGCCGAAGCACCGTCTTCGCGCGCGGAATGACTGGCTGAGAACGAACAGCGCGAGGCGTCGCGGGTCGCAACCGGCGGAACTGTCCTGGTTCCGCTCGAGGGCTGAAGACGTGCGACCGCGGGATCTCTGCAATATTTATGGAGCCATCAATTTCCATGTGGAATCGGCTTACGCGCGGATAACCATGCCACCGAAAGTTGTAGAAAATTATCGAGAAGCCAATTCAATCGGCCTAGCTTGTCCGCGCGGACAACCATGGACCGACGCATGTTTCGTGTTCTTACGTGCCTTTCAGGTGAGCATGACTGGCGGCTCGTTCTGCTTGCCGGACTGGTCTGCTTCGTCGCCAGCATTGTCGCCGTCAACATCTTCCATCGCGCGATCGCTTCACAGGCGAGGACGCGGCTGATCTGGATCGCGATCGCGGGTGCCGCGATCGGCTACGGCATCTGGGCAACGCATTTCATCGCCATGCTCGCCTACGAGCCGGGCGTGCCGACCGGCTACGGTATCGTTCTCACGGCGCTGTCGCTCGCCGTCGCGATGATGCTGACGTCCGGCGGCCTCGGCCTTGCCGCCGGCGACTCCAGCCCCTGGCGCGCGCCGGTCGGTGGCGCGGTGATCGGAGCCGGCATCGCCAGCATGCATTATCTCGGAATGTGGGCGTTGGAAGTGCCGGGCCACGTGGTGTGGTCGCTCGACCTCGTGGCGGCCTCCATCGTGCTCGGCATGCTGTTCGGCTACGCCGCGCTGTCGGTTGCGGTCCGCTATCAGGATCGCTGGATGTCGCTCGTCGCGGCGCTGTTGCTGACGCTTGCGATCGTGTCGCATCATTTCACCGCGATGGGCGCGGTCGAGATCGTTCCGGACCCGCTGCTGGCTCCGGAAACCCTGTCGCTCTCTCCCGCCTTCCTCGCAATCGTGATCGCGGGCGTGGCGCTCTCGGTGCTCGGGATGAGCCTGGTCGGCGTGCTTGCCGACCGGCGCCTTGCGCTTCGCACCCGCCGTTTCGAGGAGATCATAAGCCAGCTTTCGCTGGCGCGGCAGCAGGTCGAGGCGTCTCAGAAGGAGCTGGAAGAGCAAAGGCTCCGGCTGGACACGGCGATCAATCACATGGGCGAGGGCCTCTGCATGTTCGATGCGGAGAAGCGCCTCGTCGTGTGCAATGAGCGCTACGCCAAGATGTACCGGCTGCCGCCCGAATTGCTGCTGCCCGGCACCGCCCATCGCGAGATCATCACGCATCGGATCGCCAATGGCATTCTCAAGGGCGAGACCAGCGACAGCGCCGCGACCCAGGTGCTGGCGACACTGAACGCACTGCCGGCCGACGAGATCAGCAGCCGGGTCGACGAGCTTGCCGATGGCCGGCTGATCTGCGTGACGCGGCAGCCGATGCCCGGCGGGGGCTGGGTGGCGACGCATCGCGACGTCACCGAGCAGCGGCGTTCCGAGGCCAAGATCACCCATATGGCGCAGCACGACGCACTGACCGATCTGCCGAACCGCGTGCTGCTCAAGGAGTGGATGGAGCAGGCGCTCTCCGGCGCGCGGTGCGGCGGACCGAGCCTTGCCGTGCTGATGCTCGATCTCGACCGCTTCAAGGACGTCAACGACACCCTCGGGCATCCGGCTGGCGATGCGTTGCTCAAGTCAGTGGCCGCGCGGTTGCGCAGGTGCGTCAGCGATACCACGCTGATCGCACGGCTCGGCGGTGACGAGTTCGCAGTGATCGACTACGTCACCGATCCGGTCACGGAAGCCGGTGTGCTCGCCGAGAGGATCAGGAAGGCGCTCAGCGAGCCGATCGATCTCGGCGATCATCGGGTGACCACCACGACCAGCATCGGGATTGCGATCGCGCCGCGCGACGGCACCGATTCCGACGAGGTCCTGCGCAGCGCCGATCTTGCGCTCTACTCGGCCAAGAGCGGCGGGCGCGGCTCGTTCCGCTTCTTCGAGCCGGAGCTCGATCGGCAGCTGCAAACCCGGCGCAGCCTCGAGCGCGACATGCGCAGCGCGCTCGCCAATGGCGAGTTCGAACTGCACTATCAGCCGTTCATCAACGTCGCGAGCGGGGCGACCTGCGGTTTCGAGGCGCTGTTGCGATGGCATCATCCGCAACGTGGCATGGTGTCGCCGGCGCAGTTCATTCCGCTGGCGGAAGAGACTGGCCTGATCGTGCCGCTGGGAGAATGGGTGCTGCGCACCGCGTGCGCGGAAGCCGCCAAATGGCCCGACGACCTCAAGATCGCGATCAATCTGTCGCCGGTGCAGTTCAGGAGCCCCGAATTGGTTCCGGTGATCGTGCACGCGCTGGCGAGCTCGGGCGTTTCGCCAGGACGGCTCGAGCTCGAAGTCACCGAAACGGCGATCATGCAGGACAGCGAAGCGGTGTTCGCGGCGCTCAGCCAGCTGCATGATCTCGGGGTGCGGATCGCGCTCGACGATTTCGGCACCGGCTATTCGTCGCTGAGCTTCCTGCAGAAGTTTCCGTTCGACAAGGTCAAGATCGACCGCAGCTTCGTGTCCGAACTCTCGGGCGCAACCGACGAGTCGCGCCGGATTGCGCGCGCGATCGTTCGCTTCGCCGTCAGCCTCGGCAAGACGACGACCGCCGAAGGCGTTGAAACGAGGGAGCAGCTCGACATCCTGCGCGCCGACGCCTGCGTGGAAGTGCAGGGCTTCCACTTCAGCCCCGCGGTCCAGAGCGAGAAGGTCGCACAGATGATCGGTGGGCGGATGCCGGCAGCAGTCGAACGCCCCGCAATACGTCTCGCAATGGCCGGTGCCGCGTCCTGACCGAAGGGCCGCGCGCAGCAGATTCGGATACCCATGAGGCTTAAGGCCGCAGCAAGCGGTCAAAACCAAATTGTGCGTGGAGCGCAAAGCAGTTTTTGCGACCGTTAGAATTTCTCTAAAGCATGCCGTGTGCGCGCTTCCTTGACTTGGCAATCACCTCAGCATTCTTCACGCATGTGCTCTGCGCGATGGCGTTGTGGGCATGATCGTCAACGGAGGGGAGATGCGTGTGAGAGTGATTTTCAGCGCTGCGCTTGCAGTGTGCGTTCTGGGGCTTTTCGGTTCGGCGGCGTTCGCCGACGGCTACAAGAATTGCACCAAGCTCGAAAAGACGTCGTGGAAGCCGGCAACCGATGCCGAAGCCAAGGCCAAGGCCGCGGGCTACGAGGTGCGCCGCTCGAAGGTCGAGGGCTCCTGCTACGAAGTGTACGGCGTCAAGGAAGGCAAGCTCTACGAGCTGTTCTACAGCCCGGAGGATCTCAGCCTGAAGCACACGATCGCGAAGTGAAGCAGACGCGATGACGAAGGCGGCGCCCGGCGCCCGCGGCGCCACCACCGTGCAGGTCTGGGACCTGCCGTTGCGGCTCTGGCACTGGGCGCTCGCCATCCTCGTCCTGGTCGCATGGGTGACGCCCAACGTCGATGACCGGCTGCACCGGCTGGCGGGCTATTCCGTGATCGGGCTATTGGCGTTCCGGCTGATCTGGGGCTTTGCCGGCACGCGCTATGCGCGTTTCGGCAAACTCGGCGTCCGGTTGCGCGCCGCGCCGCGCTACATCTGGAATCTCCGCCGCGGCATCACCGGTCGCTATATCGGGCTCAATCCCGCGGGCACCGTGATGCTGGTGGCACTGCTGCTCACGCTCGCGGTGTCCGCGATCACGGGTGCTATGGAGGTCACCGTCACCTTCTTCGGCGTGTGGTGGATCGAGGACACCCACGCCTATGCCTCGGATGCGGTCATCATCCTGGTCGGGCTGCACGTACTCGGCGTCGTCGTCGTGGGATTGTTGCAGCGTCAGAACCTGGTGCGCGCGATGTTCACTGGACGCAAGCTTTTCCGCAGTCCTCGGTAAGCGCCTTTGAGCCGTCAGGCCGGGTCGCGTCTTTGATTCGGAAGCCCATGCATAAATCCGCCGTCAGTGCCGGATAATCCCGACCTACTATTGAAGCTTATTCTTATTCTAATTCTAAACTTGAGCGATTCTAACTGCCGAGCTGCCACCAGGACGGCGGAAATTTTCCGAAATAATTCTCGGTAGTGTTAGGTGCGCCCTTATGTCGCGGGCTTTTGGTTGCCGCAGAGCAGGGGGGCGCATGTCATCGCATCGTTGCGTGGGGTTAGGTGCATCGAAATTCGAACTTGGCTTTAATTCCAGGCGCGCGGCGCTGCTCGCGGCGACCGCGCTGTTGATCATCAGCAGCGGCAGCGCTTTCGGGGCTGAAGATAGCGCGAACGAGGCGCTGCTGAAAAAGCTCGACAAGATGGAGCGGCGTATCCAGGCGCTCGAGGCCGAGTTGAAACAGAAGGACAGCCGCACGCCCGCGCCACAAGCGGCCTCGATCCGGAGCGCCAACGCCGCGGCTTCGTCGGTCGAGCCGAAAGAGGCGACCGACACCAAGGACTCGAAGGACGCCAAGGGCAAGCCCGCAGCTCAATCAGCGCAGACGCCGGCCAAGCCGATGTTGCAGCTGCCCCCGCTTCCGGCGGTCGGTGACAAGCCCATTCTCGGGCTGGCGGACTCGCCCGTGGCCGGTCTCAGCATCGGCGCCTATGGCGAGATCAAGTTCGGTAGCATGCAAAACCCTGCCGCCAACGGCCAGTGGCAGAAGGGCTTCGATGCTGCACGATTCGTCTTGTTGCCGACCTATGCAATCACGCCGAATATCATCTTCAACGCCGAGATCGAGTTCGAGCACGCAGGGTCTGGTTTCGACAACGACGACAAGCTGCACGGCACCGCGGAGATCGAGCAGCTCTGGATCGATTTCAAGATCCTCGATCAGTTCAACTGGCGCGCGCCCGGCATCGATCTCGTGCCGATCGGCTATATCAACCAGCATCACGAGCCGACGCAGTTCTACAGTGTGAACCGGCCCGAACTGTACAACGGCCTCATTCCATCGACCTGGAAGGTGCCGTCGAGCAGCGTCTACGGCACCATCAGCGAAGATCTGAAGTATCAGGTGATGGTCAGCACCAGCAACGAGGACTTCGGCGATACCTTCGACAATCGCACCGCGGCCAAGACCGTGCCGCTTCCCGGAACGCCCTATGCCGCGGGTATCGATGGCCTGAATGGGCTCGGGTTCTCCAGGCCCCCGCTCGGCGACTTCCAGCAGCTCAACAATGCCGTCGCCGTCTCCGGACGGCTCGACGTCACGCCGACATTCGTGCCCGGCTTCGCGGGAAGTGTAAGCGCCTATTTCTCGCCGAATACGACCCCACGGGGCGCGCACGATGATCTCGGCAATTTCCTCGGTCACTCCAGTCTGGCGATGTTCGACGCCGAGTTCCGCTACCGCGTCCCTGAAACGGGCCTCGAGCTTCGCGGCGAGTATGTCCGCGCCGAATTCAGCCATCCGGAGAACCTGCGCGCGAACAACGATTCAGATCCCACCAACAACGTCGGCAAGTCCATGTACGGCTATTCCGGCGAGATCGCCTATCACGTGCCGCTCGGCACCATCCTGAACAGCGAGTGGGAGGCGGTGCCCTTCTATCGCTACACCTACCAGAATTCGCAGACCGGTGGCTTTGCCGGCACGGATGCCAACATGCCGACCGGCGCCGGCCAACGCCAGTACCATACCGCCGGCTTCGCGCTCTTCCCGTCACCGAAGATCGCGCTGAAGGCGACCTATCAGCACGTCATCGACAAGAGCATCACCGGCGCGATGTCGGATTCGTTCCTCGGCGGCGTCGGATTCTTCTTCTGAGATCAGCACGGTCACGCCGGAGCAAACGCTCCGCGCGCATGATGAAAACGATTGGAGCCAGGTGAGAGATGACGTGGGTTCGATATACACTGCCTGCAGCGGCGATTGTGTCGGCTGCTTCGCCCGCCTATGCCGTTCAGTACCTGTCGATCGAGGAGGCGCAGAAGCAGGCGTTTCCCTCGGCGACGAATTTCACCGAAGTCCAGGCAGGCCGGGTCTGGAAGGCCGAAGCCGGAGGCAAGGTCGCGGGCTTCCTTGTCTTCGACCGGGTGATCGGCAAGCACCTGTTCATCGACTATGCAGTGGCGCTGACGCCGGGCGGCGCAGTGCATAAGGTCGAGATCCTGCAATATCGGGAGTCCTATGGCGGCGAGATCCGAAGTCCGAGCTGGCTGGCGCAATTCGTCGGCAAGACCGGCGGCAGTGCGTTGAAGATCAACGGCGACATCCGGAATATCTCCGGCGCGACGCTGTCGTCGACGCATGTCACGGAGGGCGTGAAGAGGATTTTGGCCGCCTATGCCAATCGCCTCCGATAGCATTCGCCGCGCCCGGCCGCTGCTCGGCACTTTCGTCGAGATCGAGGTCGCGGCCGCCTCCGGACCCGAGACGGATGCCGCCATTGACGCCGCATTCGATGCCGTCGCGCGGGTTCATCGACTGATGAGCTTTCACGAGCACGACAGCGACGTCAGCCGCGTCAACCGGGAAGCCGGCGTCCGGCCGACGTACGTTCATGCCTGGACGTTCGAGGTCCTGGAGGCGGCGCTCGAGATGCATCGCCGCTCCAGGGGTACCTTCGATGTCACCGTTGCGCCGGTGTTGCAAGCCATGGGTCTGCTGCCCGGATCGGACGGCGATCGCGTCATCGGGCCGGAACAGAGCTTCGACAATGCGATCGAGCTGCTGCCCGAACTAGCGGTGCGCCTTCGATCTCCGGACGTCACGATCGATCTCGGAGGGATCGCCAAGGGCTTTGCCGTCGACCGCGCAGTCGAAGTGTTGCGCAGCTTCGATATTCGGGGCGGGCTGGTGAATGCCGGCGGCGATCTTCGGGCGTTCGGGCAGGGACAGCACACGGTCCATCTGCGCGACCCCCGCGACCCGCTCCGCTTGCTCGCCCGTATCGAGCTGGCTGATCAGGCGCTGGCATCGACCGCGCTTCGCTTCGATTTGGTCGACGGAGCGTCTCCGGGCACTTCGGCAATCATCGATCCCGCCACGGGCAATCCGACAACCGTCGCCATCGGCGCTACGGTCTGCGCGCCCTCATGCATGATCGCCGATGCGCTGACGAAGACTGTCATGATCTCGGGGACCGATGCCGGCGACCTGCTTGAGCATTACAGGGCAAGCGCCTTGCTGATCTCGACCGGCGGAGACGTTCAGATCACTTCCGACTGGCCCCAGGCGGTGCATCTTGCGGCTTAAACGTTCATTTCGCTATTCGATGTACGCGACGTTCGGAGCGCTGTTGCTGACGGGCGCCGGCTGGCTGGTCGCGGATTGGCAAAAGAACGTTGCCGCCGACGAGATCTGGCAGCAGGCCGCGGCCAACTTATTGATGGTTCATGGCGGGGTCGCCATGCTGGCGCTGCTGACGCTGGGCGCCCTCATCCCCGTGCATCTGCTGCGCGCGTGGCGGAGCCGGAAGAATCGCATTTCGGGATCGATCATGGCGGCGTTCAATGCGGTCCTGATCGTGACCGCCTTCGGGCTCTATTATCTTGGATCCGAGGAGGTGCGGCCCTGGATGAGTTGGATCCACCTCACAGCGGGATTTGCCCTCTCCGTGATGTTTCCGCTTCACATCTGGCTGGGCCGACGAGAGCTGCGGTGAAGGGCCTCATTGCACTGGCGGGTCGCCCGAGGTGCGCTTCTTGGCGAGGTCCATCTCGGTGACCGCGATCAGGATCTCGGCGCGGGTCTTCAGGTCGGGCGCCTCGAGCATCGCCTGCTTCTCGGCCGGACCATAGGGCGACATCATCGCCAGCGCATTGACCAGCGCCTCGTTCGGCGCGGACTCGATGCCTTCCCAGTCGACCTTCAGGTTGTTGGCTTCGAGGAAATCGGCGAGCACCTCGAGCAGCGCCTTGCGGTCGACGGCGTCCTCGCCCTTGCGTGCGGTGAAGTCGCCGGTGAAGGAGAAGAAGTCGACCTTGCACTGCCGGTACGCCGTCTGCACGGCCAGCTCCTCGACCACCTTGAAGCGCGCGACGCCGGTCAGTTCGAGGATGTAGCGGCCGTCGCCGGATTCGGCGAGCTGGGTGATGCGGCCGACGCAGCCGATGCGGAATAGCGCCGGCTTGGCCTCCTTCTGCGAGTGCGCCACATCAGGCTGGATCATGCCGATCAGGCGGTGACCGTCGCGCAGCGCGTCGTCGATCATCGCGAGATAACGCGGTTCGAAGATGTTGAGCGGCATCTGGCCGCGCGGCAACAGCAGCGCGCCAGGCAGCGGGAACACCGGGATCACCTCGGGGAGCTCGCCGGGCCCGCGATATTCGGCATTGATCGGCATCTGCGGTCCCGCTGCTATGACGGGCGTGCGTTACGAGAATAGAATCGTCGACAATCGCCTGCGCCCATCGACGGTTGCCTCATCGGTGCCGCCCCACGCCTCGAAGAACTGCACCAGCTGCTTGCGCGCGCCATCGTCGTTCCACTTGCGGTCACGCTTGACGATGGCGAGCAGCTGCTCGGTCGCCTCCGTGCGCTTGTTCATCGCATTGAGCGCGGTCGCGAGATCGAACCTGGCCTGATGATCGAGCGGGTTTGCGGCGACTTTCTGTTCCAGCTCCGCGATCGGTCCGACCGACTGCGCCTGTTCGGCGAGGTCGATTGCCGCCTGCACCGCCTTCACCGCGGCGTCATTGCGTTTGGACTCCGGCACCATCGCGAGCGTCTGCTTGGCTTGCTCGACCGCACCCGACGTGACGTAGCACTTGGCGAGGCCCGCCAGCGCCGCGATGTTGGTGGCATCGTGCGCCAGCACCTCGGCATAGATCTGCGCCGCACCCTCGACATCGCCCCCGGCCAGCACGGCGTCGGCCTCGGCCAGGATCTCCGCAAGATTGGGCTCGCCGGCGGCGGGCACACCCTTGGTGATCTTCTCGATGAAGGCGTTGATCTGGCTCTCCGGCACCGCGCCCATGAAGCCATCGGCGGGCTGGCCGTTGACGAAGGCGATCACGGCCGGGATCGACTGGATACCCATCTGGCCGGGGATCTGCGGATGCTCGTCGATGTTCATCTTGACCAGCTTGACCCGGCCCTTGGCGTTGCGAACCGCCTTTTCCAGCATCGGCGTGAGCTGGCGGCAGGGACCGCACCACGGCGCCCAGAAGTCGATCATGACCGGCTGACGGCGCGATTCCTCGATGACGTCCTTGACGAAGGTCTGGGTCGTCGTCTCCTTGATCAGATCGGGCGCTGCCTCGGGCGTGGGGCCGCCCTGCTCCATTATCGTCACGTTGTCCTCGCCTTGGTCTTCTGAGGTCGGAAAAATACGGGGGCGTTCTAGCACGCTCCGGACGGCGTGTTCAGCCGTTCTGTCAGCCTAGAGCATGATCCCGGAACATGCTCCGTAGATGGCGGTCGGCCGGCAAAATTCAATCGCTCGCCGTCCGGCATGTTCCATCGGAGATCGGGTGGGTTTGAGGCCCGAAACGGCCGACGATGGCGCTTCTTCATGGCAACAGGGGGATCGCCTATGGCAAAGGCCTATTACAGCACCGTGTTCGAGCAGCCGGCCGGCGAGGTCTGGAAAATCATCCGCGATTTCAACAATTACCCGGTCTGGGTCCACGGCGCGGGCACCAGCGAGATCGAGGACGGCAAGTCCGGCGACACCATCGGTGCCGTGCGCAACGTCCTGTACCGGGAACGGCGGATCCGGCAGCGGCTGCTCGCACAGTCCGACGTCGAACGCTTCCAGACCTACGAATTTGCCGGTCCGCCGACCCTGCCGATGACGGACTTCAGTGCGACCCTGCGGGTAACCCCGGTGGTCGACGGCGACCGGGCCTTTATCGAATGGTGGGCGGTGTTCGATTGCGACGCGGACCGCCGCGTCGAACTGGCGCAGACGCTGACCGGCTGGTTCGAGACTTGGCTCGAATCGCTCCGGGATGAGATGGCTCTGAGGCCGGTTCCGGCCGAAACATAAAAAGAAATCGTCGCGATGGCCGGTTTCGGCCGATTCGGGGGTCAATTTTTAAGGAAACCGTGCGATTTCGTGAAGGTCGGACCGCGCTCTTGTGTTGCATTCACAGACAGCATTTGGCATAGGTCTGCCGTTGCCGGCGAGCGATCGCCGCCATTTCGGATGCGGGTGTAGCTCAGTGGTAGAGCACGACCTTGCCAAGGTCGGGGTCGAGGGTTCGAGCCCCTTCGCCCGCTCCAAAATATCTCGCTGACCGAGCTGACAGTCTGATGAAGGCCCGCCCATTGGTGCGGGCTTTTTGTTGTTCAGGCGGCTCGGGCAGCGCCGCGATCGCGCGGTCAAGATGCCGCGACCCGCGATGGCCCTTTCCGGCTCCGTGAGCCGCCAAGACGATGCATTCTCAAAACTGATAGAAATCCGTGGTTGTGTCGGCGTCGAAATGGTTGCCGCTCGCCTTCCGACGCGGCGAGCAAGTGAATGATGTCGATCAGCTGGAAGCCAGATCCCGGGTTGAACCGCCGCTTGGCTCGCGCATGCGTTGCAGCGCTGGTCGTGCTTGTCGGCGTCTGGGCCTGTTCGCGGGCATCGGCGCAGCAATTGCCGAGCGACTCGGCGTATGCCCCGGCGCCGAATTTCTCTTCCATGCCCGGCTTCGAGCAAGCGCCTGGCTTTGAGCCCGAGCAACGGCCGCGGCCTCGGGTCTACATCACGACGCGGTCGGGCGGCCGGCAGAATTTCTGCGTCAGGACCTGCGACGGCCGGTTCTTCCCGCTGCCGCGCGTGAGCGAGGCGGCGGATATCAAGGCCTGCGAAGCGGCCTGTCCGGCCGCCGAGGTGAAGCTGTACTCCGGCTCCGATATCGACAGCGCCAGAACCGAAGCGGGCGAGACCTACAAGACGCTTGCCAACGCATTCCGCTTCCAGCGCGAGATGGTGCCGCAATGCGCGTGCAGTGCCGGCGCGTCCACCGGCCTGTCGCCGATTGCGATCGAGGACGACATGACCCTTCGGACCGGCGACATCATCGCCGCCGATGACGGCTTCAAGATCGCGGCGATCTCCAGCGGGCAGAAGCGCAGCGTGTTGTTCAGGCCGCTGCCGAAGGCCAAGGCGCAGGCGCTCGGCCTTGCGCGTTTCTCGTCGCGATAGCCGCGATCTCAAGCGTTAGCTACGTTCGAATATTACGCTGCGGTGCAGAATGCCTTGTTTGCAGGCAGGCTCGCGCAGGAAAATTTCACTCGAATTTCGTCTCAAATTTCGTCTCAACTTGTTTTGACGCAGCGCACACCACTGCATGCGCTTTTCAGCGTCGATGGATGTGCTACCATTTTGCCGTCTGACCTACCTCACAGACCGCCACCATCATCTCTCAGGGCGTTCAAAAATCAATAACAGGCAAGCTGCAACGGCTTGCGTAGGGGAGTGACGCGATGAAATCGGCTTTCAATCGATCCATACTTGCGTTCGCGGCGATTGCGCTGCTGGCGGGGACAACCTTCGCCAATGCGCAGCAACAAACCGACAAGAACCGGGCGCTGAAGAAGTACGAGTCCGGCACCAAGGAATTCTGGACCCATCCGCCGGATGACTGGTTCCTCGGCGACGAGACCGAAGCGCAGAAGGGCCTTGCCCCGCCGTCCGGTCCGCCGACCGGCGCATCCGACGCCGAACTCGCCACCATGATGAAGAAGATCAAGCTGCCGCCGGGCTTCAAGATCGAGGTCTATGCCTCGAACGTGCTCGCGGCTCGGCAGATGGCCTGGGGCGACAAGGGCACGCTGTTCGTCGGCTCGTTCGGCCTCGGCAACGTCTATGCGATCAAGGACAACAACGGCAAGAAAGAGGTCAAGACCATCCTGAAGGGCCTCAACATGCCGACCGGCCTCGCCTTCCGCGACGGCGCGCTCTACGTCATCGCGGTCGACAAGCTGATCAAGTACGACAATGCCGAAGCCAATCTCGACAACCTCGGCAGCGGCAAGGTGGTGTATGACGACATGCCGTCCTACGCGGCGCACGGCTGGAAATACATCGCCGTCGACAAGGATGGCTGGTTCTACATTCCGTTCGGGCCTCCCTTCAACATCGGCATCCCGCCGACCTCGGTGTCGCAGATCCGACGCGTCGATCCCAAGACCGGCAATGCGGAGCTCAAGGCGCTTGGCGTGCGCAACTCGGTCGGCGGCGACGTCGATCCGCGCACCGGCAAGTACTGGTTCACCGAAAATGCCCGCGACTGGGTCAGCGACGATCTGCCGAGCGACAAGCTCAACATGATCGACAAGCCCGGTGAGCATTTCGGCTATCCCTATTGCCACCAGGGCGATCTGCCCGATCCGAAGTTCGCGATGGGTCACAAGTGCTCGGAGTTCACCCCGCCGGTGTACAAGCTCGGCGCGCACGTCGCTCCGCTCGGCATGAAGTTCTATACCGGCAGCCAATTCCCGGCCGAGTACAAGAACAGCATCCTGATCGCCGAGCATGGCTCCTGGAACCGGCACAAGTACCAGGGCGGCCGCATCGTGAAGATCACCGCGAGCCCCGACGGCAAGAATGCCAAGCAGGAGATCTTCGCCTCCGGCTGGATCGAGGGTGACCAGGGCTATCTCGGCCGTCCCGCCGATATCCTGCTCGACAAGGATGGCTCCATCCTCGTCGCCGACGATTGGGCGGGTGCGATCTATCGCATCAGCTACAGCAAGAAGTAAGGGTTGAGCCCACGCGGGGCTGCGGTGGCCTTCGAGGCGGCTGCAGCCCCGTTTGCTTGGTTTGGCAAGCTACGGAACAGACTCGTCATGCCCGGATCTGATCCGGGCATCCATCCCAACAAGAACCCTTCTGCAAGCGCGATGGATTGCCGGGTCGAGCCCGGCAATGACAGCCGGAGAAACTGACTATGCGTCATGCGTCGTTTGGAATTCTGTCAGCGGCCATGCTGCTGGCGTCGACCGCCCATGCAGCCGACGTTGCCGCCGGCATGGCGAAGGCCGAGATCTGCGCCGGGTGCCACGGCGACAACGGCATCTCGCAGACCGAGAACATTCCCTCGCTCGCCGGCCAGCTCGACCAGTTCATTCAATGGCAGTTGGTGTTCTTCCGTGCCGGTGCGCGCAAGAATGAGCAGATGCAGCCGATCGTCGAGCAGCTGAGCAATGACGACATCCGTAATCTCGGCGCCTATTTCGCGTCACTGACGCCGTTCAAGGGCCGCAAGGACGACAATCCGGACTTGTCCGAGAAGGGCAAGCAGGCCGCGGCCGGCCGCCGCTGCGCCTCATGCCACACCGATACCTTCGTCGGCACCAAGGCGGTCGCCCGCATCGCTGGCCAGCGCGAGGAATATCTCGTCAAGGCGCTGCACGACTACAAATCGGGGGTGCGCTCCGGCGGCGCGCAAGCAGCGATGGCCGATGTCGCGTATCCCTTGAGCGACGAAGAGATCACCGCGCTCGCGCATTATCTGGCGCATTTGTAGCCGCGATGCTGCCATCCTCCCCTGGAGGGGGAGGATCGGCGCGAATGAAATGAGCGACGAGGTGGGGTGACGGTCTCTCCACTCGAACAATGCCCGTGTTGAGAGATCACCCCACCCCGTCTCACATTCCGCTTCGCTTCATGTGAGCCGACCCTCCCCCTCCAGGGGAGGGTGAAGCCTAACCGGCCCGCTGCTTCTCATACGCCTTGAGATGCGTGTAGGCCGTGCGCAGCTTCGGCACCGGGATCTTGGCGGCATCCGCGCGCACGACCAGATCGCCGATCACATGGTCGGCCTCGACCGGCAGTCCCGCCTTGATGTCGCGGAACATCGATGCGGTCATCGGTGAGCCTTCGGTGGTCAAGAGCCCGCGGGTGCGCTGGAAGAACGGGCCGCCAGGCGCATGGCCGGCGTCGGCCGCGATCGCGCTGCATTCGTCGAGGATGCCGAGCAGGAAATCCTTGCCGCCGGGGGCGGCTAGGATGTTGCCGACCGAGGTCCGCATCAGGCTGGTGGAGGCGGCGAGCGACGCCAGGAACACCCACTTCTCCCACATGTCCTGCATGATGTGATCGCTGGCGGCCGCACCGTTGATCGCGGACAAGGTCTCCGCGATCGCGCGTACCCGGTCCGACAGGCCGCCGGCGCGTTCGCCGAAGGCGAGCGATTGCATCGGCTGTAGCTGCACCACCTCGCGTTTCTCGTTCAGCGTCGCCGCGATCGCGCAGAGGCCGCCGAGCACATGCTGAGCGCCGAACTTCTTGTCGAGCGCATCGAGGTGCAGCATGCCGTTGAGCAGCGGGATGATCGCAGTCTTGTCGCCGACCGCAGGCGCAAAGGACTTGATCGCATCCTCGAGATCGAACGCCTTGCAGCTCAAGAGCACGACGTCGAACTTGTCCGACAGTTTGTCGGCCTGCACGGTCGGCGGATTGTTCAAGGTGACGTCGCCGTTCGGGCTCTTGATCACGAGCCCGGCGGAGGCGAGCTCGGAGGCGCGGCGGGGCCGGACGAGAAAAGTCACGTCGCGGCCGGCCTGAAGCATCCGGCCGCCGAAATAACCGCCGATCGCACCGGCGCCGACCACGAGAACGCGCATGGGAATTTGTCCTTCTTTGTTGCTGCCCGGGACGCGAGCGAAAAGCGAATGGGGAATGGGGAATAGATAGGGATACTGACCGACTATTCGCTACCCGCTATTGGCCATTCGCTCATCTCACTTTCCCGACACCAGTTCCTCGACCTCGCGCAGCTGCTCCTTGCCGAAGAAGATCTCGTTGCCGACCAAGAAAGTCGGCGAGCCGAACGCGCCGCGCTCCACGGCGGCCTGGGTGTTCGCGATCAGCTTGGCCTTCACGTCGGCGTCCTGCGCACGCGCGAACAGTTTGGCGGCGTCGAGGCCGGAGGCGGCGATGGCTTTGCCGGCCACTTCCGGATCGTCCATCTTCTTCGGCTCGACCCACATGTGGTGGAAGGCGGCCTCGACGTATTTCTCGAACACGCCTTCGAGCTGGGCGGCGACGGCTGCGCGCATCAGGTTCAACGTGTTGACCGGGAAGAACGGGTTCCAGGTGTAGGGCTTGACGTTGAAGCGCTTGAGGAAGCGCTCGGTCTCGATCCTCATGAATTCCGGCTTGTTCTTGACGCCGGCCAGCGTCTCGGCCGGCGACTTGTTGTTGGTGGCCTTGAAGATGCCGCCGAGCAGGATCGGGACGTATTCGAACTTGACGCCGGTGCGCTTCTCGATCGCCGGGATCGCCTCATGGCTGAGGAAGGCATTGGGGCTGCCGAAATCGAACAGGAATTGCGGATTCTGGCTCACGGCGGTCTCTCCCCTCGGCTTGTCTCGTTTGGACTTGTCTAGCATGTACCTGCTGCCGCAGGCGCCACCAGTAGAATATGATACTCATCATGTGAGCCGCGGCGCGTGATGTCAAATCAGCCGCTTGATGGTCTGCTTGCGCCATACCATGGCGTAATAGGCCATCTGCAGCACGAACATGGTTGCGAAGGTGGCGGGATAGGCGATCCAGATGCCGCTGATGCCGATGGCCCGGCTGAGCAGGATCGCGACCGGCACCTCGACCAGCGCCATGGCCAGGATCGAGATGAACAGCGGCATCCACACCGTGCCGCCGGCGCGCATCGCGCCCGAGAACACCGTCGCCATGCCGAACAGCACCATGCTCCACAGCACGATGTACAGAAGCTGCTGCGCCAGCGCGAGCACCGCGCCGTCGACGATGAAGAAGGCCATCAGCGGCCGCGCAAAGAGATAGCCGAGCACCACCAGGCCGCCGGTCAGCGCAAGATTCATCTCGATCCCGGTCCGCACGATGGCGCCGACCCGGTTGGCATCGCCGCGGCCGATCGCCTGTGCGCCGAAGATCGAGACGGATATGGCGATCGAGATCGCCGGAAACTGCACATAGCCGATCACCTGGTTGACTGCGCCATAGGCAGCGGTGGCCTCCGAGCCGAAGCCGTTGACGAGGCCGAGCAGCACGAGTTCGGCGAGCGAGACCACCACCATGCCGATCGCGGTCGGAATGCCGAGCCGCAGCACGATGCGCAGCAGGCCGCCGTTCGGCCGCATCGCGCGCAGGAACGCGGCGTCGAAGGCCAGCGGATGCTTGTGCCGCAGCATGTGGATATGCAGCCAGAGCAGCGTGACGACGCCCGAAACCGCGGAGGCGACTGCGGCGCTGGCGACGCCCAGCATCGGCAGCCCGAGCCAGCCGCGGATCAATGCGGGCGTCACCACAAGGCCGACGACGGTCGAGACCGTCAGCGCCACCAGCGGCGTCACGGTGTCGCCGACGCCGCGCATCATCGCCGCGAGCAGCAGGAATGCGAAGGTCACCGGCATCGTGATCATCATGATCCGCGCATACGATACAGCGGCGTCGAGAACGTCCGGCGGCGTCGCGAGCGCGATCAGCAGCGGGCGCGCGAACAGGCCGCCGAAGATCGCGATCGCAAGCGCCAGCAGCAGCGTCACGGTCATGGTCGTGCCGGCGACCGCCTTGACGCGGTCGGGCTCGCCGGCGCCCCAGGCCTGGCCGATCATGACCGATGCACCCGCGCTCAGGCCGATCACGAAGGAGATGAAGAAGAACATCACCGGAAAGAACACCGACGCAGCGGCGAGCGCGTCGACGCCGATCATCTGGCCGAGATAGATGCCGTTGATGGTGCCGAACAGCGACTGCAGCACATTGCTCAGCAGCATCGGCGCCAGGAACGACAGGAAGGCTTTGCGTAGGGAGGGAGGCTTTGACACGTTCAACTTCCAAAAATCGAGACCGTGAGGACGGCGGCGGGGCAGGTCTGTGGTTCGGCTCTGAAGCCGAATCACCCACCTGCGGCCGCCGCCCATTTCGCGCGAAAGCGCGTCAGTCCGCTTGATCGCTATAGGCGAGCCGGATCACGTGGTCGCGGATATCGGCGGGCCAGTCCGCGATCAGCGTCGCAAAGCGCCGCCGGTCGTGCGCGAACAGCGCGCGGATCGCGTCCTCGTAATGCGGCCGGTTGCCGCCCATCGTTGTCATGAAGCGATAGGCGGCATCCTGCGCGCTGCGCGTGCGGTCCTTGTCGCCGCTCGTGCGCCGCGCCTCGTCGATCAATTTGCGGATCGCAACCGATGCGCCGCCCTTCTGCTGCGCGAGCCAGTCCCAATGGCGCGGCAGCAGCGTGATCTCGCGCGCGACGACGCCGAGCTTCGGCCGTCCCGGACCGCGCGGCCCGGCCGGCGTTGCCGGCTCCTCGTCGAGCGGAGGCGCGAGCTTCGGCAGCCGCGCGAGCACGTCTTCGACCGAGCCGCGAAAATCGATATCGACCAGCGCCGAGGTGCGGCCGTTGAACACCAGGACCGCGGCATCCTTGCGCTGGTCCAGGTGCTGCTTGGCGGCGCGTGCAACCTCCGGAAGGTCACCGGCCCCGATGCGATGCTCGCCTTCGAACGCGACATAGGCAGGATTCATGGTAGACCTCTCCGATTGCGCGACGTATTGCCCGGGTGATTTCCAGCAAGCACGGCGCGTGGATCTCGACTTTCCTGTCCCCGGCTGGCACCAAGCGCCGCCCGATTGCGCCGATATTTCAGAGGACGCCCATGCTGACGGTTCATCATCTCAACAATTCCCGCTCGCAGCGCGTGCTGTGGCTGCTCGAGGAATTGGGCGTGCCCTACGAGATCGTGCGCTACCAGCGGCAGCCCGACATGCGGGCGCCGAAGGAGCTGCGCGCGATCCATCCGCTCGGCAAATCGCCTGTTGTCACCGACAACGGCAATACCATCGCGGAATCCGGCGCGATCCTCGAATACATCATCGCGACCTATGGCAAGGGCCGCCTGATCCCGCCGGCCGATACGCCAGAGCGGCTGCGCTACACGTATTGGCTGCACTATGCCGAAGGCTCGGCGATGACGCCGCTGCTCTTGAAGCTGCTGTTCACGCTGATGCCGAAGCGCGCGCCGGCGCTGCTGCGGCCGCTGGTGCGCAAGGTCTCGAACCAGGCGCTGTCCACGCTGGTCAATCCGCAGCTCAAGCAGCACATGGCCTATTGGGAAGGCGAACTCGGCAAGAGCGAGTGGTTCGCCGGCAACGAATTCTCCGGCGCCGACATCCAGATGAGCTTTCCGCTCGAGGCGGCGGCCGCGCGCGGCGGGCTCGAGGACGGCCACCCGAAATGCGTTGCATTCCTCGAGCGTATTCACGCGCGTCCGGCCTATGCGCGGGCGCTCGAAAAGGGCGGGCCGTACGAGGTTGGCCGCTAGCATCTCGGTCATCGCGGCAGCTCGACCAGTGGCAGCAGGCGTGAATCCGCCAGTGCTGCCGTGCGATGTCCGATGCCGGCGAGGTAGGCTTCCGCCACCGCGAAGGCCAGGAACGCGCCACGGCTCTTCTGCCGGATCAGCATCGCGCGATCCCAGCGCTCGCCCTCGGGCCCTATCAGGAACGAGCCGCCTTCACCCATGAACAGGATGTCGCCGCCGCTCTTGCGCAGATGCGGAAGCGTGTGGGCGACATAGCGGTCGTAGGCTTCTGCACCCGTGATCGGCTGCGGCGGAGCGAGTTCGGGGCTTTGCGAATAATCGGCGATCTCGCGGAAGCGCAGCAGGTTGAGCATCACCAGCTCGCCGGTGATCTCGCGCTGGGCAAAGTCGCGCCCGGCATTCCACGTCGGCTCCAGATGGCAGGTGGTGTCCATGTCAGCTCGTCCCATTCGCTTTCGATGGCGATGTTTTATCCGGGTGTAATTGCTTTGTCAATAATACCCGGATATAAATAACGTGCCGATACGACAGGAGCCGCCATGAAGACCGAGGACCGCAAGCTGGCCATTGCCGACTACAAGAAACGCGCTGCCGTCGCCGGCGTGTTCGCGATCCGCTGCCGCGCCAGCGGCGAGGTCTGGGTCGGGCAGGCGCTCGATCTGGAGAAAATAGAAAACCGCATCTGGTTCACGCTGCGGATGGGCAGCCATCGCAATGCCGAGCTGCAGCGCGCCTGGGCGGCGCATGGCGCGGACAATCTCTCGCTCCAAACGTTGGAGCGCATCGAGGACGAAGAGCTGGCCTATGTGCGCGACACGTTGCTCAAGGAGCGCGTGCAGCACTGGCGCACGCAGCTGAACGCGTCGGCGGTCTAGTTTAACGCGACGTCTGCGCTCCGCCCGCCGACGGCAGCGCCTGTACGGCGACGCCGGGTGGCGGCACATCGTCGTCGGGCACGAAGAAATCCGACATCAACGGCACCGATGGATCGACGCGGTAGCGCTCGAAGTCGCGCACGCCGTTGGCGTAGAGCACCTTGTCGTCGATGCAGAAATTGCCGGTGAACTCGCGCGATGGCCGCGTGACGATCGCGTAGGCCGCATCGCCCATGATCTCGGGCGTGCGGCTCGCGCGCATCATGGCGTCGCCGCCGAGCAGATTGCCGACCGCGGCCGTTGCGATCGTGGTGCGCGGCCACAGCGCATTGACCGCAATGCCTGAAGATTTTTGCTCGCCGGCCAGCCCAAGCACGCACATGCTCATGCCGAACTTCGCCATCGTGTAAGCGGTCGAGTGCTCGAACCACTTCGTCTTCATGTCGAGCGGCGGCGACAGCATCAGGATGTGTGGATTCTCCGCCTTCTTCAGATGCGGAATGCAGTATTTCGACACCATGAAGGTGCCGCGGGTGTTGATCCCCATCATGAGATCGTACCGCTTCATGTCGGTCGCCTGCGAATTGGTCAAGCTGATGGCGCTGGCATTGTTGACGCAGATATCGATGCCGCCGAATTCGGCGACGGTAGTGTCGATCGCCGCCATCACCTGGGCCTCGTCCCTGATGTCGCAGAGCACCGGCAGCGCCTTGCCACCGGCGGCGCGGACCTCGTCGGCGGCAGTGTAGATCGTGCCCTTCAGCTTCGGATGCGGCTCGGCGGTCTTCGCCGCGATCGCAACATTGGCGCCGTCACGCGCGGCGCGCAGCGCGATCGCAAGCCCGATGCCGCGGCTCGCACCCGAGATGAACAGCGTCTTGCCTTTGAGCGATGTCATGCGACGGCTCCTCTTTAGTTAGGGACGCACCATTGTCAGGCTCCCTCTCCCCTTGTGGGAGAGGGTTGGGGGTGAGGGGTACGCCACATACACCGTCTTCGCGGCCACCCCCCTCCCTAGCCCTCCCCCACAAGGGGGGGAGGGAACGACGGAGCAAGTGTCGCGGCCATCGCGCAACTCTCACAGCTCTACCCACCCGCATGCAGTACGCGCCCGCGCGTTTCCGGCAGCGCGTAGGCGGCGATGAAGAACACGGCATAGGCCGCCACCGCGAAGATCGCGATCGCGTTGGCGAGCGTCGTGGTGGTCGAGAGTGCGCCGACCAGGAACGGAAACAGCGCGCCGACGCCGCGGCCGAAATTGTAGCAGAAGCCCTGGCCGGAGCCGCGCAGCCGGGTTGGATAGAGCTCGGTCAGGAACGCGCCCATGCCTGAGAAATAGCCTGAGGCGAAGAAGCCGAGCGGGAAGCCCAGCACCCACAGCACCTCGTTGGAGAGCGGCAATTGGGTATAGAGCAGCACGACTGCGATGGCGCCGAGCGAGAAGATCAGGAACAGATTGCGTCGGCCGATCCGGTCGGCAAGCCAGGCGCCGACCAGATAGCCGATGAACGAGCCGATGATCAGCGTCGCGAGATAGCCGGTCGAGCCGACCACCGAGAGCTTGCGCTCGGTGGTGAGGAAGCGCGGTACCCAGAACGTGATGGCGTAATATCCGCCCTGCATGCCGGTGCCGACCAGCGAGGCCAGCAGCGTGGTCTTCAGGATCGGTCCCTGGAAGATCTCCCACAATGCCGCGGGCCCGCTGCCGGATGCCTGCTGCTGGGCCATCGTCGCGGCGGAGATCTCCGGCTCGGTGACATACCGGCGCAGATAGAACACCAGCAGCGCCGGCAGCGCGCCGATCACGAACATCCAGCGCCAGGCGTTTTCCGGAGGCAGGATCGAGAACAGGACCGCCTGCGCCAGCACCGCAAGGCCCCAGCCGATCGCCCAGCCCGACTGCACCGAGCCGACCGCGCGCCCGCGATATTGCGGCCGGATCGCTTCGCCGATCAGCACCGCGCCGGCCGCCCATTCGCCGCCGAAGCCGAGACCGAGCAGCGCGCGGGCGATCAGCAGCTGGTCGAAATTCTGCACCACGGCGCAGACCAGCGAGAAGAACGAGAACCAGATGATGGTGAGCTGCAGCGTCTTGACCCGCCCGATCCGGTCGGAGAGATAGCCGCCGAGCCAGCCGCCGACGGCGGAGGCCAGCAGCGTCACGGTGCCGGCGAGACCCGCGGTGCCGGCATCGACCTTCCACAGCGTGATGATGGTGCCGATCACGAGCGGATAGATCATGAAATCCATGCCGTCGAGCGTCCAGCCCGAGGCGCAGGCCCAGAACGTGCGCCGCTCCGGCAGGTTCATGTCGCGATAGAAGGCGAGGAGACTGGTGTCCTCGATCTCTGCGACTTCGATTGATTTGGATTCGGCCGTGCTCATGCGCGTTCCCCGGAGAAATCATTCACCGGCTGTTTGCGATCCGCGGCCGGAGTTGCGCGGACCGCCAATCTATCGCGATGTTGCAGGCCGGGCAAAGCCGCGTTTGCCCTCTAGGTCTTTAGTTTGAGCATGATCTTTTCGGAAAACCGCTTCGCACTTTTCCGGATCAAGCTCTAGTATCCAGCCGCCTCCGACCCGCGCGTGCGCGGATCGGGTGCGCCGAGCAGACCATTGGTCGTGACGACGATCGAGTTCGCGGAGGAGTAGCCGAGCGGCTCGACCGGTTTGTGGCCCTTGGCGCGCAGTTCGGCGAGCACCTCGTCGGGAAATCCGCGCTCGATCCGGACCTCGTCGGGTAGCCATTGATGATGCATGCGGGGCGCCGCCACCGCGGCCGCGATGTCCATCTTGTAGTCGATGACGTCGACGATGATCTGCGTCACCGCGGAGATGATGCGGCTGCCGCCCGGCGATCCCGTCACCAGCACCGGCTTGCCGTCCTTCAGCACGATGGTCGGCGACATTGACGACAGCGGGCGCTTGCCGGGTCCCGGCAGATTGGCCTCGAAGCCGACCAGGCCGAACGCGTTGGAGGCGCCCGGCGCCGCGGTGAAATCGTCGAGCTCGTTGTTGAGCAGCACGCCGGTGCCGTCGGCGACGAGGCCGACGCCGTAGGGGAAGTTCAGCGTGTAGGTGTTGCTGACGGCGTTGCCGCTGGCGTCGACCACCGAATAATGCGTGGTGTTGTCGCCCTCATGCGGCTGCTTGGCGTTGCGCACATCGGTCCAGGGCGTGGCGCGGGCGAGGTCGATGGTCGCGCGCTGGCGGGCGGCATAATCCTTGTCGATCAGCAGCTGGGTCGGCGCGTCGACGAAGGCGGGATCGCCGAGATAGCGGGCGCGATCGGCATAGGCTCGCTTCATCGCCTCGATCATGACATGCAGCGAGGCGGCCGAGCCCTGCTTCATGTCGGACATCGGAAAGCCTTCGAGGATGTTGAGGATCTCCAGCAGCACGACGCCGCCGGAAGAAGGCTGCGGCATCGAGACGATGTCGTGGCCGCGATAGCTGCCGCGGATCGGCGTGCGGATCACCGGCTGGTAGGCTTTCAGATCCTCGATCGTAAGGATGCCGCCGGCATTCTTGATTCCGCTGACGAGCTTCTCGGCGACCGTGCCCTCGTAGAAGCCGCGCGGCCCCTGCTCGGCAATTGCCGTCAGCGTCGTTGCAAGATCGCCCTGGATCAGGCGGTCGCCTTCATGCAGCGGCGTGCCGTCGGCATGCGAGAACGTCTTGGCCGAATTCGGCCAGCGCGACATGCGGCGATACATGTCCGCCAGCGTGTCCGACGTGTCGTCGGTGACGATGAAGCCGTCGCGGGCGAGATCAATCGCGGGCTTGACGATCTGCGCCAGCGTGAACTTGCCGGAGCCGTATTTCTCCAGCGCCAGCGCGAGACCCGCGACCGTGCCGGGCACGCCGATCGCGAGCGCGGAGTTGCGCGACTTGTCCGGATCGGGTTTGCCATCGGCATTCAGGAACATGTCGCGCGTCGCGGCCTGCGGCGCGGTTTCGCGATAGTCGATTGCGACATCTTCACTGCGGCCGGCGAGATGGATCACCATGAAACCGCCGCCGCCGATATTGCCGGCGCGCGGATAGGTCACCGCCATCGCAAAGCCGGTGGCGACCGCGGCGTCGACTGCGTTGCCGCCTTGCCGCAGGATGTCGGCACCGACCCGCGCGGCCAGCTTCTCCTGCGCCACCACCATGCCGTTTTCGGCGCGGATGCTTTGAATCGTATTGGTGGCCGAGGGCTCGTAAGCGCGACGTTGCACCTGGCCGAGGGCCGGTGTCGCGATGCCGATCAGCAGGAGAGCGGCAAACAGCCGTCGCGACATGGTTGCTGTCAGCGCCATCGAAATGTCCTGCCCTGTTCATCGCCGTATCAGCAAACCGGCCCATGCTATATGGGAACGGATTGAAGCGGCAAAAGCCTGCCTGTGGTTCGAGTTTGGGAATATCTTTCGCGATGACGGCAACAATGCAGACGGGCACTGAACATGTGAAGGCCTACACCAAGGTCTATCCTGGCCGCGCAGCCGTCATTAGCTGGATCTTCTTCGACTGGGCCGCGCAGCCCTATTTCACGCTGATCACGACCTTCGTGTTCGCGCCGTATTTCGCGAGCTTCGTCGCGCCCGATGCTGCAAGCGGGCAGGCGCTGTGGGGCTTTGCCACCGCGGCCGCGGGACTTGCGATCGCGCTGCTGTCGCCGGTGCTGGGTGCGATCGCCGATGCCAGCGGCCGGCGCAAGCCGTGGATCGCTGTTTTCGGCGCGCTGCTGGTGATCGGCTCTAGCGCGATGTGGATCGGCAAGCCAGGTAACCCCGACATCATTCCCATGCTGCTGCTCGCCTATGCGATCGCCAGCGTCGGCGTCGAGTTCGCGACCGTGTTCAACAATGCGATGATGCCGACCTTGGTGCCGCCCGACAGGATCGGGCGGCTCTCCGGCACCGGCTGGGCCACCGGGTATGTCGGCGGCATTTTGAGCCTCGTGCTGGTGCTCGGCTTCCTTGCCGCTAATGCCGAGACCGGCCGCACGCTGTTCGGTTTCACGCCGCTGTTCGGTCTCGATCCCGTCATGCACGAAGGCGATCGCATCACCGGGCCGTTGACCGGGCTGTGGTTCATCATCTTCGTGACGCCGATGTTCCTGTTCACGCCGGATTATCCGGCGAAGCGGCCACTGCGCGAGGCGCTCGGCGAAGGTCTGCGCGAGCTCAGGGAATCATTGGCCAGCCTGCCGAAGCAGAAGTCGCTGGCGCGGTTCCTGCTGGCGAACATGATCTACACCGACGGGCTGGTTTCGCTGTTCGCGTTCGGCGGCATCTATGCCGCCGGCACGTTCGGCTGGGACACCATCCGGATCGGCACCTTCGGCATCATCCTGGCGGTGGCCGGGACGTTCGGCGGCTGGCTCGGCGGCAAGCTCGACGATGCGTTCGGGCCGAAACGCGTGATCACCGGCAGTCTCGTGATCCTGTTGTTTGCGATCGTCGTGATCCTCACCGTGAACAAGGATTCCATCCTGTTCATCCCGGTCGCGCCGCCGGTGCCGGGCGGTCCATTGTTCGCGGGCGCCGCCGAGCGCGCCTATATCGTGCTCGGTTGCCTGATCGGCGCCACCGGCGCGCCGTTGCAGGCGGCCTCGCGCTCGCTCCTGATTCGCCTCGCGCCGAAGGATCGCATCGCGCAGTATTTTGGACTGTTCGCGCTGACCGGAAAGGTAACGTCTTTCATCGGCCCGCTCTTGATCGGCGCGATCACGGCAGCGACCGCGAGCCAGAAGTACGGCATGGCCGTGCTGGTGGCGTTCTTCGTGGTGGGGCTGGTGTTGCTGGCGAAGGTGCGCGAGTAAACCACCGGCTGTCGTCCCGGCCAAGCGAAGCGCGAGCCGGGATCCATAACCACCGCTGCTCGTGTTGCGCTGCGCTGGAGCCCCAGCTTGTTCTAACAACGGACGCCTGTGGTTATGGGTCCCTGCTTTCGCAGGGACGACAGCTTCGTAGCCCGGATGCAGCGAAGCGCAATCCGGGGTCTTGGTCCGCGGAGAAACCGTCCCGGATTTCGCTTCGCTGCATCCGGGCTACGGATCCAATCAATGCCTAAAATGCCGCACGCCGGTGAACACCATGGCGATGCCGTGCTCGTCGGCGGCCTTGATCACCTCGTCGTCGCGCATCGAGCCACCGGGCTGGATCACCGCGGTCGCGCCGGCCTCGATGCAGGCGAGCATGCCGTCGGCGAACGGGAAGAACGCGTCGGAGGCGACCACCGAACCCTTGGTCAGGGGCTCGGCGAGCTTCAGCTCCGCCGCCGCATCCAGCGCCTTGCGCGCGGCGATGCGCGCGGAGTCCACGCGGCTCATCTGGCCGGCGCCGATGCCGACGGTGGCGAGATCCTTGGCATAGATGATGGTGTTCGACTTGACGTGTTTTGCCACCCGGAAGGCGAATTTGAGGTCGCGCAGCTCGGCGTCGGTCGGCGCGCGCTTGGTCGCGATCTTCAGGTTCATGTCCTCGACCACGGCATTGTCGCGGCTCTGCACCAGCAGGCCGCCGGCAACGGTCTTGGCGGTGAGGCCGAGCGCACGCGCGTTCGGCAGGCCGCCGGCGAGCAGCAGGCGCAGATTGCGCCGGCCGGCGATGATCGAGATCGCCTCGTCGGTCGCATCAGGCGCGATGATCACCTCGGTGAAGATGCCGATGATGGCACGCGCGGCATCCGCATCGAGCTTGCGGTTGACCGCGATGATGCCGCCATAGGCCGAGGTGGAGTCGCAGGCGAGCGCGCGGGCATAGGCGGTGGCGAGATCCGGACCCTCGGCGACGCCGCAGGGGTTGGCGTGCTTGACGATGACGCAGGCCGCGGTGCGCTGCGGGTCGAACTCGCCGACGCATTCATAGGCCGCATCGGTGTCGTTGATGTTGTTGTAGGACAGTTCCTTGCCCTGCAATTGGCGTGCGGTCGCGACGCCCGGACGCTTCTCCGGCGTGGCGTAGAACGCCGCGGTCTGGTGCGGGTTCTCGCCGTAGCGCAGCGACTGGATCAGCCTGCCGCCGAAGGCGCGGAAGTCCGGCGCCTTGGTGTCGAGCTGTACGGCAAACCAGTTCGAGATCGCAGCGTCATAGGCCGCGGTGCGCGCATAGGCCTTGGCGGCAAGCCGCCGGCGCAGGCCAAGCGAGGTCGCGCCCTTGTGCGCGGCGAGCTCGTCGAGCACGGCTTGATAGTCATTCGCCTCGACCACCACAGCGACGTCGTCATGGTTCTTCGCCGCGGCGCGGATCATCGCGGGACCGCCGATGTCGATGTTCTCGATGCATTCCTCGAAGCCGGCACCTTTGTCGACGGTGGCCTCGAACGGATAGAGGTTGACGACCAGGAGGTCGATCGGGGCGATGCCGTGCGAGGCCATCGCCGCGGCGTGTTCCTTGTTGTCGCGGATCGCGAGCAGGCCGCCATGCACCTTCGGATGCAGCGTCTTGACCCGGCCGTCCATCATCTCAGGGAAACCGGTGAGCTCGGAGACGTCCTTGACCCGCAGCCCGGCCGCCGCGATCGCCTTGGCGGTGCCCCCGGTCGAGACCAGCTCGACGCCATGGTCGGCCAGCGCCTTGGCGAAATCGATCAGTCCGGTCTTGTCGGAAACGGACAACAGAGCGCGGGTCACGCGGCGAAGCTGCTCGGTCATATAGAAAATCCCTGGCTGTTAAGGCAGCCGGGTAGCATGGTTTGGCAGGGTTCGGAACCGTGAAGGGCCGGTTTGGCCACAAATTTACAGCGGCAGTTCCGGCTCGCGGCGGGCGTTGCGGCGGGCGTTGGTGGCGGTGGCCGAGGTCGAGGAGCGCACGAAGCTCCAGCGGATACTGGCGGCCTGCCTTGCGTCCTGCCGGATCACGATCTGGGAGGTGCGGCGCGGGCCGTCATTGCCGGCCAGGAACACGCTGTCCTCGAGGTCGACCTTGTCGTCCATCGCCTCGAAGGTCCAGACGTCGCGGTTGGGCAGCACCAGCATCACGCCGCGGGCGTCGGACAGCCGGCTCGCCTTCACCGAGGGGTGCAAATGGAAGCGAAGCGCGAAATCGGCCTCGCTGCCCTTGATGCGGCCGCCGGGTGCCGGCGACAGCGAGTCCTCGCCCTCCATCCGCGTGCCGTCCTGGGCGATCATCAGCACGCGGCGGTGAATCACGCCGAAGCGCGAGAGATAGCCGTCATGCGAGGCGGTCAGCACGTCGCCGTCGGGGATGGCTTCGCGGTAGCTCTCGACATTGCTGGGCCCGCTGGTGACCGGAGCGCCGCGCAACAGCCGCTTCATCGCCGACAGCTCGACGAACTGGCACGACGAGGTGTCGCGATAGGTCAGCGTCGAATGCGCCGCGGTGGAGCGTGCGAACGGCCGCCAATTGTCGCGCCCGGTGTTCGGCATGCCGCAATTGACGACGATGCGGCTCACCCCGGACGACAGCTCAAACGACAGGCAGCCGGCATGCGCATCCTGGCTGACGCTGGCCGGTGGCGGCGGGCCGGTGTCGATGATCAGGGTCATGTTGCCGGCATCGAGGCGCTGGAAGCCGGTGTGCGGCATGCTCGCCATCGGCACACCGCGGGTGTCGTCATAGGCGAGCAGCGTCGCGACAAGATCGGATGGCGCGGTGCTCATGCCGTTGAACAGCGCGAAGCTGCCGTCGCCGTGCCGGAAGAAGCGCAGCATCGGCATCATGCGGTCGATCGCGTTGAGCAGCGCCGGCGGCGGCGCGATATTCCGTGCGGCAAAGGTCTGCCGCAGCGGCAGCAGATCGCTGAGCAGCTCGACCAGCGCGCCGGGATTGCGCGAGATGTGGCCGCCATCGGGCAGGATCTGGCGCTGCAATTCGTCGGACAGCCTGCGCGTGGCGGATTTGATGTTGCGCGCCTGGTTGGCGAGGCAGAGCGACGCGTAGCACAGCGCGATCAGCACCTGCAGGCGCGGCACGCCGTCATTGTCGAGCGTCGCGTGGCGCAGATAGCGGATCTCGCGCGCCAGCCCGCGCAGATATTTGCGGTAGAATTTTCCGTCGGTGTCGCCGAGCACCAATGGCGCCTGCGACAGCAGCGAGATCACCCGCCGTGCGCGCACGTCGGCGCGGCGCTCCAGCGGCCGCTTGCGGGCCTGGTTGGAGATCCAGTCGTCGACCAGCGAGCGGGCATTGGCCCGGGTCAGCGCGGTGTCGGCGGCACGCAGATGGCGCAGCCAGCCGAAGCCGAGCAGGGCGGCTTCCCAATCCTCCGACGGCGGTTCGAGATCGAAGATCGAGCGGCCGTGGCAGGTGACGATCTTGCCGGCGAACACGAATCGCCCGGCATAGATCTCGGCAGCGCGGGTGGCGTCGGCGGTCCGGAGGTCGTGCGGGGCGATGATCAGCCGGTCGGTGCGGCCGGGCCAGAGCCGCGACAGCGCAACCGTGCTCCCGCTGGCGCGTGCGAGCAGGCTGCGGGCAAAGCGGCCAGCAATCAGCGTCGAGATGCGTCTGCTTTGAGCGACCGACACGCCTAACCTTGCGGGGAGGGAATTTTCAACGAATCCTTATTTAATCCGGAAACGCGGCCAAGACACCTTCTTGATATACAAGACACCCTCTTGATACCGCACGAATCACTTCGAGCTTAGAAGACTGAAGTTTAAAATCAGGATTTGATCAGCCGGGCGGCGTAAAAACCGTCCAGCCCGCCGAGCCGCGGGTCGGCGTTGGGCAGATGGCTGGGCAGGGTGCGCAGATCGCCGTCGGCGGTAATGATGCCGTCGAGGCCGGCGACCTCGTCCTTCTCGACCGGCGCACGGCGCAGGCCTGATTCGCTGGCCAGCAGCGCGGCAATCGCGTGCTCGCCTTCCTCCGGCTCCAGCGAACAGGTGCAATAGACCAGCGTGCCGCCTGGCTTCAGCAGATGGGTGGCCTTATGCAGCAGCCGCTTCTGTAGCGCCGACAGCGCAGCGATGTCGCCTTCCTGGCGCAGCCAGGCGACGTCGGGATGGCGGCGGATGGTTCCCGTCGAGGTGCAGGGCGCATCGACCAGAATACCGTCAAAGCTCGCGGCTTCCGCCGGCCATTCGGCGGCGTCGGCGACGACCGTCTCGGCCTGCAACGCCAGCCGGGTGAGATTGTCGCGCAGCCGCGCGACCCGCGCGGGCGAGCGATCGACCGCGGTGACCTGTGCGCCGGCCAGCGCGAGCTGGGCCGTCTTGCCGCCGGGCGCGGCGCAGAGATCTGCGACCCGCTTGTCCTTGATGTCGCCGAACAGGCGCACCGGAAGTGCGGCGGCGGCGTCCTGCACCCACCATTGGCCCTCGGCAAAGCCCGGCAGCATCGTCACGGAACCCTGCAGCAGCGTGCGCACGGTTCCCGTCGGCAGTATCTCGCCGTGCAGGCGGCTCGCCCATTGCGGCGCGTCGGACTTCACCGTGAGATCGAGCGACGGCTCGTGGCCGAGCGCCAGCGCCATGTCGCGCGCGGTGGCCTCGCCGTAATGCGCGTTCCAGCGCGCCAGCATCCATTGCGGCAGGTCCAGCGTCTGCATGCTGATCTCGTCGATCAGGCCCTGGCCCTCGCGCGCGCAACGGCGCAGCACGGCGTTGACGAGCCCGGCATATTTCGCCGCGCGCCGGTCCGACTGCACCAGCCGCACCGAGAGATCGACCGCGGCATGGTCAGGCACATCCATCCACAGGATCTGCGCGGCGCCGATCAGGAGCGCGCTCTGCGCGCGCGGTGCATCGGTCGGGACGCCGCGGTCGAGCAGGCGCGACAGCAGATGGCCGAGCGTGCCGAGCTTGCGCAGGATGGTCGACACCAGCCGGCGCATCAGCGCGCGGTCGCGATCGGCCAGCGATTTCAGGCCGGGATGCGCGCCGGCGCCGTCGAGCTGATCGTCGAGCGTGCGGTGCTTGTGCAGCACGCCATCGAGGATGTCGGCCGCGATGCGGCGCGCCGCGAGACCGGGGACTTCGGCAGGGACTGCAAATCTTGAAGGAGGCATGGAGCGGAGATATCTCGAAGGTGCTGAGTTACATTCGGCTCATGCCATCAACTCGAAAACACCTCTGGCATGCGAATATGCCAAATGTAAGAATCGTCTTGCGGGATTTTGTGATCGTGATGCCGTCACTGAGCCAGCACCAAGATACGAAATTCGCAGGCAGAAAGTTTTGTCATGTCTGAGAAATCGCCATCGTCCTCGCCACCGGAACCCGCGCCGCGCAAGCCGTTGACGCCGGCCGCGCAGCGCGCGCTCGCCGAGGCCGCAGCGCGGCGCAAGGCGGCCGAGGAGCTGGCCGCGCAGGATGCAGCCGCGCGGCCGAAGGAATTCCAGGGCCCGAAGGGGCCGGAACCGACGCGTTATGGCGATTGGGAGACCAAGGGCATCGCCTCGGACTTCTGAGGGCCTTGTCTGATGGCCCGACTCGGACCAGTCTGGGAATATGTCCCCATACGAGAGAATAAATCCTTATCGTGGGACGGGACGTCCGCCCTTTCGCCGCTCGCCTTGGGGCCGCCGCGTCTCGGCGGCGCTGCCGTGGGTGTTCGTCCTCGGGATTGCCGTCGGCAGCATGCTGCCGATCCGCCGATGGGTGCCTCAATGGGTGCCCTTGCCGTCGCACTGGTCGTTGAGCCGGTCGCGTGATGCCGAAATGATCTGGCAGCGCGGCGGCGCGCCCGACGCGCGCCATGCTGTCGATGTCATCAGGACGATCGATGGCGACACGTTCGAGGCGCGAGTGCATCTCGCGCCGGGACCCGATCTGTACACGCGGGTCCGGCTGCGCGGCATCGATGCGCCGGAGCTGAAAGCGTCGTGCGCGCGCGAACTGCAAATGGCGCAAGCGGCGACGGTGGCGCTGCGCGATCTGCTCGGCCAGGGTGATGTCGCGATCTATAATATCGGTCCCGACAAATATCAGGGCCGCGTCGTCGCCGACGTCGCGACCAAGAAAACCGACAACGTCTCGGCCGCGCTGCTCGCAGCCGGTCATGCCCGCGCCTACAATGGCGGCCACCGCTTCGGCTGGTGCGGAAATTTCGCGCGGTAGAGCAAGATGAAGTTAGGTTGAGCTGGCGACCGCAAGGACGCTGCGCTCCCTCTCCCGCTTGCGGGGGAGGGCTGGGGTGGCGGTATTGCCGCGAATCCCATCGCGGAGAGAGCCCCCACCCGCCGCGCTACGCGCGTCGGCCTCCCCCGCAAGCGGGAGAGGCGAAGCGAGTCTGCGGCTCGGCTGATTCAACCAAAAATCATCTTGCTCTAGGCAATAGCGTCATCGCCGCGACGACGCAGGAGAGGCAAACAAAAAGCCGCGCAGCTGCGCGGCTTTTCTTTCGGCGAAGCGCCGTGCGCGATCAGCGGGTGACGACGACCGTCGTGCCGACCGAGACGCGCTGATAGAGATCAGTGATGTCGGTGTTCAGCATGCGGATGCAGCCGTAGGAGACGAAGCCGCCGACCGAACCCGGCACGTTGGTGCCGTGGATCGCATATTCGCCGCCGGCCAGCGTCATCGCGGCGACGCCCATCGGGTTCGCGGGCGAACCGCCTGCGATCACGTTCGGAATGCTCGGCTTGTCGCGCTTGACCTCGGCGGGCGGCGACCAGGCCGGGTTGCGATACTTGCCGTCGATCCGGGTGGTGCCGGCCCACTGCTTGCCGGACTTGCCGACGCCGACCGGGTAACGCATCGCGTGGCCGGAATCGAGAATGAGGTAGAGCCGCCGTTCGTTGGTCTTCACCACGATGGTGCCCGGCTCATAATTGTCGGCGTGTATTCCGACCATTTCCGGCCGCGCTTCGGCCGTCTGCGACATCACAACAACAGCACCAAGGGTGGCAGCCAACGCCACCGCAAACTTCATCGACATCAACCTCTCCACTTCCCAACAGCTCCGGTAAAGGAGCCAAAAACGAAGGTGCAGAGCCCTGAAAAAACCGGGCCCGCCGGTCTCGCGCACGCAATATTAACCGCGTGTCTTAACCGGGTGGTTTCACACCGGCCGCGAGACACGTCCTGATGGTGGGGAGAAAAGGAAAAGTTCGGATTAAAGTAAATGACCGGAAAACAACACTTGGCCACAAACGCGCCGCAATGGCGCCTCGCCTCTGACAATCCCGTGAAATGGCCGGCCTCAGAGTGTGATGAGATTACGCTGAATGGCGGTCGCGACCGTGGTGTGCTCCCTCTTCCGCCCGCGGGAGAGGCGTAGCCAGTCCCGCGTGAGATGCCTTCAACCTGACGTCATGATGCTGCGGAAAGGCGAAGGGCCGCGGCGGTGATCGCACGCGGCCCTTGTTCGATATTCCGATCTTGCTGCCGCCGGCCTACGCCGTCGCGCCCTTCTTGTTCTGCCGGTTCTGCACGAGGTCGTCGACCACGGCTGGATCGGCCAAGGTCGAGGTATCGCCGAGGCTGGACGGTTCGTCCTCGGCGATCTTGCGCAGGATGCGGCGCATGATCTTGCCGGAGCGCGTCTTCGGCAGGCCGGGCGCGAACTGAATGAGGTCCGGCGAGGCGATCGGGCCGATGTCCTTGCGGACCCAGGCGACGAGCTCCTTGCGCAAGGTCTCGGTCGGCTCGGTGCCCTTCATCAGCGTGACATAGGCGTAGATGCCCTGGCCCTTGATGTCGTGCGGGTAGCCGACGACGGCGGCTTCCGACACCGCCTCATGTGCGACCAGCGAGCTCTCGACCTCGGCGGTGCCCATCCGATGGCCGGAGACGTTGATGACGTCGTCGACGCGGCCGGTGATCCAGTAGTAGCCGTCGGCATCGCGCCGGCAGCCGTCGCCGGTGAAGTACTTCCCCTTGTAGGTCGAGAAGTAGGTCTGCTCGAAGCGGGCGTGATCGCCATAGACCGTGCGCATCATCCCCGGCCACGACTTGGCTATGCAGAGATTGCCTTCGGTCGCGCCTTCCAGCGTCTTGCCATCGGCGTCGACGATCTCGGGCACCACGCCGAAGAATGGCCGTGTCGCCGATCCGGGCTTGAGCTTGGTCGCGCCCGGCAGCGGCGTGATCAGGATGCCGCCCGTCTCGGTCTGCCACCAGGTATCGACGATCGGGCAGCGGCCGTCGCCGACCACGCGGTGATACCATTCCCAGGCTTCGGGATTGATCGGCTCGCCGACCGAGCCGAGCAGGCGAAGAGAAGCGCGTGAGGTCTTCTTCACCGGCTCGTCGCCGCCCTGCATCAGCGCGCGGATCGCGGTCGGCGCGGTGTAGAAGATGTTGACCTTGTGCTTGTCGACGACGTTCCAGAAGCGCGAATTGTCGGGGTAGTTCGGTACGCCTTCGAACATCAGCGTGGTCGCGCCGTTGGCGAGCGGCCCATAGAGGATGTAGCTGTGGCCGGTGACCCAGCCGACGTCCGCGGTGCACCAGAAGATGTCGCCGTCGTGATAGTCGAAGACGTATTGATGCGTCATCGACGCATAGACGAGATAGCCGGCGGTGGTGTGCAGCACGCCCTTGGGCGTGCCGGTCGAGCCCGAGGTGTAGAGGATGAACAGCGGGTCTTCCGCGTGCATGTGCTCGCACGGGCATTCCGTCGTCACCACCTTGGCGGCCTCGTGATACCAGAGATCGCGCGCCGGGCTCATGTCGACCGCGCCGCCGGTGTGCTTGACGACCACGACCCAGTCGACGCCCTCGGTCTTGCCGAGCGCGGCATCGACATTGGCCTTCAGCGGGACCTTCTTGCCGCCGCGCAGGCCTTCATCGGCGGTGATGACCACCTTGGATTTGCAGTCGTTGATGCGCTGGGCGAGGCTGTCGGGCGAGAAGCCGCCGAACACCACCGAATGGATCGCGCCGATGCGTGCGCAGGCCAGCATCGCGTAGGCCGCTTCCGGGATCATCGGCAGATAGATCGTGACCGGATCGCCTTTCTTGACGTTCCGCGTGCGCAGGATGTTGGCCATCTTGCAGACTTCGTCATGCAGCTGCCGGTAGGTGATGTGCTTGGACTGCGAGGGATCGTCACCTTCCCAGATGATCGCGGTCTGGTCGCCGCGCTTCTCCAGATGGCGGTCGATGCAGTTCCAGGCGGCGTTCAGCACGCCGTCCTCGAACCATTTGATCGAGATGTTGCCGGGCGCAAAGGAGACGTTCTCAACCTTGTGGAAGGGCTTGATCCAGTCGATCCGCTTGCCGTGCTCGCCCCAGAAGCCGTTCGGGTCCTTGACCGAGTGCGCGTACATCTCGCGATATTTGGCGTCGTTGACATAAGCGCGCTTGGCCCAGTCGGCCGACACGTCATAGATCTTCTCGGACATCCTTTTCCTCCGCTCATTGCCGATCGCACCCAACGCGGCGGCAAGCCGTCTTGATCATTGCCGCGATTATGCGTTGCCGCATTCCGGCCCGGCAAGGAAAAAGGGCTGTCACTTTCGCCGCGTGGAAACCGCCGAGTATCCGGTCGGCTTCCGCATCTGATAGGGCGGTTTAGCGCGCCTCATTGACGAGAGAAACCTATGCTATATCGCGTGCTCGGGGTCACTCGTCTCTTGGTCGTAGTGATGTTGCTCTCTGCGCCCCTCGCCGCCGCGGCAATGTCGAGTCCGATGGCGATACGCTGGCGTCGATTTTGATCGACAGCTTCAGGCACATTGAACGGACTGCCGGACGCCGCCGCGATGATTTACGTCAACAATTGCGTTGCCGGAGATCTGCGGCCCTGACCGCCCGGCCGGCCAGGAATTGGTTGCGAAGACGCCCGTTCGCGCCGCGCAGATCCCGCCGGATTGATAACGGCTTGGCCAGTCGGCTGCTGCCGAGATGAAGCGGCGCTCCGTCGAGGAAGCCGCGCGAAAGGGCATGGTCCCTGACCTGATCTGTCCGACCCTCAACGCCGGTTCCGGGCCGTGCTCCCGCCATTTTGACCGATCCCGGAGGGCTCAAAATCAAGGTTAGCGGGCGAATGGCACCCATGAAAGGTAATTAGAAACCGTCGATAACCGATTCGCGACTCGCAATGTCAGCCCTGACGCCCTAAATCGCCAATCCGAGGCCGGACGGCCCCACCGGAACGAAGCCCGAAGCAATGGCATTACCGGGAGAACAGCGGAACAAGGCGTCTTGCGAGAATAATGATGGATCAGCAGAACATCGCGGCTGTGCGGCCCATGTCCGCCGATCCCGCTGTCGCCATGGCGAAGGCGCTGGGCCAATGGCCGAAGCAGTCGCCACGAGCCAAGCTCCAGCCGTCGGCAAAGCTCACCGCTCCCGCCGCCATCAAGACCTCTGTGGAGGATCTGGCGCGCGATCTCGGCCTTCGGCTCGGCGATCAGAACGAGCTGACCATCCGCCGCATCAAGCGCGGCAAGAATTATTCGTTCGTGCGTGCCAACGGCTCGCGCGTCCGCGATGCGCGGACGATCCGCCGGCTGCATGCGATGGCGGTTCCGCCGGCCTATCGCCAGGTCCGCTATTCCAGCGATCCGAGCTCGCATCTGCAGGCGGTCGGCCGCGATGCCGCGGGCCGATTGCAGTACCGTTATCACGCCGACTGGGAGAAGGTCCGCGAGCAGCGCAAGGCGCATCGCCTGGCCAAGCTCGTCGCCGCGTTGCCGAAGATCCGGCGCAAGGTCTCGGCGTTTCTGTCCGGTGACGAGCCGACGCGCGAGTTCGCGCTGTCGGCGGTGATCGAGCTGATCGCGCGCACCGCGATCCGGCCCGGCAACGAATCCTACGCCCGCCTCAACGGCACCCGCGGCGCCACCACGCTTTTGAAGTCCAACGTCACGCTGGAAGACGATTCGCTGGTGCTGACCTTCAAGGCCAAGGGCGGCAAGGCCGTGCGCAAGGAATGCGACGCGGCCAAGCTGGTGCGCGCGATCGGCATTCTGCGCGGCGTCCCGGGCAAGCGCATGTTCCAGTATTACGACCGCTCCGGAGTTGTCCGCGCCGCCTCGACCACGGCGGTGAACGCGTTCCTGCGCGAGCTCGCCGGCATCAAGATCTCGCTGAAGGATTTCCGCACCCTGATGGCTTCGGCCGTCGTCGTTGAATCGCTGTCGCGGATCACGCCGGCCGCCAGCGAGCGCGGCCGCAAGCGCCAGGTGCTGGATGCGATCCGCGCCGCCGCCGACCAGCTCTCCAACACGCCGGCGATCTGCCGCAAGAGCTATGTCCACGACACCATCGTCACTGCGTTCGAGGACGGCATCCTCGAGCGTTTCGCCGCGACGATGGGCGGCTACCGCACCCAGTCCAAGCGCGAGCAATTGCTGGCGCAGGTGGTGATGGCGGCGGGGGCGTAAGTCACCGTCGTCCCGGGCAAGCGAAGCGCGACCCGGGACCCATAACCACAGAAGCATGACGTTTGAGCGAGCTGGGGCCCCAGCGCGCTACTGCTACACAGGCCTGTGGTTATCGGTCCCTGCTTTCGCAGGGACGACAGTAGAGCGGAACGCTACAGCCCGCCCATCTTGCAGACGTATTTCCATTCCTCAGATGTCACCGGCTGCACCGAAAGCCGCGAATATTTCACCAGCGCCATGTCGGTGAGCTTCTTGTCGGCCTTGATCGCGGCCATCGTCACCGGCGTCTTCAGCGGCTTGTCGGCCTTGATGTCGACGCAGACGAACTTGCCGGTCTTGTCGGTCGGATCCGGATAGGCTTCCTTGATGATCTCGGCGATGCCGACGATCTCCTTGCCCTCGTTGGAATGATAGAAGAACGCCTTGTCGCCCTTCTTCATGTTGACGAGGTTCTGCCGTGCCGTGAAGTTGCGCACGCCGGTCCAGGCTTCGCCCTTCGCGCCCTTGGCGACCTGCTGGTCCCACGACCAGGTCGACGGTTCGGATTTCACCAGCCAGTAATTCATCGCAACTCACCCCGTTATCGATCGCTGATCGCGTGGCAATCTACAGGCAGCTAGATGCCCGCGACAAGCGCGAGCATCAGGTGTTGATGGCAGCACTCACTGCTTCAGATACCGATCGAAGAAGTTGGCAATGTCGATGAACGCCTCCTTCGTCTCCGGCGCGTCGACGTTCATCTGGTACTGCGCGTGCGACTGCCCTTCATAGATGTTGAGATCGGCGATCACGCCGGCGCGCCGCAATTTGCGATGCGTGCGGACCGTGTTGCTGAGGAACAGGTCGCGCGTGCCCGATGTCAGGATGGTCGGCGGAAATCCCTTGAAGTCACCGTAGATCGGCGAAATGTAGGGATTCTTCAGGCTGGTTCCGCTTGCGTAGAGCTTTGCCGCGCGGCCGAGCCAGCCGTCCCAGGTCACCAGCTCATTGTCGACCCACTCGTTGCTGGCGTAGCTGTCGCCGATCTTGTCGATGTCCGACCATGGCGTGCCCGGCGCGATGGCGGCGGGCAGCGGCAGCTTCTCGTCTTTGGCCCGCAACACCATCGCAAGCGTCATCGCACCGCCCGTCGAGGTGCCGAAGATCGCCAGCCGGTGGCGTTCATGCGACTTCAGAACCTGCTTCCAGACCGCCATCGCGTCGTCCAGCGCGGCCGGATAGGGGAAGTCCGGCGGCATCCGGTAGTCGACCGAGATCACCTTGTAGCCGCCAAAGCCCGCCATCATGATGGCTTCCGGCAACGCCGCTTCGCCGGGGCCGAACACGTAGCCGCCACCATGGACGTGGATCAGCAGGCGCCGCCGGTTCTCCAGCGCGATCTTGTTCGGCGTCACGATGTAGCAGTGCACGCCGGCAATCCTGGTTTCCTCGACCTTGACGCCGAGCTTCGCCTTCATGGCCGGAATGCCCGCGATCAGGAGCTTGGCCCGGCGGTCGATCAGCTCCTTCCACTCCGCAGGGGTTTTCGGGTCGGCGTTGAAATGCGGCGGGTAGGGCGCGCCGATCATCGCCTGCATTTCGGGAGAAACGTCGATTGTGGGATTGCCGATCGATTTAAGCGGGGCGACCCGCTTGCCATCCTCGGCGTTCGCCGCAGCCTCGCGCTTGGCGAGTTCGTCGTACGGTACGGCCGTTTGCGCGCGCGTGGTGGCGCAGGAGGTGGCGACGGCAAACAGAATGCTCATCGAAACGATAACGTGACGCGGTTGACGCATGTACTTTCCCCAAGTTCGGTTTCTTGTTGTTGGAACGGGATCCGATGGTCGCCGCTACGCTATCACAGTGCGTATGATCTCTGCGCGGAAGTCAGCGCCGTCAAGCGCGACCGGCGCAGACCCGCTATGGGTGGTTGAATGCCGTCTGGGGTAGCTCACTCGCGGCGAAGTCCAGGAAGGAGCGAATGCGCGGCGCCATCAGGCGTGCGCTGGGATAGACCAGCTGCACCGGGATCGGCGCCACTTCATAATCCCTCAGCATGCGGACCAGCGACCCCGCCGCGAGTTCACCTGCAACCTGGTAGGACAGCACGCGCGTCAAGCCCATGCCGTCACGCGTCAGTCCGATCGCCGTCTCGGCGCGGTTGACCTCCATGCGGCTCGATACCTTGACCTTCTGCGGACCGCCTTGTTTGTGCTGGAACGACCAGGCCGCGGGGCTCGCCTGATTGACGAAGGTCACGGCATGATGCTGCGCAAGATCGTCGGGTCTGCGCGGCCGGCCATGCCGCTTCAGATAATCGGGGCTGGCTACGACAATGCGTCGGACTTCCCCGACGCGCCGGGCCCTCAGCGATGAGTCCGTCAAATGGCCGATCCGCAGCGCGATGTCGATCCGTTCGTCGATCAGATCGACGAGACGATCCTCGAGCGCCAGTTGCAGCGTGATGTCGGGGTGACGTTCAAGGAATGCGCGCACCAGCGGTGCGACGTGACGGCTGCCGAACAGCGTCGGCGCCGACAGCTTGATGTTGCCGCGCAGGCTCGCGGCCTCGCCGATCGCGCCGTCGATCGCGTCGTCATAATCGGCGAGCAGGCGGCGCGCCTGCGCCGCAAGCCGCGCGCCAGAGTCGGTCAGCGACAGCTTTCGTGTGGTCCGTTGCAGCAGCCGGGTGCCGAGGCGCCGCTCGAGCTCGGCGACGATCCGCGTCGTCGAGGAGGGGGAACGTGCGAATTTGCGACCGGCGGCCGCAAATTGTCCGCTGTCGACGATCGCGAGAAACAGACGGAGCTCGTCGAGCCGGTCCATCGTCATCCCCTCCCTGATTGTTCCAAAGCGCGGAATGATCTCTGCTGAAATCGGGCGATTGTGCCAACACGCAATTGTGTGAACGCTGGCGGCGCGCAACGCGAGGAAACGACATGCTTCTGGATCGCCGGACGTTTACGACCCTGGCCGCGGCTTCGGTCACGGCTGCGACGGTGCTGCCCGATCGGTCGCGCGCAGCAGGCCGCCCGCCGTTCCGGGCAGTGGCTTTCGACGGCTTCCCGGTGATCGATCCCCGCCCCGTGTCCGTCCGGCTGGAAGAGATGTTCCCCGGCATGGGCGCGGAGCTGAGCGCCGTGTGGCGAACACGGCAATTCGAATACAGCTGGCTCAGGACGCTCGGCGGGCAATATGCCGACTTCTGGCGCGTCACCGAGGATGCGCTGTTGTTCGCGGCGAAGGCAATGAAGATCTCGCTCGCGCCCGAGCAGCGCGACCGCGCGATGCAAAGCTATCTGGAGCTAAAGGCGTGGCCGGACGTCGCGCCGGCGCTCGTGCAGCTTCGCGCCGCCGGCTTGCGGCTCGCGTTTCTCTCCAATTTCACTGCACCGATGCTGGACGCGGTGATCAAGAACTCCGGGCTCGAGGGGCTGTTCGAAGATCACCTCAGCACCGACAAGGTCGCTGCCTTCAAGCCGGACGCGCGCGCCTATCAAATGGGTATCGATGCGTTCGGACTGAAGAAGGAGGAGATCGTCTTTGCGGCATTCGCCGGATGGGATGTGGCCGGCGCAAAATGGTTCGGTTATCCGACCTTTTGGGTCAACCGCACCAACGCGTCGGCCGAGGAACTCGGCGTGACACCCGACGGAGCGGGGGCCGGACTGCACGACCTCGTCGCCTTCGCGACGGTGCGATGATTAGGGCGTCTTCGCGGGAAGCGGTGCGCGTCGAGAAAACGTCAATACGACAAGCTCTAGCCTTCGGCCTTGAATGGCCGCGTCAGCAGGCCTTCGATCGCGTCATCGATCGTCAGCCGGTCGCTCAGGATCGCCGCGACCGCGTTTGACACCGGCATGTCGACCTTCTGCGCGGCAGCGAGCTCGCACAGCACCGGCGCGGTGAACGCGCCTTCGGCGAGCTTGCCGACCGGCGCCGCTTCACCGCGCCCGAGCGCGAGGCCGAGCGCGAAATTGCGCGATTGCGCGGTCGAGCAGCTGAGCAGGAGATCGCCAAGCCCCGACAGGCCAGCGAGGGTTTCGGTGCGCGCCCCGCAAGCCCGGCCCAACCGGGCGAGTTCGCTGAAGCCGCGCGTGGTCAGCGCGGCGAGCGCGGAAGCGCCGAGATTCCTGCCGACGACGATGCCGGCGGCGATCGCCAGCACATTCTTGGCCGCGCCCCCGATCTCGACGCCGCGCACATCAGTGGTGTGATAGGGCCGGAAGGTCGCCGAGCCGAGCGCCTGGACGAGCGCGCGTGCCAGCGTCTCGTCCCTGGTGGCCAACGTCACGGCCGTCGGCAATCCGCGCGCGACGTCGTCGGCAAAGCTCGGCCCCGACAGGATCGCCGGCACGGCGCGCGGTGCGGCTTCGGCGATCACCTCGGTCATGAATTTGTGTGTGCCGTGCTCGATGCCCTTGGCGCAGGCGATGACAGGTGTATCGGGCGGAAGATGCGGCGAGAGATGGCTCACCGCCGCGCGCAGATGCTGCGCCGGGGTGACCGCGAGGACGATATCCGCACGCGCGGCCGCCGCAATATCCGATGTCACGGCGATGCCGGGATGCAGCTGGACGCCAGCCAGCCGCGGATTGACCCGCGTCGCCTGGATCTGCGCGGCATGCTCGGCATTGCGTGCATAGAGCGTCACCTTGCGTCCGGCGCGCGCTGCGACCTCGGCCAATGCCGTACCCCAGGCGCCCGCACCGATCACGCTGACTGACATATGCGCGGGCATCTGAACCCTCGGCTCAATATCCGGCGCGGCTGTTGGCGTAGCCGGCCGGCGCCTTGGCGTTGGCATCGAGCAGCCAGCGGGCCCGCGGCGGCGCTTCCAGCGTATCGGTGAGGCCGAGCGCCATTCGCTCGGCACCGGCCCAGGCGATCATCGCGCCATTGTCGGTGCAGAGAGCGGGCGGCGGGATGATCAGCGTGGTCTGTGCTTTCGCCGCGACATCCTGCAGCGCGCTGCGGATGGCGTGGTTGGCGGCAACGCCGCCGGCCGCGACCAGCGCGCGCGGCGTGCCGAACCGCTCCTGGAACAACCTCAACCCGACGGTCAGCCGATCCGCGGTCGATTCCAGCACTGCGGCTTGAAAGCTCGCGCAGAGGTCGCTGATGTCTTGCGGCTCCAACGGTTCAAGGCGGCTCGCTTCGTTGCGTACCGCTGTCTTCAGTCCCGACAGCGAGAAATTCGCATCGGGACGGCCGAGCATCGGGCGCGGAAACGCAAATCGCGTCGGGTCTCCGCCGGCCGCCGCACGCTCGACTTGCGGCCCGCCGGGATAGGGCAGCGACAGCATCTTCGCCACCTTGTCGAACGCCTCGCCCATCGCATCGTCGACCGTGGTGCCGAGCCGCACATATTCGCCGACGCCGACGACGGCAACGATCTGGGTGTGGCCGCCCGAGGCCAGGAACAGGCAGTAGGGAAACGCCAGCGCGCAGGTCAGCCGTGGCGTCAGCGCGTGCGCCTCGAGATGGTTCACCGCGATCAGCGGCGTATCGTGCACCATCGCGATCGCCTTCGCGGTGGTCAGACCGACGATCACGCCGCCGATCAGGCCGGGTCCGGCGGCGGCGGCGACCGCCGACAATTGTCCGTAGCCGACGCCGGCCTCCTTCATGGCGGAGGCGACGATACCGTCGAGCAGGTCGACATGAGCGCGCGCCGCGATCTCCGGCACCACGCCGCCGAAGCGGGCGTGCTCGTCGGTCTGCGAGCGCACGACGTTCGAGAGAATCCTTGCCTGTCCGTCAGCCTGGCGCTCGACCACGGCGGCTGCGGTTTCATCGCAGGTGGTCTCGATCCCCAGCACCAGCATCGGTGGTTCGTGTCCCAATTTCGGCCCTTGTGCTACGAGCATGATCCGGACGGGCCGGAACCGGTTTCCGGCAAGATCATGTTCATCAAAGTGTCCCCTCCGGGGTAGCATTGCGAGGTCTTAAAGTGCAATCGGTCGGCAAGGTCCAATTCGCAAGGCGGGAGGCCTGATCCGTGACCATCCTTGTCACGCGACCGTATCCGGACAATGAAGGGACGCTCGCGACGCTGCGCCAACGCGGCTTTGAGGCCCTTGCCGCACCGGTGCTGCGCTTCGAGCCATTACCGTTCCATGACGACGACGCGGATTATGACGCGGTCATCCTGACCAGCGCCAACGCGCCGCGCGCAATCGATCTCGCCGGCAGCCGGCTGCTGCGGCTGCCACTGTTCGCGGTCGGGGCACACACCGCCGACGCCGCGTCCGCCGCAGGCTTCGACAAGGTGATGGTGGCCAAGGGCGATGCGGTGAGCTTGCGAGATCTCGTGCTCGCGCGGGTCGAGGCCGGCGAACTGGCGGCGTCAGCCACGCTGCTCTATCTCGCCGGGGCCGATCTGTCGCGCGATCTGGCGGGCGAGCTCAGCGAAAGGGGGCTGACCGTCGTCACCCACACCACCTACCGGATGGCGCCGGTGGCCGGCCTCCCAACCGAGGTCAGCGATGCCTTCCTGGCGAACCGGATCACCGCGGTGCTGCATTATTCCCGCCGCAGCGCGCAGGCGTTCCTGGACACAATACGGGCCGATGGAATCGAGATTTCGGCGCTCGCCCTGCCACAATGCTGCATCTCGGCCGCGGTCGCCGCGGTGCTCCATGACGCCGGCGCGACCAACGTCGTGGTGGCGGCGCGGCCGGACGAGAACGCCCTGCTGGAGGCGCTCGGCCGCACCCTGCGGCCGCGAGCGGAATAATTCTTTCGTCTGACCATGATGTTAGGCAATGCTCCGTTTTTAGGATCGTGCTCTAAGAACCCGAGCCGATTCTGACGGAGCGTTTTCAAGCGAAGTGGGGACCGGTTCGCGTTAAGAAAACGCGACCAAACAAAAGGATAAGAGCATGATCCAATTCAATCGGATCGGATCATGCCCTAGAATGTGCGGCCAGTAGTTTTGAGGACCCTCGCGATGGCTGAAGAACGGCCCGACGACCCAGGACCTTCGCCGGATTCCCGGCCCAAGCGCGCGCCGCCGACCATCGATCTCCAGGCGACCGAGATCTCCAGCGAGCCGCCAAAGGCCGAGGGGGGCGAGGAAGCCGGCAAGGCTACCGAAAAGGATACCGACAAGGCAGCGGAGGCGGCCGCGCCTGAGGCGGAGCCTCATCCCGATCCTGTTCCCCACGCAGAGCCGCAGCCCGAGGCCGAGCCGTCGCGGCCGGTGTCACCCTGGGTGGTGGCGCCGGTATCGGGCGCGGTCGCAGCAGCGCTGGTGATCGGGGTCGGCTGGTTGCTCGGCTGGCCCGCGGTGCCGCCGGCGTCCGCGCCGCAGTCCAGTGCCGCAGTGGTGGACGAGCTCGGCACGCGCCTGACCGCGCTTGAATCAAGAGCCAGCAGGCCGGTCACTGCGGCCGCCGATCCCGCGGCAACCGCGCGGCTGGAGGCGCTCGACAAATCGATCGCCGCGCTGCGCACCGAGCTCGCCGCAACGCGCGCGCAATCCGACAAGCTTGCGGCGGCGGTCAATGAGGCGAAGGCCGCGCCGCGCGATGGCGCGGCTGCGCCTGACATCTCCGGCATTACGGCACGCATCGACAAGGTCGAGGGCGCGGTGAAGGCGCAGGGTGCCGCGATCGCGAAGCAGGATAGCAAGATCGCCGACACCAAGGCCGAGGCGAAGGCGGACGACGTGCCGCTGCGTCGCGTGGTCGCGGCATCGCTGCTCGACGTCGCGGTTCGTCACGGCGACCCCTATGCCTCCGCGCTCGAGGCCGCGAAAGCGATCGCCGACAATCCCGACCTGCTGAAGCCGCTTGACGTCTTCGCTGCGTCAGGCGTGCCGAATCCGAATAAGCTGTGCCGCGAGCTGATCGAGATCGTGCCGCAACTCGCGCCGCCGCCGCCGGAAGCTGCGGCAGCCAGCGCCGGGCTGGTCGATCGCCTGCAGGCCGGCGCTTCCAAGCTGATCCGCATCGAGCGGACCGACGGCACCGGGACCGACCGCGGCAGCATCGTCGCGCGCGTGACATCGGCTGCCGTGCATAATGATCTTGCATTGACCGAGCGCGAATTGAAGTCGCTGCCGCCGGCCGATCGCGCCGCGGCGCAAGCCTGGCTCGCCAAGGTGGACGCGCGCCGCGCCGCGCTCGACGCGTCGCGGAAATTTGCCGACAACGCCATGGCGGCGCTCGCCACGGTCAACCAGTAAGTCTTTGCAATAGGTTCTCGATGATCCGCATCATTCTGTTCCTGCTGCTGATCGCGCTCGCTGCAGCGGGTGCGGCCTGGTTGGCCGATCAGCCCGGCGATCTCGTGCTGAATTGGGGCGGTTTGCGCCTGACGTCCAAGCAGCCGATGTATCTGCTTGGCCTCGTCATCATCGTTGCGATGGTCGCCGGCGTGATCCTGCGCGCGTTGTGGAAGATCCCGGGCCACGTTCGCCGTGGCAGGCGCGAGCGGCGCCACGCGCGCGGCCGTCACGCCATCACGCAAGGCCTGCTCGCGATCGGGCATGGCGATTCGTCGGCGGCGCGCGCGCATGCCGAAGTGGCGCGGCGTCACGCCGGAGGCGATCCGCTGGCGCTGTTGCTGCACGCGCAATCGGCGCAGCTTGACGGTGATCGCGACGGCGCGCAGCGCGCCTTCCGCGCCATGGCCGAGCGCGCGGACACACGGCTGCTCGGCCTGCGCGGCCTGTTCATCGAAGCGCAGCGCGCCGACGATCCGGTTGCGGCCGTGATGATTGCCGAGGAAGCGCTGAAAATGTCGCCGTCCTCGTCTTGGGCCTCGCATGCGGTGCTCGGTTTCTGTTGCGCCAAGGGCGATTGGGCTGGCGCGCTGTCGATCATCGACAACAACCAGGCCGCCGGATTGATCGACAAGGCGACCTATCGGCGGCAACGCGGCGTGCTGCTCACGGCGCGTGCGCTGGAGTTCGAGACCGTCGATCGCGACCTGTCGCGCTCGAGCGCGATGGAGGCGCTCAAGCTGGCGCCGACGCTGATCCCGGCCGCGGTGCTGGCCGCCAAATTCGAGAGCGAGGCGCATCAGGTGCGCCGTGCAATGCGGATCGTCGAGACCGCGTGGCTGGCGCAGCCGCATCCGGATCTCGCCGATGCCTATTCGCATGTGCGGCTCGGCGATGCCGCGCGCCAGCGCCTGGTGCGCGTCGAGACGCTGGCGGCGAAAACGCCGGGCCATATCGAGGGCGCGCTGGCGATCGCGCGCGCCGGGATCGATGCGGCCGAATTCGCCAAGGCGCGTGCGGCGCTGGAGCCGTTCACGGCGGCGCCGACGCAGCGGGTCGCGTTGTTGATGGCGGAGCTCGAGCGCACCGAGCACGGCGACAGCGGCCGGGCTCGGGCCTGGACCTTGCGCGCAGTGCGCGCGCTGCACGATCCGGTGTGGACCGCGGACGGCTATGTCTCCGACCGCTGGCGTCCGGTGTCGCCGGTCACCGGCCGTCTCGATGCCTTCCAGTGGCAGACCCCGGTGGCGGCGCTGCCCTCCGACAAAGGCAATGCGATCGAGCCCTCGCCGTTCGAGGAGGCGATGCTGGCACCGCGGCGGGTCGAGCCGCCCAAGGAGGTCACGAACGAGCCTCCGGCGGCCAAGCCGGTCGAGCCGGTCGAGGCCAAGCCCGTCGAACCGGCCACGCCGCCTGTGCAGGATAACGCCCCGCTGCCGGCGGCCATCGAGGCCGACCCGGCCCCCGCCGACCCGCCCGCATCGGAGCCGGCTCAGCCGCCGGCCGCCGAATCGGCTCCCCCGGCACCCGCCCCCCTGTTCCGTTCCCGGACCGACCTGCCCAAGGCGGCGCCTGCGCCGATTCCGGCCGTGATCCCCATCGTCCGGGCCCCCGACGACCCCGGGGTCGACGAGGACGGCGCCGTGGACGAATTTGCGGAACAAATCGGCCCGCCCAAGGCCCAGATCGGGGGTTGGCGCGGATTTCTGTCACGTTTGGGAAGCTAACCGGCGGTTAGATAACCGGTGCGCGGTTCAATAACCGCGTTTTCCTTGCCAATCGGGGTCATGCCCGATATCAGGTGGCGCGCTGTCAGGCCGTTGCCGAACGGTTCGCCGCAATAGCTCAGTTGGTAGAGCACGTCATTCGTAATGACGGGGTCGGGGGTTCGAGTCCCTCTTGCGGCACCACTCTTCGGGACCATCTCCCGCCTCCATGCGCAGGCGAGATTTACTCGCCTGAATTCTCGCACGGCACAATCTGCATATGATCGCAATCGCGACCGGTCCGTCTGCTGCGAGCCCGGTTGCGCTGATACGGTTGGCGACTCTGGTGGCCACGGGGTGCGTCAGTACGCTGTACAACCCCGAAGCGAGATGCGAAAACACGAAGACAACGCCGAATGCGCAGTGCGGCGCGAGGCGAATGCTCCAGGCGTCGTGGATCAGGCCAGTTGGTGCATCCGACGCTCAGTCCCAATTGGTGTCGATGCAGTGCATAGCCTGCGCCGCGACGTGGCGCGATAAAACGCCTGAGCCGATCTGCAACACGCGGAACACATCCGCCGGTAGCGAACTCCCGCGCAAGGCGAGCCGACCCAATGCGCAAGCCGACTAAATGATTGGTGAGATGAGACGCGACATGGAGCAGGATAAACGCTGCGGGATCGGTGTTCGTTGATTGTGCGTTCTTGCGCGGAAGCGTAATACCTGAACTACGATTGCTGGGGAATGACGTTGGTGCAGAAGGATCGTGATAGCGACTTTCAACTACAGCTTGCCTTCCTGAAGGAGTTCCAACGCGCCCATAATCGCCCGCTCCGCGTCCTGCATATCGGCAATATCGCGAACAACGCCTACAACAATGCCTTGATTCAGCGGCGCTTCGGAATCGAAGCGGATGTCATTTGCTACAATTACTATCACGTCATGGGTTGCCCGGAGTGGGAGGCCGCAAGCTTCGACGGCAACATCGACAACATGTTCCCGGATTGGTGGGCCACCGAGCTGGGCGGTTGGCGGCGACCGGATTGGTTTGCGCAAGGCCCCGTTCTCGATTGCCTCTCGTACCTTCGTGCAAAGAACGCCGGCGACGGCGGAGCCGCCGCATTTTTCTGGACGCTGCTGCAGGCAAGATATTGGGAGATGCTTGATGGCATCGCTGCCGCGGAGAGCCGGGTCCGTCCTCCGATGCCGGAGCATCTGGCAGATACAATTTCAATTGCGCGCGAGTTTCAGGACTTCCAGGCAAGCAAGGCAGTCCCGCAGCCGCTCGATCAGCCGACCATCGCCCTGCCAGGGGCGACCATAGAGCCTGAGTCTGCACTCTCCCCGATTTCGCCGGCGTCATCAAAGTCGGCCTCGCCGGGCCCGCAGACGGAGCAAAGCCGATCTCTCGCCAACGGATCTCCAAATCCCGAAGGCCCAGGCCGCCTCGTATCAACCTATCGCTCCTTGCTGGCGAAATACGTCTTTGTTCATCTGCGGCGTGAGGCGGAAACCGGCGTTGTCGGCAGGCCAAGTTTGGCGGTCGCAATTTGGCGAAGTCAGAGACGCAGCCGCGGCTTGCCGCGTTTTGGCTTCGAGTTTCCTGCCGACGCCTTCACGATGCCGAATCCTGATACGGCGACGCCGGCTGCAAGCCAAAGCAATGAACATCGGACGCTCCGCGGCTCGCGGCCATCAAATCCCGAAGGGCCAAGTCGCCTCGCATCGGTTTATCGTTCCTTGCTGGCGAAATACGTCTTTGTTCATCTGCGGCGTGAGGCGGAAACCGGCGTTGTCGGCAGGCCAAGTTTGGCGGTCGCAATTTGGCGAAGTCAGAGACGCAGCCGCGGCTTGCCGCGTTTTGGCTTCGAGTTTCCTGCCGACGCCTTCACGATGCCGAATCCTGATACGGCGACGCCGGCTGCAAGCCAAAGCAATGAACATCGGACGTTTCGCAATTCGCGGTCACCAAATCCCAGGGGGCCGAGCCGCCTCGTATCGATCTATCGCTCCTTGCTGACGAAATATGTATTTGCTCATTTGCGGTGTGAGGCGGAAACCGGCGTTGTCGCCAGGCCAAGTTTGGCGGTCGCAATTTGGCGAAGTCAGAGGCGCAGCCGCGGCTTGCCGCGCTTTGGCTTCGAATTTCCTGCTGATGTCTTCAAGATGCCGGATCCTGACACCGCGACGCCGGTTGCAGGCGAAAACGTTGTTTTCACGATCCCAAGTCCTAACACCGTGACATCGGATGCAAGCAACGGCGCGGCCGCTGACGTCGGTTCATCAGCCATTTCCGTGGTGACCCATCCGGATATCATCGACCGTCCGGAGTTTCGCTATTTCGAGAATTACGGCAAGGGAGAGGATCGAAACGCTTCGCAACGTGCGGCACTTCTTGGTGACCTGCTGCGACAGCTCACGGACTATCCGGCAGAAGCCCTGGTCTTGGTCGAAGCCTTCGCATCCACCATTGCAAATGAATTCGCGGACGTATTGGAGCACTATGACATCATTCAGGGTTATTCGATCGACGGGTTCATTCCGTTCATCAACGGACTCAAAAATTACACGTGTTACGAGCATGGCACGTTGCGGGAAATGCCTTTTGAGAAAACCTACAATGGCATTCTTTGTTCGGCGTCGTACAAGAATGCGGCTTTTTCCTTCGTGACCAACTCGGACGTGTTGCCGTCTGTGGCACGGCTGAAACTAAAGAGGGAGCGGACCGTTTATCTTCCGCATGCCTTCGACGATGAAAAAATTTCAAGCTTTCGAGCAGGCCTCAAGCTTCCGAAGCGGGACCCCAAGGTCACCACATTCTTTAGCCCGACTCGCCATCACTGGCACGCAGCACCTGTTTCGATGCAGAAGGGTAATGATCATTTCTTGAGGGCGGCAGCGCAGGTTGCGCAAACGGATCGCGATTTTCGTATCATCCTGGTCGAGTGGGGTGTTGACGTTCAACGAAGCAAGGAACTCATCCAGGAACTTGGAATTGAAGGTATGGTTTCGTGGATACCGTCGTTGAACAAAGCGGAGCTTCGACAGCTTTACTGCTCGAGCGACGTCGTCGTCGATCAGTTCAGGATACCAGCGATCGGCGGAGTTACTTTTGAGGCAATGGCGCTCGGACGCCGCGTCATAACCAATCTTGATGAAACCCAATCAGCGGAGTTCTTTGGAGCGGCGCCGCCATGCCTGGTCGCCGACAGCGTCGAGTCGTGTGCGGCGCGGATTCTCGAGGTTCTTGCTGATCCGCTGGACGACAATGGCTGCGGCGATGCCGCGCGTCTGTGGTTTGAGAAGTGTCATTCCGCGCAGCGCGTCGTCGCGCTTCAACTGGCCGCTTATCGAACGATTTGCGCCGCCTAGAGCGGGACGTCTTTTCTTCGATCATCCCGCTCTATCTCTTTGTTTTGAGCATGATCTTTTCGGAAGGCCGCTACACACTTTTGCGGATCATGCTCTAGATCGGCACAGTCCGCTCATGATCGCAATCGCGATCAACGCGCCGGCTGCGAGACCGGTTGCCCAGATCCGGTTGGCGACCGTCGACTGCACCCCAAAGTGAGGAAGTGCCAAGCGGCTGTCGCAAAAGTCCCCTCCAGTTGGCCGACTTTTGCGCCTAAATTTTGCGACGGAGATTGTTGAGCGATTTCAATTCGCCGCTACCCTCACCGAAAAGTCAGGATTTTTGCGGCGATGCGATCATCTGCCTCTAGAAATTATGCCAGTCATATACTCATTTAGATCTCGGAAATCCTTAACTGTCCATGTAAATGCAGGAAGTCTTACGCCATTCTCTCGCAAGGTCCTCGGAATTAGGTCTCCGTTTGGGCGGAGTATTACGGATGAAATAATGACGCCTGGGTAATCGACTAGGCGTTGCCTGAATGCAGGTGTTGTAAGATCGGGCGTGGGAGGGGCGCTTTTAGTAGCTAATGGCCCTGTGCCTCTAATATCAGTTCCATGGCACATAGCGCATCTCGACGAAAAAATTCGCTCTCCATTTCTGCTGTCAGCAAAGGAAGCAGATGGGATTAGAAACGCGCCGAAAAACCCGAGCGCCACGAGGGCTACGGCGCGTATTCCGGAAAGATCGCGCGACGTTGTTGAAGATATGCTCAATTCCATGCGTCCTTTTCGCAAAATCCCGAAATTTGCGATACCTTTCGGAAAGAAGCCTCGATAGCTCTGACCTTGTTCACGCTCTACCCGCAAGCCAATTCTGGAGCAGCCGGATAGGGCGAGATCGTTTTCGGGAGGCAGGATAAACGAACCAATAGGCTCGCGGCTCAAGGTCGATCACCGTCGAGAACGGCTGCATAAGCTGCCCGGTCGATAACTCTCGCGCGTACAGTTCCGGCGTGAGTAAGGCGACTCCTCGGCCCGCGAGGGCCGCTTGACCGTAGAAATCACGGCCAGCCAAACGCAGAGCCGGGCGGCTTGTCATGTTGGGGGTGGGACAGCCCGCCGCTTCGAACCACTGTGGCCATGCGGGGTCCTTCGCTTCAACGAGCGGAAGGGCCAGCAGGTCTCTTGCGGCACCACTCCTCAGCACCATCCCCCGCAAACCCAGCCGACCGTGCAGCAGGCGCCGGTGCAACCGGCCAACGTCCAGCCGCAGATGGTGCCCGACGCCAGGCCGGCAGGCGAGCAGCCGGCGACCTCGCACCGGTCGAGCTATCGCCGCCACGCGCGGCGCTGGACCGAGGGCCGCATCATCGGCGAGCTACATCGCCACGGGATTTACTGGTAGCCACGAGTTCAGTTTCGTCATGCCCGGGCAGGCGCGCGAGGGCGCGCCTTCAAGCAAAATGACCCGGGCATCCCCGATTTGTCCGACGGGTCAAGTTGCCTTGTCGAGCGCCGGCACCCGGCAGCTACTTTGCATGGGGTTGTTTTCGATATTTTGGTAGGAGCCGCAGCTACCGGCTGCGATCGCGCCACTCTCGAAGGCGCATAGGCCTTCAAGGTCGTCCGGCCGTGTCGGACCAGCAGAAGGTGGCTGCGATCAGAAAGCGAAAGCGCCCCCGGATCGGATCCAGGGGCGCTTTGCGTTGAGCGTATTCAATGTGTGGGCTGCGTTACTCGGCGACCGTCTGCACGACGTTGCCTATCGGCCGACCCGTTGCGATCGGCTTCTCGGTCTTCGCCATCATCGCGTCGTATTCGGGCAGCGTCTCGATCTGGGTCTTGGCCTTCATCCAGACCACCTTGTAGCCGCCTGCCTTCAGTTTGCGCAGCAGCGTCGGCAGTGCCTGCGCGGTGTGCTTCTGCAAATCGTGCATCAGGATGATGCCCTTGTGCTCCTTGTCGAGCTTGGTCATCACGTTGTTGATCACTTCGTCCGAGCTCTTCGATTTGAAGTCGTTGGAGTCGACGTCGACCGAGAACATCGCGATGTTGCGGGTGCCGAGGTAGGCGGTCGTCGCCGGGGTGTGCGCCAGTGCCGGGAAGCGGAAGAACGGGGCGGGGTTGCTGCCCAGCGCCAGCTTCACCGCGCTAAAACCCTTCTCGATCTCGTCCTTGGCCTGCTGCTCGGTGAGCTTCTTGCTCGCCAGATGCGCGTGCGACCAGGTGTGGGCGCCGATGGTGTGGCCGGCGGCGGCGACCTGGCGGAGGATGTCCGGGTGATAGGTGGTGTGCAGGCCGATCGGGAAGAACACCGCCCTGGTGCACTCGTCTGCCAGCGCCTTGAGCACGGCGGGCGTGGTCGGCCACGGACCGTCGTCGAAGGTCAGCACGACCTCATGGTCGGTCAGGAAGTCATACTGCTTGTACTGCAGGAAGCCGAAGCCCGGGCCGCCTGTGGTGTCGACCACGACGGTGCGGCTGATGCCGAGCGCATCGGGATTGGCGCATTTGGGCATGGCCGCGACCGGGGCCGGCGCTGGTGCGGGGGCAGCGGCCGGGGCCGGGGCTGCCGCCTGGGTGGCATCGGCGCGCTTCGACAGCGCGGCGGTCGTCTCGACATCGTCTCTGGCAGCCTGCTTTGCCGCTGCCGCAGGAAGCGGCTCGGCCTTGGCTGCGGCAGTTGTCTGCGGAGGAGCCGCGTCGGCACGCGGCGAAGAGGTCCAGAACCACACGCCGGCGATCACAATCGCCGCTACAACACTGGCCAGCATCAGGCCCAACGCACTACGCATCGCTACACTCTCTCGGAACTTAAGGATACGCCACACCCGTAACGAGCGATTAATGCCAACAAGGTCTTAACGCGATCCCAACAGGGCGCCGGAAGGACAAGAAAAAGTGCGGCTTACGCGTGCGTGATGACCATCACAGTCGGTCAGCTCGCTCGCGTGCAGGATGGGACCCATCAAACAACGGGCCCCGCCATTTGCGGTGCCGATGGGAGCCGATCATGACCACCGTCTTGAAGAGCCAGGTTCTGGAGGGTGCCGTTCGCAGGGCCAGCGTCGCGTTGGCGTTTGCGGCCACCGTTTCCGTACTGTCGTCGACCGCGAGCTTTGCGTTCAGCGCCGAGGCACAGCAGATGTGTTCGGGCGACGCGTTCCGCCTGTGCAGCGCGGAGATCCCGAACATCCCCAGGATCACCGCCTGCATGCTCAAGAATCGCTCCCAGCTGAGCAGCGGCTGCCGCGTGGTGCTGGATCGCGATCTCGCCGCGCAGCGCAGGGCCGCGGCGGAGTGATCTTGCGCTGCATCGAACAGGGAACCGGCTGGTCTGGCCCGCCGTTCTAAGCTTCTTCGCGACCCTGAAACGCTATAGAACCGGCGTTTGATTCCTTAGAGGCTTTGAGAGATGACCCGATTTCTGTTCGCCGTCGTTCCACTGGTTCTGTTGACGTCGGCCGCTTCGGCACAGCAGCAGGGGCGTGATGCCTGCTCACGCGACGCCTCGCGGTTCTGCCGCGCCCATCTCAGCGAGGGCGATCAGGCCGTGCTGGCCTGCCTGAAGGAGCATCGCAGCCGCCTCAGCAAGGCCTGCCAGCAAACGCTCACCGATCACGGGCAGTAGCCATCGAGATTCCGGGTGCATCGCTCCGCGACGCCCCGGAATGACGACTGAGAATTACGTACTACTTCCCGCCGCCGTCGCGACCACCGGGATCACCTCCTTGGCGGCGCGGTCCGGGGTCTCGTCCTTCCAGCGCACAGAGCCGAACGGACGTTCCAGCATCCGGCGCACGCGAATCGGTTCGGCGCCGATGTGGAAGTCGGCCGCCTTCTGATGCAACTCGCGCTCGATCTGGGTGGCGCGGTTGCGCTGGCGCAGGAAATCGAGCCAAGTCGGACAATGATAGCGCTCGGTCCACAATTCGGGATCGGCGATGTCGCGCGCGATCGACCAGCCGTAGGCGCCGTTGCGCTGGCGGCTGAGCTGCACGTCCTGCATCACATTGTGGAAGGCGCGGGCGTTGTCCTGCGCCACCCGGTATTCGATCTCGACCACCAGCGGCCCGCTGCGCCCGGTCAGCTGCAGCCGCACCTCGGGATCGGCCAGGGTATCGGTCGCGTCCTCGTTGCGCGCGCCGACGGGAGGCATCCGAAGCCAGATGCCGAGCAGCGGCGACAGCAGCATCAGCCCGGCGGAGATCAACAGCGCCATCTCGACGCCGCCGAGGTCCGTGATGCGGCCCCAGCACCAGCTTCCAATTGCGATGCCGCCGGCGATCGAGGCCTGGAAGGCCGCAAGCGAACGCCCCGCGACCCAGCGCGGCGCCGAGAGCTGCACGCCGATATTGAACAGCGCGATCGCAAGCATCCACACCGCGCCGGCAACGACCAGCGCGGCGGCGGTGAGCACCGGCTGCTTGCTCACGGCGACGATTGCGATCGCTGCGCCCATCAGGAGCGCGCAGGTTCGCACCGCGGCTTCGCCGCTGAGCCGGCTGCGGATCTCGCTGATGTTGAGCGCGCCGATCACCGCGCCCATGCCGAAGGCGCCGAGCATGATTCCGTAGGTCTGCGCGCCGCCATGCAGGAGGTCACGCGCCACCAGCGGCATCAGCGCCGAGACCGAGCCGCCGATGATGCCGGTCACCATGGTGCGGGTCAGCACGATCCTGATCGACGGCGAATTGGTGATGTAGCGCACGCCCGAGACGATGGCGCGGTTCAGCCGTTCGCGCGGCAGCCGCGACGGCTCGCTGACGCGATTCCACAGGAACAGCACGACGAGCAGCGGCAGATACAGCACGGCATTGGCGGCGAAGGCCGCCACGGCGCCGGCGGATGCGACCACGATGCCGCCGATCGCCGGGCCGAAGCTGCGTGCGATGTTGTAGCTGATGCCATTCAGCGCGACCGCGGCGGGCAGCGTCTCCGACGGCACCTGCTCGCTGACCGAGGATTGCCAAGCCGGGCCGAACAGCGCCATGCCGCTGCCGACGACGAAGCACAGCGCGAGCAGGATGTTCGGCGTCACCAGGTTGAACCAGGCCAGCACGGTCAGCGTTGTGGCGCCGGTCAGTGCGATCGCCAGTGACACCAGTGCGACGATGCGGCGATCGTGCATGTCGGCGATGGCGCCGGCCGGCATCGCGATCAGCATCACCGGCAGCATCAGCGCGGTCTGCACCAGCGCGACCTTGTCGGCCTCCGCGGTCATCTGCGTCATCGCCCAGGCGGCGCCGACGCCCTGGATCAGGATGCCGAGATTGGAGAGCAGGCTGGCGAGCCAGATTCGCCTGAAGATTGAATGCCGCAACGGTGCAGTGATACTGTCGGGTCGATCACGCGCTTCGGTCATATCCGGTTCCGGTTGGCCTGCTATGGCTTGTCGAATGATTCCGGCTGCGTCAACTGATGCCCGCGAAACGCGGGTCCTGTCCAGCGTTTACGGTATCCTTACGGGCTGTAGGACACAGCTAAAGCACTGAAAGAGCTAAGGAAGGCTTGGGGAAGGGGACCAATGGCGCTGTCGCGGCGGAGATTTTTGCAAGGGACCGGCGCACTGTCCCTGCTGGCGGGCCGCCTTGGCGGCCCGGCCCTAGCGCAGTCCGCACCCGCCGGCGACATCCCGCCGATCCTGTTCGTGCATGGCAATGGCGATCACGCAGCGCTCTGGTTGACGACGCTCTGGCGGATGGAATCCAACGGCGTGCCGCGCGCGCGCATGGCCGCGATCAACTTCACCGATCCCCTGGCGCGCGCCGACGACAAGGTCGAGCAGGCGGGTCGCTCCTCGACCGAGGACCAGCGCCGCGAGCTCGCCGAGGCGATCAGGGAGCTGAAGCAGAAGAGCGGCGCCGTGCGGATCGCGCTGGTCGGAAATTCGCGCGGCGGCAATGCCATCCGCAACACCATCAAGAACGGTGGCGGCGGCGACATCAGCCACGCGGTGCTGTGTGGCACGCCCAATCACGGCGTGTATGCCTGGGACGATGGGCTCGGCAACGAGTTCAACGGGCGCGGTCCGTTCCTGCGTGGGCTGAACGACAGCGACAGCGAGGTGACTGCTGGCACTGCATTCCTGACCTTGCGCAGTGATGGCCTCGACAAATATGCGCAAGCCGATGGGCGTTTCGTCGGCAAGCCGGGCACGCCGACCAATGTGACCGCGGAAGGTCCGGCGCTGAAAGGCGCGACCAATCTGGTGCTCGGCGCGGTGGATCATCGCGAGACCGCGTATCATCCGCGCGCCTTTCGCGAGATCTACAAATTCATCGCGGGGCACGAGCCGTCGCGGATCGAGATCGTGCCGGAGTCGGTGGTGAGGCTGAGCGGCCTCGTCACGGGCACGCCCGGCGGCGTGCCGACCAATCGACCGGTGCCGGGTGCCACGGTCGACATCTATCACGTGTCGGCGGAAACCGGCGAGCGCCTCAGTGGTCCGCTGCACAGCTCGCAGACCGGCGCCGACGGCCGCTGGGGGCCTGCACAGGTCGATCCATCCTGGCCGCTCGAATTCGTGTTGACCTCGCCTAATGCAGTGACGACGCATATTTATCGCTCGTCGTTTCCGCGCTCGTCCGAGATCGTGCATCTGCGCGCGGCGCGACCGCTGTTGCCTGCCGATGCCGGTGCGGGCGCCATCATGCTGATGTCACGGCCGCGCGGCTATTTCGGGCTACCGCGCGATATCGTGCTGTTCGACGGCAAGGAACCGGCCGATCTCAAATCCGGCGTGCCGACCGATGCGGTGACGACGTTGCGGCTAGCCGCAGCCGATGTCGGCCGTCCGGTGGCTGCGATCTTCAACGGGGAACGCATCGTGGCGCGGGGCTGGCCGGCATCGGAAAACCGGATTGCAGTCGCCGAGCTGACTTATTAGGTCTTGTGCAGGGTCCGCGCGCCTTCGTGGCGCCGGGATCGCATGGCCGGATCGGCCGTTGCGTGAGGCAGGAAGCGAGGACCATGAGCATAGCCGAAGTCTACGACATCACGGTCACGCGGCGTCCCCTGGTCCCGCCGGCCCCGCCGCGCGCCCCCGACGACATGGGTGCGTTCGAGCGGATGCGGGTGATGCGCAACTCGCCGATCGAGACCTGGGGCCAGCGCGCCTATGAGGACGACATCGTCCAGGGCCGCTTTCTCGGCCGCTCGAGCTTCATCCTCAACACGCCGGATGCAATCCGCCATGTACTGGTCGACAATTACGAGAACTACACCCGCACGCCGGCCGGCATCCGCGTGCTGCGTCCGATGCTGGGCGAGGGGTTGCTGATCGCCGAGGGCCGCGCGTGGAAGTATCAACGCCGCACGCTGGCGCCGGCGTTCACGCCGCGCGCGGTGACGACGCTGGTGCCGTACATGATTGCGGTGGTCGACGAGACCATCGCCAAGCTGAAGGCCGCGAGCGGCGGCCCGGTCGATCTGCGCGAGGTGATGCAGCGCATGACGCTGGAGATCGCCGGCCGCACCATGTTCTCGTTCGGCATGGATCGTCACGGCGCCGCGCTACGCGACTTCGTGATGGAGTATGGCGACACGCTGGCACGGCCGCATATGCTGGACCTCGTGCTGCCCTTGAGTTGGCCGACCCTGCAGGATTTTCGGCGCGCCCGTTTCCGCAAGCGCTGGACTGCGTTTGTGGGCCAGCTGATGGCCGAGCGTCGCGCCGCCGGCAAGGATGACAACGCGCCGGCCCGCGACCTATTCGATCTGATGGGCGCCGCACGCGATCCTGAGACCGGCGAGGCCTTCACCGATGCTCAGCTTGGTGACCAGGTCGCGACCATGATCCTGGCCGGCCATGAGACGACCGCGACCGCGCTGTTCTGGGCGCTCTATCTGCTGGCGCTCGATCCCGGCACTCAGGAACAATTGGCAGCAGAAGTCAGGAGCGTGACGACGACAGGCGCGCTCGACATCGAACGGCTGAAATTCACCCGCGCGGTGATCGACGAAACCATGCGGCTTTATCCGCCGGCGTTCCTGATCGCGCGTGCGGCAGGTGGCCCCGACACCATCGCGGGCCGTCCGGTCAGGAAGCATGACGTAATCCTGATCGCGCCGTGGCTGTTGCACCGGCATGAAAAGCTGTGGCGCGAGCCGAACGCGTTCGTGCCACAGCGTTTCATGACGGAGACGCCGCCCGATCGCTTCGCCTATCTGCCGTTCGGCGTCGGCGCGCGGGTCTGTATCGGCGCGCATTTCGCGCTGGTCGAGGCGACGCTTGCGCTGGCGCGGATCATCGGCGCGTTCCGCGTCGCGCTGGCGGACAAGGATCCGGTGCTTCCGATCGGCGTGGTGACGACACAGCCGAACCGCTCTCCGGTGTTCACGATCAAGCCGCGCTGACCTTGCGCGGCGGTGTCCCAATGCTCATCTAGGGGCTCACCATGAGCGATACGCAAGCCCACTTCGCAGTCCTCAGGCAGACGGCCGATCCGGCCGTCGTCGATGCCATGCAGCAGCTGATCGCGGACGGCCATGACCGCGAGCTCAATCGCATCAACGTTCTGGATTTCTCGCGCCGCACCGGGCTCGACCAGGAGAAGGTGATCTCCGGTTTCCTGCATGCCTCGCGACTCGGCCTGTTCGACATGAGCTGGAACGTGCTGTGTCCGGGGTGTGGCGGCGTGCTCGACGCCCACACCACGCTGAAGTCGCTGCGCCATGACGACTACAATTGCGCGCTGTGCGCAGCCGGCTACGAGGCCTCCGTCGACGAGCTGGTCGAGGTTGCCTTCACCGTCAGTCCGCGGGTCCGCCGCATCGCCGCGCACGATCCGAACACGCTGCCGATCTGGGAATATTTCCGCCAGATGTTCTGGAGTTCCGGGATCGAGTTCGACGAGAGTTCGGTGTCGACCCTGATCAACGAGGTGACGCTGGAGGGGCTCGAGTTGCCGCCCGGCGAAAAGGCGATCCTGTCGCTCAATCTGCCCAATCAGTTCGTCATCGTGTTCGAGCCGGTGACGCATTCGGCGCACTTCTTTGCCATCGAGGGCGAGCCGACCACCGAGCGTCAGCAGTTCTCGATCGCGTTCAACAAGTCGCATGCGCCGACCGGCACCTCGACGATGCGGCCGGGGCCGTTGCGGCTCTCGCTGGAGAATCACGCCGACGTCCGCGTGCTGCCTTCGGTGTGGATCGCAGGCGATCCGCTGCACAAACTGCTCGGCAAGCGCAAGCCGATCCTCACCGCGAAGCGGATGCTGTCGAACCAGACTTTCCGCGACGTGTTCAAGGCCGACAACCTCACCGTCGACCAGCGGCTGAAGATCACCGCGCTGACCTTCCTGTTCACCGATCTCAAAGGATCGACCGCGCTCTATGAGCGGGTCGGCGATCTTGCCGCGTTCGACCTGGTGCGCGCGCATTTCCACGCCCTGCTCGAGATCATCGCCTCCGAACACGGCGCAGTCGTGAAGACCATCGGCGATGCCGTGATGGCGACCTTCATCCGGCCCGAGCACGCATTGTCGGCGGGCCTGCGCATGCGGGCCGCGATGAAGCAGCTCAACACCGAGCGCGGCAAGGAAGATCTGATCGTCAAGATCGGCATCCATGAGGGGCCGTGCCTCGCGGTGACGCTGAACGAGCGGCAGGACTATTTCGGCCAGACCGTGAATATCGCCGCGCGGGTGCAGAGCCTGTCGACGTCGCAGGAAATCCATTTGACCCAGCCGGTGATGGAATCGGCAGAGGTCGCGGGCATCCTCGACCGCGCCGCGATCAAGCCGATCCAGAAGCAAGCGGCGCTGCGCGGCATTGCCGACAAGCTCGTGGTGTACGAGATACCGTAGTCACATTGCTGACATGTAATGCTTGCTGAAACGTAATGCCGCAGCGGGAACCCGCGCGGATTGCGCCGGTTCTGTTTCCACGCCATATAGATTTCAACAGCGCATGATCCGGAAAGGTGCGTAGCGGTTTTCCGGACAGCTTCATTCCACAGAGAGAGCGATGCTCGACGGACTCCGCCAATTCATTGCCGATATCGTCTCCCCCGATGCCCAGACCGACCGCGCCTTCGACGACAGCGATTATCGTCTGGCGGCGACCGCCCTGCTGGTGCATGTCGTCTCGCTCGACGGCGAGCCGACGCCTGCCGAAAAGCTCAAGCTGCACAGCCTGATCGAGAGCCGCTTCCAGCTCGATCCCGGCACCGCCGACAGACTGATCGCCTCCGCCATGCGCGTCGAGGGCGAGGCCGTGGATCTCTATCACTTTACCAGTGTGATCATGCGCTCGGTGAATGAGGAAGGACGGCTGCGCATCGTCGAGATGATGTGGGAGCTGGTCTATGCCGATGGCCAGGTCAGCGAGTTCGAGGACAATGTGGTCTGGCGTGCCGCCGATCTGCTCGGCATCTCCTCGCGCGACCGCATCGATCTCAAGCACCGGGTCGCCGAGAAGCAGGCGGAGCTGCCAAAGGGCCCCTGGGGCACGGCAGACGCGGCAATCTGACACGGCTCCTGCACGTGCCGGACGGCCCCCTGCCGGCGTAGCGGATGACGAAATTTTAATCTCCGCCGCGATTGTGGGCGATCCGACTGAAAATCGGTCGTTTCGTCACGAAACCAGCGACCTCGCCGCTATCCACAAGCCCATACGCGGCTTGCGTCATACCGCATCCCTATGCTCTCGTCGCCCCGTTGGGGACCTCATTAGAATTTGCAGTAAGAGTTTGAAACGTGACTGAGCGTGTGACGCTGATAACCGGGGCATCGGCGGGCATAGGCACCGAACTGGCGCGCGTGTTTGCATCGAATGGTCACCGCGTGGCGCTGGTGGCGCGGCGCGCCGATCGCCTGAAGACCCTCGCCGATGAGCTCGGAGCCAAGAGCGGCGCGGCGCCGATCGTGATTCCCTGCGATCTCCAGCAGACCGATGCGGGTGATCAGATCGCGCGGGCCCTGACCGAGGCCGGGGTCGAGGTCGAATATCTCGTCAATAATGCCGGCTTCGGCCTGTTCGGGCTTGCCGTGGAGCGCGACCGCGCCGAACAGCTCAACATCATCAACCTCAATATCCGCGCGCTGACCGATCTGACGCTGCGTTTTGCCGACCAGCTGATCCGCAACCGCGGTGGAATCCTCAATCTCGGTTCGATCGCCGGATTCCTGCCGGGCCCCGGCATGGCCGTGTACTACGCCAGCAAGGCCTATGTGCTGTCGTTTTCCGAAGCGTTGCGCTGTGAACTGGCGCCGAAAGGCGTGCGCGTCACCGTGGTTTGTCCGGGTCCCGTGCCGTCCGAATTCCAGGACCGCGCCGGCTTTGCCCCCGGATTCGATTCCGCCATCCTCAACGTCGCACCGGCCGAGGTCGCCCGCCAGGCGTATCGCGGACTGATGGCCAACAAGCGCGCCGTGCTACCGGGCACCTTCATCAAAATGGTGCCGTTCCTGCTCCGGCTGTTTCCGCGCTCCTTCATCCTGACCGCGGTCGGCGGATTTCAGCTGCGCAAGCGCTAGCGTCACCGGAAAGCGCCCTTCATCGCCGTTAAGGCTATCTCTGGCCCGCGATTTGCTTCGCACGGGTGTGCGCAAACTCACACGATGTTAACGACCACTTAGCTATGATCGTGCCTTACGTGCCGAAACTTTAAGCAGAGGCAATGCCGTTCCGGTCTGACCAGAGCCGTGTCGTGGTGCCCTTCGCGAGCCGAAGGCCGGCCGCGGTCACGCTCGGGGATCGGATCTCAGACCAGGCGCAGCTGCGGGCAGTGCTGGTGGTCCTGCATCAGGAGACATCAACTCCCGGCCGGATCGGCAACGCCCTGCGGGCGCTGGGCTACCCCCTCGACATCCGCCGCCCGCGCTTCGGCGATACGCTGCCCGACACGCTCGACGCGCATGCCGGCGCGGTGATCTTTGGTGGCCCAATGAGCGCCAACGATCCCGACGACTACGTGAGGCGCGAGATCGACTGGATTTCAGTTCCGCTGCGCGAGCAGCGCCCCTTCCTGGGCATCTGCCTCGGCGCGCAGATGCTGGCGCGGCAACTCGGCGCCAAGGTCGCGCCGCATCCGCAAGGTCGGGTCGAGGTCGGCTATTACCCGATCAGGCCGACGGCGGCGGGCCGCGCGTTGTGCCCGGACTGGCCGGCGCGGGTCTATCACTGGCATGGCGAGGGCTTTCAATTGCCCACAGGCGCCGACCTGCTCGCGGCGGGCGATGATTTCCCGGTGCAGGCGTTCCAGTGCGGCAACGCCTTCGGCCTGCAATTCCACCCCGACGTGACCTACGCGATGATGCATCGCTGGACCGCGCGCGGTTGCGCGCGGATGGATTCGCCGGGCGCTCAACCGGGTCATCTGCACTTCGCCGAGCGTGCCGTGCACGATGCCGCCGAGCGCGCGTGGCTGAAGCATTTCATCGACGGCTGGATCGCGCGCGTGCCGCGGCCGGTCGTGCTGCAGGCCGCGGAATAGCCGCCGCGCGGAATTTCGCGCCGTCTTCTCATTTGCAGAGATGTGCTAGTCTTGCCGCAGCTGCGCGCGCCGTCGCATGGTCGCGCGAACTCAGAACAACAAGACCAACACAGCACAGGGAGATCGCCGTGAGCTACGAACACATCCTCTATGAGGTCAGCGACAGGATCGCGACCATCACGCTCAACCGCCCTGACCGCATGAATGCGTGGACCGCGATCATGGAGCGCGACGTGCGCCACGCGATGGAGGCGGCGGCCAATGACGACAATGTTCGCGTCATCGTGCTGACCGGCGCGGGCCGCGGCTTCTGCGCCGGCGCCGACATGGAAGCGCTGAAGGGGATCGATCCCAACGAGGTCAGGCGCGGCGAGAATATTCCGTTCGACATGAACCGGCGCGCCGACTGGCAGACGCGCTACGCCTATTACCCCGCGATCAAGAAGCCCGTGATCGCGATGCTCAACGGCGCCACCGCCGGCATCGGCCTGGTCCACGCGCTCTATTGCGACCTGCGCTTCGCCGCCGACAGCGCGGTGTTCACCACCGCCTTCGCGCGGCGCGGCCTGATCGCCGAGCACGGCATCAGCTGGATGCTGCCGCGCATCGTCGGTCATGCCAACGCGCTCGATCTGTTGATGTCGGCGCGGCGCGTGTCGGCTGCGGAGGCGCTGCGCATCGGCCTCGTCAACCGGCTCTCTTCGCCGGAGAAGCTGCGCGAGGAAACCTATGCCTATGCCCGCGACCTCGCCGATTTCGTCTCGCCGAGCGCGATCGCGGTGATCAAGCGCCAGGTCTACGACGTGCCGTTCCAGACGCTCGCCGAAGCCACCATCGACGCCAACCGCGAGATGCAGATCGCACTGAAGGGTAACGATTTCAGGGAAGGCGTCGCGAGTTTTGTGGAGAAGCGGCCGCCAAGGTTTACGGGGACGTGAGGGGGAGGATTGGGGAGCATGCTGAACCAGCCCGGCTTCGCCCTCCGGGCTACGCCGCGGCAGCCTTCGCTCACTTCGCTACGATGGACTTCCCGGGCTTGCCGAGCCGTAGCTCGCGAAGCGAGCGAAGGCTGGTGGAGCCAGGCGGGATCGAACCGCCGACCTCGTCATTGCGAACGACGCGCTCTCCCAGCTGAGCTATGGCCCCATTGCGGCCGGGTGTTGCTGAGTATCCCGGCCGTCAGTCGGGCGCCATTTACAGTCCCGTTCAAGGCCAAGTCAAGAACGGTGAAACAACGGTTTTCGGCCCATCCCGCCGGGAACTTCCCTTGTTTGCGGGGGGACGAACCGATATTTAGAGCATGATCCAGACCCGGCGGGCCGCGCCAGCAAAAAGTGCGTCGCGGCTTTCCGAAAAGATCCTGCTCAAACAAGAAGCGCGCTGGCGGCCCAGTCCGGTCTTGTTGCGCTTCACCTGGTCGTCCCACCCGCGAGCCCCCATCATATGCGCGCTGTTCTCGACATCGTCATCATCGTCCTCGACCTCTATGTCTGGCTCCTGATTGCCTCCGCCATCCTGTCCTGGCTGGTCGCCTTCAATGTGGTCAACACGCGCAACCAGTTCGTCTCCGCGGTGGCCGAGTTCCTGTACCGGATCACCGAGCCGGTGCTGCGGCCGATTCGCAACGTGATGCCGAATCTGGGCGGGCTCGATATCTCGCCGATCATCGTGATCCTGATCATCATGTTCATCCAGCGGGTGATCGCCTATTACATCTATCCCAACGTAATCTGATCCTGAGCGAGGGCTGATGGATCCTTGGCGCTACTCCACCGGGGGCATCAGCATCGCCTTGCGCGTGACGCCGCGTGGCGGCCGCGACGACATCGACGGGATCGAGACGCTGGCCAACGGCCGCTCGGTGGTGAAGGTCAGGGTCCGCGCCATTGCAGAAGGCGGGGAGGCCAACCGTGCGGTGACCGAGCTGCTGGCCAAGGCGCTGGGCGTGCCGAAGGCCAGGGTGAAGCTGTTGTCCGGCGCCACCTCGCGGCTGAAGCAGGTGGCGGTGGACGGTGACCCGAAAGGGCTTGGCGAAATGTTGAGGAAGCTGACCCAGCAGGAAACAAGGGACTGACATGACTGCCCGCATCATCGACGGAAAAGCCATTGCCGCCGAGCTTCGCGCCCGCGTCGCCGACGAGGTCGCCCGCGTCAGGCGCGACCATGCGCTAACGCCGGGGCTCGCCGTCGTGCTGGTCGGCCATGATCCGGCGAGCGAGGTCTATGTCCGCAGCAAGCACACCCAGACCCAGGCCGCCGGCATGGCCTCGTTCGAGCACAAGCTGCCGGAGGATGTGTCGCAGGCCGATCTGCTGGCGTTGATCGCACAGCTCAACCGCGATCCGAAGGTGCACGGCATCCTGGTGCAGCTGCCGCTGCCGAAATCGCTGCACACCGAGACCATCATCAACGCGATCGACCCGGCCAAGGACGTCGATGGCCTGCACCCGAACAATGCCGGCCGGCTGGCCGGCGGCCTTGCCGCGCTGTCGCCCTGCACGCCGCTCGGCTGCATCATCCTGACCAAGAGCGTGCACCCCTCGCTCGAGGGCATGAATGCGATCGTGATCGGCCGCTCCAATCTGGTCGGCCGCCCGCTGGTGCAATTGCTGCTGAACGAGAACGCGACGGTGACGATCGCGCATTCGCGCTCGCGCGATCTATCGAAGCTCTGCGCCCAGGCCGATCTGGTCTATGCCGCGGTCGGCCGTCCGGAGATGGTGCGTGGCGACTGGCTGAAGCCGGGCGCGACCGTGATCGATGTCGGCATCAACCGCATTCCGGTGCCCGGCGGCAAGCCGAAGCTGGTCGGCGACGTCGCCTTCCAGGAAGCGCTCAATGTCGCCGGCGCAATCACGCCGGTGCCCGGCGGCGTCGGGCAGATGACGGTGGCGTGCCTGTTGGTCAACACGCTGCGCGCCGCCTGCGCGATTGCCGGCCTGCCGGCGCCGGCGGTGTGAGTTAAGGCAAACTAGTTCCGGCGTCATTGCGAGGAGCGAAGCGACGAAGCAATCCATCGTTCCGCATATGCGGTGGCATGGATTGCTTCGCTCCGCTCGCAATGACGAAATAGGTCCCGGAATGACGGCTCCGCCGTCACTTCTTCTTCGCGCGCTCGATGCCTTCGAGGATCAGCTTGCGGGCTTCGTCGGCGTCGCCCCAGCGCAGCACCTTCACCCACTTGCCCTTCTCGAGATCCTTGTAGTGCTCGAAGAAGTGCTGGATCTGCTGCAGCGTGATGTCGGGCAGGTCGCTGTAGTTATGCACCTTGTCGTAGCGCTGGGTCAGCTTCGATGACGGCACCGCGATGATCTTCTCGTCACCGCCGGCCTCGTCCTCCATCAGCAGCACGCCGACCACGCGGACGCTCATCACGGCGCCCGGCACGATCGCGCGGGTGTTGACGATCAGCACGTCGCACGGATCGCCGTCGCCCGACAGCGTGTGCGGGATGAAGCCGTAATTGCCGGGATAGCGCATCGGCGTGTAGAGGAAGCGGTCCACCACCAGCGTGCCGGCCTCCTTGTCCATTTCGTACTTGATGGGCTCGCCGCCGACGGCAACCTCGATGATGACGTTGACGTCGTGGGGCGGATTTTTTCCGATCGATATGGCGTCGATACGCATGGATTGCTCCGCGTGGCCTTTGGAAGTTGAGAAGGATGTGATTTTTTGCTTGGCGCCGCCAGGCCGCGAAACAGCTTCAAGCCCGGCCTTGGGAGCCGGGCTGGCCGTCGCGCGCAAACGCTCAGGCTGTTTAGCCTTGCTGCAGCTGCGAGAGAAGCAGGATTTTCAGTTGCTCCAGGCGAAAGCGACCTTGTCGAGCGACTTCGGCCCGAACCGCTCCGAGGAGCGCGCCACCATGCGGCCGCCCAGCGCGCGGTAAAACTCGGTCGCCGGCTCGTTGTCGGAGAGCGCCCAGATCACCATGGTCTTCAGGCCGCTCTGCAGGAGGTCGCGGCGGGCTGCCGCGAACAGCCGCCGGCCGAAGCCGAGGCCCTGGAATTCCGGCCGCAGATAGAGCTCGTAGATCTCGCCTTCGAAGTGCAGGCTGCGGGCGCGGTTGCGGCCGTAATTGGCGTAGCCCGCGATTCTGTCGCCGAACACCAGCACGCTGACGCGGCTGCCCTTGCGGATGGCGCTGTCCCACCACTGCGGGCCACGGCGATTGATCAGCTTTTCGAGTTCGGCGCCGGGGATGATTCCCTGATACGCCGAGCGCCAGGCTTCGTCATGGGTAGACGCCACCGAGGCTGCGTCTGCAGCTTTGGCCGGCCGGACCTCGATTAGCGTTGTGCTCATGCACCCAATCAAAGCAAGTCGGAGGGCCGCCTTCAAGGTCCATCATTAATTATCAGTTAACGTGTGGATTTTTTGCATCAGTGGCATGAAAACTTGTACCGAAAGAGGACACTCGCCGGGCTCGCGCGACCAATCGCCGATGCCGGCCTGTGCAAAGCGTGGATCGCGAGCGCTGGATGACAATGCCGCAGTTCGGGAAAAGGCCGTTCGGACCTGATTCGGCACGGGAATTTGCGAGCGAATCCAATAACGACGCGGGTGCGTCGAGCGCGCGGCGTCCGCGCCGCCGCAGTGGATTTTCGCACGTGCCCGGCCTATGGCAGCACCGGTATTCGTGCGCGCCGAGACCGGCCTGATCACTAGCGGACTGCGATGACGCTCTACTTCCTGATCAAATATCTGCATGTGCTTGGCGCCATCGTGATCCTCGGCACCGGGACCGGCATCGCCTTCTTCATGCTGGCGGCGCATCGCACCCACGATGCGGCCTTCATCGCGCGCACGGCGTCGACCGTTGTGATCGCGGACATGATCTTCACGCTGAGCGCCGTGCTGCTGCAGCCGGTCAGCGGCGGACTGCTGATGATGCTGTCGGCCACAAGCCTGACCGAACGCTGGCTGTTGGTTTCGCTGGCACTCTATGCGCTGGCCGGCGTGTTCTGGGTTCCCGTCATCTTCATGCAGATGGAGATGCGCGATCTCGCGCAGGCGGCCGCCGAGAAAGGCCTCCCACTGCCGCCGCGTTACTTTGCGCTGTTTCGCCGCTGGTTCCTGTTCGGGATTCCCGGTTTCGGATCGGTGATGGTCATCCTGTGGCTGATGATCGCGAAACCCTTTTAGAGCATGATCCGGCTCCATGAGTGACGACGCATCACACAACATCCTCGTGCTCGGCGCGTCCGGATTGATCGGGCGCACCATCACCGACGATCTGAGGGCGCGCGGCTTTCACGTGATCGGGATCGCACGGCACTTCACGCCTGCGCAAAAGATGAGCGCGGCCGACCTCGAGCTTCCCGTGATGTCGATGGATGCCGCGGCGCTGACGCAGCTTGTTCGCACCCACGAGGCGGACATCGTCGTCAATTGCCTTGGCGTGCTGCAGGATGGTCCAGGCAGCGACACCCGCGCGGTGCATCGCGACTTCGTGGCGCGGCTGCTGCAGGCCGTCAGGGACAGCCACCGTGCCATCCGTCTCGTGCACATCTCGATTCCGGGCACGGATAGTGAGGACCGCACGGCCTTCAGCACCACCAAGCGCGAGGCCGAGCGGCTGATCGCGGCGTCAGGCGTAGCGTACGCCATCCTGCGCCCCGGCTTTGTCATCGCGCCCTCGGCCTATGGCGGCAGCGCCATGTTGCGCGCGCTGGCGGCGCTGCCGGTCGATTTGCCGGCCGACGAGGCGGCGACGCCGTTCCAGCCGGTTGCGGTCGAGGATATCGCCGCCACCATCGCCTGGCTTGCGGCGCGCGACGTCGCCGATGAAGCGGTGCGATCGGTGACATGGGATTTGATGCAGAAGCAGCCAATCTCGCTCGGCGGCGTCATCGCCCAGTTCCGCTGGTCGTTCGGCACGGCGAAACATGTCCGTCTTCCGACGCCGCCGTTGCTGATCGATCTCGGCGCCCGCCTCGGCGATCTCACAAGCCGCCTGGGCTGGATGCCGCCGCTGCGCTCCAACGCGATCGCCGAATTGCGCCGCGGCGTCACCGGCGATCCCACAGCCTGGATGGAAGCGACCGGCATCGTGCCGAAGACCATCGTGCAGGTGGTTGGCGGGCGCCCCGCGACCATTCAGGACAAATGGTTTGCGCGGCTGTTCCTCATCAAGGCGCTGATCTTCGCAAGCCTCGTGCTGTTCTGGGTTGCGTCCGGCTTCATCGGGCTGGTCATCTCTTATGACGCTGCAGCCGGCATCCTGAGCGCGCACCATTTCCCGCCTGCCCTGGTCGGGCCGGTGACGGTGCTGACCAGCCTGATGGACATGAGCATCGGGGTGCTGATCGCGATCCGCCGCACCGCGGCATTCGGTCTTGTTGCAGGCATCATCGCCTCGCTCGGCTACATGGCGGGATCTGCGATCCTGACGCCCGATCTGTGGATCGAGCCGCTCGGCGCGCTGGTGAAGACCGGGCCCGCGATCGTGCTGATGCTGGTCGCGCTTCTCATTCTGGATAATCGATGAAGATCTGGCCCGACGACGACGTGATCCTCTACGACGGCCTCTGCATCTTCTGTTCGCGCTGGGTCCGCTTCGTCGTCGCCCGCGACACCACGCACCGCTTCCGCTTCACGCCAATCCAGTCCGACTACGGCACACGGCTGGCAAAGACCTTCGGCATCGACCCCGAGGATCCCGACACCAACGCCGTGGTCCATGACGGCATCGCCTGGATGAAGTCGGACGCGGCGCTGACAGTGCTGAGCCATCTCCCCGGCTGGGGCTGGACCCGCGCGCTGTTCGCAGTGCCCAAGCCGCTGCGCGACGCGGTCTACAGCCTCATCGCCCGCAACCGCTACAAGATCTTCGGGAAGTACGAGACGTGCTTTGTGCCGGATGCGGACATGCGGGCGAGGGTGCTCGAATAGTTTCCGCCGTCATTGCGAGGAGCAAAGCGACGAAGCAATCCATCTATCCGATTGCGGCGGGATGGATTGCTTTGCTCCGCTCGCAATGACGATGGGGCTACTTGCGCGCCAACTCCGCCACCACTTCCTTCGCCGCCCTCTCTCCGCTGTCCCGTGCGCCATGTGCCGTCGAGAAGAAATGCGGCGATGTGGCCTCCCCGGCGAAGAACAGCCGGCCGTCGACCGGTGCGGCCAGCAAGGCGCGCTTGTCGGCGTGGCCGGGCAGCGCGTGCGAGTAGGAGCCGCGGGCGAACGGGTCGTGGGCCCAGCGGGACTCGTTGAGCGGCTTCAGCTTGCGGCGGAAATCGTTGCCGAGGAAGGAAACGATCTCGTCGATGCTGTGGGCGGCGATGGCGCCGTCGCCGGCGTCTTCGAGTTCTCGCGCAAAACGGCCGCCGAAGAAGCCTTCGATGCAAGGCTGGCCGAACGGGCGGATGTGATAGGTGCCCATCTCGGTGCGCATGGTGGCGCCGCGCAGATTGCCTTCCTTGGGGAGCGCCTCAGGCTCGGCGAGCGCCAGCGTCACCTTGTCGGCCAGGCCGAGCGGCAGGCCGCGCGCGGCATCGAGCTTGTCCGGCAGCGCAGGCACAAAGCGGATCGCCTCGTCGGCGATCAGGTTGGTCGGCACGGTGACGATCACCTTGTCCGCCTCAAGCACGCCGCGCGAGGTCTCGATGCGGAGGCGCTTGCCGGAATGATCGATCAGCCGGACCTCGCAGTTGCGCGCGACCGATATCTGTTCGCCATAGGCTGCGACCAGCGCGCCATAGCCGCGCTTGACCCGCCAATTGACGTTGCTGTCCTCATAGGCGTCGAAGTCGAGGATCGAGAGCTGGTCGAGCTCGCAGCCGTTCACATAGGTCGAGATCGCATCGATCATCGGGTTCCAGCAGTTGCCGGGCTCGAGATAGCGATCGGCGGATGCGTCCTTGCCGCCGCGTGCGGCCTGCTCGATGCGATCGTAGAACTGGTCGAGCGCAAGCATGAACGCGTCGCGGTCGGCTTGCGGGAACGCCTTGCCATAGGCGCGCTCGCGCCACGGCGGCAGGTCCTTGTTGAGCTCGAAGCCGAGTTGCTCGGCGATGCCGACAAAGCTGTTCTGGTCGGCCGAGTGCAGCCAGCCGCAGCCGACGTCGAACACCACGTCAGGCGTGGCCTGGATCGTATGCGCGCGGCCGCCGAGACGGTCGCGGGCTTCCAGAACGATGGTGGAAAGGCCACTGCGCTTCAGCGCATGTGCGGCGCCGAGGCCCGCAGCGCCGGCGCCGATGATGGCAACATCGACCGTGGAGGGAAGGGAACTCATGTCCCGGCTCTAGCACGTTCGCCGCCGGGCCTGAAGCCGCCGCATGCATGACTGTCATCACCCGCGCATGCGCATGCGGGTGATTCAGTATTGCCGAGATGGCGATGATTAGCCTCATAGGCCGCGGCGTACTGGGTGCCCCGGTCGAGCCGGGGCACGACAGATGAGGCTCACGCCACCGCTTAAGCTACAGCTTCTTTGGCCTTTTCGGCGCGCTTGCGATCGTTCGGATCGAGATGCTTCTTGCGCAGCCGGATCGACTTCGGCGTCACCTCGACGAGCTCGTCGTCCTCGATATAGGCGAGCGCCTTTTCTAGGGTCATCCGGATCGGCGGCGTCAGGCGCACCGCTTCGTCCTTCGAGGTGGTGCGGATGTTGGTGAGCTGCTTGCCCTTCAGCACGTTGATCTCGAGGTCGTTGTCGCGGGTGTGCTCGCCGACGATCATGCCCTTGTAGACCTTCCAGCCCGGCTCGATCATCATCGGGCCGCGGTCTTCCAGCTTGAACATGGCGTAGGCCACCGCTTCGCCCTGGTCGTTGGAGATCAGCACGCCGTTGCGGCGGCCCTGGATCTCGCCCTTGTAGGCGGCATAGCCGTGGAAGATGCGGTTCATGATCGCGGTGCCGCGGGTGTCGGTGAGCAGTTCGCCCTGGTAGCCGATCAGGCCGCGGGTCGGCGCGTAGAACACCAGCCGCAGGCGGTTGCCGCCGGACGGGCGCATCTCGATCATCTCGGCCTTGCGCTCGCTCATCTTCTGCACGACGACGCCGGAATGCTCCTCGTCGACGTCGATCACGACCTCTTCGATCGGCTCCTGCCACGCGCCGGTCGCCTCGTCCTTTTGCAGCACGACGCGCGGGCGCGACACCGAGAGCTCAAAACCCTCGCGGCGCATGGTCTCGATCAGGATCGCGAGCTGCAATTCGCCGCGGCCGGAGACTTCCATGGAATCCTTGTCGGCTGCCTCGACGACGCGCAGCGCGACATTGCCCTCGGCCTCGCGCAGCAGGCGGTCGCGGATCATGCGCGAGGTCACCTTGTCGCCTTCGGTGCCGGCGAGCGGCGAGTTGTTGACGATGAACGACATCGACACCGTCGGCGGATCGATCGGCTGCGCGGTCAGCGGCGCTTCGACGCTGGGATCGCAGAAGGTGTCGGCGACGGTGCCCTTGGTGAGGCCCGCGATCGCGACGATGTCGCCGGCGTCGGCTTCCTCCAGCGGGGTGCGCTCGATGCCGCGGAAGGCGAGGATTTTTGTGATACGGCCCTGCTCAATGGTCTTGCCGTCGGCGCCAAGCACCTTGACGGCCTGGTTCGGCTTGATGGAACCCGATGAGATGCGGCCGGTGATGATGCGGCCGAGATAGGGGTTGGCTTCGAGGATGGTGCCGATCATGCGGAACGGGCCCTCTTCGACCTTCGGCGGCGCGACGTGGCGCACGATCAGGTCGAACAGCGGCTGCATGCCGGCGTCATGCGAAGCTTCCGGGCTGTCGCCCATCCAGCCCTGCTTGGCCGACCCGTACAGGATCGGGAAGTCGAGCTGCTCCTCGGAGGCATCGAGTGCGGCGAACAGGTCAAACACTTCATTGATGACTTCGGTCGGGCGTGCGTCGGGGCGGTCGACCTTGTTGATCACGACGATCGGCTTCAGTCCGACCTTGAGCGCTTTCGACACCACGAACTTGGTCTGCGGCAGCGGGCCCTCGGCGGCATCGACCAGCACCAGGGCGCCGTCCACCATGTTAAGGATGCGCTCGACCTCGCCGCCGAAATCGGCGTGGCCGGGGGTGTCGACGATGTTGATGCGGGTATCTTTCCACTGCACCGAGGCCGCCTTGGCCAGGATGGTGATGCCGCGCTCGCGCTCCAGATCGTTGGAGTCCATGGCGCGCTCGGTGACCTTCTGGTTCTCGCGATAGGTTCCGGATTGCTGCAGCAGGCGGTCGACGAGCGTGGTCTTGCCGTGGTCGACGTGGGCGATGATGGCGACGTTACGAAGGTTCATGGCTCTTCTTCTGGTCGTGCAATGGTCAGATGCGCGATCTCGCCGGACCAGTTTGGCCGGCCGCTCGCTCACGTGGCCCAATCGGGGCCCGGATCACGCTCATACCCAAGAAATTTGACGGGGACGCATCACCCCAAAAAGGAAGCCCGGTCAGAGGACCGGGCACCTTGCGCGTTGCGGCGCAATATAGTCGGAAAACGCCAAAAAACAATGGTTTATTGGCCGTTTAGGGGGCTGATTTTCGCTCCGGAGGCTGGTTTTGAGGGGCTTTTCGGGTGCGATTCAGCCCCGCTTCTGTGCCCGCGCGAACACAATCAGCCCGAGCCCGCCAAGCGTCACCAGCACCGCGAACCCGGTGATTGGGTCGTTTGACCCACCCAGCGTGACACTGAGGACCACGCAGAGGGCCCCCGGGATCAGCAGCAGCACCCCGACGATCAGCATGAAAATCGCGCAGCCACGCGGCAGGCGCGATGCTTGCTGCGGCCGGTCCGGTGGCGGGGGTATGTCGGAATTGCTCACGGTGTCCTAGCTCCCCTTGATCGCGGCGCGGATCAGCATCACGCCGGCAAAGCAGACGGCGAGCCCGAGCAGGATCAGGAAGAGAATGGAGGGATCGGTTCTCGACTCGCTCAGGACGCCGAACCCGAACAGCAGGGCGCAGAGCCCGGGCAGAAGAAGGATCACCCCGAACAGCACCATGAACGCAGTCGCGCAGCCGCCGCGTGGTGGCGGAAGCGGCGGGGGCAGCGAGGACGGAGATCCATCCGGATTGATGGGGCGGCTGTCGTCGCTCATCGCGGCACCTTCTCGTCCTGCCGTGCTTCCCGATAGGTCTGGCCGGCCAGGCTGGCGCGGATGCCGTCGATCTTTCCGTCACGATAGAACAGATTGTAGCTGTCGAACGGGATGATCGCGCCACTCTCGGTGACGAAGTGGATGCAGCTTCGCTTGACGTTGCCGACACAGAAATTGAAGCGATCGAGAAACTGCACGATGGTGACGCGGAACACGTTCTCGTAAGTGAGGCCCTCCGGCACTTCGAAGCTCGGCAGACAGCACAGCAGTTCGCAGACCCGCTCAGAGGTGTTCAGCGGCCCCGACGACAGCGAGAACAAATCGACGAACTTTTCCCGCAGCACCGGATATTTTTCCGGGCTGATCGTGTTGGGCATCACGGCGACGAGCTGTTCCTGCGGGATCAGCGAGGTCAGCGGCAGCACCTTGTCGCCGTTGCGCAGGCCGTAGCCGATCGAAATGCTCTCGGGGTTGCACGGCAGCGGGATCATGTCCTTGTCGCCGAACACCCCGGTCTCGATCACGCGCCGGCGGATCTCCGACAGCATGATGCGGTCGGTGTCCTTGTTGAAATCCTCGTTGCGGCCGGCGTCCTGCACCGGCTGCAGCGTGACGCCGCGGACGCATGTCCAGGTCAGCGCATGGCGGACGATGTCGCCGATCTCGGCGTCGTTGACGCCGCGCTTGATGGTCGCGACCAGCGTGGTCGAGACGCCGTGGCGCTCGAGATTCTCCAGCGCCTGCTGGCGAATCCTGCGCAGATCCGCGCCGCGCAGATTGACCAGCGCCTCGCGCTTCAGTGAATCGAACTGCAGATAGACTTCCAGCCCGCGCTTGTTCTCCGCAAGCTTCGCCACGAAGTCCGGCTCGCGCGCGATTCTGAGGCCGTTGGTGTTGATCATGACGTGACGGATCGGGCGAGCGCGCACCGCGTCCAGAATGGCGAAGAAATCCGGATGCAGCGTCGGCTCGCCGCCGGAAATCTGCACCAGGTCGGGCTCGCCCTCGCTCGCCACCAGCGCGTCCAGCATCTTCTCGATCTTGGCCAGCGGCGTGAAGCTGGTGCGGGCCGGCGAGGAATCCGCAAAGCACACCGGGCAGGTCAGGTTGCAGTGCTCGGTGATCTCGATCAGCGCCAGGCAGGAGTGCTGCTCGTGGTCCGGGCATAGCCCGCAATCATAGGGACAGCCGAACTCGGTGTGGCGCTGGAAGGCCAGCGGCCGGTCGCCGGGCTTGATGAAATCCTTGCACAGCCGCCAATAGGCCGAATCGGTCGAGACCAAGGTCGACTGCACGCCGTGCTGCTTGCAGCGCTTCTCGTACCAGACCTCGTTGCCTGATATCTGGATCTTGGTCGGCACCAGGGCCAGGCAGGTCTCGCAAAGCGATTGGGTCTGGCCCCAGAAGATGTAGGGGCGGGACTTACGCAGCGGCGCGTTCATGCTTCACACTCACATTCGGGGCCGTCGCCAGCATGACGGCGGCATAAACCATGACAAACAGCGACAGCAGGTGGAATAGCGAGAACGGACCGATCAGCGCGCCGTAGGGCTTGATGAACTCCCACACGAAGCGCTGCAGGCCGTAGTAGAACAGCACGAGGTAGAATCCATTGGTGATGACGGCGGCGTTGCGGTTCAACACCATCAGGACATAGAAGGCGGCGAACGCCGCCATCGCCAGGCTTTCATAGAGCTGCACCGGATGGCGCAGGATGCCGTCGCCGAAATCGTGCCCCCAGGGCAGCGCAGTCGGCGTGCCATAGGTGAAATCCTCGAGCCCCGCGAAATAGCAGCCGAGCCGCCCGACCGCGACGCCGATCGCAAGCGGCAGCGCGAACCGCGCCCCGGTGCGCAGCGAAATGCCGTGCAGCCACTTGTAGAGCTCGATCGCGACGATGCCGCCGGCCAGCGCGCCCTCGACCGAGCGGGCGATGCCAGGCATGCCCGAGAACCACAGGTTCAGTGTGCCGAAGATGTAGGCGCCGATGCCGGCGCCGAACACCAGCGCGGCGATATACGTCAGCTCGAACGATTGCCGCGGGAATTGCAGCCCGCGCACCCGGGACAGCCACCACATCGCGATGGCGGCGGCGCACCATGCAGCGACGTCGAAAACGGCGTGAAGTTCAGCCCCGCTCATGAGGCGAGTGTAGCGCGAATTTCGCGGTGGGCGATAGGCGGACGCTTTCCCGCTCGTGGGGGAGCTTGGTCGGTATTTGGCCCCGATGTCTCCGCATCGTCATGGCCGGGCTTGTCCCGGCCATCGACGCCTTCCTTCGATGGGTGTTGAAGACGTGGATGCCCGGGACAAGCCCGGGCATGACTAGCGATGAAGTCGCGGGGCGAGTACGCGCTCTGAGGCCTCAGTTCGCCGGGTTGTCCTCGCTTGGATACACCCCGCGCAGCACTTCCTCGAAGTGATCCTTCACCGCCTCGTTGCACAGGCAGGAGCGCAGCTTGAGCTTGTCGGGGTCGCGGATCACGATCGCGCCGCGGCGCGTGTCCAGCACGCCCTCCGCCTTGAAGTTCTGGATCACGCGGCTGGTGTAGCTGCGGCCGACGCCGAGCAAGGTCGAGAGCTGCTCATGCGTCAGCGGCACCACGCCGTTGCCATTGGTGCGCTCGATCGCCGAGATGATCCATTTCGCGGCGCGCTGCTCGATCGAGTGGATCGCATTGCAGGCGGTCGACTGGAAGATCTGCGCCAGCATGCAGTCGGCATAGCGGGCGAAGATGTTGCGCACCGAGATCGACTTCAGCTTGGCGGCGTCGAGCTTGCTGATCGGCAGTCGCACGAACGGGCCGCCGAACTTGACTGTGATGCGCGTATACGCCGGCAGGAATCCCTGGCTGACGATGCCGCCGACCGCGCCCTCGCGGCCGACCAGGATGGTCTCGACATCGCGCCCGTCCTCGTTGGCCACCATGTAGGACGCAAGGCTCGGTCCGCATGGGAAATGCACGATCTGGACGTCGTCGCCGGGATTGTAGAGCAGGTCGCCGGCCGCCGCGTCGACCACCGCAAGATGCGATGCGATCAGCTCGTAGTCGGCGGCATTCAGCCGGCGCAACAGGTTGTTGAACGGCCGGTCGTTCGTCCCGGCCACATCGGTCCGTTTCGCAATCATTGGAAAATCCTGACGACCCAACGCCGACCATAATGAAGAAGTTCCAGCTTTTATGTGCACTAGTGAACAGACGCGGCACCTTGCGATGTGGTGGGTTTCATCCCGGGAACAGCCGGCGTGCCTTCGGGCGCCGGTCGCGGGCCATCCGGCCGGACTGATCCGGTCTCTCATCCATCATCGAAGCAATGGACACCGAGCCATGGAATCCGCCTCCAATGCCGGCATGCCCGGTGACGTTCTCGTGGTCGAGGACGATCCGATCATTTCGCTCTATTTCGAGGACACCATCCTGGGCTTCGGTGCCCGGACGGTGCGGACCGCGGCGAACGTCGCCCGCGCGCTCGAACTGATCGCCGAGCGCGCGCCGGATTTCGCGCTGCTCGACGTCGGCCTCGTCAGGGGCGAGAAGACCTTTGCGATTGCCGAGCGGCTAGATGCATTGAAGGTGCCGTTCGCATTCGTCACAGGTTATGGCGCCGATATCAGGTTGCCGGAATCGCTCGCCGGCAAGCCGCGGCTGACCAAGCCGTGTTCGAGCGAAGCGCTCGAAGCCGCGCTGAGAAACGGGCACTGACCGATCGCCGGGCTTCGGCCTCGCCGTCGGCGCGTTGGTCGTCTACCATCCGGTCTGTCGGATTCGGCGACGCACAGGCATCGGGAAGCCGCCATGGCGATCAGGACATCCGCCGCTGCGCGCGCAGCGGCGCTCTCTCTCGGGCTGCTGCTCGCGCCTCCGCTCGCCTCGACCGTCGTCGGTAGCTTCGTGTCTCCCGCGGTTGCCGAGCCAGCCGCACCGACGAGCGAGCAATCGGCCGCGCTCAAGACTTACGACAATGCCCTGAAGAACTTCGTCTCGATCCTGCGCCAGCGGCGCGCGCAGATCGATTCCCGTCAGCCGCTGCCCGATCTGCCGGGCCAGGCCGTCTACCTTGCCCGGGTCGAGATGATGAGCGCCTACAAGGATCTCACCGATGCGGTTCCGTCCAGGATCGGGAGGCCCAACCGATTCGGGATCCCTCCGGCCTATTTCGACGCCGACAATGAGCCGCTGCTCGATGAGTACAGGGAGCTGTTCGACGTGATGGAGGCGCCGCCCGCCGGCGCGCAAAGCTCCGAGACGCCATTCAAGGACGTGGTCGACCTGGCGACGGCGATCGCGCGCGCCAGGGGGCTAGATGCCGCTGCCGCCGCTACTGCGGGCCGGATCAGCCTCGGCCTGTTCTTTGCCGAGACAAGCGGCAAGCAGAATGCCGGAAATGCGCGGTCAAACACCTACAAGGGCAGCCTGCAGACCGGCCCGTCCGAAGATCACAACGGCCGTAAGAAGTGGGCCGCGATCAAGCAATCGATCGCGGCCCTCGATCCTGCGCTGAGCCGTCGCGACGACATGGAAGAAGCGCGGGTCGGCAATCTCGATCACCGGTTCAATCACTGGACCGCGGTGCGCGATGCGCTGATGAATGAGCACGCGGATATTTTCCCCCAGGTCCCGGCGATCGCAAAAGCCCTGCCCAATCCGATCGATCAGATGAAGCTCTTTGAGCTCATCCAGATCATTCCCAGCCCGACCAGGTCCGCGCTGAAGTCAGGCGACCTCGTCAACTACAGGATCTCCGAGCCCAGGATCATGGGATATCTGCGAAACAACAGCGTCTTCGCCTTCGGCCGGGCCGACCGGGCAAGGACATCCGCGAGCTTCCGCGAAATCCTCGACGCGATGTGGCTGTTCAGCCCCAAGTTCGAACAGGCGCTGGCCAAATTCGCGGAGATCAAGGCCGGCAAACCGGGCTGAGCCGGGAAGTGCTGATCGCCGGGCCGTCAGAGCGGACCGAGGAGGGCCCATCGCGGCTCGCAGAATTCCTTGACGGCAGACACGATGCTGCTGCCGATCGCGTTGCGGCGCTCAGGCGAGTCCATCTTGAGTTCTTCGTCCCGGTTGATGATCGAGCCTGCCTCCAGCAGGACGGCGGGCATCGCGGTCTTTCGCAGCACGATGAGCTTATCGTAGCTGTAGACGCCGGTGTCCTTGTTCAGCAGGGGATGCTGGTCGCGGCCCATGATGGGCTGGCTGTATTGCTCGGCATATTGCAGCCCCTCGGCCTTCATTTCCCTGGCGACCAGCTCGGCAAACACGAGGCTGGTCTTGAAGTCCGGATTGCTGCGGGAGACGAACACCGAGTAACCGCTGAAGCGATCGCTGAAATGGCGTTTCTTGCCCTCGAATTCCCAGTCCTCGAGCATCTTGTTGGGCACCGAGTCATGGTGAATCGACAGCAGGAGATCCGCGTGCAGATTGTTGGCGGCGGCGACCCGCCTGAAGAGGCTGGGTCTCGCTTTGCCTTCGGTCAGCAGCAGCCTGGTTTCGACAAAGCCTTCGGCCTTCAACTTCTCCTCGATCAGCCGCGCAAGGCGCAGGTTGAAGGCGAACTCGGCGACGTTGCGCGCGCTGATCGCGCCTTCCGATTCAGCAGTATGTCCGACGTCGAGCACGATTCGCAATGTCGAGGGATCGCATTTCCCCGCGGCCGGCTTGGCAACGGAAGGCGGCAGGGCGACCGGCCCAAGGGCGGCAAGCCGCGTGGCGCGTTGCTTTGATGGCGCGTGGTGCCGTGCCAATTTGGCCGGCTTTGCCGATTTCGCACGCTTTGGCGCTTTGGGATGCTTCGATGAGCCCTTGAAGAAATCAGGCAGCCAGCCGGCATCACTGACTTCGATCGGCAGCAGCGCGAACATAGCGATCGCGACGACAAGCAAGCGGTGCGGCCGAAGCCCCACGACGATGCCACCGAGCACGCGAATCAATTCGCAGCGCCTCATGCTCCGCCCCTCCGGGCCCCCAGCATAACGGCTCTGATATCGGTACCGGAAGAAGCCGGTGACGTCTATCCCCCGTCAATCGTGCCGCCCTTGCCTTGTTCGCCCTTGCCTTGGGGGCAAGGGCGTTCAGCACGGCGAGTTAGGGTTCCGTCGCGGCTGCGACCGGATTACACCGGCTTCGGATCGAGCGTGATCGCCCACAGCTCGGCGTCGACGCGGTCGCGCAGGCTCACCGTCATCTGCCCGCTCTTGCCGTCGATCTTGACGTGGCCGAAGAACTGCATGCCGGCCGACGGCGGCAGGTTCTGGTTGGCTTCGCCCGGCGCCTTGACGAACTTCACCTCGGGGCCAAACGTGTTGTCGAGCTCGTTCGGACCGAACGTGCCGGCGTGCAGCGGGCCGGAGACGAATTCCCAGAACGGATCGAACTCCTGGAACTGGGCCTTGTTCGGGTTGTAGTAATGCGCAGCCGCGTAGTGCACGTCGGCGGTCAGCCACACCGTGTTGGCGATGCCCGCGGTCTTGATGAAGCGCAGGATGTCGGCGATCTCGAGCTCGCGGCCGCGCGCCGGGCCGTCGCCCTGCGCGAACGCTTCCGAGCCCTTCTTGTTGGCGGCATCGTCATAGACGATCAGCGACAACGGCATGTCGGAGGCGATCACCTTCCAGGTGGCGCGCGAGTTGAGCAGCGCGCGCTTCAGCCACGCCATCTGATCCGGACCGATGAAATAGGCGTCGGGGCCGTAGGTCTCCTGCAGATTCGGACCATTGGGGCCGCGATAGCTGCGCTCGTCGAGCATGAACACGTCGAGATGCGGGCCGTAGCTCAGCGTGCGATAGACCCGGCCCGGCTCGACGATGCTCTCGCGCATCGGATACATCTCGTGGAAGGCTTTTGCCGCGCGCGCGGCCAGCACGTTGATGTCGCGCTCCTTGTAGACCGCCGGCAGCTGCTTCGACAGCGACCAGTTGTTGGTCACCTCGTGGTCGTCCCACTGCACGAAGATCGGCACCTCGGCATTGAAGGCGCGCAAATTCGTGTCGAGGAAATTGTATTTGTGCGCGGCGCGGTATTCGTCGAGCGTCTCGGCGACCTTGGCCTTCTCCGGGATCGTGATGTTCTTCCAGATCTTGCCGTCGGGCTGCTTCTGCTCGGCGGTGATGATGCCGTCGGCATAGATGGTGTCGCCGGAATGCAGGAAGAAGTCCGGGGCGTGCTTCTTCATCGCTGCGAAAGTGATCATCCCACCGTCGTCGGGATTGATGCCCCAGCCCTGGCCGGCCACGTCGCCGCCCCACACGAAGGAGACGTCGCGGCGGTCGCTCGGCGCGGTGCGGAAGCGGCCGACCACGGGCTCGCCGACAACGTCGACATGGGCGAGGTCGCGGAAGCGGACGCGATAGAAGATGTCCTGACCGGAGGGCAGGTTCTCCAGCAGCATCTTGGCGGTGAAGTCGCTCTCCGGCAGCGCCGTGATCGGCGGCAGCGCGCGGGCATTCTTGAACGAATCTGTCGTCGCGACCTCGACCATCATCTGCGACGGCCGGTCCGCACGCGCCCACACCACGCCGCCGTCGACGCCGACATCGCCGGACTGCACGCCATGGGTGATCACGGGGCGGTCGGCCGCGCGCGACAGATAAGGCATCGCGATCACGCCCGCGCCGGCCGTAGCAGCCGTCGAGAGAAAGCGTCGGCGGGTCAGATTTCGCGAGAACCGGATCGTCATGGGAAGCCTCCTCAGGTCACAGCGACAATGCGCCGCGGGCGAGCACAGACCTAGAAAAATTCCATGACGGAGAGATTACAGGGGGTACACGGCGTGAGGTGAGCACGTCTGTCGGGCTCCCTCTCCCGCTTGCGGGGGAGGGTGGGGTGGGGGCTCTCTCCACGAGTCGTATCGCGGGGGAGGCGAAGGGAGTTCGTGGATAGAGTGGCGACGCTTCTACGCCGTGCCCGCCGCCCTGAACTGGCTCGCAGTCCGCTGCAAATTCTGCGGCATGCTGAGCAGCAGTGCCTTGCGGTCGGCGACGGCGTTGTGGAACTGCTCGAGCGCGATGTTGAAGGCGGTCAGCGTGCCTTCCTCGATGGCGCCGTGCTCGAAGCAGTCCAGCGTGTGGCGCAGGATGTCGTCGGCTTCCGCCTGCAGCTGGTCGAGTTCGTCGGTCGAATCGCTCTGCCGCGCGGCCTTCAGCATCTCCAGCAGGCGCTCGCGCTGCGAGGTGTTGGTGTTGCGTTCGTCCTGCTTGAGATAGCCGGCGAACCATGCACCGGCCGAGCCCATCGCCGAGAACGCCATCAGGCTCCACCAGATGTAATCGCTGTAGCGATCGAGGAAGGTCTTCTCCTCGCCGTCGACGAAGGCGGCCGCGCCCGGATGCACCGGAATGGTGGCGTCCTTGTCGGTGTCGGGCGTCTCGATCTTGGCGGCGAGCGGGAAATCGTTCTTGAGTGACTGCCGGATCGCGAACAATTGCCGGGTGAATGCCGCGACCGTCGCGTCCGACAGGCCCTTTCGCGCGACGATATGGTGCGAGAAGCTGATCGTCTTCACCTCGTCGTCGGGCCGGTCGGCCGAGCCGAGCGAGCCGGCGGGAATTTCCGCGGCTTCATAGGCCGGATGGTTCTGCGCAATCGCTTCGGACGCGTCGATCGGCAGGAAGGTGGGCTCGCCGCCGTCCTTGGCCGACGCCGTGATCGCATCGATCGTGAGCTTGCTGTTGGCCGGACCGACGGCGAGATAGGCGTCGGCCTTCAGGTTCTTGATGGCCTCGACCGCCTCATTGGCCGGGAACTGCACGATCTCGACCTTCATCGGGTCGACGCCGTATTGCGTCAGGATCAGCTTCAGCAGATTGACGTTGGCCGGCGTGCGGCCGACGACGCCGATCTTGCGGCCGGAGAGCTGTGCGATCTTGGTGATCCGCGCGGACTTGCGAACTTTGCCCTTTGCGGGCGGAACCCACATCACCACGACGTTCTTGCGTAAGGTTGCGACCGCCTGCGCATTCTTCGGCACCTCGAGGTCGCCGCGGATGATGGCGAGGTCGGCCTTGCCGTCGGCCAGCGTTTGCGCGCTGGCGTTGGCGCCGTCGGTCTGCACCGGGCGGAGTTTGACCTGGGTGTGCTGCTGGTTGTTGAAGGCCTGCGCCAGTGCCTGCACGACCCTGAGGTCATCGCTGCTTGCGGGGCCGACCGCAATCCGCAGCGTCACCGGACGAACCGCGAAATAATAACCGGCGATCGTCGCGCCGACGATGGCGAGCGCGCCCGCGATCAAGACGAACATCAGCCGTCGCTTTGCAGAGCGCAGGGGCTTGGGCGATATGCTGGCGGAGCCGTCTGTCATCGATCTCGCAAACAATCGTCGGGGCTCAATCTCGCAAAACTACCAACGCGCACACATCAGGCATTTGTAGCAAATTCCTGAAGCCACAGATGTTACATCTCCGTCATGGTTACCAGCGGCGATAGGACGCTATTTCGGCCTTATTTTCGGCATGGATCCCACCCGGAGGCCGGTTGTTAGGCTAAGGTCAGCGTCAAACGGGAGGGTTGCCATGGTCGAAAGGCTGTCAGCGGAAGCAAGGAAGGCCGCGCTTTGGGAACTGGCCGGCTGGTCGGAGCTGGCCGGACGTGAGGCGATCGCAAAGACCTTCGTGTTCAAGGACTTCAACGAGGCCTTCGGCTTCATGGCGCGCGCCGCTTTGGTCGCGGAGAAGAGCGACCACCACCCCGAATGGAAGAACGTCTACAAGACGGTCGAGGTCGTGCTGGCAACCCATGATGTCGGCGGGGTGACCAAGCGCGACATCGACCTCGCCAAGGCGATGAACGCGATCGCAAGGCAGCTCGGGGTCAACTGACCCGGCTGCGCGCAACCTTGCGCCGGTTGGCCGACATCCCCAGATTCGCATCGTCCGCCGCCGATCCGTCGCGCGGCGCCGAAGGGAACCTGGCGATGCCATCGACCGACACCGGCGTGGGGTTTGGGCCTGCCGACCGGCTGGCGCAGGACCCGGAAAGCGTGCGCCGCCGCTTCTGGATCAAGTTCAAGAAAGTGGTGGCGCGGCTGCCGTTCGCCGAGGATCTGCTCGCAGCCTATTACTGCGCCTTCGACCGGCAGACGCCGCGCCACGTGCAGGCTGCGCTGCTCGGCGCGATCGCCTATTTCATCCTGCCGTTCGACTTCATCCCGGACATGCTGCCGGTGCTCGGCTTCACCGACGATGCCGCGGTGCTCGCAACCGCGATCCGCCTGGTGGCAAGCCACATCACATCGGAGCACCGCGACGCCGCGCGCGCCGCACTGAAGCGCGGAGTGCCTGACAGCACGGAATAGTAGCCCGGATGAAGCGAAGCGTAATCCGGGTCCTTTCACCAATCGATCGAGCGGTCCCGGATTTCGCTGCGCTCCATCCGGGCTACGCGATCTCAGCTCAGCTTCCCGGATGCAGGATCACCTTGCCCATCGCCTTGCGGCCGGCGAGCACCTTCAGGGCTTCTGATGTCTGCGACAGCGGGAAGGTGCGGTCGACATGCGAGGAGATCTTGCCTTCCGCGGTCCACTGCACGAGCTTCTCGAGGTTCTTGCGGTTCTTCTCCGGGTTCAGCCGCGCCCACGCGCCCCAGAACACGCCGCGGATGTCGCAGCCCTTGAGCAGCGCGAGGTTGAGCGGAATCTTCGGAATGTCGCCGGCGGCAAAGCCGATCACCAGGAAGCGGCCTTCCCATGCGGTCGAGCGCAATGCGGCCTCGGCATAGGAGCCGCCGACCGGATCGAACACAATGTCGGCGCCCTTGCCGTTCGTCAGCTTGCGCAGGCCCTCTTTCAGATCTTCCTTGGCGTAGTTCAGCGTCAGCTCGGCGCCGTGCTGCTTGGCGAATGCGAGCTTCTCGTCCGACGATGCGCAGGCAATCACCTTCAGGCCCATCAACTTGCCGAGTTCGCACGCGGCAAGGCCGGTGCCGCCGGCGGCGCCCAGCACCGCGAGCGTTTCGCCCGGCTTCGGGCTCGCGCGATCTTCCAGCGCATGCAGCGCGGTGCCGTAGATGATGATGATGCCGGCGGCGCGGTCGTAATCGAGATTGTCGGGAATCTTCACGATCGTATTCGCGGGCAGCGCGATCTTGTCGCGCGCGCCGTTGTGACCGCATGACGCAACGACGCGGTCGCCGACCTTCAGGTCAGTGACGCCGGCGCCGACGCTCTCGATCACGCCCGCGACTTCGGCGGCCGGCGAGAACGGGAACGGCGGCTTGATCTGGTACTTGCCCTGGATCATCAGGATGTCGAAGAAGTTCAGCGCCGCCGCCTTGATCGCGATCACGGCTTCGCCCGGACCCGCCACCGGATCGGGCACGTCAGCCAGCACGAGATCGTCGGGTTGACAGTATTGCGAGCAGAGGATGGCTTTCATGGACACACCTGAGTTTCGGACGCAGAAAGAGCTGCAAGATCTTGGACTACAAGCTTCATGCCGGATTTGCGGCGGAGCGACAATACAGTGCGGAGGGATCAAACTATGTTTGAAAAAGGCCTGCTAGCGAAAAAGCGCATCCTGATCACCGGCGGTGGCTCCGGTCTTGGCGCGGCGATGGGCGCCCGTTTTGCCGAACTCGGTGCCGAGCTGATCATCTGCGGGCGGCGCGAGGGGCTGCTGGAGGAGACCGCAGCAAAATTCCGCAGCGAGCTCGGCGCCAAGGTGTCGACCGCGCGCTGCGATATCCGCGATGGCGCGGCGGTCGAGGCGATGATGGATCAGGTCTGGCAGGACGCGCCGATCGACGTCCTCGTCAACAATGCTGCCGCAACCTTTATTGCGCAGAGCGAACATTTGTCATTCCGTGCGGCGGACGCGATCCTCGCGCCGACGCTGCATGGCACGATGTACTGCACGCTCGCCGCCGGCCGCCGCTGGATCGAAGGCAAGCACAAGGGCGTGGTGCTCTCGATCCTCTCGACCTCGACCATCACCGGCCGTGCCTTCACGGTGCCGTCCTCGATGGCCAAGACCGCGGTGCTGGCGATGACCAAGAGCTTGGCCGTCGAGTGGGGCCCGAAGGGCATTCGCACCGTGGCGATCGCGCCCGGCGCGTTCCCGACGCCAGGTGCGACCGGACAATTGCGCCCCGAAGCGCGCGGCGAGACCTGGTCGCATCGCAACCCGCTCGGCCGCGCCGGCGAGCATTCGGAGCTCGCCAATCTCGCGACCTTCCTGATCTCGGATCAGGGCGGCTACATCAATGGCGAGATGGTGGTGCAGGACGGCGGCGCGCATTTGCGCAGTTCCGGTGCCGAGGACCTGCTGCAATGGACCGATGCACAGTGGGAGAACCAGCGTGCAGCGCGCGCCAAGGGTTGATCAAGCGCTGATACGCAACAACACGCATTGAGCGTGAATTGAGAATCAATCAACGCGCGCGGGGCTGTCGCCGGCGCGCGCGTCGGACCTAACTGCCTTCCCAAAAAAGCGTTTCCCGGTTATCCATCCGAGCCGGCGGAGGGGAATCGCCGAGCCATCTTCCAGTCACAATGATGGGGGAACCAGTTGGCCGTGCGGCAAATTCTGACATCACTGGCTGTTTGTGTCGTGTGCGGGATCGTCTCCCTCGCGCCGGCGCAGGCTGCACCCAAGAAGGATACGGCGAAGGAAGCGGCCAAGCCGGCGCCTTCGGCCGCCGCGGCTGCGGCCGGCGGTGCCGAGCCGACGCTGATCGGCCAATTCGGGACCTGGGGCGCCTACACAGCGTCACCCAACGGCAAGAAGGTGTGCTTTGCGCTCGCCAAGCCGTCGTCGTCGAAGACCAACCCGCCGAACCGGCCGCGTGACCCGGCCTATGCCTTCATCTCGACCCGCCCGGCCGAGAAGGTCGTCAACGAAGTCTCGATCATGATCGGCTACACCGTGAAGCCGGGCTCGGAATCGACGCTCCAGGTCGGCGGCGGGACCTATGCGATGTACACCCAGGGCGACGGCCTCTGGATCAAGAATGCGGCCGAGGAGGAGCGGATGGTGGAAGCCATGCGCAAATCGGCCGATCTGACGGTAAAAGCCGTCTCGGCGAAGGGCACCGAGACGATCGACAGCTTCTCGCTGAAGGGCCTGGCGCAGGCGCTCGACCGGCTTGGGCAGGACTGCCGGCGTTAAGACCGGCTTGGAGACACAAAATCAAGGTATTTGGTGGCTTTCCAGCACCGGCTGGAAGGCCTATTTGAGGTTTCATGACCGACACCGTGACCACGACAGCCGTGTCCGGCGCCAGCGCGCTGGTCGAAAAGGTTCCGCTCGAGACCTATGTGCCGCCGGCCAAGCCGTCGCTGATCGGGTTGTCTCGCGCCGAGATCGCCGATCGCCTGGGCGAGATCGGGGTGCAGGCCGCGCAGCGCAAGATGCGCACCCAGCAGCTCTGGAACTGGATGTATTTCCGCGGCGCCAAGAGCTTTGCCGAGATGACCAACGTCTCGAAGGACATGCGCGCCGAGCTCGAGAAGCATTTTACCGTCGACCGTCCCGAGGTCGTCGCCGAGCAGATCTCCAATGACGGCACGCGCAAATGGCTGCTGCGGCTGCCGAGCGGCGACAAGGTCGAGCGGCCGCACGAGGTCGAGTGCGTCTACATCCCCGAGACCGATCGCGGCACGCTGTGCGTTTCCTCGCAGGTCGGCTGCACGCTGAACTGCTCGTTCTGCCACACAGGCACGCAGCGGCTGGTGCGCAACCTCACCGCCGGCGAGATCGTCGGCCAGGTGATGGTGGCGCGCGACCGGCTGAACGACTGGGCCGACCGCGAGGACGGCACCCGGCGCGTTACCAACATCGTGATGATGGGGATGGGCGAGCCGCTCTACAATTTCGACGCGGTGCGCGATGCGCTGTTGATCGTCGGCGACAATGAAGGCATCGGCATTTCCCGCCGGCGCATCACGTTGTCGACCTCGGGCGTGGTGCCGAACATCCAGCGCACCGGCGACGAGATCGGCGTGATGCTCGCGATCTCGCTGCATGCGGTGCGCGACGAGCTGCGCAACGAGCTGGTGCCGCTGAATCGCAAATACCCGATCAAGGAATTGCTGCAGGCCTGCCGCGACTATCCCGGCGCCTCGAACGCGCGGCGCATCACCTTCGAATATGTGATGCTCAAGGGCGTCAACGATTCACTCGACGACGCCAAGCTGCTGGTGAAACTGCTCAAGGGCATTCCAGCCAAGATCAACCTGATCCCATTCAATCCATGGCCGGGCACCGCCTACGAATGCTCGGACTGGGAGCAGATCGAAAAATTCTCCGAATACATCTTCAACGCCGGCTATTCCTCGCCGGTGCGCACGCCGCGCGGTCGCGACATCCTCGCCGCCTGCGGTCAGCTCAAGTCGGAGACCGAAAAGCTCTCCGCCCGCGAGCGCCAGGCGCTGCGCGCGATGGCGATGACGGATTGATGGTGCCCACAATTGTGGTCATGGCCGGGCTTGTCCCGGCCATCCACGTCTTACTTCTGCTGCGACGAGAGAAGACGTGGATGCCCGGGACAAGCCCGGGCATGACGAGGAGAGACGAGTGCTAAGCTTGTTTTCCGATGATGGAATGATCTCATGGCCCTGATCGGCCGCCTGTTCGTCGTCGCCTTCGGCTTCCTGATGGCTTGCTTCGTGGCAGGCGTGATCGTGGTCGTTGCGGTGCTGTATCCCGAGATCAGCGATTTTGGCGGGCAGATCGACCAGAGTGCTGTTAACGTCGTGCTCGGCTTCGGCTTTATCTTCATCTCAGGCTTTGCGCTGCTGCCCGCGCTGATCGTGGTGCTGATCACCGAGGCGTTCTTCATCCGGAGCGTGCTGGCCTACGCGGTCGGCGGCGCGATCGTCGGTGCGGCCTGCTATCTTGGCCTGGTTCCGTTCGATCCCGACATGATGCAATTCCACGGCATCGTGCGCCGGCACATGGAGATCATGACCGGCGCCGGCATCGTCGCGGGCCTGGTCTACTGGCTGATCGCCGGCCGGACCGCCGGCGGCTGGCGCGAGCCGCCGCGCCCCTTGCCGCCGCCCCCGCCATTGCCATCGCAATCGCCGCGGCCGTGATCGGGACTCTCATCCTCCCCTGGAGGGGGAGGATCGGTTCGCATGAAGCGTAAGCGCAATGCGAACCGAGGTGGGGTGATCTCTCAACTCGGGCAGTGTAGACGTGGAGGGACCTTCACCCCACCCCGACTCACATTTCGCTCCGCTCAATGTGAGTCGACCCTCCCCCTCCAGGGGAGGGTAAGGCAGCCGACGCACTTTTCATGCCCCGCCGCCTCGGCTAAACCGCGCGCCATGAACCGGACCGGACTTGTCATTGCGCTGGCGCTCGCGCTCATCATCGGCCTTGTGTTCGGGATCTATCCCGAGCTCGACCTGAAGCTCGCGGCCTTGTTCTACGATGCCGCGGAAAACACCTTCCCCGTGAAGCTCGACGCGGTGGCACAGTTCGCGCGCGATGCAGCGATGTGGATCGCTTGGGCGCTGGTGCTGCCCGCCATCGTGACCATCGTCTGGAAATTCATCCGGCCGGATCGGCCGATGCTGATGTCCGGGCGCGCCGCGGTGTTCCTGCTGACCACGATGCTGCTCTCGGCCGGCGTGCTCACCAACCTCACCTTCAAGAACTATTGGGGCCGGCCGCGGCCGGTGTTCGTGACGCAGTTCGGCGGCGATTTGCAATTCATGCCGTGGTGGGACCCGCGCGGCGGCTGTCCCCGCAACTGCTCTTTCTTCTCCGGCGAGGGCGCCACGGCGTTCTGGACCTATGCGCCGGCGGCGCTGACGCCGCCCGCCTGGCGGCCGCTGGCCTTTGCCGGGGCGACCGTGTTCGGCATCGTCACCAGCGGGCTTCGCATGGCCTTTGGCGGGCACTTTTTCACCGATGTGGCGATCGCCGGCCTGGTGTCGTTCTTCACCGTCTGGCTGTTCTATGCGCTGATCTACCGTTGGGCCTCGACCCGGCTGACCGACGCCCAGGTCGACGCGGCACTGACGCGGCTGGCAATGCCCGGCTACCGGCTGATGCAGCGCTGGCGCCGGGGCGACCGAGTGGAGCCGAGCCAGCCGGAAGCCTGATTAAAGGCGTGCCCAGGCTCCGGAAATTTGATATTCGCCCAGCGTAATCATCCCGATTTCGACCGATTGGACCGTCCCATGAGTACGATTCTGAAAAGCCTGCCCACCGGCGAGAAAGTCGGCATCGCGTTCTCGGGCGGGCTCGACACGTCAGCGGCGCTGCTCTGGATGAAGCTGAAGGGCGCCAAGGTCTTTGCCTATACCGCCAATCTCGGCCAGCCCGACGAGGCCGACTACGACGCGATCCCGCGCAAGGCGATGGATTTCGGCGCCGAGAAGGCCCGCCTGGTCGATTGCCGCACCCAGCTGGTGCATGAGGGCATCGCCGCGATCCAGTCCGGCGCGTTCCACATCTCGACCGGCGGCATCACCTATTTCAACACCACCCCGCTCGGCCGCGCGGTGACCGGCACGATGCTGGTCGCGGCGATGAAGGAGGACGGCGTCAACATCTGGGGCGACGGCTCGACCTTCAAGGGCAACGACATCGAGCGCTTCTACCGCTACGGCCTGCTGACCAACCCGAGCCTGCGCATCTATAAGCCCTGGCTCGATCAGCAGTTCATCGACGAGCTCGGCGGCCGCGCGGAAATGTCGGCGTTCATGACCGCGCAGGGCTTCGCCTACAAGATGAGCGCGGAGAAGGCCTATTCGACCGACAGCAATCTGCTCGGCGCGACGCATGAGGCCAAGGATCTCGAGAGCCTTGCGAGCGGCATCACCATCGTCAATCCGATCATGGGCGTGCCGTTCTGGCGCGCCGATTGCGACGTCGAGCCTGAGAAGGTCGTGGTGCGCTTCGAGGAAGGCCAGCCGGTCGCGCTGAACGGCAAGACGTTCGCCGATCCGGTTGCGCTGTTCCTGGAAGCCAATGCGATCGGCGGCCGCCATGGTCTCGGCATGAGCGACCAGATCGAGAACCGCATCATCGAGGCCAAGAGCCGCGGCATCTACGAGGCGCCGGGCATGGCGCTGCTGCACATCGCCTACGAGCGTCTCGTCACCGGCATCCACAACGAGGATACGATCGAGCAGTACCGCATCAGCGGCATGCGGCTCGGCCGTCTGCTCTATCAGGGCCGCTGGTTCGACTCGCAGGCCTTGATGCTGCGCGAGACCGCGCAGCGCTGGGTGGCGCGCGTCGTCACCGGCGAGGTGACGCTCGAGCTGCGCCGCGGCAACGACTATTCGATATCGAATACCGAGAGCCCGAACCTGACCTATGCGCCAGAACGGCTCAGCATGGAGAAGGTCGAGGACGCCGCCTTCACGCCGGCCGACCGCATCGGCCAGCTGACGATGCGCAACCTCGACATATCAGACACCCGCGCCAAGCTCGGCCTCTACAACAAAACCGGTCTGCTCTCGAGCGGCGAAGGCTCGCAGATTTTTCAGCTCGAGAACGACAAGGATTGAGGCGACGCTCTCTCACCTCGTCGTCCCGGGCAAGCGAAGCGCGACCCGGGACCTATAACCACCGGCCGTGGTGACGAAGCACGCTGGGGCCACAGCGTGCTTCAACGACTGCCCCCTGTGGTTATGGGTCCCTGCTTTCGCAGGGACGACGGGAGAAATGTTCGCCTACTTCACCCTGAGCGCATCCAGCAGCGATCGAAACGCGCGCGCGTAATCCGTGCCGGTCTTGCCGATGTCGGGCCCCGCGGAGACCGCGACCGCCGCTTCCGTCACCGCGCCGAGCAACAGCCGCGCCAGCGGCTCGATCGGCTGCTTCGCGATCACGCCGGCGTCCATCGCGGCCGTCAGCGCGCGCGGAAACTTGCCGCCGAAATGTTTCGCGTCGATTTCGCGCCAGCGTTCCCAGCCGAGCACGGCCGGGCCGTCGCGTAAAATGATCTGGCCGGTCGGGCCTTTCGAACACGCCGCGAAATAGCCCTGCGTTCCCGCCGCCATCGCCGCGAGCGGATCGTTCTCGGCGCGCGAGATGCGGTCGAGATCGGCGACGAGGTCCATCGAGACCTGCTCGAACACCGCCTCGAATACGGCCTCCTTGGTTGCGAAGTGATGATAGACCGCGCCCTTCGCGACGCGTGCGCCACTGGCGATGTCGTCCATCGTCGCCGCCGCAAAGCCGCGCTCGCCAAAAATGCGCCGCGCCGCCTTGACGATGGCGGCTCTGGTCTTCTCGCGCCGTTCGGCCTGGGTTGCCATGGTTCGCTATTGTTTGAGCATGATCTCAGCGCAAACGCTTCCCGTTTGTCGCGGGAAAACCGCTTCACACTTTTCCGGATCATGCTGTCTAGCCCAGGTTCCGGATCGGCGCCAGTTGACTTACCGACTATCAGTCGATAAATACCGACCATCAGTCGGTAAATGGAGATTGCCCGATGCCTTCGCTCAAGACGCTGCAAGCCTTCGCCGATACGGTCGAATCCAACGACCATGTCGGCGCGATCAGAAACTTCTATACCGCCGATGCCCGCACCCAGGAGAACGACGGCGAATGGCGCGTCGGCCGCGAGGCGCTGGCGGCGCGCGAGGCGGCGGTGCTGGCCGCGGTCTCCGGCGTGAAGACCACGCGGCTCGGACCGCTGCTGCTCGACGGCGATCATTCGGCGATCTGCTGGCGCTTCGAATTCACTGGCAAGGACGGCAAGGTCCGCAGCATGGAGGAGGTCGCCTGGCAGACCTGGCGCGGCGAAGAGCTGGTCGAGGAGCGCTTCTTCTACGATCCGCAGCAGATGGCGCGCTGAAATCTCCGGCAGCACCGCATTGACGGTGCGCTCCCTCTGCGCCACGCAGCTCAAACCTCCCCTTGAAAAGGGGAGGTCGCTTTGCTCGTTAGAGCAAAGCGGGTGGGGACCCGCTCTCTCGCCAGATACAGCGTCGCCTGCGGCCGACCCCTATCCCGACCTTCCCCCTTTCAGGGGGAAGGAGAAGAAACAAAAATGGCCGGGATCGCTCCCGGCCATTTCGTATTGTGATGTCGCGCCGGCTCAGCGCGGTGGCGCTGCGGAGGCGGTGCCGCCGTTGAGCAGCGGGGTGATGCGGCGGACGGTGACGCGCCGGTTGATGCGGCTCGGTCCGTCGGTCTGCTCCTTCAGGTATTGCGAGCCGTAACCCTGCGAGGTCAGGTTTTCCGCCGGCACGCCGAACTGCTGCGTCAGCAGCTCAGCGGCGGATTGCGCACGGCGGTCGGACAGCGACAGATTGTCGGTGTCGTTGCCGGTCGCATCCGTGTGGCCTTCGATCAGGAACACCTCGCGCGGATTGCGCTGGATAGCCCGGTTGAGGCCGTCGGCGATCGCCTGCAGCTTCGCCGCCTGATCCGGCGGAATCTGCCAGGAGCCGGAGTCGAAGTTGATGCTGTTGACGTCGATCGACGGCATCAGCATGCGGACGTTCGGGCTATAGCGGATCTCGTCGAGCGTATAGCGTCGCGCGATCCGGTCCACCGGCGGTGCCTCCATGGTGTCGTAGATCACGTCCGGCGCCGCGCTGTCGGACTCGACGATGTAGCGATCATAGGGGATGCGGACCACCGGCGGAGGCAGGTCGACATAGAAGCCGCCGACCGCGCCCGGATCGCGATAGCTGTTGTCGATGATGACGAGCTCGCGACCACCCGGATCCCTGCGGATCCGGCGCAGCATCTGGCCGTCAGGACCGACCACCGTGATGATCTCGCTGCCGTCGGGACGAACCACGACGGTGCGGGTCTCGCCGCCGATCGTCTCGGTGCGGATGTCGCGCGCGCCATAGCGGAAGCGATAGACGTCGTCGCCACGCACATAGGCCTGACCGCCCGGATCGCGGATGATGATGCGGTCCGGCTCGGTGTAGATGGTGCGGCCGTCTTCGACGACCTCCTGCCGCTGGTTGTGCAGGTCGGCGATGGTCCCGCCGATGATCGCACCGGCCACCACGCCGACGCCGACGGCGGCACCGATCGCGAGCGGCGACACGTTGTCACGTCGCGGAGGCGGCGGAAGCGGCGCCGTGACCGTTGGCGCGGCCCGGAACGCGGACGAGACCGTCGGCGGGGCGTATTGCGCCTTGTCGGGCGGGGGCGTTGCGGCCGCCGAGCCGGGGACGACACCCGGTGCCGAGGGGCCGGCCGGACGTGCCGCTGGCGCGCCCATGGCCGCTCCTTGGGCCGGCGGCACCACGGGCGCAGCACCAGCAGCCGGCGGAGTGACCGGGCGTCCCGGCTGACCCGGAGCCGGTGTCGCGCCGGGGGCGCCCATTGCGGCGCCTGGGGTCGCCGGCGTTACGGGTGTGGCAGGACGTCCCTGTTGACCCGGCGCCGGTGGTGTCGGCGTCGCGCCGGACGGCGCGGCGGCGGGTGGGGTGCCGGGCGTGCCAGGCTTTGCGGGCGGCTGTCCGCCTGCTGCGGGAGGCGTTGTCGTTGTCGATGGCGTAGGCGTTGCCGGCGACGTCGCGCCGGGCGGCGTCACCGCGGGCGGTGTACCCGGCGGTTGCTTGGCGCCGCCAGGACGTTCGCCACCCGGACGATCACCAGGCCGGCGCTCGGCCGGCGCCGGTGTTGCAGCTCCAGGAGCCGCCGGTGCGGCTGGCGTCGGCGTCGCAGCCGGCGTGCCTGGGCGTGCAGCCGGAGCGGCAGCCGGTGCTGTGGGAGTGGCCGCCGGTGCTGGGGTCGGCGGCGTGTGCGCGGGTCCTGCGCCGGGCGGTGGCGTGCCCGGCCGCTGCGGTGCTGCAGCAGGCGGCGGTGGGGTCGGCGTGGGATGTGCGGGCGCTGCCGCCGGCGGTGGCGGGGTCGGCTTCGCGGGTGCAGCCG
>NZ_CANSMR010000010.1 GCF_947648125.1 uncultured Bradyrhizobium sp. | reverse complement strand
GGGGGTGCGGGCGGCGCTGACGATGACGACATCGTCTGACATGGACATCTCCTATGGGTTGTAGCTGGGTTTCTCGACGGCGGGCGGCCGGTTTGGCGGGCCTGTCTCTTGATGACTATCCTGTAAACCTCATTGAGACATGTCAATCGCGCTGACGGGCAAATCGCGCCGCGGCGCACTCAAAATGACGCTCTTGGCACATTCCTGAGCAAATCCTATGCTTTGGAATTAACCGCACAGCACAAAACTGTAGCCGAACCGCTTTGAAAATGCTTACCTTTGCTGCGATGCGTTGCATTTAGCCCAGCGGCGATGCTGCCGGGTTCCAGGTCCTTCGGTGTTGAAGTGTGAGCCCATGGCAAAATCTGAACAACCGACCACGATCAAGAAATACGCGAACCGGCGGCTCTATAATACCGGTACGAGCACCTATGTGACGCTCGAGGATCTCGCGGCGATGGTGAAGGAAGGCGAGGATTTCCTCGTCTATGACGCCAAGACCGGCGACGACATCACCCGCTCCGTGCTCGCGCAAATCATCTTCGAACAGGAAAACAAGGCCGGGCAGAACCTGCTGCCGACCACCTTCCTGCGCCAGCTGATCCGGTTCTACGGCGACAGCATGCAGATGGTGGTGCCGAAATATCTCGAGCAGTCGATCGATACGCTGACCCGGGAACAGGAGAGATTCCGCAAGCAGATCGCGGGCGCCTTGAGCGGGACGCCGTTTGCTCCGCTGGAAGAACAGGTCCGCCGCAACATGGAGCTGTTCCAGCAGACCTTCTCGATGTTCAAGCCGTTCGTGCCGCAGCGCGGCGGCACCGAAGCCGAGAAGGCGCCGGAGCCCGCGGCCGAGGACGGCAACATCGACGACCTTCGCCGCCAGATGAAGGACATGCAGGAACGCCTCGAGCGCATGTCGCAGCCGACGAAGAAGGACGAGTAGGTCTCGTCCAGGTCCTCTTGCAAGTCTTCTTGCAGGTCTTCTTGGCCGATCGACTGGGCCGCCATCACTTTGCGAATTGCCGACGGCGGCACCTTTGGCCGGCGTCAGGCGCCGCCAAACATGCTCTTGCGGACGATCGCGTGCACGCCCCAATTGCCGTCGGCAACCTGCGTGACGCCGAAATCGACGCCGAGCGAGATCAGCGCCAATGCCTCGTCCTCGCTGAGGCGATAACACTCCATCAGGAATTTGCGCGTCGCCCGGAACGCATTGCGCAGCGCGAGATCGACCGACGAGCGCTGGTAGATTTCCGACTGCGCGTTGCGCCCGAGCTCGCGCAGATAATTGCCATAGCTGAAACCGTGCAGGATCCACTCCTCCGGCGTTTCCAGCAGCGGATGCGCCAGCCCCTCGACATGCGGCTTGGTCGCCTTCCCGCTCTTGTGCACGACGAAGCGAAACTGGCCGGTGAGCGATAGCTCGAGCGCAGTGCCGTTGACCTCGCCGTCGCCTTGCGCGAAATGCGGATCGCCGATCGAGAACAGCGCGCCGGGTACTGCGACCGGCAGATAGAGCGTGGTGCCCTTGGTGGCGCGCCAATTATCGACATTGCCGCCGAAATAGCCGGGCGGAATCGAATCGATGATGTCGGATTCGCGCGGCGCCACGGCCATGAAGCCGAAATGCAATCGCGCCGGAATCCGCACGCCGGCGAGCACGCCGCTCTGCTTCTCGATGGTGGCGTGATCGACCGGCACGCCCGGATAATCCATCGTCTCGTGGCGCACGCCGAACGGATCGGTCTGCGGCGTCCAGCGATAGGAATAGACGGCCTGCGCCCATTCCGCGCGCGCATCCGTCTCGAAGATGGTGATGGTCTCGCGCTTGGCCGGCGGATCGATCAAATCGTTGTACTGAAAGCCCCACCAGGCCGCGGCATTGCTGCCGAACGACTTGCCGGCGAAGGCCGGATTGGCCGAGGGCCGTGGCCAGATATCGAGGATCTGCACCTCGAGCACGTCGCCCGGCTCCGCGCCGCAGACATGGATCGGGCCAGTGCAGATGTGCACGCCGAACCCTTCGCCGGCGCCGCGGCCGAAGATCGAACCGTCCATCGGGCCCGCGCCACGCCGTTCCACCGATTTGCCTTCGGCGGTCCAGTGAAACACGCTCTCGGCGCCGGGATCGCCCTTGATCATGCGCTCGTAATCATCGAAGGCGTGCTGGGTCAGCGTCTCGATTGTCACCAGCGCCCCCGACTGCACGCTCATGACCGGCGGGATGGCGCGGCTGAGATAGCCCCAATGGGCGGTCTCGCGGGACACCTTGAGATGGTGATGCGACGCGTCCCGCCCTTCCGGCGTCGTCGTGGGAGAATCAAGCGGCGGGGCCGGCTCTTGCTGCGAAATGATCTCGCGCGCCGCTGGACTCGGCGCGAGCCGGAGCACCGTTGCGGTGCCGCGCGCCAGCCGCGGCCGGCCGCGCGTTCGCTCGCTCTCCACATCGCGCGGCACGGCCTTGCGGAAGTCGCGCGGCGAGGTGCCGTAGGTCGCGCTGAACATGCGGCTGAAATGCGCCTGATCGGTGAAGCCCCAGCGGTAGCTGATTTCGGCGATGCGCTGGTCGGCATAGTTCGGATCGATCAGATCGTTGCAGCAGCGTTCCAGCCGCCGCTCGCGCACATAGGCCGAAAAGGTCGTGCTCTGCCGCTCGAACAGCCGTTGCAGATAGCGTTGCGACAGCCCTTCCTGCCGCGCGATGTCGGCGATGGTGAGACTTGCATTGCCGAGCTGGGCTTCGATCGCGGCATCGACCCGCCTCAAGTGGCCGGCCTGGACTTGCGTCATCGTCTCGGCGTCGAGCCGGGTCTCGCCGAGCAGCGCGCCGGCGACGAGCTCGGTGATCGCGACCTCCGCGGTGGCGAGATCGGCCTTATCCAGGATCGCGAAATTGCCGCCCAAGGTCCGCATCACCGGACGGACGGAAGCGGCGGCAATCGTCGCGCCGAGCACCGCCGGCAAGCGCAGGCGATTATGGCCGAGCCGGCCGAGCAGCCGCTCGCGCGGCAGTTCGAGCAGCAGGATCTCGAAATCCTCGCGCAAGGTCATGCGCCAGGGCGATTGCAGGTCGCACACCGAAATGTCGTTGTCGGCGAACTCGCAACTGCGTTGGCCGGACGCAATGCTGCCGCGGCCGTAAGCGTGGAAGATGATGGCGACCCGTGCCGGAAGTGCAGGCGACGCCGCATGACCATTGCAGATGATCTGCTGCTCGGTGGAACGCAGCAGCGCAAGCTGCCCGCCGGTCGTCGAGCGCTTCGCGGTCAACTCGCCGAACTGGAATTGGCCGGCCTCCGGCAATCCGCAATCGAGCTGCAATCCGGCCAGCGCCTGGCGCCAGACCTCCCGCCGGTTTTGCCGCGGGATCGCATCGACCGAAACCCGATAGGTCGTCGCGACCATCACCCCTCCAGGCCGGAACCCCGCTGCCTTCAAGTCACAGAGCCGTGAAGGCAGCGTGCACCGATTGCAGGGAGGCAGCAAGCATGTTGCGGCGGCACGGATTGCCCAGCCTTCGTGCAACGCACGGTCGCGGCCGCTCTCGCGCGGCAACGCGGCCATCGCGAACGCAGTGCAACTTGATCGAATGCGTCCAAATTCTTGACCGTACCGGCCATCCCGCGATGCGAAGGCCGCCGCCGCAGATGCTTCGCACGCCTTTGCACATGCTTTCGCGCTGCGAGGAGCACAAGCGCACCTACAAATTATTGGGCGCGCCCGGTCATGTCGGAGTGGCACGGCGCCATGCACTCTCACGCGCACTTCGACCCAAAGGAGAGTTCAGGATGTGCGCAGGTGACGACAAGAACTGCCCGGACTTCGAATTGCATCATCGCCAGTTCAAGGAGACGCTCGACCGGGAACGCCGCTCGTTCCTGCGCTCGAGCTTCGCGGCGGCGGGCGGCGCCGCGGCGATGACCGCCGGCGGCATCTCGCTGGTGACACCGAAGATGGCGGCTGCCGCCGAGAAGCATCAGCCGGCGCAGCGTGCCTATCACCATTTGCCGGCCAATGCCGACACCGTGCATTGGGGCTATTTCAGCAAGACGCTGAAGCCGCGCGTCGAGATCAATTCCGGCGACTTCATCACGATCGAAGCGCTGACGCACCACGCCAACGACGATGCCGAGCGCATGGTGAAGGGCGATCCCGGCGTCGAGAGCGTTTATCTCTGGACCAAGGAGAAGAAGGGCGTGAACCGGCGCGGCGCCGGCCCGATGGATGCCTCGCTGTTCGGACGCGGCGCGGGCGAAGGCCTCGGCGTGCACATCTGCACCGGGCCGGTGTTCGTGCGCGGCGCCGAGGAAGGCGACGTGCTCGAGCTGCGCATCATCGACGTGGCGCCGCGGCCCTGCGCCAATCCGAAATATTCCGGCAAGGCGTTCGGCAGCAACGCCGCGGCCTCGTGGGGCTTCCACTACAAGGATCTGCTCACCGAGCCGAAGCCGCGCGAGGTCGTCACCATCTACGAGGTCGACGCCACAGGCGAGCGCAACTGGGCGCGCGCCGTCTACAACTTCACCTGGACACCGCAGACCGATCCGTCCGGCGTGGTGCACAAGACCATCGATTATCCCGGCGTGCCGGTCGATCATTCGACGGTCAAGGAGAACCACGGCATCCTGAAGAACGTGCGCATCCCGGTGCGGCCGCATTTCGGCGTGATCGGGCTCGCACCCAAGGAGGCCGAGTTCGTCGATTCGATCCCGCCGAGCTACACCGGCGGCAACATCGACAATTGGCGGATCGGCAAGGGCGCCACGATGTATTACCCGGTCGCGGTCGAGGGCGGGCTGCTGTCGGTCGGCGATTCCCACGCCTCGCAGGGCGATTCCGAACTGTGCGGCACGGCGATCGAATGCTCGCTCAACGGCACCTTCCAGATCATCCTGCACAAGAGGGCGGACCTTGCCGGCACCGCGCTGGAAGCGCTCGACTACCCGATGCTGGAGACCCAGGACGAATGGCTGGTGCACGGCTTCAGCTTCGCCAATTATCTCAGCGAGCTTGGCTCCGGCGCGCAGACCGAGATCTACAAGAAGTCGTCGGTCGACCTCGCTTTGCGCGATGCCTTCCGCAAGATGCGCAAATTCCTGATGACAACGAAGAAGCTGACCGAGGACGAGGCGATCTCGCTGATCTCGCTCGGCGTCGATTTTGGCGTTACCCAGGTGGTCGACGGCAATTGGGGCGTCCATGCGGTGATCCGCAAGGACATCTTCGCCGGCGGCGACAGCTGACGAAGGACGAGTAGGCGTTTTATTTCGCCCTACTCACCCCATCGTCGCCCCGGCGAAAGCCGGGGCCCATAACCACAGGGTCGTGTCGTTGAAGTGAGCTGTGGCCCCAGCGCTGGTTAAGCAATTGGCATCGGTGGTTATGGGTCCCGGCTTTCGCCGGGACGACACCGTTGATTTGGCGAACAGATCACCCCGCAGCCGGGATCACCTTCTCCGCCGGCGCGTTCCACGGCCGGTCCGGCGAGGCGAGGCCGATCAGGCGACCCTGGATGTAGTCGCAGCCCCATTCCCGCAGCATCACGGCGGCTTCCTCGTCCTGCACCCATTCGGCAACCGTCTTGATTTCAAGGCGGCGCGCGAGATCGATCAGCGTCTGCACGAAGGCGCGGTCGTCCGCTGAACGCACGATGTTCTGCACGAAGGCGCCGTCGATTTTGACAATATCGACGCCGAGCTTGCGCAAATTGCGGAACGAGGTGTAGCCGGCGCCGAAATCGTCGATCGCGATCCGGCTGCCGAAATTCTTCAGCCGCGTGACGAAGCCGCGGACGTCGTCGATGTCCTGGATCGCGACCGTCTCGGTGATCTCGACGATCAGCCGCTCGCCGACGCCGGGATGCGCGCGCATCAGCGATTCGATGGTGGCCCACCAGTCCGGATCCATCGTGGTGTCCGGCGAGATGTTGAGGCTGAGCTGCACGCCAGGCGCGGCGGCGAGCTCGGCGATCGCAAGCTCCAACACGCGATGATCGACCATCCGGATCAGGCCGAGCCGCTCGGCGACCGGCACGATGTCGGGCGCGAGCAGCGCGCGGCCGTCGTCCTGCTCCATGCGGACCAGGCACTCGTAAAACGAAGGCTGCCGCGAGCGCGCATCGACCACGGGCTCGAAGCCGATCACGATGCGGCGCTCGTTCAGCGCGGTGACGATCTCGTCGGTGACGCGGATGTTGACGCGGCGCTGGGCGTCGCGCTCGACATTCGGCTTCCACAGCGCGAACGATCCGGCGCGGCGGCTCTTGGCGGCGTCCAGCGTCTCCTGGGCGCGATTGACCGCCTCCTCGGCCGACTTCGCATGGCGCGGGATGGTGACGGCGCCAATCGAAACCGTCACCGACACCGGGCCGGACCTGGTCGGCACCACCTCATCACGCACCGCGGCGAGGAAGCGCTCGGCCGCCACGTTGGTATCGTCGACAGTGCAATTGCGCAGGATCAGGCCGAACTTGTTGCCGGAGAAGCGGCCGAGCATGTCGCCGCTGCGCAGCCGGGCGCGAATCCGCTTTGCCACCTCGGCGATGACGGCGTCCGCGACGTCGAAGCCGAAGGCATCGTTGACCCGCGCCAGATGATCGATCCCGATCAGCATGAAGGCGCAGGAAGTGCGGAAGCGCGCGCACTCCTCGATGGACTCCGCGAGCGAGGCAATCAGATGGGTGCGGTTGAGCTCGTTGGTCAGCGGATCGTGCCGCGACAATTTCAACAGCTGCTCGTCGCGGGCGTGCCGTTCATTGTTGATGCGGACGACGCCCTGCACACGCGCCGGCCTGCCGTCGGCGCCGGCAAACCAGCAGCCGGTCTCCTCGATCCAGATCACCGGCGCTGAGGTAACGGCCCGCACGCCATATTCGATCCGGTAGGGAATGCCCTCGCCGCTCTGCACCGGCGCGGACTGGCCCAGCGCATCCATGCGGACCGAGCGCGATGGCTCGATCAGCTTTGCGAACTCGGTCCCGCTTGCGAGCGCAGCGACCGGGATGTCCGGGAAGACCGTCGCTACATTGTCGCTCCAGGCAATCGCATCACTCGCCAGGTCCCAGGCGAATGTCGCTTGGCCGAGCGAGGCGAGGATGCTGGCAGCGGGCGGGACAGGGAGCATCGACTATGTCTCGATTTGGGACGGCACCCGGTGATTCTATACGCTCTCAAGATAGTGGTTCCGGCGAATCCAACGCTAGGAGAACTTGATAAATAATCTGGAAACCACGTTTTCGACTGCCGCGGAACGAACTGGGGATGGCGGGCATGACCCTTGCCATGAGGTGTTGCAGAGGGACGCAACGTCCCAAATGATGACGCTCCAACGGGTCGCAGGCGATGCTCGATATCGATCAATCAGAGGTCCAATCAGGGATCTTGGACGGCGAGTTCACAGACACTGCCGAGGCGACCGGCACGGCTCTGGTGCCGCTGGCCACGACCACGCATTGGGCGCCCAAGATCCCGCTGGCGCATGCCGATCCATCGTTTGTGGCCCATCTGATCGCCACCGCCGCTCATGAGCCGCAGACCTGCGGGCTGCGGCGTGGGTCATTGGCCGACGCGCAGAGCGCCTACGGCCCGCATGTCGACGAACGCCGCAGCGTCGCGCGGCGCACCAGGCAAATCATCTAGTTCATCATCTCGAGGGTCAGTGGGCCTTGACGGGCCGGTTGCCGTGGCTGTCCTGCGGCACACCGCGGCGCAGCGACATATGGGAATGGATGCCGAGCCAGCGCCCGTCGGCCTGACGCGCGAGAATGATCGTCGCCCGCCCCGGCCGATCGAAGCGGCTGCCGTCCGCATGGAAGCCGGTGCTCGCCCAAGGCGTGATCACCGTCGCCATGCCGCCGTCGGCGCTGATCAGCACCTCCGTATGTGCGAGATCAAAGGCGAAATCCGCAGTGCGGGGCCAGACATTGTCCCATTGCATCTCGGTCCAGCGCGCGCGGCCGTGGATCAATTCCTCATAGGTGCCGAACGAGATGATGTCCGAATGCCAGAACGGACGGGCAGCAGCATAGTCGACCGCCCTGACGCAGGCGGCGAACCGTTCCAGCCAATCGAAGATCGATTGAGTGGTCGTTGAATCGGCGATCGGAAGGGCCGCTTCTCCACTCATGATCGTCCTCGATAACGCTCTAGCGCTGCGGCGTGTCCGACGATGGCTGGCTGCCGGGCTGCAAATCCGGCGAGGTGACGGTGGGCTTTGGCGCGGGCTGATCGAGCAGCACGGATTCTGCAACTGACGTCGCTGGCGGGACCGGCGCGGCGGGCGCCGGTGTGACGACAGGTGCAGGCTCGGGCCGCGGCGGGGCAGGCTCCACCGCAGGCGCGGGCCGTGGCGTCTCGACTGCTGCGGGCTGCGACTTGCTGACCGGTGCCGGTGCAGCGACCACCGCGCGGCGGCGGGTGCGCAGCGCAATTCCGGAAATGAAATCGACCAGCGCCAGCAGCGTGAGCAGGCAATAGGTCGAATTGCCGAATTTCGGCCAGAGCACGAATTCGGCGGCCGCCGCGCCGAACACGATCAGCGACAGCAGATGGTCTGTGAGATATTTCGCGCCGGGGCGCGCGCCCTTGATGACCTCGAGCAGCAACAGCAGCACACCGGCGGCAAGCAGCATGTCACTGAGCGTGATCTGCCACTGCTCGCCCGACAGCAATGTCAGCCTGATCAGCGGGTCCGTGAAGGACACGCCGGGCATCAGGAAGGCGATGATGTTGTAGACCGCGAGCGGAACGAGCAGCAGCGGAAAACCGACCATCGGGGCTTGCGCCTTATTCAGGGAGAACCAGCAATGCGGCGATGCTCATTGGCTTCGCCGCCGACGCGCCCGTCTTGACCGCACTCGTTGGCCGAATTCAGGCGCAGCGCTGCACTCACTGCAGCGCGACAGCCGAAGGTCCGATCAGGACTCTTTCTTGGCCTTCAGGACCTGGCGGCCCTTGTACATGCCGGTCTTCAGGTCGAGGTGGTGCGGACGGCGCAGTTCGCCGGAGTCCTTGTCCTCGACATAGGTCGGGGTCTTGATCGCATCGGCCGAACGACGCATGCCACGGCGCGACGGCGAGGTTTTTCTTCTGGGAACGGCCATGACGGTGTCCTCTAGGGTGTTGCGGAGGCATCGTCCGAAATGCGGACGGGCTCAGCGCTTCGAAGCGCAAGCTGCGATGCCGGTAAGGCCGCGCTTATAGAGGAAGGGACCGCGTAAATCTAGGCCTGGAGACAGCAAAATCCGCCCGAAATCGCGCTCAGGAGCCGCGATTTTCGCGCCAGCAGCGCGTCACGGAGTTGGCCCGGGCCATGTAGGTGCCGGACAGCCTGCGGACCCCCGGACCTGGGTTCCGGGCACTCCTTTTGACCGGATTCGGCAGGATCGCCGCCAAAAGCGCCGCCTCCCGGGGTGACAGCTCTGCCGCCGACCGGCCAAAGGCATATCGGGCACCGGCCTCGGCACCAAACTGGCCGGATGGCCCCATTTCGGCGATGTTCAGGTAGATTTCGAGGATCCGCTGTTTCGGCAGCACGAAATCGATCCAGAGCGCCAGCGGCAGCTCCAACCCCTTGCGGATCACGCTGCGGCCGGGCCACAGGAACAGGTTCTTGGCCACCTGCTGGGTGATGGTCGAGCCGCCGCGCGCCGCCTCACCGTCCCCAGCGTCGTCGATCACCTCGCGCAGCGCCCCCCAATCGACACCCCGGTGCTTGCAGAAATGGGCGTCCTCCGAGCCGACCACGGACCGCGGCAGATAGGGCGACATCGCGCCGAAATCGATCCAATGCCGTGTGACCGGGGCCCCTCGCAGGGTCCGCCATGCCATCAGCGCCGAAACTGGCTGGCCGGTGCGGTAGAACGGCGCCACCAGATAGGGCAGCAACAGCAGGGCCAGCAAAAGCAGCAATAAAATCCGGACAATGCGCAAAGCTGGGGTTTCCGGGGAGGACCTTTCCAGGGAGGATTTGGGACCCGCCCGCCAGAACACGGCCGGCGCCATCAGACGTCTGGGGGATAATTCACGGTTTTTCCAGCACTTTTAAGGCGCAATCCATCGCAGGGCGGGAATTGACGAAGCCGATCCCATCAACGATTGTCCGGCCGAAAATCGATCTGGAGCAATTCTTAATGACGACCGGTACTGCAGAGTTTTCCAAGCGGCTGGACCAAACCGCGGAGGATACCGAAGCCCTGCTCGCCAAACTGCTGTCCGATGCGGCCGAGAGCGACGAGATCGTGCGCCCGAAGCGGCTGATCGAGGCCATGCGCTATTCGAGCCTCGGCGGCGGCAAGCGGCTGCGGCCGTTCCTCGCGGTCGAGAGCGCCGCGGTGTTCGGCATCCCGCGCGAATCCGCCCTGCTGGTGGGCGCCGCGCTCGAATGCATCCACTGCTACTCGCTGATCCATGACGATCTGCCCGCGATGGACAATTCCGATCTGCGCCGCGGCCGCCCGACCCTGCACAAGGCCTATGACGACGCCACCGCGATCCTCGCCGGCGACGCGCTGCTGACGATTGCCTTCGACATCATCACCCGCGATGCGATCCACAAGGACGCCCAGGTGCGCCTGCTCCTGACCCGCGCGCTGGCGCGCGCCTCCGGCATCGGCGGCATGGCCGGCGGCCAGATCCTCGACCTCGCCGGCGAAGGCCGCTTCGGCGACCGCGAGCCGGTCGACGTCGCGCGCGTGCAGCAGATGAAGACCGGCGCGCTGCTCCGCTTCGGCTGCATCGCCGGCGCGATCCTCGGCCAGTCCTCGCAGAAGGAATACCAGGCGCTCGACGATTACGGCAAAGCGCTCGGCGAAGCCTTCCAGATCGCCGACGATCTGCTCGACGTCGAGGGCGACGCCGCCGCACTCGGCAAGCCTGCCGGCGCCGACGCCGTGCTCGGCAAGACCACGTTCGTCACCCAGCTCGGCATCGACGGCGCCAAGCAGCGCGTGCGCGACCTGCTGGCGCGCGCCGACGCCGCGCTGTCGGTGTTCGGGAACCGGGGCGACGTGCTGCGCGCCGCCGCCCGCTTCGTCGCCGAGCGCAAGAATTAGCGGAAAGTAAAACGCGAAATGAACAAGGAGTTCGACGATCGCCTTGTTCGTTTCCGCAAGCTGCCGATGCCGGTCCGCGTGGTGGTGGGCCGGCCGCGCACCTTCGTTTCGATCGCGGTCGGCATCGCCGTCGCGCTGCTGATCCCCGGCTCGACGCGCCTCGTCACCCGCATGCTCGCCGGCTGGGACGCCTTCGCTGCGCTCTATCTCGTGCTCGCCTATGTGATGATGCTTCGTTGTGGCGTCGCCCACATCAAGCGCAGCGCCATATTGCAGGACGATGGCCGTTTCCTGATCCTGCTGCTGACCGCGTTCGGCGCGCTGGCGAGCCTTCTGGCCATCGTGTTCGAACTCGGCGCATCCAAGGGCAGCCCGGCCGGACTGGCGGTGGCAATCGTCACCATCACGCTGTCATGGACGGCGGTCCACACCGCGTTCGCGCTGCACTACGCCCACGAGTTCTACCGCGGCAAGACGCCCGGCGGATTGCAGTTTCCGAGCGGCGATCAGCATGCCGATGCCGACTACTGGGACTTCGTCTATTTCTCATTCGTGATCGGCATGACCGCGCAGGTCTCCGACGTCGGCATCACCGACAAGATCATCCGCCGCACCGCGACCGTGCACGGCATCATCTCGTTCGTGTTCAACACCGCACTGCTGGCCCTGATGGTGAACATCGCCGCGAGCCTGATCTAGCTCAGCGGCAAACTCGCTGCACCTCTCCCGCTTGCGGGCGAGGTCGGATCGCATCGAAAAGATGCGATCCGGGTGGGGGCTCTCTCCACAATGCGACTCGTGGAGAGAGCCCCCACCCCAACCCTCCCCCGCAAGCGGGGGAGGGAGTCCGGCTCGTTCGCAGCAAGCGAGCTAGTTGCAAACCTCGACATTGCCGACGTTGCCGCCGGGGCCGCCGCCGCCGCGGTACTCGAGATGGCAGCCGTGCCTGACCGGACGGCACAGATAGGCATCGCACATGATCTGCCCGCTGCCGCCGCCTTCCGCCCTCACACGGCCCTGCGGGCGCGGAATCGCCGCAGACGGGACCTGTGGTTCGCGCAGTTCCCGCTGCGGACGGAACGCGCGTTCGCGCTCACGGCGCGACGGGCGCTCGTCGCTGTCGCGCTTGGCGACCGGCTTCCGCTCGCGCCGCTTCTCGCATCCATTGTCGTCGTTGAGGAACGAGCCCTCGGCGCAGACGATCCGGGTGCAGCGGTCGCCGTCGGCCTTGTAGCCATGCTCGCAGACCAGCGGACAGACACGGGACTGCTTCAGCTTGACGGCATCGAGGGTATCGACGCTGGCGGTCTTGATGTCGAGCTTGGTGCCGGCGTAGCGGTTGAACAGCGTCAACGAGCGCTGCGAGGCTGCGTTCCAGTCGCCATCGACGGTGCCGGTCAGGCAGCCGACGCGGCGCAATTCGGTCTGCACCGATTTGACCACGTCCACCTCGGGTGACCCGGTGGCCAATGTGGCCACGGTCGTGGTCTTCTCGGGAGCAGCCGGCGGAGCCGGCGGTGCGGCCGCAGCCTGCGTTGCCGCTTGATCGGTCACCGCCGTGCTCGTCGCAGCACGATCGGCGAGCGCGGCATCAGCCTGCCGCTTCTGCTCGGCGGCCGCGGCCTGCTCCTGCGCAACCTGCTTGGCCCGTTCCGCGGCAAGACGCGCCGCTTCGGCAGCCTTCGCGTCGGCCTCGGCCTTGGCCTGCTGCGCCTTTTGCGCGCCCTCGGCGGCGAGCCGGGCGCGCTCCTGCTCGGCTAAGCGTGCCTTCTCGGTGGCGGCCACGCGCGCGTCCTCGGCGGTGAACTTCTCCAGCTGCAATCTGGCGAGGTTGGCGTAGTAGCCGCTCGGATATTGGGCGAGGAAGGCGTTCATCGCGCTCTTGTTGCCGATCTGCAGCGCCAACTCGTAATCGCGCCGGGCCTCCGACTGCGGCGTCGGCGCTGGCGCTGTGGGCGCGGCGGCAGCGGCAGCGGGCGCCGGTTTGGCCGGTGCCGGCACCAGCGGCACGTCCTCGCCGCCGAGCGAGCCATAGACGAACGGCTCCTGACGGTTGTTGGTCGTCTTCAGCACCTCGTCGCGGACATAGCCGAAGGCGCGGCGCACATCGAGACCGGGGGTCGGCAGGAACTTCGACAGCGCGATCGTGAACGGGCTGTTCTTGCCGTCGCCGTCGGCCGCGGTCGAGCCGGCCTTCGCCGAATAGGCGATCAGCACATTCGGACTGGTCGGCTCGACCTTGGCGAGCCCCTGCCCGATTGCCCGGGTCGCCAGCGTCCGCTTCATGGTCTTGGCAAACGGGTTGTCGCGGCAGGCGTCGAGGATCACCAGCCGCAGTCGCCTAGCCGGCTCGATCGCGACCAGGATGCGGTCGAGCGAGAACGCCTCGTCATAGACGTCGGTATCGCGCTCCAGCCGGGCATCGACCGGGATCAGATAATTGGCGCCGTCCACCTCGATGCCGTGGCCGGCATAGTAGACCAGCGCGATATCGGCATCGCGGGCGAGGTCGGCGAATTCGCGCAGCGCGCGGCGGGTCTCGACGGCCGGAAGGTCCTTGCGGAAGTCGACCACGTCGAAGCCGGCATTCTTCAACGTCGCGGCCATCACCGACGCATCGTTGACCGGGTTGGCCAGCGGCGCGGTGTTCCGATAGGCCGAATTGCCAAGCACCAGCGCCACGCGCTTCTCGGCGAAGGCGGGCTGGCAGACGATCAGCAGCAAGGCCGCGACGGCGAACAGCAACCGATGCACGTTCAAGAGCCCAGACCCGTTCATAGCGACACTCTGGCCGTTTCTAGCATGCAGGTCCGTTTACCAGAAGCAGCCGGGGTGCTTTGTGAGGCGCCTCACGATCCGCGACGGCGTGGACCATGCCATCCTGACTGTTAGTCGACGAAACAGACCGCTGGTTCGGATTTGGCTGGTCACGAGATTTCGTGCACGATCGAGCCAACAAGAACAGAACCACGGAGGACATGATGCAGGGCACAAGCGCGGCGGTTCCACCCGCCAGAGCCGGCAGGATCCGCAGCATGGCCAGAAACCTCCTCGCCCTCGCGCTGTTGGCCGCCTGCGCCGCGGGTTGCGGCCTGGTCGACGCCGTGTTCGATGGCTTCAAGCACGCCAAGGCCGTGGAGAACGATCTGGTTGCAATGGTCGGAGTCAAGCCTGCGGTCGCGTTCAACTGGCATAATGGCCGGCTCACGTCGGTCACCGTCACCTTCCCCAGCCTGCTGCAGGACAAGCCATTGCATGAACTCGCCGACGCCGCGCGCGCTGCGGTCGGCAAGGAGTTCAAGCAGCGCGCCGACGATGTCGTGCTCGCCTTCTCGCTGGGGCCGTCCGAGACGTCAGCGGTACAAGCGGACCCAACTCAGGGCAAGAACCTGCCTTGAGCGGACTTATTCCCCGCTCTGCGTCACATGTTCCTGATATTGCGGCAGGTCGTCCAGTATCTCGTACCACGGCGCCTTGGAGCCGACGAAGATATGCGCGGTCGGCCGGATCGTCGGCGCATCGCGCAGCGTACCCATCGTGACATGGACATAGGCGCCGTTACGGACCTGCGAATAGAGCAGCGACCCGCAGCGGCCGCAATGCGCGTCGTGGGTGAGCTCATCGCCGTAGATCAAGAGACCCTCGGCGCCGCTGGTGACGGTGAACTTCTCGCGCACGATGCCCGCGAACGGCTTGAACGCCGAGCCCGTGGTGCGCCGGCAATTCGAGCAGTGACAATTCAACGCATAGGTGAACGCGTCGGCCACCTCGTAGCGCACATCGCGGCAGAAGCATTCGCCGGTCAGGATAGTTTCGTTCGAATTTGCAGATGCGGTCACAACTCGCTCCTCACGCGGAATTTTATCGCCGGCCATGGCGCAATCCGGCGGTTCATGGCTAAATCCTGGCAGTCAAATCCTGCCGGGAGGACTAACCAATGAGTCAGGAACGATCCAGCGTCGAAAGCGTCGTGCAAACCTATTTCGACGGCCTCTACGAGAGCAATGCCGACAAGCTCGCAACGGCCTTTCATCCCAGTGCCGACCTGCGCTGGGTGGACAAGGGCGAGCTGAAGGTCCTCAGCGTGCCGGACTGGCTTGCTCTGGTGCGCAAGCGGCCGTCGGCGAAGGCCGAAGGCAAGCCGCGCGAGGACTTCATCGTCACCATCGACCGCTCCGACGATAACACCGCCTTCATCAAGGTGCGTTGCCAGCTGCCGCCGCGCTATTTCACCGACTACCTTGTCGCAATGAAGCTCGCCGATGGCTGGCAGATCGTCTCGAAGTCCTACCGCTACGATCAGCGGGACTGACCGGGCGGCCCACCGCATCCCTGCGACGGCTTTATGACACGCTCCAGCGGTCCGACTCCGGCCGGACCGCATTGACTGGCGCTGGTTTCCGGGCGAATTGAGCCCATTATGGAAGCCAAGTTTCAGATCTTTCTCACTTTGCTCGGCGTGCTGGCGGGAACCGCCCTGGTTGCACGGCGGACCGACATCGCGCCGGCGATCCTGCTCCTGCTGGTCGGCATCGTGCTCGCCTTCGTGCCGGGCATGCCGTCGCTGGAACTGCCGCCCGAGCTCGTGCTTCTGGTGGTGCTGCCGCCGCTGATCTATTCGGCGAGCGTCGCGATGAGCTGGCGTGAGTTCAAGGCCAATCTGCGGCCGATCATCCTGCTCTCGGTCGGCTGCGTGATCTTCACCGCCTTCATGGTCGCGGCCGCAACCCACTATCTGATCGGGCTGCCCTGGAGCATCGGCTTCCTGCTCGGGGCGATCGTCGCGCCGCCGGACGTGGTCGCGCCGCTCGCGATCGCGCGCAAGCTCGGCATGCCCCGCCGCATCCTTGTGGTGCTCGAGGGCGAGGGGCTCGCCAATGACGCGACCGCGCTGATCCTCTACCGCTTCGCGCTCGCCGCCATCACCACCGGGCTGTTCTCGCTGCCGAAGGCGACCGGCACGTTCCTCGTCATCGTCGCCGGCGAGATTGCGTTCGGCACGGCGGTCGGCTGGCTCAGCCTGCGCGCCCGCCGCCGCGCCCGCGATCCGCAGGTCGAGATCACGCTGTCGCTGATCACGCCCTATCTCGCCTACTGGATCCCCGAGCACTTCGGCGGCAGCGGCGTGATCTCAACCGTCGCCTGCGGGCTCTATATGAGCTGGAACGGGCCGCTGCTGATCTCGGCCGCGACGCGCCTGCAGGGTATCTTCTTCTGGGACTTGATCATCTATCTGATCGAGGGCCTGCTGTTCCTCTTGACCGGCTTCCAGATGCGGTCGCTATACGAGAAGTCGAAGGCGTTTCCGCTGTACGACATCCTGACCGCCACCGTGCTGGTCGCCGTCATCGTGATCGTCGCGCGCTTCCTCTGGGTATTTCCCGGCACCTATCTGCCGCGCTGGATCAGCGCCCGCGTGCGCGAGCGCGATCCGCTGCCGTCGTGGCGGGCGGTGTTCGTGGTCGCCTTCACCGGCGTACGCGGCGCGGTGTCGCTCGCCGCTGCACTGGCGCTGCCGCTGACATTGCCTGGTGGCGAGGCCTTCCCGTATCGCGACCTGATCCTGTTCGTCGCCTTCGGCGTGATCTTCGTGACGCTGGTCGGACTCGGTCTCGGGCTGCCGCCGGTGGTGCGTGTGCTCGGCCTCGCCAAGGACGGGCGCAGCGAGCATATCGCCGAGCACGAGCAGGAGATCGAGGCGCGGCGCGAGGCGCTGAACGCCGCGCTGAAATCGCTCGACGCCATCACCGACGATCGCGAACTCTCCGACGAGGTGATCAAGCTGCTGCGCTCGCGCCATGAGATCCGCATCAACCAGCTGCCTGATACGCTCGACCCCGACAAGCACGACGTCTCCGCCGCCGGCACCGCGCTGACGCGGGAGCTGATCTCCTCTGAACGCAAGTTCATCCACATGCTGCTGCGCGACGGCAAGATCACCGACGAAACAAGACGGCGCATCGAACGCGACCTCGATCTCGAGGAGGCCAGCCTCTCCAACCGCGAGTATCGCAGGATACCGTTGTAGCGCACGCTCTCTCCACACGTCGTCCCGGGCAAGCGAAGCGCGACCCGGGACCCATAACCACCGTCGCCGGTTTGGCGAAGGCTGCGGCCACGGTGCATCTCAACAATTTCCGTCGGTGGTTATGGGTCCCTGCTTTCGCAGGGACGACAGTGCCCCTACTCCGCCGCGGCGTTCTGCCCGGGACCGCCGACGAAGCCCGCGGGATCGCCGAACCGCTCGACCATGACGGCAGCGAGATCCTTGGTCTTGCTGGTGACGCAGGCGCCGGAGCGCACGGTGTAGCGATCCTGGTGCTTGGCGTGCGCCGGCGCCTCGCCCTTTTGCAGCGCGCGGGCCGCCTCCATCACCAGCTTGCGAAAATGCATGATACCGAGATCAGTCGGGCCGAGATGCTCGCGGGTGCGGTCGGCGATTGGGCCCTGGCTGTCCTGCACCGCGGCGTCCTGCTCGGAGACGCCCTTGATGCCGGTGTAGCTCTTGGTCCGCTGCAGGTTGCGATCGATCAGATAGTCGTTTGCCTTGTTGCGCAGTGGCACATAGTTCTCGTCGACCACCGCCATCACGCCGTTGCCGTTGGCGTAGCCGTCGCGCTCGGCGTCGGTCAGCGGCCGGTGCGGATTCCAGGCATAGGTGTAAATCCAGCAATTGGTGTCGGTCACCGGCACGAAGGTCTGGCCGAACATGTTCTCGCCCGGCATCGAGCTCGGCGCGTAGCTGTGGAACGGCATCAGGAACTGGGCTATGCGCCAGTAGATGTTGTCACTGCCGGTGAGCCGCCCGCCCGCGACCGTCAGCCCGGCCTCATGCGGATTGATCTTGATGACGGGGCGCGGATCCTCGGCGATCCAGCGCATGTGGTCGGTCGCGACCCGCGTCAGCGGGTTGACGAAATGCCTCTTGATGTCGAGGATCTCGTTCTCCTCCTTGTCGAAGGAGAGATGCGCGAAGGTGAAATGCGCGGTGTCGATCGAGCCTTCCACCGCCTGCACCCAATTGCAGTCCTGCCACTTCTTGGTGACGAAGCGGTGCGAGGCCGGCAGCAGCGCCATCTCCAGCGCCGGCAATTCGGGCATCACCTCGGCGGGGCCCATATAGGCCCAGATCATCTCGCCCCATTCGCGTACCGGATAGGACTTGATGCGGATCAGGTCCTTGGCGTTGAGGTCCGGATAGGAGGTCGGCATGTCGACGCAGCGGCCGTCGGTGTCGAACTTCCAGCCGTGATAGACGCAGCGGATGCCGCATTCCTCGTTGCGGCCGAGCCAGAGATTGGCGCCGCGATGCGGGCAATATTGATCGATGACGCCGACCACACCCCTCGAGTCGCGGAAGGCCAGCAGCTCCTCGCCCATGACCTCGATCTTCTTCGGGTCGCTGTCCGGCTCCGGCAGCTCTTCCGACAGCAGCACCGGAATCCAGAACCGGCGCAGCAATTCGCCCATTCCCGTTCCGGCACCGGATTCGGTGAGGAATTTGTTGTCTTCGGCGCGGAGCATGGGCGGTCTCCCGAATTACTTTTGTTTTCGTAGGATGGGTAGAGCGAAGCGAAACCCATCACTGGCATCTACGCGGCGAGATGATGGGTTTCGCTGCGCTCTACCCATCCTACGCATTCCCGTCACACCGGCCGCTCGCCCTTCACGGTCACACGGGTGCCGGAGCGGGTGTGCGGCCAGTAATCCCACATCGCACGGTGCTGGGCGCAGCGATTGTCCCAGAACGCGATCGCGTTCTCGGACCAGCGGAAGCGGCACTGGAACAGCGGGTTCTCCGCATGCTGGTAAAGATAGGCCAGCATGGCATCGCTCTCGTCGCGCGGGATGCCGATAATGAAACGGGTGAAGCCGCGATTGACGTAGAGCGATTTCTTGCCGGTCACCGGATGGGTGCGGACCACGGGATGTTCGGCCCGGGGATATTCCCGTTTGTCGGCGACGCCATAATTGGCGTAGAGCCCACGGTAGGTCTGCTCGCCGTCATGCAGCGCGGTCAGCCCGTCGAGATAGGCCTTCATGCGGTCCGACAGCGCCTCATAGGCCGCGTACATGTTAGCGAACAGCGTGTCGCCGCCGCGCGGCGGGCACTGCTTGATGTAGAGGATCGAGCCCATCGGCGGCTCGAGATCGCAGGACACGTCGGTGTGCCAGCCCTCGCCATTGGCGCGTGGTGAATCCTTGTCGGCATAGATCTTCATCAGCGCCGGATCGCCCTCGTTGGGCGCGGCGGGGTGGACATGCAGCTCGCCGAACTTGCGGCCGAAGGCGAGATGCTGGGCCGGGCTGATGTGCTGGTCGCGGAAGAAGATGACGAGGTTTTCGGCGAGCGCGCGATGGATCTCGTCCATCTGGCGGTTGGGGCGCGCGTCGTCGCCGACCAGCTTGCCGATATCGACGCCGGAGATTTCCGCGCCGATGATCGGCGTCAGCTTCTCGACGCCGATGGTCTCATAGGGCTCGGATTGGTCGGCGAGGTGGCGGTAGCGCGGACCCTGCTTGCCGGACAGCGAGCTCATGGGCGTTCTCCCGATCGTTCTTCATTGGGAGCATCGTAGCCCGGATAGAGCGAAGCGCAATCCGCGCCGCAAGCATATCCGTCGTCCCGGACAAGCGCAGCGAAGCGGAGCGCAGATCCGGGACCCATAACCACAGGATCGGGTTTTGCGAAGACTGGTAACTCACATCTCGTGCCATAACCACATCCTGTGGTTATGGGTCCCGGCCTTCGCCGGGACGACAGTTGAGTGTGGATCACGCGCGTGTGGGTTACGCGCGGAGCAAAACTACTCCGCGGCGCCTGCCGGCTCCGGCACCTTGGCGCTGCTGCCGTAACGCTGGTCGATATAATCGATCACCAGCGCCTTGAAGTCGGCGGCGATGCCCGGACCGCGCAGGGTGCGGAACTTCTTGCCGTCGACGAACACGGGCGCGGCCGGCGCTTCGCCGGTGCCGGGCAGCGAGATGCCGATATTGGCGTGCTTGGATTCGCCGGGGCCGTTGACGATGCAGCCCATCACAGCGACGTTGAGCTCTTCGACGCCCGGATACTTGGTCTTCCAGGCCGGCATCTCGTCGCGGATGAAATCCTGGATCGAGCGCGCCAGCTCCTGGAACGTGGTCGAGGTGGTGCGGCCGCAACCCGGGCAGGCCGCAACCAGCGGCACGAAGGTGCGGAAGCCCATGGTCTGCAGCAATTCCTGCGCGACCTGCACTTCCAGCGTGCGGTCGCCGCCGGGCTCCGGCGTCAGCGAGATGCGGATGGTGTCGCCGATGCCCTGCTGCAAGAGAATGCCGAGCGCGGCCGAGGAGGCCACGATGCCCTTCGAGCCCATGCCGGCCTCGGTGAGGCCGAGATGGATCGCGTAATCCGAGCGGCACACGACTTCCTGATAGACCGCGATCAGATCCTGCACGGCCGAGACCTTGGCCGACAGGATGATCTTGTTCTTGGGCATGCCGAGCTCTTGGGCGCGGGCCGCCGACAGCAGCGCCGACTGCACCATCGCCTCGCGGGTCACCGCGCGGGCATCGCGCGGATTGGCCGATGCCGTGTTCTCGTCCATCAGCTTGGTGAGCAGCTCCTGGTCGAGCGAGCCCCAATTGGCGCCGATGCGCACCGGCTTGTTGTTCTTGTTGGCGATCTCGATGATGTCGGCGAACTGGGTGTCGCGCTTGTTCTTGAAGCCGACATTGCCGGGATTGATGCGGTACTTGTCGAGCGCTTCGGCGCAGGCCGGATATTCGGCGAGCAGCTTATGGCCGATATAGTGGAAATCACCGATCAAGGGCGTGGTGATGCCGCGCTTCCGCAGGCCGTCACGGATGTGCGGCACGGCCGCAGCAGCTTCCTCGCGGTCGACGGTGATGCGCACCATCTCGGAGCCGGCGCGGGACAGCGCGGCGACCTGGGCGATGGTGCCCTCGATATCGGCGGTGTCGGTGTTGGTCATCGACTGCACGACGATCGGCGCACCGCCGCCGACGGCGACGTTGCCGACCATGACCTGCGTGGTTTGGTGCCGCGGCGCGGGACCGGCGACGTCGTCTTGCGGCAAAATCTCGGGCTTGTTCATGGCGTCTCGAATATCAGGTTTTGGTGACATTCACCAAGGGGGCGATGGGCCGCGCGCAAAACGGGCCAAACGGTGATGTTTCGGAGTGAATTCAACAGCTTATGGCGCCGATTGAGGCCAAAGGCAAGCCATGCAGCGGCGTCCTGCATGGACAGCTATATTGGGCCGAATTGGGGTGAATCAAAGGGCAAAGTGACAGCTTTTCATGTGATCCGGAGCATCCTAGCATCCCCTTAAGAAATTGTCGGGAGGCTGCCATGGCTGTGCGGAACGAGCTGATCACCACGGCGGAACTCGCCGACATCCTGACCCGGCCGGATCTCCGCCTGTTCGACTGCACGACCTATCTGGAGCCGGCCCCAGCCGGCAGCAACATTCCCTATATTGTCGTCTCGGGCCGCCAGACGTTCGAGGCCGGTCACATCCCCGGCGCGAATTTCCTCGATTTGCAGGCCGAATTCTCCGATCCCCGCACCGAGCTGCGTTTTATGATGCCGCCGACGGCCCAGCTCGAGGCCGCTTTCGGCCGCCACGGCATCTCGGCCAATAGCCGCGTGGTGCTCTATTCGATCGGCACCGCGATGTGGGCGACGCGGTTCTGGTGGATGCTGCATTCGCTGGGCTTCGACGGTGCCGCGGTGCTCGACGGCGGCATCGACAAATGGACCGCCGAGGGCCGCGACATCGAGACCGGGCTTGCCGGCGGCTATCCGCAGGCGACGTTCTCGGCGCGGCCGAAGGAGAACATGTTCGTCGGCAAGCGTGACGTGCTCGCCGCGACCACGGAGCGCGATACCGTGATCGTCAATGCGCTCGGCCCGCAATTCTACAAGGGACTGGAGCCGAGCCGCTACGGCCGGCCCGGCCGCATCCCAGGCAGCGTCAGCGTGCCGGCGGCAACCTTGATCGATCCCAAGGGCAAGACGTTCGTGCCGCTTGCAGAGGCGGAAGCGACCTTCGCCGCGCAAGGGATCAGCAAGGACAAGCGCGTCGTCGCCTATTGCGGCGGCGGCATCTCCGCGACCATCGACCTGTTCCAGCTGCATCGGCTCGGCTACGACAATCTCACGCTCTATGACGGCTCGATGGGCGAATGGGCGAAGGATGCGTCCTTGCCGATCGAAGTGGGGTAGTGGACGGGCGTGATGCCTCCTCCTTCGTCGTCCTGACGAAAGCCAGGACGACGATGAGGATGGTTCTCGCGGAATACGACGCACCGTCATTGCATACCATCTCGGCGTCATCGCCCGGCTCGACCGGGCGATCCAGTATTCCAGAGACGCCGGTGCTTGAATCGAGAAGCCGCGGCGTACTGGATCGCACGCATGCGCAGGCGATGACAGATGTGCGTGGGAACGCGCTTCGCATTCTGGCGACATCGGTCCGAACCTGAAGCGGAATTTTGCTCGTCGGGTTGTTTTTTCGCAGCGGCACGGAGGAGCAGGCGATCAAGCCGGCTTCTTGATGATCTCAAAGCCTCGGGCCGCCAATTCCTTCAAGATGCTCTTTGCCAAATGGGAGCACTCATCAGGCTTGATCCAGCACGCACTGCGCCAGTCTGGATCATCCTCTTTGGAGTATGCGGTGAACGCGGACCGGATTCCGGCTTCAATTGCATCGGTGGCATCGATTGGCATCAGCGTGCCTCCACGGCATCCCTCGCATGGGAGGGTTCACGGAATGTGGGCGGCAGTGTTGACGTAGATCAATGCGGGAGCAAGGGGCCTCATCCTGCGCCGGTCGACACAGGCGATATGTGTCGCGTTGCAGCGCCTTCACGCCGGAACGTTCGGATCCGGCGTCACCTTCGGGTCGGGCTTGTTGACGAGATAAAGCCCGGCGATCACCAGCAGCGCGGCGACGCCGAACACCGCCGTCAGCGTGTCGTGCATGATGAAATAGGCCGCGACCACGCCGAACAGCGGCGTGACGAAAGTGAAGGCGGACAGCTTGCTCGCCGAATAGGTCTTCACCATCGCAAACCAGATGACAAAAGTGCAGCCCACCACCCAGACCGCCTGATAGGCGAGCAGCGAGATCGACAGCGCGCTCGGCACATGCTCGATGCGCTCGCCGGCGATCCAGGCTGCGAGGCTGAGAATCGGGATCGAGATCGCGACCTGGTAGCCGAGCGCCTTTTCCGGCGCGGCCTTGCGCAGGTTGGTGCCCTTGGCGACCAGCGTGGTCGCCGCCCACAGCGCGCCGCCGCCGACCACCATGAGGTCGCCGAGCAGCACCTTGGCATCGACGTTCGGCTGCGGCACGCCGATCGCGAGCGCGACGCCGGCAAAGCTCAGCGCCAATCCGCTCCACTGCACGGTCGAGAGACGCTCACCGAGGAACTGGTGCGAGCCGAGCGCGACGAAGAACGGCGCGGTGTAGAGGAAGACCGAGGCGCGCGACGCCGAGGTGAAGGTGAGTCCGGTGAAGATCAGCACGAACTCGCAGCCGAACATCAGCCCGGCGATCACGCCCGGCAGAAGCGTGCCGTCGCGCTCGAAGAATTTGACGCCGCGCAGCCAGCCGACGATCAGCATGACCGGCAGCGCGCCTGAGGAGCGGATCAACGCCTGCAGCATCGGCGGCACATCGGGCAGCGCGAGCTTGACCGCGAGCTGGTTGAAGCCCCAGCTCACGCACAGCATCAGCATCAATGCGATGGCGCCGGGCGGCAGGCCATGGCCGACGCTGACGGGCCTCGTGATGCTGGCGGAGATCGCTTGGGTCGACATGTTTCCTCGCGGGCCGGCTTGCTGCCGTGTTGTTGTTATGGGGACCTCACCTCTCCCGCTTGCGGGGGAGGTCGCTGCGCTCGAAGAGCGCGGCGGGTGGGGGCTCTCTCCACGGAACGGCTCGCGGTGACACCCCCACCCCAACCCTCCCCCGCAAGCGGGAGAGGGGGCGCAGAGTGCTCGCGGTGATTGCTTGGCTCAATCGCATCCGCGCTTCACGCCTTCTGGCAATGCGCGCAGGTGCCGGCGATCTCGACCACGGACAGTTTCGGGATGAAGCCCGAGGCCCGCGCTGCTGCGGTCAAGCTTTGCGCGACCGGGGCGGCGGGGATTTCGCCGACCGAGCCGCAGTGGTCGCAGATCAGGAACGCCACCATCGAGGTCTCGTCATGATCATGCGCGCAGGCGAGGAAGGCGTTGCGGCTCTCGATGCGGTGAACGAGGCCGTTCTCCATCAGGAAATCGAGCGCGCGATACACGGTAATCGGTGCCGGCCGCGGCATCGTCTTGGCCAGCTCGTCGATCACCTCATAGGCGCCGAGCGGACGATGGCTCGAAAGCAGCGCCTGCAGCACCTGGCGCCGGATCGGGGTGAATTTCTGGCCGCGGCGCGCGCAGACCTGTTCGGCATGCGCCATCGCGTCCGCGGCGCAACGGCCGTGATCGTGGTCGGGGGCAGGAAACGTCGGCTTGGCGAGGCTCATTGCCTCGATATGTAGCATTTCTGCGCCGGTTCCCATAGCCCGGCCCAAGCCAATACCGAAGCCCACGACCTAAGCCAGTCCCTCACCGCCTTGCAGCCATGTCCGCCATGCGGGGCAGCCCCCCGTTAACCCGGCATGCAGAATTCATAAGCAAGCTTATTATATCCAAAGCTTATGGAAGGAGCACAGATGCGCGGTTCCGTGGATACGGACTTCTTGTTTACGCTTGGCGAGTTGTTCCGGCTGATCCGCGTCTATGCCGACAAGGAGGCCGCGCGCTACGGCATCACCCGCGCACAATGGGCCGTGCTGTCCAAGGTGGAACGCCAGGAAGGCATGAAGCAGACCGAACTCGCCGAGCTGCTCGAGATGCAGCCGATCACGCTGACGCGGCTGATCGACAAGCTCTGCGACAATGGTTGGATCGAGCGCCGCAGCGACGAGAACGATCGCCGCGTCAATCGCCTCTATCTGAAGAAGGCCGCGCGCCCGCTGCTCGGGAAGCTTGCCGGCCTGCGCTCCGAACTCACCGCGACCGCGCTCGAGGGCATCAGCCCCACTGACGCGCATCGCCTGCTCACTCAATTGGAATCGATCAAGGAAAACGTTCGCAATGCCATCCAAAGCCCAGCCGGCGAGCCCTCCCGAAAGGAACAGCGCTATGGCTGAACCCGTCCTCAAGCTGGCCCCTGAGCAGAAGAGCAATCCCGGCGTATCAGCACCGTCGGGCAAGGCCAGCCGGGCGCCGCGCCGGCGCCTGATGGCAGGTCTGCGGCGCTATCGCCGGGTGCTGCTGCTCGTCGTGCTGCCGATCGTGGCGGTGATCGTCGGCGGCGTGTTCTATCTTAACGGCGGCCGTTATGTCGGCACCGACGACGCCTATGTCGGCGCGCAGAAGGTGCTGATCACGCCGGAGATCTCCGGCAAGATCGACAAGATCGTCGTGAAGGAAGGCCAGCACGTCAAGAAGGGTGACGAGCTGTTCGAGATCGACCCGGTGCCGTTCCGCCTCGCGGTCGATCAGGCCAAGGCGGCGCTCGACCAGACCAGGACCACCTATGACAACCTGGTCGACAACATCAAGATCAACACCAGGATGCTCGAATTCGCCCAGCAGAGCATCGAACTGAAGAAGAAGGACGTCGATCGCAAATCGACGCTCGCCAAGCAGAATTTCGGCTCGCAGCTCGACCTCGACAACGCGGCGAATGCGCAAGTCACCGCCGAGAGTCTGGCGCAATACATCAGGCAGCAGATCTCCAACGCCAAGACGCAGTTGCTCGGCGATGTCGATTTGCCGATCGAGCGCTTCCCGCCTTACGCCCAGGCCAAGGCCAAGCTCGACGACGCCCAGCGCAATCTCGACCACACCGTGCTGCGCGCGCCGATGGATGGCGTGGCGACCCAGGTCGACCAGATCCAGCTCGGCCGCTTCGTCGCCGCGGGCGCACCGGTGTTCTCGGTGATCGATGTCGACCATCCCTGGGTCGACGCCAATCCGAAGGAAAGCGACTTCACCTATGTCGCGGTCGGCCAGCCGGTGACGCTCGACGTCGACGCGTTCCCGAACCACGAATTCAAGGGCAAGATCGGCTCGCTGTCGCCCGGCACCGGCGCGCAGTTCGCGATCCTGCCGCCGCAGAACGCCACCGGCAACTTCGTCAAGGTGGTGCAACGCGTGCCGGTGCGGATCTACTTCGACGAGAACGATCCGTTCGTGAAGAAGCTGAAGGCCGGCATGAGCGTCTACGCGACGATCGACACCAACCACCGCCGCACGCTGGCCGGCCTGCTCGGGCTGCGCTCGGCCTCCGCGCACCCGGACCATCAGGACTAATCGTTCGGATGAGCTTTGGTCGAGTTGTCGACCGCAGAAATAGTGCGCCCCCTCTCCCGCTTGCGGGGGAGGGTTGGGGTGGGGGCTCTCTCCACGAGTCACATTGTGGAGATAGCCCCCACCCGGCGCTACGCGCCGACCTCCCCCGCAAGCGGGAGAGGTGACTTCATCGCAAAAACAGGACCGACCTGAATGAATGCACCGTCACCATCCGCCGTGCCCGGCATGCGCCGGAACATGGTGACGATCTGCGCGATGACCGCGACGATCATGCAGGCGCTCGACACCACGATCGCCAACGTCGCGCTGCCCTATATGCAGGGCTCGCTGTCGGCCTCGCAGGACCAGATCAACTGGGTGCTGACCTCCTACATCGTCGCGGCCGCGATCATGACCGCGCCGGTGGGCTGGATCGCCAACCGCTTCGGCCGCAAGCGCATCTTCATCATCTGCTCGGCCGGCTTCACCGTGGCCTCGGTGTTCTGCGGCCTGGCGCAGGACATCAACCAGATGGTGCTGTTCCGCCTGTTGCAGGGCGTGTTCGGCGCGGCGCTGGTGCCGCTGTCGCAGGCGGTGATGCTGGACTCCTACGCGCTGCATGAGCGCGCCAAGGCGATGTCGATCTGGGGCATGGGCGTGATGATGGGTCCGATCATGGGCCCCTCGCTCGGTGCCTGGCTGACCGAGACCTACTCCTGGCACTGGGTGTTCTTCGTCAACCTGCCGTTCGGCTTGTTCACGGTGCTCGGCCTGATCATCTTCATGGACGAGACCAGGCAGGACCACGCGCTGCGCTTCGACTGGTTCGGCTTTGGCGCGCTCGCGGTCGCGATCGGCGCGCTGCAGCTCGCGCTGGACCGCGGCGAGCAGCTCGGCTGGCTGGAATCCAACGAGATCATGATCGAGTTCATCGTGGCGGCAGTCGGCGCCTACTTCTTCTTCGCCCATTCGCTGACCACCGACAAGCCGTTCATCCAGTTCGCGATTTTCAAGGACCGGAATTTCCTCGGCGGTGTCGTGTTCATGACGGTGATGGGTCTCGTGCTGTATTCGACCATGGCGCTGTCCTCACCGTATCTGCAGAACGTGGTCGGCTATCCGATCATCACCGCCGGCCTGTTGCTGGCGACCCGCGGCGCCGGCACCTTCGTCGCGATGATGCTGGTCGGCCGCCTGATGCGCTACATCGAGGCGCGGACGCTGATCGTCTCCGGCCTGGCACTGACCGCGGCGTCGCTGTTCCAGATGACCGGCTGGACCGACATGACGCAGGCGAGCGAGATCATCGTCGTCAGCGTGATCCAGGGCTTTGGCTTCGGCCTCGTCTTCGTGCCGCTGTCGACGGTGGCGTTCCTGACGCTGCCGAACCAGCTGCGTACCGACGGCACCTCGATGCTGACGCTGTTCCGCAACGTCGCAAGCTCGGTCGGCATTTCGATCGTGATCGCACAGCTCACGGAAGGCGGGCGGCGGATCTACGCAAAGCTGTCGGAGCAGATCAATCCGTTCAACCACGCGCTGCAGATGCCCGACGTCGCGGGCATGATCAACCTCAACACCGATGCCGGCCGCGCGATGGCCGACAAGATGGTGGCGGCACAGTCGCAGATCATCGCGTTCTCGCACGACTACCAGCTGGTGATGCTGTTCATCCTGGTCTCGATCCCGCTCGCGCTGATGATCGGCTCGACCAAGGCCACGCTGCGCGCGCAGTCGGCGCCGTCGGATCATGCCGCGGTGATGGAGTAGTTTTTCGCGTCCCCGCGGTTCGATCGCACTCGCTAACCGCACTATTGATGTCATCGCCCGGCTTGACCGGGCGATCCAGTACGCCGCGGCCTATCGGCTCAAACACTGCAGCCTCTGGAATACTGGGTCGCCCGGTCAAGCCGGGCGACGACAGTTTTCAATGCGGCCGCCCCCTCCGAAAGCGCAAGACACTGCCGCCGCAATCGCGTTGACTTTCCGAGGTCGCCTCCCAATACTCCGCGAAAAGCAAGAAATACCCGTCACACAACTGACGGTTTCAGGGGAGGACGCGATGCCGACTTCACGCAGGACGCTGCTGAAGACTTCAGCGGCTGCCGCCGCTGCTTTCAGCTTCGATTGGACACGCGCGCAGGCGCAGGCCGAGACGGTCCGGATCGGTGTGATCTACGACCTGACCGGCCCATTTGCCGCCGGCGGTTCGGTCGCCTCCTCGATCGGCACGCAGATCGCGATCGATCTCGTCAACGAGAAGGGCGGCGTCGGCGGCAAGTACAAGATCGCGCCGGTCAATGTCGATTCCCAGAGCAAGCCCGATGTCGCGATCAACGAGGCCAATCGGCTGATCGACCAGGAGAAGGTCGACATCCTCAACGGCGTGTTCGCCAGCTCGCACGCGGTGCCGCTCGCCGCCAAGGTCGAGCAGCAGAAGCGGATCCTCTGGATCACGACCGCGGTCTCGACCGCCGTGTTCAAGGACAAGAACCTGCAATACGTGTTCCGCGCCCAGATCCATTCCGACCAGTACGGCCAGGCCTTCGGCGGCTTCCTCGGCGAGCACGCCAAGGCCAGGCTCGGGATGGAGCCGAAGGACGTCAAGGTTGCGCTGATCCATGAGGATGGTCCCTACGGCGTTGGCGTTGCCGCCGCCGACGAGATGTTCGCGAAGGAAGCCGGGCTGCAGGTCGTGCTCAAGGAAGGCTATTCGGCCTCCGCGCCCGATCTCTCGGTTCTGGTGACCAAGCTGAAGCGCGCCAAGGCCGACATCATCTCGCATGCCGGCTACAACCCCGACATCACGCTGTTCCTGCGCCAGGCGCGCGAGAGCGGGCTGAAGTTCAAGATGCTGTTCGGCGCCGGCGCCGGCTACAGCCAGCTCGACAAGCTGCGCACGACCTTCGGCGCTGACATCGACAATTTCTGCAACATCGACCCCGTCCCGGCGCAGCTGCTCGATCCGGCCAAGCTCGCGCCGGGGGTCGGCGACCTCACCAAAGTGATGGTGGCGCGCTATCGCGAGAAGACCAGCGCCACCGAAGTGCCGCCGCACTGCTCGATGGGCTTCAACCAAACCTGGGTCCTGCTCAACAACGTGCTGCCGGTCGCCAAGGAGAAATATGGCGGCTTCGATCCCGAGGCGATCCGCAAGGCGGCGCTCGATGTCGACATCCCGCCGGGCGGCACCATCCAGGGCTATGGTGTGAAGTTCTATCCGCCGGGCACGCCGATGTCCGGCCAGAACGAGCGCTCGACACCTGTCGTGATGCAGAACGCCGGCGAGCGCATCACCGTGGTGTGGCCGACCAACATCAGGACGCAGGACCCGGTGTTCCCGCTACCGAAGGGATCGGTGTACGGGGCCTAGGCGATAGCGTGATTTTGACCGCAGCGACGGTGCACCCTCTCCCCTTGTGGGAGAGGGTGGCTTCGATGCGTAGCATCGAAGCCGGGTGAGGGGTTTCTCTCCGCGAATGATCTCTCGCAATGAATTCGCGGTGATAACCCCTCATCCGGCGCGCTTTGCGCGCCACCTTCTCCCACAAGGGGAGAAGGAAAGCGCGGCGCTCGCGGCTAGAGCACCACCCGCCGCCCCTCATCCGCCGCCCAATAGCCGGCGTAGTTCACTCTCGTCGTCTCATACGCCAGCGCGAGGCCCGCGAGCGGTTGGCGCCCCGTCGCCACACACTCCATGAAGTCCTGGATCTCCTGCAGGTAGCCACGGGTCCATTCCTCCTCGAGGCAGACATACTGCCAGCCGGTTTTGCGGTCGACCTTCTCGGTGATGTAGACGGAGGCGAGCTTCTCCTCTGACGTCTGATAGCTCACAAGATGCGTGTTCGGCGTGATGTTGGCGAACAGCGAGCCGCCTGATGTATAGGTCTCGATCAGATTGCGCACGCCGCCCATGATCATGTCGCCGGAAAAAACCGTGGCCTTGGTGCCGTCGGAGAAGGTCGCGGTCAGCGTGCCCCAATCCTCGACATCGACCGGATTGGCCTTGATGTAGGCGCGCTCGTCTGCCTTGAGCGAAGCTGTCACATTGCCGACATCGCAGGTGACGCTCGCGACATTGATGGTCTCGCCGCGGGCCTTCGCCTCGACCTGCTTGAGATGGAGCACGGCCGACAGCGGATGGCAGCCCATCCGGATCAGCGAGCCGCCGCCGGTCATCGCCCACTCTGCAGCGTGCGCGGCATGCGAGCCGGAATGGCTCTCCTCGCCCTTCATGAACAGGATCTTGTCGCCCGTCGCACGGATGATCTCCGCGGTCTTGGTCACGGCCGGCGCGTAGATCCAGTCCTCGGCATACATGAACAGTTTGCCGGTCTTTTCGATCGCGGCGCGGGTCGCTTCCATCTCCTCCATCACGCGCTGGTACATCAGCGCCTTCGGGACATGCTTGCCGATCGGCTGCCTGTCGCCCTCGCGGCCGAAATAGCCGCTGAACGGCTTCTCGCAGATCACGTGCTTGCCGGCCTGCATCGCCTCCACGATCATCGCGGCGTGCAGGTTGGGCGGCGTGCAGATGTCGATGACGTCGATATCAGCGTCGGCAACCAGCTCGGCGAAGCTGCGATAGGCGTTCGAGACTCCGTGCTTGCGCGCGAAGTCATTGACATGATCGCCGCGCGCCGCGACCGCCCTCACCTCGACATCGACGCCATAGACCCGCCGATACGCAACCATATGCAGCTCCGACACGAAGCCGCAGCCGGCCAGACCGACCCTGATTTTCTTCATTCAATGCTCCCGCCGTTCAGGCGGGCGAAGAGTAGCGCGCGGCCATCACGGCGTCGAACGCATTTGCCATCGCGGCATGCGGCGGCGTCAATCCCGTGAACAGCTTGAATGCATCGGCCGAGGCGTTGATCGCGAGCTCGCGTCCGGTCAGGACGTTTGCGCCCTTGGCTTTTGCCGCGGTCAGCAACGGCGTCCAGAGCGGCGTGTAGACGGCGTCGGCAACCCACATCGACGGACGCAGCAGCGCGTCCGGCACCGGCGTGTCGCGGCTCGGCAGCATGCCGACCGGCGTTGCATTGACGAGACCTGTGGCGCCGTCCACCGCGCTCGCGACGCTGCCGGCATGGATCGCATCGCGATCCCGCAACTGGCCAGCAAGCTGCGCGGCCTTGGCGGCATCGGCGTCGAAGACCCTGATCCCGGCGACACCGAGGCCGACGAGCGCGAAGGCGATCGCCTTGCCGACACCGCCGGCACCGATCAGCGCGATCGGGCCGCGCGGCGCTGACGCAAGCAGCGGTGCGATCGCACGCGCAAAGCCGGTCGCATCGGTGTTGTGCCCGACCAGCCGCGCGCCATCGGCGACGATGGTGTTGACCGCGCCGATCGCCCGCGCATCGGGTGAGAGGTCATCGAGCAGATCGACGACCGCTTCCTTGTAAGGAAAGGTGACGTTGACGCCGGCAAAGCCGAGCCGCCTGATGCCCTCTAATATCGCACGCAGATCGTCGCGCCCGGCGCCATCAACCTCGATGAGCTGGTAGTGACAGTGAACGCCGAGCACTGCTGCGGCCTGCTCGTGCATCGCAGGCGCCGCTGAATGCGCGATCGGATACCCGATCAGACCGGTCAGGAAACGGTCGCGCATTGTCCCTCACGTCAGTGTGCTCAGCTCATGCGGTCGAGCCGAGCATAGCTGTCTTCCATGCCGTGCTCCATGCCGGTCGCGAGCATCGCCGCGCGCGTCTCGGCATCCGGCAAGGTCATCCGCATGGTCATCACGGTGCCGCCGCCGTCAGGCGCAAACCGCGTCTCGACGCGATTGTCCGGGGTCGGATCCGGCAGATGCATGCGCTCGACATGCACGATGCGGCTAAACGGTTCGAGTTCGACATATTCGCCGGTCAGATGAAAGCCGCCGCCCTTGCCGTCGGTCCACTCGTAGCGGATCTTGCCGCCGGGCCTGAGATCGCTGACGCAGACCGGCATGGTCCAGCCCTCGGGACCGAGCAGCCACTTCTGCAGCAGCTCCGGCTCGGTGTGCGCGCGATACACCGCCTCGGGCGGCGCGACGAAGCGCCTGGTGACAACGATGTAGCGGTCGCCTTCGGTCTTCAGTGTCAACTTGCTCATGGGATACCCTTCATTTCTCAGGCTTCATGGCGGCCAGCACTCCGTCCAGCCGGTCGTAATTGGTTTCCAGCGCCCGCCGCAGCATGCCGAGCCATTGATCAATCTCGGCGACCGCAGTCGGCGCCAACCGGCACGGCCGCTTGGTGCCCTCAACGCGCCGCACGATCAGGCCCGCGCCCTCGAGCACCTTGAGATGGCGGGAGATCGCGGGCTGGGTCATCTCGAACGGCTCGACCAGCTCCATCACCGTCGCCTCACCCAGAGCGAGACGCGCCAGGATCGCCCGGCGGGTCGGGTCGGCGAGCGCGGAAAAGGCGGCGTCGAGGTTGGGCATAATTCATCTCGTATCTGTTATATAACCAACTTGCTATATAACTGATCGCGCATAGTCAAGCAAAATCCGCTGCGGCGAAGGCGCGCAGCGGATTTGGGTCGTCCCTTCAGTGCTGGATTTGCGCGCCGCCAGGCGCGGTCAGCGGCTAGACGTCGAAGAACACGGTCTCGTTGTCGCCCTGAAGGTGGACATCGAACATGTAGGTATTGCCCGAGCCAGCCTTGCGCCTGGCAATCAAGGTGGCGCGGCGATCGGCCGGCACCAGCGCCAGCACGGCATCGCCGGCGTTGCCGGCTTCGTCGTCGAAATAGATCCGCGTGTAGAGATGCAGCAGCATGCCGCGGGCGAACACCGCGAGCACGATGTGCGGCGCCTGCGGCTTGCCGTCGGCATCCGGCACCACACCCGGCTTGATGGTGTCGAACGAATAGAAGCCGCTCTTGTCGGTGCCGCAGCGACCGAAGCCCTTGAACGAGGAATTCGGTAGCGCGCGCGCATCCTGCGGATCGGAGAAGCGGCCCTGGCTGTCGGCCTGCCAGATCTCCAGCATGCAATCCGGGATCACGGCGCCGTCGCCGTCATAGACGGTACCCTCGACGCGGATGCGCTCGCCCGAGACGTCGCCCGTCAGCAGATTGTTGGTGAAGGCATCGTTCCACTCATATTCGCCGTTCGGCGTCAGGCCATATTTGAAATAGGGACCGACGGTCTGCGAGGGCGTGATTCCATCAGGACGCTGGTTCGACACTTATTTGGTCTCCATCGGCGTGGCATTGCGCCCGCGCAGCACGATATCGAAGCGATAGCACAGCGCCCATTCCGGCTTGGTGTTCTCGAGATCGAACGACGAGATCATCCGCGCCCGCGCCTTCTCATCCGTGACCGAATTGAAGATCGGATCGAACGGGAACAGCGGATCGCCGGGGAAGTACATCTGCGTCACAAGCCGCGAGACGAAGGAATGCCCGAACACCGAGAAGTGGATATGCGCGGGCCGCCAGGCGTTGTGATGATTGCCCCAGGGATAGGCGCCCGGCTTGATGGTGATGAACTTGTAGTAGCCGCTCGCATCGGATTGCGTGCGGCCTGCGCCCGTGAAATTCGGATCGAGCGGCGCCGGATGCTGGTCGACCACATGGATGTAGCGGCCGCAGGCATTGGCCTGCCACAGCTCGACCAGCGTGTTCGGCACGCCGCGGCCGTCCTCGTCGCGCACATGACCGTGCACGATGATGCGCTCGCCGAGCGGCTCGCCCTTGGCCTGGATGGTGAGATCATTGTCGTGCACGCGCACCGTCTCATGGCCATAGACCGGCCCGGTCAATTCCGAGAGCGTGTGCCGCATCGGGATCAGCGGCTTTTGCGGCGAGCGCTTCACGGTGGAGCGATAGTCCGGCGACAGCCGCGCCGGATGAGCCGCAAGCGATTGCAGCGGATACAACAGGGTCATGGCGAATTCCTCCGCGGCCCACGCGCCCGGTGAGCTCACATCAGATCATTATAATGCATAACCAAATTGGGGAAGGGCTGTTTTCAGCCCTTCCAAGCCATTGGATTAATTCAGCTTTTCGATCGCGACCGCGACGCCCTGGCCGACCCCGACGCACATAGTTGCCAAGGCAAGCTTCCCGCCGCGCTTCTCCATGCCGTGCACAGCGGTCAGCACCAGCCGCGCGCCGCTCATGCCGAGCGGATGGCCGAGCGCGATCGCGCCGCCATGCGGATTGACGAAATCGGCGTCTTCCTTGACGCCGAGCTGGCGCAGGCAGGCGATGCCCTGCGAGGCGAAGGCCTCGTTGAGCTCGATCAGATCGAAGTCCGACACCTTGATGCCGAGACGCTCGACCAGCTTCCTGGTCGCCGGCACCGGGCCGATGCCCATGATGCGCGGCGGCACCGCGGCCGAGGCGAGACCGAGGATCTTCGCGCGCGGGGTCAGGCCGTGCTTCTTCACGGCGGCTTCCGACGCAAGGATCATCGCGGCGGCGCCGTCATTGACGCCGGACGCATTGCCCGCGGTCACCGTGCCCGGATTGCGCACGATCGGCTTCAGCTTGGCGAGAGCTTCGAGCGTGGTCTCCGGCCGCGGATGCTCGTCCTTGTCGACGGTGATCGGGCCGGCCTTGCCGCCGGGCACCTGGATCGGCACGATCTCCTCGGCGAAATAGCCCGACGCGATCGCGGCACCCGCGCGCTGCTGCGAGCGGATCGCCATCGCATCCTGATCGGCACGCGACACCTGGAATTCCTCGGCGACGTTCTCGCCGGTCTCCGGCATCGCATCGACGCCATACTGCGCCTTCATCAGGGGATTGATGAAGCGCCAGCCGATCGTGGTGTCGTAGATCTCGGACGAGCGCGAGAAGGCTTCGGAAGCCTTGCCCATCACGAACGGTGCGCGCGTCATCGATTCGACGCCGCCCGCGATCGCGAAATCGATCTCGCCGGCGCGGATGGCGCGGCCCGCCGCACCGACCGCGTCGAGGCCGGAGGCGCAGAGCCGGTTCAGGGTCTGACCGGGAACCGATTCCGGCATACCGGCGAGCAGGAGCGCCATGCGCGCGACGTTGCGGTTGTCCTCGCCGGCCTGGTTGGCGCAGCCGAAATAGACCTCGTCGACCTGATTCCAGTCGAGCGTCGGGTGCTTGGCCATCAGCGCCTTGATCGGGGCCGCCGCGAGATCGTCGGCGCGCACCTTGGCGAGCGAGCCGCCGAAACGGCCGATTGGTGTCCGGACGGCATCGCAAATGAACACATCACGCATTGAATCTCTCCCTGAATGCCGCGACTTAGGCGCTGGATCGGCTGGAACTTGAGGGGAGTTTTAGGAGCGTGCCCGCGGCAGGTCAATTGACGCGGCTGCGCGCCCCGCACGCATTACCGTGAGGGCTGTCATAATGGCACCGTGGACAGGGTGGAAAACTCCGCCTTCGCGGATAGGACCGCATGGCGAAATTCTGTAGTTTCCGCCACCTCATGACTATTCAGCAGCCCATCCCCGTTCCGCCCGAAGCCACTGCCGCCGAGGCGCCGTCGCGCGTCACGCCGATGATGGAACAGTATCTGGAGATCAAGGCCGCCCACCCCGGCCTCCTGCTGTTCTACCGGATGGGCGATTTCTACGAGCTGTTCTTCGAGGATGCCGAGATCGCCTCGAAGACGCTCGGCATCGTGCTGACCAAGCGCGGCAAGCATCAGGGCATGGACATCCCGATGTGCGGCGTTCCGGTCGAACGCTCAGAGGATTACCTGCATCGCCTGATCGGTGCCGGGCACCGCGTCGCGGTGTGCGAGCAGACGGAAAATCCCGCGGAGGCAAAGGCCCGCGGCAACAAAAGCGTGGTCCGCCGCGGCGTGGTGCGGCTGGTGACGCCGGGCACGCTGACCGAAGACACGCTGCTCGACGCCCGCACCAACAATTACCTGATCGCAATCGCACGCGCCCGCGGCTCGGCCGGCGCGGATCGTCTCGGCCTTGCTTGGATCGACATCTCGACCTCCGAATTCATGGTGACGGAGTGCGCGACATCGGAGCTCGCGGCGACGCTGGCGCGCATCAATCCGAACGAGGCGATCGTCACCGACGCGCTGTACAGCGACAATGAACTCGCGCCGACCTTGCGCGAGCTGCCGTCGGTGACGCCGCTGACCCGCGACGTGTTCGACAGCGCCACATCGGAGCGGCGGCTGTGCGACTATTTCGCGGTCGCGACCATGGATGGCCTGTCCGCGATGTCGCGGCTGGAGGCGACCGCCGCAGCCGCCGCCGTCACCTATATCGACCGCACCCAGGTCGGCAAACGTCCGCCGCTGTCGCCGCCGGCGCGCGAGGCTGCCGGCACCACGATGGCGATCGATCCGGCGACCCGCGCCAACCTCGAGCTGACGCGGACGCTCGCCGGCGAGCGCCGCGGCTCGCTGCTCGATGCGATCGACTGCACCGTCACCGCGGCGGGCTCGCGCCTCCTCGCACAACGGCTGGCCGCGCCGCTGACCGATGTTGCGGTGATCGCACGGCGGCTCGATGCCGTCTCCACCTTCGTTGCGGATTCAGCCGCGCGCGAGGACATCAGGACCGTGCTGCGCGCCGCGCCCGACATGTCGCGCGCGCTGGCGCGGCTCTCGGTCGGCCGCGGCGGCCCGCGCGATCTCGCCAGCCTGCGCGACGGCATCCTTGCCGCCGACCAGGCGCTGGAGCTGCTCGCGCAGCTCGCTAGTCCCGCGGCCGAGGTTTCGACCGTGATGGCGGCGCTGCAACGCCCCTCGCGCGATCTCGCGCAGGAGTTCACCCGCGCGCTGTCCGAGCAATTGCCGCTGATCAAGCGCGACGGCGGCTTCGTCCGCGAAGGCTATGAGGCCGCGCTCGACGAGAGCCGGAATTTGCGCGATGCCTCGCGCCTCGTCGTCGCCGCGATGCAGGCGCGCTATGCCGAGGACACCGGCATCAAGACGCTGAAGATCCGGCACAACAATGTGCTGGGCTATTTCGTCGAGGTCACCGCGCAGCACGGCGACAAGCTGTTCGCGCCGCCGCTCAATGCGACCTTCATCCATCGCCAGACGCTGGCGGGACAGGTTCGTTTCACCACGGCAGAGCTCGGCGAGACCGAGGCCAAGATCGCCAATGCCGGCGAGCGCGCGCTCAATCTCGAGCTCGAGATCTTTGAACGGCTGAGCGCGATGGCGCTCGCCGCCAGCGACGATCTGCGCAACGCCGCGCATGCCTTTGCGATGCTCGACGTCGCGACCTCGCTGGCGAAGCTTGCGATCGACGACAATTACGTGCGGCCCGAGGTCGACGGCTCGCTCGGCTTTGCGATCGAGGGCGGCCGCCATCCGGTGGTCGAGCAGGCGCTCAAACGCGACGGCCAGCCGTTCATCGCCAATGCCTGCGACCTGTCGCCGGCGCCGGGACAGAAGTCCGGCCAGCTCTGGCTGATCACCGGACCGAACATGGCCGGTAAATCGACCTTCCTGCGCCAGAACGCGCTGATCGCGCTGTTGGCGCAGATCGGCTCGTATGTGCCGGCGTCGCGGGCGCGGCTCGGCATCGTCGACCGGCTGTTCTCGCGCGTCGGCGCCGCCGACGACCTGGCGCGCGGACGCTCGACCTTCATGGTCGAGATGGTCGAGACCGCCGTGATCCTCAACCAGGCGAGCGAGCGGTCGCTCGTCATCCTCGACGAGATCGGCCGTGGGACCGCGACTTTCGACGGCCTGTCGATCGCCTGGGCCGCGATCGAGCATCTGCATGAAAGCAACCGCTGCCGCACGCTCTTTGCCACCCACTATCACGAGCTGACCGCGCTCTCGGCCAAGCTGCCGCGGATGTTCAACGCCACGGTGCGGGTCAAGGAATGGCAGGGCGACGTCGTATTCCTGCACGAGGTGCTGCCCGGCTCCGCCGACCGTTCCTACGGCATCCAGGTCGCAAAGCTCGCCGGCCTGCCGCCCGCGGTGATCACCCGCGCCAAATCGGTGCTGGCGAAGCTCGAAGCCCAGGACCGCGGCCAGACCGCGCGCGCTCTGGTCGACGATTTGCCGCTGTTCGCCGTGCCCTCCCGCGCCGCAAGTGAGGATAAGCCGCCGAGCGAGACGGATTTGCTGGTCGAGGCGGTGAAGGCACTGCACCCCGACGAAATGTCGCCGCGCGAGGCGCTCGATGCGCTGTATGCGTTGAGGGCGAAATTGCCGAAGCAGTAGCCGTGCCGTAGTACCGTAGGATGGGTAGAGCGCAGCGAAACCCATCAATCGTTGTATGCCGAAGCATGATGGTTTCGCTGCGCTCTACCCATCCTACGCCTCTACGGCTTCACGGCGCGCCGTCGCCCGACCTGCCACAGCGCCAGATTCCAGGCGATGCAGGTGGCGAGTGCGCAGCTGAGGCCGATCGCCGAGCCGAACTGCAGCACCGCGACATGCAGCACGGCGATGCCGAGGCCGAAGCCGAGCAGGCCCCAGGCGCTGTTGGCGAGCACGGCGGCGGTGGCGGGGCCACCAATGCGCGGATGCAGGATCAGCATCATCGAGGAGAACACGATCGGAAACAGCGCGATCACGCCCGTGACGCGCGGACCGACCCAGGTCGACGCGGTGACGACGGTGCCGACCAAGCTTGCGACCAGCGCAGCGCGCAGCGGAATATCGTACCAGCGCCGCGCGATCAGCGGCATTTTCCGGACGTGCCGATAGGGCCTGAGCAGCGGAATGCAGATCGCGAAGGCAATGGCATTGAGGATCAAACCGCCGGCAAGCGTCCATGCGAACTGGCGGATGATGGTGCCGAGCACCAGCCACAACGCGATCGCGGAGCCCGCGCTGATCCACATGCTGAAGCGCTGCGCCAGCACGGCATAAGTCAGGCCCATGAAGATCGTCGCCGCATTGACCGGCAGGCTCGACAACGCGCCCTCGGCGATGAAGGCAGCGTCATGATCGAGCGCGAGGAAGGTGTAGGACGGCCCGGCCGAGATCGGCAGGGTGGCGATCAGTGCGCCGATCACCGGCCCCGACCGTTCCGTGATGATGGACGCACTGACCACGAAGGCGGCGGCAACCGCCATGCGCAGCACGAGGAGCAGGACGAAGTGGAGTTCGGGGGACATCGAGTGTCGTCCCGACGAAGGCCGGGACCCATAACCACGAATGGGTGTGAGGAGCGAAAGCCGTCGGGCAGCGCGGCTTGAACCGAGAGGACACGGCGTATGGGCCCCGGCTTTCGCCGGGGCGACGCGCTAAACCCGCTGCATCGTGACCGACACTTTCGGGCCGTTCTTGATGGTCTGGTAGACTACGCAATAGCGCTCGGTGAGCTTCAGCAGCAGATCGAGCTTGTCCTGCGGCGCGTCGGTGCCGACGTCGAAGCGGAGACGGATCTCGCGGAAGCCGACCGGGGCCTCCTTGTCGACGCCGAGCGTGCCGCGGAAATCCAGATCGCCCTCGGCGAACACGTTGCCGACCTTAAGCGGCACCTCGACGGCGGTTGCGACCGATTTCAGCGTGACGCCGGCACAGGCGACCAGCGCTTCCAAGAGCATGTCGCCGGAGCAGAGCTCGAGCCCGGAGCCGCCGGTGGCGGGATGCAGGCCGGCGACCGCGAGCGCGCGGCCGGTTTCGACCTTGCAGGACAGGCTTTCGTTGTCGATCGTGCCCTTGGCCTTCAACGTGACCACGGCGGCCTGGGGATCGGTCTTGTAGCGCTCCTTGATCGGAGCCTGCATTGCGCGGAGTTCGGCGGAGTCCATGGTTCTGCTCCCGGCTATTCTTCTTAGCCTTCGGATGTAAGGCCTTATGGCGCCGATGTCACCACCACATCGCCTCGCCGGCGCTCGATTTGTCCGTGACGTCACGCACCGAACGGTCCAGCGAGCGGTCGAGCGCGGTCAGCACGCGGCGCTTGAAGGTATCGAACAGCTCGGATTTGCGGTCGCGCGGCCGCGCCAGATTGATGGTGATCTCCTCGAACAGCCGGCCCGGCCGCGGCCGCATCACCAGCACGCGGTCAGCCAGCACCACCGCCTCGTCGACGTCATGGGTGACCAGGATCAGGGTCGGGCGCGTGTCGGCCCAGAGATCGAGCAGGTGGTCCTGCAGGTCGCGCCGCGTGAACGCATCGAGCGCCGAGAACGGCTCGTCGAGCAGCAGCACCTCCGGCTGCGGCACCAGCGCACGGGCGATCGCGACCCGCTGCGCCTGCCCGCCGGAGAGCTCACGCGGCCAGGCCGCAGCCTTGTCAGCGAGGCCGACGCGGGCCAGCGCCGCGGCGACCCTTTTGCGCCTGACATCAGCCGCGAGGTCGGCGAGACCGAAGCCGATATTGTCGGCGACGCTGAGCCAGGGCAAAAGCCGCGGCTCCTGGAAGATGATGCCGATCTTGGCGTGCGGTGACGTGATCACCGCATTGTCGAGCGTCACGCTGCCGGTGCTGGCGCGATCGAGGCCGGCGATGGCGCGTAAGAGTGTCGACTTGCCGCAACCGGAGCCGCCGATGATGGCGATGATCTCGCCGAGCGAAATCTCGGCCGAGAAACGTTCCAGCGCGTGGACGCCGTTCGGATAGGTCTTGCCGACGTCCTTCAGTGCCAGCATCACTGCCCTCCCCGCGCGCCGAACGCATCCTGCCAGCGCAGCAGCGGCGCTGTCGCGACCTCGATCAGCCAGTCGGTCAGTTTGCCGAGGATCGCGAAGATCACGATCGCGGCGAGGATCTGCGCCGGCTTGCCGAGTTGCTGGCCGTCGAGCAGGAGATAGCCGAGACCTTCGGAGGCGCCGATCAGTTCGGCCGCGACCACGAACATCCAGCCGAGGCCGAGCCCGACCCGCAGCGACACCACATAGGCCGGCAGCACAGCCGGCAACAGGATGCGGCGGATCATGGCGGGTCCGGAGAGGCGGAACACGCGGCCGACCTCGACGATCTTGCGATCGACCGACAGGATCGCGCCCATCACGCCGAGATAGATCGGAAAGAACACGCCGACCGCGATCAGCGCGACCTTCGAGGTCTCGAAGATGCCGAGCCAGAGCACGAACAGCGGCACCCAGGCGAGCGAGGGGATCGCACGCAGCGCCTGTACGGTCGGATCAAGCAGCCGCTTGGCGAAATCCCAGTAGCCGGAGATCGCGCCCATGAGGGTGCCGGCGATGACGCCGAGCGCAAAGCCCGCGCCGACCCGCCATAGCGTCGCCAGGATATGGCGCGACAGCTCGCCGCTTTTGGCGAGCGCCACGATAGTCTCGAACACCTTTGACGGCGGCGGCACCAGGCGGCCGTTGGAATAGCCGAGATCAACGACCAGTTCCCAGCCCAGCGCGAGCACGACCGGCACCACGAGCCCGAGCACCGGGCGCGCAAAACGCGACCACCGCGCCGCCGCCGCACGCGGCGCGGCCGTCTGTTCCAGCGCAGGCAGGTCAACGGTCATGGCCATAGCAAGAACTATTCTTCCGGCGGGATTGCAAGGTGGGTCGAAACGCGAGCCGCGGCGCCCTCTTTCCTTCTCCCCTTGTGGGAGAAGGTGGCGCGGACGCAGTCCGCGACGGATGAGGGGTCTCTATCCGCTTGCTAGAGAGCGCCGAGGGGAGAGAACCCGTCACCCCGCTTCGCTGCGCGAAGCGACCCTCTCCCACAAGGGGAGAGGGTGCAACGGTAGCTAGTTCGTCGGAAGCGGGACCTGATCGTCGATCAGGCTGTCGAGCGCGGCCTTCACGTCCGTCTTGGCGTCGATCACGCCAGCCTGCTGCAAGGCGAGGCCCGCGGCCAAAATCGACTCGCGCTGGGGAGCGCCGATCCGGCTGTGGGTCAGCTCGGTGCGCTCCTTGAGCTGCTTGTCGACCACGGCGTCCGGCAGCTTGGTCACGGCGATGAAGGTCTTCTTCAGCTCGTCGTAGTTCGCCAGCGAATATTTCCGCGCCTCCTCGTAAGCTCCGAGCACGCGGCGGACGATATCCGGATGCGCTTTCAAGAACTCCTCGCGCACATTGAGGATGCCCCAGGTGTTGGCGTCGGCCTTGCGGTAGAACAGCTTGGCGCCGTCCTCGACCTCGGCCTGCGCCATCATCGGGTCGAGGCCGGCCCAGGCGTCGACATCGCCGCGGATCAGCGCGGTCTTGCCGTCGGCGTGCTGCAGCAGTACCGGCGTGATGTCCTTTTCGGTCAAACCGGCGCCGAGCAGCGCACGGACCAGGAAGATGTGCGGGTCGGTGCCGCGCGTCACCGCGACGCGCTTGCCCTTGAGGTCGGCAACCGAGGCGATCTTGGAGTCCTTGGCGGTGACCAGCGCGGTCCATTCAGGACGCGAATAAACGTAGATCGACTTGATCGGATTGCCGTTGATCCGGGCCACCAAAGCGGCCGAGCCCGCGGTCGAGCCGAGATCGATCGAACCGGCGTTGAGGAATTCGAGCGCCTTGTTGGAGCCGGCCGACTGCACCCAGACGATGCTGATGCCGTCCTTGGCGAACTCCTTCTCCAGCAGACCCTTCTGCTTCAGGACCATCGACACCGGATTGTAGGTCGCCCAGTCGATCCGGATCTCCTTCAGCGCGTCGGCGGCAAGCGCTGTGCCAGGCAGCAACGCGGAGATCGCGAACAGCGTCGCGAAAGCGCGCCGGAAAAATTTCTGCATTGGTCGACCCCCTCAGGTTGATTAATAAACAGTCTTTTAATTCAATGAGTTAGCCTTGCGGTCAACGAGAAAATCTCTACCCTTTACGAGATGGCGCGAGAACGATCTTGCTCACGGCGTCGTCAGGAGAGCATGGAGCTGCTGTCGTTATACTTTGGTCAGTGACAGCAACAGCTCCGTCCGATATCGGATGAACGTATGGACAGCGTCGTAGCCGAAGTCCGCCCTGAAGCGGATGATCGTTTCGAGACCGAGCGGATCACCGCTGCGGTCAATGCACTCGCCGAGCAGCATGCCGGCCGCGAGGACCAGTTCCGCGCCGCGATGGCGCAGCTGCTCAAGGCCGAGCTGATCGCGGCGCGCGCCACGGCGCAGACGCTGCTGCTGAAGGACCGTCACGGCCGGCGTTGTGCCGAACGGCTCTGCTTCGTGCAGGACGAGATCATCCGCATCCTCTACGCGGCAGCGACCCGGCATCTGTATCACTCGCCGATCCCCTCGGGCGCCGAGCGCATGGCCGTGGTCGCGACCGGCGGCTATGGCCGCGGGCTGATGGCGCCGGAATCCGACATCGATCTGTTGTTCATCCTGCCCTACAAGCAGACCGCCTGGGGCGAGCAGGTCGCCGAAGCCATCCTCTATTGTCTCTGGGACATGGGGCTGAAGGTCGGCCACGCCACGCGCTCGGTCGATGAATCGATCCGCCAGGCGCGCGGCGACATGACGATCCGCACCGCGATCCTGGAGACGCGCTTCCTGACCGGCGACCAGCCGCTCTATGACGAGTTGGTCGAACGCTTCGACAAGGAAGTCGTGCAGGGCACCGCGGCGGAATTCGTCACCGCCAAGCTCGCCGAGCGCGAGGAGCGGCATCGCCGCGCCGGCCAGTCGCGCTATCTGGTCGAGCCCAACGTCAAGGATGGCAAGGGCGGCCTGCGCGACCTGCATACGCTGTTCTGGATCGCGAAATACGTCTACCGCGTGCGCGAGACCGACGAGCTGCTGGAACGCGGCGTATTCGACGCCCAGGAATACCGCACCTTCCGCCGCTGCGCCGACTTCCTGTGGTCGGTGCGCTGCAATCTGCACTTCTTCGCCGGACGTGCCGAGGAGCGGCTGTCGTTCGACATGCAGCGCGAGATCGCGGTGCGCCTCGGCTACACCTCGCATCCCGGCATGCAGGACGTCGAGCGCTTCATGAAGCACTACTTCCTGATCGCCAAGGACGTCGGCGATCTCACCGCGATCCTGTGCGCCAAGCTCGAAGAGGAGCACAACAAGCCGGCGCCGGTGCTGAGCCGGATGGTGGCGCGGCTGCGGCCCGGCGCCAAACGACGGCGAGTGGCCGGCAGCGACGACTTCATCGTCGACAACAACCGCATCAACCTCGCCGCCCCTGATGTGTTCAAGCACGATCCGGTCAACCTGATCCGGATCTTCCGCCTCGCGCAGCAGAACAACCTCGCCTTCCATCCCGACGCGATGCGCACGGTGACGCGCTCGCTGAGGCTGATCAACACCCAGCTTCGCGACAACGAGGAAGCCAACCGCCTGTTCATGGAGATCCTGACCTCGAACGATGCGGAGACCGTGCTGCGGCGGATGAACGAGACCGGCGTGCTCGGCCATTTCATCCGTGCCTTCGGCAAGATCGTCTCGATGATGCAGTTCAACATGTACCACCACTACACGGTGGACGAGCATCTGCTCCGCTGCATCGGCTTCCTGCAGGACATCGAGCGCGGCGGCAACGAGGAGTTCACGGTCGCCAGCGACCTGTTCCGCAAAATTCGCCCCGAACACCGCCCGGTGATCTATATCGCAACCCTGCTGCACGACATCGCCAAGGGCCGGCCTGAGGATCATTCGATCGCCGGCGCCAAGGTGGCGCGGCGGCTGTGCCCGCGGCTCGGCTTCTCGGCCGCCGACACCGAACTGGTGGCGTGGCTGATCGAGGAACATCTGACGATGTCGACGGTGGCGCAATCGCGCGATCTGTCGGACCGCAAGACCATCGAGAATTTCGCCGCCGTGGTGCAATCCGTCGAGCAGATGAAGCTGCTCACGATCCTGACCACCGCCGACATCCGCGGCGTCGGCCCCGGCGTCTGGAACGGCTGGAAGGCGCAGCTCTTGCGCACGCTGTATTACGAAACGGAGCCGGTGCTGACCGGCGGCTTCTCCGAGGTCAATCGCGCCCAGCGCATCGCGGTGGCGCAGGCCGAATTCCGCCGCGCCTTCACCGAATGGCCGGAGGCCGAGCTCAATGCCTATATCGGCCGGCACTACCCGGCCTACTGGCTCAAGGTCGAGCTGCAACGCAAGATCCGCCAGGCGCGCTTCATCCGCGCCAGCGAGCAGGCCGGCCACAAGCTTGCGATCAATGTCGGCTTCGACGAGGTCCGTGCCGTCACCGAGCTCACGATTCTGGCGACCGACCATCCCTGGCTGCTGTCGATCATCGCGGGCGCCTGCGCCTCCGCCGGCGCCAACATCGTCGACGCGCAGATCTACACCACGACCGACGGCCGCGCGCTCGACACCATCTCGATCTCGCGCGAATACGACCGGGACGATGACGAGGGCCGCCGCGCGACGCGGATCGGCGAGATGATCGAGCAGGTGCTGGAAGGCAAGCTCAGGCTGCCCGAGGCCGTGGCCAAGCGCGCGGTGCGCAGCAAGACGCGCCCGTTCATCGTCGAGCCCGAAGTGACCATCAACAACCAGTGGTCCGACCGCTACACCGTGATCGAGGTCTCCGGTCTCGACCGCCCCGGCCTGCTCTACCAGCTAACCACAGCGATCTCGAAGCTCAACCTCAACATCGCCTCGGCGCATGTCGCGACCTTCGGCGAACGCGCCCGCGACGTGTTCTACGTCACCGACCTGCTTGGCGCCCAGATCACCGCGCCGACCCGGCAGGCCGCGATCAAGAGCGCGCTGCTGCATCTGTTGTCGAGCGAGGACCAGGCGGCGAAGCCGGCGGCGTAAGGCAAGCTCTCTGCAAGCGTCGTTCCCGATGCGCAATTGCGCATCTGAGAAACTGAGCCCGGAATCCATCAGGGCCGGGGCTAGACGGGGAGTGGATTCCGGGCTCTCACGGAGGCTGTTGTCGGACCCGTTTTGCGCGACCCAGGCGTGAGCAGCCAGCGCGTCGGTCCCGGCAGCCTGCCGGACTTAGATCCAGAGCGGGCTACGATCCTGGATCTGGCACGTTCAATTGCGGCTGCAGCGCCACTAGGCTTGCCCCCAGCAAGGCGAGGTAGCTCGCCTGACAGAGCACCACGCTCAAGTCGAACACGTCGAGCAGATCGATCCAGGAATGGTCGGCCTGCGCGGTCGCTGCTTGCTTGCCGCCGTCGATAACGGAGGGCTGGAAGCTACGGTTACGTCTCTGAGGCGTCGTCTCGCGCCCGACCTCGTCGGAGCAAAGGATCAGATGCAGGCGCGTGTTGGGCATTTCAATCTCCCGTCTCTGATTGGCGATTGCTGAACCCCGAAAGGCCTCTACTGTCATCGAGTTACCCAATAAGCGTAGCCACCGGGAGGAAACCGGCCATTGAACGGAGGTTGATCCGGCCGTTACATTCGGATGGGGACGACATACTTTGGTTTAGCCGCAACCTGGGCCTGAGTTCGTCCGGCGATTGCGCTTTCCGCGCGATCTCACGCCACGCGAGCGGATCGCCAAAAAACGCCCCCCGATCCCGTTCGGACGTCGAGAAAGCTGCTAACATGCAGTTAGTTAGGAGGGCGACGTTGTCGCCGCTGATGATAGCGGTCACCTAGCGACGCAGCGCGGCCCATGACGGCCAAATGCTGGGGCTGCCGATGATGCGCATCCCGACCACGAAGTCCTGGTCGGCCGAGCAATGGCTGCTCGGCGGCATGGTGCTGGCTTTGGCCGCAACCTGCATTGGGCTACTGCTTGGTCCGCAGCCTGCCGCTTCCGCCCATCTGATCGCGCTGGCGCTGCTGATCGCCTCGCTTGCCGCCGCATTGCTGATGATGGGTGTGGTGGGCCGCACCCACAGGCAGATGGAAGCCATGTTACGCGGCCGGGCCAGCGGCGAAGAGCGCGCGGTCGAGGCCCTGCGCAACAGCGAAGCGCAATGGCGGGAGGTGTTCGAGCACAACCCGGTCATGTACTTCATGGTCGACGCAGCGGGTCTCGTGCTGTCGGTCAACACGTTCGGCGCGGCACAACTCGGCTACACCGTCGACGAATTGCTCGGACAATCCGTGCTGCGGGTCTTTGCCGCCGAAGACCATCAGGCGGTCCAGCGCAACGTCGCGGCGTGCCTCGACAACATCGGCCAAACCCACAATTGGGAAATCCGGAAGGTCCGCAAGGACGGTTCAGGACTTTGGGTTCGTGAAAATGCCAAGGCCGTGCGGCGGCAGGACGATCGATTGATCGTCCTGATCGCATGCGAGGATATCACCGAGCGCAAACAGGCCGAAAACGCGCTGCAGCAGAGCGAAATGTACCTGAGCGAAGCCCAGCGATTGAGCCACACCGGCAGCTTTGGCTGGCACGTCGCCAGCGGTGAGGTGATCTGGTCGGAAGAGACGTTCAGGATCTTCGGATTCGACAGGGCTCCTTCCATCAAGCACGCCACGGTCCTTCAACGCATCCATCCGGATGATCGCAGCCGCGTGCAACGGACCATCGACAGCGCCTCGCTCGACGGCAGGGACTTCGAGCACGGCTACCGATTGCTGATGCCGGACGGCGCGATCAAATATGTTCACGCCAGGGCGCATGCGGTGACCGACCCCTCCGGCGACACCGAATTCATCGGAGCGGTCACCGACGTGACCGCCCGCAAGCGAGCCGAGGCGGGGTTGCATGAAGCGCAGACCAACCTCGCGCATGTCACGCGCGTGACCGCGCTCGGCGAGCTCGCCGCATCGATCGCCCATGAAGTGAACCAGCCGCTTGCCGCCGTGGTCGCCAACGCCGCCGCATGCCTGCGCTGGCTCAACCGAGCGGCTCCCGATCTGAATGAAGCGCGCGGGGCGGTCAGGTCGATCATCAGCGACGGCAACCGGGCAGGCGAGGTCATCCAGCGCGTCCGCGCGCTGGTGAACAAGACAACCGGTCAGATGGCGCCGCTCGACATCAATGAAGCCATCAACGAGGTGATCGGCCTGGTGCAGCATGAATTGCAGAGCCACCTTGTATCCCTGCAGCTCGAGCTCGCTCCCGCGCTCCCGCCTGTGGTCGCCGACCGTGTCCAGCTGCAGCAAGTCATCCTCAACCTCGTCGTCAACGGCATCGAGGCAATGCAGCCGGTCACGGACAGGCCACGGGAGCTCGTGATCCGGACGGACCATGACGATGCCGGGCAGATCCTGGTCACCGTCACCGACTGTGGTGTCGGGGTTGCGACAGAGAATGCCGAACGGCTGTTTGACGCCTTCTACACCACCAAGGCCAGCGGCATGGGAATGGGGTTGTCGATCTGCCGCTCGATCGTCGAAGCCCACCGAGGGCGCCTGTCCGTGTCCAGAAATATCGGCCCCGGCACGACGTTCCAGTTCATCCTGCCGCTGCGTCAGGAGGATCATGCATGGTGATCGGACGCGCGGCATCGCCTCCCGCCCTCACGAACGCCGAGGATCCGATCGTGTTCGTCGTCGACGACGATTTGTCGGTGCGAGACTCGCTGAGCAACCTTTTCCGATCGGTCGGCCTGCGCACCGCCGCGTTCGGGTCGGCCCATGAATTTCTGCAGCACAAGCTCCCCGATGTTCCGAGCTGCCTGATCCTGGACATCAGGCTGCCCCGGCTGAGCGGCCTCGACTTTCAGGCGGAATTGGCCAAGGCCGACATTCATATTCCGATCATCTTCATGACCGGCCACGGCGATATCCCGATGACGGTCAGAGCCATGAAGGCCGGAGCCGTCGACTTCCTGACCAAGCCGTTCCGCGACCAGGACATGCTGGATGCCGTCACGACTGCGATCGAACGCGACAGAACGCGCCGCAATGAGGCCCGGGCGCTCGCGAACCTGCGCGCAGCCTTCGCGACCCTGACCCCCCGCGAGCGCCAGATCATGAGCCTCGTCACCGCGGGGCTCATGAACAAGCAGGTCGCCGCCGAAATCGGCGTAGCCGAGATCACAGTCAAGATCCACCGCGGGCACATTATGCGGAAAATGGCGGCGAAGTCGTTGCCGGACCTGGTCAGGATGGCGCAAATCCTCGGGATCAAGCAGGCATCCGGCGGCGCGCAAACCTAAGTATGATTCTCCGGCCGCGGCCGACGACGCACTGTGGCTCCTTGAGAGCAGACACCAGAGGCCCCTCTGGCCGTTCCAGGAAACCTTCTTGTCCAACCCGGTGATATCAATCGTCGACGATGACATGTCGGTCCGTACCGCGACCGACAATCTTGTCAGGTCGCTTGGCTACGCGGTCCAGACCTATGCGTCGGCCGAAGAATTCCTGCACTCGCCGCAACTGAACGACACATCCTGCGTGATAGCCGATGTCAGGATGCCGGCGATGAGCGGGCTCGACCTGCAGGCCCGCCTGATTGCCGACGGCCGGCGCCTCCCGTTCATTTTCATCACGGCCTTCTCCGTCGAAACCGATCGGGCCCGAGCCATGGAGGCGGGCGCGATCTGCTTTCTGATCAAGCCGTTTGACGGAGATGCGCTGGTCAAATGCCTCGATGCCGCGCTCGCACAGCATGGCACAGCGACGAGCGCGTGAGTCCAAATCAATATACGCAAGGATGATGCCGCGAAACATCTGGACAAGTTGCACATGGACGGTGGCAGCGCGAGATTTCGCGGCGCCGTCCCTCAAGAAGACCGACGGCAACGACAGCATCAGACATTCTTGATTGGCAAATGGCAGTTCCTTGGAGGGAAGTCGCCATGCGTACCGAACCGCGCTGCGCCCAGTGTGACAATGAAGATGCCAAGATCATCTGCCTGCGAAATCCGGCGGGTGAACGCTACTGCGGACGGCTCTGTCTTCACAAGGGTCAGGAGAATTTCATTCGCTGGCTTTGGCGAGCGAATGCGGAGGCAGCATCATGACAGGCCGTTGCGCGAATCCAGGATGCCGGCGGCCCTTCGGACTGGTCCGGCACAGCTGGTACTTCGAGCAGTTCTGCTCGACGAAGTGCCGCGAGATCTACAAGCGGCAGCTGGAGCGCAACAAGGTCTATTGGAAGTGGCTCTATCCCCTTCCGAGAACCGGCGGCCCATCGAAGAAACTGATCTGACGCGCTCAGGGGAGCTCCGATGACGACGGTCGATGCGATGCTGGTAGGAGCGATCCTCGCGTGGGTGCCTTCGCTCATTGTATTCCTCTACATCGTGCGCGATCTGCGCAACATGCCGCGCGAGGATCTCGATTGATCGTCTCACTGCGGCTAAGTTCGGCCGCTAGATCGCCACGCCCTCGTGGCGCAGCAGCCAGCGCTTGCGCTCCAGTCCACCGCCATATTTGACCAGCGAGCCGTTGGCGCCGATCAGGCGGTGACAGGGCACGACGACGCTGATCGGGTTGGAGCCGTTGGCGTGGCCGACCGCGCGCATCGCGTTCGGCACTTTCAGTTTCGCCGCCAGCGCGCCGTAGCTCATGGTGGTGCCCGGCGGGATCTTCGGCAGCGCGTGCCAGACCTTCTGCTGGAACGGCGTGCCGGCAACGCGCCATTCGACATCGGTCAGGCGATCGAGATCGCCGTTGAAGTAGTCGCCGAGCGCCTTGCGCATCGCAGCCGGCGCGCGGCCGTCCCGCAACGTCACGGCGCCATAGTGCAACCGCAGCAGGTCGAGCATCCGCCCTTCATAGTCGTCCCAGTCGAGCGCGCGCAGCACGCCGTCGTCATCGGTCACCAGCAGCGCGGTGCCGATCGGCGTCTTGAGGCGGTCGAGATTGAAGGTCTGTGCAGTCTTGCGGTCGGCCATATCAGTCACTCTGGAACGTCATTGCTCTGGAAACAGGTCGCTCGGCATACAATTCACCGCCCGCGTGCTAGCGTCCACCCGAATTCCGGTGAGAGCGTTTTCGAGCGAAGTGGACACCGGTTCGCGTGAAGAAAACGCGTCAAAGCAAGAATCTTGAGCTTCGGTTCTGATTCAATCAGAACCGAAGCTCCGGGGGGACCGCAATATGCTTTTGCTTGCCAATGTCCTGGTCGCGGTGGTGGCCGCGCTGCACGTCTATTTTCTTGTGCTCGAGATGTTCCTGTGGACCAAGCCGCTCGGACTGAAGACCTTTCGCAACTCGATCGAGAAGGCGACTGATTCGGCCGTGCTTGCCGCCAATCAGGGGCTCTACAACGGCTTCCTCGCCGCCGGACTGATCTGGGGCCTGGTGCACGGCAATGCCGCCTTCGCATTCCAGATCAAGACATTCTTCCTGCTCTGCGTGATCGTCGCCGGCGCCTATGGCGCCGCCACCGTCAGCCGGCGCATTCTTTATGTGCAGGCGGCGCCCGCTGTGCTGGCGCTGATCCTGCTCTGGCTTGCTTAAAGCGTGGGCGCGCTTTTATTTTCTTGAGCATGATCCCCTCGGAAAACCGCTTCGCACTTTTCCGGATCATGCTCAAACGCGCCATCGCGCGCAGGGGCATCATCTTGCAATGCCCCCGCCCTTCCTCCATCATCCCTGATAACGGTGACATCCGCCGGCTTGAGCCTTGCGGACAAGATCACCGGCAACATGGGAGGTCACGAACATGAGGAGCGTGCAATTGCTCGCTGCGACAGCGCTTGCCATCGCGTTGTCGGTTACATCGGCCACCGCGCAGAAGAAATACGACGTCGGCGCGACCGACACCGAGATCAAGATCGGCCAGACCGTACCGTTCTCGGGCCCCGCATCCGCCTATGCGGGCATCGGCAAGACCCAGGCGGCCTACATCAAGATGATCAACGACCAGGGTGGCATCAACGGCCGCAAGCTGAACCTGATCCAGTATGACGACGCCTATTCGCCGCCGAAAGCGGTCGAGCAGGTCCGCAAGCTGGTCGAGGGCGACGAGGTGCTGTTCACCTTCCAGATCATCGGCACGCCCTCAAATGCCGCCGTGCAGAAATATCTGAATGCCAGGAAGGTGCCGCAGCTGCTCGCTTCCACCGGCGCCTCGCGCTTCTCCGATCCGCAGAACGCGCCGTGGACGATCGCGTTCAATCCGAACTACCAGTCCGAGGGACGCATCTACGCCAAATATATCCTGGCCAATCACCCGAACGCCAAGATCGGCATCTTCTACCAGAACGACGATCTCGGCCGTGACTACATCACCGGCCTGAAGAGCGGGCTCGGCGACAAGGCCGCGAGCATGATCGTCGCCGAGGTGTCCTACGAGCTGACCGACCCGACCGTCGATTCCCAGATCGTCAAGCTGAAGGCCGCCGGCGTCGACCTGCTCTATAACGCGTCGACGCCGAAATTCGCAGCTCAGGCGATCCGCAAGGTCGCGGACCTTGACTGGCACCCGGTGCACATCCTCGACATCAATGCGAGCCCGGTGTCGGCGACGCTGAAGCCGGCCGGCCTCGACATTTCCAAGGGCATCATCTCGACCAATTACGGCAAGGACCCTGCCGATCCGCAGTGGAAGGACGATCCCGGCGTGAAGGCCTATTTCGCCTTCATGGACAAGTATTACCCGGAGGGCGACAAGCTCAACACGGTCAACACCTACGGCTATTCGACGGCCGAGCTCCTGATCCAGGTGCTGAAGCAGTGCGGCGACGACCTCACCCGCGAGAACCTGATGAAGCAGGTGACCAGCCTGAAGAAGTTCGTGCCGAGCCTCGCGCTGCCGGGCATGTCGATCACGACGGGACCGAACGATTATCGCATCAACAAGCAGATGCAGATGATGAAGTTCAACGGCGAGCGCTGGGAGCTGTTCGGCCCGATCATCGAGGACACTGGACCGGCGGGCTAGGTCGCGCCACGGCGGGACTGCGCTCCCTCTCCCGCTTGCGAGGGAGGGTTGGGGTGGGGGGTATCCCCACGAGTCATGCTGTGGAGAGAGCCCCCACCCGGATTGCATCTGCGATGCAATCCGACCTCCCCCGCAAGCGGGAGAGGTGAAGGGAGAGCGAGACCGACCGGCGCAGCGCATCCCCGCTGCGCCGGTTCTTTTTGCGCCGCCCCCTACTTTCGTTGACTGAAATTGCTCGCCTTTTCGGCATCCGTCGTCTTGCGTCGCAGCAACGGTTCCTCCAGTATCCCGGCCCAGCGATGGCGACCGCGGGACCTTGAACCCGCGGACAAGATCATCGGCCAACCATCAGTCACGTGAGGGAAACAGCATTATGAGGAATGGGATTTTCCACCTGGTCACGGGAGCGGCGCTCGCGATCGCGCTGTCTGCAACGTCGGCCTCCGCGCAAAAGAAGTACGATCCGGGCGCGAGCGACACCGAGATCAAGATCGGCCAGACCGTCCCCTTCTCCGGGCCGGCTTCCGCCTATGCCTCGATCGGCAAGACCCAGGCGGCCTATTTCAAGATGATCAACGATCAGGGCGGCATCAACGGCCGCAAGATCAACCTGATCCAGTATGACGACGCCTATTCGCCGCCCAAGGCCGTCGAGCAGGTGCGCAAGCTCGTCGAGAGCGACGAGGTGCTGCTGACCTTCCAGATCGTCGGCACGCCGTCGAACGCCGCCGTGCAGAAGTATCTCAACGCCAAGAAGGTGCCGCAGCTGTTCGCCGCCACCGGCGCCTCGAAGTTCACCGATCCGAAGAACTTCCCGTGGACGCTCGGCTTCAATCCGAACTACTTCGTCGAAGGCCGCATCTACGGCCAGTACATCCTGAAGGAGCATCCGAACGCCAAGATCGGCGTGCTCTATCAGAACGACGACCTCGGCAAGGATTATCTGAACGGCATCAAGGCCGGCCTCGGCGACAAGGCCGCCAAGATGATCGTGGCCGAGGCCTCCTATGAGGTCTCCGACCCGACCATCGATTCCCAGGTGATCAAGATCAAGGATGCCGGCGCCGACCTGTTCTTCTCGGCCTCGACGCCGAAGCAGGCCGCGCAGGCGATCAAGAAGATCGCCGAGCTCGGCTGGCATCCGGTCCACATCGTCGACATCAACGCCACCTCGGTCGGCGCCGTGCTGCAGCCGGCGGGCCTGGAGGCCTCCAAGGGCCTGATCTCGACCAACTATGGCAAGGATCCCGCCGATCCGCAGTGGAAGGACGATCCCGGCATGAAGCGCTATTTCGACTTCATGGCGAAGTACTATCCCGACGGCGACAAGAACTCGAACTTCAATACCTACGGCTACTCCACCGCCCAGCTGATGGTGCATGTGCTGAAGCAGTGCGGCGACGAGCTGACGCGCGAGAACGTGCTGAAGCAGGCCACCAACCTGAAGAATGTCGACCTCGACATGGCGCTGCCCGGCATCAAGGGCAACACCACGCCGAACGACTATCGCGTCAACAAGCAGCTGCAGATGATGAAGTTCAACGGCGAGCGCTGGGAGCTGTTCGGCCCGATCCTCGAGGACGCCGGCCCGGCGGGCTAGCTGTCCGCGCAGAGTTGAGATGCAATCGGCGGCCTCCGGGCCGCCGATTTTGTTTTGGGGCTTCGCCCTGTCACCGTCATTGCGAGGAGCGATAGCGACGAAGCAATCCATCGCTCCGCAAGCCGAGACATGGATTGCTTCGCTTCGCTCGCAATGACGTGGATGGAACGGTGCACTCCGTCACCCTGAGGAGGCCGCAACGCGGCCGTCTCGAAGGGTCGACGGGGCCCGGCTGTGGCCGTGCACCCTTCGAGACGCGCTACGCGCTCCTCAGGGTGACGGGGATAGCAAGCGCTAGCGGTTTTGATTGCCTACGCCGGAATCTCGCCGAAATTCTTGCCGACCGGCAGCACCGCGTGGCGGATCAGCCGCGAATCCTCGACGCCGGCCTGGCGATGCTTCACCGCCTCGCGATAGACCGGATCGCGGATCATTTCGACGAAGGCGGCAACGCTTGGATACTCCGCGATGAAGCAGTGATCCCAGCGCTCCTCCTGCGGACCGATCAGCATCAGCTCGAAGCGGCCCTGCCAGACGATACGGCCGCCGAGCCGTTCGAACACCGGGCCGCTCTCACGGCCATACGCAGCATAGGCTTCCGCGCCGGTCGCCTTGCGGCCATCGGGATAGGCGGCCCATTCGCGCAAGCGCACCAGATTGAGCATGTGGATCGGGCCCGGCCGATTGTTGTCCCGGAATTGCGCAAACACGTCCTTGGTCGGATCGATATGGCCCATGCGGTGCTCCTTTGTCTTGTTGTTCCATCTACATGTAGCATGCACCGCCTCACCTCCTAATCCCACGTTAAGCTTTGCGTAACCGCCCCTTAAACCGGGAACGCTAGCGTGCACCCCTGTCAGGGTGTGAGCGTTGCGGATGGCGTGGGGACGTAAAAAAGGCGGTGCGCGCAAGGAGCCGCTGTTCGGGCTTCCGGCCGCGCTCGCCGACCTTCGCCTGTCACCCTCCGATCGCGTTCCCGGCGGCGGCGACGACAAGCCCGCCAAATCCAAACCCAAAAGCAGCAATTCCGGCAGCGAGAAACCGCGCCCGTCGCGCAGCGGCAGCAAGCGGCGCAGCAAGTCGCGCGGCTTCGGCATCGGCCGCCTGTTCTATTGGACTGCGGTGCTCGGCCTGTGGACGGGCATTGCCGTGATCGGTGTCGTGGTGTGGGTCGGCGCGCACCTGCCGCCGATCCAGTCACTGGAAATTCCCAAGCGTCCGCCGACGATCCAGATCGTCGGGATCGACGGCAGCGTGCTGGCACAGCGCGGCGAAATGGCCGGCGCCAACATCGCGTTGAAGGACCTGCCGCCCTATCTGCCAAAGGCGTTCATCGCCATCGAAGACCGCCGCTTCTATTCGCATTTCGGCGTCGACCCGCTCGGCATTTTACGCGCAGCCGTCACCAACGTGCTGCATCGAGGTGTGTCGCAGGGCGGTTCGACCTTGACGCAGCAGCTCGCCAAGAACCTGTTCCTGACCCAGGAGCGCACCATGCAGCGCAAGCTGCAGGAGGCCGAGCTCGCGCTGTGGCTGGAACGCAAGCATTCCAAGGACGAGATCCTCGAGCTCTATCTCAACCGCGTCTATTTCGGTTCCGGCGCCTACGGCGTCGAGGCCGCCGCGCAGCGCTATTTCGGCAAGTCGGCGAAGAACGTGACCTTGCCCGAAGCCGCAATGCTCGCGGGCCTCGTCAAGTCGCCGTCGCGGCTGGCGCCGAACCGCAACCCCGAGGGCGCCGAGCAGCGCGCGCAGGTCGTGCTCGCGGCGATGGCCGACGCCAAGTTCATCACCGAGGCGCAAGCGAAAGCCTCGATCGGCCAGCCCTCGATTGCGGTGAAGCCGGCCGGCGCCGGCACCGTGAACTATGTCGCCGACTGGATCGGCGAAGTGCTCGACGATCTGGTCGGCCAGATCGACCAGGACATCGTGGTGCAGACCACGATCGATCCGAAGCTGCAGAACGTCGCCGAAGCCGCCGTCATCGACGAGCTCGCCGCCAAGAGCGTGAAGTTCAATGTCAGCCAGGGTGCGCTGGTGGCGATGACGCCTGACGGCGCGGTGCGCGCCATGGTCGGCGGCCGGAACTATGCCGAGAGCCAGTACAATCGCGCCGTCACCGCGAAGCGGCAGCCGGGCTCGTCATTCAAGCCGTTCGTCTATCTCACCGCGGTCGAATCCGGGCTGACGCCGGACACCATCCGCACCGACGCGCCGCTCGACATCAAGGGCTGGAAGCCGGAGAACTACACCCACGAATATTTCGGCTCGGTGACGTTGACCCAGGCGCTGGCGATGTCGCTGAACACGGTGGCGGTGCGGCTCGGCGTCGAGGTCGGCGCCAAGAACGTGGTGCGCACTGCGCACCGGCTCGGCATCTCCTCGAAGTTAGAGCCCAACGTCTCGATCGCGCTCGGCACCTCGGAAGTGTCCGTGATCGAGCTGGTCGGCGCCTATGCACCGTTCGCCAATGGCGGCTACGCCATCTCGCCGCATGTGGTGACCAAGATCCGCACCAGTTCCGGCAAGCTACTCTATGACCGCCCGACGGATCCACCCAACCAGGTGATCGAGCCGCGCTATGACGCGATGATGAACAGCATGATGCGCGAGACGCTGATCTCGGGCACCGCGCGCAAGGCCGAGATCCCCGGCTGGACCGCCGCCGGCAAGACCGGCACCAGCCAGGATTATCGCGACGCCTGGTTCATCGGCTACACCGCCAAGCTCGTCACCGGCGTCTGGCTCGGCAATGACGACAATTCGCCGACCAAGAAGGCAACCGGTGGCGGCCTGCCGGTGGAAGTGTGGACCCGCTTCATGAAGGCCGCGCATCAGGGCGTGCCGGTGGCGGCGATCCCGAACTCGCAGGGCAGCTGGGCCCCGGCGAACCTGATGCAGATCTCGTCGCAGATATCAGCGCCAGCACCGGCGGCACCGCTGCAGATTCAACCGCCGATGCAGGCACCGCCGCCCGCGCCGGTCCCGTCCGGCGGCGGCTATTACCGCCAGCCACCGCCGACGCCGGCCCGCGCCTCGGCGCCACCGAACCCGAACGCGCGGCCGGAGGCTGCGGCGGGGCTGGATGGCTGGTTGGCGGATCGGTTGTTTCGGTAGGCCGTCGACAGCTGGTGCGTAGGATGGGTAGAGCGCAGCGAAACCCATTAGCTTCGTGCCGCGGACATCAATCGATGGGTTTCGCTTCGCTCTACCCATCCTACGCGACTGGATCGCCCGCTTGCGCGGGCGATGACAGCGGAGGTGGCGGAGACAGCGCTGCCTACTCCTGAATCCCGTAGCGATGCAGGTCGTTGCCGTAGGTGTCGAGCCAGTTCTTGGCGCGCGTGACCGACGCACAGACCTTGTCGACCACCCGCCAGAACCGCGCCGAGTGATTCATCTCGACGAGATGCGCGACCTCATGCGCGGCGAGGTAGTCGAGCACGAACGGCGGCGCCAGGATCAGCCGCCACGAGAACGACAACGAACCCGCCGAGGTGCACGAGCCCCAACGGCTGGACTGGTCGCGGATCGAGATACGCCGGACCCGTACGCCGAGTTCCGCGGCGTGCAGCTGCGCCGCCTTCTGCAGGTCCTTGCGCGCCTCGCGCTTGAGGAAGTCATGCACCCGGCGGTCCATGTGCTCGACGCCGCCGGCGACGCAAAGGACCTTCTCGCCGCTGTCGCGCGTCTCGGTCCAGACCGTGCCGCGCTCACCCGAGCGATGCACCAGCCGATGCGGCACACCGCGCAACGGCACCACGGTGCCGGGCTGGAACGGCGCAGCCTTCGGCAAGCGGCCAAGACGGGCGGCGATCCAGCCGCCATGGATATTGGCGAATTCCTTCGCCTCCACGATCGTGCCGCGCGGCGGCATCGTCAGGATCGCTTCGCGGTCGGTCGGATGAATCCTGAGCGTATAGCGGCGCGCGCGCCTATGCCGGCGCAGTCTGACGGTGAAGAACTGGGAGCCGTGTCTGACCAATACGGTCGCGGGTTCGGCAGGCCGCCGATAGAGGAGCGCGCGAGTAGCCATTTCTGAGAGTCCGGGGAGCAGGAGTTCGCCCGAACTTTGCCATATCCGCCGCCAGGGAAAGCGCTCGGCGCAAAAACAAATCATTTGCCCAATATACAGGGGTTGGCCGTTATTTGACCTCTACCGGCTGGGGTCGGAACCGGTATTTTTCTGATGAATCGGAGTCACGAAAAAGGCCCAAGAGATGAAATTAAATTCATCACTTGAGCCTTGGCTGATTTGAGATTCTTTTAGTTAAATCAGTGACTTGCGTGACTACGATAATCGCGGCCGGGGCGATACCTATTCGGCCGCGGCGACCAGGGAAAGCCGCGTATTGGCCGCCGAAACCATGAAATCGGAGATTCGCGGCACGATTTCGGAGCGGAACCGCGAGCCGTTGAACACGCCGTAGTGCCCGACACCCTTCTGCACGTAGTGCACGCGGCGATGGTTTGGGATCGCGGTGCAGAGCGCGTGTGTCGCCTCGGTCTGGCCGAGGCCGGAGATGTCGTCCTTCTCGCCTTCCACCGTCATCAGCGCGACGCGGCGGATCTTCGACGGATCGACCGGCTTGCCGCGATGAGTCATCTCGCCCTTCGGCAGCGCGTGCTTGACGAAGACGAGGTCGACGGTCTGCAGGTAATACTCGGCAGTGAGGTCCATCACCGCGAGATATTCGTCATAGAATTCACGGTGCTTGTCGACGAGATCGCCGTCACCCTTCACCAGATTGGCGAACAGCGCCTTGTGCGCGTCCATGTGCCGATCCAGGTTCATGCTGATGAAGCCGTTGAGCTGCAGGAAACCCGGATAGACGTCGCGCATCACGCCCGGATGCGGGAACGGCACCTTGGTGATGACATTGTTGCGGAACCATTCGATGCCGCGCTCTTCCGCGAGGTTGTTGACCGCGGTCGGATTGCGCCTGGTGTCGATCGGGCCGCCCATCAGCGTCATCGACAGCGGCACAAACGGGTCGTTGCTGGCTTCCATCACCGAAACAGCTGCGACGACAGGCACCGAAGGCTGGCACACCGCGACGATGTGCATGTTGCCGCCGAGCGCATGCAGCATCTCGATCAGGTAATCGACATAGTCGTCGAGATCGAACCGGCCGGCCGCGAGCGGCACCATGCGCGCATCGGCCCAGTCGGTGATGTAGACCTCATGCGTCGGCAGGAACGCTTCAACCGTGCCGCGCAGCAGCGTCGCATAGTGGCCCGACATCGGCGCCACGATCAGCACGCGCGGCTGCGGCGAGCGCAGAGGACGCGTCAGCTTGCGGTCGAAATGCAGCAGGCGGCAGAACGGCTTTTCCCAGACCGTGCGAACCTCGACCGCCGTGCGGATGCCGTTGACCTCGGTCGTCGGCAGGTTCCAATCCGGCTTGCCGTAGCGGCGCGTGGTGCGCTCGAACAATTCGCAGCCGGCGGCGATCGATTTGCCGAACTCGGTGTGCGTCCACGGATTGAGCGGATTCTGAAACAGGATCTTGGTGGCGTCGGTCACGGCGCGTACCGGATTGAGCGACGCATGCGCCATCTCATACATCCAGTACAGCGGCGTCGTGAGTGCCGGGCTGCCTTCCGCCGCTAGTGGCGGGGCACCGCCAAATTCACCGATGGGCATAGTATTTTCAGACCCCTGTTTTGCGCCGCAGCATACTGACCAATGCGTAACAATGCGTCAATGCGCCGCGAGTCGAATCTGGGGTCGATATCGGGCTAAAACACCGAGAATCCACGGGAAAGTGACATTTATTCACCACCCGCGAGCAGCGATCCGTTGCGCTTGGCGCTCTGCAAAAGGGCAAGGAAGACCGCAAAAGAGGCAGCGAACAGGATGGCGTTGATGACCAGCGCCCACGCCATCAGGTCGGCGCGGAAGACGTGATCGATCAGCAGCGACCGCATGCCTTCGAACACATAGGTCGGCGGCAAGGTCCAGGCGACATATTGCAGCCAGACCGGCAACACCTCGACCGGATAGTAGATGCAGGCGAGCGGCATCACCGCGAACATCAGCGTCCAGACGATGCTCTCCGCGCCGAGCCCGTTGCGCAACACAAGGCCCGAGGCGAACACGCCGACCGACCAGCTGGTGAAGATCAGATTGCAGAAGAACGCGATCAGCGGCAGCCCGATGGCGTAGAAGTTGAAGCCGAAAAAGAACAGCGCCAGCAGCGTCATCGGGATCACGCCGATGGCAAGCCGGATCAGGCTCATGATCATCAGCGAGAGCAGGAATTCGATCGGCTTCAGCGGGCTCATCATCAGGTTGCCGAGATTGCGCGCCCACATCTCTTCGAGGAACGAGATGGAAAAGCCGAGCTGGCCGCGAAACAGGATGTCCCACAGGATCACGGCGCCGATCAGCGTGCCTCCCGCCCTGGCAAAGAATCCGGATGCTTGCGAGATGTAATTCTGCAGGAAGCCCCAAGTGATGATCTGCAAGGCCGGCCAGTAGATCAGTTCCAGCAGCCGCGGCCATGACGAGATCAGGAGATACCAATAGCGCAGCACCATCGCATTGATGCGTTGCAGTGAGACGCCGCGCGGCTGATGGCTGACGATTTCGCTCATGATGTGCCCTCTGGCGCGCCCTCCCGGAGGCGGCCGCGCGCCACGTCGAGAAACACCTCTTCCAGCGTGTCGCGGTTGTAGCGCGCCATGATCCCCTCGGGGCTGTCGTCGTCCTCGATCTTGCCGCGCTTCATGATGATGACGCGGTCACAGAGGCGCTCGACCTCCAGCATGTTGTGCGAGGCCAGCAGGATGGTCGCGTTATGGGTCTTGCGGTAGGTCTCGAGATGTTGCCGCACCCAGTCGGCGGTGTCCGGGTCGAGCGATGCGGTCGGCTCGTCGAGCAGCAGCAGGTCCGGCTCGTTGATCAGCGCCTTCGCCAGCGCGACGCGGGTTTTCTGCCCGGCGGAGAGCTTACCGTTGGAGCGGTCGAGGAATTCGGTGAGATCGAGATCGGCGGCGAGCTGGTCGATCCGCTCGCGCAGATGCTTCACGGCATAGAGGCGGCCGAAAATGGTCAGGTTCTGCCGCACCGTGAGCCGCATCGGCATGTCGACATAGGGGCTCTCGAAATTCATCCGGCCGAGCACGTCGTAGCGCTGTTCCGGAATTCTCGCGCCCAGCACCGCGACGCTGCCCGAGGTCGGCAGCACCAGCCCCATGATCATCGCGATCGTCGTGGTCTTGCCGGCGCCGTTGCCGCCGAGCAGGCCGGTGATACTGCCGCGCGCGATCCGGAAGGAGATATCGTCGACCGCGCGGGTGGTCTTGTAGACCTTGACCAGATGCGCAACGTCGATCGCTGCCGACCCGCTCTGATCGGCCGCGGGCGGCTGATTGGGCGCTTGATTGGCCGCAGGCGCTTGCGCCTGACCTGTTCCGCGCTGTTGCATATCGCCGTCATTGGGGCATTGCGACAATAAGCGCAAGGCTTGCCGCGCGTGCTTGCGCTAAGTCGCGAATTTGTGCGCCGCCCACGGCACAGCTAAAGTCCAGAGATGACCGACTTCGCTTCCGATTTCCGCCAACCTCGCCGCTATGTCCGCCTGGATACGATCCTGCGGTTGCGCTGGCTCGCCGCGCTCGGCCAGCTCGTCGCGATCTTCATCGTGGCCCAGGGACTGGAATTCGACGTTCCGATCGTCCCCTGCGTCATCATCGTGACGTTCTCGGCACTGCTCAATCTGGCGCTGCAGATCGCCTTCAACCCGATGCAGCGGCTGGAGCCGGCCTATGCCGCGGCCCTGCTCGCCATCAACATCGTCGAGCTCGGCGGCCTTCTGTATTTCACCGGGGGGCTGCAGAACCCGTTCTCGTTCCTGTTCCTGGCGCCGGTCCTGATCTCGGCCACGGTGCTGCCGATCCGCCTGACGATCGCGCTCGGCTGCCTTGCGGTCGCCTGCGCCTCGGCGCTGTTCTTCTACCATCTGCCGCTGCCCTGGGACGGCGACGATCCGCTGGTGCTGCCGCCGATCTATTTGATCGGCGTCTGGCTTTCGATCCTGCTCGCGATCGGCGTCACCAGCCTTTACGCATTCCAGGTGACCGAGGAGGCGCGCCAGCTCTCCGATGCGCTTGCCGCGACCGAGCTGATCCTGACGCGCGAGCAGCATCTGACCCAGCTCGACGGCCTCGCCGCCGCCGCCGCGCATGAACTCGGCACGCCGCTGTCGACGATCTTCCTGATCTCGCGCGAGCTCGAGAAGACGGTGCACGACCCGGCGATCGCCGATGACCTCAAGACGGTGCGCGAGCAGGCGCAGCGGTGCCGCGACATCCTGAGCAAGATTGCGCAATTATCATCAAGCGGCGCGCCGTTCGACACCATGAAGCTGTCGACCCTGATCGAGGAGGCGGTGGCGCCACATCGCGATTTCGGTATCAACATCAAGGTGCGGCTTGCTGTCGCAGCAACGCGTGAACCGGTCGCGGCGCGCAATCCCGCGATCCTTTATGGCGTCGGAAACATTCTCGAAAATGCGGTCGATTTCGCGCATCAGACGGTCGAGGTGAACGCGTGGTGGAACGCGGAAACCATCGAGATCGTCGTCTCCGACGACGGCCCGGGCATCGCACCTGACATGCTGAAGCGGATCGGCGAGCCGTATTTGTCGCGCCGCCGGGGCGCGGATGAGGCCCAAAATGCGCGTGGTGGCCTGGGCTTGGGCGTCTTCATCGCAAGGACGCTGCTGGAACGCACCGGAGCCAAGGTGTCGTTTACCAATCGGCCCTTCCCCGATCACGGCGCCGTGGTGCAGATCGTCTGGCCCCGCGAGCGCTTCGAGGAAGCCGCGCCGGCCGACGAAACCGAATCCTGAGAACGATTCTTAATCGCTCCTCTGGCATACCGGATGCAGTACTCTTTCTGGAATGGCACGCGACTTTCGGCTGCCTTGGCAGCGCCGTAGTAGGACCCCATATAATATGGCGTCTGCCACAGGGAAAAATGGATCGTGAACGCCATCACTGAACTGAATGACCATGCCGACCGCTCGCTCCTCATCGTCGAGGACGACAAGCCGTTCCTGGAACGCCTGTCGCGTGCGATGGAGACGCGCGGTTTCGCGGTGAAGTCATGCGACACGGTGTCTGATGGTCTCGCCGAGATCGGCCGCGCCGCGCCTGCTTTCGCGGTCGTCGACCTCCGCCTCGGCGACGGCAACGGCCTCGACGTCGTCTCGGCGTTGAAGCGCAAGCGCCCCGAGGCGCGCGCGATCGTGCTCACCGGCTACGGCAACATCGCGACCGCCGTCACCGCCGTGAAGATGGGCGCCGTCGACTATCTCTCGAAGCCCGCCGATGCCGACGACGTCGTCGCCGCGTTGCTTGCGACCGGCGCGGAGAAGTCCGAGCTGCCGGCCAATCCGATGTCGGCGGACCGCGTGCGCTGGGAGCACATCCAGCGCATCTACGAGATGTGCAACCGCAACGTCTCGGAGACGGCGCGCCGCCTCAACATGCACCGCCGGACGCTGCAGCGCATCCTCGCCAAGCGCGCGCCGCGCTAAGCGGCGTTTCATTTGTTTTCACGATGGCCGGGCTCGTCCCGGCCATTTGCTTTTGTGGTTTCGTAGGATGGGTAGAGCGAAGCAAAACCCATCGATTTTGTGCCCGCGGCGCCAATGATGGGTTTCGCTACGCTCTACCCATCCTACGGAATCACACATCTAAAATTCATGCCCCTGCGGATCGACCAGCCGATTGATCCGCTGCGCGGCTGCCATGGCAAAGCGCACGGTCATCACCTTGCGAGTGGCCGCCGGCAGGCGATGCTCCGGCGCCTCGCAATGCAGATGCGCGCCATAGGCGTCGGCGATGATCCGGCCGGTGTCTGCGGGGAAGATCTCGCACGGCAGATCCTGCGTGAAGGCGAAGAACAACCGGTCGCAATGCATCCGGTAGTCCTGCCATTTCTGGTCGGCGCGCAAATCCTCGACCGACGACTTGATCTCGACGATCCAGATCTCGCCGCGTTCGTTCAGCGCGACCAGATCGGCCCGGCGGCCGGACGGCAGCGGCAATTCGCTGATGCAGGAAAATCCCAGCGACCTCAGAAGTCTCGCGGTGCCGCGCGCGATCGCAAGCGCAGTGTCCGACTGGCGTCGGTCGGGCGCGGGCACAAGCGCGATCTGGCGGGCGGGCGATTCCATCGCTCAAGAATAGCCGATTCCACCAGAGCATGATCCGGAAAAGTGGAAGCCGGTTTGCCGCGAAGATCATGCTCCAACACATAGAGCGTGGCAGCGCCGGAATCGGCCGCAAATTCGCACCCGGGCCGCCGCGATTTCGGCCTCAAGCCACCGCGAAGCCGATGGAACCTTGGTTCCGAGGGACGAAACCACTGGAGGAGAGACCCATGCGGTCACCCATCACACTTCGCTCGTTCGTCTTCGCTCTCGCAACCCTTCCACTGTCCGCCGGGCTGTCCTCGGCCGTCGCCAAGCCCGTGGTCGAAGTCGCCTTCGTGCTCGATACCACGGGCTCGATGGGCGGATTGATCGAGGGCGCCAAGCGCAAGATCTGGTCGATCGCCACCGCCATCGTCGATTCCAATCCCGACGCCGACATTCGGATGGGCCCGATTGCCTATCGCGACATCGGCGATGAGTACGTGACCAAAAAGGTCGAGTTGACGCGTGACATTCAGGACCTCTACGCCAATCTCCTGGAATTGAAGGCGCGCGGCGGCGGCGACTGGCCGGAGAGCGTCAACGAAGCGCTCGACGTCGCCGTCAACAAGATGCAGTGGACCCAAGGCCGCGACAGCACGCGCATCGTGTTTCTGGTCGGCGATGCCCCGCCGCATATGGACTATGCGCAGGACACCAAATACCCGGTCACGCTCGCGGTCGCCAAGCAACGCGACATCATCGTCAACGCCGTGCTCGCCGGCAACGCGCAGGACACCGAACGAGTGTGGCGCGACATCGCGCAGAACGGCAACGGCGAATTCATCCCGATCCCGCAGGACGGCGGCCAGATCGTCACCATCGAAACGCCGTTCGACGAGGACATCATCATCCTGCAGCGCGAGATCAACGGCACCGTGATCCCGTATGGCCCGCGCGCGTTGCAGAAGCGCACCGAATCCAAGACCCAGCAGCTCGCGAGCGTCGCCGCAGCTTCACCGGCGCGCGCCTCGGAGATGGCAAGCTTCATCAACAAGCGCGCCAAGGTCACGTCGGAGGCGGTGACCGGCGATGGCGACCTGGTCGCCGACATCGCGGCCGGCCGCAACGACATCGCAAAGGTCAAGGACGAGGACCTGCCCGACAATCTCCGTGCCATGAAGCCGAATGCGCGCAGTGCCGAGGTCGACAAGCAGATCGCTCAGCGCAAGGAACTGAACGAGAAGCTCGCCGCGCTGGTCGCCAAGCGCGACAAATATGTTGCCGAGCACCGCAAGAGCGCGCCGAAGGCAGCATCGTTCGATCGCGTGGTCGAGGACACGCTGAAGGCGCAGATCAAGCGGTAGGACTGGCTACCCTATGTCCATTCCCTCCCCCGCTTGCGGGGGAGGGTCAGGGTGGGGGCTCTCGCCGCTGTGGGACCGGAATTGTCAGCAAGGAATCGTGTCCGCTAAGCGAGGCTGGGTATTTGCGACCAAGTATCGATAGCCTTGTTGCGGAGCGACCCCCACCCCACCCTCCCCCGCAAGCGGGAGAGGGAGCCTAACCGATCTGCTCGCCTCGCTCGCGCGCGACATCCATCGGCGGCCCGAGGATCACGCCCTCATTGCCGCGCAGGTCGAGGACGCCTTCGATCTTCTCGCCTTGGCGCTCCATGAAGGTCGACAGCAGGACCTCGTTGCTGAAGCCGATGGCGCTGGAGGAGACCGACGCGGGCACTACGCCGAAATTCAGCGCGATCACGACCACGCCCTCGGCGCTGCGTCGCCGGTAGAGCAGGACATCGCCGTGCGCCGCCACCGGCTCATAGCTGCCATGGACCAGCTGCGGCAGCTTTCGCCGTAGCGCGATCAGCGCCTTGTAGAGGTTGAGGATCGACGCCCGGTCCGCCTCGAGGCTCGCGACATTGTCGCGTGCAAAATCCTGCGCAAGCGGCAGCCATGGCCTCGCCGTCGAGAAACCGGCATAACGCTCGGCGCTCCATTGCATCGGCGTGCGGCAGCCGTCGCGACCGACGCCGATATCAGGCACGTTCTTCTCGAAGGGATCGCGCACCTGGCCTGGGGCGATCGCAACCTGGCGCATGCCGATCTCGTCGCCGTAATACAGCGTCGGCGTACCGCGCAGCGTCAGCAGCAGCACTGCGGCGACCGGCGCCTGCGCGGGCCCCACCCGGCTCGCCACCCGCGGCCGGTCGTGATTGCCGAGCACCCAGTTCGGCCACGCCCCCGGCGGCAACGCCTTCTCATAGTCGGCAATGATCTGCTCGACCGAGCGCGCGCTCCACAAGGTCGACAGCAGCGCGAAATTGAACGGCATCTGCGCGCCGCGCAGATCGTTGCCGTAATAGGCGACCAGCCGGTGCAGCGGCAGATAGATCTCGCCGATCAGCACGCGATTGTCGAACTCCTCGGTGACGCGGCGCATCTCGGTGAGGACGGCGTGCACCTCCGGCTGGTCAGTCGAATATTGCGTCAGCACCTTCTCGTGCGGCGGCCGTCCCTCGCGATAATGCGGGTTCGGCGGATTGTCGCGGAATTCGGTATCCTTGATCAGGTGCCAGATCACGTCGACACGAAAACCGTCGACGCCCTTGCGCAGCCAGAAGCGCATCACGTCATAGATCGCGTCCCTGACCTCGCGATTGCGCCAGTTCAGATCAGGCTGCTGGGTAAGGAACGCGTGATAGTAGTACTGGCCGGAGGCCTCGTCATACGTCCAGGCGCTGCCGCCGAACTCCGACAGCCAGTTGTTCGGTGGACCGCCATCCGGCGCCGGATCGCGCCAGATGTACCAGTCGCGTTTTGGATTATCGCGCGAGCTCTTCGCCTCGATGAACCACGGATGCTGATCTGATGTGTGGTTCGGCACCAGGTCGAGGATCAGCTTGAGGCCGGAATCGTGCGCAGTCGCGACCAGCTCGTCGAAATCCTCCATCGTCCCGAACAGCGGATCGATGCCGGTGTAGTCGGAGATGTCGTAACCGAAATCGGCCATCGGCGACGGGAAGATCGGCGACAGCCAGACCGCGTCGACGCCAAGCCGCGTCAGATAAGGCAGCCGCGCGATGATCCCCCTGAGATCGCCGACTCCGTCACCATCGCCATCTTGAAACGAGCGCGGATAGACCTGATAAAAAATGCTGCGCCGCCACCAGTCCCTGTCGTCCCGATCCATCCCGTCCCCCCAAGCTCGCAGCCCAGCCGCTCCGCGCCTTGGGGCGGCCTGTCCGTTCAGGGATGACGCATAATTCGGGACGGAAAAATGGCTGCAATGCGTCAGTGGCGGGCGATTGCGAGCTGATAGATGGTGATCAGCACCTCGAACAGGATGAGGAAGACGATGATCAGCTCCAGCCGCAGCGAGCGGCTGGTGTCAATGATATCGGTCAGCACCTGCGCGGTCTCAGCCACGACGGCGAGCTTGCGGTTCAGCGATTCCGCACGCTCCTTCAATTCGTACTCGTCCTCGAGCCGGGCATAGAGCCGCTCGAGGTGCGGCTTGTCCCAGAGGATGTCGGGCTTCTCCGACACTTCGACCGGGCCAGCCACGCGATGCCGCACCAACAGCGCGTTGCCGATGTGCTTGAGGATCGCGACCCGGCCGCCACGAACCTGGCCGCCCTTGGCGAGCTCGCGCGCCAACGGCTCGGTCGTGTCGAACACGGCCCGGACCTCGCGCTCGTGCCGCGCCAGCACCACGCTTTTCGCTAGCGCCTCACCGACCAGGATCAGCCGCTCCGGCGACAGGCTTTGCAGATAGATCGGACCACCCGGCGGAATCTGGTCCTCCTTCTCGGCGGCGAGCTCGATGATCGCGATCTCCTCCTCGCGCCGCGTGAACAATCCGGTCATGCGCGACTGCAGGCTGCGCAGGAATTCATCCTCCTCCAGCGCATTGAGACCGATCAGGACCACGACGCCATAGCGGAACAGGATCGCCACACCATTGTCATTGACGCGAAATGCCAGCGGCGTCGTGGCCAGCACGTCGCCGCGCTCGAGGCCGGACGTGTTGATGCGGTCCGCGACGAAGAAGGCGCGGGCGGTGGTCCGGGGGCCGCCGAGCGGTGCATTGGAAGCCTGGGTCATGAAGTTCCGGACTGCGAGGACTTAGATCGGGATCGAGAGCAACCGCATATCAGCCTGCTCACGAAGCTGTTCTGCTGGAGGTGACCTTATCACGGTCCGTTTTGGGATCACACGCCGGGGCAAGCGCATTTCCCGTGCGTGTTGACGGCATTTTCCGGTAGCCTATGGTGCCCCCATGAACGACACAACCGAGACCAAACCGAAGGCCGGCGCGATCATCGTGCCGGTGACGCTGTTCGAGCAGAACTGCACCATCATCTGGCACGAGCCGACCAAGAAGGCCGTGGTGATCGACCCCGGCGGCGACGTGGCGAAGATCCAGGCCGCGATCAAGCAGACCGGCGTGACGGTCGAGAAGATCTGGCTGACCCACGGCCATATCGATCATGTCGGCGGCGCCGCCGAATTGCGCGACGCGCTGCAGGTCAAGATCGAGGGCCCGCATATCGCGGACAAATATCTGCTCGACAACGTGGTCTCGAGCGGCGAACGCTTCGGCATGACCGGGGTGCGCAATTTCGGACCGGACCGCTGGCTCGACGAGGGCGATCAGGTCTCGATCGGCGACCTCACCTTCGACATCCTGCACTGCCCCGGCCATTCGCTGGGCAGCGTGGTGTTCTTCAACAAGGAGCTGCGCTTCGCCCATGTCGGCGACGTGCTGTTCGCCGGCTCGGTCGGACGCACCGACCTGCCCGGCGGCAGTCACCCGACGCTGATCCAGTCGATCAAGGAGAAGCTGCTGCCGCTCGGCGACGATGTCGGTTTCATCTGCGGCCACGGCGCCGGATCGAGCATCGGCCAGGAGCGGATGACGAACCCGTTCCTGACCGGCGAGATGTAACTACTTCATCAGCCGTTACTTCATCAGGCCTGCGGCGGTCAGCGCCCGCGTGATGACGCCGCCGACGTCGACACCCTTGCTCCGCCGCTTGCGCGGCCGGTCGCTCTTGCGGCCGGATGCCGGCTCAGGCTCGGGCTCGGCCGCAGGCACCGGGATCGTCATCGAGATCGTGTCGGCGCGCTCGCGCGGGATTCCGGTCGGCGCGATATGCGGCTGACGGACCTTGTCGGTCAGGCCGAAGAAGCTCGCGATGTGATACGACGAGGAGATCCCGGCCTCGATCAGGAACGCGCCCTCCACGCCATAGCGCTCGTCATTGTCGGCAAGCCCGAGCGGCGTGCCGTGCGCCATGTCGGTGATGGAGTAGGATTCGACCAGCGTTTCGCCATCGGCGCTCCACCAGACCTCGCGCGGATGGCCGTCGACATCCGACTTCGACATCGCCACAAGCGGCAGGCCGTGCACGTCGAGCCACTGCCGGACGATCGCATCGGCATTGCCGGGATGCACGGTGCGGTCGGCGCTGCCATGCCACACCGAGATCTTCGGCCATGCGTCGCCATGCGTCGAGGCGTTGCGGACGAGACCGCCGAGCTCCGGCGCCGACAGCGCGCTTCCATGCAGCATCGCATGCAGCGCTTCGCGCAGATCGCCGGCGACGCCGAACGGCAGGCCGGCGATGATGGCGCCGCCTGCGAACACATCCGGATAGGTCGCGAGCATGACCGAGGCCATCGCGCCGCCGGCGGATAGTCCGGTCACGAAGATGCGGCGCGGATCGATCTTATGCGCACCGGCGAGGTGTCCAATCATTTGCCTGATCGAAGCGGCCTCGCCCTGCCCGCGCGCGATGTCCTGCGGATTGAACCAGTTGAAGCAAGTGTTGCCGTTGTTGGCCGCCTGCTGTTCAGGCATCAACAGCGCGAAGCCATATTGGCTCGCCAATGTCGACCAGCCGGCGCCGAGATCGTAGGACGCAGCCGTCTGGCCGCAGCCGTGCAGCACCACGACGAGCGCGGGCGACCGCGCAAGCTGCGCGGGCACGAACGAGTACATCTTCAGATCGCCGGGGTTGACGCCGAATTCGGTCGTCTCGACGAGCGGCGTCGGCACGGCCGGCGCAAGCGCGCCGAGACCGCTGAACGCGTTCATCTTGGGCAGATGACGCAAAAATTCGACATTGTTGACCAGGGACAACAGCAACTCCTGAGGTGATTCATTCTTCTGTGTCACCCGATCAGATAATTGCTGCACTGCAAAATGAAAAGGCCGTGTGCTGTCTTTCCCTGCGGAATTGTGAGAATCGGCGTTAACGCGTGATCGCGCTACGGACTGATCGAAACAGTTGCCGTAGCACCTTGTTCGAGCACCAACTTTCCAAGAAAGTGCGCCACGTGGCTGCGGATTCATACGGTGGCACGTCGCATCCATGACAGAAATGCGGCTGAAATAATGATCGACAGCACAAACAATGCGCATGCCGCAAACAGCGCCAGATGCGCTGATGTCGCGCTCTCAACGGCAAAGAACACTGCGCCGATCGCGGCGACGCCGGCCGCGTTGCCGATCTGCGTCGTCGTGCCATACATGCCGGAGCCGGCTCCGGCGCTTGCGGGCTTGACGCTCGACAGCACGGCGCTCGACAGCGGCGCCATCACCAGGCCCTGACCGTAGCCGAAGATCACAAGCACCAGTGCGAGCAACAGCGCCGATGGTGACGCGATCGCCTGAACCGTCGCGACCAGCACACCGAGGCCGACGATCTGCAACGCACAGCCCTCGATCAGCACCAGCGTGCCGCGATGCCTCGCGCGCATGCCGCTGTGCCGCGAGGCAATCACGAAGGTCAGCGCCAGCGGCACGAACACCAGCCCGGCCTGCAACGGCGGGATCTGCAGGCCCTTCTGCATGAACATGGTCATGATCAGGTAGAAGGACAGGTTGGCAAAGAAGAAGAAAAACACCGCGACCAGGCCGCGCATGAAGGCGCGATCGGACAGCAGCGCCAGATCGATCAGCGGCATGCCGCCACGGCGCGCGACATTGCGCTCGAGCCGCACGAAGGCCGCAATGACCGCAACACCTGCTGTCATCGTCAGCCAAACCCACGCCGTCCAGTTGAGATCGTGACCGAACAGCAGCGGGCCGATCAGGCACAGCAGACCCACAAACAGCACGATCGCGCCGGGAAGATCGAGCCGCGTGCCGGCGCGGCGCGGCACCGTCGGCATGATCTTCAGCGCGGCTGCGATGATGATGACGCCGAACGGCACGTTGACGAAGAACACCGCGCGCCAACCGAGGCCGGCAAGATCGAGCGTCACCAGCACACCGCCGAGCATGAAGCCGGCCGCGCCGGCGAGCCCCAGCACGATGCCGTAAATGCCGAACGCCCGCGCACGGGCGGCATCGGAGAACAGCAGATGCAGCGTCGCCAGCACCTGCGGCACCATCAGCGCCGCTGTCGCACCCTGCGCCAGCCGGGCGATGATCAGCTCCGGTCCGGACTGCGCCAGACCGCACCACAGCGAGGTCACCGAGAAGCCCGCGACGCCGGCGATGAACACGTTCCTTGTGCCGTGGATATCGCCGAGCCGGCCGCCGGTGACCACCAGCGTGGCATAGGCGATCAGATAGATCGCGATCACGGCCTCGATCTGCGCCGGCGTCGCGTGCAGCTCCGCCGCGATCGTCGGGATAGCGACGTTGACGATGAAGGCATCGACGCCGAACATGAATTGCGCTGACACCACGATCGCAAGCACCCACCAGCGGCGGGAGGTCTCCGCCCGCGTCGAAACGATCTGGTGCATGCCCTGTCCTGCCCGAAATGAAGTTGCAGCGGACATCAGCAGATTCCGGTCATTGCTTCGATTACCTGCGAGGTAAGCCTGGGATCACGGACGCGCGACCCGGCGCCGATTTGCGTTGATGCGCTGGGAAACATTCCGGAGGGCGGCAATCGCCGCCGATTTGCGCAACAACCATGCGGGCGCCGCAACCCCGGAGCATTGCCTTGCCTCGGGCCACCCCGTAGGTTGGCGGAAAGCCCCCGATAACAATCATCCGGAGAGAACGACCAATGGCGCGCCTCAAGTTCGGAGCCTTCCTCGCCCCGCATCACCCGATCGGCGAGCATCCGATGCTGCAATTCCGCCGCGACCTCGATTTCGTCGAGCAGCTCGACGCGCTTGGTTACGACGAATTCTGGTGCGGCGAGCACCATTCCTCGGGCTGGGAGACGATCGCCTCGCCGGAAATGTTCCTGGCCGCCGCCGGCGAGCGCACCAAGCGCATCAAGCTCGGCACCGGCGTGATCTCGCTGCCCTATCACCACCCCTTCAACGTCGCGCAGCGCATGGTGCAGCTCGACCACATGACCGGCGGCCGTGCCATCTTCGGCTCCGGCCCCGGCGCGCTCGCCTCCGACGCGCATACGCTCGGCATCGACCCGATGACCCAGCGCGACCGCCAGGACGAGGCGATCGCGGTGATCCGCCGCCTGTTCAACGGCGAGCGCGTTACCGCGAAGACCAACTGGTTCGAGATGCACGACGCCGCGTTGCAGATCCTGCCGCTGCAGGAGGACATGCCGTTCGTGGTGGCCTCGCAGATCTCGCCGTCGGGCATGACGCTCGCCGGCAAATACGGCATCGGCATCATCTCGCTCGGCTCGATGTCGACCCAGGGCCTGATGGCGCTGCCGCAGCAATGGCAGTTCGCCGAGGACGCCGCCAAGAAGGCCGGCACCACGGTGAGCCGTTCCAACTGGCGCGTGCTGCTGTCCTGGCACATCGCCGAGACCCGCGAGCAGGCACGGCGCGAGGCCGGCGCCGGGCTGCTGCGCTGGCACAACGAATATAACGTCGGCACCCTGATGCGGCCGGGCCTGACCGCGTTCGCCTCGCCCGATGAAGCCGTCGACAAGACCGCCTTCGTCGAAGGTGCTGCGTCGACCATCGGCACGCCGGATGATCTGATCAAGATGATCAAGAACCTGGTCGACGTCTCCGGCGGCGTCGGCTCGATCATCGGCTTTGCCCATGACTGGGCCAACCCCGAAAACACCCGCCGCAGCTGGGACATGGTCGCGCGCTATGTGGTGCCGGAGATCAACGGCTATATCGACGGCCTGCGCAAGTCGCGCCAGTTCGTGATCGACAACCGCGCGGTGTTCGAGCGCGCCGGCCAGGCTGTGATGGCCAAGATCATGCAGAACGACAAGGCCGCCGCAGCGCTCCAGCAAACCGGCACTGGGCGCGTCGCGATCCCGGCCGTGAATGCGCCCGACCTCGCGAAGGAAGCGGCGAAGCAGAAGGCGTAAGGGCAAGAGCGCCTTGCGGCGTGAGCGTCGCGCAGCTGTCGTAACCGCGAAAGCTGGAATCGACGTCGCGCCGCATCCACCGCCGTCGTCCCTGCGCAGGCCGGGACCCATAACCACGAATGCCGATCGTTGCGCCACGCTGGAACGACGAGTCCCGTTCACAACATCCACCGCGGCGTATGGGTCCCGGCCTGCGCCGGGACGACACTGAATTTGTTGCGCCGCTTGTGAGTCACACATCCGCATTCTCGCGACATGGATTTGTCCGAGTCTTGCGTCTCATTTAATTTGTCGCAGCCTGACGTCCGGCGACGCTGGCCTATGTCGCCTTGTGATCCGATGTGGACGGCAACAGGTCAGTGCTCTACGCCATCAGATCGGGATGATCTTTATCGATATTCTCCAGCAGCATAGTGTCTAACCGAGCGATGATATCGCCGACCGATGTCCTCAATCTCAGAAACTCATCTGTCGGAGAGGCTTCCTCGGCGAGCGTGAGCGCCAAGGACAACTCCTCAATGGCCCGCTCCGCGTGCTGTTTAAATCTTGCGGCTGATTTCGCGTCCATGAGGCGATCTCAATTTCTCGCGGGAACACTCTACTGAAGCCCCAATCTGCGTCGTGAATTTGGCGCTTCTTCGACCCGCCTCCCTTTGGCCAAAGCAGATCGACCGGATCGCTCTGACGGTGTCTGTTGATTGGGCTACGCCAGAAGTGGCAGCCAAAGCGGCAATGCGACGCGAATGACCCGAAGCCGACATTCCCGCTTCCGTTTCAGGCGAGGGTACTTCTTCACGGCATCGTCGTGGAATTGGTCAGCCGCCAATTACCCGAAACGTTCAATCAGCAATTCGGTGAGAACTCGGACCTTCCTTGTGGGATGCTGTCCGGGAGGTCGAACGACGAAGATGCCGGCCGTCGGAACAGGGTAGCGCGACATGACGCCAACAAGCGCGCCGGAATCCAGATAGCTTTTGGTGAGATGATCCGGAAGCCAGGCGATGCCGAGCCCCGCCACCGCGGCAACGACGAGTGCAGTACCATTGTCTGCCTTGAACCGCCCCTGCGGATGAATGGAAATGACCTTGTCGCCATCCATAAACTGCCAGGCTTCTGTTCCCTGCATGAGCGACTGGTGGCTGAGAAGATCGTCCGGCGTCTCGGGAGCCCCGTGCGCCCTGATATAATCCGGACTTGCCACCAGCGTCCCAGTGAGCGCTCCGACACGACGCGCGATCAAGTTCGAGTCGCTGAGATAGCCGACCCGTATCGCACAATCGAAACCCTCCCCAATGATATCCACGAAGCGATCGCTGTAGCTCGCCTGGACGTGGAGCAGCGGGTGGCGCAGCGCCATGTCCGCAAAGACCGGCGCCAAATGCGTGGGTCCCAAGGATAGCGGTGCGGCGATACGGAGGCGGCCGCGCAGTTCGCCGGCAGGCAAGATCGTTTCGAGGGCGGCGTCGATTTCGGCGCGGACGCGAGCGGCGTGCTCGCGAAATGTGACCCCGGCCTCCGTCAGCGCGGCACCGCGTGTTGTTCGCGCGAGCAGCTGAACGCCGAGCTCGGCTTCCAATCGGAATAACCGTCGGCTGACAATCGACTTGGAGACGCCAAGCCGCCGGGCAGCCGCCGACACCCCGCCAGCATCCGCCACGTCGACAAAAGTCCGCAGATCTTCGAAATCCATCCCAAGCGTTCCATTTTTTGCGACACAGATGGCCAATTCATAGGGCTATCTGATCGAATTCAGCAACGATAGCTTGGTTGTCAGTTCAAGCCAAGGGAGATCGCTATGTCATCGAGAAACCAACATTCCGGCCGCTCAGCGGTCGTCACCGGCGCCGGCGCAGGGCTCGGCCGCGATATTGCGCTGGAGCTCGCAGCCAAAGGCTATGTCGTTTTCGGAACGGCCATGTCGGCAGTGGAAGTCCAGGACCTGAAGGACGCTTCCGGTGGACGCGTCAGCCTGACGGTCTGTGACATGACCAAAGAAGAGCCGGTGAAAACCTGGGCGGGCGGCGTGTCCGACGCCCTCGGCGATTCCGGCCTCGATGTCCTGATCAACAACGCCGGCATCCTGACCCCGGGACCGATCGAGGTTCTTCCGCTGGACGCCATCCGGCGCGAATTCGACGTCAACGTGTTCGGTGCCCTCTCGGTCATGAATGCTTTTCTGCCCGCGCTCAGGAAGGCGCGTGGGCGCATCGTTCAGGTCAGCACGTGGACCGCCAGCGTGCCGCTGCCGTTCAATGGACCGTCGGGCGCATCGAAGGCCGCGATGGAAGTCTTCGCGACGGTCTACCGTGCTGAACTGAAGCGGTTCGGAATTGACGTCGTGGTCGCGGCGGCAGGCAACATGAAGACCGGTGGCCCCGCGAAAACAGCCGCAGCCCTCCAGCGGGTGGCTGACGGAATGACGCCCGAACAACGCGAGCTCTATGGAAAAACCTTCGGATCGTTCGCGGCCGCTCTGAACGGCATGCAGAACAGCGGCCTCGATTCGACCGCCGCCGCCCGAAGGGTGATCGAACTGGCCGAGCAAGTCCCCGCACCGAGCCGTGCGCCGGTGGGAGTAGACGCCGGAGAGATGCTCTGGGTCGCTCGAGAGAAATCAGACGCCGAGCAGGATGCGTTGCGCCTTCAGCTCGTCGGCCTGAGTTGAGTCCACCCGACAACCACCCATCTGACAACAGGAGCTAACCATGATCGAGATCCTTGACACCAACGATAGCCGCGCCGTTCGCAACAAGAACAACGTTCTTGCGCTCTACGATCTGATGATCAACACGAAGAGATCGGAAGAGGGCACGGCCAGATACGTGAGCCCCGCCTACATCCAGCACAACCCGCTGATTGCCGATGGTTCGGTCGCGCTGGGGAAGTTCTTCGCCCAGATCACCGGAGAACGCGCCCGGGCTCGCGTCGTGGTCCACCGCATCATCGCCGTCGGCGACTATGTATGGGCGCACGTGAATTTCCTGAATCTCTTCAATGACGACCCGAATGATACGGGAATCGCCGGCGTCGATATCTACAGGATGGACGCCGAAGGCAAGGCCGTCGAGCATTGGGACACCTTGCAGTTCGTTGGCGACGCGGCAAACTCGGCACCAATGATCGCGCCGAACATCCCACGGGCCAACCCGAACGGAATGTTCTGAACGGGCGCGCGTCAAGAAACGGGTCTGTTCCGATCTTGCGGTCCGGTGGAGACGTTCCTGCCAGCGCTACTGGCAGGGACGTCTCGCCTTTCAGCCATCAGCGGCGCTGAAAAAGGGCTGTCAATGTGCAGTGAGCACCTACGCTTGAAGCAGCTATCGCTGATCAGCTTTTCTTGTACATCGTCTCCGGCGAAATGTCTGCTTATGGCCCCGAGGCGAAGATCGCGATGGCTTCTGGCACGTCGGCATGCATTCACGTCGAGATCGACGTCACCGTTCGTGACTGAAGCGAACGTCTATGAGCACGGGCTCGCGGAAGAACTGGGCGATTACGCCACCGCTCCGATCCCAACCACGTCGATGCCGTCGACGCGGCCCCGGATCGGGAGCGTGCCGAGGTCGCTCAGCGGAAATGGCGGCGGCACAGCGAAGCGCGCCATCGCCGCGCGTGAGGCGAGAAAGCCGCCCTCGACCTTGCGGCTCAGCTCTTCGAGCCGCGCTGCGGTGTTCATGACGTCGCCGTTGAACACGATCGCGCGCTTGATGTCGCCGATCTCGCCGACGATCACCGGACCGAAATGCAGGCTGCCGCGGATCTGCGGCACCGCGCCGAACTCGTGCGCGAACTGCGATGCCGCCTTTTGCAGCGCGCTGCGCATCGCCACGAAGCAGCGCAGCGGCCGGCAATCGACCGCGCCGTGTCGCTCCGGCCAGGTGACGATGATTTCGTCGCCGACGTAATTGAGTACCTCGCCGCGATAATCGACCACCGACTGCGTCAGCAGGCGGAAGGTACGGTCGAGGAAGCGATGGATGCCAATGCCGCCGAGCCGTTCGGCAAGTCCGGTCGACCCCGCGATGTCGACGAACAACACGAAGCGGTCTTCCTCGACCGGCCGGTGATAGCGCCCGGTGACGAAGTTCATGAAGGCGCGCGGGCCGATCAGATTGGCTATCGCGAGGCCGAGGTTGATCAGCACCGAGACGCCTGCGGAGTAGGCGAAGGCCCACCAGAAATCCCCAAACGAGGCCTCCAGCGGGAGCCCCGCGATGCGCTCGCCCGGGTGCAACAGCTGGATGCCGATGATGATGGCGGCGTAGACGGCGCTGCGCACGGCCAGATTGGCGAGGAAGGACAGGCGATTGAGCCAGTCCCAATTCTCGAGGACGAACAGTTCGACCGCTCCGATGATGGCGCCAAGCAGGAAGCCGTAGACGGCGCCGGTGATCAGCGCCGTCGCTCCGGTGCCGTGGGTCAGGCCGACCGCGATGCCGGACAGGGTGCCGACCACGATCACGGCAGCAAGACGTTGCAGCTTCCGCTCGAGCCTGGCGTTCATGCGAGAGAGTTGTCGGGGGGAGCTTGCCAGATCGACCATCGTCATATTCCTCCCCTCGTCGTTCCGAGACGCGAAGCGATGAAGCGGGCCATGACGCTGCCGATTCGTTTCGCGCGCGTTGGAAAACGCTCTACCCCGCTCCCTGATCGAATGCCTTGCGCAACGCGACGTAGCCCGCCTGCTGCTGGCTCCAGTTGCGGCCGCCGGTCATGGCGCCGTCGACGACGAGGTCGTGGCCGTTGACGAAGCTCGATTCGTCGCTCGCCAGAAACACCGCGGCATGCGCGATGTCGTCGGGCAGACCCGCGCGCGGGATCGGCTGTGCTGCCTTATAGACCTCGCGCATGACAGCCGGGGTCTGCTCGGCGGCTTCGGTCGACAGCCCCAGCGCCTTGCCGAAAATGCCGGTGGCGATCGCGCCGGGCGAGATCGAATTGACGCGAATGCCGGACTCGCCGAGCTCCATCGCCACGCATTTGGTGAAATGAATCACCGCGGCCTTCGCGGCGCCATAGACCATCGACGAGGAGAAGCCGGCGAGCCGGCCGGCGATGCTGCCATTGTTGATGATGCTGCCGGAACCCTGCTGGCGCATGATGGGCGCAACATGCTTCATGCCGAGCATGACGCTGCGCACCAGGGTTGCCATCGCGGCATCGAACCGTTCGACGTCGAGGCCCTCGATGCCGCCGGTCTGCGCCGGGCCGCCGGCATTGTTGAACAGACAGTCGATCCGGCCGAACTTCTCCACCGCAAGCGCGATCAGCGCCTGCATCTGCTCCTCGACCGTGACGTCGGTCTGGCGAAAGATGCAGCTGCCGCCGAGCCGGCGCGCCAGTGCCTCGCCCTCCGGCGCGCGGCGCCCGGCGATCACGATCCTTGCGCCCTCCGCGACAAAGACCTCGGCCGTGCACAACCCGATGCCGCTGGTCGCCCCGGTGATGATCGCGACCTTGCCGTCCAGCCGTCCCATGCCGGTCTCCCTGACGTTTGATGTTGCCGATATTCCCCAGCCGCTCCTGCCAACGCAAGCGCAGGCTCGGTTAACGGCCGGCGAGGTCCGTCTGTGGCCAGAAGGCCACAACTGCGGTTTTTCGGTCGCAGCGGCCTTATTTTGGGTCGCCTGTTCACGTGAACTGGCGCGACCGATGGCGAAATGGATCGACGATTTCAGGGCGAGTTGGCGGGGCGATGCGCAGCCATCGCTGCTGCTTGCGGTCGCCTTCGCCGTGTTCTGTCTCGTTTTGGCCACGGCCGCGCGGTTCGGGCTCGCCCAGATCAGGCCGGACGTGTTCTTCACGCCCTATTTCCCGGCGGTATTCTTCGCGACCGCCCTTGGCGGCTTCCGGATCGGGATCGCAACCGCGCTGGCCAGCGGCCTGCTCGGCGTCCTGCTCAATTTCAGCAGCGCGCATGCCGACCCGGCGCGCTTTGCGCTGCTGATGATCTTCTGGGTCGTGTGCGGCGTCGCGATCTGGGGCGTGGAGCACTACCGTTCCCTGGTCGCGCAGCAGCGCGAGGTTTCCAAGCGGCTGACCGAGGAGGAGCAGTATCGCAAGATCGTGGTCGATGAATTGCAGCACCGGCTGAAGAACAAGTCCTCGACCATTCATGCCGTGCTGCATCAGGCGCTGCAGGACCGGCCCGACGTCTGGCAGCGCATCGACCATCGCATCCGCGCGCTCGCCGCGACCGACGATCTGATCGCGCGGGTCGACGGCTACGGCTGCGATATCAAGGATTTGCTCCGCTCGGAGCTCGGGCCCTACGGGCATGTACGGTTCAATCTGAATGGCGAGCAATTGTTCCTGCCCGCCAAGCTCGCCGTCTCACTGGCGCTGATCTTCCATGAGCTCGCAACCAACGCAGGAAAGTACGGCGCCTTCTCCTCGCCGCGCGGATTTCTGCAGGTGTCATGGACCGTGGACGACGGGCGTCTCAACGTGATCTGGGACGAAACCGAGGGACCGGTGGTCGAGGTCATCGGCGAAGCCGGCTTCGGCACCAAGCTGTTGAAGTCGGCGCTGCGGCCGTTCGACGGCAAGACCGAGATCAGTTACCTGAAGACCGGTGTTCACTGCATCATGCAGTGCAATCTTCCCAACTGTTGATAAGCCTGCTTTTCGGTACACGCACTTTATTTGCGCGTGCCGACGCAACCGCGCGCCGCGCAATCGCTTTCACCGGCGGCCGATGCCGCCATTGATACTCTGTTAATGACGATTGCCGCGGCGGCTTGCGAAAGCAGCCCGGGTCTCTTTCTGTCACGGCATTTCGCAAGTCCGCTTAACCAAAACTACAACGGACTTTGCCAAGGTCGGCGGATGCACAGTTTCATCAAAAACGATTTTCAGGCGGGCACGGCAGAGACCGGGCAGGACGACATTTCCAGCAATGAATTGCGCATCTTGCGCGATCTTCTCCAGCTGCTGCCAGCGGGCGTCACCGTCCAGGACGAGCAGGGCCAGTTCATCCTGGTGAATGAAGCGGCAGCGAGCCAGTTGCAGCTGGCAGCCAGCGCGAGCCAGCCGTCGCCGGTCGACGAGCGCCACGCCGCCAATTTGGACCTGTTGCGCAGCGGCCGTCCGGTGGTGCTCGAGGAAGTCCTCGCCTGCGGCGCCTCCAAATACGTGTTCCTCACCTCACATCGGCCGGTGCAGATCGCCGGCCGCAATCTCCTGATCTCGACATCGACCGACATCAGCGAGCAGAAGGCGTTCGAGGACCAGCTGTTCCGCTCGGCCTATTACGATGAGCTGACCGGCCTGCCGACGCGGCGGGTGATCGAGCATCGCGTCAACGGTCTGATCCGCGACTCCGCGCAGAACCAATTCGCGCTCGCCTTCCTCGACGTCGACAACTTCAAGCACATCAACGATTATTACGGCCACGCGATCGGCGACGCGCTGCTGGTCGAGCTGTCCAAGCGGCTCGGCCACGCGCTGCGCGAGACCGATATCCTGTCACGGATCTCCGGCGACGAATTCCTGCTGCTGCTGAACCCGATCAGCGGCAATGACGAGGTTGCCGAATTCATCCATGTCATGCAGGAGCGGCTGAAGGCGCCGTTCTTCATCGAGGACTCCGAGATCTTCGCCTCGACCTCGATCGGCGTCAGCCTCTACCCGGTGCATGGCCGGAGCTACGAGGCGCTGCGCCAGAATGCCGACATCGCGATGTATCGCGTCAAGAACAACGGCAAGGGCTCGATCGCGTTCTTCGACAACAGCATGGAGCGCGAGGCGCTGGCGCGGATGAAGATCGAGCAGTCGCTGCGGCTGGCGATCCTGGAAAAGCGCTTCTGCTGCGCATTCCAGCCCAAGGTCGATATCCGCACCCAGGAGATCAAGGGCATCGAGGCGCTGGTGCGGCTGCGCGACGACGAGGGCGTGATCCAGGCGCCTGGCACCTTCATCAACCTCGCCGTGGAGCTCGGCCTGATCGACGAGCTGACGTTTCTGGTGCTGGCGGAAATCGTCAAGTCGATCGACCTGATCAACGACACGTTCGGCCCCACGGCGACGATCAGCATCAATGTCGCCGCCAAGCAAGCCTCCAACCTCGAGTTCATGCGCCGCTTCGCGAGCGCGATCGAGGAGACCGGCTTCCCGAAACGCTTCATGATCGAGGTGACCGAGGACGCGTTCGTGACCCGGTCGCATTTCCAGGACCAGATCCTGCCGATCCTGCGCGGCATCGGCGTCGGCATCTCGATCGACGATTTCGGCATCGGCTATTCGTCGCTGTCGGCACTCGCGGACATCACCGCCGACGAGATCAAGATCGATCGCTCCTTCATCACCGACATCCACAAGCGGCCGCGCAGCCAGGGCATCCTGCGTGCGATCGAATCGCTGAGCGAGGCGCTCGGCATGACCGTGATCGCCGAGGGCATCGAGTCCTACGAGGAGCTCACCTATCTGCAGGCGGCGACCAAGATCCGCTACGCCCAGGGCTTTTACTTCGCCAAGCCGATCTTCCTCGAGGATTTGAAGCCCGCGACGCCGGTCGCCAGCGAGGCGCGCGCCAGCATGGCGGCGCGCCCGGCCCAGGAAGGCCGCCAGAGCTACTCGCGCGCCAGCGGTTTTCGGCGGTAACGCAAGTCAGAAGGCAACCTCGACGGGACTTCACTCCCTCTCCCGCTTGCGCAGGGCTATCACATATAGCGCTTCGGCATGACGTGTCCACGTCGTCATGGCCGGGCTATGGAACGAGGCCGACAACCGGATGCGATAGCTTGTCCCCGGGGCGCGCTGCTAAAATATCGAAAACAACCCCATGCAAAGTAGCCGGCGACTGTCGGCGCTCGACGCGGCAACTTGACTCGTCGGGCAAATCAGCGGCACTCTTCCATTATTCCGAAATCGTGATGTGAGTCTGCGGCTCCTCCAACACGTCGTCCCTGCCTAGTGCGCAGTTGTGCACGGGAGCAGGGACGACGATGAGGATGGTTTTCGATTGAAGGCGTCACGCCACGCGGCGTCATCACCCGCGCATGCGGGTGATCCAGTATTCCAGAGGCAGCAGTGCTTGAGCCGAGAAGCTGCGGCGTACTGGATCGCCCGGTCGAGCCGGGCGATGACGGCGGTGGACGAGGATATAGCTCCACAGACTCTCAGGATGACGCCTTGTTTCGCGGCTAGGCTCGAGACCCTCATGGAGCGCCGCTTGCGGCGCATCTTGAGCCACGATGCCAAGCACCTGCGCGGCCGGCGAAGACGCATATGCGATTGCCCTACCCGCAAGCGGGAGAGATAGGAGAGCGAGCTACTTCTCCAGAGCCGGCAGCGGCGGCACGCTGTCATTGGCGGAGCCGGCCTGCATTGTGATCAGCGTCATCGAGACGAGGTCGTAGTAGCCCATGATGCCGACGATATCCATGATGCCACGCTCGCCGAACTTCTCCAGCGCGGCCTTGTAGACGGCGTCGCTGACCTTCCTGTCGCGATAGAGCGCAATGCCGAGATCATAGAGCGCGGCTTCATCATCCTTCATGCCGTCGGGCCGCGTGCCCCTGGCGATCGCATCCGCGATCTTCGGATCGAGCCCGCCCTTCATCGCCAGCGGATAATGCGCGGTCCATTCATATTGCGCGGTCCAGTGCCGCGCCGTGATCAGGATCGCCATTTCGCTGAGCCGCGGCGGCAGCGAGGTGTTCCAGCGCAGATAGTCCGACAGGTTCGACAGCTTCGGCGCCAGATCGGGATTGCGGATATAGGCGCGGTAGGGCGGCACGGTGAACCTGGCGTTGCGCGGCGGCGCGCTGATCAGGTCGGCCCAGGCCTTTTGCGGCGGCGACAGTTCCTCGGCCTTGAGCGGCGCAAAACGCACGGCGTCTTCGCTGCGCGCAGCCGGCGTCGTCAACGCCAGCACTGCCAGAACGCTCGCCCCAAGCAGTTTTCTCATTGTTGCTCTCCCTTTCCGATGCAGGCTTCTCGTGTCCTGCCCGGCCGCGCGAGCTTAGTCGCGATCAAGACAGATGCAACGCGGCGAGCGCGCGTTTGGGCCCGCACCTACCGCCACGCCCGACATCAGCCTATATTGGAGGCGTCCGAAGCGGCGCGAAGGTGTCAGCCATGCAGCCTGTGTCTATCCTCCTCAACATCCTCTGGATCCTGATCGGCGGTGCCTGGATGGCGTTCGGCTGGCTGATCGCCGCTGTCATCATGGCGGTGACCATCATCGGGCTGCCCTGGGCGCGCGCCGCATTCAACATCGCGGTCTACACGCTGCTGCCGTTCGGCTCGCGCGCGGTACGGCGCGATGAAGTCACCGGCATGTCCGACATCGGAACCGGACCGCTCGGCGTGATCGGCAATCTGATCTGGTTCATCCTGGCCGGCTGGTGGCTCGCGATCGGCCATCTGATCACCGCGATCCTGCTCGCGGTGACGATTATCGGCATCCCCTTCGCCTGGGCGCATCTCAAGCTTGCCGGCATCGCGCTGTGGCCGATCGGCAAGGTGATCGTGCCGGCGTAAGGCGACCACATCGCGATCGGCGGGCTTTCGCGCGAGTTCTAGCGCGCCGCCTCGCAGCCGGGGATGTCGAACACCGCGGTCAGGCCGCAGGGCGAGTTGAGCATCTTGCCGCCCTCGTGGCCGACGCCGGGCACATCCCACACGCTGTGGTTCGGCGTGCCGTGGTCGCGGGCCTGCATCGCCGCGACATAGGAATGCCCGCGCGCGTAGCGGTACGGCCCTTCGGCCTCCGCCATGCAGGACTTGTCGAGTGCGGGATGATTGGGATTGGTGTCGAGCGTTCCCAACAGATAGATCACACGGCGCGCGACATAGGCCTGCTCCAGCACCGTTGGCGTCGGCTCGGCGAGATAGGGAGGACGGTCGTCCATGCCGAACTTCCAGCTGTTATAGCCCTCACACTTCGCCGCGATCGCGGGCTCCGGCCGCTCCTTGGTGAAGTAGGCGTAGGAGGACGGATTGGCGACGACGTAGCGCACGCCGATGCCCTCGCGCAGCAGCACCTGATCGCCCTTCACTGCGATCGCATAGCGCTGCACCACCTGGCCGCCGCCGGAATGGCCGAACACGACGACCTGCTTCAGGTTCGGAAACAGCTTGCGGTCGCCGAGCTTCGCCAGGATCGCGTCGAGCGCCTCGAACGAGCTCGCCCGATTGGGCGCCACCGCAGGCTCGCCGCCCTGCCAGCCATAGAGGCTCCAGCGCAGCGTCTCCGCCGGCAGCTTGAACGCCTCGACATCAGGCTCGATCAGGAATTGCGGCGCGATCATCAGCGTGCTCTTGCCAGTATCGCCGGCCGCGGCCTGCGCACTCAGCGCCGCGCGGAAATAGTCGTCGGCATTGCGCAGCACCCCGTGCAGCACCAGCACCGCGCGGGTGACGTCCGGCAGCGGATTGGACCAGTCGGCCGAGAGGTAGACGGGAAACATCGCGCTGCCGACGGCAATGCGACCGCTCGCGATCTCCTTGACCGGCTTCTTGTCACGCTCGATCTGCTCCTGCGTTGCCGACGCGACCGGCGCGTGAACGGTCGCGATGAGCAGCGTCAATGCCGCAAGCCAGGCTCGGTGATGCATGATTTCGACTCCGTTGGTGCCGTTGTTGTTTTGACGCGTTTTCTTGACGCGAACCGGACTTCGCTCGAAAACGCTTTGGCAGGGACGATGCGATCGGGCGGGATCATGGCGCGTCAGGCGCCGATTCACCCATGAATTTTCAGAAAGCTTCCAGACGGCACCTCACGCCGCGAGACGCCCGCGATTGTTGGCGGCGAGGATCGGTCGGATCAGGCGGCCGAACCGCTCGGCCTCCTCGTCGTGCAGATAGCCGGACAGGCAGAAGGAGTGGCAGCCGGCGTCGATGAACTGCTGCAAGGTCGCGGCGCATTGCTCGGGGTTGCCGACAACCGCGATGCCGGCACCGGGCCGCACCTTGGTGATGCCGGTCCACAGATGCGGCATCGGGAGATCGCCGTAGTCGCGCGCGAGCTGCTGCACGCGCTGGTTGGCCTCCGAGCGGTTGTAGAGCGTCTTCATCTCCTGCTTCTGCCGCTCGGTGGCGTGGCGCACCAGCCGGTCGGCCGCCTCCCAGGCATCGGCCTCGTTCTCGCGGCAGATCACCTGCAGCCGCATGCCGAAGCCGATCGCGTCCTCGCGGTCATGCGCTCGCGCCATCCGCCTGATCTCGGCGATATTGTCCGCGATGCGCTCCGGCAGGTCGCCCCAGAACAGATGGACGTCGGAATGCTTCGCCGAGACCTCCCAGGCCTGCCGCGAACCGCCGCCGAGATAGAATTTTGGAAACGGCTGCTGCAGCGGACGCGGCCTGATATGCGCGCCCGAGATCGTGTGAAATTGGCCCTGGAAGTTCACCGGGCCGCGCGTCGTCCACAGCGCCTTCAGGATCGAGACCTCCTCCTCCATCAGCGCGTAGCGCTCTTCCTTGGCGTAGCGCACGCCTTCGGCCTCGACCTCGCTCTCGTTCTGGCCCGCGATCAAATTGATGCAGATTCGCCCGCCCGACATCTGGTCGAAGGTCGAGATCATCTTGGCCATCAGCACCGGGTTGATGTAGCCGGGCCTTGCTGCGATTAGCGGCTTGATCCGCGCCGAGCGCGCCGCCATGAAGGCGCCGGATATCCAGGCCTCCCAGCACACCGAGCCGACCGGGATCAGGAGATATTCAAACCCGGCATCCTCGGCCGCCTTGACCACGCGGTCGCAGAGTTCCGGCGACCCCGCGACCTGCGCCTCCATCAGCCCATAGGCCGTGGTGTCGCCATGCGTGGGCAGATACCAGCCGAATTCCAGCGGACGCATGGGCAAACTCCCTCGAAAGACGGCCTTTTTCCTCTAGAGCCCCCTTCCGCTCCGATTGCATCGGAACGGGGCTCTAGATTCTCGCTTTAACGCGTTTTCTTCACGCGAACCGGTACCCACTTCGCTCGAAAACGCTTTGGCCTGTCATATTGGCGGCAGGCAGTTTACAGCCCTGAACCGGCCGGACAACGCCGTTGCCGACCCGGAGCCAATCAGCTAAATGAACCCCTGCACGCACCCGTAGCTCAGCTGGATAGAGCGTTGCCCTCCGAAGGCAAAGGTCACACGTTCGAATCGTGTCGGGTGCGCCACTCTACGCCAGACCACGCTGGCGTAAGCGAGGGCCGCCAATGGCGCCCTCTGTTGCAGTGGTTATGTCGGCTCTTTGGTGGCCGCACGTGCGTCATGCTCGCCATGATCGACCGAGGCCTTGAAGACTCCAGGGCGATTGAAGACAAAGCGTTACTGGTTTGGTAAAAGTGGGTGCCCACGTCCGCTCGAGACGAGGGGCAGAAAGAAATAGCGATTCGACTTCAATTCATCGCGCTCGAGTCACCCATCTGCAGGCTGCGGACCCGCGTATCCTTCCACGATCGAAAGGTCCATTATTGACTTACCCTGCCTCAGCGCCATCGCTTTAGCGTACTCCGGCGACCGGTAGCATTCGAGCGCCGCTTGATATGTTGGAAACTCAATTACGACCGCGCGTGATCTCGGCTTACCCTCGGGCGCTTCACACTTCCCACCGCGAGTCAGGAAATGCCCACCGTACTTTCGGAATGCCTTGGCATTCTCCGCAATGTAAGCTTGGTAGCCCTCGGGATCATGTACATCCGCGAACGCTACCCAATATCCTTTCGTCATCGCAGAACTCCTTCTCTCCTATTGGCTCGACCGCAATGCTCACACTGCTCGGCTATGGCACCTTGGCGTCCATCTCCGGGTACATCACCACGCTTTCCCGAGCGGTTGGCTCGTTGCGCGCGCCGAGGAAAACTGCAGGTTTACTCCCGCGGTTGACGGCGACGTGGAGCACGTTGGCTGGAATGTAGAGGTAGTCGCCGGAACGCACGACATCTCGGTGCTGCAGTTGATCTCCCGTCCACATCTCGAGCTCATCGCCACTCATCATGTAAAATGCTGTTTCGTGGTGCTCGTGGACGTGCGCCTTGGTGCGCTTTCCCGGCGGGATGGTGGCGATACCCAGCCATAGCGCCTTGGCTCCAACGCTCTCCGCGCTGATCCCGGGCAGGTAGTCCGACCCTTGCTCGGCGCGATACCCTCCGCCGCCCTTCACAACGACGGCCCTGCCGGCGACAGGCGATGGACTGTCCGACCCGGCTGCCTGCTTCAGCATCGTCATTTTCGACCTCCATGTGGTAGTGTGCCACAGCGGCCAGATTGAACAGGCGAACAGCGGAAGTCCTTAAGCGAGCGGCGAAAAGTTCCAAATTCTTGCGAAAGCCGGCGAAGATCGTCTCATGGCAACCCAACACTTCGCGTTTGGCCCCTTCGTGCTCGATTTGCAGCGCGGAGCCCTCATGCGCGAAGACCGGCTGGTTGCGGTGGGACATAAGGGCCTGGCGCTGCTTCACGCCATGCTGCGATCACCAGGGCAGGTGCTGAGCAAGGCGGCGCTCATGGAGGCCGCATGGGCCGATACGGTTGTCGAGGACAGCAATCTCTCGGTTCAGATCGCCGCATTGCGCAAGCTGCTCGGGCCGCAGCCGGACGGCAGCGAGTGGATCGCCACCGTGTCCCGAGCAGGCTATCGGTTCGTCGGCAGCGTGTATACGCCGGAATCTTCCGTACGCGATGCCCCGCCGGCGGGCGGTCAGCCGGCAAACCTGCCGGACAGACCATCCATCGTCGTCTTGCCGTTTGCAAATGTCAGCGGCGACAAAGAGCAGGAATATCTGGCGGACGGCATCACCGAGGATATCATCACGACCCTGACAAGGTTCAGGTGGTTTCGAGTCACCGGGCGCAACTCAAGTTTCGCCTACAAGGGTCAGTCGATCGATTCGAAAAAAGTGGCCCACGAACTTGGCACCCGGTACGTGCTCGAAGGAAGCGTGCGGCGATCCGGACAGCATCTGCGAATCTCCGCGCAACTGGTCGATGCCGCGTCGGCGAGCCAGATTTGGGCCGAGCGATACGAGATGGAGCTCAAGGAGGCCTTCGCCGTTCAGGATGCCATCGCCGAGCGAGTAGCCGGTGCGATCGAGCCTGAGCTGCTTAAGACGGAATCACTTCCGGCCGCCGCCCGTCACAGCGGGAACGTCACGGCCTGGGACCTGGTACGCAAAGGCACTTGGCATTTTCATCACGTTGGCCGCGACACCCACTTGAAAGCCCGGGACCTGTTTCGGCGAGCGTGCAGGTTGGACCCCGAACTTGCAGAGGCCCATATCTGGCTCGCCCGTGTGAGCGCCGGCGTCATCGCGTATGGCTGGAGCGACAAGGCGGAGCAGGACATTCGGGAAGGTCTCGACGCCGCATTGAAGGCGATCCAGCTTGATGAGAGGAATCCCTATTCGCACTATGCGCTGGCCATCTGCAGTGCGTATGCCAACGCGCCAGAACAGGCGGTTCTTGCCGCAGAGAAGGCGATCGAGATCAGCCCAAGCTTTGCCCTTGGCCACCTCGTGTTGGGCATGGGACAGCTATTTCGAGGGAGCGCAGGCGAAGCGGCATCGTCGCTCGAACGAGGCCTCACGCTGAATCCCCATGATCCGCAGAACTTCGTTTGGTGCAATTTGCTGGCGCTCGCGAGCCTTTTTGCCGGCAAAGCCGAGGACGCGCTTGGCGCGGCCGTCAAGGCTCGAAAGCTTCGCCCGGCATGGCGTCCCATCTTTGAGACGCTCGCCTGCTGCTACGCTGCGCTCGGTCGGCTGCAGGAAGCAGGACTATGCATCGATCAGATGCGCCAACTGGAAGAGCTTTCCGCCGACGCCTTGGGACCACTCAGGTTGCGTAACCGGCATTGGATGGACGAAGTTGCGAGCCTGCTGAAAAAGGCCGGTTGGCAAGAATAGAGGTGCTGGGCCGACTTGCCGGCTTGCCCACGAGATGTCGTGCGGGATCGCGGGCAGTCGCAGTTTTGCCGATTGGAGCGCGCGGCAGGCTGCGGCATCATAGCGCCATAGCGAAGCAGTAGTGCCCATCTTCATCGGCCGTGGCGCGCCAGCTACGCCAGAGCACGCGATGACGATATGGAGCAGCCCTTTGCCCGATCTTGTGTGCCGATGCGCGTGGTGACGTCGTGGCCCACCGACCCGTCACCGAGTTGAGTTAGCGCGAACGCCTGCGACTGCCGCGCTTGCGTTCCGATACTCCATTAAGTCCGGGCGAGAGGGTTGTCTCTGCGACTTCCAGAAAGGCGTGAACCAGTCCAGCACGCAGCGACGCTCTGGTCCAAAGCAGACCTATGTACCGGGTGAACGAGTCGTCGGGAACAGGCAATTTCCGCAGCGACAAACCTTCCGGCCACGGCGGGGACCAATCGGGTACGAGCGACACTCCCAAGCCCCGATCGACCATGATGGCGATCGCCTCGAGTCCATCAAGTTCAAATCGCTCCTTGGGCCGAAGGTGGGCGTGACGGAGATAGCCGTCGACAAGGCGACCAGCCCAGCCCGTGCGGTCCAGTCGAATGAAGGGCTCCGAGGTCAAGGCAACATGAGGATCGCGGACCGATGCCGCTGCGGAGGTTAATACAATTAAAGGCTCTTTCCGCAACACGCGCCAATCGCAAGTCTTTGGGATTGGAAATGGTGGCTTGACGATTATCGCCGCGTCAAGCTCACCGCTCAACACCTTCGCGTAAAGCGGCGCCGGCATGTCACCCACAATATGAATTTCGATTTGCGGATACTTCTTCGCCATCCCGGACAGGATGTTTGGCAACAACCCCGCCTTCGCGCTCTGTATTGCGCCCAGCCGCAGTTCTCCCGAGGGCGTATCGTTGGCTGCGATCGATTTGAGATCGCGTACATGCCTTAGAAAATCCCTTGCGTGAACGAGAATCGCCGCTCCCGATTGTGTGGGCCGCACGGTTCGACCGGAGCGGAACAGAAGACGGACCCCGATCTCATTTTCAAGAGCACGGATCCGCTGGGCGACCGCGGCCGACGTCAGGTTAAGCTGACGCGCAGCCTCGGCGAGCGAGCCTTGCTCGACCACAGCAACGAAGCTTTCGAGAAAGCGTGTATCCATGGCAAACAAAAACTAACGTCTAAAGCAACTATTATCAATTTTTTATTTTGCATTGGACGGCGCATCATCGCCACACATCCGCGCCATGGGAGCCGCCACATGATGAAGGAGCAGATTGAAACCATCGTCATCGGCGGTGGCCAGGCCGGGTTGGCCATGAGCTATCACCTCCGGCAGCTCGGACGCGAACATCTCATTCTCGAACGGCGGCGTATCGCGGAGCGGTGGCGCAGCGAGCGGTGGGACTCCCTGATGTTTCAAAGCCCCAGCTGGAACATCCGCCTGCCGGGACTCGCCTTTCAAGCCAACGACCCCGATGCGTTCGCGTCGCGCGACGATATCGTGGGCTTCCTCGAGCAATATGCGGCGGTCATTCGCGCGCCGGTGCGCAGCGGAATATCCGTCACCAGCCTTCGCCGGAAGGCGGGATCGACGAGTCTGATCGTCGAGACACCGGCCGGGCTGATCGAAGCGAAAGACGTGGTCATAGCGACGGGACCCTATCATGCGCCGGTGGATCCTCTGCCGATCGCCGGCACTACGCTGCAACTGCACTCCAGCCGCTATCGCAACCCGGGATCACTTCCTCCGGGCGCGGTGCTGGTAATCGGATCGGGCAATTCGGGCTGTCAAATCGCAGAAGAGCTCTGCCACGCCGGCCGCCAGGTGTATTTGTCGGTGAGCCGTCATCGACGCGCGCCGCGCCGTTATCGCGGACGGGACCTTATCTGGTGGCAACAGGCATTGGGTGAGGCCGATGTGACCGTCGAACAGCGCCCAGATCAACCAACCTCAAGACTGTTGACGGGCGTTGCTGGCGGACACGACGTGGATTTGCGCCAGCTCGCCGCGAATGGCGTCGTCCTCCTTGGCCGCGTGATCGGTGGCAATAACAACGAACTAGCCATGGCAGATGATCTGCGTGGAAATCTGGAGAGCGGCGACGCGTCATTGGCTGATTTCCTGCGGCGAGCTGATGAGTACGCCGCCCGCAACCGTCTCGAACTATCTCCCTCGGACGAGCGCCCCCAGGTCCTGCCCGACCCGAAAGAAGTGGCCAATCCCGTCCTGACCCTTGAGACCCGCACGGCCGACATCTCCACCATCATTTGGGCCAACGGGTTTCGGTACGACTTCGATTGGATTGATCTCCCGATCTTTGACAACGGGACTGCGGCTGCGCGAGTACCCATGCACAAGCGCGGAATCACAAGCCTGCCTGGCGTGTATTTCCTGGGGCTGCCGTGGCTCTATAAGTACAAGTCCGCGCATTTGCACGGAGTCGGCGAAGACGCGGAATATCTTGCCGAGCAGATGAAAAGCAGATCAGGTTCGCTCAGTCAGGCGTTTCCGAGCCTAGCCCATCACGACAATCCGGGACTGATCTAGAGGGCCGCTATCGAAGGATAGCCAGACCACACCGCAAATCGGGAAGACAGCCGTCGGTGAAGCATAGCGCAGGATCGCAGGTCATCACAGATTAGCCGATTGGAGCGTTTGGTCGGCCGCTGCGTCATAGCGCCACGGCGAACACGTAGTGCCCATCTTCATCGGCCGTGGCGCGCCAGCCTTGTTGACGGCATGCAAGCCAAACCTTCCACGAATCGCGGGACACGTCGATGCAAAAGATCGGACGAATGATGCCGCGAGAATGCGGGCACAGGCTGCATGGCTATTTGACGTCTGAAGTTTGCGCAACGCGCGCCCCGGCCGGTCCTTGCTCTTGATCTGTTCAGGCCTGATCACCAAGTAGAGTCTGGGCGCGACCATCGAGGCTGCCGAGGGTCGCTATTCGCTTTCCTCGGCATGCCGATAGTCGTACGTGGCCTCCCGGAGGGAGGACGCAATGCTGCGATACATCCGGTTGGCGGCAATCGTCATGATTGCGACTGTGCTGGGCATTTCGACCAGCGTAGCCGAGACCTGCGCCCAGCGATCTGATTTCATTGCCCTCCTCAAGGACCGTTTCGGCGAGATCGAGGTGGCCCAAGGATTATCCAGCAACGGCCATCTCGTGGAGATCTTCGTTGCACCGGCAGGCAACTGGACAATCCTGCTGTCGCGGCCCAACGGTCTGTCGTGCCTGGTCGATGCAGGCGAGCCCTGGTTGATGGCGCCGGCCGCCGACCAGACAGGCGGAGCGACCCAACATCCAACCTCCACGCTTCCTGGTCAGCGTGGAGATTGAACGGACGCCGCCTCCAGTTGCATCGAGCGGATGTTTGAAAGGAATGGCGCTCGCGACGAGCGTCGGGCTGGTCGGCGCATGACAGACCGTCTCGACGCGACGGCCGTCGGGCTTCCAACACGAAGGCGCCGTAGTCGTTTGCGTGATAGCTCGGCCGAAGCCCGGGCGCGCCGTCGTCGTGTCCCCACACGGAAGGGCCACAGCGTGAAAGGCGTCGACCGCGGCGCGGTCGAGAGCGCGAAAGCAGATATGCGCGCCGGGAATAGGCGTCCTTACCTCCGCTTCGCGGGTAATTGTGAACTCAACGCCGGGCGACCCCGGCGAGGCATCATAATCGGAACCACGGCCCTCGCCGAAATCAACGATACGGACAAGGCCAAGCGGACGCGGTACTGCGCCGTAGAAACGACGACTGCGATTGATGTCGGTGACACCGAGCGAGAACATGATCCAGCACAGCATTCCGCCCTCAAACTGGGTCCCCGCGGCCGCAGCGCGAACTCGCATAAGCTCGCAGCTTCTGCGGCTTGAGCGTACGCCAGGCGCTATCATAGCGCTACGGCGAAACAGTAGTGCCCATCTTCAGCGGCTGTGGCGCGCCAGTTCGTCTTTCGGCACGGTTTGTTGTCCGGCCATGGTGCCGGCCGATCTGCCGGTTTCCGGCAGACCGGCCTCGCCTCAATGATGAGCCGACACGCTCTTCATGTATTCGGATATGAGATCGGCACCGGCAAAGTGGCCCACGTCCCCAAGGCTGACCATGCCGACCATCCGTTTGCTCTTGTTGATCACAGCCAGCCTGCGGATCTTCAGCGTCTCCATGTGATGCACCGCTTTCGCCAGATCGTCGTCTTCCCGGCAGCAGTGAATGCCTTCGGTCATCACATCCCGCGCCGTGGTGCGCGCAGAATTGAAGTTCTTGCTCGCAAGACCTTTGCAGACGAGGTCGCGATCCGTCACCATCCCGATCAGACGATCGTCTTGCCCGATCGGAATGCAGCCGACGTCGTGCCCTTGCATCAATTTTGCGATTTCGGTGATCGGGGTATCGGGGCTAACCCAATCGACGCCCTTGTGCATCACGTCCTTGACTTTCATGGAGGATCTCCCTTCCAAGGCAGCAGCCCCCTCGCTGGCAACTATACAGCAGATCGGGCGTGGCCGCATGCGTGCTGCGCCTCAAGGCGCAGCGACATCATGCCCTCAGTCGTGCGCACTGAAGCGGCCGTGCAGAGAACCGGCGGTCAAGCGTGCGAATTGCGCACGACCGAGATGAAGCAACGTCTCATGATCGCCGGCTTCGACATAGATCTCGGGCTGCATCTGGATGCTGTCATCAACGATGACGTCGAGCCCGTAGCAGATGCCGGCGGCGGGAACCGCCCCATGCGCACAGTCCGCGAACAGCCGATCGACCTCGCTTTCAGCGGCCATGGTGATATCGTCACCGAAGCTCGCCTTCAGATCCGCCAGCCTGAGGTGATGCGATGCGGGCAGCACCGCGAGCAGGTAGCCGCCGTTGCGGCGCAACACAACGGCCTTGGCCAGGCGATCACCCGGGACGTGACACGCCTGGGCGGTCAAGGCTGACGACATCGTCAGCACATGCGGAATTTCGTCGTACTCGATGTTTTCCGCAGCGAGATATTTGTGCAGTGTGGGAGAAATGGTCATGACATCACCTCCGGTGCGACATGCAACCATCCACCGTGGTCCCTGCCCGCCGCACGATGAGCGGCTGCGTGGTTCTCAAGACAGAACATAAGTCCTGCTGCAGGACACTGCAATTCGATCCCTAGAGCCGTTGGCTCTAGATTTTTGTTTTGACGCGTTTTCTTGACGCGAACCGGTATCCACTTCGCTCGAAAACGCTCTAATCTGGCCGCCGCGCCAGGCTCAAGTTCCGGGCCTTGTCCAGATTGCGGGCCTCCGCCAGCGCGGCCGCACCCGGCAAGAGGGCCGCCGCAAGGTCGGTTTCGGTGAAATCGGCGCTGGCGAGGTTGGCGCCGGAGAGGTCGGCTCCCGCAAGGTCAGCCTTGTTGAGGTTGCAGTTCGCCAGATTGGCGTTCTGCAACCGCGCGAATTCGAGATCGGCGCGCGCGAGATTGGCGCCGCTCAGATCCGCATTCCGGAGATCGGCGGATTTGAGCACACCACGCATCAGGCCCATCGACTGGTTGCGCATATCGGCGCTCAAATCCGCACCCGCGAGCCTGGCCCCGATCAGGCTGGCACCGGAAAGATCGGCGGTGATGCGGGCGCCGCTCAAATCGGCGCCACCAAGCTTGGCGCGCTGCATCTGCGTGCCGAGCAGCGATGCCTTGACGAGCGAAGCCCCCGTCAGATCTGCGTCGATGAGCCAAGCCTGGTTCAGCACGGCCCGATCGAAGCGCGCGGCTTTCAGATTGGTCCGGTTGAGCTTTACGAGATGAAGGTTGCCACCGGAGAAGTCGAGGCCCGAGAGATCGAGGCGCGACAGTCGCTTTCCCTCCAGATCTACGGTGTATCGGTCTCCTTGATGCGCCGTCTTGAGGAGCGCGTCGACGTCGGCGCGCGACATCTCCGACGTCGTCATATCGGGACTGTCGAGGTCGACGCTGCGCAACATGTCCTGCGACATGGCGGCAATCGGATCAACGAGCAGCGCCGCCATGGATACAAGAGCAAACGCGAGACGAAACCGCATCGCCGTCTCTCCGCCTTTAAGGTGTCGCCTCTCATCTTCGTGCCGGCCGCGCCGTGGAGATGCGCTTCCGGCGTCAGAGTATGAAACCGGATCACGATCCTGGCAATGCTCGTGACCGTTTCGTGCGCAGGGACGGGGCCTCGGCAGCGCGACAACGGGCCGATGCGAACCGGCCGCGCTTCTCAGCTCCGGCTCAGCAGTTGCCAGGTCGACGTGGCATGCGCGATCGGCTCGCCGGCTGCGGTGGAGGCCTGCGACTGCACGAAGAAGGTCTTCCGGCCGCGCTTCAGGAAGGTCGCGTGACAGGTCAGGCGCCCTTCGCGAACCGCGGCAAGATATTGCACCTTCATCTCCAGCGTGGTGCCGGCACCCGCGACGTGGTTGACGAGATGCCCCATCGAGATGTCGAGCGCGGTCGCGAGAACCCCACCGTGCAGCGTGCCTTGCGGGTTGAACAGCGGCCTCTCGACGTCGAAGGAGACGATGCATGCCTCGCCCTGGTAGGCGATCTCCAGACCGAAGAAGCGCGACAGGAAGAACGACCCGAATTCCTGGCGCTCGTCCGCGACGGCGCGACGCATCATCTGCTCGGCGATATCTCTCATGGCGACACTCACTTGATCACGATAATCAGTTCCGCGATCGCACGAAGCTCCGCCCAAAGTCTCCGAACGCGCCTTCGACTGCGAATCTCTCGAGCCGATCGTCGGTCCAGCCGCGCCATTCCGCAAGCACCTCGCGCGTGTGTTCGCCGAGCATGGGCGGCCGGGTGGAAGGTGCCGGGGGCTCGTCGTCGAACCGCGTCGGCCGCGCGATGAACCTGACGTCCCCTGCCGCCGGATGGCGGACGGTCTGGACCATGCCGCGCTGCGTGAGTTGCGGCGTCTCGCAGACTTCGCCGACCGATTTGATCGCGCCGCAGGGAATGCCGGCCGCGCCTAAAGCTCGCAGCCAATCGGCGCGGCTCCTGCGGGCGAAGATGGGGGCGAGGATCGCGATGAGTTCGTTGCGGCTCGCCGCGCGCTTCGGGGCGGTTTCGAAGCGCACGTCATCGCGCAAGTCCGGATCGCCAATGACGCCGCAAAAGGCCGCCCAGAACTTGTCGTTGGCGACCCCGACATTGATCCAGCCGTCACTGGCCTCAAACGGTTCGTACGGGCTGATGGTCGGATGGACGTTGCCCCGGCGCGTCGGGCTTTGTCCCGAGGCGAAGTACATGCCGGCGTTGAACGTCAGGAGCGACGCCATCGCATCGAGCATGGAGACGTCGACCCGGCCGCCCTCGCCGGTCCGGCTCTTCCGCATCAGGGCGGCGAGCACCGAATGCGACGCATACAGGCCGGTGACGAGATCGGCGATCGAGGTGCCGACCTTGGTCGGCGGCCCCTTGGGATCACCGGTGATATCCATCACGCCGGATTCGCCCTGCAGGATCAGATCGTAGCCGGGACGCAAGGCGTCTGTGCCGGTGCGGCCGAATCCCGAGATGCTGCAGAGGATGATGTCGGACTTGCGGGCCCGCAGCGCGTCGAAGCCGAGCCCCCATTTGTCGAGCGTGCCCGGGCGAAAATTCTCGATCACAACGTCGGCCGCGGATGCAAGGTCAAGCACCGCGTCTCGCCCCGCCGGCGACTTCAGATCGATGGCGCAACTGCGCTTGTTGCGGTTCACCGACAGGAAATACGCGCTCTCGCCGCCGACGAAGGGCGGCCCGTAGCGCCGGCTTTCGTCGCCCTGCCGCGGGTCCTCGATCTTGACGACGTCGGCGCCGAGATCGCCGAGCTGCATCGTGGCAAACGGACCGGAGACCACGCGGCAGAGGTCGAGGACCCTGATGCCCGACAGCGGCTCGCGATCAGACGATCGCATCGGCGAGGTCCTTCATCGACGGCACCAGGATATCGGGCTGGTGCGGCGTGATGCCGAACGGGCGGCTGCGCCGGTCGATGAAGGCCGTCCGCATGCCGGCGGACTTGGCGCCGATGCAGTCGAAGGCATGATTGGCGACGAACAGCACCTCGGCGGGCTTCACGCCCATGATCTCGGCCGCCTTGGTGTAGGTCGCGACATGCGGCTTGAACGAATTGGCTTCCGCCACCGAGATCACGCGATCGAACGGGACCTTGTGGTACTGCTTCGCGGTCTCGAGCATGTCCGGATCACCGTTCGACAGCACCACCAGTTTGTATTTGGCTTGCAACCGCGCCAGCGCCTCCGGCACCTCCGGAAACGGCACCAGCTTCTCGATCTCGCCGACGAGGGTGCGCACCTCGTCCATCGTGTAGTCGATCTTGGCGCGGTCCATCACGTGGGACACCGCGCGATGCCCGATCTCGCGATAGGGCGTGTGCTCGCGATGCAGCAGCGCATCGATCATCGAATTCTCGAAATGCGTGCGGCGCCACCATGTGACGAAGGAATTCGGATCGCCCTTCCAGCCCTTCTTCGCGAGGAACGGCGCCGCGATCCTGGTCAGGCCGCCCTGCATGTCGACGACCGTGCCGTACTGGTCGAACATGCAGATCTTCACGTCGCGTTTGATCGTCTCAGAGCTCATTGATGCCTCCTTGGTTCAGACCGATTGGATACGCGCTGCATCGTCATAGATGAAATGGATTTGTGATCTCTCACTATTCACGATATGAATGATGGCATGAATCTCCGATCCATCGACCTCAATCTGCTCGTCGCGCTGGACGCGTTGCTGACCGAGCGTCATGTCACCAAGGCGGCCGACCGCGTCGGCCTCAGTCAACCGGCGATGAGCAACGCACTCAACCGGCTGCGCGCCATGTTCGAGGACGAGCTTCTGGTGCGGACGACGAGCGGGATGAAGCCCACGCCCCGCGCCACCGAACTGGCGGAGCCGCTGCGCCAGGTGCTGCGCCAGGTCGAGCGCGTGATGGCGAGCGACGCCGGCTTCGATCCGACCCGGACCGAACGCACCTTCACGATCAGGATGTCGGATATTCTCGCGTGCTTGCTGCTGCCGCGACTCGCCGCGGCGCGGCCGCCGGATGCGCGGATCTCCTACAACACGATCCATCTGCCGCCGTCCTTGACGATCGATGCGCTGGAGCGGGACGAGGTCGACGTCGCGGTCAGCATGGGGCTCGAGCATTCCGCATCGATCCGTTCCGAGACGCTGCTGCGCGACCGCATGGTCTGCCTGATGCGGAGCGGACACCCGATCAAGCGCGGGCGGCTGACCTTCGATCATTTCATCGCGCAGGAGCACATGAAGGTCTCGATGAGTCCGACCGACCTTCGCTTCGTCGACGACGTGCTCGCCGAACGCGGCCATCGACGACGCATCGCGCTGAATGTGCCGCATTGGCTGGTCGTGCCTCACGTCTTGAAGAGCACCGATCTGCTCGCAGTGATGCCAAGGCACCTCGCCGCCGTGCTGATGGACGACGGTCTGCGAATGGAGGAACTGCCGTTCGAGTCCGCGCCGTTCGACTGGATGTTGTACTGGCATCGCAGATACGATCAGAGCAATGCCAACGGCTGGCTCCGCGATCGGATCAGGGCGGCGTGTTCTGATCTGGGCTGAAGTCCGGGTTGAATCGGGCACGCGGCAGACTGGGTTCACCTCTCCCGCTTGCGGGGGAGGTCGTATCGCATCGGAGATGCGATACGGGTGGGGGCTCTCTCCACGACATGACTCGCGGAGAGAGCCCCCACCCCAGCCCTCCCCCGCAAGCGGGAGAGGGGGCGCACCGCGTTCGCGATGATACCTGAATCTCACTATGCTCTAGGCGCCGATGTCCGCCGGCCTCCGCGCGATGGACAACTCGCTTCCTGCTTCGGCGTCAGTGACGGCCGACGCGTCCTCCAACGAGCGTCCCTTGGTCTCGAATCCGAACACAAGAAAGACCACGGCCTGGAACACGAGGATGCCGGCCAGGGTGGTCAGCACGCCAGTCAACCCTTGCCAGGCGAAGATCGCGACCACGACGTATTGCACCAGCGCGGTCGCGATGCGTCCGGACGTGGCGCAGATCGCCGTGCCGCGAAGCCGGTAGCGTGTCGGGAACAGTTCGGGGACATGCATCGCGAAACCGGTCGCCAGCATGACGTAGATCGCGGTGACCAGCAGGAAGCCAATGCCCGCCAGCGCAACGCCATCCGGCATGTATGGATAGGCAATGCCGAGCACGGCTGCCGCAATCGACGAGCAGACGATCGAGAGCCGGCGTCCCAGCCGATCCGCCAGCACGAGCCCGATCAGCGATCCGACCGGCCCGCCCAGGGCCATCACGCTGGTGTAGCCCAGCGAGGAGACCACGCTGTGGCCGCCCTTGACCATGAAGGTCGGCAGCCAGCCGATGAACCCGTAGAGACTGAAGCCGACGACGATGTGCAGCAGGCTGCCGAGCAGCGTGCGCGCGAGATATGGCGGCTGGAACAGGCGCCAGACCGCACCGGGCGATTCCTGCGCCGGCGCGCCGGCGGCGACGGGAGCCAGCGTTCCCTTGCGCGCGGCCTCCGCTTCGATCGCCGACAGAATCGCCTCGGCCTCATCGGCGCGGCCGTTGGCGGCGAGCCAGCGCGGCGATTCCGGCATCGACTTCCGCAGGAACCAGACGATCATCGCCAGGATGCCGACGAGGCCGAACATGTAGCGCCATCCGAGCGTCGGGATCACCCACAGGCCGATCATGGATGACGCGAACAGCGAGAAGTTGGTGATCACGGCCAATAGCCCGATCCAGCGGCCGCGCGAGGCGGCCGGCACGAACTCGGTCAAGGTCGCGTAGCCGACCACGATCTCGGCGCCGAGGCCAATGCCGATGACGAAACGCAGGCCGATCAGGACGGTCATGCTGGGCGCGAAGGCCGCCGCGATCGAGGCGAGGCCGAAGATCGCGAGGTTCATCTGATAGGAGAAGCGACGACCGAAGCGGTCGCCAAGGATGCCCGAGAACCAGGCACCAATCGTCATGCCAACGAAGGTCGCGGAGACGAAGGCGGCGTTGAGCTCGAGCGTCGACCAGCCTTCCTTGAGCACCGCGCCCAGCACACCGCCGGCCAGATAGATGTCGAACGCGTCGAGGAACATGCCGGCGCCGATCAGGGCCAGGATGCGCCAGTGGAATCCGCAGATCGGCAGCCTGTCGAGGCGCGCGCCCGCGTTGATGTCGATGTCGGCGGATCGCGCCATTCCAAACCTCCCTGCCCGGCCTTGTGCGAGCCGGATGTTCCAATGATCGATTGATGACGCGCAGGGGGTCGTCGTCCAATTCAAAAGGAAAATTCGACTATTTGGCGCAGTGATGAAGCTGTCGAGGGCGCACGATCGCGACGCAAGACGCCAGCACAACTTGATCCAGCCGCGAGGTCGCTCGCTTTGAAGCCGCAGCCGATCGAACACAGCTGATGCAGATCCCGAAGCAGACACGCGACACACTCGCGTCTCGTGCGAGTCGCGTGGCCTATATCCGAACTACGAATCGTCGCGATTCGCGTTCCATCCTGACACCGAGCTGACGTGCATTCGCTGTCGTTAACGCTTTCATCGACGCGCGATCGCAAAATCACGGTGTCAGCACAAACATTCACAACGGGTTCATGTCGCCGCCACTATTCAACTCCAACGCTGGGGGAAGAAGATTGGAGTATGTGCCATGCGCCGCATCGCCGGACTGCCTTTCGCCTTAGCTCTCAGCCTCTGCTGTCTCTCTCCACCTCACGCTGCGCGCGCGCAGCTTGCCATCGGCATCGGCATCAGCGTCGATGCAGCACCGCCGCCCTTGCCGGTCTACGAGCAGCCGCCGATCCCAGGCGATGGCTACATCTGGACTCCCGGCTATTGGGCGTGGAGCGACGATATCGGTTACTACTGGGTTCCCGGCACGTGGGTGCTTCCGCCCGCGCCTGAGTTGCTATGGACGCCCGGCTATTGGGGCTGGAACGATGGCGTCTACGCATTCCACGCCGGTTATTGGGGAGCGACCGTCGGCTTCTACGGCGGCATCTCCTATGGCTTCGGCTACACCGGCATCGGCTATGAGGGCGGTTATTGGCGCGGCGGCAACTTCTTCTACAACAGTTCCGTCAACAACATCTCGAATGTCTCGGTCACTAACGTCTACAACAAGACCGTCATCAACAACACGACCAACGTCAGCTACAACGGCGGTACCGGCGGCACCACGGTGAGACCGACGCCGCAACAGCTCGCCGCCGCGAACGAGCACCATGTGGCTGCGACCGGCGAGCAGACGCGGCACGCGGAAGCGGCGACGAAGGATCCGGCACTGACGCTCGCCAACAACCACGGTCATCCGGCGATCGCTGCGACCCCGCACGCGGCACGGTTCAGCGGTGCAGGCGTGATCGCCGCGCACCCGGGCAAGCCAGTCGCGGCGCCGCCGCCTCATCATGCGCAATCCACCACAGGACACGCTTTGCCGACGGGGAATGCCCTGCCGCCAACACACGCGCTGCCGACAGGAAATGCCCTGCCGCCAGGACACGCTCTGCCAAGCGGAAACGCTCTGCCGCCAACACATGCATCGCCGACGGGGCACGCCCTGCCTTCCGGAAACGCGCTGCCGCAAGCACAGACAACGACGACAGGACACGCCCTGCCCACCGGAAGCGCGCTACCGCCGGCACACGCGTCGACAACGGGACACGCCTTGCCTGCGGCAAGCGCTTCGCCGGCTGTACACGCACTGCCGACGGGACACGCTCGGCCTGTTGCCGTCAACCATCCCGCTCCGGCACCGCACGTCGCAGCGCCAGCCGTGCATGCGCCGAGACCGCAGATCGCACAGCACGCACCACCTGCGCCACGCCCGGCCGCGCGTCCGCCGGCGCCGCGCGTCGCGCAAACGGCTGTGCACCGGGCTCCGCCGCCGCCCCGGCGTCCGCCGCCACCGCATGTGTCACGGCCGGCTCCGCGGCCCCATCCTGCGCCACGGCCGCAGCATCCCGCTGCGAGGCCAGCGCCACACAGGCACGCGTGATCCAGCCTATCGGCGTGCCCGCAACGGCACGCCGATTTCGTATGAGAATCCATCGCGTGCAGAACGGCACGCGATGCAAATCGTCAGTCACGGGATTTCAGGCGCGCAAGGCGTACTGTCAGGCCAGCTCGTCGGCTGCGTCCGCGATCGCGGCATAAATCTCAACGAGATCCGCCTCCGTCACGCAGTAGGGCGGCATGACATAGATCGTGTTGCCGAGCGGACGCAGCAGCAGGTTTCGACGCGCGAAGAAGGCCTGAAGTTTTGGGCCGATGCCGGCGAGATAACCGGCATCGCTTGCCTTCAGGTCAAGCGCGGTGATGGTCCCCGTGCGGCGGACGTTCTCGAAGCGTGCGTCGGCGCGGAATGGTGCGATCAGGCGCTCCTGCATCGTAGCGACCGAGGCCACACGCTCCCCCGCGCCGTGTTGCCAGAGTTCGAGATTTGCCCTCGCCGCGGCGCAGGCGACCGGGTTCGCCGTATAGGAACTCGAATGGAAAAAGGTTCGCGAACGATCGCTGGAATAGTGCGCATCGTAGATCTCGGCACGGCAGAGCGTCACCGCGAGCGGCAACGATCCGCCGGTCAGGCCCTTTGAGTAGCATGCGATATCGGGCGTGACATCCGCCTGCTCGCACGCGAACAATGTGCCGGTGCGGCCCCAGCCGGTCATCACCTCATCGGCAATGAACAGCACATCATGGGCTTCGCAGATCCGCTTCATCTCCTTCAGCACCGAGGGCGGATACATCTGCATCCCGCCCGCGCCCAGGATCAGCGGCTCGACGATGAACGCGGCCGCGGTCTGCGTCTTGCATGCGGCTTCGAGCGCGTCGAGCGTCGCCTGCTCGTGGCCGGCCGCCGGAAACGGGATTGACGCGACGTCAAACAGCAGCGGCTCGTAGGCCTTGTTGAAGACACCGCGCGCGCCGACCGACATCGTCCCCACAGTGTCGCCGTGATAGGAGTGCTGCATGACAATGATGCGCGTGCGCGGTACGCCGATATTGTGCCAGTAGCCGAGCGCCATTTTCAGCGCCACTTCCACGCTGGTCGAGCCGGAGTCGGAGAAGAACACATACTCCAGGCCACGCGGCGCCAGCTTCAGGAGCTGCGCAGCAACGTCTTCGGCCGGATCGTGGGTATGGCCGGCAAAGATGATCTGGTTGAGCTGTTCCGCCTGGTTCTGGATCGCGCGCACGATATGCGGATGGCAATGGCCGTGGGTCACGACCCACCAGGATGAGATCGCATCGATAATCCGTCGGTCATCCGCGGTGTAGAAATAGGCGCCCTCTCCGCGCACGATCCTGGTCATCTGATCGTGCAGCGCGTGCTGGGTGAAGGGGTGCCAGATCGGCGATTTCTGGGCCGGTATCATGGGTTGAAATCGTCGCGCCGGAATGAGGCGTTGAAAGCCGTTTGCAGCGAGTCTGCGGCGAGCGGAGACAGCCAGGGCAACCGGCCGAGCCGGCGCACTTGTCCGATCTCGCAGATGGCGCGCTCGCTCTCGGGGTTGCTTTCGCCGATGAAGGCGATCCCGAGAACATCGATCCGGCGCTTGCGCAGCGCCTCGACCGACAGCAGCGAATGATTGATGGTGCCGAGCGCGGTGCGGGCGCACAGCACGACCGGAAGCTGCCATCGCGCGAATATGTCGATAAAGAGCGTGTCGCCATTCAGCGGCACCATCAGCCCGCCGGCGCCCTCGATCACCAGCGGCCGGCCCCCCGTGTCGGGCACGTCGAGCGCGCCAGGATCGATGCGGACGCCGTCGATCGCGGCCGATTGATGCGGCGAAGCCGGCGTTCGGAGGCGGTAACGCTCGAGCACGACGCGATCGGCCGCAAGACCCGCAAGCCGCGCCACCAGCTGCGCATCGGTCTCTTCCTCGAGGCCGGACTGAACCGGCTTCCAGTAGCTCGCGCCGAGGAAACCGGCGAGGCCCGCGGAGAAGATCGTCTTTCCGATCCCGGTATCGGTGCCGGTCACCACGATCCGGCTGATCATTGCGACCAACCCTGCGTCTCCGCGACGAGAGCATCGAGCAGTGCGCGCACGTCGTCCTCGTCGACATTGAGGGTCAGCGCAATGCGCAGCCGCGCGGTGCCCGCCGGCACGGTCGGCGGTCTGATGCCTCTGACGTCGAAGCCACGCGCCTGCAGCGCAGAGGCAAGCCGCATCGCGCGCGCATTGTCGCCGACGATATAGGGCACGATCTGCGAGCGCGACGGACTGCGCCAGCCGCGCAGATCGAGCTCGCGATGCGTGAACGCAACCAGTTCTGCGAGGCGCTGCTGGTGCTCAGGCTCCTGCTGCAGGATCAGCAGCGCCTCACGCACGGCGACGGCCACAAGCGGCGACGGCGCGGTGGCGAAGATGAACGGGCGGCAGCGATTGACCATGAAGTCGCGCAGCACGGTGGAGGCCGTGACCAGCGCGCCTGCTGCGCCCAGCGCCTTGCCGCAGGTATGAACGATCACGAGATTCTCGCGCCCCTCATAGGACGCCGTCAACCCACGACCCTGTTCGCCGTAGACGCCGGTGCCGTGCGCTTCGTCCACCATCAGGAACGCGTCGTGCCGTTCGGCGAGGGCGACGAGGTCGTCGAGCGGCGCGACGTCGCCGTCCATGCTGTAGACGCTTTCGACCACGATCCAGACCCGACCCGTTCCGCCCTCGGCGCGCCAGCCGCGAATGGTGTCCTCAACCGACTGCGGATCATTGTGCGCGCTGAACCGGAACGCAGCGCGGCCGGCCCGCGCGCCTTCATGGATGCTCGCGTGCACCAGCGAATCAAGCACGAGCAGGTCGCCGCGCTGCGGCAGCGTCGTCAGCACGGCAAAGTTGGCGACATAGCCGCCGCCGAAGAACAGCGCGGCCTCGGCGTGAAAGAAAGCTGCGGCCTCGGCCTCCAGCCGTTCGTGCTCCGCGCAATTGCCGCGCAACAGCCGCGACCCGCCGGCGCCGATCGGCGTGCCGGCCTCGATCGCGGCCGAAACGGCTCGCTTGATGCGTGGCGCGCTCGCCAGCGCCAGATAGTCGTTCGATACGAAATCGATCCCCGCGCGCGGCTTGAGACCGCGCAGCCGATCGTCCTTGCTCAGGGCGCGCAAGGCCGCGGCGTAATCAGCGGCCTTGGCCGCCTGGATTGCGCTCATGCTTCACTCTCAGGATGGTGGCAGATTTGTTTGACGCGTTTTCTTCACGCGAACCGGTATCCACTTCGCTCGAAAACGCTCTATCGCGCGGCGAACGACGCCGCGCGCGTGCCGGAGATTACGGTCAGGCGAGACGGGATGTGATGCCGAGCCGATCCAGCAGATCGGCGTCGCGATCGCGCTGCGGGTTCTTGGTGGTCAGCAGCACATCGCCGATGAAGATTGAATTCGCGCCGGCGAGGAAGCACATCGCCTGCAGTTCATCGGTCATGTATTGCCGTCCGGCCGACAACCGCACCACGCTCTTCGGCATCATGATCCGCGCCGTCGCGACCAGCCGCACCAGCGCGATTGGATCGGGCCGCTCGGCGGTGTCGTTGACCGGCACGCCCTTGACCTCGTTCCACAGATTGATCGGCACGCTCTCCGGATGGCTCGGGAGATTGGCGAGCAGCATCAGCATGCCGAGCCGGTCTTCGACCTGTTCGCCCATCCCGATAATGCCTCCGCAGCAGACCTTGATGCCGGCGTCGCGCACATGCGCGAGCGTATCGATGCGGTCCTGCAAGGTGCGGGTGGTGATGATCTTGTCGTAATACTCCGGCGAGGTATCGACGTTGTGGTTGTAGAAATCGAGCCCGGCGTCGGAGAGGCGTTCGGCCTGATCAGGCGTGAGCATACCGAGCGTGACGCAGGTTTCCATGCCGAGCCCCTTCACCGCGCTGACCATGTCGCAGACCTGATCGAGATCGCGGTCCTTGGGACTGCGCCAGGCCGCGGCCATGCAGAAGCGGGTTGCGCCGGCGTCCTTGGCGCGCTGCGCGACCGCGACCACCTCGTCCCGCGGCATCAGGCGGGTGGCCTTCAGGCCGGTGTCGTAATGCGCGCTTTGGGAGCAATAGCCGCAGTCTTCCGGGCAGCCGCCGGTCTTGATGCTGAGCAGGCTCGCGGTTTCGACGTGGTTCGGATTGAAGTTGGCGCGGTGGGCGCTTTGCGCCTGGAACATCAGGTCCGCGAACGGCAGGTTGTAGAGCGCCTCGGCCTCGGCACGCTCCCAGTTCTTGCGGAGCGGTGCGCTGCTGTGGCTTTCGGTCCGTTCGATCTCAACGACATCAACCATCGGGCTTGCCTTCTTGCTTGTGTAAATCATAGATAATTCTGTATATTATCTATGACATTGGACTTAGAATGATGCTAGCCGAGCGCAACCGAGAGCGCACCCATTTTTGTGATAGATAATCTATGAGCAGCGAAGGCGAGAACATGACGACCGCCGGGCGCATTGCCGAGGCGATCGGCGAGCGCATCATCGGCGGCGCATTGCCGCCGGATGCTCCGCTCCGGCAGGACCATGTCGCGCGGGAATTCCACTCCAGCCACGTCCCGGTGCGCGAGGCCTTCAGGCAATTGGAGGCGCAGCATCTCGTCGTTGCGGTGCCGCGTCGCGGGGTGCGGGTTGCCCCGCTCGACACCAGGTCGGTGAAGGAGATCGCCGAGATGCGGGCCGCGCTCGAGGTGGTGGCGCTCCGCAATGCCGCTCCCAGGTACACATCGGCCCATCTGGCACGGATCGAGGTCGCGCTGATCGAAGGCGACAATGCCGAAACGGTTCAGGAATTCGAACTGGCCAATCGCGCCTTTCATCACGCGCTGGTGGCGCCTTGCGCGATGCCGCGTCTGCTCGCGAGCCTCGACGGCCTGCAGCTCGCAAATTCACGCCTGGTGTTCGCCATGGCGCGCAACGCCGGCTGGCGGCCGCGGCCGAGCCAGGATCATCGCGTGATCCTGCAGGCCCTGCGCGCACGCAACATCGAGCAAGCCTGCAGCCTACTCGCGCGGCATATTCAGACGATCGAGCGGCTTGCCCTGCCGGCGGCGTGATCGGACATGGGATTCGATTGCGAATTGTGTGCTTAGCGCGCGTCGCGCGTGCGAGGCAATTGGAGCGCGATGAGATCAGCTGGCGACCGTGGAGGCGGTCTGCTCCCTCTCCCGCTTGCGGGGGAGGGCTGGGGTGAGGATATCACCACGAATCCCATTGCGGAGAGACCCCCACCCGCCGCGCTACGCGCGTCGGCCTCCCCCGCAAGCGGGAGAGGCGAACCGAATATGCGGACACGCTTGTTCAATGAAGCCCACGTTGCCTCACGCGATCGCGACGATCTCCAGCTCCTGGGCGCCCGAGCCTGCGACGTCGCCCACGGCCTTGCCCATCAGCTGCCTCGCCACCGGCGAGACGAACGAGATCGAGCCGGCCTTCGGGTCGGCCTCGTCCTCGCCGACAATGCGATAGGTCTGCACGCGGCCATCGGCGCGGCTGAACGTCACGGTGCTGCCGAAGGCAACGGTTTCGGTCGAGGCGGGGTCGGGGACGACCTGTGCGGTGCGGAGCCTTTCCGTGAGATAGCGTGTGTCGCGCAACGGAACCGCCGACTGCCGCCGCCGTTCGTTGACGTCGTCCAGCCGCTGCGCGGCCTCGTAGGCCTCGCGTGCCTCCAAGAGCTGGCGTTCCAGCGCCCTGCGTCCTGCTTCGGTCACCAGATTGGGATGCGGCGATATGGGGCGGTCCGGCAACAGCGTTTCGGACGCGGTCTCGGCACTTTCTTCCTTGGTGAAGGCAACGCTCAATCCAGAACTCCATCGATCGAGCGGGCATTATATCCCCGCCTCACGCGCTCCGCTAATGCCCGATGGGATTAGGCTGGATCGTCATCGCACCCTGGCTCGTTGATCACGCATGATCCTTCCGGATCATGCGCTAGTGCGACGCCGGCCGTTCCGCCTTGCCTCGACGACCGAAGCGGTTCTTTACACCCTCGCGCCAGCCCTGGAAGGTGACAAACAGCATCGGCACCAGGAAGATGCCGATCGAGCTGGCGGCCAGCATGCCGCCGAACACCGCGGTGCCGACCGCACGGCGGCTGATTTCCGCGGCGCCGGTCGCGACCACCAGCGGCACCAAGCCGAGGATGAAGGCGATCGAGGTCATCATGACCGCGCGGAAGCGCATCTGCGCGCCCATCGTCGCGGCCTCCGTGATCGGCCTCCCGGCCTCGCGCTGCTCCTTGGCGAATTCGACGATCAGGATGCCGTTCTTGGCGGCGAGTGCGATCAGCACCACGAGACCGATCTGGCCGTAGAGATCGAGGTTGAGGCCTGCGAGCTTGATGCCGAGATAGGAGCCCAGCACGCCGACCGTGACCGATAGCAGCACCGGAATCGGGATCGTCCAGCTCTCATACAGCGCCACCAGGAACAGATAGGCGAACAGCACCGCGAGCGCGAGGATGATGCCGGTCTGGCCGGAAGCCGCCTGCTCCTGATAGGCCGTGCCGGTCCATTCATAGGAATAGCCTGAGGGCAGCGTCGTCTTGGACAGGTCGGCCATCGTCGCGATCGCGGTGCCCGAGGACACGCCCGCCGCCGGACTGCCGTTCACCGTGACCGAACGATAATTGTTGTAGCGCGTGATCACCTGCGGGCCGGTCACGATCCGCAAGCTCGCGATCGAGCGGATCGGCACCATCTCGCCGCCGGTGTTGCGCACATAGATCTGCCAGATGTCGGGGATGTCGCGCCGGTCGGCCGCATCGCCCTGCACGTTGACCTGCCAGGTGCGGCCAAACAGGTTGAAATTGTTGACGTAGATGCCGCCGAGCGTGGCCTGCAGCGCGGTGAACACGTCGGCCATGTTGAGGCCGAGCGCCTGCGCCTTGGCGCGGTCGATATCGAGATAGACCGATGGGTTGGTCGCGGTGAAGGTCGAGAACACCCGGGCCAGATTTGGATTGCGGTTCGCAGCGCCGATCAGCCCGCTCATCACGCTGCTGAGCGAAGCCGGATCCTGCCCTTCCAGCGCCTCGAGCTGATATTCGAAGCCGCCGGAGGTCGAGAGCCCGATGATCGGTGGCAGATTGAACGGCAGCACCGAGGCCGAACGGATCTGCGACCCCGCGATGAAGGTCTGCCGGATCGCGGCCTGCACCGAGTCGGTGACGGCCTTGCGGTCCGCGAACGGCTTCATGCGCGCCACCATGAATGTCGAGTTGGGCTCACTGGCGCCGTCGAGCAGCGAGAAGCCGATGATCGACAGCACGTGGTCGATCGCCGGATTCTTCTTCAACAGCGCCTCGACCTGCTTGGTGACCTCGCTGGTGCGCGCCACCGAAGCGCCGTCAGGCAGCTGCACGGCGATGAAGAAGGCGCCCTGGTCTTCCTCAGGCAGGAAGCCGGTCGGCGTGATCTTCGACACGCCGAACACCGCGCCGGCAAACACCAGCACCGCGACCAATGACAACACCGCGACGCGGACCAACCGCTGCACCACGCTGGCATAGCGGTCGCGCACCCAATCGATGCCGCCGAGCACCCGTCCCATGATGCCGCGGCGCGGTCCGCCGTGGCGCAGGAACACGGCGCACAACGCCGGCGACAATGTCAGCGCATTCAGCGCCGAGATCACCATCGCGGCGCTGATCGTCACCGCGAACTGGCGGAACAGCGTACCTGATATGCCCGGGATGAACGCGATCGGCACGAACACCGAGAGCAGCACCAGCGAGATCGCGATGATCGGCGCCGTGATCTGCGCCATCGCCTTCTTGGTGGCGTCGGCCGGCGACAGCTCCGGCTCCTCCTCCATGACGCGCTCGACGTTCTCGACAACGACGATGGCGTCGTCGACCACGATGCCGATCGCAAGCACCATCGCCAGCAGCGACACCGTGTTGGCGGAATAGCCGAGCGCCAACAGCACCGCGAAGGCGCCGATCAGGCTGACCGGAACCGCGACCGCCGGGATCACCGTGGCGCGCAGATTGCCGAGGAACAGGAACACCACGATCACGACGAGCACAAAGGCCTCGCCGAGCGTCTTGATCACTTCCTTGATCGTATCGGAGACAAAGGTCGTGGAGTCGTACTGCACGAGGTAGGTCAGCCCCGGCGGAAACCGCTCCGACAACTTCGCAAGCGTGGCCTGCACGGCCTTGGCCGTGGTCACGGCATTGGCGCCGGGCGCAAGATAGATACCCATCGGCACGCCGGGATTACCGTCGATCCGCGACTCCGAGTCCGAGTTCTGTGCGCCGATCTCGACGGTTGCGACGTCCCTGATCCGCAGCACCGAGCCGTCCGGATTGGCCCGCAGCACGATGTCGCCGAACTGCTTGGATGTCGTCAGGCGGCCCTGGGTCTGCACGTTGAACTGGAATTGCTGGTCGTTGCTGATCGGACGCGCGCCGATGCGGCCGACCGGCGCCTGCACGCTCTGGGCACGGATGGCGGCGATCACGTCCGACGGCGCGAGATTGAGGCTGGTCAGGCGCTGGGTGTCGAACCAGATCCGCATCGAATAGTTCAGCTTGGCGAACAGCGAGGCCTGTCCGACGCCGGGCGTGCGCGAGATCGCGTCCAGCACGTTGATGATGGCGTAGTTGGTGATGAACAGCGGATCCTGCTCGCCGCTCTTGCTGTAGAGCACGATGAACTGCAGCACGGCCGAGGATTTCTTCTGGACGGTCAGGCCCTGCGCCTGCACCTCGGTCGGCAATTGGGCCAGCGCGCTCTGCACCCGGTTGTTGACGTTGACGGTGTTGATATCAGGGTTGGTGCCGAGCGCGAACGAGACCGTCAGCGTATAGCTGCCGTCATTGCCGCTGGTCGACTTCATGTAGAGCATCTTGTCGACGCCGACGACCTGCGCTTCCAGCGGCTGGGCGACGCTCGATTCCACGACTTCGGCCGATGCACCAGGGAACACGGCCGAGACCGTGACCTGCGGCGGCACGATGTCCGGGAACTGGGCGACCGGGATTTGCATCAGCGCCAGCGCGCCCGCGATCGTGATCACGAACGCGATGACGATCGCAAGCCGCGGACGATCGACGAAGACAGCGGAAATCATGGGTTATTGCCCGTCGCTTTCGGCGTGCTGCTGGCGCCGCCGTCAGCCGAAACCTTCATGCTGGACTGGATCAGCGCGCTGGCGGGTCCCGGCGCAACCACCTCGCCCGGCCTGACCTTCTGCAATCCCTCGACCACGACCTTGTCACCGAGCGCGATGCCGCTCGTCACCGCCGCGATCGTCGACGTCGATTGCCCCAGCTGGATCCGCTTTTGCTCGGCCTTGTTGTCCGCGCCGACGACGTAGACGTACTCGCCCTGCTGGTCCGACAGCACCGCCGAACGCGGGATCGCCAGCACCTCGACCGGCTGCACGCCTTCCAGCAGCACGGTCACGAACTCATTGTCGGTGAGTTCGCGGACCGCACCGCCGGCTGCGACTGATGTGTACGTCGACGGATTGGGGATGGTACCGCGCAAGGAGATGGTGTCGGTGTTCTGAGCGATGGTGTTGTTGACGAAGTTCAGCTCACCAACCTTGTCGTAGAGCCGGCCATCCGTCAGGCGCACCCGGATCACGACAGCCTTGAAGCCACCGCGCGTCGCATAGCGATCGCGCAAATCGAGCGCCTCGCGCACCGGCACCGGGAACGTGACATACATCGGGTCCTGGCTGACGATGGTCGTCAGGGTTCCCGAGCTCGGCGTCACGACGTTGCCCTCGGTGACTGCGGTGCGTCCGATCCTGCCGTCGATCGGCGAGCGGATCACAGTGTAGTCGAGATTGATCTGGGACAGGTCGACCTGGGCCTGCGCGGCCTGCACCTGTGCCTCGAGGCTTTGCTGGTTGGCGACCGCCGCGTCGACGTTCGATTGCTGGCCGGCCGGTCCGCCCATCAGGGCCTTGGCGCGATCAGTGGTCAGCTTGGCGTTGACCAGCGTCGCCTGCAGCTGGGCGACCTGCGCCTTCTTCGAGGCCAGGTCGGCCTCGAACGGGCCGCGCTCGAGTTGATACAAGAGGTCGCCGGCCTTGACCTCGGCACCCTCGACGAAGTTCCGCTTCTCAAGGAACGCCGTGACGCGCGCCACCACGTTGACGCGGTTGGGGGCCTCGATGCGCCCCAGGAACTCATTGGTCTCGGTGACCGGTCGCTTCACCGCCTCGAACACGCCGACGGCAGGAGGCCCGGGCGGCCCCGCCTGAGCATAGGCCGCCGACATCCCGATAGCCGCCAATCCCGCCGATACCAGAAGCCCTGCCAATCCACCGAGCATTCGTTCCGTACCACTCATGCTGTCCAACCCTTCGGCTACCAACAAGCTCTACGAGACGGATATGACGTCGAGTTCCCTCAGACCGAAGAAGGTCAGGATGGGCTAGGTGCATCACAGGAGATCATAACGCGCCCAATCCGACAATCCTGTAACGTGCTCGCCGCCGTGCCGGCGTCACCGGCGGCTGATCGCCTTGAAAGGCGACGTAACGCTGCAATGCCACGGCGACTGCATCCGCGCCGACAGGCCGCGGGGCGCACGCCGCGGACACCGACAACTCTCATGAATGTGACGCGAGAAGGCGTGACCTGATTGAAGTCAGGCGCGGGAGCTTGCAGGACGGTGCAGGCCCGGCGGCGTATCGCAGCGTGGATGGCCGCCGCCCCTCACAACGCGATCGCGTTCTTCAAACGCGACGTCTCTTGATAGGCCGGCGATGCCAGATGGCCGTACAGCCATGGCCTTGCGCGCTTGCCGCTGGCCTCGTGCCCGCCGTCGAAGATATCCATGTCAATCAGATGCGGATGAGCTGATGACGCATAGACGGATCGCATCTCTGCGAACTTCTCATCCCGCCCGAGCTCGACCGCGTTTGCAGCATCGCGGCTACCGATCTCGACGAACAGCGGACACGGACAGAGCAGATACGCGAGCTCCGCGCCGGTGTATTTGGCACGGCTGTTGGCGAAATGAATGTAGGCGGCAAGTTCGATGCCGAGGTTCTTGCTGATGGCGGACGACATCAGAAACTTCTTCTCATCACGCATATATCCGGAGACGACGGTCGGCCGCATCCGCCCCGTCGCGGCTTCCAGGTGCAGCGCGAGAAAGGCGCCCGAGGACACCCCATAGACCCCGACATTCAGACCGGCCGCTCCGGTCAGCTTCCCGCAGACGGTTTCGCCGGCGTCGATCGATGCGCACGACACGTTGTGCGCGGAGACGCCATGGGATGCCAGCATCGCGGCAATGTTGTTTTGGCTCTCCTGATTTCCGATCTGCACGATGTAGGGACACCACACGACATAGCCGTCCTGGCAAAGCTGCTTGCCAAGCGCGTTCATGTAGTCCTTGTCGGCGTCATCGAAGCATCGTTCCGGCGTGCTCGCCATACCGTGGCCGAGCAGGATCAATCCCTTGAACGGGCCGTCGGGAATCCCGAGACATCCGCGCACCGGCACGCCGCATTCCAGATCGAACTCGACCTTCACGACCGAGAATCCATCCGCCGTGCCGCGCCAGAGAATCCGGATATCGTCGTGCGATGGCCGATACAGCCGCCGCTCCCGGAACAGCGAGCGCATCTCCCTTCGGATGTCCGGGCCGGTGGCAACTGCGCGCAGCTTTCCTCGGGTTGCGATATCGAAGAACGACCGGCAGAACGTATCGTAGCCCAGCGCCGGTAGATCGACATTCGCGCAGGAGCCTTGGCAGTGACTGAGCATCAGCGTGTTGCCGGTGACGGATGAGGGTCCGACCAGCGTCATCAACAATCCTGAAAGCGCCCTGCGGCTGATCATCGGCCCTCCCCGAGCCGGCGATGGCTCGGCTGACTGTCAGCGATCTCCGCCTAGCAGGCGCGACAAGTGGCGCGGATACAAATTAAAGGATGTTCATGGTCGAAGGATCGCGCGCAGCGTTGCAAACGTGTGACGCTCGCAGGCCTTGCGCCGCAGCCATTCATGCCGAATACATTTCGAGATGCTTCGGAAATATGTCTGACTGTCACGCGGGTTCAATTTCGCCACACGCGGCGGCAATCGTCAGGTCTTGACCGTCAAGCGGCGGCCGCTCGCACGGCTGCGGCTGCAACTAAGTGCTGATGTCGGGAGGGCACCGAGGTGTGATCCCAACAGCTTCGGGCGCGAGCTTCCTGCAAGCCTCGCCATTCGACCAATTCATCCGCTTCCAAGCATCCAGGCAACCTCCTCCCCCGACTCCGGATCGCGTCACCGCAGTTGTCGGACGTCGAGGTTCCAGTCATCATTCCGCAGGCCTGATTGCCCTGCGAGACCGGGAATGGTTGCCAGTCCTGCCTTTGCCGAATTCCTGCGCGAGCAACTGGCGCCGCTCGGCCGCATCACGATGCGGCGCATGTTCGGCAAGACCGGCGTGTTCTGCGACGGCGTGATGCTCGGGATGGTCACCGACAACACATTCTACGTGCGGGTCGACGATCAGAACCGCGAGACCTTCAGGGAGGCCGCGACGAGCCCGCCGCTCAACTACGCCAAGCAGGGCGCGACCATCGACCTCGCGTTCTGGCGGGTGCCGGAACGGCTGTTTGATGAGCCCGACGAACTCGTCGTCTGGGCGCAGGCTGCGCTGGCCGCCGCGCGCCGGGTCGCAGCCAAACGAGCCAGGTCCTCCGCGCCCGTGCGAAAATCGCGAACAAGCCCGGCGAAACGCCGCAATTCCTCGTGATGCGCGCGGACGCGCCCCGGGAAAGCCCGGACTCGTGGCTTGGGCTGAATTGCTTTACGCAATATTTTCGCGGTCGATGGGTTAATCTGTTGGGCAGCAATATTTCCTGGAATGACCGATGGCGAACGACCTGCACGAGCATCTGATTGACCTGGCCTATGAGGCCGCGGTCGTCCCCGAACTTTGGCCGAACGTGCTGCATCAGGTCGGCGGGATCGCGCGGGCGCGCGGTATCGTGCTGCTGACGGCAGCCCCGCACGACGTCCGCTGGGTCGCATCCCCCGACATGCACGACGACACGGTTGCCTATGTCGAGGGCGGCTGGCACGAGCGCAACGGGCGGTTGCCGCGTCTCCTCGCGGCCAACCATGCCGGCTTCCTGCGCGACATCGACGTGTTCGATACGCCCGAGGACGTGCAGCAGGATTTCCAGATCCGCGAGTTCTTCCGCCCGCGCGGGCTCGGATGGGGTGCCGGTACCGCGATCCCGGTGCCGAGCGGCGACGTGCTGATCTACAGCGTCGAACGCGAATACCAGCACGGACCGATCGAGCGGGAAGCGATCGAGCAGCTCGACGCGCTGCGCCCGCATCTGGCGCGGGCGGCGCTGCTGTCGGCGCGGCTTGGAATGGAGCGCGCCAGGGCGGCAACCGAGTCGCTGGCGATGCTTGGACTGCCCGCGGCGGTGCTGCGGCGCGGCGGCCGTCTGATGGCGGCCAACACGCTGTTCGACCGCCTGGTGCCCGACGTGATGCAGGATCGCATCGATCGCCTGACGCTGGCGGCAACCGCCGCCGATGCGTTGTTCGCGCAGGCGCTGGCCGCGCTCGATCAGGGTCTCATCGGCGTCGAGGTCCGCTCGGTCCCGATCGCGGCACAGGACGATCGCCCGCCGCTGATCGTGCACCTGGTCCCGATCCAGGGCGCAGCGCGCGACCTGTTCGACCGCGCGCTGGCAATCGTGATCGTGACGCCGGTGGTGCCCGCAGAGGTGCCGACCGCGGAAGTGCTGCAAGGCCTGTTCGACCTGACGCCGGCCGAAGCGCGCGTTGCGCGCGGCATCGGCGAGGGACGAACCGTCGAGGCCATCGCCGTCGCATTCGGCGTCTCCCGCGAAACGGTGCGCAACCAGCTCAAGGCCGTGCTGGCGAAGACCGGGCTGGGCCGACAGGTGGAATTGGCCGGACTGCTCGCCGGCGCCAAGGTGCCGCCGGGTTCGTCTGTGGACTGAGACTCAAGCTGCGTTCAGACGAGCCTGGAAGAAACCGGCAACACGGTTAACCGCATCGGCAGTCATTGGATCATTGTCGGCGAAATCGAAACCGTGCGCCTTGCCCGGATATCGGACGATCTCCGCCGCGGCGCCGACCGACTTGCCGAGCCGGACAAGCGCCTCACCGCTGGCGAGCGGCACGTTGCGATCGGCCTCGCCGTGCAGCTCGATCATCGGCGGCAGACGCTTGACCTGCGGCGCGATCTTGTCGGGCATGCCGCCATACAACACGGCCAGCGCAGACACCCGCTCGTCGCGGGCCGCCGCGGCCGCGGCAACGTAGCCGCCTAGCGAAAAGCCGAGCAGGCCGATCCGGCCGGAACTGTCCGCGCCCGCCAGCACCGCTGACAGCACCGACGAGACCCGCGTGGCCCAGGCATCGAAGCGCCCGGTCTCGTAGGCCTCGCGGGTTTCGCGCGTGTTCAGCGTCTTGAATGCCTGCTCGTCGGCCGGCGTGTAGTAGCGAACCAAATAGGCGTCGATGCCGTCTGCCGTCAGCGCGTTGGCATAACGCTGATAGGCCTGCGGCCTCAGATCGAAGCCGCGCGAGCCGTGCAGGACAAGCGCGGCCGGCCGTTTGCCGGGGCGCCCGGACGCGAAACGGTTGAGCGTGACCGGGCTTTCGCCGGCATCGACAGTCAGCGTCTCGGCCGGCGCCGCAAGTGAAGGCGACGCCGCCAGCAGAACAAGGCCACCGAGCAGGCTTCTTCGGCTGATCGCTTGCATCGAAACCTCGCCTGGACTGCGCGGCCCCCGGCCGGCCGCGCCGCTATATCATGCCGAACTGCACGCCCGATAGAGCGCGCAATCATCCGCCGGGCCACACCCCTCGGGGCATCGCAAAGGATCGCATGTTCAAACGGCGCGGGTTGCGCTAGTGATAGCTCCCCCTCCTCCCACCGTGCGCCCACCCCGGCGTACGTCCAGTCAATGAGTGTATCTGAATGGCCGAAGCCGACCTCGACGCCGTCATCCGGCAAACCGCAAGAGCGCAGACCAAGGCCGTGATGGCGGCTGCCAAGAAGCGCCAGGCCGTCTGGGTCGCGCGCGCCGCCAAGGCCAAGGACAAGGAGACCAAGGCGCGCTTCCGCTTCCTGGCCAAGAGCACGATCCTGAACGCGACCGCGACCACCAAGCGGTTGCAGAACTCGGCAGAGAACGCCGCCGACGCCTATGCCCGCGCCATGAAGAAAGCGATGGAAGAGCCGCCGCCGGCCAAGAAGGCCGCGAAGAAGAAAGAGGACGCTTAATAAGGAGCGCGCATGCTCACCGTTCACCATCTCGGCAAGTCGCAATCGGAGCGGATCGTCTGGCTGTGCGAAGAGCTTGCGATCCCGTACGAGCTGAAGTGCACCACCCGCGACCCGGTCACGATGCTGGCGCCAGCCGATTACAAGGCGCTGCATCCGATCGGCGCCGCGCCCGTCATCACCGATGGCGCCCTGGTGCTGGCCGAATCCGGCGCGGTCGTCGAATACATCGTCGCCAAATATGGCAATGGACGGCTGACGCTGCAGCCCGACCATCCCGACTTCGCGCAGTTCCTGTACTGGTTTCACTTCGCCAACGGCACGCTGCAGGCGCAGATGGGCCGCAGCATGATCCTGAACCGCCTCAACCTCGCGGCCGACAATCCGATGCTGGTTGCGACCCGGGCGCGGGTCGACCGTTCGTTCGACCTGATCGAGGCGCGGGTGCGCGACGCCGAATATCTCGCGGGCGAGACGTTCACGACGGCCGATATCATGATCGGCTTCTCGCTGACGACGATGCGCTATTTCCTGCCCTACGACCTCGGCCGCTGCCCCAACATCAGGAACTATCTCGGCCGCATCGCCGCACGCCCGGCCTATCAGCGCGCGATGCAGAAGGGCGATCCGGGCATGGCGCTGCTGCTGACGTGAGATCGTGATGCCGCGTTACGTCGCCTTGCTGCGCGCGGTCAATGTCGGCGGCACCGGCAAGCTGCCGATGACCGAGTTGACGGCGATGTGCGTCGACGCGGGATTTGCCGACGTGCAGACCTATATCGCCAGCGGCAATGTCGTGTTCTCCTCGAAGCTCGGCGCGCCAAAGGTCAAGGCCGCGCTGGAGAAGCGGCTGCACGCCTATGCCGGCAAGCCGGTCGGCGTCGCGGTGCGGAGCGCGGACGAGATCGCCGCGGTGCTGAAGGCCAATCCGTTTCCGAAGGCACCGCCGAACACGACGGTCGCGATCTTCCTCGACGAGCCACCGCCCAAGGACGCCCTGAAGGACATCAAGGGCCAGCAGGACGAGCAGATGCGGCTCGGCAAGCGCGAGATCTATGTCGCCTATGGCAGCGGCATGGGCCGCTCGAAGCTGAAGATCCCCGCCGCCGCCAACGGCACCGCGCGCAACCTCAACACGATCGCGAAGCTCGCCGAGCTCGCGGCGGGCGATAATTAAGTCTAGGTCACAGGCCTTACACCCGTCATCCCCGCGCAAAGGCTTCGCCTTTGTCGCCGGAGGAGCGCGTAGCGCGTCTCGAAGGATGCACAGCCCGGCTGGTGGCCGATTCATCCTTCGAGACGCCGCTTCGCGGCTCCTCAGGATGACGGTTCAGGTGCTTCGACTCGCGGGTGCGCAAAGCGCTGCTAGCTAGCTCTCGCGCACCGCAAATCCCTCGGCGCCGAGCCTCGCCAGCACCTCTTCCAGATGCGCGCGGTCGCGGGTTTCGATCACGAGCTCGAGCAGCGTCGCCTTGGCCGGCAGATCGGAAAAGGTGCGCTGGTGCGAGACCTCGATGATGTTGGCGCCGGCATCCGCAAGCAGGATCGACACCGCCGCGAGCTGTCCGGGCCGGTCGACGATGTCGAGCGCCAATTGGGTCAGCCGCCCCTCGCGCGCCAGCTCGCGGGTCAGCACCGAGGCGATCAGCCTTGTGTCGATATTGCCGCCGGTCAGCACGAGGCCGACTGAGCTGCCGGCGAAGCGTTCGGGTGCCGCGAGCACCGCCGCGAGGCCGGCGGCACCGGCGCCCTCGACCACCGTTTTCTCGATCGAGATCAGGGTCGCGACCGCGCGCTCGATCTGGTCCTCACTGACCAGCACGATGTCGTCGACGAGTTCGCGGACGATTCTGGTGGTGATCTGCCCGGGCGCCTTGACCGCGATACCCTCCGCAAGCGTATCGCCGCGCATCGGCAGCTGCTCGCCTTTGATGGCATTGTACATCGACGGATAGAGCTGGGCCTGCACGCCGACGATTTGCACCGACGGCTTGATCGCCTTCGCGGCGGTGGCGATACCCGAAATCAGCCCGCCGCCGCCGATCGGCACCACCAGGATATCGAGCTCCGGCACCGCCTCGAGCATTTCGAGCCCGATCGTGCCCTGTCCTGCAATGATCAGCGGATCGTCATAGGGGTGGATCAGGATCAGGCCGCGCTCTGCGGCATGCGTGCTGACGAACGCGAAGCATTCCTCCAGCGTCTGTCCGGTGATGATGACCTCGGCGCCGTGCCGCCTGGTGTTCTCGATCTTCACCATCGGCGTGCCCACCGGCATCACGATGGTGGCGGGGACGCCGAGCCGCCTGGCGTGATAGGCCACGCCCTGGGCATGATTGCCGGCCGACATCGCGATCACCCCGCGCTTGCGCTCTTCGGGGGACAGCGCCTGCAGCCGGTTCAGCGCACCGCGCTCCTTGAAGGTCGAGGTGAACTGCAGGTTCTCGAATTTGAGGAACAGGCGGCAGCCGCAGATTTCGCCCAGCGTGCGGCTCTCGTTGCACGCCGTGACCATGACCGAATCCCGGATCACGTCGGCGGCACGGCGCACGTCTGCAAGAGTCACGTCAGCAAGGGTGACGGCGGTAGTATCGGAAGGATGCGGCATCGGGTTTCGCTTTGGACCGTTTCGTCAAACGGAACCTAGCGTGTTTCGGTGCCGAAAACGACCGCGCTATCGTACGGTCAACACCGGTTCCTCCGGCTTGGCCGGCCCGGCCAGCTCGATCTCATCGCATTTGGGGCAAATCAGCGCGGTCCGGAAATGCTTGTCGAGCACAATGGTGCGCATCCTGCCGCACCGGCAGCGCATCGGCTTATCCATGGAAGATCGGCCCGGGTTCGAGATGCAAGGAAAGCGTACGCTTAGCTATCCCGGTCCGGTTAACCCAATATGACGTGCCGCCGGAAAAATCAGAAGAAGCCCGCGCTCAGATCGAGGCCATAGCTTGCCCTGAGCACCGCGACGAACAACGCCGCAAAGGCGAACAGCAGGACATGCCGAGCGATATTGCTCCGAAGCGAATTGGCCGGGAATACGCGCGCGATCGATTGAGCCAAAGCAGTCATTTGCGACCTCCAGAGCCACGTCCCGAAGTTAGGTCGCGCGCGGGGCCATGAGGTTCAACGCGGCTCGCGGAACGGCCGGCGGCGCACCGATGCACTCGGCTCCGGGTCACGCTGCGGCCGTGCCTTGTTCCTGAAGCGGTGACCGACCACGATCAGCTTGCCCTCTTCGCGGATTGCGGGCTCGGCCAATGGCACAGGCGGCAGATTATCTTGCGTGACGGCCTCCAGCGCGCGCAGGAACTCACGACCGGCCGCTGTGATCTCCCAGCCTTCGACGTCACGCAGCACATAGCGATTGCTAAAGATGTCGAGTTCGAAAACCCGAGACGCCAGGCGCTTGATCCGCGCATGCCAATCGTCGCCGCTCGAGGAGAGAATGGCGAGGTCGTGCTTGAGTGAATCGAGCGTGGCTCTCCCGCTGACGTGACTGGCCAATATTTTTAGAATCGCAACCTGTATGCTCAACTCAAAGCCTCGACCGCCACGGTTCTTTTTGTTCTGCGCAGCCGATCTGGAAATTATCGTGCTGATGACTCCAACGTCCAGTCATCAGCGCCAGTTATCCAGAAGACGGCATGACGGTATCGATTTACGCTGCGCGTGATGTACCGACGCGGCGCTCAGGCCGCTGCGACGACATCGATTCCTCTTCCGTATCCTGCGGCGCGCCCCAAAATTCCCGCACCGTCGGCCCGTGCCTCAACCTGCGAGCGCGCAGGAAGCCGAGAATCTCGTGCGGCCAGACCCGGCGTCCCATCTGCGTGTACCAGCGCATGGCATGACGAAGTCCGGCGTCGCGATGCAACAGCACGCGGAGCAAGGCCTTCGGGCGGCATTGCAGCACCATCTCGGTGAACTTGAACCAGAGCAGCACCCGCCACGGCGGCATGTGCCGTGTCGCCAGCACCTGATGCTTGTAGTCCCAGAGCCGGCGATCGGTCTGGATGACGCGCCGTTCTGCCGCGAGACGGAAATACGGCGTCCAGCGATGCGGCGTGACGTATAGCATCTGGATCTGATCGGGATCGTAGGACAACAGCTGCCGCAAACCGCGCCAGTGATCGCGATCGGTCTCCTCCTCGAAGCCGACCACCCAGGTCGCCATCGACAGGATGCCGTGCCGGCGCATCAGACGGATGGCCTCGCGATCGATCGTGGTGGTCGCGCCCTTGCGGATCAGCTCCAGCGTCTTCTCGTCGGTATTCTCCATGCCGAGCAGGAAGCGCTGCCAGCCAGCCTTCTTGTAGAGATGCAGGATGTCGGCATCGCGGACGATGTCGTCGGCGCGGGTCGAGCCGACCAGGATCAAATCGACATTCTCCGCGATCAGGGCCTCGAGGAAGGTCCGCCAGGCTTTCTTCGAGACAGTCGGGTTCTCGTCGGCGAAGTTGATCACCTTGACACCGTGCTCGCGATGGAGCCGTGCCAATTCCTTGGCAAAGCGCACGGGATCGCGGTGCCGCCATCGAGTCCAGAAGCCGCGCTGGCCGCAATAGTTGCAGAGATGCGGACAGCCGCGCGAGAACTGCACCACGACGGCGCGCAGCCCTCCCCAGTAGCTGTAGCGCGCGTGATCGATCAACTCCCAGCCGACGCGATAGGCATCGAGATCGCGGATGACGGGCGCGGGCCGTGTGGCACGCGGTCCACCATCGTCGCGGAATGCGATGCCGTCGACGCTGCCGAGATCGCCGCCATATTCCAGCGCCCGCATCAGGCGGCGCACAGTCTCTTCGCCCTCGCCGCGCACGATCGCGGTGACGTAAGGCTCCTCGCGCAGCACTTCACGCCAGTGATAGGTCGGGAATACGCCGCCATAGACGATCAGCGTCCCGGGCACCGCCCTGACGATCGCCTGCGCCACCTCGGTGATGACCGGATGGCCCGAGGTCGAGCCGGAATGGCCGAGCAGGACCGCATCCGGCGAAAACCGCGATGCCTCCGCCAGGATAGCGGCAAGCGGCATCGGCCCGAACTCGGCATCGAGAAGCCGGACTTCATGTCCATCGTCGATCAGGGGACCGCCGATCGACAGCAGCCCGAGCGGCGGCAAATGATCGTCGGGGATCCGGCTACCGATCGCCGGATGAGGCACGTTGATGAGAAGAATGCGCATGGATGATCGCTCCCGCTTTGGTTGGCGTGATCGTTCGTCCCCGCATCTTGTGTAAGGAGAGCCCAACCCCCGGCCGGGCTTTAGGAACTACTGGAAGCGCGACTGCGCGCTAGAGGTTCGCCACCTCTGCCGGCGCGATCGCGGTCAGTCCGCCGAAGCGGCGCTCGCGGCGATTGAAGGAGGCGAGCGCGTCGGCGAGATCGTGGGCATTGAATTCGGGCCACATCCGCTCGGTGAAATGCAGCTCGGCGTAGGCGCCTTCCCAGAGCAGGAAGTCCGACAGCCGCTTCTCGCCCGAGGTGCGGATGATCAGGTCGACGTCGCGCAGGCCGGCTTCGCCGGTGATGAGATCGGCAAAAGCCTCGCGGCTCAGCTGGCCTGCACCGGCGGCACGCGCGGCGGCGTTCAGGATGGCGTCGCGCGCCGAATAGTCGATCGCGATGCGCAGATGCAGCGTGGTGCCGTCCGCGGTCTCGGCCTCGGCGCGCGTGATCGCGGCGGCGATGCCGTCGGGCAGCCGGTCGCGGCGGCCGATCACGGTGAGACGAACGCCGTTGCGCACGAGGGCTGCGATCTCGTTGGCGAGATAGAACCGCAACAGCCCCATCAGCGCCGTGACCTCGGCCTTCGGACGGCGCCAATTGTCGCTCGAGAACGCGTAGAGCGTCAGCGTGCCGACGCCCTGGTCCGGTGCGGCCTCGACGATGCGGCGGATCGCCTCGACGCCCGCCTCATGTCCACGCAGGCGCGACAGGCCGCGCCGCGTCGCCCAGCGGCCGTTGCCGTCCATGATGATACCGACATGGAGCCTTGCCACGGCTTCCGGCTTGAGCGCAACATTACTTTGCATCACAAAGTCTCCGGGTAAAAAATGGAATAATCAAATCGTCTGAACGCCGAGCCGTCCGGGCGCGCCTTCGTGCTTGCCGGCGGCTTTGGCCGCGTCGCGCACCAGTTGCTCGAGCACAGCGAGATAATCGAGGAAGCGGCGGCGGCCACTCTTGGTCAGGCGACAGGTGGTGTGCGGACGATTGCCTTCATAGCCCTTGATGACGTCGACGAGGCCGGCCTCCTGCAAAACCTGCAGATGCCGGCTGAGATTGCCGTCGGTCAGGCCGCAGAGCTGCTTGAGATCGGCGAAGGCGAGCCCCTTCGGATGCGCCATCAGCGAGGTCAGCAGGCCGAGCCGCGCCTTCTCGTGGATGACGCGGTCGAGGCCATCATAAGCGAATGGCGCGGTGGTCACGTCAGTCTTCGACATCATTGCCTCCGGAAGCGAAATACAACAGTGCTGCGAGCAGCAACTGGCCGATCGCGAATGGCAGGCCCATGGTCCAGGGCGACAGTGTGTGGCTCTGGCTTGCGATCAGCAACACCGTGAAGCCCGACAGGAAATACCAGGCGCCGCCGAGCGCGATGGTGCGCGGCAGCAGCCGAACCGAGGCGAATACGCCGAGGCTGACCAGCACCTGCCACAGGCCGGGCAGCATCCACAGCGTCTCGGGCGCGAATTTCCATTGCAGGATCGCGAGCAGCACGCCGGCGATAACAGCCGGAACGAATTGCTCGATCGCCTGCTGGACCATCGCGTCCGCCAGGCCCGAATGATGCCGCCGCGAGCGCGCCTGCATCTCGATCCAGATCAAGACCGCAGAGAGGAACGCGGCTGCGGCCCAGCCCGCGAGGAATACGATCGGATGGCCGGTGGGATCGGCGAGCCAGAGATATTGGGCAAGCGCCGTGACCAGCGCGATGCCGCTGGTGGCGGCGACCGTCGCCGGACCGTAGCCGCGGAATGCGGTTCCTGCCGCAATCTGGCTGCGGATCGCGAGAATATCGGCCAACGCCTTGTCGAGGTCGCGCATGATTCGCCCGAACTTTGTAATGCAAAGTATACGGGATCACCAAGCAAACGCAAGCGGCAACGCGCCACTTGCCGCGCGTGATGTTTAACAGCCAGTTACTGCACGGATTGCGGCGAAAGCGCGACGCCTCAGACCTTCACCAGGCTGGTAAAGCCGCCATAGATCATGCGCTTGACATCGAACGGCGCCGTCTTCGGATCCATCGACGACGCCAGGCGAGGATCGGCCATCACCTTGGCGTTGATCCTGTCGCGCTGGGCGCGCGACTTGTAGGTGATCCAGGCGAACACGACGGTTTCGCCGGCCTTCAGTTTCACGCTTTGCGGAAACGAGGTCAGCTTGCCCGGCTTGACGTCGTCGGCGACCCATTCGCGATAATCCAGCGCGCCGTGTTCGCGCCAGACCTTGCCGGCCATTTTCGAGAGCTGGGCGTAGGCTTTGAGTTTCTTCTTCGGCACGGCGACGACGAAACCATCGACGTAGGGCATGGGCGTTTCCTGTTATCTGGTTCCCCGTCATTGCGCGGAGCCAACGGGGCGCGCACTCGCGCGACCTGTTGGCTCGCAATGACGATCAGGAGTGACAGCAGGATGCCTGAACCGGCGCCGGTTGGTACTGGTCACGTAGCCGCACCCAATCCATCGGATAGGGCAACCCTTCCTCGTGGCGGCCGAGCGGCGTCAGGTCGAGATAGTGATAGGCGGCATTCATCATGTCGAGGCCGCGCGCGAAGGTCGAGTAGGTGTGGAACACGCTCCCTTTCTCGTCGCGGAAGAACACGCTGATGCCGGGCAGTTCGGGACCATAGAGCGGGGTCGTTCCATAATTGTATTTCGCGTCCCCCGCATCGATCTGGCCTTGCGTGAACGACACGCCGTAATCGTAATTGAAGTCGTTGGCGCCCGACGACACCCAGTCGAAGGTCCAGCCCATCCGCTGCTTGAAGGCCTCGAGCTTGGCCAACGGCGCAAGCGAGATCGCCACCATCGTGGTGTCGCGCGCCGCCAGATGCGGCACCATGCGGTCGAAGCCGTCGACCCAGAACGAGCAGCTCTTGCAGGCTGCGTCCCACTCCGGCGCGAACATCACGTGCTGCACCACGAGCTGCGGCCTGCCCTTGAAGAGATCGCCGAGCGTCACCTTGCCATCCGGTCCGTCGAACACGTAGTCCTTGTCGACCTTCACCCACGGCAGTTCGCGGCGCTCCTGGCTCAGTGCCTCGCGGGCCCGGGTAAGTTCCTTCTCGCGGGTCATCAGCGCCTTGCGGGCCGCGATCCATTCGTCACGCGAAACGATCTTGTGCTGTTGCATGAGATGCTCCTTTGCGGTTCAGGCGTCGACGTATTGAGCGAGATTGCCGAGGAATTCGGTCCAGCCGCGCTGGTGGTTGTCGCGCGCGGTCTCGTCGACGAACTGCGCGTGATGGAAGGTGAGCAACGTGCCGCCGGCGTCGGGCTTGATCGACACGGTCACCTCGGACTCGCGCTCCGGCGTCGAATGCCAGGCCCAGCTGAACACCAGCCTCTCGTTCGGCACCACCTCGCGATAGACGCCGCCGACCTCGTGATACTCGCCGTTGGTACCGGTGAACTTGATCCGGTAGCGTCCGCCGACACGGACATCGAGTTCGGCCTGCGTCGTGCCGGGCTTGACCTGGCCCGGGCCGAACCATTGCACTAGGTTTTCCGGCTCGGTCCACGCGGCGTAGACTTTTTCCGGCCGGGCGCGGAGGCGCCGCGTGAGGGTGAGGCTTGGGCGCGCGGCGAGGCCGGCGTCGGCTGCGGATTGGTTTGCCGATTTAATTGCCATGGGTCTTCCTCCACAAAAGCGGCGAGGCGGTCGAGATTGTCGGACCAGAATTGCGCATAGCGATTGAGCCAGTTCATCGCCTGCTCCATCGGCCTCGCGGTGAGCCGGCACGCCACCGTGCGGCCGGTCTTTTCGCGCGCGACCAGGCCGGCATCCGTGAGCACGTCGAGATGCTTCATGATCGCCGGCAACGACATCGCGAATGGCTGCGCCAGCTCGCTCACCGACAGGCTTTCCTGCTCGCCGAGCCGCGCCAGCAGCGCGCGGCGGGTGGGATCGGAAAGCGCCGCGAAGGTGCGGTCCAGCGTCTCGTCTTGATACTTAACCATTTGGTTTAGTATAGACGCAAACGGCGCGGCGTCAAGCGCCCGGCTTCACGATCACGTCAATGCCGGGGCGCCACGACGCCGGATGGTTGGGACGATCGGCAGGCAGAGCGCAGAAGCGCCCTCCCGGCCGGCGGCTACTGCCGGTGGTGCCGATGCCGGTGACGGTGCGGCAGAGGCTGCTCCAGCTCGAGCTGCTCGCGAAACAGGACGCGCGGATTTTCTCCGCAAGCAAGAAAGCGTCCGGACACGCTCGCAAGGCACTGATCGTAAGTCCGATAGGCGCACTCGCCGGGATAGCCGAGGCTCGGGCCCTGTGCGCACCACGGGTAATCATAGGGATCGGCCGACGCCCGATCGATGCCGGCCACGCCGGCCAGCGTCATCGTTCCCATCATCAGCACTGCCAATCGCAATGTGCGCATGATCCCACCCGTTCCGGTCCTGAAGAGCCGCAGTCAATCAAGCGCGGCATAACCGGTATGGTTCCTGAAGGCCACTCTATTCCGCATCAAGATCAGTCAACTTTTTGCAGCCGGAGGGCAGGACAAGTCCGCCCTCGCGGCCGGATTCGTCCCGCGCGTGCAGCGTGCGACTACTCGACCTTGAGGCCGGCGAACTCGACCACCTTCTTCCACTTGTCGGTCTCAGCCTTGATGTCGTTGCCGAAGGCTTCCGGCGTCTGGATCAGCGAGTCGCCGCCGAGCTCGACCAGGCGCTTCCTCATGTCGGGCTCGGCGAGCACGGCGTTGATCTCGGTGTTGAGCTTGGCGACCAACTCCTTCGGCGTGTTCTTCGGCGCGCCCATGCCGAACAGTGCGCTCGCCTCATAGCCCTTCACGGTCTCGGCGATCGCGGGCACGTCCGGCAATTGCGAGGAGCGCGCCGTCGTGGTCACGCCGAGCGCGCGCAGCGAACCGGAGCGGATGTGCTGGATGATCGAGGGCATGTTGTCGAAGATCACCTGCACCTGGCCGCCGAGCAGGTCGGTGATCGCAGGCGCGGCGCCGCGATACGGCACGTGCTGCATCTTGCAGCCCGTCATCGACATGAACATCTCGCCGGAGAGGTGCACCGAGGTGCCGTTGCCCGATGAGGCCATGTTCACCTTGCCGGGATTGGCCTTCACATATTCGATGAACTCGGCGACGTTCTTCGCCGGCACGTCCTTGTTCACCGTCATCACGTTCGGCACGCGATTGAAGGAAGCGACCGGCGCGACGTCGCGCACGAAGTTGAACTTCAGATTGGCGTAGAGCGAGGCGTTGATGTAGTTCGCCGGATTGACCAGCAGCACGGTGTAGCCGTCCGGCTCGGCATTGATCGCAGCTTCCGTGCCGATATTGTTGCCGGCGCCCGGCTTGTTCTCGATCACGAACTGCTGGCCGAGCTTCTCCGACAGCCGCTGCCCGATCAGGCGCGCGATGATGTCGGTGGCGCCGCCCGGCGGATAGCCCACGATCCAGCGCACCGGCCGCGCCGGATAGTCGGCAGCCGAAGCGCGGCCGATCGCGAATGTCGAAATCCCCGACCCGATCAGGCCCAACGCGGCGCGGCGTGAAATCATGAAGTCTCTCCCAATCCCGCAGGGTTTGACCCCTGCCCGTTTCTGTTGCGTTGCGTGCGGCGCGGTTCTAACAAACAATGTCTGAAGCGGCCAGTGCGACACGTGCGACACTGACCGCGACGAAAGACTAAGCTGCAACGCTCCGGACCGAAGAGGATCGATCATGTCCGTCAAGGTGAATGGGCTCGACCATCTCGTGATCAACGTCACCGATGTCGTGCGCTCGGTTGCCTGGTACAGCAGGATCCTCGGCATGGAGGTGAAGGTGTTCGACCCCGGCAAGGGCAAGACACCGCGCACCTCGCTGGTGTTCGGCAAGCAGAAGATCAATGTGCGGCCGCGCGATGCCGACAAGGTGGAATGGTTCACCGCTGATCATGAAGCGGCCGGCAGCGACGACCTCTGCTTCCTCACCTTGAGCACGCCCGAGGCGGTGGTCGCGCATCTGAAGGCCCATGGTGTCAAGATCGAGGAAGGCCCCGTCGCCAAGCAGGGTGCGCGCGGCACGCTGCGCTCGGTCTATTGCCGCGACCCCGACGGCAGCCTGATCGAGATCTCGTCGTATGAGAGGGACGCAACCTAGCGATCGTTCGTCATTGCGAGCCAACTATTCGCGCGAATGTACGCTCGAAGACAGGCTGCGCGAATAGAGTCATCCGTTCCGTGCGACGGAACGGATGGCTTCGTCGCTTCAGCGCAAGATTGTTTTGCAAATCCCGATTTGCTCTCGGCGCACACCGATGGCAGAACTGGTCCCAACCAAGATCGATGGCGGCCGGCAAGGCTGCGCGGGAGGACATATGACCCATTCACAGCCAGTGCCGGGCATCGTGGGACCGTTTGCGGGGCTCGACGTGCCATGGCTGCTCAGCATGCGCGCCGAGGTGCGTCGCGATCATCCGTTTCTGGTCTGGGCGCCGTTCGATGCGCCGGCGCGGCGCTGGAGCTACGGCGAATTCCACGAACGCGTCGGCGCGCTCGCGGCCGGCCTCGCCGGGCGCGGCATCAAGCAGGGCGACTATGTCCTGATCCATCTCGACAACTGCGTCGAGGCGATCATGTCGTGGTTCGCCTGCGTCGAGCTCGGCGCCATTGCCGTCACCACCAACACCCGCTCGGCTGCGGCCGAAATCGAATATTTTGCCGGCCATTGCGGCGCGGTCGCCGCGATCACTCAGCCGGCGTATGCCGAACTGATATCTGCCAACTGCAAGGGGCTGCGCTGGATCGCGGTGACCTCGCATGATGCGGGGCAGGCGCCGGCACAGGCGCCCGCGCGGGGCGACAGTTTTGACGCGCTGTTCGCCGACAGCGCCGATCGGCCGAAGCGTCCGATCGATCCGCTCGCACCGTGCAGCGTGCAATATACCTCAGGCACCACGTCGCGGCCGAAGGCGGTGCTGTGGACGCATGCCAACGCGCTGTGGGGCGCCAAAATCAACGCCGCCCATCAGGACCTGCACGCCTTTGACGTGCACCAGACCTATCTGCCGCTGTTTCACACCAACGCGCTGGCCTATTCGATGCTGGCGAGCCTGTGGGTCGGCGCGACCTGCGTGATCCAGCCGCGCTTCTCGGCGAGCCGCTTCTGGCCGGTCGCGCTCGAGCACGGCTCGACCTGGACCTCGACGATCCCGTTCTGCATGAAGGCGCTGCTGGAGCACGAGGTTCCGAAGAACCACAAGTTCCGCCTCTGGGGCACTGCCGTGAACGAGCCGCCGGCATTCGCGGTGTTCGGCATCAAGATCATCGGCTGGTGGGGCATGACCGAGACCATCACCCACGGCATCATCGGCGAGGTCGACCAGCCGAACCCGCCGATGTCGATCGGCCGCGCCGCGCCGGAATACGAAATCCGCATCACCAACGATGATGGCGCGCCGACCGGCGTCGGCGAGACCGGCAATCTCCTGATCAAAGGCATCCCCGGCCTGTCGCTGTTCGCCGAATATCTGCACAATGAGAAGGCCACGCGGGAGAGCTTCGACGAGCACGGCTATTTCATCACCGGCGACCGCGTCACGATGCTGGAGCGCGGCTATGTCAGGTTCGGCGATCGCTCCAAGGACATGCTGAAGGTCGGTGGCGAGAATGTCGCGGCCTCCGAGATCGAGCAGGTGATCGCGGTGGTGCCGGGTGTGCGCGAGGCCGCCGTGGTGGCGAAGAAGCATCCGATGCTAGACGAGGTGCCGGTCGTCTTCATCATCCCGCAAACCGGCGTCGCGGCGCTGCCCGCCGACCTGCACGACAAGGTCATGACCGCCTGCCGCTCCGCGCTCGCCGACTTCAAGGTGCCGCGCGAGATCCGCTTCGTCGACGAGATGCCGCGCTCGACGCTGGAGAAGGTTGCCAAGGCAGAGCTGCGGAAGATGCTGGAGTAAGAACGGCGCTCTGCCTCGCCGTCATTGCGAGCCAACGGGTCGCGCGAACGCGCGCCCGATGACAGGCTCCGCGAAGCAATCCACCGCTCAGCATACGCTGAAGTATGGATTGCCTCGTCGCTTCGCTCCTCGCAACGACGCGAAGTTCTCAATTCACCTCGAACCGGATCGGCAGCTTCTTCGGGCCACTGACAAAATAGGCCTGCGTCATCTTCACCTCGCCATCGAGCGACAGCGATTTCAGGTGCGGCAGCAGCTCCTCGAACAGGATGCGCATCTCGAGCTTGGCCAGATACTGGCCGAGGCAGAGATGCGCGCCATAGCCGAACGCGACGTGGCGATTCGGCTTGCGGTCGCTGCGGAAGCGATCGGGGTCCTCGAATACGTCCTCGTCGCGGTTGCCCGAGGCGTAGCACAGCATCAGCCAGTCGCCCTTCGCGATCTTGCGGCCGCCGAGCTCGGTATCCGCGGTGGCCGAACGCATGAAATGCTTGACCGGCGTCATCCAGCGGATCGCCTCGTCGACCAGGCCCGGGATCAATTCCGGGTTGGCCTTCACCTTGGCGAATTCCGCAGGATCCCTGGCCAGCGCCCAGATCGCGCCCGCGGTCGAGGATGAGGTGGTGTCGTGGCCCGCGGTCGCGACGATCATGTAATAGCTGGTCTGATCGTGCTCCGGCATGTAGTCGCCGCCGATCTTCGCATTGGCGATCACGGTGGCGAGATCGTCGCGCGGGTTCTGTCGACGTTCCTCGGTGATCTTGCGGAAGTAGGCGGAGAAGTCGGCGATGATCGCCTGCAGCATCGCGGAGACCTGCTCCGCGCTCAGCGCGTCGCGGACCCGCGCGGTGTCGGGATCCTGCGGTCCGAACAGCTCCTGCGTCAGCTTCAGCATGCGCGGCTCGTCCGCCTCGGGCACGCCGAGGATCTCCATGATGACGTGCAGGGGATAGCCGAGCGCGACGTCCTCGACGAAATCGCAGGCGCCGCCCCGCTCGAGCATGCGCTGCACCGTGGCGCGCGCGATCTCGCGGACGCGGCCCTCGAACTTGCCAAGATTGGCCGGCATGAACCAACCCTGCGTCAGCGCGCGGTATTTCGGATGGTCGGGCGCGTCCATCTGCACCAGCGAGCGCACCAGGTTGGGCCCGCCGGTGATCTTGCGGACGCGCTCCTCGAGCGCCTGCGTCGTCAGCGTAGTCGGGCGGTCGGCATTGTGGAACAGATCGTTCTGGCGGCTGATCGCCTGGATATGGGCGTGCTTGGTCACCACCCAGAACGGGTCGAAGCGGTCGGGCCGCGCGATGCCGAGCGGATTGTTGGCGCGCAGCCAGCGATAGCTGTCGTGGATGCGATCGTCGGCATAGGCGACGGGATCGACGAGGGTTTCCGCGATGTTGGCGGGGATATCAAAATCCCCGGTCGTTGCCGTGTCCATGATCGTCCTCATCTGCCCAAGCACCGGTCGCGCGCCGATGATCGCCGAAATCTAGGCGGAGGTAAGGAGGACGACTTGCGTTGATTGGCTAAAGGTCTCGCTGCAGGCGCGATTGCGCGGAGCGACGAAGCGATGACGTGGGGCTCAATAATGCCCGAACGCCACCGGGCGGAACGCCTGCAGCAATTGCTGGTCGAGCTTGCCGCCCATCTCCTCCATCATGGAGAACGCCTTGGCGTGGGTGAATTGCAGCCGGTAGGCGCGCTTCTCGACCAAAGCGGCATAGACATCGACGATCGTGGTGACGCGGACGATGTCGCTGATCTGGTTGCCGCTGAGGCCGTTCGGATAGCCGGTGCCGTCGAGGAATTCGTGATGATGCAGGATCACGTCGAGCATTTCCGGCGGGAAGCCGCCCTGCGCCGACAGCGCCTCGTAGCCGCGGCGCGGATGCTCTCGCATCTCGGCCATTTCCTCGACCGTGAAAGCGCCGGGCTTGTCGAGCAGCGCGACCGGAACGAAAGCCTTGCCGACATCGTGCAGCAGCGCGGCACGGGCGAGCCGGCGCTGGTCGTCGTCGCGCATGCCGAGGTGCTGCGCGAACGCCACCGCAAAGCCGGTCACGAACAGGCAATGGCGATAGGTTTCCTGGTGATGGCAGCCGACCGTGGTCAGCCATTCACGCAGCGAATTGTGCTTGATCGCCTTGAGGATCTTGTTTTCGGCGGCGACGATGTCCTCGAATTTGAGCGGCTCGCCGGCGCGCATCCGCTCGAACATCTTGACCATCACGCCGTGCGCGGCCTCGACGCCGCGGTTGAGCGCCTTGCCGCGATCGGTCTCGTCATAGCCGCTGTTGTCGGGAAACGCGGCGCGGATGCGCTGCAGGATGCCACGCGCGTCGAACGGCCGCGAGATCGTGTCGGTGGCGCCGAGCGCCCAGGCCTGCATCGAGGCGTGATGCAGCGCATCCGCCAGCACGAACAGCCGCGGCATCTCGCGATAGGCGTCGGCCTGCAGCTTGGCGCGGACCATCTGCACGGCTTCGGGCGAGCGCAGATTGATGTCGACCACAATGCCGGAGAGATCGTGGGCCGGCTGCTCGGGAATATCCGAGGTCGGAACGGTGTCGACCTCGCCCACCGAGCGCAGGATGCTGGCGAGTTCGTTGCTCTGATCGCTTCGATCCGACGCCAGCAGCAGGCGGCGCTTCGAAGTCTGGTTGTTGGCTAAAGCTGTCATGCAATCCCCGTCGCGGTAACGACCGACGCCGGGACGCTACCTGACGATGCGTTCCCTCCGGCTTAATGGGGATGCTGAACGGCGGTTAAGCGCAATGGATACAATTTGAGGAACCGCGGAATCCACCAGCGGAATCAGGCCGGCAGAAAATGATGGCGGGCGGCCGCAGCGCCGACGAATCGTGAATTTTCGCGGCGTCAAAGACGGCGACGCCGCCCCCACCCGGCCGACGCTTGGAGCAAAGAAAAACGCCGGAGAGCGCTGTGCTCTCCGGCGTCTTCATTGGTTCAGGCCGTTACGCCTTCATCGCAGCCTTGACGGCCTCCGCGGTGATCGGCAGGCCGCGGACGCGGGCGCCGACCGCATTGAAGACGGCGTTGCCGATCGCCGGCGCCACCACCGTCACCGCAGGCTCGCCGACGCCGGTCGCCTTCTCGCCATTGGCGATGACGTTGACCGCGACTTCCGGCAGCTGGCTCATCCGAAGCGGCGTGTAGCTGTCGAAATTGGTCTGTTCGATGCCGCCGTCCTTCAACGTCGCCTTCTCGAACAGCGCCAGTGACATGCCCCACAGTGCCGCGCCCTCGACCTGGGCCCGGATGCCGTCGGGATTCACTTGCGTACCAACGTCGGTCGCAACCGTCAGCTTCTTCACCGTCACCTCGCCCGAGGGGGCGACGGCGACGTGGGCGACACAGGCGGTCCAGCTCGCCGTGGCGCGCTCCTGCGACGACACGCAGGCAACGCCCATGCCTTCGCCCTTGGGCAGCTTCTTGGTGCCGTAGCCGGCGAGACCCATCGCCGCGAGCAAGGTGTTACGGAGACGCTGCGCGCCGCCGTCGTTCTTGCCCTTGCCGTCGAGCAACTCGACGCGAAGCAGGGCCGGATCCTTGCCGGTCGCATGCGCGATCTCGTCGATCATGCTTTCGACCGCCCAGAACGTCCAGCCCGGCGCCACCGAACGGAGCTGACCCGACGGGGTGGCGTTGTGCGCCATCTCGTTCTTGATCGCCCGCACATAGTGGTTGGGGACGGTGTAGAAGAAGTCCGAACCGTTCACGGTGAAAGCGTCGAGCGGTCCCTTCTTGTCGACCGAAGGCGACAGGAAGTCGGGGATGCCCCAACGCTGGGTCGGCCAGGCTGAGACCACGTCGTGGCTCAATGCGACGAGCTTGCCGTCGCCGTCCACGCCGGCCTTTACTTTCTGGTAGGTCAGCGGACGCGAGAAATCCATCGTCATGTCGTTCTCGCGCGTGTAGATGACCTTGACCGGCTTGCCGACGGCCTTGGCCGCCTGCACCGCAGGCACCATCATGTCGGCGTCGAGACGCCGACCGAAGCCGCCGCCCAGCCACATCTGGTGCATCACCACGAACTTCGGATCGATCCCGGCGGCGCCGGCTGCGATCGCACCGGAGCGAGTCGCGAACTGGTTGCCGGAATAGATGTGCAGGATGTCGCCCTTGAACTCCGCGGTGGCGTTCATCGGCTCCATCGGCGCGTGGATGTTGATGTTGGTGGTGTATTCCGCCTCCAACACCTTGGCCGCCGTGCCGAAGGCTGCGTTCGGATCGCCGTCCTTGACGAAGAACTCGCCGGAATCGCTCAACCCCTGAAGCCGCTTGGCCTCGGCGAACAGCGATTCGCTCGACAATTTGGCGTTCGGACCGCCATCGTAGTCGATCTTCAGCGCCGCCGCCGCCTTCTTGGCGTTGGCGTAGGTGTTGGCGACCGCGACGACCCAGCCGGTCGTGGTCGTGGTCTTGTCGTCCAGGGTGACGGCCTTGATGAAGCCCGGCACCTTCTTGGCCGCGCTATCGTCCACCGACTTCACGGTGGCGCCGTAGCGGACCGGCGGGGTGACCAGCGCGCCGTGGACCATGCCCGGCAGCATCACGTCGATGCCGTACTTGGCGGTGCCGTTGACCTTCAACGGAATGTCGAGCTGCGGCACCGAGACGCCGATCATGGTGTACTGGTCGGCCGACTTCAGCTTGATCGCCTTCAGATCATCCGCCGTGAAGGTCTTGGTCGCCTTGCCGCTCTTCACCACCTCGGCGAATGACATCGACTTCTTCGACTTCGGATGGCTGATCGTGGACGCGCGCACCACCAGCTCGCTGGCCGGCACGCCCATCGAGGCCGCCGCCGCCTCGGTCAATGCGATACGGCCGGCAGCGCCGGCGCGGCTCATGGCGTCGAAGTTCATCATCGTCGACCAGCTGCCGCCGGTGATCTGCGCGCCCAGCACGGGATCGTTGAACTTCGGATCGTTGGAGGCGAGCTGGACCCGCATGTCCTTCCAGTTCGCGCCGAGCTCTTCGGCCACGATCTGCGCCATCGTCGAGGCGACGTGCTGGCCCATGTCGGCCTTGCCGCAGGTCACGGTGACGAGGCCATCGGGCGCGATCGCGTACCAGACGCTCGGCTCGAAGTTGGCGGGTGCAGGGGCCGCGAGCGCGTGGTCGATGCCGGACGCGGCGTAGCCGAGCACGAGACCGGTTGCAGCGGTGCCGACCAGGAAGGAACGGCGGCTGAGATCGGTCGTCTCGGGGGCGAGGTCTTTCACGTGCTTGTTCATGTGGCCCTCCGCTCGGATCCGGTGGCCGATGCGGTGCGCATGTCGGACGCAGCGCGCATGATCGCCTTCTGGATTCGTGAATAGGTCATGCAACGGCAGAGATTGCCATCCATATGCGCGACCACTTCTTCCTTCGTCGGGTTGGTGTTCTTCGACAGCAGCGCTGCCGCCTGCATGATCTGGCCGGACTGGCAGTAGCCGCATTGCGGCACCTGCTCGGCGACCCAGGCCTTCTGCAAGGGATGTTCGCCCTTGGCGGAGAGGCCTTCGATGGTGGTGATCTTCTTGCCGACGGCGTCGGCGAGCGAGGTCTGGCAGGACCGCACCGCTTCGCCGTTGAGATGAACCGTGCAGGCGCCACAGAGACCGGCGCCGCAACCGAATTTGGTGCCCGTCATCTGCAATTGCTCGCGGATGACCCAAAGCAGCGGCGTGTCATTGGCCGCTTCGACGGACATATTCCGTCCGTTGATATTGAGATTTGGCATCTCTCTCCCCTTCCGGTGTAGGAAGCCGCTTACGGCGGCAACTCACTGTTGGGTCATGGCTGGCGCCCACCGGGTAAGCGACAGTTGCCGAAACAATGATCCGGTTCCCGGCTGGAGGCAATCCAATTTGGAATTGCTCGAAAAGAATAAATTTCGGAAACTGCCGGTTGTGCGATGCGGAAACGGCATGAAGCTTTGAAATGCCAGTATTGATGCCATATCGATCACTCCTACCAAGGTCGGTAGCGCTGCCGGACCTGACATCGACAGCAGAAGGAGCCCGTCAATGGCCAAGCTCAACCGCAGCGGCGTCGATATCTACTACGAGATTCACGGCAGCGGCCCACCCCTGATCCTCACCCACGGCTATTCGTCGACCTCTGCGATGTGGCACGGCCAGATCGAGGCGCTGTCGAAGCGGCACAAACTGATCCTGTGGGACATGCGCGGGCACGGCCAGTCCGACTATCCGGAAAATCCGGATGCCTATAGCGAAGCGGCGACGGTCGGCGACATCGCCGCCCTGCTCGACGTTGCCGGCGCCGACAAGGCGATCGTCGGCGGCCTGTCGCTCGGCGGCTACATGTCGCTTGCCTTCCACCGCGCCCATCCGGAGCGGGTGCGCGCGCTGTTGATCATCGACACCGGCCCGGGATTCAAGAAGGATGACGCCCGCGAGGTCTGGAACACACGCGCCCGCGACACCGGCGACCGTTTCGATCGCGAAGGGCTCGAGGTGCTGAAGTCGCTGAGCGCCGAGCGCGCGTCGGTCACGCATCGCAATGCCAAGGGCCTGGCGCTCGCCGCGCGCGGCATGCTGGCGCAACGCGATGCGCGGGTGATCGAGTCATTGCCCGGGATCAAGGTGCCGTCGCTGGTTGTGGTCGGCGCCGACGACACGCCGTTCCTGGCGGCGTCCGATTACATGGCGGCGAAGATCCCGGGCGCACAGAAGGCGGTGATTCCGAACGCCGGCCATGCTGTCAACATCGATCAGCCGCAAGCCTTCATCGCCGCCGTGCTGCCGTTCCTCGATAGCCTTGAAGCGAGTGCGCCGGAAAAGACCGCGTCATGAAGACGATCGCCGTCGCATTGTTGCTGACTGCCGCCGCAACAGAAGCGAGCGCGCAGAAGCTGCCGTTCGTAACTGCCCCGTCTACCTTCACTGCGACGCTGTCGAACAACACGCCACTGGTGTTCGGCATGGACGTCGCGGACGCGCAGCGCGCACTGGGCACGCCGCTCACCTATGTCAGCGGGCGGCCCGGCAACGAGATCTTCCTGACCTTCCGCGACCTCGGGGGCAGCGGGCTGTTCCCGCACCATGACCGCCTCTTCCTGCAATTCCGCAAGGGCCGGCTCGCCGGCTGGAAGGGCGACTGGGGCGAGAACTGGATGTGGCGCTAGAGCATGATCCGGAAAAGTGCGGAGCGGTTTTCCGAGAAGATCATGCTCAAAATATGAGGCGCCTTCATCATCGAAAGCTTCATGCAACCCCCAACATGACAAGGATGGACCATGGGACAAGACATCAGACTGAAAGCTTCGGACGGATTTGAACTCGGCGGCTATCGCGCCGATCCCGCCGGCGCGCCGAAGGGCGCTGTTGTCGTGATCCAGGAGATATTTGGCGTCAACCACCACATCCGCTCGGTCTGCGACCGGCTGGCGAAGGAAGGCTATGTCGCGGTTGCGCCGTCGATCTTCGACCGCATCACACCGAACTTCCAGAGCGGCTACTCCCCCGACGAAGTCGCAGAGGCGCGGAAGTTCGTCGCCAATCCGGACTTTGCCGCGATGCTGCGCGACAGCCAGGCGGCGATCGACACGGTGAAGTCGGTCGGGCCGGTCGGCATCATCGGCTTCTGCCTCGGTGGCAGTATCGCCTATGCGGCCGCCACCAAGCTGTCCGGGCTCTCGGCCGCGATCGGTTATTACGGCGGCGCCGTCGTGCGCTTCGCCGACGACAGGCCGACCGTGCCGACGCAACTGCATTTCGGCGAGAAGGATGCAGGCATTCCCTTGAGCGATGTCGAGACCATCAAGTCGAAGCGGCCCGAGGTCGAGGTCTTCATCTATCCCGGCGCGCAGCACGGCTTCCATTGCGACGAGCGCGCCAGCTACGACAAGGCGAGCGCCGAGACCGCCTGGCCGCGCAGCATGGAATTTTTTGGAAAGCATCTGCGCTGACCGTCATTGCCGGGCTTGACCCGGCAATCCATCTTCTTCGGGAGACTCTTCGTAAATGGATGCGCGGGTCAAGCCCGCGCATGACGAGCGGTGGTCAGAACCAGCGCTCGCCGACGAACACCGTATCGCCCGGGCTCATCGGTGTGCCCAGCGGCACCACGAAGCGGCCGGCGCCGGACGCGTCCGTGTGGGTCAGCGTCACGCTGTCGCGGCGGGCACGTGGCGAGAAGCCGCCGGCGATCGCGACCGCGCTCTCGACGGTCATGTTCGGCACGTAGGGATACTGGCCCGGAGCCTGGACCTCGCCGAGGATGAAGAACGGCCGGTAGGATTCGATCTCGACCGCCACCGAAGGCTCGCGGATGAAGCCGTTGCGCAGCCGTGCAGAGATTTCACCGGCGAGCCCGGCCGGCGTGCGGCCACGCGCCGGCACCGAGCCGATCAGCGGCATGGTGATCGAGCCGGCGGCGTCGATCGCATAGGAGTTGGTCAGGCCTTCCTGGCCGTAGACCACGACGCGGAGCTTGTCGCCCGGGCCGAGATGATAGGAGTTGTCGTAACCGGCGGGCCCACCCGGTGCGGCGGCATAGACCACCGGGGCGGCGACCGGCGCGGCATAGCCATAACCAGGAGAAGCACTGGCGAAGGCGGAGCGTAGTGCGCTGATGGCACCGCCGCCTCCGTCAGCAACCGGAGCGGGTGCGTAGCCCGGTCCATAGGTGACGGCATCGACACCTTGCGGGCCGACGGCGACCGGACCGGACGTGCTCATGCAGCCAGACAGCGCGAGCGCAGCCACAACGGCAGTGATCGGCAATCGTAACGCGTGTGCAACCGGCACCGGACCTATCCCTCAACGGCGAGACAAGCCCAGTCTTGCACCACTTATGGTTAATAAAAGGTTTTCGAGGACCGAGTGGGAGCCGGAACGCCCGCCTCCCCCTCGATTTAGCGCATGACAAGAGCGATCAGGCGTTGACGCCGACGCCGATCGGGCAGGACACGCCGGTGCCGCCGAGCCCGCAATAGCCCGCCGGATTCTTGGCGAGGTATTGCTGATGGTAGTCCTCGGCGAAGTAGAACTCGCCGGCCGGTGCCACTTCCGTCGTGATCGCGCCGAGGCCCTTGGCGGCAAGCGCCTTCTGATACATCGCTTGCGACGCATCGGCGGCTTTGCGCTGCGCGTCGCTGAACGTGTAGATCGCGGAACGATACTGCGTGCCGATGTCGTTGCCCTGGCGCATGCCCTGCGTCGGGTTGTGGTTCTCCCAGAACGTCTTCAGCAGTTTCTCGTAGGAGATCTTCTTCGGGTCGAACACGACCAGCACGACTTCGGTGTGGCCGGTGCGTCCCGAGCACACCTCTTCATAGGTCGGGTTCGGCGTATGGCCGCCGGCATAGCCGACCGCCGTGGTGTAGATCCCGTCGCCGAGTTCCCAGAACTTCCGTTCCGCGCCCCAGAAGCAGCCGAGCCCGAACACGGCCTGCTCGAGGCCTTGCGGATAAGGCGGCGTCAATTTGCTGCCATTGACGAAATGCGTGGTCGCGGTCGGGATCGGCGTCGCGCGGCCAGGCAGCGCCTCGGCGGCGCTTGGCAACGCGGTGGTCTTGCGCATGAACAACATGGATACCTCCGGGCGGGACATCGGCCGACGCGGCAACGGCCTGCGGGCCGGCTGTCACCTATATATGTCCTTACGCGGATGATGGCAGCCCCGTTACTGACCGTTGCGGCCCGTTCAGTCGCGCGCGTAGCCGATCAGCGGCTTGCGCGGCCGGAATAGGATCATCAGCAGGATGCCGGCAATGCCGAGCACCGCGAACACCGGCTGCTCCAGAAGCACGCGGATCACGTCGTTCCAGAGCCAGGGCGCGAAGCGATCCACCCAGGCATGGAACGCCTGCTGGCTCGACTGGTGGATATCGTTCCAGAACTGGCCGAACTGGGTAAACCGCAGGCTCTGGTCGGCGACGTAGCGGGCCCCGTCATAGACCATGAAGATGAAACTGCCGGCCAGCAGCAAAAGGCCGATCAGGCGGAAAAAGCCGCGGATCATGCGTCACCCTAACTCCCTGTCGCGCCCCACGCGTCGACAGGCCTTACCGGGCGCCCCCCGGAAATTCAACCTCTTCAGCGACTTATCCGGCCCCCGCGAGGCCGATTTCAGGCCCTTTTTCGGTCCCGAAAGCGTTGACGGTTAAGCCTGCGCCATCTATAAGACCGGCCGATGGCGGCGGGCGCAATCCTGCCGCCGCTGTTCTTTGGACAGTGCCGCATGCGGGGGCAGCATTATGCGCCTTGGCATGGCCGCCTCAAGGACACCCAAGAAAACCACCTTGGACAAATACATCAGAGTTGAGATTTGAACCGGCCGGTGCGCGCAAGCCCGACCACCGAGCGATCACCGCCGAAGGACAGTTAGAGAACCATGGCCAACACCACCTCCGCCAAGAAGGCGACCCGCAAGATTGCTCGCCGCACCATCGTCAACAAATCGCGCCGCACGCAGATGCGTGGCGCGGTTCGCACCGTCGAGGAAGCGATCAAGAGCGGCGACCGCGAGGCGGCACTCAAGGCGATGAGCAAGGCCGAGCCCGAACTGATGAAGGCAGCGCAGCGCAACATCATTCACAAGAACCTCGCGAGCCGGAAGGTGTCGCGCCTTACGCAGAGCATCGCCAAGCTCGCCAAGTAAGCTCAGCGAGTAAAGCTCGCCGCGTGAGCTGACTGAACAACCCATTTGTCACGAAGCCCGGCTCGCGCCGGGCTTTTTGTTTTGGCCTCGCATTTTGTCGTGGAAGTTTCATAGCGCGAGAAGAGTCGGCGTTGCCGCGCAACGAACTGCGTGTCATGTTTCGTCGCGTCCGTAGTTCTACCGGCCCAATATGCTTAATGCGTCGCACTCGCGCAGATTGTTCGGCGCTAAGCGCGATAAATGGAATAGGGCGCGGCATCTCGCGTCGAAAATTGCGACGCGGGTTACCCTGCAAAAGTAATCGTGAAAACTCACGCGTCGCGAATTACTTATGCACATAGCGCTGAGCAGCGATTGGAAAAATGACCGGCGCGAGACCAAATGTAAATTTTCTATGAAAAATTTTTGGTATTGCACCGTCGTTTGTGACACGCGTGAATCTGTGCGCTGATTCAAAAACTTGCTTTCGCAACTCCGCGTCGGCAACACCGCAACAGTCGCGAAGAGTCTCGATCCCCGTCGAATCCACGGATTGTCAGAAAATACGCTTGGTGTATTTATTTCTTGTTCGCGACGCCCACGGCTCTCCAGATCAGCGCGGTTTGAGACCCAAGGGCGGACGTGCAAATCGGCGGCGGTGTGCGCGTTAGCGACGCTTTCCAAGCGAAGCTAGATTGACGGCTCATAGCGATATGAGGACGGTCGACCTGTGTCAAAATATCTCCGGCGGTGTCCCCGGCAATTTGGGGGATCGAACAAGAGAGACCAGGACGTCAGTCGGAATCTGGCAGCGGGGACGTGGCGCAAGCGAACGGATTGACGGCGACACGCGGCGGCGAAGCGCCGGGCATTTCGGTGTTCGGTAGCAGCAGTTCGATTTTGAAGACACGAGCAAGCTGACAACTTGCCGCGATACGTCGCGGCGGGAGGGGGAGGACTTATGCCTTACGGTATCATCACTGCAGTCGAACCAACGACAGCCCAAGTGCAGATTTCCTGTGGTGCCGTAATCAACCCCTCGGACGCTGGCTCTTACCCGCAGAGACCGTCGAGTACGCGCTGACCTCGCGGGACGCATCTTCTCCAAACAGCTGACCTGTCGCGTGGCGCATGGCCGCCACACGGGAGAGCTTTGTCCGGAGCAGACCGCGCCCGCTAGAGGTCGCGTCGTGGCAGGACCCCTGCACGGCGCTTTCGCAATCATCATCTCTCAGTTTTGGAAAAGTACGAAGGCAATGACGAACACGGAACAGGATCGCTGGTCGCGGGTAAAGGGACGTTTGCGGACGAGCGTTGGCGAGGACGTCTACACGAGCTGGTTCGCACGGATGGATCTGGAGAGCGTGCACAACGAGAGCGTGCATCTGTCGGTTCCGACCCGGTTCCTCAAGAGCTGGATCCAGGCGCATTACGCCGAACGCGTGCTCACCTGCTGGCAGGCCGAGATGCCCGAAGTGCATCGCATCGACCTCACCGTGCGCTCGGCGATCCGCGCGACGGCTCCGGTGAAGGAAGCGGCTGCGCCGGTCGAAGTGCGCCGTGTCGAGCGCCATGACGGCCGTCCCGCGCCTGAACTGCGTTCGTTCGCGACGGCGCCGGTGTCCGCCAGCCATGACGCGCTCGGCGGCTCGCCGCTCGATCCGCGCCTGACTTTTGCAAGCTTCGTCGTCGGCCGTTCCAACACGCTGGCCCATGCGGCTGCGCGCCAGGTCGCGGAAGGTCGCCGCGGCGATCCAGTGATGTTCAACCCGCTCTACATCCATGCCGGCGTCGGCCTCGGCAAGACGCACCTGCTGCAGGCAGTGACCTGGGCCGGCAATTCCGGCGGCGAGCGCAAGGTGCTGTATCTCACCGCCGAGAAGTTCATGTACGGCTTCGTTGCGGCGCTGAAGACGCAGACGGCGCTGGCGTTCAAGGAGGCGCTGCGCGGCATCGACGTGCTTGTCATCGACGATCTGCAGTTCCTGCAGGGCAAGTCGACGCAGGCCGAGTTCTGCCACACGCTGAACGCGCTGATCGACGCCGGCCGTCAGGTCGTGATCGCGGCCGACCGTCCGCCGTCCGACCTCGAAAGCCTCGACGACCGCGTGCGCTCGCGGCTCGCCGGCGGCTTGGTGGTCGAGATGGGCTCGCTCGGCGAGGAACTGCGACTTGGCATCCTGAAGTCGCGCGTCGCCGCGGCCCGCGCCCACCATGCGACCTTCGATGTGCCGGAGGAAGTGCTGGACTATCTGGCGCGCACCATCACCCACAACGGCCGCGACCTCGAAGGCGCGATCAACCGCCTCTTGGCCCACTCCAAGCTCAACAACCAGCCGGTGACGCTGGAGATGGCCGAGCGCGAGGTCCGCGACCTGATCCGCCCGCAGGAGCCGAAGCGGATCAAGATCGAGGACATCCAGCGCGTGGTCGCCCGGCAGTACAATGTCAGCCGTTCCGACCTCCTGTCGTCTCGCCGCACCGCCAACGTGGTGCGTCCGCGCCAGGTTGCGATGTATCTGGCCAAGACGCTGACCCTGCGCTCGCTGCCGGAGATCGGCCGACGGTTTGGCGGCCGCGACCACACCACGGTGTTGCACGCGGTGCGCAAGATTGAGGCACTGGTCGCCAAGGACACGACGCTGTCAGAGGAAGTCGAATCGCTGAAGCGTCAGCTGCAGGAATAGGACTGCGGGAATCAGGCCGCCTCATTTGGCTGGCTCGTTCCATAGCCCTCCCCTTGATCAAGAGGGGAGGGCTAAACTTTTTTCCGGCCCAAAACGTGGGGAACGGGGCCCGTTTCGCGCCCGTATCCCTTGCACCGGCCGCCCATCCGCGCCACCTTGCGGTCCCCCCGTGGGTTTGATCAAATCCGGTATTGATCTGGCTTATCGGGTTTCCAATGCCGCGGTGCTGCCCTGAACGGCCGCCCGGCTTTTCCATCTGAGGGATCTGGCGGGTATTGCAATGAAGGTCACCGTCGAGCGCGCGCAACTCCTGAAATCGCTGGGTCACGTTCACCGCGTGGTCGAGCGCCGCAACACCATCCCGATCCTCGGCAACGTGCTGATCCGCGCCGAGGGCGCCAAATTGTCGCTGAAGGCGACCGACCTCGATCTCGAGGTGACGGAGACGCTCCCGGCCGAGACCGGAACCGCCGGCTCGACCACGGTGCCTGCGCACATGTTCTACGACATCGTCCGCAAGCTGCCTGACGGCTCGCAGATCGTGCTGGAGGCCGACGGCGACCGCTCGGTGCTCGCGGTGCGTGCCGGCCGCTCGCGCTTCACGCTGCAGACCCTGCCCGAGAGCGATTTCCCGGGCCTTGCCGCCGGCGACATGACGCACTCGTTCTCGCTACCGGCGTCCGACATCAAGCGCCTGATCGACCGCACCCAGTTTGCGATCTCGACCGAAGAGACCCGCTATTACCTCAACGGCATCTATCTGCACGCCGCCGGCAGCGCCAAGGCTGCGACCCTGCGCGGGGTTGCGACCGACGGCCATCGCCTGGCGCAGATCGACCTCGCGCTGCCCAAGGGCGCGACCGGCATGCCCGGCGTGATCGTCCCGCGCAAGACCGTCGGCGAGGTGCAGCGGCTGATCGAGGGCGACGACGCCGAGATCTCGATCGAGCTGTCCGACGGCAAGATCCGTTTCACGCTCGGCAATGTGGTGCTGACCTCGAAGCTGATCGACGGCACCTTCCCGGACTATGGCCGCGTCATTCCGCAGAACAACGACAAGGAACTGGTGGTCGACAAGAAGGATTTCGAGGCTGCCGTCGACCGCGTCTCGACTATCTCCAGCGAACGCGGCCGCGCGGTGAAGCTGGCCTTGTCCGCGGGCAAGCTGGTGCTCTCGGTCACCAACCCGGATTCCGGCAGCGCCACCGAAGAGATCGAGGTCGAGTACGCCTCCGATGCACTCGATATCGGCTTCAACTCGCGCTATCTGCTCGACATCGCCGCCCAGATCGAGGGCGAAGTCGCGGTGCTGAAGCTCGCCGATCCCGGCTCGCCGACCCTGGTGCAGGACCGCGACAGCAAGGGCGCGCTCTACGTGCTGATGCCGATGCGGGTGTGATTTCTCCTCTCGTCATGGCCGGGCTTGACCCGGCCATCCATCGAACAAGAGATGACCTATTGGGTGTACATCCTCGCGAGCAAGCCCGGTGGAACTCTCTACGTTGGCGTGACCAACAATCTGGTCCGGCGAGTTTACGAGCATCGCGAGGGTCTCGCCGAAGGCTTTACCAAGAAGTACGGCATCAAGACGCTCGTCTATTTTGAGGCCCATGAGACAATCGCCGCGGCGCTTCAGCGCGAGAAAAACATCAAGCACTGGTCGCGTGAGTGGAAGATTGATCTGATCGTTGCCGGCAATCCCGACTGGCGAGACTTATATGATGAAATTGTCCGCTAGCGCGGACGATGGATTGCCGGGTCAAGCCCGGCAATGACAAGGTAACATGACCCCGTCCCGCATTCATCGCTTGTCGCTGACGCATTTCCGCAATTACCGGACGGCGACGCTGCAGGTCGCGGGCGACATGGTGGTGCTGGTCGGGCCGAACGGCGCCGGCAAGACCAATTGCATGGAGGCGGTCTCGTTCCTGTCGCCGGGCCGCGGCCTGCGCCGCGCGACCTTGGAGGACATCGCCGATAATCAGGGCGACGGCTCCTGGGCGGTCTCGGCCGAAGTCGAGGGCGCGCTCGGCCTCGCCACGCTCGGCACCGGCATCGATCCGCCGACCGGCGAGGCGAGCAACAGCCGGCGCTGTCGCATCGATCGCGAACCGGTGGGTTCGGCGACCGCGTTCGGCGACCATCTGCGCATCGTGTGGCTGACGCCGGCGATGGACGGCCTGTTCATGGGCGCAGCGTCCGAGCGGCGGCGCTTCTTCGACCGCCTGGTGCTGGCGATCGATTCCGAGCATTCCAGCCGCGTCTCGGCGCTGGAGCGCTCGCTGCGCTCGCGCAACCGGCTGCTCGAAGTGCGCAACTACGACGACCATTGGTGTGACGCGATCGAGCGTGAGACCGCGGAGCTTGCCGTCGCGGTCGCCGCATCGCGCGGCCAGACCGCCGCCAAGCTTGCCGCGATGCTGCGCGAGCGCGGCGCGGCCTCGGCCTTCCCCTCCGCCGAGATCATGCTCGACGGCTGGATGGAGAATGCGCTGCTGCAGGAGCCGGCAACCGCAGTGGAGGACCGCTACCGCGAGATCCTGCGCGCCAGCCGTCCGCGCGACGCCGCTGCCGGGCGCACGCTCGACGGCCCGCATCTGACCGACCTGCAGGTGGTCTACGCGCCGAAGAGCATGCCGGCGCGCGACGCCTCGACCGGCGAGCAGAAGGCGCTGTTGATCGGGCTGATGCTGGCGCATGCCACGATGGTCGCGGAGATGACCGGCATCGTGCCGCTGCTGCTGCTCGACGAGGTCGTCGCCCATCTCGATCCCAATAGGCGCAAGGCGCTGTTCGAGGAGCTCGCCAAGCTCGGTGCACAGGTCTGGATGACCGGCGCCGATCCTGCCGCCTTCGTCGATATCGGCCCGCGAGGAGAGATTTTCGACGTCGAATCCGGCCGCGCCACACGGCGCGGCTGAGCGCGCGAAATCAGCTCCGAAAGGGGCTCGAATCTGGCTTCGAATCGGGCTTTTCAGAGCCTCCGGAATCGGCCTTTGAGAGCCTTGAAACAGGCCGAAAAAATCCTATTTATTCAATAGTTTGTAGACAGAGACTTTGCGCTAGGCGCAACTCGTCTTTCATGGCACAAATAGCGGAATCAGCGCCTCATTTTGTGCAGCTGATTCGGGACATCCTCGAAGGCCTCACATGACTGAACCTGCCCGGCAGACCCCTGCCGAATCTGAGCATCCCATTCCGGCTGAATATGGTGCGGAATCGATCCGGGTGCTGAAGGGCCTCGACGCCGTCCGCAAGCGGCCCGGCATGTATATCGGCGACACCGACGACGGCTCCGGCCTGCACCACATGGTCTACGAGGTCGTCGACAACGCGATCGACGAGGCGCTGGCAGGCCATGCCAGCCGCGTCCTGGTCACCCTCAACGCCGACAATTCCGTCACCGTCTACGACGACGGCCGCGGCATTCCGGTCGACATCCACAAGGGCGAAGGCGTCTCGGCGGCCGAGGTCATCATGACCCAGCTGCACGCCGGCGGAAAGTTCGACCAGAACTCCTACAAGGTCTCCGGCGGTCTGCACGGCGTCGGCGTCTCCGTGGTCAACGCGCTGTCGAGCAAGCTGGGCTTGCGGATCTGGCGCGACGACAAGGAGCACTACATCGAATTCGCGCACGGCGATGCCGTGGCGCCGCTCAAGGTGGTCGGCGATGCCCCGGGCAAACGCGGCACCGAGGTCACCTTCCTCGCCTCGCCCGAGACCTTCAAGAACATCGAATATGATTTCGCGACGCTCGAGCACCGGCTGCGCGAGCTCGCCTTCCTCAATTCCGGCGTCCACATCGTGCTGTCCGACATGCGCCACGCGGTCGAGAAGCGCGAGGAGATGCACTATTCCGGCGGCGTCGAGGAATTCGTCAAATATCTCGACCGCAACAAGAAGGCGATCGTGCCGGCGCCGATCATGGTGCGTTCGGAAGCCAATGGCATCGGCGTCGAAGCCGCGCTGTGGTGGAACGACAGCTACCACGAGAACGTGCTGTGCTTCACCAACAACATCCCGCAGCGCGACGGCGGTACCCATCTGGCGGGCTTTCGCGGCGCGCTGACGCGCCAGGTCAACGGCTATGCCGAGGCCAATGCGAAGAAGGAAAAGATCGCGCTGACCGGCGACGATTGCCGCGAAGGCCTCACCGCGGTGCTGTCGGTGAAGGTGCCCGATCCGAAATTCTCGTCGCAGACCAAGGACAAGCTGGTGTCCTCGGAGGTTCGACCGGTGGTCGAGAACGTCCTCAACGAGGCGCTGGCCGCCTGGTTCGAAGAGAATCCGAAGGAAGCCAAGGAAATCGTCGGCAAGGTGATCCAGGCCGCCGCGGCCCGTGAAGCTGCGCGCAAGGCGCGCGAGCTGACCCGCAAGAACCCGCTCAGCGTCTCCTCGCTGCCCGGCAAGCTCGCCGACTGCCAGGAGAAGGATCCGGCGAAGTCCGAACTGTTCATCGTCGAGGGCGACTCGGCAGGCGGCAGCGCCAAGCAGGGCCGCAACCGCGAATTCCAGGCCGTGCTGCCGCTGCGCGGCAAGATCCTCAATGTCGAGCGCGTGCGCCCCGACAAGATGCTGTCGTCGGAGCAGATCGGCACCCTGATCACCGCGCTCGGCACCGGCATCAGCGACGATTTCTCGGTCGAAAAGCTGCGCTATCACAAGATCATCGTGATGACCGACGCCGACGTCGACGGCGCCCATATCCGCACGCTGCTGCTGACCTTCTTCTATCGCCAGATGCGCTCGATCATCGATGGCGGCTTTCTCTATATCGCCCAGCCGCCGCTCTATAAGGTCTCGCGCGGCAAGTCCGAGCAATATCTGAAGGACGAGCGCGCGCTCGAGGATTACCTGATCTCGACCGGGCTCGACGAATGCGTCTTCAAGCCGGCCTCCGGCGAAGACCGCTCGGGCCGTGACTTGCTGTCGCTGGTCGAAGACGCCCGGACGATCCGCTCCGTGCTGCGCAACCTGCACAGCCGCTACAATCGCGCGGTGATCGAGCAGGCCGCGATCGCCGGCGTGCTGACACCGAAAATCACCAGCGATATCGCGACCGCCAACTCCGCGGCCGATTACATCGCCAAGCGGCTCGACGCGGTTGCCGACGAAGTGGAGCGCGGCTGGGTCGGCACGTTCACGGAAGGCCAGGGCTTCCAGTTCGAGCGCACCGTGCGCGGCGTCAAGGAAGTGGCCGTCATCGACGACGCGTTTCTCGGCTCGGCCGATGCACGCAAGCTCGACGAGTATGCGACCAGGCTGCAGGAGATCTACGTGCGGGCGGGCAAGCTCCGGCGCAAGGATGCCGAGCAGACCATTCATGGCCCGATCGACCTGTTCGAGGCTGTGACCGATGCCGCCCGCAAGGGCGTCTCGCTGCAGCGCTACAAAGGTCTCGGCGAGATGAATCCGGAACAGCTGTGGGAGACCACGCTGGACACCGAGGCGCGCTCGCTGCTCCAGGTGAAGATCAAGGAGGTCGACGAGGCCGACGATATCTTCACCAAGCTGATGGGCGATGTCGTCGAACCGCGCCGCGACTTCATCCAGGAAAACTCGCTCAGCGCTACCATCGACATCTAGGGACCTGCTCCCGGCGGCTGAGATGACGTGTCCGTGACAGCGCGATCGGCGCCGTCGGGCCGCTACCTTTCGTGTGGAAGCTGCGCCGGGAATTGTGTTACGGTGCCGCACAGCCATTGATTCCGTTACGGAATTTCGCATGGCCAAGTTCGAATCCAAGTCTGCATCCAAATCTGGATGATGCGTTAGGGGACATTCCGCGTGCCGCCGATCCAATACATCGTCGAAGGCGGCCGCCGCCTTTCGGGCACCATCGAGCCGTCGGGCAACAAGAACTCCGCGCTGCCGATCATCGCAGCTGCCCTGCTCACCGAGCATCCGGTCACGCTGACCAACGTGCCGCGTATTCGCGACACCGAAACGCTGGTCGAGCTGTGCCGTTCGGTCGGCGCCAGCGCCGAATGGACCGAGCGCAACACGCTGCAGATCCATGCCAAGGAGATCCGCGCCGCCGATCTCGATCCGGCGCTGTGCGCGCGCATCCGCGCCTCGATCCTGCTGGCGGGTCCGCTGCTCGCCCGTTGCGGCGAGGTGGCGCTGCCGCCGCCGGGCGGCGACGTGATCGGCCGCCGCCGGCTCGACACACACTTTTTGGCCTTCGAGCAGCTCGGCGCCACGGTGACCGCGACGCACCGGCTGGAATTCCGCGCTTCGCGCCTGAAGGGCGCCGACGTGTTCCTCGACGAGCCCAGCGTCACTGCGACGGAGAACGCGCTGGTCGCCGCCGTCGCCGCCCGCGGCACGACCTATCTGCGCAACGCGGCCTCCGAGCCGCATGTGCAGGACCTCGCCAACTTCCTGGTCGCGCTCGGCGCCAGGATCGAAGGCATCGGCACCAACACCATCATCGTGCACGGCCAGGCGACGCTCGGCGGCACGACCTACGCGATCCAGCCCGACCATATCGAGGTCGGATCGCTGATCGGCCTTGCCGCGGTGACCCGCTCGCCGCTGCGTATCGCGCGCGCCGGCGTCGAACACCTGCGCTCGATCCGGATGGGCTTTGAGCGGCTCGGCATCGTCTGCGGCATCGAGGGCGACGACCTCGTCGTGCCGTCGAACCAGACCATGAAGATCCAGGATGATTTCGGCGGCCACGTGCCGAAGCTCGAGGATCAGCCCTGGCCGGCCTTCCCGGCCGACCTGATGTCGATCGCGATCGTCACCGCGACGCAGTGCGACGGCGTCATCCTGATGCACGAGAAGATGTTCGAGTCGCGGATGTTCTTCGTCGACAACCTGATCGCGATGGGTGGCCGCATCGTGCTGTGCGACCCGCACCGCGCGATCGTGGCCGGTCCCAGCCGGCTACGCGGCGCGCCGATGAACTCGCCCGACATCCGCGCCGGCATGGCGATGTTGCTGGCCGCGGTGTGCGCCAACGGCACCTCCACCATCAACAATGCCGACCAGATCGAGCGCGGCTATGAGCGGATCGACGAGCGGCTCAACGCGCTCGGCGCCAAGATCAAGCGGATACCAGCGCGATCGTGATCCGCGTCTAACCCACGCTGGGATCATGCTCAAACGACAACTCATGATCCGATGATCTCTGCGTGAGATCGTCGCGTTTGGGCAGTTTGGCCATCCTTCCGGCTGGTTTGCCGTGCTAAGCGTGCCGTCATGACCTGCATCGACAAGATCGATCCGGCCGCGTCGCGCGCGGCCGTCGTCCCACCTCGCAAGCTGCTCACGGCCGAGCTCACGGAAACGCTGAAGCTCGCGGTGCCGCTTGCGCTGACGCAGCTCGGGCAGATCGCGATGATGACGACCGATCTCGCCTTCATCGGCCGGCTCGGCAGCGAGAACGTCGCCGCGGCGGCGCTGGCGCACACCGTGTATTTCGTCAGCTTCACCATCGGCATGGGCATGATGTCGGCGGTCTCGCCATTGGCCGCGCAGGCGTTCGGCGCCCGCAACCCGCGCGTGATGCGACGCGCGCTCCGCGTCGGCCTGTGGGCAGGATTCTTCATGGTGCTGCCGCTGATGGCGCTGCCGTTCCATGGCGAGCGCATCCTGCTCGCGCTCGGCCAAACCCAGGCCACCGCGCATCTGGCGCAGCAATATCTGTTCGGCCTCGCCTGGGGCATCCTGCCGGCGCTGTGGTTCATTGCAATCCGCGGCTTCATGAGCGCGGTGAACCGGCCGGAGCCGGTGCTGTGGATCACGCTCGCGGCGATCCCGGCCAATGCGCTGATGGTCTATCTTCTGCTCTACGGCAAATGGGGCATGCCCGAACTCGGCATGTTCGGCGCCGGACTTGCGACCACGATCGTCAATCTCGCCACCTTCCTCGCCGGCGTGTGGTTCGCGGCACGGCGCCGCCCGTTCCGCAAGTACCATGTGTTCAGCCGCGTCTGGCGCATCGACTGGCCGCTGATGGGCAAGCTTGTCGCCGTCGGCGCACCGATCTCGATCGCCTTCCTCTTGGAATACGGCCTGTTCGGCGCGGCCGGCTTGCTGATGGGGCTGATCAGCACCACGGCGCTGGCGGCGCACCAGATCGCGCTGCAGATCGCGGCGATCCTGTTCATGGTGCCGTTCGGCGTCAGCATGGCCGCCACCGTGCGGGTCGGCCAGGCGGTCGGCCGCCGCGACACCGAGGCGGTGCAGCGCGCCGGCTTCGTCGCGGTCGCGCTCGCTGGCGTCTTCATGAGCGTGATGACGCTCGCGGTGATCCTGGCGCGCTTCGAGATCGCGGCGCTGTTCCTCGGTGAAGCCTCCGACGCCACCGCGCAACTCACCGCGATGCTGCTGCTGATCGGCGCGACCTTCTTCATCGCCGATGGCGTGCAGACCACGACCGCCGGCGCGCTGCGCGGCATGAACGACACCCAGGTGCCGCTGTTGTTCGCCGTCATCAGCTACTGGCTGATCGGCTTCGTGTCGGCCTCTGCGCTGGCCTTCTGGGCCGGGCTCAACGCCCCCGGTGTCTGGATCGGATTGTCGCTCGGGACTGCGGTCTATGCGACCCTCCTGATCTTGCGTTTCCGCTTGCTGGCACGCAGACTGGCTGGATGAAGGTTGCGCCATGAGGGTCGACGAGGTCACGCCGAAAGTGGATTCCGCCGCGCTGCTCGACGGCGCGCAGTTCATCGACGCGTTCCGGATTGCGACCACCAACCCCGGCCTCGACGCGCGCCACGCGGTCGAGGCGATGGTAGCGCGACAGCCGCGCTGGATCGAATGGCTGCTCGCCCTGCGCAACCTCCTCGTCGCGCCGCTTGGCCTGAAGACCTCGGGCGCGACGGAGGGCGTGGTGCGCGACCTGATCGGAATATTCCCGGTGGTCAGCGAAACGCCGGAGCGGCTGGTCGCGGGCTTCAACGACAAGCATCTCGATTTCCGCCTCGTCGTCGACGTCGCGCCAGTCGACGTCGCGCCAGAAGGGCCCGCGCGCAGCATCACCGCGACCACGCTGGTGCTCACCCACAATTGGCTCGGACGCGCCTATCTCGCGGTGATCCTGCCGTTCCACCGTCTGATCGTGCCGGCGATGCTGCGCAAGGCCGGAGGCTAGTCCATGACCTTGTCGGTCGACCTGTTCTTCTCGTTCCGCAGTCCGTACAGCTATCTGGCGCTGCCGAAGACGCTGGAGATGGTCGCCGACTACGATGTCGCGGTGAATTTGCGGCCGGTCTATCCGCTCGCGGTGCGCGTGCCCGGCTTCTTCAAGAAGACCAATCCGCAATTCGCCCGCTACGTCGTGCTCGATTCCAGCCGCGTCGCCAAGCACGAGAACATCCCGTTCCGCTTCCCGCGTCCGGACCCGATCGTGCAGGACATGACGACGCTCGACGTCGCCGCGCATCAGCCCTACATCCACCGCCTGACCCGGCTGGGCGCCGCGGCGCAGCTCGAGGGACGATCGCTCGCCTTCACCTCCGCGATCAGCCCAGTGCTGTGGGACGGCTCGGTGAAGGGCTGGAACGAGGGCGATCATCTGGCGAAAGCGGCCAATGCCGCCCGCTTCGATCTCGCCGCGATGGATGCGGCGATCGCCGCCGATCCCGATCGCTATGAGACAGTCATCAAGGGCAACGAGGACGCGCACGCGGCCTCCGGCCATTGGGGCGTGCCGACCTTCGTGTTCGAGAACGAGCCGTTCTTCGGTCAGGACCGCATCGACCTCCTGATCTGGCGGATGGAGAGCAAGGGCCTGACACGCCGCACAGCATAGCCACGGGTTATGCCGCGCTCTTCTCCGATGCTTCGGCAACGATCTTCCCGGCGGCGTCCTCGTTGGTGCACCAATTGCCGTGGCAGCGCTTGAGGTCGTTCAGGTTCTGCCGCATCTGGTCGAGCGAGAATCCAAGCGCGAAGAACCGCTCCATGGCATCGACCGGAAGGCCCCGGGTCAGGCCCTCGCTGCGCACCGCGGCAACCTCCTCGCTGTAGGCATGCAACGCGGCATCAACCGGCGCCATGTCGGCCGGGCCGCTCCCGGCGCGCAGGGCGGTCGCGACCGCCACCATATAAGTCACGATGGCATTGCTGACGTCGGCCAATGGCCGCGCCAGCCTGGCCTGGATATCGGCCGGCAGCGGCACCACGCAGGCGCGCCCGATCATCACGACGTCGTGCCGCAACCGCTGAATGGTCCGCAGCAGCGGACCGGTGTCCGGCCCCGACGACAGATGCATGGTGCGTTCACGTTCGGCCTCGAGGCCGGTCGCGTGCAGATTGGTCACCGCGGTGCCGATGCCATCCTGGATCCGGTGCAGTGCGTCGTTGTCGAGCCCGCGGGTCAGGCCGGCGAGCAATTCGGCGAACGCCGCCGAGAGCAGTTCCAAGAGCTTTGACGCATTGACCCTGATCTGGCTGACCGCGCGCGACGGCAGCACCAGGAACGAGATCACAAGGCCAGTGAGCGCACCGACAGTGACCTCGAGCACGCGGTCGATCGCGGAGTCCAGCGGATTGGAATGATGCATCGTCGGCAGCAGCAGCACGATCACCGCCGTCACCGTCGCCGAATTCAGGCTGGGATTGAGCGCGGCGATGAACGCCAGCGGCACGATCGCCAGGACCAGCAGCGCCAGCAGGCTGCCCTCGCCGGAATGCGGGATCAGCACCGCGATCGCGCCGCCATAGATGGCGCCGCCGATGGTGCCGAGCATGTAGTCGCGGGTTGCCTTCAGCGAGCGGCCGACGCTCATCTGGGTCACGATCAGCGAGGTCAGCACCGCCCACAGCGGCAGCAGCAGGTGGAGCGCCAGCGCGATGGCATAGGCCGCGACGCCGGCGGACGCGATCCGGACCGCCAGCGCCAGCTGCGTCTTGCGGGTCCAGAGCTGCTCGAACATGCGTTTTGCGAAGGTCCTCATGCACCCTGATCCGCAATCAATGGAAAGGCCCGTGTTACATGACGTCGAGTCCAGCGACCTGAAGCATGGCTGCTGCCCGCGGCGGCAAGGTGGCTTGAAAGGCCAAACCTGCCCGCCTACCCTGCGCCGCAAAATTGAGGAAACACGATGGCCCACGAAACCGCAACGCTCGCCGCCTACGTCGCCGACCTGAAATATTCCGATATCCCGCCGGAGGTGCTGGAGCGCGCCAAGGTTTTGACGCTGGATTTCCTCGGCAGCACCATTCGCGCCCGCCGCGATGCGGAATCGACCCCCTCGCTGATGAAGATGCTGGAGGCACTGGCGCTCGACGGCAAGGGCGAGGCCACGGTGTTCGGCGACACCAAGACCTGGACGCCGGCGGTGGCGGCGCTGCTCAACGGCGCGCTCGGCCATTCGCTCGACTTCGACGACACCCACGCCGATTCCTCGCTGCATCCGAGCGCGCCGGTGGTGCCCGCCGCCTTCGCGATCGGCGAGATGGTTGGCGCCTCCGGCCGCGACGTGCTGACCGCGATCGTCGCCGGTTATGAAGTGTGCTGCCGGCTCGGCAACGCGCTCGACCCGACCTCGCATTATGCGAGGGGTTTCCACCCGACCGCGACGGCCGGCACCTACGGTGCCGCGGCCGCGGCGGCAAAACTGTTCGGGCTGTCGAAGGAGCAGATCGTCTCCGCGTTCGGCGTCTCCGGCAGCCAGGCTGCGGGCTCGCTGCAATTCTTGGTCAACGGCGCCTGGAACAAGCGTTACCAGGTCGGCGCCGCCGCGATGAACGGCGTGATCGCCGCGACCCTCGCACGCAACGACTTCATCGGTTCGAGCGAGTCGGTCGAGGGCAAGCACGGCCTGCTGGTCGGCTATACCGATGACGCGCATCCGGACAAGGCGGTGGCCGGTCTTGGCAGCACTTATGAGACCCTGAAGATCGGCGTGAAGCCGTATCCGAGCTGCCGCTACACCCATGCCGCGATCGACGCGCTGATCGCGATGCGGCGCGAGCACAATCTGACGCCGGACCAGATCAGGAAGGTCGAGATCGGCCTGCACCGCAACGGCATCACGCTGACCGGCGATGCCGCCACCAAGCGCCACCCGACCTCGGTGGTCGGCGGCCAGTTCTCGATGTTCTTCACCGGCGCGATTGCGCTCGACCAGGGCCATTTCGGGTGGGACGATTACGACCGGCTCGGCGATGCGGCAATCGACGCGCTCGCCGACAAGTTCGACGTGGTGCAGGACGACCGCCTCGAGGTCGGCCGCACCCATCCGTTCGGCGCTCGCGTCTCGATCACCACCGATGACGGCACCCATGAGCGCCTCTACGCCGATCCCTCCGGCGAGCCGACCTCGTTCCCCGATGCGCAGGCGATGCAGCAGAAGTTCCTGACGCTGGCCCGCCCGGTGCTCGACAAGCGCGCCGACCAGCTCGCGGACGCGATCATGACGCTGGAGCGGTTCGACCGCGTGGAGAAGGCGACGCAGTTGGGGCGGCAGTAGGCGGATCCATCGTTGCTGCGCAGGCTGCGCGCCACACCCACCGCTGTCGTCCCTGCGAAAGCAGGGACCCATAACCACAGAGTTGCGTTGTAAGAGCGATCTGTGGCCGCAGCCTCGCACAACAAATCCCATTTGGGGTAGTGGGTCCTGGCTTTCGCCAGGACGACGATGAAGATCGTCCTCGATTCAACCGGTCAAACAGCTTGTTCGGTGTCATCACCTGCGAAAGCGCGTGATCCAGCATTCCAGAGACGCCTGTACTTGAGCCGAGAGGCCGCGGCGTACTGGATCGCCCGGTCAAGCCGGGCGATGACAGTTGTGGGAGTGTCGCGCGCCGCTTGCTCACCTCACTGTCATTCCGGGGCTCGCGAAGCGAAAGCCCGGAATGACGGAGACCTACTCCGCTCCATCGATGATCACGAAATCCCCGTCCGAATATTTCTGCCGGATCGCCTTGGCGGCCTGGTAGTCGGGGCAGGTGTAGCATTCCATCGCGGTGGCGTGATCCCTGAACTCGATGACGAAATTGCGCTGGCGCGTCGCGCCCTCCATCACCTCATAGGGGCCATTGCGCACGATGAAGTTGGCGCCGTATCTGGCGAATACCGGCATCGCGGCGGCGAGATATTCGGGATAGCGGGCTTCATCGTGCACCGTGACGTGCACGATCCAGTAGGCTTTCGGCATGAGGTCTCCGGCTGATGTGATCTTAGAGAACGCGGCGCATCTCCTGCGAGATGCGCCGCGGCATCAGAAAATTCCGGAGGCCGAGATTCAATTCACGATCGCGCGGGTGGTGTGTGACGCCTCCGTCAATTGCCGCCCGCGAGCCGCGCGCCTGTTGAGGTTGCCGTCACGACGTCACGGACCAGATCGGACACGCCGTCCGCCTCTGGCGGCATGTTCGGCGAGCGGCCGAGCCGCACGATGACGAGGTGCTGCGACGGCGCAATGATGACATATTGCCCGATCGTGCCCTTGGCGAAATACGCATCGCGCGGCCAGCCATGCGCGATGCGATAGTTGGCGCCGAAGCTGTCGCCGAGATTGGTCCAGAAGCCGGCGCCGATGCCGACCCAGGCGTTCGGCGTCGGCGAGGCCGAATATGTCACCCAGCCTTCGGGCAGGATGCGCTTGTCGCCGGCCATTCCGTCATTGAGGTAGAGCTGGCCGAGACGCGCCCAGTCGCGCGCGCTCGCCATCATCGCGCCCGATCCTTCCGGCGTGCCCGCAGCATCGAACTGCATCACGACATTGCGCATGCCGAGCGGATCGAACAACTCCCGGCGTGCAAAGCGCATCACATCAGCGGCGTGGCCGCCGGCCGCCTTGCGGATCAGATGCGAGAGGATGATGAAATTGCCGTCGTGATAATTCCACGCCGCGCCCGGCGCGGTCTCGAGCGGAATGCTCTCGGCGTACGCGGCCATGTCCGGCTCCATGAACTTCATCCGGTTGACCGGTTCGAGCGCCGAGGCCAGCGAAGCCTGCAGCGAGCTGCCCAGCGCAAGGCCGGCGGTGTGGCGCAGCAGCTGGTCGACCGTGATCGCGTGGCGCGGATCCTTCGGATCCCGCCAGGCGGCGATCGGCACCGGCCGGTCGACCGTGAGCTTGCCGTCGCGCACCAGAATTCCGACCAGGGCGGAGATCACCGATTTGGTCGCGGAGAAGCCGAGCAGCGGCGTCTCGATGCCGATGCCGTCGGCGTAGCGCTCGGCGACGATGCGGCCGTCCTTCATCACGACGACAGCCCGGGTGTGGCGGAACGGCGGCTCCGCCGGCTCGGCAAAGGCGCGGTCGAGCGCGGCTCCAAGCTGCGGGCTTTGTGGCGCGACGAGCGCAGGACCTGCGATCTCGGGCCGCGATGCGGCTTGCGGCTTCGAGGGCGGCAGCGGGCCATCGGCCAGCGTCTCGCCGTGGTCGAGCGTGCAGCCGAGCCCCTCGCGATAGATCGCATGGCTGCGGCCAAGCCCGAACAGCGTCACGGTGACGTCGCGGCGATCAAGGTCGACCTCGGTGTCCATCGCCCAGGTGATCAGCCCGGCCCCCGGCATCGCATCCGTGGTTTCGGTCAGGTTTCGCTTCGGATCGAGCCCGCTGACGAAGGTCTCCGAGCAGACGACATTCGCAACAAAGCCGGTCGCGACGTTCGGCACGTCGCGGGCGCGGGCGGCGGACAGCGCCAGCGCGCCGCAAGCGGTGGTGGCTATGAGAATGAAGGCGAGCTTTCGACGGGTCACGGGATCCTCCGGCATGGCACATTGGGCGCGTGGCCGGGATCAGGCCGCAGCGGGCGGGGAAGCGCTCGCCGGATTTGGAAATGAGGCTAGTCGAGGATTGAGGGCGGCTCGCCGATTTTCGAAATGTGCTGTGATTACAAAGGGTCCAGCCGCGGACTCGTGTCACCTCTCTCGCTTGCGGGGAGAGGTCGGATCGCATCGAAAGATGCGATCCGGGTGGGGGCTCTCTCCCCGAAATGACAGCACGTACCTCGCGGAGACACCCCCACCCCGGCCCTCCCCCCGCAAGCGGGAGAGGGAGAAGGGTCACACCGCGCTCGCCTTCAGCCGCCGGTACTCCGTCGGCGTCACACCGGTCGTCGCCTTGAAAGCGCGGTTGAAGGGGCCGAGCGACTGGAAGCCGGCGTCCATGGCGATGGTGATGACGGGAACTTCGGCCTGCGAGGGATCGGCGAGCGCGGCCTTGGCCTCCTCGATCCGGTGGTTGTTGAGGAAGACGTTGAAATTCCGATAGCCGAGCCGCTGGTTGATCAGCCGCCGGAGACGATATTCGGGAATCTTCAACCGGGTCGCCAGCGTGCCGATGGTGATGTTGTCGTGGCGGTAGATGCGCTCGTCCGCCATCAGCCGCATCAGGGCATCGACCAGTCTCTGGTCCGCCGCCTCCTCGGCCGCGGCCGGCTTCGTCAGCACGACGGCCTCCGCCGGCACCGCGAACAGGTCGGCGCCGTCGACGCGCATCATCGCCCAGGTGATTGCGGCCACGATGGCGGTGAGCACGGCCGCGTTCAGCAAATTGGCCCATTCGACGGTCACGCGGCTGCCGGCATAGGTGATCTGGAGCAGCGCGTTCATGCCGCCGTACAGCGCAGATGCGGCGACGATGAAGACGCGGACACGGCGGCGGCGCTCGACCAGATCTGCCGACCACGATCCGATGGTTTGCGCCACCGCGAGCGCAACGAAGACGAGCGTGAGCGAATTGACCATGGTGATGGCGATCCGCGCGTGACCGGCGGGTGCGATCCACATGCAACTGACGAAGCTGTAGGCCACGACCGCGGCCCAGATCAGGCCGTGCCGCCAGCGCAGCTGAAACGCGTCATCGAACAGCGCGCGCGTGAACAGCCAGAACACCACGATATCGCCGGTCGAGAGCGCGATCAGTGGCGCATGCCAGTCCGAGACCGGCGGCCCGGCCCCCATCGACGCGGTCACCGCATGCGCGGCCGAGCCGAGCGCGAAGGCGATCGCGAGCCGCCCGGCCAGCACCTTGCGGAAATCCGCGAACATAGAGGCCGCAAGCACCAGCAGCAGCGTCACGGTGGCGGCGCGCAGGCACAGTTCGGTCGCGGCAAAGGTCATCGGTCGATGCGATCTCCAAGGTCAGCAGAGAATCGTCCGTCAGGCGAGATTTTTCAAGAACCATCGCGCGGCCAGCGGCTGCGCCGCGTGACCCAGATATCCACGACATCGCCCTCGAGCTTGCCCGGGCCCTCGTTCACCGCACCCAGCCGCCGCGCCACGGCCTGCGAGGCGAAATTGGCGGGATCGATGCAATGGATGATGCGGTCGACGGTGAAGTTCGCGAACACAAAGTCGATCGCGGCACGCGCGGCCTCCACCGCATAGCCCTTGCCGCGATACTCCTTGGCAATGCCCCAGCCGACTTCGAAGCCCGGCCAATCAGGCGGACAATACGGCCCGACGCGGCCGATGTAGCGGCCGGAGGATTTCTCCTCGACCGCGAACATGCCGAAGCCGTGCAGCGCCCAATGCCCGGAGATGACGGCGGCGTTGCGCCAGCCCTTCAGCTCCGAGGTGACCGGCTGATGATCCGGCGTGATGAAGCGCGCCGTCTCGGGATCGGACAGCATTTTCGTGTTGTCCGCGATGTCGGACGCGCGCCACGGCCGCAGGATGAGCCGCGCGGTCTCGATCACGGGACCATTGACCTGCAACAGCTTAGCGCCCGGCTTGATCAGAGAAACCATCACATGCTCCAGTTTCCGGAATTATGCCGTTGTCGTGAAACGCACGCCAGAGCCGAACACTCCGCTGTCGTCCCTGCGAAAGCAGGGACCCATAACCACAGGGTTGCGTTGTTGAAGCAAGCCGTGGCCCCAGCGAGCGCAACAATTGACATTTGTGGTTATGGGTCCCGGCTCGCGCTTCGCTTGGCCGGGACGACGGATAGAGTATGATCGCGGCAAAAGAGTATGATCCGGCAAAACTGCAAGGAGTCCGACATGAGCTGGCAGCCCTCGACCGATCCCGAACTCGGCGATCCCAAGACCTGCGACGCGCTGGATCTGATCATCGTGCCGCGCACCCGCGATCTCGGCGACGGTTTTGCCGTGCGCCGCGCGCTGCCGCATGGCAAGCGGCAGATGGTCGGGCCCTTCATCTTCTTCGACCATTTCGGCCCGGTGCAATATCTCGCCGGCAAGGGCATGGATGTGCGGCCGCATCCGCATATCGGGCTCGCCACCGTCACCTATCTGTTCGACGGCAGCATCATGCACCGCGACAGCGAGGGCAACATTCAGGAGATCCAGCCCGGCGCGATGAACCTGATGACCGCGGGCGCCGGCATCGCGCATTCCGAGCGCACGCCCGACGTGCAGCGCCGCGACGGCCAGAAGATGCTCGGCCTGCAAAGCTGGATCGCGCTGCCGGCCGGCAAGGAAGAGATCGCGCCGTCGTTCCAGCATTATGGCGCGGGCGACCTGCCGATGATCTCGGAGCGCGACTTCACCGCGCGGGTCATCGCCGGCTCGGCATTCGGCATCAGCTCGCCGGTCAGCATGGTCTCGCCGTGGTTCTACACCGAGGTGACCGCGCAGGCCGGCACCTCGGTGCCGCTCGACCCTGATCACGAGGAGCGCGCGATCTACCTCGTCGACGGCGAGGTCGAGATCGCGGGCGACCGCCACGAGGGGCCGCGGCTCTTGATCTTCCGGCCCGGCGACCGCATCACCGTGAAGACGCTGCGGCCGACCCGCATGATGTTCCTCGGCGGCGACGCGCTGGAAGGGCCGCGCCATATCTGGTGGAATTTCGTCTCGTCCTCCAAGGAGCGGATCGAGCAGGCCAAACAGGACTGGAAAACCGGGCGTTTCGCGCAGGTTCCGCACGAACACGAGTTCATTCCACTGCCGGAGTGAGCTATTTGCTGTGATAATCTCTGGCGCCCGCACGCCTCGTGCGGGCGCACGTCTTTGAACACCGCGTTGAGACACGAGCCCGGAAAGACCATGCCCATGACCGCGATGCTATCCAGCGATTTGCCCCTGCCCCGGATCGGCCGCGGCAAGGTGCGCGATATCTACGCTGTCGGCGACGACCGCGTGCTGCTGCTCACCACCGACCGCATCTCGGCATTCGACGTGGTGATGGCGGAAACCATTCCGATGAAGGGCGCGGTGCTGACCCAGATCAGCGCTTGGTGGTTCCGGCAGCTCGAAGGCACCGTGCCGCATCACATGATCAGCGCCGATGCCGACGAGATCATCCGCGCGGTGCCTGAGCTCCAGAACCATCGCGCCGACATCCTCGGACGTGCGATGCTGTGCAAGCGCACCACCGTGTTCCCGATCGAATGCGTGATCCGCGGCTACATCTCCGGCTCGGCCTGGAAGGAATACGCCGCCGTAGGCACCCTTGCCGGTGAGAAGCTGGCGGCGGGTCTGGTCGAGAGCCAAAAACTCGAACCCGCGATCTTCAGCCCGGCGACCAAGGCCGAGGCCGGCCATGACGAGAACATCACGGTGGCACGGGTCCGCGAGATCGTCGGCGACGACGTCGCCGCGACGCTGGAGAAGATGGCGCGCGATGTCTATGGCTATGGCGAACAGACCAGCCGCGCCCGCGGCATCATCATCGCCGACACCAAGTTCGAATTCGGCCGCGACAAGGATGGCCGCATCATCCTGATCGACGAGGTGATGACGCCGGACTCGTCCCGCTTCTGGGCGGTCGATGCCTACAAGCCCGGCCAGCCGCAGCCGAGCTTCGACAAGCAGCCGCTGCGCGACTATCTCGACGTCGAGCGGCACGCCGGCCGCTGGAACGGCGACGCCCCAGCCCCGCCGCTGCCGGCGAGCGTGGTGGACGCGACCAGCAAGCGGTATCTGGAAGCGTATCGTCGCGTGACGGGCAGCGAGTTGAAGGTTTAGCGGCATCGTCGGCGCGTTCGCTATCACCGTCACCCTGAGGAGGCCGCAACGCGGCCGTCTCGAAGGGTCGACGGCCCCGCTGGTGGCCGCGCATCCTTCGAGACGCGCTACGCGCTCCTCCAGCGACAACGGCATAGCCGTTGCGCGGGGATGACGGGGAGAGAGGCCAGGTGAATCCCATTCACCCCTGTTGAAGACAAACCTTTTGTCGGCGCATCGGTCGCGCTGCACTCTCGGCGCAAAGCGGAGAGTGCACGATGCGGCAATTGACTTATATCGGCGACAACAAGGTCGAGTGGTGGGACGTTCCCCCGCCGAGGCTACGGGATGACCGCGACGCGCTGGTGCAGCCGCTCGCGGTGACGCGCTGCGATCTCGATCTTGCGATCGTGCACGGCCGATCGGGCCTTGCGGGTCCGTTTGCGCTCGGACATGAGACCGCGGGCCGCATCGTCGACATCGGCGGCGCGGTGAGGCATTTCGCGCCCGGCGATCTCGTCATCGTTCCGTTCCAGATCAGTTGCGGCACCTGCGACCGCTGCCGGCGCGGCCACACCAATGCCTGCACGGCGGTGCCGTTCCGCTCCTCCTATGGGTTGAAGCCGGTCTGCGGCGTGGAATATGGCGGCGGCCTGTCCGACCTCATCCGCGTGCCGTTTGCCGATCACATGCTGGTCCGCCAACCGAACGGCCATGCGCTGTCGCAAACCGCGGGACTGGCGGACGGTGCGACCGACGGGTTCAGCGCGGTGGCGCGCTGGCTCGCGCAACGGCCCGGCGCAGACGTGCTCGTGATCGGTGGTTTCGCGCAGTCGCTCGCGCTATTCGCGGTGCAGGCGGCGGTGGCGCGCGGCGCAGGCCGCGTCGTCTATCTCGACGATCACGCGCCACGCCTCGCCAAGGCGAAGACGCTCGGTGCCGACATTATCGAAGCCCCGAGCGGCCTGTCGATGGAGCCGCCCGGCCTGTTCCCGATCGTGATCGACGCGGCTGCGACCGACGCCAGCACCCTGCTCGCGATACGCACGACCGAGCCCAACGGCATTTGCCAGCGCATGTATGGCGACTTTGCCGAGACGACGCCGGTCCCGCTCCGGCACATGTATGGCGTCGGCGTCACGCTCAAGGTCTCGCGCGTCAATGTCCGGGCCGAGCTGCCCGAATGCGTTGCCCATGTGACGGCAGGCCATTACCACCCAGAAGAGGTGATCACCCGCCGCGTCCGTTTCGAGGACGCGCATGAGGCGATCGGCGACCTGACCATCCGCGTCGCCTTCGTTCGCGATGGCATTGCCTGACGGGGACCGTTAGGTTGGCTCCAACCAACAAACTCAGGGAGCGACCCATATGTCCGATGCCGATACCGTGCTCGTCGAGCGCGACGGTCCCGTCACCATCATCTCCATCAACCGTCCGCACAACCGCAACGCGGTCGATGGCGCCACCGCGCGCAAGCTGTATGACGCGTTCCTGGCCTTCGACGCCGACGCAAGCGCATCGGTCGCGGTGTTCACCGGCACCGGCGGTTATTTCTGTGCCGGCGCCGACCTGAAGGCGGTGGCAGCAGGGGATCCCGAGAAGAAGCGCGAGGTCGGCGGCCACAACACGATCGCGCCGATGGGACCGAGCCGGCTGCGGCTGTCGAAGCCGGTGATTGCCGCGATCGAGGGCTTTGCGGTCGCCGGCGGCATGGAGCTCGCGCTGTGGGCCGACATGCGCGTCGTCGCCGAGGACGCAACCTTCGGCGTGTTCTGCCGCCGCTTCGGCGTGCCGCTGATCGACCTCGGCACCATCCGCCTGCCGCGCCTGATCGGCCATTCGCAGGCGATCGATCTGATCCTCACCGGACGCCCGGTCGCAGGGCCCGAGGCGCATCGTATGGGGCTCGCGAACCGCTTGGTGCCGAAGGGCGAGACGCGCGCGCACGCCGTCGCGCTCGCCAAGGACATCGCGAAATTCCCGCAGAACTGCATGCGCGCCGATCGCCTGTCGGCGCTGCGGCAGTGGGATCTGGAGGAGGAAGATGCGATCAAGAACGAGATGCGCGGCGGGCTCGAGGTGATCGCGTCCGGCGAGACGCTATCCGGCGCGGCTCGCTTTGCCTCCGGCGTCGGCCGCCACGGCGCATTCGGCAATGAAGGCGGCAATGGTTGAGGCCCGCGAGTTACATCATCGCGGTGCTTAAACCCGAGGCTTAAACCCGAGGCTTTGCGTTCCCATCGCGAACGTGCTGAGCTGACCCAGCCATCCGGAAACACATGATGCCCGCAACCGAGCTGAAGACATTCACCACATCCGATTTCCGCCTGGCGAACGGCAGCGTGCTGGGCGAAGTCACCATCGCCTACCGCACCGTCGGCACGCTGGCGCCCAACCGTGACAATGTCGTGCTGGTGACCCACGGCAACACCAGCGGGCCGCAGATGATCGATCCCGGCGGATCGACCGGCGAAGGCAGCTGGAATGAGATCGTCGGCCCCGGCAAGGCGGTCGACACCAACAGCTACTTCGCGATCTGCCCGAACATGCTGGGCTCGTCCTACGGCTCGACCAATGCGGCGAGCATCGACCCGCGGACCGGCCGGCGTTACGGGCCGCGCTTCCCTGATATCACCGTCGGCGACATCGTCGCCACCCAGCGTGCACTGCTCGATGAACTCGGCGTCGAGCAGCTCGTTGCGATCGTCGGTCCGTCCTATGGCGGTTTCCAGGCACTGCAATGGGCGGTGAACTATCCGGATGCCATGCGCGGCATCGCCGCCGTCGTCACCGCGCCGCTGGTGCCGCGCGAGCGCGCCGAGGGCAATGTCGCCCGCCTGATGGCGGCGCTGTCGCAGGATCCGAACTGGAACGGCGGCGACTATTACGATCACGGCGGCGTGCTCGAAAGCATGATCCAGATCCGCACCGCGACGCTGAAGACCTACGGCATCGAAACGCGGCTCCGCGACACGCTGGCCGACCCCGCTGATATCGAGGCCGCGATCCGCGCCGAGGCGGCGGAGTGGGCCAGGGGGTTCGACGCCAATTCGCTGCTGACTTTGGCCAAGGCGCTGCGCGGCTTCGACGTGACGGCGCGGTTCGGACGGATCAAGGCCAAGGTGCTCTATGTCCTGTCACGGACCGACAAGCTGTTCCCGCCGGAGCTTGCGCCGCAGGTGATGCCGGCGCTGAAGGCCGCCGGCGTCGACGCCGATTATTTTCTGCTCGACAGCGACTACGGCCACTCCGCATCGGGCCGCGACGCGCGCAAATGGGCGCCGCGGTTGCGCGCCTTCATGGACAGCCTCGGCTAGGCAATCGGACCAGATCGATACATCCGATTCGGCTCGCCCCACCCTGGCCCTCGCCCGCAACCGGGTGAGGCGAAAAATGCGCGTATTGAGAACCGGTTGTCACAAAAATCCTGTTGTCGTCCTGCGCTGGGCTCGTCTACGACTGACGGCGAAAGTTCAGGACATTTTTCAACGTGATTAGTCGATCGCTTTATTTCGGCTCGCGGGCGCGGCGGGCCATGCATGACGTTCTCGGCGGCAGCGCCGCCAGTGTCCTCGGCATCACCTTCGGCCTGTCCTACGCGCTGCTGATCTTCGCCGGGCCATTGTCGCCCTATCTGTCATACGGCGTCGCGGCGACATTCATCTCCTCGGCCGTGCTTGCGACCTTGATTGCGCTCGGCAGCTCGCTGCCCTTCGCGGTCGCCGGCCCTGACAGCTCGACGGCGGCGGTAACGGGGATCCTGATGGCCTCGCTGGTCGAGCGCATCGGTGCCGCCGACCCGACGGCGCCACTGCTCGCACCGGTGCTGATCACACTTGGGCTCTCGACCATCGTCACCGGCATCCTGCTGTGCTGCCTCGGGCTGACACGGTTCGGCCGCGCCATCCGCTACGTGCCCTACCCCGTGGTCGGCGGGTTCCTCGGGGCAACCGGCCTATTGATCGTGCTCGGCGCGATCAGGGTGATCACCGGCTACCCCGTGCAGCTCGGCACGCTCTTCCACTTCACGAATGTCATCACGATCTCCGAGCTCAGCGCTGCCTGCGCGATGGCTCTTGTGCTGTACCTGACCTGGCATCGCTCGCGCACCCCGTTTGGCCTGCCGATCATCCTGGTCTCCGGCGTGATCGTGGCGCATCTCGCATTCTGGATCATCGGCATTACGCCCGAGGAAGCCCACCTGACCGGCTGGACCTTCGCGCCGCCGCCGGCATCGACCTTCATGCTGCCGTGGCACGCGGCCGAGCTCGCGCAGTATCCATGGTCGGCGGTGCCGGACCTGCTCGGCAACATGATCGCGGTGGTGTTCGTCACGGCGGCGAGCACGTTGTTCAACACCACCGGCATCGAGGTTGCGGTCCATCGCGAGGCCAATCTCGAGCGCGAGCTCAACATCACCGGCTTCGCCAACATCGTGACCGGTGCACTGGCCGGCTACGCCGGCTGCATTTCGGTCAGCCGCTCGATCCTGAATTTCTCCAGCGGCGGGCGCGGCCGGCTGTCGGGGTTGACGGTTGCGGCGATCTCGCTGCTGATGCTGGCGGTAGCGCCGCAGCTGCTCGGCTACATGCCGAAATTCGTGCTCGGCGGGCTCCTGATCTATCTCGGCGCCGACCAGCTGCACAAATGGATGATCGAATCGCGCAAGCGACTGTCGCAAACCGAGTATCTGTCGCTGCTCGCGATCATCGTCATCATCGTGGCCTGGGGCTTCGTGCCCGGCATCCTGATCGGCATCATCATCGGCTGTGCGACCTTTGCGCTCAGCGCGGCGCGGGTCGAGGCGATCAAATACGGCTTTGACGGCTCGGAATATCGCAGCTCGCTGGACCGCTCGCGCGACGATCGGGATGTGCTGCAAGCCCACGGCGGCAAGATCCAGGGGCTGACGCTGCAGAGCTATCTGTTCTTCGGCTCCGCCAACCGGCTCTACCAGCACGTCAAGGCGCTGCTGCGCGAGCACCCGGAGTGCCGCTATTTGCTGTTCGACTTCAGGCTCGTCACCGGCGTCGATTCGTCCGCGGTCTACAGCTTTGCCCAGATCAAGCGCAGCGCGCACGAGGTCGGCGTCGAGCTGGTGCTGGTGCACCTATCTGCCAAGGCCGAGCAGGTGCTGCGCGCCAGCGACTTCATCACCGAGGGCGTCACCGTGATCGACGAGCTCGACCATGCACAGGAATGGTGCGAGAACCAGATCATCGCACAACACCAGGAGCTCGCGCAGGAAGAGGCCGACCTGCGCGGCTGGTTCACGGGACTGCTCGACAGCGAGAGCGACGCCGACGCCCTGATCCGGCGCTGCCAGCGCATCGAGGTCGATGCCGGCGAGGTCATCGTGCACGCCGGCGACGCCGCCGATTCCATGCACTTCATCCTCGACGGCCGCGTCGGCATCATGGTGCCCGCCGAGGACGGCCGCTCCACCCGGGTACGCAGCCTCGGCCGCTACACCACGATCGGCGAGATGGGTCTCGTCGCGCACACCCCGCGCAGCGCGACCATCCAGGCCGAGACGGCGAGCGTGCTCTATGTGCTGAACACCCACCAGTTCACCGCGATCCGCGACGAGGACCCCGAGCTCAGCCACAAGCTGCTGACGTATTTCGTGTCCGTGATGGCGGAGCGGCTGACGTTTGCGAACCGCACCATCGCCGTGCTGCGGCGATGACAGTGCGTAGTGCGTAGCCCGGATGAAGCGAAGCGCAATCCGGGAATATCGCTATGCGGCGACATGGGCCCCGGATTTCGCTTCGCTTCATCCGGGCTACGAAGGTGAGGTTGAGCTACAGCAGCCCCCGACTTTCGCTTGCCGCGAGTTCGGCCATCAGCGCCTTGTCGGCATAGCGCGCGAGCGAGAGGCTGCGGGCGAATCCGGGTGCGGGCGCGCCGACCACGGCGCGGGCGCAGAGATCGCCGGTGGCGCAGGCGCCCATCGTGCCGTAGCCCGACAGCGCGGTGGCGAGGAAGACGCCTGATGTTTTCGCAGCGCCAATCAGCGGCCAGTTCTCTTTCGTCATCGGGTAATAGCCGCCGTAATGCACGCGGTCGCGCGGCAGCGCGCCGAGATACTGCGCGAGCCGTGGCTGCAGCCGGCTCGCCGCGCGCAGCACGACCTCGGGGAAATAAGGGTTGAGCTCCGGCTCGCGCACCGGCGCCGTGGTCTGCTCGGCATTGAAGGCCCAGCCGAGCTTGATCCACTCGCCGTGATCGCCGCCGTCGGGCCGGCAATGGATGCTGCCCGGCATCGGCGCCAGCAGCTGCGCGAATTCCGGTGCCGCCGACAGCGCCTCGCGCTCGTCATCGGACCAGGCCAGCGTCTGGCCGTCGAGATCGATCGCAAACGGCATCTTGCGATCGACCGCGCGGTTGCGATCGGCGAACGCGATCTTCTGCTGCAGCACATTGACGATCGGAAGCTGCTCGCCATGCATCGCCGCGACATGCGCGGCAAACGGCCCGGCGGCATTGACGATGATATCGGCCTTGATGGTCTGCCGCGCGCCATCGGCCAGCACGTCGACGGCGAAGCGACCGCTCTTCGCAATGCCGACCACCCTTGCCTGCTGAAACTGCGCGCCCAGCGGGCGCATGGTCTCCAGCATGTACTGGCCGAGCTGTTGTCCGCTGATGTCGCCCGCCCGGCGGATATGCAGCGCGGTTGCGACTTCCCGATCGAAGGTCGGGTAATGTTGCTGAATCAGATCGCGGCCGCGCAAGACATCGACGCCGTCGGGTGCGCTCTGCCAGTCCGCCGAATGCGGCGGCACATAGCCGCGGCTCGACCCTTCATGCAGGCGGATCAGCTTCGCGGCCTGCGCGCCATAGCCGGCGTAGAGCTGCTGCAGCAATTCCTCGGGCTTCTCCTCGCGCGTGACCAGCAGATATCCGCGTCGCGTTATGTGAATGCGGTTGTCGCTACGGCGTGCGATCTCCTCCATCAGGTCGGTGGAATGATCGGTGAAATCGGCCATCGTCGGATGCGGCCACCAGTTGCGGTAGTTCTCGCCTGATTGCGCCGAGGTCAGCGCCATCGGCTGGCCTTCGTCGACGATCAACAGACGCGACCGCTTGTGCTGGACTGCGAGGTAATAGGCCGTGGCGATGCCGACGATGCCCGCACCGATCACCAGGATTTCGACGTCATTGGTCTTCACACGTAGTCTCCATGGGCCGCGACGGCCCGCGATGGTTCATGGTGTCTTGATGGCAATCAGACCGGGCGTTCGGGGCTCGCATCGCGCTCCGCCTGGCGCTGCGCCGAGCGCAGCGTCTTCTGCGTCTCCTCGATATGATCGCGCAGCAGGCGGACGGCCTTCTTGACCTCGCCGTCGCGGCAGAATTCGAGCAGCCGGTAGTGCTCGCGCTGCGGACGCTCCTTGCCGGTCGCCTGCGACACCAGCGCCCGCGTGAAGCGGCCAACGTGGCCGTAATTCGCTTCGATCATGCTGAGCAGACGCGGTCGGTTGCACGGCGCGTAGAGCGTGGCGTGGAATTTCCAGTTGAAGGCGCCCCATTGTGCCGGATCAGGCTCGGCGTCGTAGGCGCGGAGGATTTTCGTCGCCGCCTCGAGATCGATCTCACCCATGGCGGGGATCGCCAATCGTAACGCGTGGCATTCGAGCGCGATACGGATCTCGAGCAGCTCGATCACCTCGTCGATCGACAGATCCGAAACCACGGCTCCGCGGTTGGGCAGGAACGTGACAAAGCCTTCGGCCTCGAGCTGGCGCAGCGCCTCGCGCACCGGGATGCGGCTGGTGCCGAACCGCGCAGCGAGCTCGTCCTGGCGGAGCTGCAGTCCGGGCGCGAGCTCGCCCGAGCTGATCGCGGCCCGCAGCGCCTCACGCACGGCGTCAGGCGCGGAACCGTGAGGTCCGGCCCCTCGATGGCTGGCGGCGGTTGCGGGTTCCATCCGGCTTCTCTCTCGCTGGGCGACCAGACTACAATATCCGACTGAGTATCGATTGTATAAAATCGATTTGGCGATTATGCAATCCTGTGTATAAAATCTTGGCCTATCGTATCCAATGCTGCCGGTGTCCGAGAGCAATCCGATGAACCAGACCTTCAAGCAATTGACTTACATAGCCTTTCTCTCGATTGCGGTGTGCGCCCCGGCGCAGGCGCAATCGCCCGGCGGCACGCTGGCCAAGATCCGTGATACCGGCGAGATCCGGCTCGGGCACCGCGACGTCTCGGTCCCGTTCTCCTATCTCGACGACAACCAGAAGTCGGTCGGCTTCGCGATGGACCTCTGCGCGCGGATCGTCGACGCGGTGAAGGACGAACTCAAGCTGCCGGCGTTGCAGACCAAACTGCAGCCGATCCAGCTCTCCACCCAGATACCGCTGATCGAGAACGGCACCATCGACATCGTCTGCGGCCCCGCCACCAACACGCTGGAGCGGCAGAAGGTCGTCGCCTTCAGCACCACGATCTTCGTGTCGAGCATCCGTGCGGTGGTGCCGAAGGACGCGCCGATCAAGACCTTCGAGGATCTCGGCGGAAGGCCGGTCTCGCTGACCTCGGGATCAACCTCGATCGGACTGTTGAGCGCGCGCGCCCAGGCGAAGAACTTTCAGACCAAGAACATCCTGACGCCGGACCATGCGGCGTCGTTCCTCGCGCTGACCACGGGGCGCAGCGACGCCTTCGTGATGGACGACATTCTGCTCGCCAGCCTGATCGCGGGCAGCCCCAATCCGTCCGACTGGCGCATCATCGACGACAGCCTGCGCACCGAGCCCTACGGGCTGATCATCCGCAAGGATGATCCGGAGTTCAAGGCGCTGGTCGATCGGACGCTGGCCACCATGATGAAGAGCAATGAATTCCAGGAGCTCTATGCAAAATGGTTCACGCGGCCGATCCCGCCGAAGAACGTGAACCTGAATTTCCCGATGACGGCGCCACTGAAGGACGCCGTCGCCAATCCGAACGACAAGGGCGTGTGACCGGCAATCGCCGGATCGACCGCTTCGCACTCTTCCGGATCATGCCCTAGAAATCGACCGTCATCGACAGCCACAGCGTCCGCGGCATGCCGCTGATCACATAGCCGGTTGGATTGCCGATCCAGTAGTGCTTGTCGAACAGATTGGTCAGTGACGCCCTGAACGTGGTCGGGCGCCCCGCGAGGCTCGTCGCGTAACGCGCACCGATGTCGAAGGTCGCCCAGGCGGGGACGCTCTGGATGTTATCGGCGCTGACATAGGCCCGGCTGGTGTAGATGGCACGCGCCGTCGCGGTGAGGCCGGGCATGAAGGGCGTATCCCATTCGACGCCGAGATTGCCCTGCAGGTCGGGCGCGCCGATCGCGCGATTGCCGTCGTAGAGGTGGCCCTGGGTCTGGGTGAGCCGGGCATCGAGCCAGGTCACGCCGCCGAGCACGCGGACACCGGGCGCGACCTCGCCAAATGTATTGAGCTCAACGCCGCGGTTTCTCTGTTCGCCATCGAGGCTGTAGATCTTGGTGATGGGATCGATCACACCGCTCGGCAGGCTGATCTGGAACGCCGAGAGGTTCGCGCCGAAGCCTCCGAGATCGAGCTTTGTGCCGACTTCGACCTGCCGGGTCTTGAAGGGCGCGAACACCGCATTGGTGTTCACCGCGCCGGAAGGCGGCGTCGGCCCCGGCGTCAGGCCTTCGATGTAGTTGGCATAGAGCGAGAGCTGCTTGACTGGCCTCACCACCAGCGCGATCGAAGGCGACGTTGCGCTTGCGTCGTAGTGCGTGGTCTCCAGGCCGCTGACAGGATCGAAGCTGTTCGCGATCACCTGCTGCTGGCGGGCGCCCACGATCACTTGCAGCATGCCCCCCATTGTCGTGATGGTATCGGCAACGCCGACACTGCGCAGCCCGAGGAAGCCCGACTTGCCCTCCGGGAACGTCGATACCGGGGTGCCGGCGGTCGTCAACAAGGTCGGTCGGTAGATGTTGGTCAGGTAGGTCGCGTAGTTGGTCTGCCCGAGCCAATCGGTCCGGTCGAGCGCGCTGCCGCTGACGACGACGTCATGGCCGACGGGTCCCGTGTCGAAACGCGCACGGACGCCCGCCTCACCGGAGACGCCCTCCGACTTGCCGGTCTGGAATCGGGACGTGCCCCGGGCATCGCCCGCGGTGTTGAGAATGGTCGCGCCCGGATCTTCCTGCTTGTCGTAGCGAAACTGGTTGGCGCCGATCGCGCCAAACACGGTGACGCTGTTGCTGAGATCGTATTCGGCCCTGGTCAAGCCGGTCAGGCTCTGCGACCGCGCACGGTCAAACGGCTGTGCGAGATTGATGCGCGGATCGGGCGCCTTCGGCATGGCGATGCCGGGCACCGGCGTGTAGCCGCGCTGGGCCGCCTTCATCCAATCGTCCTGGGAGATGATGTCCGCGGACCAGCGAAAGCGTTCGCCATGATAGTCGACGCCGAGCGAGCCCACGCCGTTGCGCGTGGACTGCCGGTCGATGGCGGTGTTGCCGCCGTCGATCCCGCCGTTGAAGCGAACGCCCCACTCCTTCTGTTCGCCATAGCGGCGTGCGAGGTCGAGCTCCGTTCCGAAACGTCCATCCGAGATGTAGCCCGCGGTCAGGCGCGTGAGGTCTTCCGCCGCCCGCTTGGTCACGACGTTGACCGTGCCGCCGATGCTGCCTTGCGGGGCCATACCGTTGAGGAAGGCACCCGGTCCCTTGAGCAGCTCAATGCGCTCGATCGGAGCCGGGTTGACGCGATAGGCCGGAACGAGGCCGTAAAGCCCGTTCAACGCGATTTCGCTGTTCTCGACCCGGAAGCCGCGGATGGTCAGCGCGTCGTAACGGTTGCTGCTGCCGATCGCAGCACGCACCGACGGATCGGAATTCGTCAGCACTTCCGCAACGCTGGTTGCCTGCTGATCGCGGATCGTCTTCTCCGTGTAGCTCGTCAGGCTGTACGGCGTATCCATAAAGTCCTTGTTGCCGAGCAGCCCGAGTTGTCCGCCGCGCGCGACCTGGCCGCCGATATAGGGCACGGGCAACGCCGCTTGCTGCGCGCCGGCCGTGGGCGTGGCCGCGGGTGTCTGCACATGCTCACGCCTGCTCGCCTGATGCGATGCCGACGAGCGCGCTGCTCGTGACGATGACGGCCTCCGAACCGGCGTGGCGCGATGCTGTGGCGCGGCCACGACGACCGGCGGAAGCGGCGCGGCACCGCTTGCGGGTGGTTGCTCCGGCGACTGCGCGAGCGAAGGGACCGCGGTCAGGAGGAGAGACGCGCACGCGAGTCGGAATGCGCACGCAACATTTGAGGTGACGAGCATGAGGCCCCCGGATTCTTCTTGGTTTCGGCTCGAACATCGTCAGAGTTCGAGCGCGACCACCGGGGCATAAGCAGCATGCGCTGCGACGCCAACTAGAACGTATCTAGGAAACGGGGATGAAGCTTGCTGCGCGAGGCGATATCGATGCGGCAGATTCCATGATTCGAAATTCTTCCGTTGCGTGGCATCGCGCGTACGCAGCTTGATTCTGAGAGCTCGCTTCGAGATTAGAAAGATTCTTGATGCAATTGCCGCAGCGATCGCAGCGACATCATTCGGCGGACGCGGTGAATTGTCGCACGCCGGCAGACGGAGCAGCCGACAATGACGACTGACGGATTCGCCGGCATGCGTCCCCTCACCCGCAAAGGGCGAAGGGACGCGGCCCGGCGATCAGACGCCGGCCATCATCACGTATTTGATCTCGACATATTCATCCATGCCGTGGCGCGAGCCTTCGCGGCCAAGGCCCGATTCCTTGACGCCGCCGAAGGGTGCGACCTCGGTCGTGATCAGGCCGGAGTTGATGCCGACCATGCCCGACTCCAGCGCTTCGGCGACGCGCCAGACGCGGCCGATGTCACGCGAATAGAAGTAGGAGGCAAGACCGAACGGCGAGGCGTTGCACATCGCGATCACGTCGGCCTCGTCCTTGAAGCGGATCACCGGCGCGAGCGGGCCGAAGGTTTCCTCCTGCGCCACCAGCGCGTCGGGTCTCACGTCCGACAGCACGGTCGGCTCGAAGAAGCTGCGGCCCAGCGAGGACCGCTTGCCGCCGGTCACCACCTTGGCACCGCCCTTCACGGCGTCGGCGATGTGCCGCTCGACCTTTTCGATCGCCTTCATGTTGATCAGCGGTCCCTGGGTCACGCCGGCCTCCGTGCCGTCGCCGATCTTCATCTCGGCGACCTTCTTCGACAGCTTCTCGACGAACTGGTCGTAGATCTTGTCCTGCGCGTAGAGACGATTGGCGCAGACGCAGGTCTGGCCCATGTTGCGATACTTGGAGACGATAGCGCCGTCGACCGCGGCGTCGATGTCGGCATCGTCGAACACCACGAAGGGCGCGTTGCCGCCGAGCTCGAGGCCGAGCTTCTTCACGCCGACCGATGCTTGCCGGTAGAGGATCTTGCCGACATTGGTCGAACCCGTGAAGCCGACGAACCGCACCGCCGGATGCTCGCACAGCACCTTGCCGATCGGCGGCGCATCACCGGTGACGATGTTGAGCACGCCCTTCGGCACGCCGGCCTTTTCGGCCAGTACCGCCAGCGCGAGCGCGGACAGCGGCGTCTCGTTGGCGGGCTTCAGCACCACCGTGCAGCCGGCCGCCAGCGCCGGCGACACTTTTCGCGTGATCATCGAGTTCGGGAAATTCCACGGCGTGATGGCGCCGCAGACGCCGATCGGCTGCCGGATCGCGAGCAGGCGGGCATCCGGACGTTGGGTCGGAATCGTCTCGCCATAGACGCGGCGCGCTTCCTCCGCGAAGAACTCGACATAGGCCGCGCCGATATCGACTTCGCCGAGCGCCTCAGCCAGCGGCTTGCCCTGCTCGGAGGTCAGGATCAGCGCGAGATCCTCGCGATTGGCGATGATCAGGTCGAACCATTTGCGTAAGGTGTTGGAGCGCTGCTTGGCGGTCAGCTTGGCCCAGGCCGGAAACGCGCGCTGGGCGGCCTCGACGGCCCTGGTGGTATCGTCAGCGCCCAGTTGCGGAATCTTGATCAGCTCGACGCCGGTCGCGGGATTGTTGACGGCGAATTCCGGCGTGCCGACCCAGGCGCCGTCGATGTAGCAGCGGTCGCGCAGCAGCGACGGATCCTTCAGGCGGCTTTGCAGGGAGGATGCTGCGGATTGCGTGGCGCGTGCGGCGACGGGCGGGGTCATGGCGTTACTCCTGGAATTTCTTTGGAGGGGTATTCGCCGCCTATATAGGCGGAAAGCCGCTGCGATGCACTGGCGGCCAGCGCGACCCTGCTTGGACGCAAACGCGGCGCCGTTGCGAGCTGCCGTTCCGGGGCGATGAGTCGCATCGAACCTCAGATGCGCGATTGCGCATCATTCTTCCGTCAGATCGCGCCGCCCGACATGTAGGTTTCACGACGGCCGATCATCCGTTCGGCCGCGGCCTTGGCATCCGCCTTGGTCGAGGTCGCGCAGGTCCGGTATTCGAGGTCGGCCTGCGCCCGCGCGTCGCGGCGGCCGAACCAGGACTTGGTGCCGGTCAGCAGCAGCGCCAGCGCCTGGGCGACATTGTCGACGGCCTCGAACGAGTGCAGGGCGCCGGTACCCGCGTAGCGAACTTCGTAGAGACCCGGGCTGATCGGCGCTTCGATATTGTCGCCGCGGCCTGGCCGCGGATAGCGCTTCCATTCACTCCATGTCGAAATCATTGCTGCGTCCCCGCAAGGCTGGAAATGACGACGTTTTTCGTCAAATCCGGCCTAATCCGCCGTACTGTTTGTGCAGCGATCTGAATGCGTTAATGCAAAAAATCAGGTACGAAAATCATTCCTTGATCACGTTACCGTGGCCGTCGTCGGAGGTCACCGGGACTTGTGCGGAGTCCACCGCAAAATCTGCGCGCGTGGTGAACATCCTCTCAGCGAAGCCGTTCCAGTGCGGCCCTGCTGTCACGACATCGCGACATCATCGCAGCGCGCCCGCCTTGCGGGAGCGGAAAAGCGGGAGGATGATCCGCCCACTTCAAAACAATAAACCCACCGGAGGATGCCCCCAATGCAGAGCAAGGCTCAGATCGATCAGGTATTGCGGCAGAAGAGCGAGGCAAAGGAGATTCCCGGCGTGGTCGCCATCGCGGCCACCGGCAAGGACGTGATCTACGAGGGCGCGTTCGGCAAACGCGACCTTTCCAAGAGCGATCCCATGACGGCGGATAGCGTGTTCTGGATCGCCTCGATGACCAAGGCGGTGACCTCCGCGGGCGCGATGCAACTGGTCGAGCAGGGCAAGCTCTCGCTCGATGAGCCGATCGGCAAGCTGCTGCCCGATCTCGCCGCACCACAGGTGCTGGAAGGCTTCGACGCCAAGGGCGAGCCAAAGTTGCGGCCGGCGAAAACGCCGATCACGCTGCGCCAACTCATGACCCACACCGCCGGCTTCTGCTACGACCTGTGGAACGCCGACATGGGCAAATACATGGAAAAGACCGGCACGCCCGGGATCATCTCGTGCCTCAATGCCGCGCTGAAGACGCCGCTCGCCAACGAGCCCGGCACACGCTGGGAATACGGCATCAATATCGACTTCGTCGGCAAGGCCGTGGAAGCCGCATCCGGCAAGAAGCTCGATGCGTATTTGCGTGACAACATGTTCGCGCCGCTCGGCATGAGCGACACCGGCTTCAAGATTTCAGACAACATGCGCAAGCGCCTGGTCGGCATGCACGCGCGCGGTGAGGACGGCACGCTGGCGGCGATCCCATTCGAGCTCGAGCAGAACCCTGAATTCCATATGGGCGGCGGCGGGCTGTATTCGACCGCGGCCGACTACCTCAAGTTCTGCCAGATGATCCTGAACAAGGGCAAAGGCAACGGCAACCAGCTGCTGAAGGCCGAGACCGTCGCGGCCATGGGGCAGAACCAGATGGGCGACATCAATGTCGTCAAGATGACGACGGCGGCGCCGCCCTACACCAACGACGTCGATCTCTATCCCGATCAGGTGAAGAAGTGGGGACTGAGCTTCCTCATCAACACCGCCAAGACGCCGGAAGGCCGCAGCGCCGGCAGCCTCGCCTGGGCGGGCCTTGCCAACACCTATTACTGGATCGATCCGTCGCGCGACGTCTGCGGCGTGATCCTGACCCAGCTGTTGCCGTTCGCCGACAAGCATAGCCTCGAGGCCTTCGCGGGCTTCGAGAAGGGCATCTATGCCGGGCTCGACGCCGGCAGCGGGCAGAGGGCGGCCTGAGGTTCCAGTCCAGCAACAAGAAATCCCTCCCCTTGCGGGGAGGGATTTTTCATACCCGCCATAGGTCGGGCCTGTCCTGCCGGCACCAAACGACTAAGATCGCGCAAAAAAGCGTGACGACACGAACACGACCACGAGGAGGACGATCTTGGTACCCCCAGCACCCAAGGCAGACAGCTATGTCTGCGGCATTTCCGATACGCCGCTGCTCGGCGAAACCATCGGCCGCAGCCTCGATCGCGCACGCGCGCGCTGGGGCGATCGCGAGGCGCTGGTCTCGCCCAGCCACAATGTGCGCTGGACCTGGAACGAATTCGCCGAGCGCGTCGAGGCGCTGGCGGCCGGCTTCCTAGCGCTCGGGCTGCAACGCGGCGAGCGGATCGGCATCTGGTCGCTGAACCGGCCGGAATGGACGCTGACGCAATTCGCCGCCGCGAAGGCCGGCCTGATCCTCGTCACCATCAATCCCGCCTACCGGCTGAGCGAGCTCGAATTCGCGCTTGGCAAGGTCGGCTGCGCCGCGATCGTGACCGCGACCGCGTTCAAGACCTCGGCCTATATGGAGATGCTGAACACGCTCCTGCAGGAGCTTGCGAGCGCCGAGCCCGGCCATCTGCGATCGGCGCGGCTGCCGCAATTGCGCGCCGTGATCCAGATCGGTGGACCGGCGGCGCCGGGCACCATTCCGTTCGAGCAGGTATCGCAGATGGGCGGCGGGCGTCATCGCGAACAGCTTGCGGCGCTCGGCGACAGCCTGCAATTCGACGATCCCGTCAATATCCAGTTCACCAGCGGCACCACCGGCTCGCCGAAGGGCGTGACGCTGACGCATCACAACATCCTCAACAACGGCTATTTCACCGGCCGCGCCATGCGCCTGACCGAGCAGGACCGCATCTGCATTCCGGTGCCGCTCTATCATTGCTTCGGCATGGTGATGGGCAATCTCGCCTCCGTCACGCTCGGCACCACCATGGTCTATCCCGGCGAAGGTTTTGATCCGCTGGCGACGCTTGCGACGGTCGCGCAGGAGAAATGCACCACGCTGTATGGCGTCCCGACCATGTTCATCGCCGAGCTCGATCATCCCGAGTTCAAGCGCTTCGACCTGTCGTCGCTGCGCACCGGCATCATGGCCGGCGCGCCCTGCCCGATCGAGGTGATGAAGCGCGTCAACACCGAGATGAACATGCGCGAGGTGACGATCGCCTACGGCATGACCGAGACCAGCCCGGTGAGCTTCCAGAGCGCGACCGACGATCCGCTGGAGCGCCGCGTCTCCACCGTCGGCCGCATCCATCCGCATGTCGAGGTCAAGGTCGTCGATCTCGACGGCAAAGTGGTGCCGCGCGGCGAACGCGGCGAGCTCTGCACACGTGGCTACAGCGTGATGTCAGGCTATTGGGAGGAGAAGGAAAAGACCGGCGACGTGCTCGACGCCAATGGCTGGATGCACACCGGCGATCTCGCCGTGATCGACGACGAGGGCTATTGCAACATCGTCGGCCGCATTAAGGACCTGGTGATCCGCGGCGGCGAAAATCTCTATCCGCGGGAGATCGAGGAATTCCTCTACCGCCATCCGAAGATCCAGGACGTCCAGATCTTCGGCGTCGCCGATCAGCGCTATGGCGAGGAACTGTGCGCTTGGGTCAGGGTCCGCCAAGGCGAGACGCTGACCGCGGACGAGGTCCGTGCCTTCTGCCAGGGCCAGATCGCTCACAACAAGATCCCGCGCTATGTCGAGTTCGTCGACGAATTCCCGATGACGGTGACCGGCAAGATCCAGAAATTCGTGATGCGCGACGCGGTCGAGCAGCGGCTCGGATTGAAGGCTGCGAAGACGGCGTGAGGGACGCCCCACTCTCTCCACATCGTCATGCCCGGGCTTGTCCCGGGCATCCACGACTTCGAATCCGTGACAAGAAAAAAGACGTGGATGGCCGGGACAAGCCCGGCCATGACGAGAGGAAGTATCCTGCCCTAAACTAGCAACCCCTTCTGCTTCGCCAGCTCCTTCAGCGACACCAGCGGCCGGGCGCCGATGTGCTGGATCACCTCGGCGGCCGCGAGCGCGCCGAGGCGGCCGGCATTCTCATGGCCGACATTGCGCACGAGACCGACGAGGAAGCCCGCCGCGAAGAGGTCGCCGGCGCCGGTGGTGTCGACAAGCCTGTCGATCGGAGAGGCGGGCGCCGATACGACGCCATCACCTGAGATCACCACGCAGCCCTTCTCGCTGCGGGTGACGACGCCGAGCTTGGTGTCCTTGCCGAACTGCTTCAGCGCAGTGTCGAAATCCGAGGTCTGGTACAGCGAGTGCAGCTCGGACTCGTTGGCGAACACCAGATCCACGGTGCCCTTGCGCATCAGATCGAGGAATTCGTCGCGGTAGCGATCGACGCAGAACGAATCCGACAGCGTCAGCGCGACCTGGCGGCCGGCGCCATGCGCGATCTCAGCCGCCTTCACGAAGGCGTCCTTGGCGTTCTTCGGATCCCAGAGATAGCCCTCAAGATAGATGATGCTGGCGGCTGCGATCTGGGCCGGATCGATGTCGTCGGGCGTCAGGTCCTGCGCGGCGCCGAGATAGGTGTTCATGGTGCGCTCGCCATCCGGCGTCACCAGGATGTAGGAGCAGCCAGTGGCCGGCCCGCTCTTGGCCGGCGCGGTGTCGAAGGTCACGCCGGCGGCGCGGATGTCGTGGACGTAGAGTTTGCCGATCTGGTCGTCCTTGACCTTGCCGACATAGGCGGCGCGGGCGCCGAGATTGCCGACGCCGACGATGGTGTTCGCAGCCGAGCCGCCCGACATCTCAGTCGCCACGCCCATGTCGCTGTAGATCGCGGTGGCACGCGCCTCGTCGATCAGCTGCATCGAGCCCTTGGTCATGCCGTGACGGGCAAGGAACCCCTCGTCGGTCTGCACCAGCACGTCGAAGATCGCGTTGCCGATCCCGAGAACGTCATATTTTGCGTCAGCCATAGACCTGCCCTGTGTTAACGCCACCCAACAAGAGCCGCGACCTATCACGTTAGGCCTAGCGCCAGCAAGGGAAGCGACTGCTATACAAGCTCCATGTTCCGCTCCTTCCTCACGGTCTCCTCGGGAACGCTGGCCTCGCGATTGCTCGGTTTCGTGCGCGATTCCGTGATCGCGGCGCTGCTCGGCGCAGGGCCCGTGGCGGATGCCTTCCTGGCGGCATTTCAGCTTGTGAATGTGGTGCGACGGCTGCTGGCTGAGGGTGGATTGAATGCCGCCTTGGTGCCGGCTTGGCTCAAGGCGCGCGACGCGAAAGGCATGGCCGCGGCGACCGCGTTTGCCGGCCGCGTGCTGGGCACCGTCAGCGCCGCTGTCATCGCGGCGGCGCTCGTGATCGGCGTGCTGATGCCGCTGGTGATCGCGGCGATCGCGCCGGGGTTCGTCGGCCGCGACACGCTGCAATTCGCCGTCGACGACGCGAGGCTGATGCTGCCCTATCTCGCCTTCGCCGGCCCCGTCACCGTGATGATGGCGCTGCTCAATGCGCAGGGACGCTTTGCGCTGACGGCGTTCTCGCCGCTGCTGTTCAACATCGCGCTGATATCAGTGATGGCCGTACTGCTGGCGCGGCAGCAGGAGCCGGTGCAGGCCGCGCTGGTCATGGCCGCGACGATCGGCGTCGCCGGCTTCCTGCAATTGTCGATGCTGGCGCTGCGCGGCGCAAAGCTTGCCGCGCCGCTGCGCGTCTCCTTCGATCCCGAGATGCGCGGCTTTCTCGGCCGCGCGGTCCCCGGCATGGTCGCGAGCAGCGCGCCGCAATGGCTCATGGTGGCGGGCGCGGTGATCGCGTCGACCTCGCCATCGGCAGTGTCCTGGCTCTATTTCGCCAACCGTCTGCTCGAGCTGCCGCTCGGCATCGTTGGCGTCGCCATGGGCACCGTGCTGATCCCGGAGATGACCCGCGCGGTGCGCAGCGGCGAGCATGCCGCGATCGCGCATGCGGAATCGCGCGGGCTCGAACTCGCCGTCGGATTGGCGCTGCCGGCAACGCTCGGCCTGATGGTGCTGAGCGAACCGATCGTGCGGATGCTGTTCGAGCATGGCGCGTTCACTGCGGAGGATTCCGCGGCAACCGCCCAAGCCCTGATCTGGCTGACGCTGGCTTTGCCGGCGCATGTGCTGGTGAAGGCGCTGTCGCCGGCGTTCTTTGCGCGCGAGGACACGCTGACGCCGCTGTTTGCGACGCTGAAGGCCATCGTGGTCGCGATCGCGGCGGCCTTCCTGCTCGGCCATATCTTCGGCGCGAGCGGAATCGCCGCTGGCATCGCGCTCGGCGCCTGGAGCAATGCGCTGACGCTGATCCGCAAGGGCGCCGCGACCTTCGGCTTTTCGATCGATGCCGAGGCGCGCCGCCGGCTGCCGCGCATCCTGGCCGCAGCGCTCGCGATGGGTGGCCTGCTGTGGCTCGCCGCAGGCGCGCTGCCGGCGGCCGGCGGCCACGGTTTCGTGCAGGCGGCCTCCCTCCTCGTGCTGATCACGGCCGGGATCGCCGGTTACGGGCTGTTCTTGCAGCTTTTCGGCGTCACAGGCTGGCGTGAGGCGGTTAACGCCGTCAGGCAAAGACGCCCGGCCTGACTTGCGCACGCGGGGCTTAAGTGGCAAACGACGCCGCCAAAGCCGCAATTTCCGGGAATCGAGACCATGGCGTTCGTTGAACGGGTTTTCTCAGGCGTCCAGCCGACGGGCAATCTGCACCTCGGCAACTACCTCGGCGCCATCGTCAACTTCGTGAAGATGCAGCAGACCCACAACTGCATCTATTGCGTCGTCGACATGCATGCGATCACGCAAGGCATCGAGGTCTGGGGCGGCCCGACCGAACTCGCGCGCAATACCCGCGAGGTGACCGCCGCCTTCATCGCCTCGGGCATCGATGCCAAGAAGCACATCGTGTTCAACCAGAGCCAGATCGCCGGCCATGCCGAGCTGACCTGGATCTTCAACTGCGTCGCGCGCATCGGCTGGCTGAACCGCATGACGCAGTTCAAGGAGAAGGCCGGCAAGGACCGCGAGAACGCCTCGGTCGGCCTCTACGACTATCCGGTGCTGATGGCTGCCGACATTCTCTTGTACCGCGCCACCCATGTGCCGGTCGGCGAGGACCAGAAGCAGCATCTGGAGCTGTCCCGCGACATTGCGCAGAAGTTCAACAATGATTTCGGCGATTCGATCCGTGGCCATGGCTTTGCCGACGGCCTGTTCTTCCCGCAGCCCGAGCCGCTGATCACGGGGCCGGCGACGCGGGTGATGAGCCTGCGTGACGGCACCAAGAAGATGTCGAAGTCGGATGCGTCAGACAATTCGCGCATCAATCTCACCGACGACGCCGACACCATCGCGCAAAAGATCCGCAAGGCAAAGACCGATCCGGAGCCGCTGCCGTCGGAGGAAAAGGGCCTCGAGACCCGCCCCGAGGCCGACAATCTGGTCGGCATCTACGCCGCGCTCGCCGGCGTCTCCAAGCAGGAGGTGCTGACGCAGTTCGGCGGCGGGCAGTTCTCCAGCTTCAAGAACGCGCTGGTCGAGGTTTGCGTCGCAAAACTGGCGCCGATCGCCTCCGAGATGAAGAAGCTGGTCGCCGATCCCGGCCATGTCGATTCGATCCTGATCGACGGCGCCAACCGCGCCCGCGGCATCGCCGACGAGACCATGCGCATCACCAAGGACATCGTCGGCTTCATCCGCCAGCGCTGACATCACCGGCAGAACTGCGCGCGCCCTCTCCCCAACAGGGAGGGAGTGTGGCAGCATGGGCCTGGTTCGAGCATGATCTTTTCGGAAAACCGCTGCGCACTTTTCCGGATCATGCTTGTTGGTTCAGCACCGGGACATGCATGACCGCCCAGCGACGAAGCTACGAGACAGGTCACAAGCCGAAATGCCTCGTCATCGTTGACGACACCGCGGAATGGGACCGCGCGGTCTATTACGCTAGCCGGTGGGCGATCCGGGTCGGCGGCGGCGTTCTGATGCTGCGGGTGATCGAGACCGAGGACCAGAACCAGCAATGGCTGGGGGTCGCCGACATCATGCGCGCGGAGGCCGAGGAGGCCGCCAACGAGGCGCTCGACCGCGCCGCCGGCCGAGCCAACGGGATCGCCGCGATCACCCCGGAGCGGGTGATTCGCGAAGGCGACCCGACCGAGCAGATCCTCGACGTGATCGACAAGGACGTCGATATCGCCATGCTGGTGCTGGCCGCCAATCCGGGCGCCGAGGGGCCCGGGCCGATCATCACCACCATGGCCAAGACCATGGGGGCGTTCCCGATCCCGGTGACGATCGTGCCGGGCGGCCTGACCGACGCCGAGATCGACGCCCTGTCCTAGGGAAGATGCACAACCTTCCGTTCATGGCCGGGCTTGTCCCGGCCATCCACGTCTTTCTCGCAAGTGGCACCGAAGACGTGGATGCCCGGCACAAGGCCGGGCATGACGAGTATGAGGCGTAAGGCCCGGCTTCATCGCCGCCCTGTCACTCAGAATCCGCCGTTGCGGGCCTGGAACCGCGGTTTTGCAGCTTGATCGCAGGCTTTTTAATTGCCATCTGGTAGGGGAACCCAACGCGCCGGCCTTGAACCGGCGACGCCGGAGACAGCAAATGTTCATTCAGACCGAAGCCACGCCCAATCCCGCCACCCTGAAATTCATTCCGGGCCGCATGGTGCTCGACAGCGGCACCATGGAATTCTCCTCGCCCGAATCCGCCGCACGCTCGCCGCTCGCCGAACGGCTGTTCGCCGTCGCAGGCGTCACCGGCGTGTTCTACGGCGCCGACTTCGTCACGGTGACGAAAGCGGACGGCGACTGGCAGCACCTCAAGCCCGCGATCCTCGGCGCCATCATGGAGCATTACATGTCCGGCGCGCCGCTGCTCGCCGACGGCGCCGCTGGTAGCGACGACGCCCGCGATGAGGAAGGCGAGTTCTTCGACGAGGCAGACGCCGAGACCGTCGAGCAGATCAAGGACCTGATCGAGACCCGGGTGCGTCCGGCGGTTGCCAATGACGGCGGCGACATCACCTTCCGCGGCTTCAAGGACGGCATCGTCTATCTCAACATGAAGGGCTCCTGCGCCGGCTGCCCGTCATCGACCGCGACCCTGCAACACGGCATCCAGAACCTGCTGCGGCACTTCGTGCCCGACGTGCAGGAAGTCCGGCCGATGTGATGGAGGCCAATGGTGGGTAGCGAATGGCGAATAGGGATCCACCCTGATAGTCCATTCGCTATTCGCTATCAGCCATTCGCCCTCCCATGATGATTCTCGCGATCGATACGGCGCTCGACGCCTGCTCCGCGGCGGTGCTCGACACCAACTCCGGCAACACCATCGCCATCGAATCGCAGGCGATGCAGCGCGGCCATGCCGAGGCGCTGATGCCGCTGATCGCGCGGGTGATGAAAGCGAGCGGCATCGGCTTTGCCGGGCTTGACCGCATCGCCGTCACCACCGGACCCGGCAGTTTCACCGGCCTCCGCGTCGGGCTCTCGGCAGCGCGCGGCCTCGCACTGTCAGCGGAAAAGCCCGTGGTCGGGCTGTCGACGCTTGCCGCCTACGCCGCGCCCGTGGTTGCCGAGAATGGCGCACCGCCGATCCTGTCGGCAATCGATGCGCGGCACGATCACGTCTATTTCCAGCTGGTCGCCGGCGACGGCAGCTTGATGCTCAAGCCGAAGGTTGCGCCGATCGCCGAAGCGCTCGAGGCCGCACAGTTCGGCGCGCTGCATCTGGTCGGCAACGCCGCCAACGTCCTTGCCGAGCGCTGGCCTGCGGATGCCGCTCCGCCGGTCAAGGTCGACAGGCAGCCCGCGCCCGACATCACTTGGGTTGCCTGGGTCGGCGCCGCCGTGGATCCCGACACTGCGCCGCCGCGTCCGTTCTATTTGCGCGCACCCGACGCGAAACCGCCGAAGGATCGCCTGGTCATCAGCGCGCCGCCATCGACATGACCGGCTGGCTGTCGCGATGGTGGGGCGGCGGTCCGCCCGCGGTCGAGCCCGCATCGTTGCGTGATGCAGCGCGGCTCGCGCAACTGCACGGCGCGTCGTTTCATCGCGGCTGGGGCGAAGGTGAATTCGAGGCGATGCTGACCGAGCGCAACACGCTGGTGCACCGGCTGCGGCAGGGCCGCAGGGTGATCGGCTTCGCCGTCTCGCGGATGGCGGCGGATGAGGCGGAAATCCTGTCGATTGCGATCGATTCCAATCAGCGCGGGCGCGGCCTGTCGCGCGACCTGTTGTTGACCCATCTCGGCCATCTTGCCGGCCGCGGCATCCGCACCATCTTCCTCGAGGTGGAAGAGAACAATCAGCCGGCGCGACGGCTCTATGAAAGGGCCGGATTCGGCGTGATCGGCCGCCGCGAACGCTATTACAAGCAGCCCGGCGGGGAACATTTGAACGCGCTTCTGATGCGGCGCGACTTGTCGTAACATCGGCGCGATGGCAGAACAGCGCCCTGCTCTGCCACCCAAGGCTTGAAGAATACGGCTCGAAACCCATGACCACGGTGAAAATCCCGCCGGCGCATAAAAATACCGGCATCGAGGCGCGCTGCGCTGCGACCGGCATGCGCATGACCGAACAGCGCCGCGTGATCGCGCGGGTGCTCGCGGAGGCCATGGATCATCCCGATGTCGAGGAGCTCTATCGCCGCTGCGTGGCAGTCGACGACAAGATCTCGATCTCGACGGTCTATCGCACCGTCAAGCTGTTCGAGGATGCCGGCATCATCGAGCGTCACGATTTCCGCGAGGGCCGCGCGCGCTACGAGCAGATGCCCGAGAGCCATCACGACCATCTGATCAATTTGCGCGACGGCAAGGTGATCGAATTCACCTCCGAGGAAATCGAGAAGCTGCAGGCCGAGATCGCGCGCAAGCTCGGCTACAAGCTGGTCGATCACCGGCTCGAGCTCTATTGCGTCCCGCTCGACGAAGACGGCAAGTCGTAAGCCGGGTGAGTTTCGAACTCGTCATCTTCGACTGCGACGGCGTGCTGGTTGACAGCGAGGTGATCTCCTGTCGCGCACATGCGGACGCGCTGACTCGGCACGGCTTTCCGATCACGCCCGACGGCGTGCTGAAGCGTTTCCTCGGCGTGTCCGACCGGGAGGCCCGGCGCATCGTCGAAAGCGAGATCGGACGCGCGCTGCCCGAGAGCTTCGAGGCCGAGGTCAAGCACGCGACGCTCAGTCTCTATGCCGACGATCTCAGCGCGATCGCGCATGTCGGCGAAGCGATATCAGCGCTTGCCTTGCCGAAATGCGTGGCGTCGAGCGGTACGCCGGAGAAGATCCATCACGGCCTGACCTGTGCCAGGCTCTACGACCGGCTGGCGCCGCATATTTTCTCCGCCACCCAGGTCAAGCGCGGCAAGCCGGCGCCCGATCTCTTCCTGTTCGCAGCCACCCAGATGGGTGCCAGCCCTGCGCGCTGTGTCGTGATCGAGGACAGCGTGGCCGGCGTCACCGGCGCCCGCGCCGCCGGGATGACCGTGCTCGGCTTTTACGGCGGCAGCCACTGCACGGCGGAACACGAGGACCTGCTGCGCCAGGCCGGCGCGGCCATAACCTTTGCCGATATGCGCCAATTGCCCGATTTGATCGGTCGGATTGGGGCTGACATCCAGATCGCCGACTAAGCCCACTCCGGGTCATTCCGGGGCGCGGCCGAAGGGAGCTAACCCGGAATCTCGAGATTCCGGGTTCGATGCTGGCGCATCGCCCCGGAATGACGCCGTAGGACGCTGGATTTTCCCCGGTTTAAGCCTTATTTGAGCAACGGCGCCCTGATGGCGCCGTTTCCATTTTCGCATTCAAGGTTCCATGACGACGCCGCGCAAGCTGCACATCAAGTCCTATGGCTGCCAGATGAACGTCTACGATGCGCAACGCATGGTGGACACGCTGGCCGGCGAGGGCTTTGTCGAGACCGCGAGCGCCGAAGACGCCGACCTCGTGATCCTCAACACCTGTCATATCCGCGAGAAGGCCTCGGAAAAGGTCTATTCCGAACTCGGGCGGCTGCGCGTCACCAAGGACGAGGCCGCGCGCCAGGGCCGCGAGATGAAGATCGCCGTCGCCGGCTGCGTCGCGCAGGCGGAGGGCGCCGAGATCATCCATCGTGCGCCGACCGTCGACATCGTGGTCGGGCCGCAGAGCTATCATCATCTGCCTGCGCTGCTGAAGCGCGCCCAGGAAAACGGCCGTGCGCTGGAGACCGAATTCCCGGTCGAGGACAAGTTCGGCTTCCTGCCGCAGCCGAAGCCGGATGCGATCCGCGCCCGCGGCATCTCCGCGTTCGTCACGGTGCAGGAAGGTTGCGACAAGTTCTGCACCTTCTGCGTGGTGCCTTATACGCGCGGCGCGGAAGTCTCGCGTCCGGTCGCGAGGATCATCGACGACGTGAAGCAGCTCGCCGATAACGGCGTGCGCGAATTCACGCTGATCGGACAGAACGTCAACGCCTACCACGGCGAAGGCCCCGACGGCCGCGTCTGGCCGCTCGGCAAATTGCTGCAGCGGCTCGCGGACATTCCAGGCGTCATGCGGCTGCGCTATTCGACCAGCCATCCGCGCGACGTCGACGACGACCTGATCGCTGCGCATCGCGATTTGCCCGGACTGATGCCGTTCGTGCACCTGCCGGTGCAATCGGGGGCGGACCGGATCCTTGCCGCCATGAACCGGAAACATACCGCCGATGACTACCGGCGCGTCATCGACCGGTTCCGGGCCGCCCGGCAAGACATTGCTTTTTCATCAGATTTTATCGTGGGCTTCCCCGGCGAGACCAGGGAAGAATTTTCCGCCACTCTCGCGCTTGTCACGCAAATCGGGTACGCTGCGGCGTATTCATTCAAGTATTCGCCACGGCCAGGCACGCCGGCGGCGGAGATGCGGGAGACGGTGTCAGCAGCCGAGATGGACGAGCGCTTGGGGCGGCTTCAGGAATTGATCGACAGCCAGCAATCGGCCTTCAACCGTGCTGCGATTGGCACAACGGTCGATGTGCTGTTCGAGCGCGCTGCGCGCAATCCGGGCCAGATCGTCGGCCGGACCGCCTATCTGCAGCCCGCTCATGTGATGGCATCGCCTGACATCATCGGCCAGGTCCTCCCGGTGAGGATCGACAGCCTCGAGCGCTACAGCCTGATCGGCGAGCTCGCGACCCAATCTGCACCCGGCCTCATTTCGCAGACCATTGGAGCCTGAAATCCTTGCCCAAAAGCGCATCGGATTCGTCTTCGCTCGCTCCCAGCCGCAAACCTGACCGCGACATGCAAATGCCACCTGAGACCCGGCCTCCTGAAACTCAGGTCGTCATCGATTTCGACGACAATCGTGCCGCATCCGTGCTGGTCGGCCCCTATGGACAGAATCTGGCGCTGATCGAGCGGCGGCTCGGTGTCGTGGTCGATTCCCGCGGCAATCATCTCACCATCGCGGGCTCCCGCGACGGCTGCGACGCGGCGCGGCGCGTGCTCGAGACACTCTACGCGCAGGCCGTCGAAGGGCACGACCTCGATCAGGGCGAAGTCGAAGGCGCCATCCGCGTCGTGATCGCGCAGGGCTCGCTGTTCGAATTCGACAACAAGACCGCCAAGCCGACGTTTGAAACGATCAATCTGCGCAAGCGTCCGGTGCGCGCCCGCACCGCGGCGCAGGATTCCTACATCCGCGCGCTGAAGCGGCATGAATTGGTGTTCGGCATCGGCCCGGCCGGCACCGGCAAGACCTGGCTCGCGGTCGCCCATGCGGCGCAACTGTTCGAGCGCAAGGAAGTCGATCGCATCATCCTGACGCGACCCGCGGTCGAAGCCGGCGAGCGGCTCGGCTTCCTGCCTGGCGACCTCAAGGAGAAGGTCGATCCGTACCTGCGTCCGATCTACGATGCGCTGTACGATCTGATGGATGCCCGCGTCGTCGAGCGCGCGCTGCAGGGCAACGAGATCGAGATCGCGCCGCTCGCCTTCATGCGCGGCCGCACCCTGACCAATGCCGCCATCATCCTCGACGAGGCGCAGAACACCACGACGATGCAGATGAAGATGTTTTTGACGCGTCTCGGCGAAAACAGCCGGATGATCGTCACCGGCGACCCGTCGCAGGTCGACCTGCCGCACGGCCAGGCTTCGGGGCTCACCGAAGCCGTGAAGCTGCTCGATGGCGTCGAGGGCATCGCACAGGTGCATTTCAAGGCCGAGGACGTCATCCGCCATGAATTGGTGGCGCGCATTGTGGCCGCCTATGAGGGATTGCCGCAAAAGCCGGCAAACGCCAGATCTTGAGACCAATAGCTTCGGCCGCGAGCCCGCGCGATGCGGGTTCCGGCCATAACGCAGATTTTGAAACCAACGTGTCTGCTTTTCCTGCAACCGACGTTCTCGTCACCGCCGAATGCTGGCAGGCCGAGCCCGATGCCGACGCGGTGATTCACCGCGCCATCGAGGCCGCCGCCGCAATCGCCGACGCCGATGTCGCGGACGCCGAGCTTGCAGTGATGCTGACCGACGACGCCGGAATCCGCACCCTGAACGCCAACTGGCGCAGCATCGACAAGCCGACCAACGTGCTGTCGTTTCCGGCGCTGCAGCCGGAAGGCGCCGGCGGACCCGACGATGCCCCGCGCATGCTCGGCGACATCGCGATCGCCTATCAGACGACGCGGCGCGAAGCCGATGAAGAACAGAAGCCGTTCGACCATCATTTGAGCCATCTCGCGGTGCATGGCTTCCTGCATCTGATCGGTTACGACCACGAGAACGATGACGATGCCGAGGACATGGAGGCGCTCGAGCGCGAGATCCTCTCCTCCCTCGGCATTCCCGACCCCTATGCGGATCGGATCGCCTGACATGCCGGATTCCGACCCGACCCATGACAATCCGCGCAATGTGAGCAACCTGCCCGCCGTCGTGCATGAAGGCGAGGTGCAGCGCCCGGCAGCCGAAGGCTGGCTGGTGCGCGCGATCCGCACGCTGTTCGGCTGGAAAGCCGGCTCGGTGCGCGACGATTTGCAGGTGGTACTCGACGCCTCGACGCCCGACGATGTCGGCTTCTCGGCGATCGAGCGCACCATGCTGCGCAACATCCTGTCGCTGAACGAGCGGCGGATCGCCGACGTCATGATCCATCGCGCCGACATCGTCGCGGTCAAGCGCGACATCCCGCTCGGCGAATTGATGAGCCTGTTCGAGAGCGCGGCGCATTCGCGGCTCGTTGTCTACAACGAAACCCTCGACGACCCCGAGGGCATGGTGCACATCCGCGACCTGCTCGCCTTCATGACCGCGAAGGCGCGCGTCACCGACGCGACCAAGACGAAGCGCAAGAAGCCGTTCCCGGCCGGGCTCGATCTGCGCAGCGTCGATCTCGCGCTGCCGCTGGCGGACGCCCATATCATCCGTAAGCTGCTCTACATTCCGCCGTCGATGCGCGCGATCGACCTGTTGGCGCAGATGCAGGCCTCGCGCATCCATCTCGCGCTGGTGGTCGACGAATATGGCGGCACCGACGGACTGGTGTCGATCGAGGATATCGTCGAGCAGATTGTCGGCGAGATCGACGACGAGCACGATTCCGACGAGCCGCCGTCCATCGTCCGCCAGCCGGACAACTCCTTTATCGCCGACGCGCGCGCCAGCCTCGACGATGTCCGTTCGGTGATCGGCGAAGACTTCGTCACCGGCGAGGCCGGCGAGGAGGTCGAGACGCTGGGCGGTTATCTGGTGTCGTTCGTCGGCCGCCTGCCGGTGCGCGGCGAGGTGATTTCCGGTCCGGGCAATTACGAGGTCGAGGTGCTCGACGCCGATCCGCGGCGGGTCAAGCGCGTGCGGATCACGACGCGCAAAGAACGGCCGGCACCGCGCAAGGAACGCGAGCGGCGCCGTGAGCAGGCGCCGGACTCCGGCAACCCGCAGGCGAATGACAACATGCCGCCGCCCGGCGAGGGAGCCGGTCCGCAGTGAGGCTTTCCGACAAGCTCCGATCGATCGGCCTCGCCGTCATCCTGACCTGGGGATGGAAGCGCGCCGTGCTCGCGCTCGCGGCGGGCGCCTTGTCCTCGCTGGCGATGGCGCCGTTCAACGCCTGGCCGGTCCTGTTCCTGACCTTTTCGATCGCGGTCTGGCTGATCGATGGTAGCGCTGCGGGACGCTGGCGCGGCGTACCCGCCGCAGCGCTGTCCGGCTTCTGGTTCGGCCTCGGCTATTTCGTGCCGGGACTGTACTGGATCGGTTACGCCTTCTTCGTCGATGCAGACACCTTCGCCTGGCTGACGCCGTTCGCGGTGCTCGGCCTGCCCGCCTACCTCGCTTTGTTCACCGCCTTCGGCTTCGCACTGGCAAGGCTGATCTGGCCGCGCGACGCCTCGCGCGTGCTAGCGCTGGCGGTTAGCTTGACGATTTCGGAATGGCTGCGCGGCCATCTCCTCAGCGGCTTTCCGTGGAATGCATTCGGCTACGCGCTGACCGAACCCCTGGCGCTGGCCCAGACCGCATCGCTGATCGGGCTGTGGGGCATGACGTTCCTGGCCGTCGCGATCTTCGCAAGCCCCGCCGTGTTGATCGACGGCGCCTCGCGCGGCCGCAAGCCGTGGCGCGCGCCGGTGGCCGCGGTGCTGGTGCTCGCCGCGATGCTGGCGTTCGGCGCAGTCCGCCTCTCGCAACGGCCGACCAGCATGGCCAGCGGCGTCAAGCTGCGCATCATGCAGCCCGATCTGCAGCAGGACGCCAAGTTCAACTACTCCGCCAAGGCGGCGGTGATGCAGAAATATCTCACTCTGTCGGATCGCGCCTCCGGGCCGCACTCGACCGGCGTGAGCGACTCCACCATCCTGATCTGGCCGGAATCCGCCTTCCCGTTCTTCCTGACCAAGGAAGCCGACGCGATGGCGCAGATCGCCGATTTGCTGCCGAAGGGAACCGTGCTGATCACCGGTTCGGTGCGCGCGCCCGATCTGCCGCCCGGCGTCCGCGTCACCCGCGCATATAATTCGATCTACGTCATCGACCATGATGGCAGCGTGCTTGCGGTCTACGACAAGCTGCACCTTGTCCCATTCGGAGAGTATCTGCCGTTCCAGGACTGGATGGAGAAGCTCGGCTTCGTGCAGCTCACCAAGGTGCAGGGCGGCTTCATTCCCGGCACGATCCGTCGCACGCTCGATATTCCGAATGCGCCGCGCGCGCTGCCCCTGATCTGCTACGAGGCGATCTTCCCCGGCAATGTCGTGAGCCGCGACGACCGTCCCGGCTGGATCATCAACGTCACCAATGACGGCTGGTTCGGAATCTCGACCGGCCCCTATCAGCATCTGCAGCAGGCCCGGCTGCGGTCGATCGAGGAAGGCCTGCCGATGGTGCGCGCCGCAAATACGGGCATCTCGGCCATCATCGACCCGCTCGGGCGGATTGTCGCCCAGCTCGGGCTCGGCATCGAAGGCGTGCTCGATGCCGGCCTGCCGACGGCCATCGCGCCGACGATCTATGCGCGTGTCGGCAACATCCCCGCCGCCGTGATTGTGTTAGTTGCCCTCGCAATCGTATTGCGGAGGCGTTTTGTCAGGCGAAAGGCCTGACGGCGCTTATCGCCGGTTGTCACACGAACCCGAAAAAGTGTCGAAATTTACCTCAGCGTGATTCCACCTGTTGACAGATCGACCGTGCACTTCGCATTGTACGGGTCCACGCGAAATCACAAGCCAAGTCAGCCCCTTTGCGCAAATTGTCCGCATTTCGTCCCGATCCTCCTTGCAGGATTTGACGGCACCGGCGCCTGAGGCATACTCCACGTCCAACTTGCCTCACCCCCCGGGCGCGCAATCCCTTAGGAGAGTTGGAGATGTCCACCAAAGCGCCCAATCCTGTTGACAAATATGTCGGCAGCCGCGTCCGTATGCGACGCATCATGCTCGGCATGAGCCAGGAAAAACTGGGCGAGGCGTTAGGCCTGACGTTCCAGCAGGTGCAGAAATACGAGAAGGGCACCAACCGCGTCGGCGCCAGCCGGCTGCAGCAGATCTCCGAAATCCTGCAGGTGCCGGTCTCTTTCCTGTTCGATGGCGGCCCGAGCGGCGTCAAGACCGCTGACGGCTTCAGTGAGGGCTCCTCGCCGGCCTATGTGTCCGATTTTCTGGCAACCGCCGAAGGCCTGGCCCTGACCCGTGCGTTTACGCGGATCGCGGACGCCAAGCTCCGCCGCAGCATCGTCGAACTGGTCGAGCAGATCGCGGCGCGTGAGGCGGCCGAACAGGTCTGATCCGACCATATCCGTTTGAGAGATCGTCAAATCTGGAATATGTCATTCCGGCATGCGTTAAGGCGTGACGAGTTCCGATCGAACCGTCGTCGCGCTTTAGCTCCTTGATAGAGCGTGATCTTTCCGGAAAACCGCGTCACACTTTTCCAGATCATGCCCTAAAGCGTTTTCGAGCGAAGTGGACACCGGTTCGCGTGAAGAAAACGCGTCAAAACAAGAATCTAGAGCCCCGTTCCGATTCATCGGAACGGAAACGGCTCTAGCGTGCGCTGAATGACAAAGCGAATTCACAGGCGACGACAACAGCATGTCCAGCAATCCGTTCGAAACCGCTGCTATCCTCGATGGCATTCGCCGTTGGGTCGAAATCGAATCTCCGACGGAGCGGCCGGATCAGGTCAACAAGCTGGCTGATCTCGTCGCGTCTGAATATCGCGACCTGCCGGCCACCGTCGACCGCGTTGCGGGACGCGACGGCTGTGGCGATCACCTGGTGACGCGCTCGTCCTGGGGGCAGGACGCGCCGGGCATTCTGGTGTTGAGCCATCTCGACACAGTTCATCCGATGGGATTCATCGAACGGTTACCATTCAAGATCGAAGGCGACAGCGCATTCGGCCCGGGCATCTACGACATGAAGGGCGGCGCCTATCTCGCCTATCACGCATTCCGGCAGATCTGCGCCGACGACGTGCGCCCGCCGCTCGGCGTCACCCAGCTCTACGTATCGGACGAGGAGATCGGCAGCCCGACCTCGCGGGCGCTGATCGAGGCCGAAGGCCGCAAGGCCAAATACGTATTGGTGACCGAGCCGGCGCGCGACGGCGGCAAGATCGTCACCGGGCGCAAGGGCGTCGCGCGCTTCGACGTGCACATCAAGGGCGCGCCGGCACATGCCGGCACGCGCCCCGAGGACGGGCGCAGCGCGATCCGGGAACTCGGCCATGTGATCCTGGCGCTCGAGGCGATGAACGATCTCAAGCGCGGCGTCACCGTCAATGTCGGCGTGGTGCGCGGCGGCACCAAGCCGAACGTGATCGCCGAAGAGGCCTATGCCGAAGTCGACATGCGCGTGCCGACCATGGCCGACGCCGACGAGCTGGTGCCGAAGATCCTCGGAATCACCTCGCGCACCGACGGCGTCACCGTGAAGGTGACCGGCGAATTGAACCGTCCGCCCTATGAGAAGAGCAATGCCGGCGCCGCACTCTACGAACACGCCAGGGAGCTTGCAGGCGAACTCGGCTTCGAGCTGATTGATGTGTTCACCGGCGGCGGCTCCGACGGCAATTTCACCGCACCGCATACCGCAACGCTCGATGGCCTCGGCGTCGATGGCAAGGGCGCGCATACCCATTACGAGCAGCTCTACATCTCGTCGATCGAGCCGCGCGCGCGGCTGCTCTACCGTCTCTATCAGACGCTGCGATGACCCCGGCTCCGAACGACAGCGACGATCGCGATTCTTCCGACGATGGCGCGGTGGCCCATTCGCGCGGCTCGTTCTTCGGGCGACGCAAGGGCCACAGACTGCGTGCGCACCAGGCCGACCTGATCGACAATCTGCTGCCGCATCTTTCGCTCGACATCGCGGCGCCCGCGCCCGAGGCGCTGACCGAACTGTTCGATGACGGCATCGCGAATGTCAGGCTCGAGATCGGCTTCGGCGGCGGCGAGCATTTGATCGCGGAAGCGCAGGCATTTCCGGCGACCGGCTTCATCGGCTGCGAGCCCTATGTCAACGGGATGGCCAAGATCCTGACCCAGATCGAGGCGTTGAATATCGGCAACATCCGCCTGTTCGCCGGCGACGCCGCCGAGCTGCTGGCCTGGGCGCCAGCGCGCTCGCTGGCGCGCATCGACCTGATTCATCCCGATCCCTGGCCGAAGCGGCGGCACTGGAAGCGGCGCTTCGTGCAGGATGCAACGGTCGCGGCGATGACCCGGCTGCTGCCGCCGGGCGGCGAATTCCGCTTCGTCAGCGACATCGACGATTACTGCGCCTGGACGCTCGCGCATCTGATGCGCTCGCCCGACTTCGCCTGGCTCGCCGAGCGCGCGATCGATTGGCAGCAGCCGTGGCCGGACTACACCATGACGCGCTACGGCGCCAAGGCCGAGCGCGAAGGGCGCAAGGCGGCGTATTTGCGATTTCGAAGACTCTAACATCTTGTCATGGCCGGGCTTGACCCGGCCATCCACGTCTTTCTTTCTACGCGACGTTAAAGACGTGGATGCCCGGGACGAGCCCGGGCATGACGTGGCTACTGATTGGCCATCCGCGCCTTCCTGACGTCGGTCGCTTCCCAGACCATGCGCTTGCCGCGTTCGCGACCGAGCAGCTCGATCGGATCGTGATTGTCGATGTGGCCGAACTGGCCCTTGTAGACGCTGTAGCCGCACAATTCCTGCAGGCGGCGCGGAAAGCGGACCGCGGTCTCGCGGGGAATGCCGAGCTGCAGATTCTCCTGCTGCCGCATCCAGCCCCAGCAATAGGCGCATGAAAACGCAAAGCGCCTGGCGTCGCTGGTGTTGGCGCCGCCGCCATGCCACAGCGCGCTGTCGAACAGCATCACGCTGCCGGCCGGCATGGTCGCGGTGACGGCGTCGTAATCCTTGCCGTATTCCGGCGACGAATCGAATGTGTGGCTGCGCGGAATGATCCGCGTCGCGCCGTTGTCGTCGCGGAAATCGGACAGCGCCCAGATCGCATTGATCGTGATCGGGATGTGCGGCCGCGGCAGCGGGATCAACTGGGTGTCTTCATGGATCGGCTGCGCCTCCTGGCCGGGGCCGAGCACCAGCGAGCAGAACGACGACAGCAGGCATTCCCTGTCCAGCACGCGCTCGACCACCGGCAGCACGTTCTCATGCAGCGGCACCTCCCAGAACAGATCGTCATAGGTCAGGAGGTTGTTGATGCGCAGCGTCTTGAAACCCTCGAACGATGTCCTGGCAGGTGCGAGATTGTGCTCGCTCTCGATTCTTTGCACCGCATCCTTCAATCCCTCGACCAGGTCCGGCGAGGCGGCGCGCTCGATCACGGTGTATCCGTCGTCGCGGATCCGCTCGGCGTGCGATTGGATATCGGCGTCCGTCAGCATGGCGATCTCCCCGTTTGGCGCTGTGTCGCGCCTTGCATGTGAGCATAGCGGCACGATTCTGGGTTTGGGAAGCATGCATTATGATCCGTCATGCTGAGGAGGCCGCAAAGCGGCCGTCTCGAAGCACGACGGCCCGGCTGCAACAGCGTGGCCGTGCATCCTTCGAGACGCGCCTGTGGCGCTCCTCCAGCGACAAAGGCGAAGCCTTTGCGCGGGGATGACGGAATCGAGAGCTTGTCGGTGTGCCTAGCGCGACTTCCAGAAATCCACGACGCGCTGCGCGGTCGACGGCATCAGGCGCACGAAATTCACGCGCGCACCTTCGATATCGGCCGGCGACGGCACGCGGTTCGGCCCGAGCCGCATCAGGATCAGGACGCGCACGGTAGGCCATTCGAAGCCGATCGTCTTGCTGGCGATCAGGATCGGATCGTAGCGATCGCCGGCGATCAGGCGATCGAGCGTCACGATCTTCACGCCGGTCATCGCCGCGAGCGCCGCCACGCATTCCTCGTATTTGAAGGCCTTGGCGAAGCCTGCCACCGCGGCCTCGTTCAATTCGCCGGCGCGTTGCAGCGCCAGGATCGCGCGCTGCGCGGCTGCGAAGTCGCGACCCTCGACCTGCGCGACGACGCCTTCGATCTCGTTCAGTGCCAACTTGATCTCGGCCTGCCGTTCCGGCTTGGCGACGACCTGCAACCGGCGGCGGATCACGTCGATCGAACCGGCCAGCAGGCTCTTCAGATGCACGGGCGGAAGATCGTCACGGCGGCCGATCCGCAGCGTCAGCACGCCATCCTGACCGGCGCGCCGCACCAGCGTCGTGAAAGACGCGTCCGAGAACGCCGCGCCGGCATTGCCGGCCGCGGATCGGATGACATCACGATCGCCGCGACGGACGATGACATCGGTCAGCGCGGTCGAGAGCTTGGACCGCTCGGCCATCGCCAGCAGATGGCCCTGGCCCTTGGCATTGGCGATCTCGACCAGCACCTTTTCGTCGATCACCGGCGACTGGCGCAGCACGGGTCCCGCGATCGCGACCTCGTCCTCGCGGGCGAGTTGCCCGACCAGATGCCGCGGCGCGTTGGCGAGCGGCGCAAGCCGTTCGGCGAGATCGATCCGTGCAGCAAGCTCGGCATGCGGGACCAGACTGGTCAGCACCCCGTCGAACAGGTCGATATGGTCAGGGCGAAAGCTCGCGGCACCCTGCAGGAACAGCTCGCCGAGCCGCCGCGCGGCTTCGGCGCGGCGCTTGGGGTCGCCGCGGCGAACGATGTCATCGAGTTCCGGGATCAGCGCAGGGGCTGTCGTCATGAGCCTTGTCCAACCGGCGACTTCTGCCGATTTTCGGCAATCTATGGCCCCGTTCGTAAACGGAGGGTTAGGTCAAACCTGCACCCCGGAGCCCGCAAAATCGCCCTCCGCCGGGCCGGGAGGCCTTGCCGGACCTGGGCAAAAGGGCTATATCCACCGCAACTTATGGTATCTCATACGATCGCGTAGGAGAGTGGGCCCCTCGGGACCCGCTCTTTTTTATTACCTGACGGGACCCAGCGAGGCCGGGTCCAGTTTAGGTAGCGTTAGCGGCCCCTTAAGGCCACCTGAACAACACAGCAGACCTCAGACAACCCTTAGACCTTAGACAGCCTTTGACACTCGATATGACCGATCCGACCGCCACGTCCGTGGACACCGAACTGCTCGCCGAGCCGCGGCTCGTCGTCGAGCCCGGGGTCGCGGCGCGCGTCGCCGCGGTTGCAGTCCCGGTGCTGCAGGGCATGGGCTATCGCCTGGTGCGCATCAAGGTCTCGGGCGACGCCGGCTGCACCGTGCAGATCATGGCGGAGCGCCCCGACGGCTCGATGCAGCTCGAGGATTGCGAGGCGATCTCGCGCGCGCTGTCGCCGGTGCTCGATGTCGCCGACCCGATCGAGCGCGCCTACCGGCTGGAAATCTCCTCGCCCGGGATCGACCGGCCGCTGGTGCGCCGCTCCGACTTCGAGCGCTACACCGGACATCTCGTGAAGATCGAGATGGCGGTGGCGCATCAGGGCCGCAAGCGGTTCCGCGGCCTGCTCGCGGGCGTCGAAGGCAATGCGGTGCGCATCAAGCGCGACGATCCGCGTCCCACCGAGGACGCCGAGGTTCTCCTGGTGATGGAGGACATTTCGGACGCACGGCTGGTGCTGACCGACGAGCTGATCGAGGAATCGATGCGCCGCGGCAAGGCCGCCGAGCGCGAGCTGCGCCGCGAGCTCGGCCTCGCGCCGCCGCAGCCGGCCCACGCCAGAAAGAGCGATCCCGCCAAGAGCCAGAAGCCGAAACCCAAGCCTGCTCACAAGCCCGGCACCAAGCCGGCGCCGACCAACACCAAAAAGCACCGCCTGGCCGCCGAACGCGCGCGCCGTGGCGAGATCGATCCATTCGAAGGAGACTAAGCCATGGCAGTCAGCGCCAACAAACTCGAACTGCTGCAGATCGCAGACGCAGTTGCGCGCGAAAAGTCGATCGACCGCTCCATCGTGATCGCGGCGATGGAAGACGCCATCGCCAAGGCGGCGCGCGCCCGCTACGGCAGCGAGACCGACGTCCATGCCGAGATCGACGCCAAGAAGGGCGAGCTGCGGCTGACCCGCCACATGCTGGTGGTCGATGTCGTCGAGAACTCGTCGAACCAGATTTCGCTGCTCGATGCGCAGCGCGCCAATCCGGGCGCCCAGGTCGGCGACACCATCGCCGACACGCTGCCGCCGCTGGAATATGGCCGCATCGCCGCGCAGTCCGCCAAGCAGGTGATCGTGCAGAAGGTGCGCGAGGCCGAGCGCGACCGGCAGTACCAGGAATTCAAGGACCGCATCGGCGACATCGTCAACGGCATCGTCAAGCGCGTCGAATACGGCAGCGTGATCGTCGACCTCGGCCGTGGCGAAGCGATCGTGCGCCGCGACGAGATGCTGCCACGCGAAGTGTTCCGCAACGGCGACCGCGTCCGCGCCTATATCTTCGACGTCCGCCGCGAGACCCGCGGTCCGCAGATCTTCCTGTCGCGCACCCATCCGCAGTTCATGGCGAAGCTGTTCGCGCAGGAAGTGCCCGAGATCTACGACGGCATCGTCGAGATCAAGGCGGTCGCCCGCGATCCCGGCTCGCGCGCCAAGATCGGCGTGATCTCGCGCGATTCCTCGGTCGACCCGGTCGGCGCCTGCGTCGGCATGCGCGGCTCGCGCGTGCAGGCGGTGGTGAACGAGCTGCAGGGTGAGAAGATCGACATCATTCCGTGGTCGCCCGACATCGCGACCTTCGTGGTCAACGCGCTGGCGCCGGCTGAAGTCGCCAAGGTCGTGATCGACGAAGACCGCGAGCGCATCGAGGTCGTGGTTCCCGACACCAACAACCAGCTGTCGCTGGCGATCGGCCGCCGCGGCCAGAACGTCCGCCTCGCCTCGCAGCTGACCGGCTGGGACATCGACATCCTGACCGAGCAGGAAGAATCGGAGCGCCGCCAGGCCGACTTCGAGAATTCGACCCGCGTTTTCATGGAAGCGCTCAATGTCGACGAGGTGGTCGGCCAGCTGCTCGCCTCCGAGGGCTTCACCTCGGTCGAGGAACTCGCACTGGTCGATGTCAAGGAACTCGCCGGTATCGAAGGTTTCGACGAGGAGACCGCCACCGAGCTGCAGACCCGCGCCCGCGAATATCTGGAGCAGCTCGAGGCTGAACTCGAGGCCAAGCGCAAGGAACTCGGCGTCGAGGACGCCATGAAGGACGTGCCCGGCATCACCGGCAAGATGCTGGTGAAGCTCGGTGAGAACGACGTCAAGACCGTCGAGGATCTGGCCGGCTGCGCCACCGACGATCTGGTCGGCTGGACCGAGCGCAAGGAAGGCGGCGAGCCGACCAAGCATGCCGGGTTCCTCGATGGCATCGAGGTCTCGCGCGACGAGGCCGAGGCCATGATCATGCAGGCCCGTCTGAAGGCCGGCTGGATCACCGAGGCCGATCTTGCCAAGCCTGCTGAGGAGGCCGAGGCCGCCGAAGCAGAAACGGCGTCGTAAGGAGATGCCCCACGGATGCTCGCTCAGGCTGACCCCGATCTCGACGATGGGCCGCGGACGCAGAAGTCCGCGACCACGCGGATGTGCGCGGTCAGCCGCGAGGTGCATCCGATCGACGAGCTGATCCGGTTCGTCGTCGCGCCCACCGGCGAGGTGATCCCGGATCTCAAGCGCAAGCTGCCGGGCCGCGGAATGTGGGTTTCCGCATCGCGGCGCAGCGTTGCGGAAGCAGTCCGTCGTCACCAATTTAGCAAGGGATTCAAGCGCGATGTCCGCGTCGCGCCGACCCTTCCCGCCGACACCGACACCCTCCTGATCCGCAGCGTCACCGAGGCCCTGGCGATGGCTGCCAAGGCCGGTCAGGTGGTTGCAGGCTTCGGCAAGGTCGAGGACGCACTCAACCGGAACGAAACTGCAGCCCTGATCCACGCTTCGGACGGCGCAGCGGACGGAATCCGCAAATTGGACGCGATCGTCAGGCAAAGGGGCGAAAAACGTGGTGAATCGCCAGTAATCGCCGTCGTCAATGTTTTGACGTCGGAAGAATTGGATTTGGCACTTGGGCGGTCAAATGTGATACATGCTGCGCTGCTCGCGGGCCCGGCGAGCAAGACGTTCCTGTCGCGCTGCCAGTTGCTGGTCCGATACCGGATGGCCGACGACGACAAGACCGCCGAAGCGGCCAGAAATTCCAGAGCCTGATCCAGGAAGGCGGATGCCGTCTTTCCGACCGGATCATGCTCAGCAAACGACGACAGTTGAAGGATTTGTGCGGCATACGCACAGCGAAACGAGATTAGGACTGCTGAATGGTTGATACCAAGACCCCTGGCGACAAGACTCTGAGTGTCCCGAGCAAGACGTTGTCGCTGAAGCCGCGCGTCGAGACGGGCACCGTGCGCCAGAGCTTCAGCCACGGCCGGACCAAGCAGGTCGTGGTCGAGAAGCGCGGCAAGCGTCGCGTCGGTGGCGATGGTCCCGGCGAGGCGCATGCGCCGGAACCCGTGGTTGCAAAGCCGGTGGCGCCCGCCCCCAGGCCGCCGCAGGGCCGCCCCTCGGGCCCGCCGCCCGGCCAGCAACGCAACACCCGCTCCGGCGTGGTGCTGCCGACCTTGACCGAAGACGAGCGTTCCGCGCGTGCCAGCGCGCTCGCCGACGCCCGTCAGCGCGACATCGAGGAGCGCCGCCAGGCCGAAGAGGAAGCCAAGCGCCGCGCCACCCGCGAGGCTGCCGAGAAGGTCGAGCGTGAGGCCGCCGAGGCCCGCCGCAAGGCTGAAGAGGAGCGTCACCGCCACGAGGAAGAGGCCAAGCGCAAGGCCGAGGTCGAAGCCAAGCGCCGCTTCGGCGAGGGCGAAGCCAAGCCCGGCGCGGCGCCTGCCGCTGCACCGGCCAAGCCTGCCACAGCCGCGCCCGCATCTGCTCCGGCCGCCCGCGCGCCCGCAGGCCGCCCGACGACCACGACAACCGCGCGCACGACGGCCGCTGTGCCGACGAAGCCGCCGGCCGTTGCCGCCGAAGCTGACGAAGACGAAGGTCCGCGTCTGGTGCGCCGCCCCGGCGGCATCGTTCGTCCCGCCGCCGCGCCGAAGACCACCCACAAGCCCGGCGCGCAGAAGCAGCGCGGCCGCCTGACCGTGACCACCGCGCTCAACGTCGACGAAGTGCGCGAGCGTTCGATCGCCTCGTTCCGCCGCCGCACCCAGCGCCTGAAGGGACATGCGTCGAACGAGCAGAAGGAAAAGCTGGTCCGCGAAGTCATCATTCCGGAAGCGATCACGATCCAGGAACTCGCGAACCGCATGTCGGAGCGCGCGGTCGATGTCATCCGCATGCTGATGAAGCAGGGCGCGATGCACAAGATCACCGACGTGATCGACGCCGACACCGCACAACTGATCGCCGAAGAACTCGGCCACAGCGTCAAGCGCGTCGCCGCGTCCGACGTTGAGGAAGGCCTGTTCGACGTTGTCGACGATTCCACCGACACCGAGCCGCGTTCGCCCGTGGTCACGGTCATGGGCCACGTCGACCACGGCAAGACCTCGCTGCTCGACGCGCTGCGCCACGCCAACGTGGTGTCGGGCGAAGCCGGCGGTATCACCCAGCACATCGGCGCCTATCAGGTGTCTTCGCCGGAAAGCGGCAAGAAGATCACCTTCATCGACACGCCCGGCCACGCCGCGTTCACCGCGATGCGCGCCCGCGGCGCCAAGGTCACCGACATCGTCGTGCTGGTGGTCGCGGCCGATGACGGCGTGATGCCGCAGACGATCGAGGCGATCAACCACGCCAAGGCGGCCAAGGTGCCGATGATCGTGGCGATCAACAAGATCGACAAGCCCGATGCACGGCCGGAGCGCGTGCGCACCGAATTGCTGCAGTACGAGGTGCAGGTCGAATCGCTCGGCGGCGACGTCGTCGACGTCGAGGTCTCGGCCAAGAACAAGACCAATCTCGACCGGCTGCTCGAGATGATCGCGCTGCAGGCCGAAATCCTCGACCTGAAGACCAATTCGCAGCGTCCGGCCGAAGGCACCGTGATCGAAGCCAAGCTCGATCGCGGCCGCGGTCCGGTCGCGACCGTGCTGGTGCAGCGCGGCACGCTGCGGATCGGCGACATCATCGTAGCCGGCGCCGAAATGGGCCGCGTCCGCGCCTTGATCTCCGACCAGGGCGAGAATCTCGACGAGGCCGGCCCGTCCGTGCCGGTCGAGGTGCTCGGCTTCAACGGTCCGCCGGAAGCCGGCGACCGTCTCGCCGTCGTCGAGAACGAAGCCCGCGCCCGCCAGGTCACGAGCTACCGCGCGCACCAGAAGCGCGAGAACGCGGCTGCCTCGATCTCCGGCATGCGCGGCTCGCTCGAACAGATGATGTCGCAGCTCAAGACCGCGGGCCGCAAGGAGTTCCCGCTGATCGTCAAGGCCGACGTGCAGGGCTCGCTGGAAGCGATCCTGGGCTCGCTCGAGAAGCTCGGCACCGACGAAGTCGCCGCCCGCATCCTGCACGCCGGCGTCGGCGGCATCTCGGAGTCCGACGTCACGCTGGCGGAAGGCTTCAACGCCGCGATCATCGGCTTCTCGGTCCGCGCCAACAAGGAAGCGGCGGCCGCAGCCAAGCGCAACGGCATCGAGATCCGCTACTACAACATCATCTACGACCTCGTGGATGACATCAAAAAGGCGATGTCCGGCCTGCTCGCGCCCACGCTGCGCGAAACCATGCTGGGCAACGCGCAGATCCTGGAAGTGTTCAACATTTCCAAGGTCGGCAAGGTCGCGGGTTGCCGCGTCACCGACGGCACCGTGGAACGCGGCGCCAATGTTCGCCTGATCCGCGACAACGTCGTGGTGCACGAAGGCAAGCTGTCGACGCTGAAGCGCTTCAAGGATGAAGTGAAGGAAGTGGTCGCCGGCCAGGAGTGTGGCATGGCATTCGAGAATTACGGCGACATGCGTGTCGGCGACGTGATCGAATGTTACCGCATCGAGACGATCCAGCGCTCTCTGTAAGTCCAAATCTTACTGAGCGTCTGGGTCCATTTAACTGAAAATGCGACGACGTGGCCGGACTTTAGTCCGGCCACCAGCGCATCGTCTGATTGAAAGCAAAGCTAGGACATTGATGCCCGCGGCCACGGCCTGCGGGCGCGACGGTTTTGGAAGAAGGTCATGCCCCGTCAAAAGAAGAGTTCCAGCCCCGGCGGATCGCAACGTCAGCTGCGCGTCGGCGAAACAGTTCGCCATGCAGTTGCCGAGATTCTGTCGCAGGGTGAGGTTCACGATCCCGATCTGGAAGGCCACATCATCACCGTTCCCGAGGTGCGCATGTCGCCTGACCTGAAGCTCGCCACGGTCTACGTGATGCCGCTCGGCGGTCGCGACACCGACGCGGTGATCGCTGCACTCGAGCGCAACAAGAAGTTCCTTCGCGGCGAGATCGCGCATCGCGTCAACCTGAAATTTGCACCCGACATTCGCTTCCGCGTCGATGAGCGGTTCGACGAGGCGGAGCGCATCGAGAAACTACTGCGGACACCTGCGGTGCAGCGAGACCTTGCACCCGATTCGGACGACGAGTGATGACTGTGATGACCACCAACAGCGTGATCGACGCGAAGGATGCCGACGCGCGCGACGCTGAGCGGGATGCCTTTGCCGGGCCGCGCACCGACGATGCGCGCCGCACCAACAACGACCCGCGCCAGAAGCACGGCAAGCAGAACCAGCAGCCGCGCCGCGACAAGCGCGACGTCCACGGCTGGGTGGTGCTCGACAAGCCGATCGGGATGACCTCGACGCAGGCCGTCGCCGTGCTCAAGCGCCTGTTCCAGGCCAAGCGTGCCGGCCATGCCGGCACGCTCGATCCGCTCGCCTCCGGCGGCCTGCCGATCGCGCTGGGCGAAGCCACCAAGACGGTGCCGTTCGTGATGGACGGCCGCAAGCGCTACCGCTTCACGGTCAGCTGGGGCGAGGAACGCGACACCGACGACACCGAAGGACGGCCGGTCAGGACCAGCGAGAGCCGGCCGACCGCCGATTCGATCCGCCAGCTGCTGCCGCGCTTCACCGGGGTGATCGAGCAGATCCCGCCGCAATATTCGGCCATCAAGGTGCAGGGTGAGCGGGCCTATGATCTGGCACGCGACGGCGAGACCGTGGAACTGAAGCCCCGCCCGGTCGAGATTCACGAATTAACCCTTGTCGAACACGGAGATAACGGACAATCCGTGTTCGAGGCCGAGTGCGGCAAGGGAACCTATGTCCGGGCTCTAGCCCGCGATATGGGCCGGATTCTGGGCTGTTTCGGCCATATCTGCGCCCTGCGGCGGACCCTGGTCGGTCCGTTTACCGAGCGGGACATGATTCCGCTGGAACAGTTGGAGGCTTTATGCAATAGAGCCGCGTCTGGCGAGGGCAGCCTCGCCGACGCGCTTTTGCCCGTTGAGACCGCGCTGGACGACATCCCGGCACTGGCCGTCACACGGGCTGATGCGGCAAGGCTCCACAGGGGCCAGGCCGTTTTGTTGCGCGGACGGGATGCGCCCAATACCAGCGGCACAGTCTATGTCACGGTGGCAGGCCGGCTTCTCGCGCTTGCCGAGATTGGCAATGGCGAACTCATCCCCAAGCGCGTGTTCAACCTGAACGGACTGACTGCCAGTCCGGCTCGCAACAATGAAAGTAACTGACGATGTCGATTACCGCCGAACGCAAAGCGGAAGTCATCAAGACGAATGCCAACAAAGCCGGCGACACCGGCTCGCCCGAGGTTCAGGTCGCGATCCTGTCGGAACGCATCAATAACCTCACCGAGCACTTCAAGAGCCATGTGAAGGACAACCATTCACGCCGCGGCCTCCTGAAGCTCGTGTCGACGCGTCGCTCCCTGCTTGACTACATCAAGCGCAAGGACGAGGCGCGCTACAAGGCGCTGCTCGAGAAGCACAACATCCGTCGTTGATTTGAGAAGCACGCGCGCGAGGTTCGCGCGCGTTTTCGTATGGTCGTCCGTAAACTCGGACTTTCGAATTGTCGAAAGATGATCATGCGCAACAGCATGGCCATCGCGCCATGCACTAGCGTCCAGCAGCAATCCGGCCGCTGGACCGGGCAAGATGCCCAGATGACCGAAAGGATGGACGCCATCCGAAATCCAGGGACCATGGCAGGATCGCCGGATGCTGACCGCAGCAGCGCATCAGTGTCTCGCCGTCTTGGCATGGTCTTTGTGTTTCAGGGCGCCGTGCTTTCGTGAAACCATGAAAGAAAACCGAAATGTTCAATTCGCATTCCGTCGAGATCGACTGGGGTGGACGTCCCCTCAAACTTGAAACCGGCAAGATCGCCCGCCAGGCCGACGGCGCCGTGATGGCCACCTACGGCGAGACCGTGGTGCTCGCCACCGTCGTCGCGGCGAAGGCGCCGCGCGAAGGCGTCGACTTCCTGCCGCTCACCGTCGACTACCAGGAGAAGACCTACGCCGCGGGCCGCATTCCCGGCGGCTATTTCAAGCGCGAGGGCCGTCCGACCGAGAAGGAGACGCTGGTCTCCCGCCTGATCGACCGCCCGATCCGCCCGCTGTTCGTCGACGGCTGGCGTAACGAGACCCAGGTGATCGTCACCGTCCTGTCGCACGACATGGAGAACGATCCGGACATCGTGTCGCTGGTCGCCGCCTCCGCCGCCCTGACGCTGTCGGGCGCGCCGTTCAAAGGCCCGATCGGCGCCGCGCGCGTCGGCTTCGCCAATGACGAGTTCATCCTCAACCCGACGCTGGACGAGATGACCGAGACCCAGCTCGACCTCGTCGTCGCCGGCACCGCCGACGCCGTGCTGATGGTCGAATCGGAAGCCAAGGAGCTCAACGAAGACGTGATGCTCGGCGCGGTCATGTTCGGCCACCGCCACTTCCAGCCGGTCATCAACGCGATCATCGAGCTCGCCGAGAAGGCCGCCAAGGAGCCACGCGAAGTCACCACGATCGACAATTCGGAGATCGAGAAGGAAATGCTTGGCATTGCCGAGCAGGATCTCCGCAAGGCCTACGCGATCCCGGTCAAGCAGGAACGCTATGCCGCGGTCGGCGCCGTCAAGGAGAAGGTGCTGGCGCACTTCTTCCCGGAAGGCCAGGAGCCGAAATACGACAAGCTCCGCGTCGCCGGCGTGTTCAAGGAACTGGAAGCCAAGATCGTTCGCTGGAACATCCTCGACACCGGCAAGCGCATCGACGGCCGCGACGCCAAGACCGTGCGCAACATCATCGCCGAAGCCGGCGTGCTGCCGCGCGCCCACGGCTCGGCGCTGTTCACCCGCGGTGAGACCCAGGCGATGGTGGTGACCACGCTCGGCACCGGCGAGGACGAGCAGTACATCGACGCACTGTCGGGGACGTACAAGGAAACGTTCCTGCTGCACTACAACTTCCCGCCCTACTCGGTCGGTGAAACCGGCCGCCTCGGCGGCACCAAGCGCCGCGAGATCGGCCACGGCAAGCTCGCCTGGCGCGCGATCCACCCGGTGCTGCCGCCGCACCACGAGTTCCCGTACACGATCCGCGTGGTCTCCGAGATCACCGAGTCGAACGGCTCGTCCTCGATGGCCTCGGTCTGCGGCGCCTCGCTGTCGCTGATGGATGCCGGCGTGCCGCTGAAGCGGCCGACCGCCGGTATCGCCATGGGCCTGATCCTCGAAGGTCAGCGCTTCGCGGTGCTGTCGGACATCCTCGGCGACGAGGATCATCTCGGCGACATGGACTTCAAGGTCGCCGGCACCGACCAGGGCATCACCTCGCTCCAGATGGACATCAAGATCGAGGGCATCACCGAGGAGATCATGAAGGTGGCGCTCGGCCAGGCCAAGGAAGGACGCATCCACATCCTGGGTGAAATGTCCAAGGCCCTGACCGCGGCGCGTGCCGAGCTCGGCGAATACGCACCGCGCATCGAGACCTTCAAGATCGCCACCGACAAGATCCGTGAAGTGATCGGCACCGGCGGCAAGGTGATCCGTGAGATCGTCGAGAAGACCGGCGCCAAGGTCAACATCGAGGACGACGGCACCGTGAAGGTCGCCTCCAACGACGGCGAGGCGATGAAGGCTGCGATCAAGTGGATCAAGTCGATCGCCTCCGATCCGGAGGTCGGCCAGATCTACGAGGGCACCGTCGTCAAGGTGATGGAGTTCGGCGCGTTCGTGAACTTCTTCGGCGCCAAGGACGGCCTCGTCCACATCAGCCAGCTCGCGGCCAGCCGCGTGCAGAAGACCTCCGACGTCGTCAAGGAAGGCGACAAGGTCAAGGTCAAGCTGCTCGGCTTCGACGATCGCGGCAAGACCCGCCTGTCGATGAAGGCGGTCGACCAGGAGACCGGCGAGGACCTCGAGGCCAAGCAGAAGACCGATGCACCGGCCCCGCGCGAAGCTGCCGGCGAGTAAGCCTGTTTGGAATGAAACCACGAAGGGCGGCCGAAAGGCCGCCCTTTTTGTTTGGTGCGGCGCGCTCGGCGAATGAGCCGGATGACGAAACTCGCCGGCCGCGTCATCATCCTGTAAGCTGAGGGCCACGACAGACGCCGCGATTCCACGCGAGACGCATCGCAGTCCGAGACATCGACGATGACGCCACTGGTGATCCGCACCGCCCGGCCGGACGAGTATAACGAGATCGCCCGGGTCTGGATGGAGAGCTGGGTCACGACCGGCCTCGCCGAGGCCAATGACGCCCTGCTCTCCAATCTGCGCGAGCGCGTGCGCCACGAGATCGCGCAAGGCTGGAGTCTGTTCGTCGCCGACGACAACGGTACGCTCGCCGGCATGTTGGCGCTGCGCATCTCCGACCATTACCTCGATCAGCTCTTCGTCGCCCCCGACTATCAGGGCAGGAGCATCGGGCGCCACCTGCTTGCCTTCACACGCGAGCAGATTCCCGACGAGATATGGCTGAAATGCGCGCGCGGAAACGAAAAGGCCTGGCGCTGGTATGAACGTGAGGGCTTCTTGTACGAAGAGGAGAAGATCAACCCGCTGAACGGGTTGATGATGAAGTATTACCGGTGGAAGAGAGCTCGCGGCTGATTTGCCGCAGATCATCGAGTTGACCAGCATATCGATATGAGGTTGGAGCGCTCGTCCGGCCGTCATACGTTGCCAATTTGAGCTGGACGCGCGATGAACGGGCCCGTTCGTCCACGTCGCAGAAGGGCTGAAGCACCATGATCAAACTGTACTGGTCGCCGCGCTCGCGCTCGTTCTCCGCCATCTGGCTCCTGGAAGAATCCGGCCTGGCCTACGAACGGGTGCTCACCGACATCAGCACGGGCGCGCAAAAATCGCCCGAGTTCCTCAAGATCAACCCGATGGGCAAGGTGCCGGCGTTGACCGACGGCGACGCCCGGCTCGCCGAGGCCGCCGCAATCTGTGCCTACATCGCCGACCGCTATCCGGGGACCAAGCTCGCGCCGGCCACCAACGATCCGAAGCGCGCACGCTATCTGCAGTGGCTGTTCTTCTCGCCGAGCTGCATCGAGCCGGCGCTGATCCAGCTCTTCACCAAGCTGGAGGTGCCGACCAGCACCGCGGCATGGGGCAGCGCGGCGCAGGTGTTCGACGTGCTCGATGCCGAGCTGCAGAAGGGGCCGTGGATCCTCGGCGATCAGTTCTCCGCCGCGGACATCGCGATCGGCGCGGGACTGAACTTTGCGGTGCGCGTGTTCAAGATGGTGCCGCCGCGGCCGTCATTCGAGGCCTATATCGACCGCTGCGTGGCGCGGCCCGCATTCCAGCGCGCAGAGAAGATCGCAGCGGGATAGCGCAGCGATGTAGCCCGGATGGAGCGAAGCGAAATCCGGGAGAGTCCCTCGGCGGAGGAAGGCCCCGGATTTCGCTTCGCTTCATCCGGGCTACGGAATAGTGGATGAGGCTGGCCTAACCCGGGACGACGCGCGGATCGACGTCCTGCGTGTAGTCGACGCCGTCGATGCCGAAGCCGAACAGGCGCAGGAACTGGCTCTTGTATTCCTGGAGGTCGGCGAGTTCGCCGAGCGTCTCGGTGGTGAGCAACGGCCAGCGCCGCGACACTTCCGTCTGCACGTCGGGCGACAGCTCCCAATCGTCGACGCGAATGCGTTGCGTATCGTCGAGCGCGACATCCTTGCCGAGCTTCGCGCGGAACAGGCGGTCGATCTGCTCGATGCAGCCCTCATGGAGCCCGAGCTGCTTCATCACCTTGAACAGCACCGTGCCGTAGAGCGGCACCACCGGGATGGCCGAGCTCGCCTGGGTGACCACGGCCTTCAGCGCGACGACGCGGGCGGCGTCCGCACCGAGCCGGCCCCGGATCGCTTCCGCCTTGCTGTCGAGATCGACCTTGGCGCGGCCGAGCGTGCCGTTCCAGTAGATCGGCCAGGTCAGTTCGCTGCCGATATAGGTGTAGTTGAGCGTCCGGAAGCCCGGCGCCAGCACGCCGGCGTCAGCCAGCTGGTCGATCCAACGCTTCCAGTCGTCACCACCCATCACCGCAACCGTGGCCGCGGTTTGCTCCTCGTTTGCCGGCTCGAGCGTGGTCTGGAACACCTCGCCCGTCTCGGTGTCGAGCGTCTTGATCTCGACCGGCGCGCCGAGTGGCTTGATGACCGAGCGATAGGTCTTGCCCGTGTCCGGATCGGTGCGGACCGGCGCCGCCATGCTGTAGACCAGCATGTCGAGCTGCCCGAATTTTTCGCGCACGCGCTCGATGAAGTCCTTCTTCATCTCATCGGAGAAGGCATCGCCCTCCAGCGTGAGCGGCGAGCGTCCGATCTTCTCAGCCTCGATTTCGAAAGCGCGGTTGTTGTACCAGCCGGCGCTGGCGCTTCTTTTCTCCGAAGGCTCGCGCTCTAGCGACACGCCGATCGTGTCCGCGCCGCCGGCGAAGGTCGCAACGATGCGGCTCGCGAGGCCGTAGCCCGTCGAGCAGCCGAGCACGGCGACGCGCTTCGGGCAGTCAGTGACCGGGCCCTGCTTGAGAACGTAAGCGATCTGCTCGCGGACATTCGTGGCGCAGCCGACGGGATGTGCCGTCGTGCAGATGAAGCCTCGCACGCGCGGTTCAATAATCATTCCCACCCCATTCCGGATCGTTGCAATATCCCCATTCGCTGCCTGCGGACCTCCCTCAGCAAGCGAGGAGAGGCGAAATCAGGCATCGAGCCGCCTGAATACCAGCGTGGCATTGGTGCCGCCGAAGCCGAACGAGTTCGACAGCACGGTCGTGAGCTTGGCGTTGTCGATGCGCTTGCGCACGATCGGCATGTCGGCGAAGACCGGATCGAGCTCGGTGATATGGGCGCTCTCGCAGATGAAGCCGTTGTTCAGCATCAGCAGCGAGTAGATCGCCTCCTGCACGCCGGTGGCGCCGAGCGAGTGGCCGGTCAGCGCCTTGGTCGCCGAGATCGGCGGGCACTTGTCGCCGGTGCCGAACACCTTGCGGATCGCCTCGATCTCCGGCGGATCGCCGGCCGGCGTCGAGGTGGCGTGCGGATTGATGTAATCGACCGGCGTGTCCACCGTCGACATCGCCATGCGCATGCAGCGCTCGGCGCCTTCGCCCGACGGGGCCACCATGTCGTATCCGTCGGAGGTTGCGCCGTAGCCGACAACCTCACCGTAGATTCTGGCGCCGCGCGCCTTGGCATGCTCGAGCTCTTCGAGCACCACGACCCCTGCGCCGCCGGCGATCACGAAGCCGTCGCGGCTGATGTCATAGGGACGCGAGGCGGTCGCCGGCGTGTCGTTATACTTCGACGACATGGCGCCCATGGCGTCGAACAGCACCGACAGCGTCCAGTCGAGTTCCTCGCAGCCGCCGGCGAAGATGATGTCCTGCTTGCCGATCTGGATCGTCTCGTAGGCATTGCCGATGCAATGGTTCGACGTCGCGCATGCCGAAGAGATCGAGTAGTTCACGCCCTTGATCTTGAACCAGGTCGCGAGCGTCGCCGACGCGGTCGAGGACATTCCCTTCGGCACGGCGAACGGACCAACGCGCTTCGGGCCCTTGGCGCGCGCGATGTCGGCGGCCTCCACCAGCGTGCGCGTCGACGGTCCGCCGGATCCCATGATGATGCCGGTGCGGATGTTGGAGACTTCGTTCTCCTCGAGGCCGGAGTCGCGGATCGCCTGCTCCATGGCGACGTGATTCCACGCAGCACCTTCGGCAAGGAACCGCATCGCGCGGCGATCGATCACCTCGGCGGGATTGAGTGTCGGCGCACCGTGCACCTGCGAACGGAAGCCGAGCTCAGCAGCCTTCTCCGCACGCGAAATGCCCGACTTCGCCTCGTAGAGGCTCGCAAGCACTTCCTGGGTGTTGTTACCGATGGACGAGACAATCCCCATCCCCGTGATGACAACCCGCCTCATGTTCGCCTCGCCCTGCCTTTATGTTGCCGCATGATGATCCTGCTCAAGATGGCGCCGTGCCCTGCTTGAACAATCCGACCTTCAAGTCCTTGGCGCGATAGATAATCTCGTCGTCCATGGAAAGCCACCCGTCGGCAATTCCAAGCACGAGCTTTGACCGCATCACGCGCTTGATATCGATGTTGTACACAACCTTGCGCGCGTGCGGCAGCACCTGTCCGGAGAACTTCAGCTCGCCGAGGCCGAGCGCGCGGCCACGACCTTCGCCACCGATCCAGCCAAGGTAAAAGCCGACCATTTGCCACATCGCATCGAGGCCGAGGCAGCCCGGCATCACCGGATCGTTCTTGAAATGGCAGCCGAAGAACCAGAGATCCGGTTTCACTTCGAGCTCGGCGCGCACCAGCCCCTTGCCGAACTCGCCGCCGGTTTGCGAGATCTCACTGATGCGATCGAACATGAGCATCGGGGGCAGCGGCAACTGGGCATTGCCGGGACCAAAAAGCTCGCCCCGCCCGCAAGCCAGCAAATCCTCGTATTCGTAACCGCCGCGCCGATCCAGCATCCTCTATCCACCTCTGATGTCCCGATGAAGCGCTTTGCTTGGTCGGACCTTAATCTACCCACGGGAACCGGAATATCCCGTCCCGCATCTTGGCGCTACCTGGGTACGCTACCGACCTGTTATCTCTGCCGAAAGCGCATATGTGGTCCGCGCGCTCTCTAACATAGGGCTAACTGGGCGGCAAAGCGGCATTCCGATGATAAATTGCCGTTTCTCCTTAGGTTTCTACCGCAGCTTGGATTCGTTCTAGTTGCGAAAAACTTGCATCTGATGGGCATCCTTTTTATATTTAAGAGGAATATTGCCTGAGTTGGGTGCATAGAGTGGATATGAACGACGAAGTACCGGCTGTGAACGATGATGCCGTGCACCCGGCTGCCCGGGGCGCTGGGCATCACCCTGCCCTGACCGGCTGCCCGTGGCATGACGTCAACGAGATGCTGCAGTCTGCCGGTCTCCGGCCGACCCGGCAGCGCATGGCGCTGGGCTGGCTGCTGTTCGGCAAGGGTGCCCGCCACCTGACCGCTGAAATGCTGTACGAGGAAGCCACGCTGGCCAAGGTTCCGGTGTCGCTGGCGACCGTCTACAACACGCTCAACCAGCTGACCGATGCCGGCCTGCTGCGCCAGGTCAGCGTCGACGGCACCAAGACCTATTTCGACACCAACGTGTCGACCCATCACCACTTCTATCTCGAGCACAATCACGAGCTGGTCGACATTCCGGACCCGAACCTCGTGCTGTCGAAGATGCCCAACGTGCCTGATGGCTACGAGATTTCCCGCGTCGACATGGTCGTGCGGCTGCGCAAGAAGCGCTGATCCGGCCTTGACGTCGATTTGAGTTGTGATGGCCGGGCTCGTCCCGGCCATTGTCGTTTGTGACGAGGAAACTCAGTCCACCTTCTCGTCGGCGTAGACGCCCCAGAGGCGCTGCTGCTCGATCCAGCCGTCGAACCCGTTGCCGGTGACCCGGCACCAGTTATTGGCGCATTTCTTGACCTGCGCGACGACGCCGGCCTGCAGGCGCGCCGCGATGGCGCTGGTGGCGTCGGGACGATCGTACAGCGAGGCTAGGTCGTCCTTGTTCTTCATCGTGACGACCGCGGTGCGGCGGCCGGATAGCAGGGAGTGATAGACCCAGCCTTCGGCGCCTTCGGAATCGCGCACCCGGCGCCAGTTCTCGAACTCGGCGGTGATTTCGACCGGCAGCCCCGACCGCGTGTAGACCCAGGCGACGTCATTGTCCTTGGTCGGGCCGGCCCGGACGTTCACATGATCGGATTTCAGGCTGACATAGCGCGGAATCGGCAGGCCGCTGGTGGTGGGGCTCAAATCCTTGGCGGAATGTCCGGGGACGACCGACGCACTCAGCATGCTCCCGACCAGAGCCACCAATGAACCCAAACGCCAGACCATCAACTCGTCTCCTGCCGAGATGCCCAACCCGCATTCGGCGAGCTGCAACCCAAATTCAAACCCAAGCCTAAGCCCATGCCCGAAGGCCGGTGCGCCGGCGCTATTCGGTCCCTACCCGCATCGATCCGAGGGGTTCTTGTCTTGGCCCGGCCTTCTGCTAGAGAGGACGGAACGCCTGAGAGCCAGAACACCCGAATTTCCCCTGACGAAAGCCGGGGCAAGTATCGGGGAACCCTAGGAAACGCGAAGGAAACGCCGGGACAGCGCGGCTATCAGCAGTGTCGAACAACCGGGTTAATGAGGCCTCAACGGCTCGGTTTTTGACGGGCCGCGCGCCTCATGAAAGCAGGACATGTCGGTGAAGAAAAAGCCTCTCGTCGTCGTCACCCGCAAGCTGCCGGACTCGATCGAGACCCGGATGCGCGAGCTGTTCGATGCCAGACTGAATCTCGACGACACGCCGATGACGCCGGAACAGATCGCCGACGCGGCGAGGACCGCCGACGTGCTGGTGCCGACCGTGACCGACATGATCCGCGAGGACGTGATCAATCAGCCCGACTGCAAGCTGAAGCTGATCGCCAATTTCGGCAACGGCGTCGACAATATCGACGTCACCGCCGCGCATGCCCGCGGCATCACGGTGACCAACACCCCGAAGGTGCTGACCGAGGACACCGCCGACATGACCATGGCGCTGATCCTGGCCGTGCCGCGGCGCCTGATCGAGGGCGCCTCGATCCTGACCGAAGGCAAACAGCACTGGGCGGGCTGGTCGCCGACCTGGATGCTCGGCCACCGCATCGGTGGCAAGAGGCTCGGCATCGTCGGGATGGGCCGCATCGGCCAGGCCGTCGCGCGCCGTGCCCGCGCCTTCGGCCTGCAGATCCACTATCACAACCGCCGCCCAGTGGCGCCTATGATCGCCGAAGAGCTCGGGGCGACCTATTGGGAAAGCCTCGACCAGATGCTGGCGCGGATGGACATCATCTCGGTGAACTGCCCGCACACGCCGGCGACCTATCATCTGCTCTCGGCGCGGCGGCTCAAGCTGATCCGCAAAGAGGCCTATGTCGTCAACACCGCGCGCGGCGAGGTGATCGACGAGGACACGCTGATCAAGCTGATCGAAGCCGGCGATATCGGCGGCGCAGCCCTCGACGTCTATGAGCACGAGCCCGCGGTGAACCCGAAGCTGGTGCGGCTCGCCCGGGCCGGCAAGGTGACGCTGCTGCCGCATATGGGCTCGGCCACCATCGAAGGCCGCGTCGAGATGGGCGAGAAGGTGATCATCAACATCCGAACCTTCCTCGACGCCCACAAGCCGCCGGATCGCGTGCTGCCGAGCATGCTGTAGGATCTCCGTAGCCCGGATGGAGCGCAGCGAAATCCGGGACAGCATCGCCGCGTCAAGACCGCCCCGGATTACGCTTCGCTTCATCCGGGCTACGACACCGCCAAAATATCGAAAACAACCCCATGCAAAGTAGCCGGTGCGGCCAGCCGCGTAGCTTGACGTGGAGCAAATGTAGCCCGGATGAAACCATCGGGCTCTAAGACCAACATTCGGTGTCGTCCCTGCGAAAGCAGGGACCCATACGCCGCGGCGGTTGTTGTTGAAGGGATTCGTCGTTCCGACATCGCGCACAAATAGACATTTGTGGTTATGGGTCCCTGCGTTCGCAGGGATGACGATGTGGTGACGGCTCGCCCTATTTCTTCCGCCGTGCCTGCTTGCGCCAGTCGGCGACGAACGACACGAACGCGGCGAGCGCCGGGGGCGGCTGGCGCCGGCTCGGGTAGTACAGGAACGGCCCATCGAACGGCGGGCACCAGTCGTCGAGCACGCTGACCAACGCGCCGGATTTGATGCCGTAGCGGACATAGCCCTCGAACGTCGCCCAGTAACCGACGCCGTCATGGACCGCGCGCAGCGCGAGGCCGAGATAGGTCGCGGTCAGCTTGGCCGGCGGCGAAATCTTCACCACGCGGCCGCTCTTCTCGAACTCCCAGTCGAACATCACGCCGTTGCTGAAGCGGCTGCGGATGCAGGCATGCGCCAGCAGATCCTTCGGATGCATCGGCCGGCCATGCTTCGCGACATAGTCGCGTGACGCCACCACCGCGTACCGCTGCGGCGCGCCGAGCTGGACGGCAATCATATCCTGCGCCAGGTGCTCGCCATAGCGCACGCCGGCGTCGAAGCCCTGCGCGACGACGTCGACGAACGCACTCTCGGCGACGACGTCGAGCTCGACTTGCGGATATCTGGCGAGGAACGGCGCGATCATCGGCGCCAGCACCAGATCGACCGCGGGCGGCGGCGCGTTGATGCGCAGCCGCCCCGACGGCTCGGCGCGCAGGCCGCGCACCTCGGTGATCGCGTCGGCGACGTTGACCATCGCCGGCGCGACGCGGGCGAGCAGCAGTTCGCCGGCTTCGGTCAGCGCGACGCTGCGGGTGGTGCGGTTCATCAGACGGACGCCGAGCCGCTCCTCCATGTCGCGCAGGCGCTGGCTGAGGCTCGATACCGAGACGCGCTGCTCGAGCGCCGCACGCCGGAAGTTGCGCGTGCGCGCCACCGCCACGAAGGCATCGAGGTCGCGAAGGTCGAAATCCTGCATTGTTCGATATAGTGAACAACCCATTCTGGATTGTCCAGCTTATCCCGAAAGCCGGATCGGCCCATATCAGCCGCGTCATCTGGCGGCGGATCATCCGCCGCAACATCTTGGGAACACGACCATGGACGCACGCAAACTCGGTTCCACCGGCCCGGCGGTTTCGCTGATCGGCCTCGGCTGCATGGGCATGTCCGACTTCTACGGCCCGACCGACCGCAGCGAGAGCATCGCCACCATCCATGCCGCGCTCGATGCCGGCATCACGCTGCTCGACACCGGCGACTTCTACGGCATGGGCCACAACGAGATGCTGATCGGCGAGGCCCTGAAGAGCCGCAGCCGCGACAATCTCGTGATCAGCGTCAAGTTCGGCGCGCTACGCGATCGCAACTACGGCTTCCTCGGCTATGACTGCCGTCCGGTTGCCGTGAAGAATTTCGTCGCCTATTCGCTGCAGCGGCTCGGCGTCGATCACATCGACATCTACCGCCCGGCGCGGCTCGATCCCAATGTGCCGATCGAGGAGACGGTCGGCGCGATGGCCGACATGATCAAGGCCGGCTGGATCAGACATATCGGCCTGTCGGAGGTCGGTTCCGACACCATCCGCCGCGCCCACAAGGTGCATCCGATCGCCGATCTGCAGATCGAGTATTCGCTGATCTCGCGCGGCATCGAGACCGACATCCTGAAGACCTGCCGCGAGCTCGGCATCGGCATATCAGCCTATGGCGTGCTGGCACGCGGGCTGATCAGCGGACACTGGTCGAAGGACCACGGCGGCGCGAAGGACTTCCGCCTGCTGAGCCCGCGCTTCCAGGCCGCCAACATCGACACCAACCTTGCGCTCGCCGATCGGCTGCGCGGCATCGCCGCCGAGATCGGCGCCTCTCCGGCGCAGGTCGCGATCGCCTGGGTCGCGGCGCAAGGCAAGGATATCGTGCCGCTGGTCGGCGCGCGGCGGCGCGAACGGCTGACCGAGGCGCTCGGCGCGCTCGATGTGAGATTGACCGCGACGCATCTCGCCGCACTGGCCGAAGCATTTCCGCCCGGCGCGGCCGCCGGCGGCCGCTATCCGGAGGAGCACCTCCGGCATATGGACAGCGAGAAACCCGCGACCGCGTCTTAGAGCATGAAGAGATTAGGTTGAGTTGGAGCGGCATCCAAAGTTCACCTCTCCCTTGGGAGAGGTGGACCGAAATCGCGGCAAGCCGATTCAACCCAATCTCATCAGGCTTCAACAAACTACCGATGCCCGCTCAGATCGGTGATGCCGGGTGTATCACCGTTGAGCGGGTTCTGCGGATCACGTGCGTAGCGCAGGGTTTCGAACCGCATCGCGCGCGCATCCACCATCAGGAGACGGCCGACCAGGCCCTCGCCGAAGCCGACGATCTCGCGGATCGCCTCCAGCGCCATCATCGATCCCATGAGGCCGGCCAGCGCCCCCATCACGCCGGCCTCGGCGCAGGCCGGCACCGTGCCCGGCGGCGGCGCCTCCGGGAACAGGCAGCGATAGGTCGGGTTGAACACGCCGTCCGCATTCTTCTCGTGGGCGCGGATCGTGGTCAGCGAGCCGTCGAACTGCCCCAGCGCCGCCGTGATCAGCGGCCGCTTCGCAAGGAAGCAGGCGTCGGCGACGAGATAGCGGGTTTCGAAATTATCGGAGCCGTCGAGCACAAGATCGTAATTTCCGATCACCGCCATCGCATTGTCCGCCGTGAGGCGCATCGGATGCGCCTCGAACGCCACATGCGGGTTGAGCGCACCAATCTGCGCCGCCGCGCTGTCGACCTTGCGCTTGCCGATATCCGACGTCGTGTGGATGATCTGGCGCTGCAGATTGGAGAGCGAGACGATATCGTCATCGATCACGCCGAGCCGGCCGACGCCGGCGGCAGCCAGATACATCAGCACCGGCGCGCCAAGACCGCCGGCGCCGATCACGAGCACCGAAGCCTTTTTCAGCGCATTCTGGCCGGGGCCGCCCACCTCGCGCAGCACGATGTGGCGGGCATAGCGTTCAAGTTCGTCGGCACTCAGCATCTTGATGTCCTGCGCGCTGTTCCCTGAACCGGAGCGCGGTTGTTGCCGACCAAGCAGATGTGCTTAATTGCGTCGACGTCAATGGTATCAGTCATTTCCCCCGGATTTGTCATGAGATTGGTGCTTTCGGCAACATTGATGGTCGCGGCCATGCTGGTCGCTAGTATTGGCGCCGCAAACGCCCAGCTGACGCCGCCGTCGACGGCCGGGACCAAGCCGAAGACCGTGACGACGGTGCCGGTTCGCCCCGCTTTGCAGAAGCCGGAGGACACCGCCAATGCGATGGCGCAGGCCGAGCGGCTGGCGCTGCAATCAGACCTCGCCTGGGTCGGCGAATATAACGGCGCGATCACCGGCGATGTCAGCGAGCGCATGGTCAATGCGATCAAGGAATTCCAGAAGAACCGCGGCGGCAAGCCGACCGGCGTGCTGAACCCGCAGGAGCGCGGCGTGCTTGCCGACACCGCGCGGCGGAAGCAGGAAAGCGTCGGCTGGAGGGTCGTCACCGAGCCTGCCACCGGGGCGCGGCTCGGGATTCCCACAAAACTGGTGCCGCAGCTCACCAGCGATGCGTCCGGCGCCAAATGGACCTCGCCGACCGGCACCGTCCAGGTGCTGCTGACCCGTCGCAAGGAAGCGAGCCCGACCACTGCCAAGCTTGCCGAGCAGGAAAAGAAGGAGCCGGCCGGCCGCACCATCGACTACACCGTGGTGAAGCCGGATTTCTTCGTGCTGTCGGGCATGCAGGGGCTGAAGAAGTTCTACCTGCGCGGCACCTTGAAGGGCGACGAGGTCCGCATCCTCACCATCCTCTATGATCAGGCGGTGCAGACCACGGTCGAGCCGGTGGTGATCGCGATGTCGAGCGCCTTCAACGCATTTCCGTCCGGCGTGCAGGCCGGCCCGCCGCCGCGCAAGACCGTCGAATATGCCACCGGCGTCGTGGTCAGCGACGATGGCGCTGTCATCACCGACCGCGTGGCGACCGACGACTGCATCGCGCTGACGATCCCGGGCTACGGCAATGCCGATCGGGTCGCGGCGGACAAGGAGCACGATCTCGCTCTGCTGCGCATCTATGGCGCGCGCGGGCTGAAGCCGCTCAACATCGCAGGCCAGGCGACGCAGACCGCGCTCGACATCACCGGCATCGCCGATCCGCAGAACCAGGGCGGCGGCGCGGCCGCGAGCAGCATCAAGGCCTCGGTGGCGCAACTCGGCGGCGGCGACCAGGCGCTGTCACCGCCGCCCGCGATCGGGTTCTCCGGCGCGGCGGCACTCGACGGCGGCGGCAAATTTGCCGGCATCGTGGTGCTGAAGCCGGTCATCGTTGCAGGCCCTGCCAACGCCGCGCCGCCGGCGCAGGCCGCACTGGTGCCGGCCGACACGGTGCGCAACTTCCTGAAGGCGCATGGCGTCAACGCGTCGGGCGAATCGGCGGACGCGAAGGCCGCCGTGGTCCGCGTGATCTGCGTCAGGAAATAGGATGCTGTCATCGCCCGCGCATGCGGGCGATAGGGCATTCCAGAGACTCCTGTGATTCAGCCACGGCTCTTCCCACACACGTCGTCCTGGCGAAAGCCAGGACCCATAACCACCGCATTCAGCGATGAAACCGGATCGCGGCCCCGGCGTCGCACAACTATGAGATTTGGGGTAATGGGTCCTGGCTTTCGCCAGGACGACGTTGAGGATGGTTCTCGATTCAAGCTGTCAAACAGCGTCGTCGGCGTCACCTCAGCGCGAACCGCACGCCTGCACGGGCGAGACCGCCGGCGATGCCGACTGGGGTGCCGTCGGCGCGCCAGCAGGCCGCGCCGGACATCGTGCCGTCAACGTGGAACTGGATCGCGTTCATGCCGCCGGCGACCGTCGGCACGACCTGCACCTTGTGGCCTTTCTCCGACAGCGCGGCGCGGATGCTCTCCGGTATCGCCTGCTCGACCTCCAGCGCGTTGCCCTCGGTCCAGACGCGCGGCGCCTCGACCGCCTCTTGCAGGTCCATGCCGTGGTCGATCAGGTTGATCAGCGCCTGCATCGCGCTCGGGAAGATGCGCTTTCCGCCGGGCAGGCCGAGCGCGTAGACCAGCCTGCCGTCGCGCAGCGCCATCATCGGCGACATCGAGGTGGTGACGCGCTTGCCTGCGGCGAGCGACAGCGCGTGCCCCGGCCGCGGATCGAACAGGTTCATATAATTGTTCGGCACGGTGCCGAGGCCCGGGATCAGGATCTTGGCCCCGAACAGATTGTTGATGGTCTGGGTGGTCGCGACCACATTGCCCATCGCATCCGCCGCGGTCATGTGCGTGGTGTGCGCACTTTCGAGCTGGGTGACGCCGGCGCTCCAGGCCTGCGCGCGTTCGGGATCGATCGCGCGGCGGCGCTCGTCGGCATAGGCCTTCGAGGTCAGCCGCTCCACCGGCACGTTGATATAGGCGGGATCGCCGCTCGCGGCCGCGCGATCGGCAAAGGCGATCTTCAGCACCTCGGCGAGATAATGGACCGTCTCAGTCGTACCGAAGCCGAGGCGCGCGATGTCGTAGCCTTCGAGGATGTTCAGCATCTGCGTGATGTGCACGCCCGACGCTGCCGGCGGCGGCGGCCCGAGGATTTCCCAGCCGCGGTAGTCGCAGCGGATCGGCTGCCGCTCGACGGTCTTGTAGGTCGCGAGATCGTCCTGCGCGATGAAGCCGCCATTCTTTTTCATGTAGTCGACCAGGATGTCGCCAAGCGGTCCCTGATAGAGCGCGTTGTCGCCGTGGTCGGCGATGTATTTCAGCGTCTCGGCATACTCGGCCTGCACCACGCGCTCGCCCGGCTTCAGCGGGGTGCCATCAGGCAGATAGATCGCCGCGATCGGCTTGTCCCTCAGCATCTCCTCGGCGCCGTCGGTGATGCATTCATGCAGATAGGGCGTTGCCGCATAGCCGCGCGCGGCATGCTTGATCGCGGGCTGCATCACGTCGGCGAGGCTCATAGTGCCGAAGCGGCGCAGGGTTTCGCACCACGCCTTCAGCGAGCCCGGCACCGCAACCGCCTTCGGCCCGTTCAAATTCTCGTTGCCGACGGTGTCGAACACGTCATGCGCCGAGCCGGGCTTCGAAGTGTAGGTATCCGGCCGCACCGCCTTCGGCACCGTGCTCTGGCCGTCGATGAAGCGATGGCTGCCGTCGGCGAGGCGGATATGCGCCATGCCGCCGCCGATGATGCCGACCATCATCGGCTCGACCACGGTCAGCGTGAACAGGGTCGCGATCGCCGCATCGATCGCGTTGCCGCCGGCCGCCAGCATCTCGGCGCCGGCGCTCGATGCCAGCGGATGATTGCTCACCACCATGCCGCGGCTGCTGGTGGCCGGTTGTTTCTCACACTGAAAGCTTGTCGCGGCGCGATCGCGCCAATTGCCGTTCATCGCCATTGTGTTCTCGTTGTTGATGGAGCGATGGGCGCATGTTCTGCGGCCTCGCATCCGCGGTCAAGCCGTCGCGAATTCCCTCACGACGGCATTCGCCATTGAGGTCACGCCGTCGGGCGATCGCGCAGCCAGGTTTCGCGCGTGACCTTCCACTTCTCCGCTCGGGACTCGCCATTGTGATGCGGAAGTTCGACGAAGCCGACGAATTCGGCTCCGGTCTTCTGCTTCACCCGGCGCGAGGCGACGTTGGACTGCGCGTTGCAGACATGGAAGTGATCGAGGCCGAGCGTCAGGAAGGCGAAATCATTCACCGCGGCGATCGCCTCCGTCATGAGGCCCTGGTTCCAGTAAGGCTCGGCCAGCCAGAACCCGCGATTGCCCTTGCGGCCGTCGGCGCGGGGCCGAAAATTGATGTTGCCGATTGCCCCGCCGTCGCCGTCGCGCAACACCAGCACCCATTGATAGCTTTCCTCGCCGGCCGCGATCTTATCCAGCTCGCGCTTGATGAAGCTTTCCGCGCCGTCGTCGGGATAGGGCCACGGCACCACCGTGGCGAGAGTCTTGATCACGTTCCAATTGTTGAAGTGACGCTGGATCGCTGCGGCATCCGACAGCGCAAGCGGCCGCAGGATCAGGCGTTGCGTCTCGATGCGCGGCGTCTCGAACATGTTACTTCTGGCACTTCGGGCACCAGAAGGTCGAACGGCCATTCTGGGTGAAGCGCCTGACGATGCCCGCGCAGTCTGACGTGCGGCAGGTCTCGCCTTCGCGGTCGTACACCTGGAACGAATGCTGGAAATAGCCGAGATCGCCGTTGGTCAATCGATGGTCGCTGATCGAGGAGCCGCCGGCCTTGATCGCCTGGTTGAGCACTGAATGAATCGCGTCGACCAGCCGTTTGGCATGGTCGGTGGGCTCGGCCTTCTTGGTTGCAAGCGTCGCGGCCAATCGCCGCGGCGACAGATGCGAGCGAAACAGCGCCTCGCAGACATAGATGTTGCCAAGTCCCGCCACCACGCGCTGATCGAGCAGCGCGGCCTTCAGGCTGGTCTTTTTGTTGTGGCAGGAGCGCGCCAGCATCGCCGCGTCGAATTCGTTGCCGAGCGGCTCGGGTCCGAGCCCCTTCAGCAGCGGCTCTTCCTCGATCGCGTTGCGGGCGATGATCTTCATATAGCCGAAGCGCCGCGGATCGTTGAACACGACGGCCGCGCCGGACGACATGTGGAACACGACATGATCGTGCGCGCGATCCTCGCTGCGCGGATGGTGGAATTGCCCCGGCGCCGACGCGCCGACCTGCTTCAGCACGCGGAACGAACCCGACATGCCCAGATGCATCAGCAGCACATCGCCGGAGTTCAGGTCCGCCATCAGATATTTGGCACGGCGGCCGAGCCCGGTGACGGTCTGGCCCTCGAGCCGGGCGATAAAGTCTTTTTGAAACGGAAACCGCAAATCCTTGCGGCGGGCCTCGGCCTTGAGGATTTTGGACCCCTCCATGGCCGGTTGCAGGCCGCGGCGGACGGTCTCGACTTCGGGTAATTCCGGCATGGCAGGCATTCACCTTTTGGAAGTGACGTGATAGCGCCATTGCGGCCGCCGCGCTATGGTCGAGCTGGAGCGTTTTCGAGCGAAGTGGACACCGGTTCGCGTGAAGAAAACGCGACCAAAAAAGGTAAGAGTTCTGAGTGATGGATCGGCCGGATCAAACCACGCATTTCGGCTTCAGGGACGTGCCCCTGGGCGAGAAGCAGACGCTGGTGAACGACGTGTTTCACAGCGTGGCGTCACGCTACGACCTGATGAACGATCTGATGTCGGTAGGCCTGCACCGGGCCTGGAAGGACGTCATGATCACCACGCTCGACCCGCCGAAGGGCGACCGGCCGTTCGCCCTGCTCGACGTCGCCGGCGGCACCGGCGACATCGCGTTCCGGGCCGCCAAGAGCGCGGGCACCGGCTTCCATGCCACGGTCTGCGATATCAATACCGACATGCTCGCCGTAGGCCGCGAGCGTGCCACGAGGCAGCACCTCGATGACCGCGTGTCGTTCGTCGAGGGCAATGCCGAGGCATTGGGCTTCGCCGACCGTTCGTTCGACGCCTACACCATCGCGTTCGGCATCCGCAACGTGCCGCAGATCGAGCTTGCGCTGCGCGAAGCCTATCGGGTGCTCAAGCCCGGCAGCCGCTTCCTGTGCCTCGAATTCTCTACCGTCGATGTGCCTGGCCTCGACCGGATCTACGACCTGTTTTCCTTCAAGGTGATCCCGCCGCTCGGCCGCGCCGTCACCGGTGACGCCGAGTCCTATCAATATCTCGTCGAGTCGATCCGCAAATTCCCGCGGCCGAGCGCGTTCGCCGACATGATCGGCGCCGCCGGCTTTGCGCGCGTGAAGTGGCAGAGCCTCTCCGGCGGCATCGTGGCGCTGCATTCGGGCTGGCGTTTGTGATCTCTGCACTGACCCACATTTCGCGCCTTGCCCGCGCCGGTTTCGTGTTTGCCCGCGAGGGCGTGTTCGGCGTCGTCGATCCGGCGCTGGTGCCGCCGCCCGGGCAGCTTGCGCTGAAGCTGGCGCGGCTGATCGAGCGCCGCTCCGCCAAATCCGGCCCACGGCTGTCGCGCGCGCTGACCCGGCTCGGGCCTGCCTACCTCAAGCTCGGGCAGTTCCTCGCCACCCGGCCCGACGTCGTGGGCGTGGCGATGGCGCGCGATCTCGAAGCCCTGCAGGACCGGCTGCCGCCCTTCGCGCAGGAGGAGGCCGAAGCTGTCCTCACGCAATCGCTGGAACGGCCGCTGTCGCAGGCCTTTGTGCAACTGGGTCCCGCGGTTGCCGCAGCCTCGATCGCACAGGTGCATCGTGGCGAGGTCGAGCGCGACGGCGTGCGGCATCAGGTTGCGGTCAAGGTGCTCCGGCCCAATGTCGCCGCGCGCTTCCGGCGTGACCTCAGCGACTTCTTCTTTGTCGCGCACAAGGCCGAAGCGCATTCCGCCGAGGCGCGGCGGCTGCGGCTGATCGAGGTCATCAACACGATGTCGCGCTCGGTCGCGATGGAGATGGACCTGCGGCTCGAGGCGGCGGCGCTGTCCGAGATGGCCGAGAACACGCGCGACGATCCGGACTTCCGCGTGCCCGCCGTGGATTGGGATCGCACCGCTCATAGCGTGCTGACGATGGAATGGATCGACGGCATCGCGCTGAACGATCACGCTCGCCTTGCGGAGGCCCAGGTCGACCTGCCGGACCTCGGCCGCAAGGTGATCCAGAGCTTCCTGCGCCACGCGCTGCGCGACGGCTTCTTCCATGCCGACATGCATCCGGGCAATCTGTTCCTCGACGAGGCCGGCCGGCTTGTTGCCGTGGATTTCGGCATCATGGGGCGGCTTGGGCTGAAGGAGCGGCGCTTCCTCGCCGAGATCCTGCTCGGCTTCATCACCCGCGACTATCGCCGCGTCGCCGAGGTGCATTTCGAGGCCGGCTATGTGCCGGGCCATCATTCAGTGGAGAACTTTGCGCAGGCGATCCGCGCCATCGGCGAGCCGATCCACAACCGCACCGCCGAGGAAATCTCGATGGCGAAGCTCTTGACGCTTCTGCTCGAGGTCACCGGCCTGTTCGACATGCAGACGCGGCCCGAACTGATCCTGCTGCAGAAGACCATGGTGGTGGTCGAGGGCGTGGCGCGCGGCTTCGATCCCAAGCTCGACATCTGGAAGATCGCGGACCCGGTGGTGCGCGAATGGATCACGCACAATCTCGGCCCGGCTGGACGGATTCAGGGCGCGATATCGGGTGTGGGCGAGCTCAGCCGCGTCATCGCCAACCTGCCGTCGATCGCCAGCCGCGCCGTGACAGTACTCGAGCAGCTGGAGACCATGACGCGGGAGGGCCACATGCTGTCGTCCGACTCGATCGACGAAATGGCCCGCGCCGAGGCCCGCAAGGCGCGGGTGCAGACCGTCGGCCTCTGGGTCATCGCCGCCGCCCTGATTGCAATCCTTTTCGCGATTCGCGCCCACTGATTGCAATGCATGCACTATGTGATAGCATCGCTATCATTTTTGGGGGTATGCCATGGCCAGCCTGACCATCCGCAAACTCGACGACACGCTGAAGGCCTATCTGCGGCTCCGCTCCGCCAGGAACGGGCGCTCGGTCGAGGAGGAGATCCGGGTGATCCTCCGGGACCTCGCAGAGGGCGGTACGGAGCCCACGGAGGCGCCGGGCGCGGGCTCCCTGAAGGTTGCAGCCCCTGCTCCACGGGTCACCAGCGCGGCCGGCGAGCCCAGGGTGACCTTGATCATCGGTGGCGGGATTGCGGCCTACAAGGCGCTGGATTTGATCCGGCGGCTCAAGGAGCGGCACATCCAGGTCCGATGCGTGCTGACCAAGGCGGCCCAGCAGTTCGTCACCCCGCTTGCCGCCAGCGCCCTGTCGCATGAGCGCGCCTACACCGACCTGTTCGACGCCGAGAGCGAGTTCGACGCCGGCCATATCCGCCTGGCGCGGGACTGTGATCTGATCGTGGTGGCGCCGGCGACCGCCGACCTGATGGCCAAGATGGCGCAGGGCCATGCCGACGATCTCGCCACCGCCACGCTGCTTGCGGCCAACCGGCCGATCCTGCTGGCCCCGGCGATGAATCCGCTGATGTGGAACAACCCGGCCACCCGCCGCAACGTGCTGCAGCTCCGCCGTGACGGCGTCCACACTGTCGGCCCCAATGCCGGCGAAATGGCCGAAGCCAGCGAGGCCGGCGTCGGGCGGATGGCCGAGCCGACCGAGATCGCCGCGGCCGCCGACCGCATGCTGCGCCCGCCGCAGCCGCGCCCGCTGGCCGGCAAGCGCGTGCTGATCACCGCCGGCCCGACCCATGAGGCGATCGATCCGGTTCGCTACATCGCCAACCGCTCGTCCGGCAAACAGGGCTTTGCCATAGCCGCCGCCGCGCGCGCCGCCGGCGCCGAGGTCGTGCTAGTGACCGGCCCGGTCGAGCTCGGCGATCCCCAGGGCATCTCCGTCATGCGCGTGGAGTCGGCGCGCGACATGCTGCACCGGGTCGAGGCGGCGCTGCCCGTCGACGTCGCGATCTTTGCGGCTGCGGTCGCCGACTGGCGGGTCGCCACGGAAGGCAGCCAGAAGCTGAAAAAGACGGCGGCCGGGATGCCGCCGCTGCAGCTCGTCGAGAACCCCGACATCCTCGCGACGATCTCTAAGCTGAAGGAGAAGCGGCCGCCGCTGGTGATCGGCTTTGCCGCCGAGACCGAGCATCTGATCGAGAACGCCAAGGCGAAGTTCGCGCGCAAGGGCTGCGACTGGATCGTCGCCAACGACGTCTCGCCGGCGACCGGCGTGATGGGTGGCGACCGCAACACCGTCCATCTGCTCTCGCGCGAGGGCAAGGACGTCACCGTCGACTCCTGGCCCGTCATGACCAAGGAAGACGTCGCGACCGCGCTGGTGTCGCGGATCGCAAGAGCCGTAGGAACCGCATCGTGAGCGCCACCATCAAGGTTGAAGTCCACCAATTGCCGCATGGCGCAGATCTCTTGCTGCCGATCTACCAGACCGCTGACGCGGCCGGGCTCGACCTGCTGGCCGCGGTGCCGCGGTCGGCGCCGCTGCTGCTGCTGCCGGGCCGCTATGAAATGGTTCCGACCGGGCTGACGATCGCGCTGCCGCCGGGCTATGAGGCCCAGGTGCGGCCGCGTTCCGGCCTTGCCGCCAAATACGGCATCACGGTGCTGAACTCGCCCGGCACGATCGACGCCGACTATCGCGGCGAGATCAATGTGCTCCTGATCAATCACGGCGAGCAGGTGTTCTCGATCCGGCGCGGCGAGCGCATCGCGCAAATGGTGATCGCGCCGGTCACCCGGGCCGAGCTGGTTCCGGTCGACGTGCTGTCGCCGACCGATCGCGGCAGCGGCGGCTTCGGCTCGACCGGACGCTAGAACGCGACCGGAGAAGTGTGCGGCCGTCTCCGGCAGATCACGCTTCGGCATGCGCTCTCCCGCGAATACGGAGTCAATTCGCATAAAATCCACATCGCCGGCCGCATTTTTTCACAGCGGATTCTGCGTTCACGGTCTGGACTCTTACTCGCCGAGTCCGGTTGGGACTATTCTGGATTGATTCGAGCGCGACGGGGGGTCTTCGTCGGGCTGTCGGGTCCTGCTCGGGCATGATCCCCGGACAAACGTCGTACGTTTGCCGTGAGGGAATACCGGTCTCCTGTTTTCCGGATCATGCCTTAAGGTTTGTGCGTTCTGGGGCAACATATGTCGGGCGTAGTCGCGGCAATGCGTCGAACCCTGCTGTCATGCACCTCACTGGCGCGCGACGGCATGCTTGGGCTCGCCATCACCGCATTGCTGCCGGCCCGGACGTCCTTTGCCGCTGAAAGCCTGGTGACCCAGGCGATGTCGGATCATTTCGGCTTCAATCACCAGGAGGTCGCGGTCCTCGCGACGTCGTTCGCGCTGGTCGGCTTCTCCGTCGTCGCCGCGATCCTGTTGATGCGCACCCGCCTGCGCGCCACGCGGAACGAGGAGCAGCTGCAGTCCGAGATCACGGACCTGCAGGCGCAATCGGACCGGCTGCGCGCGCTGCTGTTCGTCGAACCGCAGGTCCTGATCTCCTGGGCCGCGGGCGACAACCGGCCGCAGATCTCGGGCGACGTCTCGCTGGTGATGTCGCAGGAAAGCGCGCCGCAACGCATCCTCGCCTTCGGAACCTGGCTGCCGCCCGAGCCGGCGCTGCAGATGGACCACGCGGTCGACGCGTTGCGCGAGAAGGGCGAGGCGTTCCTGCTCAACCTCTCGACCTCGGCCGGCCGCGCCATCGAGGCGATGGGCCGCGCGATCGGCGGTCAGGCCATCGTGCGGATCCGCGAGCTCGGCGGCCTGCGCCGCGAACTCGCCGAATCCAACCTGCGCTACAAGACGCTGCAGGAGGAGACCGAGCTGCTGCGCGATTTCGCCGCCGCCGCACCATGGCCGATCTGGGCCAAGAGCCTCGAGGGCAATCTGCGCTACGCCAACGCGGCCTATGTCCGCGCCACCGAGGGCAAGAGCGTGTCGGATGCGCTCCAGCGCAACCTCGAACTGCTCGAAAGCGACCAGCGCGCCGAACTGACCCGCGCGCTGAACGACAATGCCAATTATGCCGCACGGCTGCCGATCGTGGTCAGCGGCGAGCGGCGGATCTATGACGTGCAGGCGCTCAAGCTCTCCGGCGGCAGCGCCGGTATCGCGATCGACGCCAGCGAAGCCGCGGCTTTGCGCGCGGCGATCGCGCGGATGGTCGAAGCGCACCGGCGCACCCTCGACCAGCTATCCTCGGGCGTCGCGGTGTTCGATGCCGACCGGCGGCTGACCTTCTACAACGAGTCCTATCGGCGGCTGTGGGGCCTCGACCAGGCTTTCCTCGACAGCAATCCCGACGATTCCAGCGTGCTCGACCGGCTGCGCGCCAACCGCAAGCTGCCCGAGCAGCCGGATTTCCGCGCCTGGAAGGCCAAGCTGCACGAGGCCTATCGCGCGGTCGAATCCGAGACCTACACCTGGTTCCTGCCCGACGGCCGCGCCATCAGCGTCGTCACCACGCCGAACCTCGAGGGCGGCGTCACCTATCTGTTCGACAACGTCACCGAGAGCCTCGACCTCGCGCGCCGCTACGACCGCCTGACGCGGGTGCAGCGCGAGACCCTCGACAATCTCGGCGAGGCGGTCGCGGTGTTCGGCAGCAATGGCCGCGCCGAGCTGTTCAACCCGCCTTTCGCCAAGATGTGGAAGCTGCCAGCCGATGCGCTGCAGGGCGAGCCGCATATCGAGGCGGTGGAAGCGCTGTGCCGGCCGCTGTTCGACGACGCGCTGACCTGGCGGACGCTGCGCGAGCAGATCACCGCGATCGAGAACCGCGCCCAGGTCGCGCTCAAGCTCGAGCGCAAGGATGGCAGCGTGCTGAATTGCATGACCATCCCGCTGCCCGACGGCAAGACCTTGCTGGCCTTCCAGGACATCACCGACACCGAGAATGTCGAGCGGGCGCTGCGCGAGCGTAACGAGGCGCTGGAAGCCGCCGACCAGATGAAGGTGGATTTCGTCCACCACGTCTCCTACGAGCTGCGCGCGCCGCTCACCACCATCATCGGCTTCGCGCATTTCCTCAGCGATCCATCGACCGGGCCGCTGACACCGAAGCAGGCCGAATATCTCGACTACGTCACCAAATCGACCAACGCACTGCTGGCGCTGACCAACAACATTCTCGATCTCGCCACCATCGACGCCGGTGCGATGAAGCTCGAGCTCGGCCCGGTCAATATCGGCCAGGCGATCGAGGCCGCCGCCGAAGGTATCCAGGACCGTCTCGCGACCGACCGCATCACGCTCAAGGTCGATATCGAGCCCAACATCGGCGCCTTCGTCGGCGACGAGCGGCGCGTGGTGCAGGTGCTCTACAATCTGCTCGCCAATGCGGTCGGCTTCTCGCCGCATGACGCCACCGTCACGATCAGCGCGCAGCGCACCGAGCACAGCGTGGTGTTTTCGGTGACCGACGCCGGTCCCGGCATTCCCGCCGAGATGCGCGACAAGGTATTCAACTGGTTCGAGAGCCATTCGCACGGCTCGCGGCATCGCGGCGCGGGGCTCGGCCTGTCGCTGGTCCGCTCCTTTGTCGAACTGCATGGCGGACGGGTGCGCGTCGATTCGACCGTAGGCCGCGGCACGACCGTGACCTGCGACTTCCCGATCGACCAGACCGCACATCGCAACGCCGCGGAATGACGGCGACCGCGACATTCTCGGTGGCACTCGCGAACGAGACCGCGACGGCCGAGCTGATGGCCGACCTCGCGCTGCTGATCGGCGCCGGCGACGTCATCACGCTGTCGGGCGACCTCGGCGCCGGCAAGACCGCGGCCGCCCGCGCCCTGATCCGCTACCTCGCGACCGACGATACGCTGGAAGTGCCGAGCCCGACCTTCACGCTCGCTCAGACTTACGAGCTGCCGTCGTTTCCGCTGGTTCATGCCGACCTCTACCGCATCAACGATGCCAGCGAACTCGAGGAGATCGGGCTGTCGCCATTGCCCGACGACATCGTGGCGCTGATCGAGTGGCCGGAACGCGCGCCGGACGCCATGCCCGCGGATCGAATCGACATCGCGTTCAGCCACCGCCCGGCGCTCGGATCGGCGGCCCGCGCGGCCGAGATCACCGGCTACGGCAAGGCCGCGGCGAAGGTTGCGCGGCTCAACGAGCTGCGCCAGTTCCTCGAGCGCGGCGGCTTCCTCAACGCCCGGCGCGAGCGCATGCCGGGCGATGCCTCGACGCGCTCCTATGCGCGGCTGCGCAACGACGACGGCAGCGTCATCCTGATGAACTCGCCGCGCCGCCCCGACGGCCCCGCGATCTACAACGGCCGGTCCTACAGTGCAGCGGTGCATCTCGCCGAGGACGTCAGGCCTTTCGTCGCCATCGGAAACGGCCTGCGCAAACACGGCTTCTCCGCACCCGCGATCCGCCACATCGATCTCGAATCCGGCTTCCTGATCACCGAGGATCTCGGCGCCGAAGGCGTGATCGAGGGCGACCCGCCGCAGCCGATTGCCGAGCGTTACGAGGCCGCCGTCGACATGCTGGCGGCGTTGCATCGCGAGGCGCTGCCCGACACGCTGCCGGTAACATCAGACGAGAGTTACGACATCCCCGTGTTCGATATCGACGCCTGGCTGATCGAGATCGGGCTGATGCTGGAATGGTACTTGCCCGATCGCGGCGTGCAGCCGAGCGAGGAGCTCCGCACCGACTTCCTCGGGATGTGGCGCGGCCTTCTGCAGAAGCCCGCCGCGGCGCCGCAGACCTGGGTGATCCGCGACTTCCATTCGCCGAACATCATCTGGCTTGCCGAGCGCACCGGCATCCTGCGCGTCGGCATCATCGACTTCCAGGACGCGCTGCTCGGCCCTGCGGCCTATGACGTGGTGTCGCTGCTGCAGGATGCGCGGATCGACGTGCCCGAGCAACTCGAGCTGTCGCTCTTGACCCGCTACATCAAGGCGCGGCGCGCCACCGACGAGAGCTTCGATCCCGCCGGCTTCGCCGAGCTCTATGCGATCATGTCGGCGCAGCGGAACACCCGCCTGCTCGGCACCTTTGCGCGGCTCAACCGCCGCGACGGCAAGCCGCAATATCTGAAGCACCAGCCGCGGATCTGGACCTACCTCGAACGGTCGCTGGCCCATCCGGCGCTGGCCACCTTCCGCATCTGGTACACAGCCAACGTCCCTCCCCCAGTACCTTAGTTTACGGGTTATTAGCCTTGGGTCTCCTAAGGTTGCCAAGGCCGCATGTGATCCAAGGCGCGGCCGATCGGGAGCAGGACCACACAATGGGGACGGAACGACGCAAGGGCGATCGTGTCACGTTTGAGCGCGGCATAGCCGCGCACATGATGGGCATTGACGGCACCTGGCGGCGCGACTGCACCATGGAAGACGTGTCGGAGACGGGCGCCAAGCTCTCCGTCGACGGCTCGGTCGAGGGCCTGAACCTGAAGGAGTTCTTTCTGCTGTTGTCGTCCACAGGATTGGCCTATCGCCGCTGCGAGCTGGCATGGGTCAATGGCGACCAGATCGGCGTCAACTTCCTTAAACAAGGCGACAAGAAGAAGAAAACTGCCAAACGCGGTGCGCAGGCTGCCGACGTCTAGGCCCCGTTGCCGTCTTACGGCCGTCATGTCCGGTGACTATGGCGTCTGATCGATGCGCTTGCCGAATCGCCGTGATATGATCGGCGCCGAGAGATGATGACCGAGAATATCAGGAAAATGCCCGTCACTCCCCACAAGGCTATGGTGCTCGCTGCGGGCCTCGGCGTGCGCATGCGCCCCCTGACGAACACCATGCCGAAGCCGCTGGTGAGCGTCGCCGGTCAGCCGCTGCTCGACCATGTGCTCGACAAGCTCGCCGGCGCCGGCGTCAGCGAAGCGGTCGTGAACGTGCATTACCTGCCCGACCAGATCATCGAGCACGTCAAGACCCGCAGCCGCCCGCGCGTCATCATCTCCGACGAGCGCGACCAGGTGCTCGGCACCGGCGGCGCGGTCGCGAAGGCGCTGCCGCTGCTCGGCGATGCGCCGTTCTTCCATCTCAATGCCGACACGATGTGGATCGACGGCGTGCGCTCCAATCTGGCGCGGCTGGCGGAAGCCTTCGACCCCGCCCGGATGGATATTCTGCTGCTGATGGCGCCGACCGCTTCGAGCATCGGCTATAGCGGCCGAGGCGACTATTCGATGTTGCCGGACGGCGCGCTGCGCAAGCGGCGCGAGAACCAGGTGGTGCCGTTCGTCTATGCCGGCGCCGCGATCATGTCGCCTGCGCTGTTCGCCGACGCCCCCGCCGGCGAATTCTCGCTGACCAAGATGTTCGACCGCGCCAACGAGCAGGAACGGCTGTTCGGCCTGCGCCTCGACGGCGTCTGGATGCATGTCGGGACCCCCGATGCGATTCAGGCCGCGGAAGAAGCTTTCCTGGAAAGCGTCGCGTAAGGCGGGTTGAATGGGCTTGCCGCGCTTTCGGTTCACCTCTCCCCGTCGGGGAGAGGTCGGATTGCGCCTGGCGATGCGAAGCATCGTCCAGTGCAATCCGGGTGAGGGCTCTTGCTGTCTCGATAGACCGTAACCCCTCACCCGATTTGCTACGCAAATCGACCTCTCCCGAAGGGAGAGGTGAAACCTAGACCCACTCGTCAATCATCGACGTCGATGGCGAGCACCGCAAAACTCGCGAGCCAGTGTTCGCCCATATAGTCGCTGGCGATATGCGGCAGGCCGGCGTCGAGATGAGCCCGCGCGGCATCCAGCAGGATCGGGCGGCGCACATCGCCCTCCGGCAACGCGCCGGCCAGCGCGCGCCAGCACCATGCCCGGCTGAGATTGAGTCCATCGAGATGCGCAAGCTTGCCGTCCGACCGATCGGTGACCGTGGCGGGCCGGAACAGGGTTGCGGGCTCGCGTTGCGTGAGCCGCGGCAGGAAGCGGTCGAACCAAGGCAGGAAGTCGCCGGGCGCCAGCAGCCGGCGCATGCATTCCGCTTCGATCAGCGCAGACGACTGGAAGTCGTCGCCACTCGGCTCACCCCAGGCGGGGCAATCCTGATCGGCGCCGTACCAGCGCCGCGCCGTCTCGCGTAACAGCGCACTGAGCGCATCGTCCTGCGTCACCGCGGCATAGTTGGCGGCCATGCGAAGTCCGAACCCGGTGTTGAAATGCGTGCCGACCCGCACCGGATAGGTGGCGAGCGGCAGGAAATCGCGGAAGCGCTGCGCGAAGATTTGGGCCAGCGGCGCGATTTGCTCGCGCCATCGCGCCTCATTGAGCAGCGCGAGCTCTGCCGCAAGCTTCAGCAGCCAGCCCCAACCGTAAGGCCGCTTGAAGCCGCGCGCCGTCGGGGCCGCGAGATAGGCGCATTCGGCCGCGACCTTCTCGGCAACGAACTGTGCGTCAAACAGCGTGCGGATATCGCCCGCTACTTCGGATGCCGGATAGCGGCGCAGCAGCCGGGCAAGCATCCAGTAGCTATGGACGCAGGAGTGCCAGTCGTAGCTACCGAAGAACACCGGATGCAGTTCGCGCGGCGGGCGTGCGTCCTGCGGACCCGCCAGCACATGATCCGGCTTGTTCGGATATTCGCGCGTGACATGGCCTAGCGCGATGCGGGTGAAACGGCCGGCGAGGTCTTCGGTCAGGATCGTCTCGCTCATGACGGGGCTTTCTCCCTTCGCTCGCGCCGAACCAGCAGCTCGATCAGGCGCGGCATCATATAGATCGGAAACTGCGTGGCGGCGAAGAACAGCGCCGTCATCGGCGACACCGCCGCGCCCATCGCCGACCAGACCAATCCGACGTTGCGGTTGCTCAGAATGAGGCCCGTGGTCAGCCGCTCGGCCAGCGGACCCGGCGTGAGCAGCGCGCCAAGCGCCTGCAGCGCGAGATTGCAGGCGAAGGCAAGGCCCACCAAAGTCAGCGCGGTGGCCGGCTGCGCTTCGATCTGTGCACGCACCCCCGCCATGGTGGAAATCGCGAACACGAGCAGCGAGGCGAGCACGAGGGCGTCGATGATGCGCGAATGCCGCACCAATTGTGCAGCGGCCTGACGGCGCAGCAGCAACGCCAGCGCGCCGGCGCCGACAACCAGCAGCGCCAGCCGCGTGGCGAGCGCCAGCGGATCGAGCGCAAGACCGGCAAATCCCGCTGCGATCAGCGGAACCGTGACCGGAGCCAGCGCCATCGACAGCAACGTCACGGCGAGCGGAATGGTCGCGTCGAAGCCGAGCATGCGCGCGACCGCCGCCGTGCCGGTCGATGGCGGCGCGCACACCGACAGCACCAGCGCAACGATCAGCTCCGGCCGAAATCCGGCGCCGCGCGCTGCGAAGCCGACTGCAAGCGGACAAGCCAGCATCGCCAGCGCCGGCAATAGCAGCGAGACCAGCGGACGCCCCAGCGCGCGCCGGAACGCCGCCCCGTCGACCTGGAGAAAAGTGCCGAGGACGAGAACGAAGATCGCCGTCGCCATCAGCGGGCGCACGCTGGCCGCCAGGGCCGGGAAAGCCAGCCCGGCCAGCACGCCGACGATCAGCAAGGTCGGCCCGCGCGGCATCAACTTCGCGAATGATCGTCCCAAGTTCTTCCGCCTCGTCGTCGTATCGGTCGGGACCGTAGGCTTGTGCAAATCATTGTTGAAATCGATTATTCTTATGAGCATTATTGCTGTGATGAATTTATCCGCTGTCGATCTCAACCTGCTGGTCGCCTTCGAGGTGCTGATGGAAGAGCGCCACGTCACCCGCGCGGCCGAGCGCATTGGCCTCGCCCAGCCCTCGATGAGCAGCGCGTTGCGCAGGCTGCGCGCGCTGTTTGCGGACGAACTGTTCCTGCGCGCCGGCGCGGGCATGCAGCCGACCGAAAAGGCATTGGCCCTGGCCGGGCCGATCGGAGAGGCGTTGCGGCAAATCAGGGGCGCGCTGGCGCCCGATCGGAGCTTCGATCCGGCCACCGCGCGACGGCGCTTCACCATCGCTGCGACCGACTATGGCGACCTCGTTCTGGTGCCGGAATTGAGCCGCTTGTTGCGTATGGAGGCGCCGGGCATCGACCTTGCCGTGCGTCCGCTAACTGACTCGACGGCGGCCCTGGCCAAGCTCGAGCGCGCCGAACTCGATGCACTGATCGGCGGCCATCTGCCGGACTCGCCACGCTGTGTCCGACACCGGCTGTTCGAGGAACGCTTCGTCTGCATCCGCGACGGCGCGCGCGCGGGCCGATCGCAGGCGCTCAGCCTGGAGGATTACGCGAGCCTGCCGCATGCGCTGTTCTCCGCTGCCGGCGGCGACGGGCTGCCGAGCGTGATCGACGCGCTGCTGGCGCGCCATCGGCTGAAGCGGCGGGTGGCCGTGACGCTGGCACATGTGGTGGCCGTTCCCTTCGCGGTGGCCGGCACCGATCTGATCGCCACGATGGCCGAACGCGTCGCCCGCCGCTTCACGCATCTCGCCGAAATTGCCGTCGTGATGCCGCCGATCGACATCCCTGCCTTCGCGATCGACCTGATCCATACAGTCCGCGCGGCTGAAGATCCGGCGCTACGCTGGTTCCTGGATGCCGTCGATCGCAGCACCAGCCGCCTGCGATAATCAGCTGACACGGTTGAGCGAGAGGGGTGGCTAACGACAGCCGCCGCTCCCTATATTGGCGCCTGATTCGAACCAGGCAGCCCATGCGCGTTTTCAGCGTTCCCGTCTCCGCGCCGTTCCTGCGCACCGTGATTTCGGCGCTGGTCGATGGCCGGCTGGTCGCGGGATTCGAGGCACGCAACGATCCCGCAAAGCTCGCTGGCGCCACGCTCTATCTGCCGACCCGCCGCGCCGGACGGCTGGCGCGCGAGATCTTCCTCGATGTGCTCGATTCCGACGCCGCGGTGCTGCCGCGCATCGTCGCGCTCGGCGAGATCGATGAGGACGAGCTCGCCTTCGCCGACCAGGGCGACGACGTCGGCGGCGTCGCGCCGCTGGAGATTCCGCCGAGACTCGGCGAGCTCGAGCGTCGGCTGACGCTGGCGCATCTGGTCGCGGCCTGGGCGAAGACGCCGGTGTCGGCGCCGCTGGTGGTCGGCGGCCCGGCTTCGACGCTGCAGCTCGCCGGCGACCTGGCGCGGCTGATGGACGACATGGTGACGCGCGGCGTCGACTGGCGCGCGCTCGACCGCCTGGTGCCGGACCAGCTCGACAAATACTGGCAGCATTCGCTCGACTTCCTGTGCATCGCGCGCGACGCCTGGCCGAACTACCTCAAGGAGATCGGCCGGATCGAACCCGCGGCACGCCGCGACCAGCTGATCGAGGCGGAAGCGGCACGGCTCACCGCGCATCCCACGGGCCCGGTGATCGCGGCCGGTTCGACCGGTTCGATGCCCGCCACCGCAAAATTCCTCCACGCGGTGGCGAAGCTTGCGAACGGCGCGGTGGTGCTGCCCGGGCTCGACACCGATCTCGACGAAGAGTCCTGGGACACGATCGGCGGCGAACGCAGCGACGACGGCAGGTTCACGACGCCGCCCTCGTCGAACCACCCGCAATTCGCGATGCACGCTTTGCTCGACAGCTTCGGCATCAAGCGCCGCGACGTCGAGAGCCTGGCCGAGCCTGCGCCGCTCGGCCGCGAGGTGCTGGTGTCGGAGACGATGCGCCCCTCGACCGCAACCGCGCAGTGGCACGACCGGCTGGAGCGGCCCGAGATCGTGGCGCGGATTTCCGCCGGGATGACCCATCTCACCGTGGTCGAGGCGCCCAATCCGGAAATGGAGGCGCTGGCGATTGCGGTCGCGATGCGCGAGGCGCGGCATCTCGGCAAATCGGCCGCGCTGGTGACGCCGGATCGCGCGCTGGCACGCCGCGTGATGGCCTCGCTGACCCGCTGGAAGCTGGAGTTCGACGATTCCGGCGGCGATGCGCTGATGGAAACGCCGGCCGGCGTGTTCGCCCGCCTCACCGCGGAGGCCGCGGCCAAGGGGCTGGAGCCGCCGACCTTGCTCGCGCTGCTCAAGCATCCGCTGTTCCGGCTCGGCGGCGCCCATGGCGTGCTGAAGCGCGCGATCGAAGTGCTGGAGATCGCGCTGCTCCGCGGCACGCGGCCGCAGGCGGGAACCGGCGGCCTTGCACGTGACTTTGCGCGCTTCCGCGCCGAGCTTGTGAAACTCAACAGTGGCGAGACTTCCTCGCTGCATCGACAGGAGCAACGCGCCCAGCTGCGCGACAACGATCTCGACAAGGCACAGGCCTTGATCGCGAAACTTCAGGCGGCGCTGACGCCGCTGGAAGGCATGGCGTCGTCAAAGCCCTATGACTTCGCCGAGCTGGCAGCGCGTCATCGCGAGGCCCTGATCGCCCTGTCGGCCGACCAGAACGGTGTCGCCGTCGTGTTCGAGGAGCGCGCCGGCGCGTCGCTCGCGTCCGCCTTCGACGAGCTACTCGCCAAGCAGCAGCCGAGCGGGCTGGCGACGCCGCTTGTCGATTATCCCGAGGTGTTCCAGACCGCGTTCGCCGACCGCATGGTGCGGCGGCCGGAATCGGCGCGCGCACAGCTCAACATCTTCGGTCAGCTCGAGGCGCGTCTGACCGAGTCCGATCGCGTCATCCTCGGCGGCCTGGTCGAAGGCGTCTGGCCGCCGGCGCCGCGGATCGATCCGTGGCTGAGCCGGCCGATGCGACATGAGCTCGGGCTCGATCTCCCCGAACGGCGCATCGGCCTGTCGGCGCACGACTTTGCCCAGCTGCTCGGCCATGACGAGGTGATCCTCACCCATGCGGCCAAGGTCGGCGGCGCGCCCGCGGTCGCCTCGCGCTTCCTGCACCGGCTCGAAGCGGTGGCGGGCGAAGCGCGCTGGAAGGCGGCGACATCGGCCGGCGAAGCTTACGTGCAATATGCCGCCGAGCTCGACCGGCCCGACACGGTCCAGCCGATCGAACAGCCGGAGCCGCGGCCACCGCGCGAGGCGCGGCCGCTGAAAATGTCGGTCACCGCGATCGAGGACTGGCTGCGCGATCCCTACACGATCTATGCGCGCTACATCCTGAAGCTCGATCCGCTCGATCCCGTCGACATGCCGCTGTCGGCGGCGGATCGCGGCTCCGCAATCCACGAATCGCTCGGCGAGTTCACACAGGTTTATGCCGACGCGCTGCCTGACGACATCAAGAGCGCGCTGCGCGACATCGGGGCCAAGCATTTTGCGCCACTGATGGAGCGGCCCGAAGCGCGCGCGCTGTGGTGGCCACGCTTCCAGCGTATCGCGGCGTGGTTTTCCGAATGGGAGCAGGCGCGGCGCGGCAGTATCGACGCGATCAAGGCCGAGATCCGCGGCGAGATCGGCATTCCGCTTGACGCTACGAGGACGTTCACGCTCTCCGCGCGCGCCGACCGCATCGAGCGCCGCGACGACGGCAGCTTTGCGATCCTCGATTACAAGACCGGCCAGCCGCCGACCGGCAAGCAGGTGCGCATGGGCCTGTCACCGCAGCTGACGCTGGAAGCTGCGATCCTGCGTGAGGGCGGCTTTGCTGACATTCCGGCGGACTCCTCGGTCGGCGACCTCGTCTATGTCAGGCTGAGCGGCAATAACCCGCCGGGCGAGCAGCGTTCGCTGGAGTTGAAGATCAAGACCAACGACACGCCGCAGCCGCCCGATGAAGCCGCCGACAGCGCGCGGCGCAAGCTGGAAGCCTTGATCCGCGCATTCGACGACGAGCAGCAGGCCTACACCTCGCTGAACCTTTCGATGTGGGCCAACCGCTACGGCGCCTATGACGACCTCGCGCGCATCAAGGAATGGTCCGCCGCCGGCGGCCTGGGGATCGAGGAATGGTGAAGGCACCCCGTCCGATCCCGCCAGCGGTGCGCGACGCGCAGGCGCGCGCGTCCGATCCGAAAGCGTCGACCTTCGTGTCGGCCAATGCCGGTTCCGGCAAGACCCACGTGCTGGTCCAGCGCGTGATCCGCCTTTTGCTGTCGGGCGTGCCGCCTGAGAAGATCCTCTGCATCACCTTCACCAAGGCCGCCGCGGCCAACATGGCCGAACGCGTGTTCACGACGCTCGGCCATTGGGTGACGCTGGACGATGCCGCGCTCGATATCGCGATCCGCGAGGCCGGCATCGCGCATCCCAGCGCGACACTGCGGCGCGAAGCGCGCAAGCTGTTTGCCTGCGCGCTGGAGACGCCCGGCGGCTTGAAGGTGCAGACCATCCACGCGCTGTGCACCCGTCTGTTGCAACAGTTCCCGTTCGAGGCCAACGTGCCGGCGCGCTTCGCCGTGCTCGACGACCGCGACCAGAACGAAATGATGGAACGCGCCAATCTCGCGGTGTTCCTCGAGGCGTCGCGGATTCCCGACAGTCCCATCGGCCGCGCGCTGCGGACGGCGATGGCAAACGCCGCCGACGTCACCTTCAAGGAGGTGGTCCGCGAGGCGTGCCTCAGCCGCGACCATTTCATGGCCTGGACCGATGCCGCCGGCAATGCCGCAGCCGCAGCCGCGCAGATGTCGGCCGCGCTCGGCGTCGCTTCCGATATTCGCATCGAGGATGTCGAGCGCGAGATTGTCGACGGCCCGAACCTGCCGCGGTCGGGCTGGAAGGAGATGGCAACGCTCCTCGACACCAGCAGCAAGGCGGACCAGAAGCAGGCCGAGCGGCTGCGGAACGCGCTGACTTTTACCGGGGCAGCCCAGGTCGACGAATATCTCGGCGTCTTCCTGACCGACGATCGCGCGCCGCGCGCGTCTGTCATCACCAACAATTTCATCAAGAAGAATTTGGTCGCGGGCAACAGGTTCGAGGCCGAGATCGACCGGCTCGGTCCGCTGATCGAGCGCCGCCGCGCCGTGGTCGCGCGCGACCGCACCGAGGCGCTGATCCACATCGCGACCGCGGCGGCTGCCCACTACCGGCGCGAGAAGCTGGAACGCGGCCTGCTCGATTATGACGATTTGATCGACAAGACGCTGGCGATGCTCGACCGCGTCTCCTCGGGCTGGGTGCATTACAAGCTCGACCGCGGCGTCGATCACGTGCTGATCGACGAGGCGCAGGACACCAGTCCGCGGCAATGGGACATCGTCGCCCACATCATCTCGGAATTCACCTCCGGCGCCGGCGCGCGCGATGGCCTGGTGCGCACCGTGTTCGCGGTCGGGGACGAGAAGCAGTCGATCTTCTCGTTCCAGGGCGCCGCACCTCGCGAGTTCGACCTGCGCCGGCGCGAGCTGAAACGACGATTCGAGGAAGCCGGGCTGAAATTCGATCCGGTGTCGTTCACCTATTCGTTCCGCTCGGGACCGGTGATCCTGCATTCGGTCGACCATGTGTTCCGCGAGCAGGAGATCTTCCGCAGCATCCATGCGGTCGAGAACGGCTATCCGATCCACAATGCGATGGCTGACGCCGGCCCCAGCCTGATCGAGCTCTGGGATCTCGCGGTTGCCGACGACCGCCAGGACATCGAGGGCTGGCGCGCACCGTTCGACGGCGTCTCGGTGACCAGCCCCGAGGTGAAGCTCGCGCGGCGCATCCAGGCCGAGATCAAGCGCCTCGTCACGAGCGGCACCATGACCGGCAGCGCCGGCGGGCGGCGGCCATTGCGTTACGGCGACATGCTGATCCTGGTGCGGCGGCGCGGCAACGCCTTCGACGCGGTGATCCAGGCACTGAAGCACGCCAACATTCCGGTCGCCGGCGCCGATCGATTGAAGCTGACCGAGCACATCGCGATCATCGACCTGATGAACCTCGCCGACGCGCTGCTGCTGCCGCAGGACGATCTCGCGCTCGCGGTGGCGCTGAAGAGCCCGCTGTTCGGCCTCGACGATGACGATCTGTTCAAGCTGGCGTACCAGCGCCGCGGCTCATTGCGCGAGGCGCTGGCCGCGCAGGCGCCGACCGATGAGCGGTTCGCGGCCGCGCTGCGCCGTCTCGAACACTGCGAGCGCCGCTTCACCCAGGAGACGCCGTTCGCGTTCTACGCCTGGCTGCTCGGCGGCGACGGCGGACGGGCGCGCATCCTGCGCCGGCTCGGCCACGAGGCCAACGACGCGCTCGATGAATTCCTCGAGCTCGCGCTGGGCTATGAGCGCAAGGCGCCGGCCTCGCTGCAGGGCTTCGTCGCCTGGCTGCGCGCCGCCGATACCGAGGTGAAGCGCGACATGGAGATTTCGCGCGACGAGGTGCGCGTGATGACCGTGCACGGCGCCAAGGGCCTCGAGGCATCGGTGGTGTTCCTGGTCGATACCACGACCTCGCCGTCGGACACGCAGCGGCTGCGGCTGATCCATCTGCCGCAGGGCAACGCCGCGCCGAACGCGCCCGGCGTCGTGGTGTGGGCCGGCAAGAAGGCCGAGGATCCCCCCAATGTCGCCGACGCGCGCAAGGCGATGCTCGGCGACACCGAGGACGAATATCGCCGCCTGCTCTATGTCGCGATGACCCGGGCGGCCGACCGGCTGATCGTCGGCGGCTGCATGCCCGGCAACATGAACACGGTGCGGAAATCCTCCTGGTACGACCTGATCACCAAGGGGCTCGCCAATTCCGGGCTCAAGCTCGAAGAGCTCGAGACGCCAGCCGGCAAGGTGATGCGCTATTCGCGGCCGGATGACGTCGCCGATCTCACCGGCGCTGCTGCATCAACGGCCGTGGCGCCGATCGCGCTGCCGTCCTGGCTGCGGACCGCAGCCGCGCCTGAAGCCTCCGCCGCGGGCGTGTTGCGCCCGTCCGATCCGGCTGAAGGCGACAGCCATCCGATACGAACCGGCGAATCGGTGCTGCTGCGCGCCCGCGCCCTGCAACGCGGCACGTTGGTGCATCGGCTGTTGCAATCGCTGCCCGATGTCGCCACCGAGCGGCGGCGCGCCGCCGCGCTTGGCTACCTCGCGCGCAATGCCGACGGCTGGAGCGAGCAGGAGCAGGCCGCGCTCGCAGATCAGGTGCTGGACTTGATTGCCGATCCGCGTTTTGCTGCGGTGTTCGCGCCCGGCAGCCGCGCCGAGGTCTCGATCGTCGGGCGGCTGGAGCGGCCGGGCCAGCCGAAGGCGCTGGTCTCGGGCCAGATCGACCGGCTGGTGGTGACGCCGGACCATGTTCTGATCGTCGATTTCAAGACCAACCACGCCCCGCCGAAGACCGCGGCCGAGGCACCACGGGGCTATGTGCGGCAGCTCGCGCTCTATCGCGCGGTGCTGGCGAAGCTTTATCCCCAACTGCCCGTCCGGGCGGCGCTGCTTTGGACCGAAACGCCTGAAATCATGGAGATTTCCGCCCCCGCGCTGGACGCCGGGCTGGCATAAGATCATGTCAATGTGACCGAGCTTGACCCGGCAAGGGGGCGTTCATAGGTTTGACCCATGCTTCCCGGGCGCGATTCTCAACCGCCCTTTTGTCTCAACCGAACGAGGTACTCACATGGCCGTTGGCAAGGTTTCTGACGCCGATTTCGAAGCCGAAGTGCTCAAGGCGACCGGGCCGGTGGTCGTCGACTTCTGGGCCGAATGGTGCGGACCCTGCCGCATGATTGCGCCCGCTCTCGATGAGATTTCCGGCGCGATGGGCGACAAGGTCAAGATCGTGAAGCTCAACGTCGACGAGAGCCCGAAGACCGCGTCGAAGTACGGCGTGATGTCGATCCCGACCCTGATGATCTTCAAGGGCGGCGAGATGGCGTCCCGTCAGGTCGGCGCCGCGCCGAAGGCCAAGCTGCAGCAGTGGATCACCGCTGCGGTCTGATCTGTTTCGAATTAGCTGATTTGTGCAAACGGCCGGCGAAAGCCGGCCGTTTTGTTTACCTGATCCATCCGATCACCAGCGCTGACGCGAGCTCGGCCTGGCCATTGCGCCGTGCCAGCGCGACCATCGCCGCGTGATCGTACGGGATGTGGCGGAAGGTCACGTCCCAGCCGTCACCGACCCGTTCAAGGATCGCGTAGCGCGCATCGGGCGAACCGGCCTCGACGACATGCGGATGCGGCTTGCCGGCGCGATAGCCGGGCGAGCCGACGCTGCCGGGATTGACGATCAGCCGCCCATCGCGAAGCCGCACGGCTCGCGCGGTATGGGTGTGCGCGCACAGGATCAGCGATTGCGTCACGCCGGCCGCCCTCGCCTCGATCGATTCCAGCGTCGACATGCAGACTTCGCCGCCCGGCAATACCGTCTCGAGCCAATAAGTCTCGTCGTCCTGCGGTGTCGCGTGACACAGGAAAACCGCGTCGCGATGGATCGCATTCGCCGGCAACGTGCGCAGCCAGTCGAGATGCCGCGGCTCGAGCTGGGTATAGGTCAACCGTTCCCAGGAGCCCATTTTCTCGTGCGGGCGGTCGATCAGATAGCGGTCGTGATTGCCAAGCAGATGGACCGCATCGAGCTCCATCAACATGTCGACGGTCGGCCGGGCATCGAGCGGCCCGCTCACCATGTCGCCGAGATCGACGATGTCGGAAATGCCCTGCGCCCGGATATCCGACAGCACCGCTTCAAGTGCGAGATGGTTGCCGTGGATGTCGGCGATCGCAGCAAAACGCATGGTGTCTCGTCCTCCCACATGCGCACCGCATCCGGGACGCGGGACCACTTATGCAGGAGGCGTGCCGTTGGCCGCAAGCACAGGACCAGCCAGGTACAGCGAGCCGGTGATCAGGATGCGTGGCGGCACCTCGTAGGCCAGCGTGGCAAGCCGTTGCAACGCAGCGTCGACGCCGGATGCGATCTCGACCCGCATGCCGAGCGCACGCGCGGCATCGGCGAGCTTGTCGGGCGCCATGCCGTTGTCGCGGCCGGGCACCGGGACCGCGATGATGTGGCGCGTCAGCCCGGCGAAATTGGCGAGGAATGCATTGGCATCCTTGTTGGCCATCATGCCGGCGATCACAACGAGCGGCCGCGACACCCGCTCCTCGAGATCGCCGAGCGCCGCCGCCGCTACGCGGCCGCCCTCGGCATTGTGCCCGCCGTCGAGCCAGACCTCGGAGCCCTGCGGTCCCTGGCAGACGAGGCTGCCTGAGACCAGCCGCTGCATCCGCGCCGGCCATTCGGCATTGACGATGCCGGCCTCGTAGGCCGCGATGTTGAGCTTGAACGTGTCGATCGCACGCAGCGTCGCGATCGCGAGGCCCGCATTGTCGAACTGGTGCCGGCCGAACAGCTTTGGCGCGGCGAGATCCATCAAGCCGCGCTCGTCCTGATAGACCAGCCGGCCACGCTCGACGCCGACATGCCATTGCTGGCCGGCTGCATGCAGCGGCGCGCGCATGCGGTTCGCCTCCGCCTCGATCACGGCCATCGCATCCGGCGCCTGCTCGGCGCAGACCACCGGCACCTTGCGCTTGATGATCGCGGCCTTCTCGCCGGCGATCAAAGTCAAGGTATCGCCGAGGAACTCCATGTGGTCCATGCTGACCGGCGTAATCACCGAGGCCAGCGGCGTCTCGACCACATTGGTGGAATCCAGCCGGCCGCCGAGGCCGACCTCGAGCAGCGCAACGTCGGCCGGATGCTTCGCGAACAGGCAGAACGCCACTGCCGTCTCCATCTCGAAGATGGTGATGGGATTGCCGGCGTTGATGCGCTCGCAATGCTCGAACGTCGCGCGCAGCTCGTCGTCACCGACAAGCTTGCCGCCGCCAGCGGCACCCAGCCGGTAGCATTCGTTGAGCCGCACCAGATAGGGCGAGGTGAAGACGTGCACGCGGAGGCCGGCGGCTTCGAGAAGCGCGCGCAGATAGGCGATCGTCGAGCCCTTGCCATTGGTGCCGGCGACATGGATCACCGGCGGCAGCTTGCGCTCGGGATGATCGAGCCGCTCCATCAGGCCGCGCATGCGATCGAGGCTGAGATCGATGCGCTTCGGATGCAGCGCCGATATCCGCGCGATCAACGCCTCGAACGAGGGTTGCGATGGGGCGCCGCTTGCGGTCACGCGTGCGGCGCGGCCGGCACCGTCTCCGGGGCCGTGACGATCTGGGCCGGCTCGGTGACCGCGACCGTGGGCTTGGACGCGGTCTCAAGCGCCGGCGCCCTGGTCAGCAGGCGGCACAGCCGCGCCAGCGTTGCCTTCATCTCATGGCGGTGCACGACCATGTCGACCATGCCGTGCTCGCGCAGATATTCGGCGCGCTGAAAACCTTCCGGCAGCTTCTCGCGGATGGTCTGCTCGATCACGCGCGCGCCGGCAAAGCCGATCAGCGCGCCGGGTTCGGCGATCTGGACGTCGCCGAGCATCGCATAGGAGGCTGTCACGCCGCCGGTGGTCGGATTGGTCAGCACGACGATATAGGGCTGCTTCGCCTCGCGCAGCATCTGCACGCCGACCGTGGTGCGCGGCATCTGCATCAGCGACAGGATGCCTTCCTGCATCCGCGCGCCCCCGGATGCGGCGAACACGATGAAGGGCGACTTCTTCTCGACCGCGAGCTCGAGCCCCCGCACGATCGCTTCACCGGCAGCCATGCCGAGCGAACCGCCCATGAAATCGAAATCCTGCACCGCAACCACGACGCCGGTACCTTCCAGCTTGCCGTAGCCGACCTTGACCGCTTCGTTCAGGCCGGTCTTGGCCCGCGCATCCCTGATCTTGTCGACATATTTGCGCTCGTCGCGGAATTTCAGCGGGTCGGCGACGACGTCAGGCAGCGCGACGTCGAACCAGGTCTCGTTGTCGAAGATCGACTTCAACCGCGCCACCGCGCCCATGCGCATGTGGTAGTTGGAGCCGGGGATCACGAACTGGTTGGCCTCGACGTCCTTGTAGAACACCAGCTGCCCGGAATCCGGGCACTTGATCCAGAGGTTTTCCGGTGTCTCGCGCCGCAGGATGTTGCGGATCTTCGGCCGGACGACGTTGGTGAGCCAGTTCATGGTTCGCTCCGAAATGCGGGTTGGTCCCGCACCAGCTGGATATATGGCGGGCCGGGCGAACCCGGCAAGCCGCCGTCTGCGGCCTTGTTGCCGCAAAATGTGGCTTATTCAGCGGCCTGTTTGGCGCCCCGGACCCCCTGCGCCAGCGCGGACACCAGGTCCGCCACCGCGTTCACGGTCTTCGGCGTCGCGCGGCCCTCGGCATCGAGATTGGCGCGCACCACATCGACGATCGCGGTGCCGACCACGGCGCCATTGGCGTTCTCGGCGATCGCGCGCGCTGTCTCCGGGGTGCGGATGCCGAAGCCGACGCAGACCGGCAGCTTGGTATGCCGCTTGATGCGGGCGACCGCTTCTGCAACCGCGCTCGAATCCGCCGTCGCAGCGCCGGTGATGCCGGTGATCGAGACGTAATAGACAAAGCCCGAGGTGTTCGCGAGCACCGCCGGCAGGCGCTTGTCGTCGGTGGTCGGCGTCGCGAGGCGAATGAAATTCAAACCGGCCTTCAGCGCGGGGATGCAGAGCTCGGTATCTTCCTCCGGCGGCAGGTCGACGATGATCAACCCGTCGACGCCGGCCGTCTTGGCGTCGGCGAGGAAGCTCTCGACGCCGTAGATGTAGATCGGATTGTAGTAGCCCATCAGCACGATCGGCGTCGTGTCGTCGTCCTTGCGGAAGTCGCCGACCATCGCCAGCGTCTTGCGCAGCGTCATGCCGCCCTTGAGCGCGCGCAGGCCGGCGGCCTGGATCGACGGGCCGTCGGCCATCGGATCGGTGAAGGGCATGCCGATCTCGATGACGTCGGCGCCGGCCTTCGGCAGCGCCTTGAGGATGTCGAGCGAGGTCTTGGCGTCGGGGTCGCCGGCCATCACGAAGGTGACGAAGGCGGAGCGGCCCTGCTGCTTCAGCTCGGCGAAACGTGCGTCGATACGGGTGGTCACTTCTGCCTCGCCTTCAAGATGTCGCCGACCTGCGGCACGTCCTTGTCGCCGCGGCCCGAGAGATTGACCACCATCAGGTGATCCTTCGGCCGCTGCGGCGCGAGTTCGGACAGTTTCGCGATGGCGTGCGCGGATTCCAGCGCGGGGATGATGCCTTCGAGGCGCGACAGCAGCTGGAATGCGGCCAGCGCCTCCTCGTCGGTCGCCGAGAGATATTTGACGCGGCCGGTTTCGTGCAGCCAGGCGTGCTCGGGGCCGATGCCGGGATAATCGAGGCCGGCCGAGATCGAATGCGCTTCCTCGATCTGGCCGTCGGCGTCCATCAAAAGATAGGTGCGGTTGCCGTGCAGCACGCCGGGACGCCCGCCGGCGAGCGAGGCGGCATGCAACTGCGTCAGCCCGTGACCGGCCGCCTCGACGCCGAAGATCTCGACCGAAGGATCGTCGAGGAACGGATGGAACAGGCCCATCGCATTGGAGCCGCCGCCGATGCAGGCAATCAGCGAGTCCGGCAGGCGGCCCTCGGCCTCCTGCATCTGCGTACGCGTCTCGTGGCCGATGATCGACTGGAAGTCGCGCACCATCATCGGATAGGGGTGCGGACCCGCAACCGTGCCGATGCAATAGAAGGTGTTGTGCACGTTGGTGACCCAGTCGCGCAGCGCGTCGTTCATCGCATCCTTCAGCGTGCGCGCGCCCGACTGCACCGGGACGACCTTGGCGCCCAGCATCTCCATGCGGATCACGTTGGGCTGCTGCCGCTCGACGTCGACCGCGCCCATATAGACCACGCATTCGAGGCCGAAGCGCGCGCACAGCGTCGCCGTCGCCACGCCATGCTGGCCGGCGCCGGTCTCGGCGATGATGCGCTTCTTGCCCATGCGGCGCGCGACCATGATCTGGCCGAGCACGTTGTTGACCTTGTGCGAACCGGTGTGGTTGAGCTCCTCGCGCTTCAGATAGATCTTGGCGCCGCCGAGATGCTCGGTGAGCCGTTCGGCGAAATACAGCGGCGAGGGCCGGCCGACATAGTCCTTCAGATAGACATTCATCTCGGCCTGGAACGCCGGATCGGCCTTGGCGTCGGCATAGGCCTTTTCGAGATCGAGGATCAGCGGCATCAGCGTTTCCGCGACGAAGCGTCCGCCGAAAATGCCGAAATGCCCGCGCTCGTCGGGGCCGCTGCGGAAGGAATTGGGCAGGTTTTGATTCATCGAACCATCAGTTCTTGGGTCGTTCTTTGGGTTGTGCGTGCGGCGCGGATGAAGGCGCGGATCAGCTCGGGATCCTTGACGCCCGGCGTGCGCTCGACGCCCGACGACACGTCGACCCCGCCGGCGCGGGTGACGCGGACAGCTTCAGCGACGTTGTCGGCATTGAGCCCGCCGGAGACCATGTAGGGCAGCGCGAGATCGAGATTTTCCAGCAGGTGCCAATCGAACGGCGCGCCAAGACCTCCCGGTCGCGTGGCATCCTTCGGCGCGCGGGCATCGAACAGGATGCGGTCGGCAACGCCGGCATAGCCCGGCAGCGGGGCGAGGTCGGCAGCGGTCTCGACCGGCAGCGCCTTCATCAGCGGCAGGCCGAACTTCTGCTTGATGTCGCGCAGCCGCGCGGTGGTTTCCTTGCCGTGTAATTGCAGGATATCCGGCCGCAGCGTCTCGACGATGTTTTCCAAGGTCGCGTCGTCGGCATCGACGGTCAGCGCGACCTTCACGGCGCGGCCCTTGGCGCGGCTGCCGAGCTCGCGCGCGGTCTCGAGGCTGATATGGCGCGGTGACGGCGGGAAGAACACGAACCCCACCATGTCCGCGCCGCCCTCAAGCGCGACGTCGAGCGTCTCGCGCGTGGACAGGCCGCAGATTTTGACGAGCAGGGGCATGGTCTCGAAACGGGTCTCAGAACGGGTTTTCGGGCGTCCGGAACAGGGCTGAACCCGGTCCGACGGGGCGGGTTCTACAACGTCGCACCCTGCTTGTCTCGCCCATTGGGCCCGTAAAACCCTGATAGGACCGGGGCCGAACGACGCTGCGCGTCGTCCCGGGAGGCAGCCGCCCTGAGGTCGGCGAGCTCGGCGCGGACGTGGCGGGCGTCGGCCTCGTGCTGCCGGGCGGCGCGGCGCCAGCGCCCTTGCTTGAACCAGGTTCCGATGCCGCCGGCGATCACGCCGAGAATGGCGGAAGCGATGATGACGACGAACAGCGGCAGTGTGACCGCAACCGTCGGCGTCACAGAGTTGAAGGGATCGAACGACACCGTCACCCAGTGACGGTTGGCGACGGCGAAGATGATGAAGATCAGTCCGAGCGGAATGACGACCACTGCCGTGAAGAACTTTCGCATGACCATCTCTCGCCGCGATGGAGAAAGTGCGGGCACATCGCCCGCAGCACGGCAACGCCGGACGTCGGGCTAGGCGTCAGCTTTGGACGCGTCGATCTTGGAGGCTCCCGCCTCAGCCTCGTCGCGATTGAGGCGCTCGCGCATTTCCTTGCCGGTCTTGAAGAACGGCACGCTCTTCTGGTCGACCGGCACATGCTCGCCGGTACGCGGATTGCGGCCGGCACGAGCCGGGCGATGCTTCACCGAGAATGCGCCAAAACCACGCAGCTCGACGCGGTCGCCACGCGCCAGCGCCGCGACGATTTCATCGAGAATCGCATTCACAATGTTCTCGACGTCCCGCTGATAGAGGTGCGGGTTGTGCTCGGCGATACGCTGAACAAGTTCGGATTTGATCATCGAAAATGGGATCCGGGCTCTTGCGGAAACCCATTTCCGTGAAAATGCCGTGCACTGTCAAGACGCTAAATCGATTTAGGACGCCGTGAAATCGCGTGACAAATAACCCAATTGGGGCATGCGGCGATTCCCGCAGAGCGGGAATACCCTGATCGGCACGCCTTTCGCTCTCGACTAGTCGGTTCCTCCGGGAGTCCACAGCGCCAGCATGCCGTCGAGCCCGAATCGGTCGACCGCCTGGGCCACTCCACCCTGCTCGATCCGCCGCGCGATGCCGCCAAGGCCAAACGCATCGAGCGTCATCGACGCCGCGGTGCGCAGGAAGGTCAGGTCGCTGAATCGCGGATTAAGCTTGTAATTGCGCACCGGCAGGTCGCTTTTGACCTTCTTCTCCGCGACCAGCCAGGCGATCGCGGTCTTTTCATCCCCGAGCTGATCGATCAGCTTGAGATCGACCGCCTGCCGGCCGGTGAAGACGCGGCCATCCGCGACCTTCTCCAGCAGGGCGTCATCCATGCCGCGCCGTTCCTTCACCAATCCACGGAACCATGCATAGGAATCCTTGACCAAGCCGTCGATCGCAGCGCGGGCCTCCGGGCTGGTCGGCTCAAAGCCGTTGGGCGCCGCCTTCAGCGGCGAGGATTTGATTTCCTCCATCTTCACACCGACGGTCTTGAGCAATTCGGACACGTTGGGAAACTGGAAGAGCACGCCGATCGAGCCGACCAGCGAGGTCTGCTGGGCGACGATATGGTCGGACGCGATCGCCGTGATGTAGCCGCCCGAGGCCGCCAATCCCTCGACCACGACGACAAGCGGCTTCTTCGCCTTCAACTGCATCAGCGAATCGTAAAGCTGCTCGGAGCCCGCGGTGGTGCCACCGGGCGAATTGATGTGCACGACAACCGCCGCATAGCTCGACTTGCCGAGCCGCTCCAGCGCCTCGACGCGCTCCTGGTCGCTGCGGATCAGTCCGTCGATATTGATCCGCGCGATCGCGTTCGACGTCGAGAAGGCGCCGCGTCCGCCGGACGCGATCACGCCCACGCCGACGATGGCCGCGATTGCAATGACCGCGGCGGCGACGCGCCAGAATGTCAGCTTGCGCCTGATACGGCGGCGGTCGACGATCACGTCTGAATCCAGCGACATCCGATCTCTCCAGAAATAGTCAGCGCGCAATCCGCGCGTTTTGCCGTCGCAGCGTCACTATCAGCTTAGCCAAATACATCAATTGCGACGCAATATGAAGAAAACAAGGCCCGCGACATCGCCGACATTAGTAGCTCGGATGAAGCGCAGCGTAATCCGGGGCCGGCATCCACGGCGGTAGCGCTCCCGGATTTAGCCGCGCTTCATCCGGGCTACGGGCATTCCCAAAGCAAAAGGGCCCCGGCTTTCGCCGGGGCCCCGATGTTCGCCTGAACGAGACGAATGCTTACTTGTCGGTGCCGCGGTTCTTCAGCGCGGTGCCGAGGATGTCGCCGAGCGTCGCTCCCGAATCGGAGGAGCCGTACTGCGCGATGGCTTCCTTCTCTTCGGCAACTTCCAGCGCCTTGATCGAGACCTGCACCTTGCGGGCCTTCTTGTCGAACTGGATGACGCGGGCATCGACCTTCTCGCCGACGGCAAAGCGTTCGGCGCGCTGGTCGTTGCGATCGCGGGCCAGCTCGGACCGCTTGATGAAGGTGGTGAACTCGGTGCCCGAAATCCGGACCTCGATGCCGCTCTCCTTCACTTCGAGCACTTCGCAGGTCACGACCGCGCCCTTCTTGACGTCGCCCGGCTCGGCGAAGGGGTCGCCTTCGAGCTGCTTGACGCCGAGCGAGATACGCTCCTTCTCGACATCGACGTCGAGCACCACGGCCTTGACCATGTCGCCCTTCTTGAAGTTGTCGATGACCTGCTCGCCCGGAAGCTTCCAGTCGAGGTCGGAGAGGTGGACCATGCCGTCGACATCGCCCTCGAGACCGAGGAACAGACCGAACTCGGTCTTGTTCTTGACCTCGCCCTCGACCACCGAACCGACCGGGAACTTCTCGACGAACACTTCCCACGGATTGCGCATGGTCTGCTTGAGACCGAGCGAGATGCGGCGCTTGGCCGAATCCACTTCGAGAACCTGCACTTCGACTTCCTGCGAGGTCGAAACGATCTTGCCGGGGTGCATGTTCTTCTTGGTCCACGACATCTCGGAGACGTGGATCAGGCCTTCGATGCCCGGCTCGAGCTCGACGAACGCGCCGTAGTCGGTGATGTTGGTGACGCGGCCGGTGAAGCGGGCACCCAGCGGGTACTTGGCTTCGATGCCCTGCCACGGATCATCCAGCAGCTGCTTCATGCCCAGCGAGATGCGGTGCGTCTCGTGGTTGATCTTGATGATCTTGACCTTCACGGTCTGGCCGATGGTCAGCACCTCGGTCGGGTGGTTGACGCGGCGCCAGGCGATATCGGTCACGTGGAGCAGGCCGTCGATGCCGCCGAGATCAACGAACGCACCGTAATCGGTGATGTTCTTGACCACGCCGTCGATCACCTGACCCTCTTCGAGGTTCTGCACCAGTTCCTGGCGCTGCTCGGCGCGGGTCTCTTCGAGAACCGTGCGGCGCGACACCACGATGTTGCCGCGGCGGCGGTCCATCTTGAGGATCTGGAACGGCTGCGAGTTGTTCATCAGCGGCGCGACGTCGCGGATCGGACGAATGTCGACCTGCGAGCGCGGCAGGAAGGCCACCGCACCGTCGAGGTCGACCGTGAAGCCGCCCTTGACCTGGTTGAAGATGACGCCGTTGACCTTTTCGTTGTTCTGGAATGCCTTCTCGAGCTTGCCCCAGCTCTCCTCGCGGCGCGCCTTGTCGCGCGACAGCACGGCTTCGCCGAGCGCATTCTCGATCCGGTCGAGGAACACCTCGACTTCGTCGCCGACTTTCAGATCGCTTTCACGGCCGGGGCCGGCGAATTCGCGCAGCGCAACGCGGCCTTCGGTCTTCAGGCCGACGTCGATGACGGCCATGTCCTTCTCAATTGCAACCACCTTGCCCTTGATGACCGAGCTTTCCTGCAGATTGCCGCCGGCAAAGGATTCATCAAGCATCGCCGCGAAGTCGTCGCGGGTGGGGGTATAGGAAGACACAGTATTCGAAGCCATTTGTTCTCCAAATGCGGGATCTTGCCGGCCGTTCGGGTTGATGGGCGCACCGCGCGTGAAGTGTCAGGGTTCCGCAAGCCCTGACGACCGCTTATTGCAGGAGGTGCAACAGCGGGCCGGCAGCAAGACTGCACGTTCGGTACGTTTGAATTGTCGGGAGCCTGAAACGAAAATATCGACTTCAAGACCTGGGAGCGGGCGTTCCTCCAGATGCGGCGAGGGCTCAAACCCGGCGCCGGCCCGCTCAGACACGGCCTCGACATCGTCGATGCTGCTCCGAACGGCGCTGATATAGCCCTGCAAGCCGTTTTCGGCAAGCAGGAAATGCCCCATTTTGCTGGGTTTTCGGGCCGAAAGGGCCCTTCGAAGCCGACGATTCTAGCGCCGGGCGCGCGCCGCCTCGACGATGGCGATGGCGGCACGGACGCCGGCCTCGATGTCGAGATTGGAATTGTCCAGCGTGTGGGCGTCCGCCGCCGGCCGCAACGGCGCAACGGCGCGGTTCTTGTCGCGCTCGTCGCGCTTGAGGATGTCGGCCAGCACCGCCTCCTCGTCGGCGTCCTCGCCGCGGGCGCGGGCCTCCAGGGTGCGCCGCCGCGCCCGCACGCGGGGGTCGGCGACCACGAAGATCTTCACGTCGGCATCCGGGCAGATCACGGTGCCGATATCGCGTCCATCCAACACCGCACCGGGCGGATCGGCGGCGAACTGGCGCTGGAAGCTGACCAGCGCCTCGCGCACCCTCGGAAAGGCCGAGACGACGGATGCGCCCTCGCCGACCTTCTGGGTCTTCAGGATCGGATTGCCGAATTTCTCGGGATCGAGCTCGAGCGCGACGGCCACCGCCAGCGCTTCGTCGTTGAGGTCGGCGCCCTGCGCCATCATCGCATAGGCCACCGCGCGGTAGATCACGCCGGTGTCGAGATGGCGGTAGCCGTAGTGGTGGGCGAGCCGCTTGCCGAGCGTGCCCTTGCCGGAGGCGGCGGGTCCGTCGATGGCGATGATCATGCGAAGTCAGCTCCGAGCGCGCGCATCATCGGAATGAAATCCGGGAAACTGGTGGCGATGAAGGCAGTGTCATCGACCTTCACCGGCCGATCCGAAGCACAGCCCATCACCAGCGCCGACATCGCGATGCGATGATCCATATGGGTGGCAACAAGGCCGCCGCCTGGAACGTGGCCGCGACCCTCGACGATCAGATCATCGCCGGAAACCTCGACCTTGACGCCGTTGACGCGCAGCATGTCCGCGGTGGCCTCGAGACGGTCGGACTCCTTGACGCGCAGCTCCTGCAAGCCGCGCATGATCGTGGTGCCCTCGGCATACGCCGCCGCGACCGCCAGCACCAGATACTCGTCGATCATCGATGGCGCACGCTCCGGCGGCACCTCGACGCCCTTCAGCTTCGAGGCCCGCACGCGCAATTGCGCCATCGGCTCGCCGGCATCGCTGCGCACATCGCTCGCCTCGATCGAGGCGCCCATTTCGCGCAATGTGGTGAACAGGCCGGTCCGCAGCGGATTGGTCATCACGTCGGAGAACACGACGTCGGACCCTTCGACAATCAGCGCCGCGACGATCGGGAACGAGGCCGAGGACGGATCGGCCGGCACCACGACCTGCGCGCCGTGCAGCTCGGGCTCGCCGTTCAGCGAGATCCTGCGGCCGTGGCTGCCCTCGTTCTCCGTGGCGATCTCGGCGCCGAAATGCTTCAGCATCAGCTCGGTGTGGTCGCGGCTCGCCTCCTGCTCGATGACCGTGGTGATGCCGGGCGCGGACAGGCCCGCCAGCAGCACCGCCGACTTGATCTGGGCCGAGGCGACCGGGGTCTTGTAGACGATCGGCACCGGATAGCGAGCGCCGTGCAAGGTGAGCGGCAGCCGGCCGCCCTCCCTGATGTCGCTGGTCCGGGCGCCCATTAGCTCCAGGGGATCGAGGATCCGGCGCATCGGCCGCGTACGCAGCGAGGCGTCGCCGTCGAAAATGGCCGCGATCGGGCAGCCGGCCACCGCGCCCATCACCAGCCGGCAGCCGGTGCCGGAATTGCCGAAATCGAGCGGGGCCGTGGGCTGGGCGAAGCCGCCGACGCCGACGCCGGCGACCGACCAGGTAAAGGGCGCCGTCCGCTCCACCTTGGCGCCCAGCGCGCGCATGGATTTGGCGGTATTGAGGACGTCCTCGCCCTCCAGAAGGCCGGAAATGCGGGTTTCGCCGACCGAAAGCGCCCCGAGGATCAGGGCACGGTGGGAAATCGATTTGTCGCCGGGAACGCGGACCTTGCCGGCCAGGGGGCCGCAAACGCGCGATTCCAGCGGGGTCGGGGTGTCGGAATGAGCCAAGATTGTGTCCTCTCGCGCCGCGGCAGGTATCACATAGGCAACACCGCGTCACGCGCCCGTCACTTGCGCGCAAACCGCTATTGACAGCGGCTCCTCAACTAGCCAAGTGAAGCACCGTTTTTCAGCAAAATTCTGGGATGACCACGTTGGCTAAGTCCGAGCTCGGAACCAAGCGCATTTGCCCGACCACGGGCAAGAAGTTCTACGACCTCAACAAGAATCCGGTGATTTCGCCCTACACCGGTGAGGTCGTGCCGATCGCGCCTGTCGCCCCGCCGCGGGGCCGTGGCGCCACCGTCAGTTCGCCTGCGACCGCCGCCGAGATGCCCGAGGCGGCCGAGACCGAAGAGTTGGTCTCGCTCGAGGAGGCCGATGCCGAGGAGAACACCGGCAAGGTCAAGGCCGTGGTTCCCGAATCCGAGGACGATATCGAGGTCGATGAGACCATCGACGACGATGACGACGACGATTCGACCTTCATCGCCGACGAGGAAGAGGGCGATGAGGACGTGACCGACATTATTGGTGACGTCGGCGGCGACGAAGAGACTTGAGATCGGCGCCGATCTATGATCAACGGTGCTGCCGCGCGAGTCATCTAGGCCGCGCGGCCGGGATTGATCCCCCAGGATCATCCCAACTGGATAAGGGGCCATAGCTCAGCTGGGAGAGCGCTTGCATGGCATGCAAGAGGTCGGCGGTTCGATCCCGCCTGGCTCCACCACGCTTCGCCCTTCGGGCTACGCGTGGCGCAGCCACGAGTTGCCTGAAGGGCGAAGCGTGGTGTCCGGCGT
>NZ_CANSMR010000009.1 GCF_947648125.1 uncultured Bradyrhizobium sp. | reverse complement strand
CCCTGCGCGATGGGTTACGGCTTACTTCGTGCTCTCCCCGGCGAGACTGGGCTTGCTTGTCACCGCCTTCACAAGACGCGTCAGCGTTTTGTGAAAAGACACCTGCCGCTAGGGCGTCAGGACCACACGACTTCGCCGTCCGCCTCATGCGCACTCGTCAGTTGCGCCATCGGCGTCCACCGCATCTCGACCCGCGTTCGTGACGACCGCGAAGCGCCCCTCGTGCCGGGCGAGACGAGGTGCATTGAACATCTGAGTTGGGTGCGGCGTCAAGTTTAATTCTGAAAAGCCGAACAAATTATTGGCGGTTCGTAGGATGGGTAGAGCGCAGCGAAACCCATCATGGGAGCCCGGATGGAAATTGATGGGTTTCGCTTCGCTCTACCCATCCTACAATTCTCGTGAGGGACTTCTGCCGGACCGATACTCCGGCAGAAGCGTCCCGCCACTAGATCACTTCAGCGCGGCCTGGCCGGCGAGCGAGATCACGTTGTCCTGCGCGCCGGAGCCGCCGCTGACACCGATGGCGCCGACGATCTTGCCGTTGACCATCAGCAGATTGCCGCCACGCGAGGCGACGACGTCGTCAAGGGTTGCAAGGTAGGAGAAGTAGGGTCCCTTGCCCATCAGGGTTTCGAACACCAGCGTGGGGCGGCGATAGCGGGTTGCGGTGCGCGCCTTGTGCTGGGAGACCCCGACCGAGGCATACTGGCAATTGTCCTGCCTCTCGAAATAGACGAGATCGCCGCTCGGATTGACGATCGCGATGCAGAACGCGTTCCAGTTTCGCTTTTGCGTCTCGGCAACGGCTGCGGCCGCGACCTTCTTGGCGGTCTCCAGATTGATCGGTTCGCCGTAGGGCGGCGGCGTCAGGGCATCGGCGACGACGTCGTTCGGATTGTCGGGATTGGGCGCCACCTGGGCCAACGCGCCGGTGGCGGTAGCGAGCACGACCCATGCCGCGCAGATGAGCGCAGTGAAATAACGCATGTCATTGTCTCCCTGTTTGATTGTTGTTTTCAGACGCCCCAATGCGATGACCCGGGGCGGCGGGACGATAGCAATTGATCCGCAGCGCACAAGGCGGGATCGGATTGGGTGCACCGCGATATTCGCTTGGCTACAATGAAAATCGCGTGACGCGAGGGAATATCGAGGTCGCGCAATGCTGCGACGGTCGCTACAGTCCGCGCGCATGAGAAAGGACATCCGAATGGATCTGGGTTTGAAGGGACGAAACGCCATCGTGCTCGGCGGCACGCGCGGCATCGGGCGGGCCATTGCGGCGACGCTGGCGGGTGAAGGCGTCGGCGTGGCGGTCTGTGCGCGCAATGCCGAGCAGGTTGCTTCCAGCGTTGCCGAACTGAAGGCAGCCGGCGTGCGCGTCACCGGCGCGGCCGTCGATATCACCGACGCCGCGGCGCTGACATCGTGGATTGCCGATGCCGCAACCGAATTGGGCAGCATCGACATGATGTTCTCCAATGCAGGCGCGATGGCGCAAGGCGGCGATCCGGCGTCGTGGGAGCAGAATTTCCGACTCGACGTGCTCGGCGCGGTGAACGCGTTCGAGGCAGCACGCCCGTTCCTCGAAGCGAGCGGCGAAACAACCGGCGACGCAGCCTTCATCATCATCTCGTCGATCTCGGCAGCGCAAGCGGATCGCGCCGGCTCCTACGGTCCGATCAAGGCGGCACTGGTGCACATGGCGAAGGGATTGGCGCGGCAATACGCGGCGAAGAAAATCCGCGTCAACGTGGTGTCGCCGGGCACCGTGTATTTCAAGGGCGGCATCTGGAACATGGTCGAGCAGAACACGCCGAAGATTTATCAGGACGCGCTGGCCCGCAACCCGACCGGCCGCATGGCGACGCCGCAGGAGATCGCCAACGCTGCGGTGTTTCTGGCGAGCCCGGCCTCCTCGTTTACGACAGGCTCGAATCTCGTCGTCGACGGCGCGATCTCGAACCGGGTGAATTTTTAGAGGGAACACTTCGCCGTCGTCCTGGCGAAAGCCAGGACCCATTACCCCAACTGCCAAGTGCTGCGCGACGCTAGGGCCACGATCCCTGCAACAACAAAGCGCGGTGGTTATGGGTCCTGGCTTTCGCCAGGACGACGTTGGGGAGATAGCTGGCTTGGCAGCTGCCGTCATCGCACGACGACTAATGAAAATCCCTTGACGGCGGCAGGATGCGGACATTGCGGGGGTGGCGGATCCTTTGCGGCGGGTTGTCGCCGTGATCGCGGCTGATGTCGTTGAGCGGCTCGATCAGCGCCGGGCCCGCCGGCACCGGATGCTTGCGACTGAGGGATTCGTTGGCGAGGCCGATCAGATCGTGGGAGCGGTCAGTCATGCGCTGCGCCACCAGATGCGTCACGCCTTCGGGGCTGCTCTGGATATAGCCCTCGACCAGGATCAGGCGCGCACCCATCACTTCCTTGCGGTACTGCTCCATCACCTTCGGCCACACCACGATGTTGGCGATGCCGCTCTCGTCCTCCAGTGTCATGAACACGACGCCCTTGGCGCTGCCCGGCCGCTGCCGCACCAGCACGACGCCGGCACAGCTGACGCGGCGGCGGTCGTTGCTGCGGTTGATGGTGTGACAGGCGACGACGCGCTCTCTGGTGAACATCTCGCGCAAGAATTCCATCGGATGGCCCTTCAGCGACAGGCGGATGGTCTGATAGTCGGCGACCACCTGCTCGGGACGCGGCATCTCCGGCAGCGGTTTTGCGCCCTCATCCGGCTGCTCGCGCGCGGTGGCGGCCTCGAACAGCGGCAGCGGCACGTCGTCGGGCAGCCGGCGCACCGCCCACAGCGCCTCGCGGCGATCGAGCCCGAGCGAGCGGAACGCATCGGCATCGGCGAGCAGGATCAGCGCGCGCTTGGGCAGGCCGGTATCGCGGGCGAAATCTTCCAGCGAGGCGAAGGGCCGGCGGCTGCGCGCCGCGACGATGCGGTCGGCCCAGTCTTTCTCTTGCTTCGCCTCCCCCGCTTGCGGGGGAGGCCGGATCGCATCGAAAGATGCGATCCGGGTGGGGGCTCTCTCCTCAGTGGGACTCGTGGAGACCCCCCCACCCCAACCCTCCCCCGCAAGCGGGAGAGGGAGCACAGGTGTGCCCCGGAATGACGACTGGAGAGCTTTCAACCGCTCCTCGTCCTCATCCAGCCAATGAAAGCCGTCGATCTGGCGGAAGCCGAGCCGCACCGCGCAATGATCGCCGACCTTCTCCTCCAGCGTGTTCTGCGCAAAGCTGAAGGAGACATCGACCTCGCGCACCGTGACGCCGTTCTTGCGGGCGTCGCCGACGATCTGCGCCGGGGCATAGAAGCCCATCGGTTGCGAGTTGAGCAGGCCGCAGCAGAACGCATCGGGATGATGGTGTTTCAGCCATGAGGAGATGTAGACGAGCTGGGCAAAGCTCGCGGCATGACTTTCCGGGAAGCCGTAACTGCCAAAACCCTTGATCTGGTCGAAGCAGCTGCGGGCGAAATCCGGATCGTAGCCGCGCGCCACCATGTTGCCGACCAGCTTCTCCTCGTAGGTGCCGATGGTGCCGAGGTTGCGGAAGGTCGCCATCGAGCGGCGCAGGCAGTTGGCTTCCTCCGACGTAAAATGGGCCGCCTCGATCGCGATCCGCATCGCCTGCTCCTGGAACAGCGGCACGCCGAGCGTCTTGTGCAGAACATTGTAGAGCTCATCCGGTGAGCCGTGCTCGGGCGACGGAGCCGGATAGATCTCCTGCTCCTGCTTGTTCCGGCGCCTGAGATAAGGATGCACCATGTCGCCCTGGATCGGCCCCGGGCGGACGATCGCGACCTCGATAACGAGATCGTAGAAGGTGCGCGGCCTCAGCCGCGGCAGCATGTTCATCTGGGCGCGGCTCTCGACCTGGAACACGCCGAGCGACTCGCCACGGCACAGCATGTCGTAGACTTCTTCTTCGTCCTGCGGGACCGAAGCGAGCTCCCAGTGCTCGCCCTTGTGGTCATCGATCAGGTCGAAGCATTTGCGGATGCAGGTCAGCATGCCCAGCGCCAGCACGTCGACCTTCATCATATGAAGCGCGTCGACGTCGTCCTTGTCCCATTCGATGAAGGTGCGGTCGTCCATCGCGGCGTTGCCGATCGGCACATAGGTGTCGAGCCGGTCCTGCGTCAGCACATAGCCGCCGACATGCTGCGAGAGATGGCGTGGAAACTCGATCAGCTCGGTGGCGAGCTCGACCGCGAGGTTGATCATCGCGTTCTTCGGATCGAGCCCGGCCTGCCGCACCTGCATGTCGTTGAGGCCCTTGCCCCAGCTGCCCCACACGGTGTCGGCGAGCGCCGCGGTGACGTCCTCGGTCAACCCGAGCGCTTTGCCGACATCGCGGATCGCGCTGCGCGGGCGATAATGGATGATGGTGGCGATGATCGCCGCGCGGTGGCGGCCGTAGCGGCGATAGACATACTGCATCACCTCCTCGCGCCGCGAATGCTCGAAATCGACGTCGATGTCGGGCGGCTCCAGCCGCTCCTTGGAGATGAAGCGCTCGAACAGCAGATCGACCTTGGTCGGATCGACCGAGGTGACGCCGAGCACATAACAGACCGCCGAATTCGCCGCCGAGCCCCGGCCCTGGCACAGGATGTTCTGGCTGCGCGCATAGCGCACGATGTCGTGCACGGTGAGGAAGTAATGCGCGTATTTCAGCTCGGCGATCAGCGCGAGCTCCTTGTTCAGGGTGGCGCGAAGTTTTTCGTCGATCTCGCCGCCGAAATATTTGTCGACACCGGCCCAGGTCAGGTCTTCCAGATGCTGCTGCGCGGTCTTGCCCGGCGGCACCGGCTCGTCCGGATACTGGTATTTGAGCTGGTCGAGCGAGAAGGAGATGCGTTTGGCGAAGCGCATGGTCTCCGCGATCGCGTCCGGCAGATCGCGGAACAGCCTGATCATTTCATGCGCCGGCTTGAGATGTCGCTCGGCATTGGCCTCGAGCCTGCGGCCGACCGCCTCGATCGTGGTTTTTTCGCGGATGCAGGTCAGCACGTCCTGTAGCGGGCGGCGCGCGGGATGGTGATAGAGCACCTCGTTGGTGGCGAGCAGCGGCACACCGGCATCGGCGGCAAGACCATGCAGCCGCGCGAGACGGCGCCTGTCGTCGCCGCGATAGAGCAGGCTTGCGGCAAGCCAGACGCCGTCGGCTGCGCTCGCCTGCAATCGTGCGAGCAGATCAATCGCGTCAGCCGTCTCGAAACGATGCGGCAGCGCCAGCACCAGGAGCTGACCTTCGGCGAAGTCGATGAGATCGGCCAGAGTGAGCCGGCAGTCGCCCTTCTCGACACGCATGATGTCATCGCCGCGCTTGCCGCGGGTGAGCAGCTGGCACAGCCGGCCGTAGGCGGCGCGGTCGCGCGGGTAGACCAGGATGTCGGGCGTGCCGTCGATGAAGACGATGCGAGCGCCGATCAGAAGCTTTGGCGGATGGGCGACCTTCTCGCTGTCGAGTTCCTTCCAGGCGCGCACCACGCCGGCCAGCGTGTTGTGATCGGCGAGCCCGATCACGGGGATCTCAAGCTCGCTCGCCTGATGCACATAGGCGCGCGGATCGGAGCCGCCGCGCAGGAAGGAGAAATTGGTCGTGATGCCGATCTCGGCATAATCGGGCGGAGGTGCGCTCATGCGAACAGCCCGTGCACATACCAGCTGGCCGGGACCGGCTTGCCTTCCTCGTCGCGCAGCTCGCTCTCGTAGAGGCCGTCGCGAAAGATCCAGAAGCGCTGGCCCTCGGCGTCCTCGACGCGGAAGTAATCGCGCGTCAGCGACGCGCCGTCCTGCTTCCACCATTCCATCGCGATGCGCTCGGGCCCCTCGACCCGCACCACCGCATGCAAGGCGCGCCGCCAGGTGAACTGGTGCGGCGGGCCGTCCGGCACGCTCGCGAACGGCACTTTGATCGGCTCGGGCCGCTCGAACAGCCTGAGCGGTCGCAGCGGCGGCTCGCCGGCGACGCGGTCCGGCCAGGCGGCCACGCTCGCCGCGGCCAGATGATGCTGCGCCGGCAACGCCAGCGCAGCGCGTTCGGGGATGTGGCTCTCGAGCGGCAGGTGCACGACGACGCGTTTGCCCCCGATGCGGGCGGCGATGCGGTCGATCAGCGCCGAGATCTCGTCATTGTCGTGCACTGTGGTGTCGAGATCGCGCTGCTGCTGCACCACGATCTCGGTACGCCCCGCGGCGAGGCGGATGAGATCGAAGCCGAAGCCGGGATCGAGCGGATCGTTGAGCGCATCGAGCCGCTCGCGGAACAGGCGGTCGATCATCTCCGGCCGCGTCACCGGCCGCCCGGTCTCGACCATGATCGCGCGCACCGCGCCGTCGGTGCGGAAGAAACTCGCTTCCAGCTGCCGCGCGCCCTTGCCCTGCTTGTCCATCGCCGCGACCAGCGTCTTGGCGAGGCTTGAGAGCGTCAGCGCGATCACGGTGTCGGTCGCGATCGGCTCGGGGAAACGCTTCTCGACGATGTAATCGGGCAGCGACTTGCGTGGGCTGATCGGGGCATCGCCCTGCCCGAGCGCGTGGCCGAGCAAGGTGGTGAAGGCCGAGCCGAACCGCGCCGAGATCTCATGCGGCGCGCGCGAGGCGACGTCGCCGATGGTCTTCAGGCCGGCGCGGCGCAAGCCGGTGGTGACAGTGGCATCGGCGCCGAGCGCCGACACCGGCAGCGGGCCGACCGCCTCCGCCTCCGCGCCATCGGCGATGATCTGCCCCGAGGCGGTGCGCGTCAGCGTGCGCGCCGCGATCGAGGTGCCGGCAATCGCCGCACTGACGGCAAAGCCGCGCCGGTTCAGCGCATCGGTCACGATCTGCAGCAGCGCGCGCTCGCCGCCGAACAGATGCGCGCAGCCGGTGATGTCGAGGAACAGCCCGTAAGGCGGATCGAGCGCGACCAGCGGCGTGAAGCGGTCGCACCAGTCGGCGATGTCGTTCAGCGTCTTCAGATCGGCCGCGGGATCGGCGTCGTAGACCGTAAGCTCCGGGCAAATCGCCCGCGCATTGGCGAGCGGCAGCCCGATCGACAACCCGGCTCGCACCGCCGCCTCGTCGATCGCGTGCAGCAGGATCGCGTTGTGGTCTTTTGCGACCACGACGCTGGGAAGTTCTCGTGAGAACCGAAGCTCTTTCTTCGCCTCTCCCGCTTGCGGGGGTCGAGACGAGCGAAGCTCGCTCTTAGGCCGGATCGCATCGCGAGATGCGATCCGGGTGGGGGCTCTCTCCTCAGCGGGACTCGTGGCGAGACCCCCACCCCAACCCTCCCCCGCAAGCGGGAGAGGGAGCCCTACCACCGCCCGTGTGTCGGTTGGCACAACGGCATGCGTCTCAGCTTGCGAGGCGATGTCCTGCGCGAGCTTGCGCTTGATGCGGTCGATGGGCAGGCGCGGCAGCCACAGGCTGAGGATACGCCGACGGTTCACTGAATTGGCACTCATCACATTTCCATTCCATGATCCATCGCCCAACCGGGCCATGACGATTGCGCACGAGTTCGGCCTCGAAGCGCGGCGCGCCCCAGGCGCAGGCCGCATTGCCGGGCGGCGAATGCGCCGCGCGCACGATCCAGCGCGTCTCCGCGGTCGAGGGGATCGGGGCGGCCGCGATCCGCAGCACCAGCGCGGTGACGCCGGAGGCTTGCGCGGCCAAGGTCAATTTGCGGCTGGCGACGAGATCGAGCTGGCGCGCGTGGCCCCAGATCTCGAGGACAACAGCGCCGAGCGCATCGCAGGCGAGCGCGTCGGCCGCGGTGCGCAGGCCGCTGTCGACATCGGCGGCGCGCACCGTGACCAAGAGGCGCGGATCGAGGCCGAGCTCGGCCAGCCCGCGCATCGACAGCGCGCCGTTTTCGCGATCGGAAAAATCCTGCCGCACCCAGACCAGCGGCTTGCGCGCTGACACCCGTCCGGCGAGCCCGGCGATGAAACCGGTCGCCGCGCCGCCCTGATGGCCGGCCGCAAACACCTCGTGCAGCGCGGCCGGCGCAAGTCCGCCGCGCAGCATCGCGTCCGCGCTCGTGTGTCCGAGCGCGATGCGGTTCGGCATCGCCGCCTCCGATGGCGCCTCGATGCGCGCGATGCTGCCGCGCAGAGACGCAAGCGTACCCGTGCGTGCGCCGTTCATTGCGCCGCTCCTTCCCAACCAAAATTTGAGGCCGTCACTGACCTGAACAGAGAACCAGGGACTGGCTCATTTGTTCATGATATGTTCTAATATAAAGCTAACAGGGCCCGCGGAGTCAATCGGATTGGTGAACTCATCGATTCATGAGTTGAATCAATGGGATGCATCAGCCATCAAACCGGATGGACCTGATCTTCCGCAAGTCAGGCGCGGCAGGCCCCGAAAATGGCGGCGTGACGGAAACGGAGCAATCGCATGCGTATCATCGTGCTCGACAACGACACCGATTTCGAGGGCTGGCGCAAGGCCGCGCGGCGATTGGCGCTGAATGACGTGAAGCCCGCGGAGGTCACGTGGACCGTACGCAAGGACGACGAACTGTCGTCGGCCTCCTGCGTGAATGACTTGCCCGATGCGCCGCAGGCGCGGTTCAACGTGACAGCCGTGTTCGTCGAGCTCGCAAAGACCGCGATCCTGCATCGCAATGACGAGCGCTTCGCCCTGCTCTATCGCCTGCTATGGCGGCTGCGCAGCCGTCACGATCTGCTCAGCGCGACTGATGATCCTGACGTCGCCGAGGTCCACGCGATGGCGCGCGCGGTCTATGGCGATATCGACAGGATGCACGCGCAGCTCCGCTTCCGCGAGATCGGCCGCGAGCGGACGGCGCATTACGTCGCCTGGTTCGAGCCGGAGCATCGCATCGTCGAATTCGCCGCCCCCTTCTTCGCCGGCCGCTTCGCCGACATGCCGTGGTCGATCCTGACCCCCGACGTCTGCGCGCATTGGGACGGGCACGCGATCTCGATCTCGCCAGGCGTCGCCAAATCCGAGGTGCCGAGCGAGGACCGCCTCGAGGAGGCCTGGCGGCGTCATGACAACGGCCTCTTCAATCCCGCACGGCTGAAAGTGATGGAGACGCCGCAGGCCTATTGGAGGAACCTGCCCGAGGACTCGATCATTAAGCCGCTGATCGAAGACGCCATGCGCATGACCAGCGGCCCCTTCATCGCACGCAAGGCGACGGAGCCGAGGAAGCCGCAGGATGAGCCGATGGTCCGCAAGCAAACTCACGACACGCAAGCTCGCGACACGATCGCTGCCTTGCGCGACGAGGCCGCCGACTGCCGCGCCTGCCCGCTATGGAAGGACGCCACCCAGACCGTGTTCGGCGAAGGACCGCAAGGCGCGATGCTGATGCTGGTCGGCGAACAGCCCGGCGACAAGGAAGATCTCGCAGGCCATCCCTTTGTCGGACCGGCCGGGCAGATGCTCGATCGCGCGCTTGAGGACGCCGGCATCGCGCGCGCCACGGTCTACATCACCAACGCGGTGAAGCACTTCAAGTTCGTGCCGCGCGGCAAGATCCGGCTGCACCAGAAGCCGGGCACGCCGGAGATCCGCGCCTGCCGTCAGTGGTACGCACGCGAGCTCGCCACCATCAGGCCGGAACTCGTGGTGGCGCTCGGCGCCACCGCAGCACAGAGCGTGCTCGGCAAGATCACCCCGATCAACAAGAACCGCGGCCGCCTGATCGATCACGACGGAACCAAGGTGCTCGTCACCGTGCACCCGTCCTATCTGTTGCGGCTGCCCGACGAGAAAGCCAAAGCGCTGGAATATCAGCGCTTTATCGACGACCTGAAAATTGCCGCAGATCAGTTGCGGAATTCAGCCCGCGCGGCCTGAGTTGCGCAAAACCGGCGGAACCGGGGAACCACACTTCAACGTGAAATTGTTTTTGGACGCGGACAAATACCTACAACCTTTAATTGATCCGTGGTACGGTGACGTGTTCCGCAGGTATCGGGCGTCATGTTCACGCCATGGCGTACCCTGAGGCGGGCGCGCTGCGCGGTTTGCTAGCCCCAATCGTGCGGCGCGCCACCTCGTCTCGCAACCCTCCCCTCCTCACTCGTCCGCAGCGCTCACCGGATGACTGGTGACTAGCGTCGCCGGCGTCCGGGTCGAGACTTGCAAATATCTTCTAAGCTTTTGATTGCTGAGGATTGGCCGACGGGGCCTTGCTCAGGTCGTTTCGTGCGTCCCGTATGATGGCGAAGGACGACTGCAGAAACAGAGCAGCAATGACGACCGCCACGACCAAGTCGGGCCACGGCGTTTGCGTCCAGGCAACCAGCAGTGCGGCGATCACGACCGCAACGTTACCGATGGCATCGTTGCGGCTGAACAGCCATACCGCACGCACGTTAGCGTCCCCGTGCCGGTGCGGAAGGAGCACCAACGCAGCCATCACGTTCACGACAAGTCCAACGAGGGCAAGTATTCCCATCAGCTGAGCTTCCGGCTCATGCTGCACCACCACGCGATAGGCCGTCGCGACAAGAACTCCCACTCCCAGAATGCCCAAGAAGATTCCCTGCAGCAAAGCGGCCTTGGCGCGCGCCGCCAATCCCCAGCCCACCGCGATCAGTCCCAGAAACGAGATTACTCCATCGCCGATGAAATCGAGCGCATCGGCCTTCACCGACTGCGAGCCGGCCAGGAACCCGCCGACGATCTCGATGACGCCATAACCGGCATTCAACACAACCACGATCCAAAGCGCACGCTTGTAGGCCGGCGACACATGCGAGAGGTCCGGCACCTTGCCGTCGTCCTCGTCTGCATCGATGCGCGCAAGCCTGTAGCCGAGCCCCATGATAGAGCGCTCGACCTCGGGCAGCGGAGCCGTCCCGTTTTCCGTCCGGAGCGTCATCTCCTGAGATGCGATTGAAACCTTCGCATCCCGCACGCCTGCCACCAAACGCGCCGTGGCCTCGATCTTGGCGGCACAGGCCGAACAATCCATACCCGTGACGCGGTAGCGCACTGCTCCGGCCGTATCGGTCTTCGTCATTCACACTCCTCGCTTCACGTCGTGCCTCGGCCGCGGAATGGCTCGGTTCGCCGGCCCGGCCCGAGCCTACTTCTTGAACTTAGCTTGGCCCGACCTCCCTTCGGCGGTCTTGATCGTGAGGGTAATCGTCGCACCGGTCGGGATCGGATTCTTCGCCTCGCCCTTCAGCGAGTTCTCGCCTTGGGAGGCAAGAGTGACTGTTTCGCGGTTCTGTCCGCCGGCTATCAATACGGCGCCGACATACCCCTTGGTCGATACCGGCTTCGCCTTGAAAGCCTCGAAAACGTTGATGGTGACCGTGTTACCCGACGTCAGAAGCTCGGCATCGATGCCGGCCACGTCGAGCATCAGCCCGCCGTTCGGCCCTTTTTCGTAGTCCTCAGCAGAAGCCGGTGCAGCAAACAAGATGGTTGCGATCAGCAACAGCAGGTATTTCATGACATGGCTCCTTCCCGAGCGGATAAATTCGATTGCGAGTTGGACGGCTCTTCCCGCCTGAACAAAACGTAGAGCGCCGGCAGCACCAACAGGGTGAGGATGGTCGACGAGATGATCCCGCCAATGACGACGGTCGCCAGCGGCCGTTGGACCTCTGCGCCGGCACCGGTTGCGATCGCCATTGGAACGAAGCCGAGCGAGGCAACGAGTGCGGTCATCAGAACCGGCCGCAGTCGCGTGAGCGCGCCTTCTCGAACCGCGTCCACCAGCGGCCGTCCTTCCCGGCGCAGCTTCTCGATGAACGTGATGATGACCAGACCGTTAAGTACCGCGACGCCCGAAAGCGCAATGAAGCCGATTCCAGCGCTGATCGAGAGCGGAATGCCCCGTAACAAGAGGGCCGCGACGCCACCCGTCAGGGCAAGCGGCACACCACTGAACACAAGGAGGGCATCGGGCATCGATCCGAGGCTGATGAACAACAGCAGGAAGATCAAAAGCAACGCGAGCGGCACGACGATCGTCAGGCGCTGTGTTGCAGAGATGAGCTGCTCGAACTGGCCGCCCCATCCGATCCAATAGCCCGGCGGCAGCTTCACGCTCTCCGTCACCCGATTTTGAGCATCAGCGATGAAGGACCTGAGATCGCGCCCCCTGACATTCGCTGTCACCGCAATCCGCCGTTTGCCGTCCTCGCGGCTGATCAGGTTGGGGCCCGGCTTCAGCTCGACCTGGGCAAGCTCCGACAACGGCACGTAGCGGATTTGAGCGAGCGGCGAGTTGCCCCAAAGCGCCGTCGTCACCTTGGCCTGGCTTTCGATGGGGGGGAGCGGTACCGGCAACGACCTGATCGCATCGATATCCGAGCGCAGATTCTCCGGTAGTCGAACAACGATGTCGAAACGACGATCGCCCTCGAACAGGCGGCCGGCGTTCTTGCCGCCCACGGCCATTTCGACGAGATTCTGAACGTCGGCGACGTTGATTCCGTAACGCGATAGAGCTTGGCGGTTGAGTTGGACGGTGAGCACGGGCAACCCTGTCGCTTGCTCAGCTTTCACGTCAGCCGCCCCCTCCACTTTCTGCAAGACCGCCTGGACCCGGCCTGCGGCCTGGATCAGTTCGTCCAAATTATCGCCGAATATCTTGACGGCGACATCGCTCCGCACGCCCGAGATGAGTTCGTTCATGCGCTGCTGGATCGGCTGTGAGAATCCATAGGCGTTGCCGGGGACGTCCTCCGCCGCCGCCTGGATTTCCGCAACGACAGCGGCCTTCGGTTTGGCAGGATCGGGCCACTCCTTTCTCGGTTTCAGCATGATGTAGTTGTCCGAGTTGGACTGGGGCATCGGGTCGGTCGCAACCTCCGCCGTACCGGTGCGAGCGAATACCTCCTTGACCTCGGGAAGTTTGAGCAATCGCTTCTCAAGCATCGCTTCCATCGCAACCGATTGAGTCACGCTAACGCTGGGGATGCGGACCACCTCCGCCGAGGCATCCAATTCGTCGAGGCTGGGAATGAACTCACCGCCCATGTGCGAGGCCGCGATCCCACAGAGAACAACCAGCAGGACCGCAATCACTGCAACGCCGAACCGGTTGCGGATCGAGGCCGCGAGCAGGGGCGCATAGATGCGGCGCGCGGCCCGCATGAGGTAGTTCTCATGTTCTGAGACCTTGCCCGTGACCAAGAGCGCCACGGCCGCCGGCACAAATGTCATCGATAAGATACTGGCCCCTGTCAACGCCATAAGCACGGTCAAAGCCATGGGCGTGAACATCTTGCCTTCGACGCCCGTGAGCGTCAGAATCGGTAAATAGACGACGGCAATGATGAACGTGCCGAACAGGCTAGGGCGGATGACCTCGCGCGAGCCTGCAAGAATGGTCTCAAAGCGCTCCGGGCGGGTCAGGACACGACCTAGCCGACGTTGCTCCGCCGCCAAGAGGCGGAGGCAGTTCTCGACGATGATCACAGCTCCGTCGATGATGATACCGAAATCAATCGCGCCGAGGCTCATGAGGTTGGCGCTGACCTTGCCCTCCACCATGCCGGTGATGGCGAACAGCATGGATAGTGGAATGACGCACGCGGTCGCGACCGCAGCCTTGATGTTTCCAAGCGTCAGGAACAGCACCACGATTACCAGCAGTGCACCTTCAAAGAGGTTCTTCTGCACCGTTGCGATCGTCGCCTCGACGAGGCGTGTGCGATCGTAGACGGTATGCGCGATGATCCCCTCGGGCAACGAACGTGCAATCTCCTTGAGCCTTGCAGCGACACGCTGCGCGACGGTGCGGCTATTCTCGCCGATCAGCAGCATGGCGGTACCGAGCACCACCTCCTTCCCGTTCAGCGTTGCCGCTCCGGTCCGCAAATCGGTTCCCTCCCTGACATCGGCTATGTCGGATACCCGCACCGGGACGCCATTTCGCGAGCCGACTACGATTTCCTTGATCTCGTCGAGGTTTGCGACCTGTCCCGGCGCGCGGACGAGGTACTGTTCGCCGTTGCGCTCGATATAGCCGGCGCCGACGTTTGCGTTGTTCGAGGCGAGTGCCGCCATGATATCGCGGAAGCCGAGCTTGTAGGCCATCAGTTGCGCGGGATCGGGCAGCACCTGAAACTGCCGTTCGAAGCCACCAACCGTATTGACTTCGCTGACACCGGCAACGGTCCGCAGTTGCGGCCTGACGATCCAGTCCTGGATCGTGCGCAAGTCGGTGGGACTATACTTCTCTCCGTCCGTCTTGCGGGCCTCTGGCTTGGCCTCGACCGTGTACATGTAGATTTCGCCGAGCCCTGTGGAGATCGGCCCCATGGCCGTCTCGATGCCGGAGGGCAACTGATCCCGCACCTGCTGAATCCGCTCGTTGACCATCTGCCTCGCAAAGTAGATGTCGGTGCCGTCCTTGAAGATCACGGTGACCTGGCTGAGCCCGTAGCGCGATAGCGATCGCGTACTCTCGAGTCGGGGCAGGCCGCCTATCGCAGTTTCGATCGGAAAGGTGATGCGCTGCTCGACTTCCAGAGGCGAGTAGCCGGGGGCGCGGCTGTTGATCTGGACCTGAACGTTGGTGATGTCCGGAACGGCATCGATCGGCAGGAGCGTGAAATTCCAGGCACCGAAGCCGGCCATGGCGAGGACGCCGATCATCATCAGCCAACGCTGACGGATGGCGAAGCAGAGGATGCTGTCAATCATTGTCTTCCGCACCTCCCTTTGCCAGTTCCGCCTTTACGATAAAGCTGTTCTGGGCCGCGTACAGATCGCCTTCCAGCACGCCGAACGTTACTTCCGCGAAATCCGGGTCGCGCTCGCCAATCTCGACATCGCGGGCTGCGAACTTCTCGCCCTCGCGGACGAACACGACCGCTCGGTTTTCGAGGGTCTGCAACGCCGAAGATTTCACCGCGACCGCTACCTTCTTCGCCGACAGGATCAATCGGCCGGTGGCGAACAGTCCGGGCCGCAGCCGCAGTTCAGCATTCGCTACGACGGCTCTGGCGAGCGCGCTCTGGGTCTCGCTGCTGCCGACCGGTGACACATAGGAAATCTTCGTCTCAATCTTGGGTCCGCCGTCCGCGGGATCGATCAGAATCTTATCGCCGACCCTCACGCGGCCCAGGTCACGCCGGTAAACGGAGAAATCGACCCATACGGTCGAGAGGTCGGCGATGACGAACGCCGGCTTCTGCTCGGAAACGTATTCGCCGAGCGTGGTCTGGCGATCGATGATCGTGCCGGCGAGAGCAGCCTTCAATTCGTAAGGCGTCAGGCTTTGATTGCTTTCGACGATCGCAAGGACATCGCCCTTTTCGACGCGGTCGCCAATTCGTTTGCGAACCTCGCGAACGACGCCCGGAAAGCGAGGCGTGACCTGAACCAGCGATTCCTGGTTGGCCTGGACGATGCCGTTCAGCAGCAGGCTGTCGTGCAGCACGGCCGGCCCAGCCTTCGCGAGCTCTATCGCGGCGGCAGCGACCTTGGCGTCGCTCATCGCGACGCTGTCCGAATGTTCTTCCTTTTCGGACTTTTCGGTCGCGGCTGTCTTGGTCGTCGCCGGTGTCAGCATCCGATAGCCGGCATAAACGAGTGTTCCGGCAACCAGAACGAAGACCACATATCGAATCAGTGCCCGAATCATCTTGAGTTCTCGCGCGCGAGCGAAAATGGATTGCCGACGAGTCCCTCGATGGTCGCAACGGCAACGTGGAAATTCTGCAAGGCCTCCTGCTCGCGCAGCCGCGCCTGAGCCAGGCTTGCCTGAGCGTCCAGCACTTCGAGGAGCGAGAAGCGGCCTTGGCTGTAACCGTCAGAAATGGCCTGGCTCGCTTGCTCCGCTTTCGGGATCGCGACTTCGCGAAGGACCGTAAGCTCCCGCAGCGAGCCCTGCACCGAGTCGTAGGCCCGGCCTGCAATCACGATCAATGTGTTCCGGGTTGCTTCGCGCTCAGCCCTGGTCTTCGCCAGGCTCTCCTGGGCGGATAGGATATTGCCTTGGTTCTGGTCGAACACTGGGATCGGCACCGAGAACGTCAGTCGGACGGCATCGTCGTTGGTCTCGTTGAAATGCCGCCACCCTGCAGCAATCGTGACGTCCGGATAGGGCTTCAGCCGTGCCAGCAGAAGTTGTGCGTTCCGCTGCGCATAGACAGCCGTCCAGCGCACGAGCTGCGGATTCGCGTCGATCGCCGCCACAATCGCCTTGAATGCCGGCGGCTGGCCGGTGGCGTCGAGCCGCCCGGAGACGGCGGCGAATTTCGGCGCCGTATCGCCCATGAGGACTGCCAGCTCGCGCCGCGCACCGGCGAGGGTCGATCGGAGCCGTTCGCGATCCGCCTTGACCAGGGCGGAAGCCACTTCGGCCCTGCCGGTCTCGGCCGGCGAGGATGCGCCTGCCTCGACGCGCCGCTGTAGCAGCGGAGTCAACTTGTCGATGGCTGCGACCTGTTCATCCAGAATCTGAATTCGGCGCTGTCCACCCAGCACGTTCAGGAATGCGATGGCAGTCTCGGAGAGAACTTCCAGCCGGACCGCCTGACGCTGGATCGCCGCCGTCTGGACACCGGCCGCACCAGCCGCAACCCGAGCCTCTCGCTTCCCGAACCATTCGAATGCCTGGCTGATCTGCAAGGTGGTTTCGGCGGATTTGGTCTCCCGAAACTTGCCAGTGCCGAAGGAATTGTCCTGTTCGTAGGACACTTCCGGATTGAGCAGCGCACCTGCCTGGATGCGTTGACCGGCGGCAATCCCCACGTCCCGCTCGGCCGCGGTGAGACGGGGGCTAGCCGCAAGTGCACGCGCAAGCGCGTCCCTCATCGTCAGGGTTTGCGAATGTGAAGCGGCCGCCAGCCACGGGCTGAACAGAAATACCATCGCCCACGCAAGACGCGTGGCCTTCTTCCGAAACATGAGCAGTTACCTGACCAAGCAGAACAATCGAGCGCTCGCGCGCTCCGAAAAGGCGCTCAGGCAGGGTATTTGGGCGGCGGCGTATCGAGCCCCGGATGATCCTCAAGAAGGAAGTTCGGCGTGGCGTATGTCGGTGGGATCGACTTTGCCGCCCGCTCCTCGACCAGGACGGGCGGCGGAACGAGCAAGGGAACGCACGTGTAGCAATGATCTACGACCGTGACGGGAGGCTTCTTCGAATCCTGGTCAGACTGACCCGCCACGGCAGCAAGTTCGACTTGTTCGGCTTGCTCAACCGACCCAAGCGTCTCTCCCGCGCAGGCAATCTCTCCAGCTACCCCAACGATGATATACGCAAATGTGAGGCAAACGGTCAGCAGCCCGCGCAGCGCAGGTGCAAACGGACGCCTTTTTTGGCCGATTTGCAGGTTCATCGAGGGCACGGGATACCAAGGACAGGGGTCGGACGCTATCACAAATTCGGCCCTCCAAGACGTGGTTCACACGAATGAGCACCGAATGACGAGGCGTGCGCCATCGGAGGCGCGGCAGACGTCCCCACCTCGCCATTGTTTTCGCGGTGCGAGATCCAGACGACACAACGCACCCGCCACCTGGGATCGTCTGTTGCTGAAGATTGCCACGAGGCCGCAAAGGCCCGTGGACCTTCAATGCGTTGCACGACAATTCGGCGGGATGTCCACCGTCATCGGTGGCCGCCTCATTTCACGGGGCGGATTTCAATTGCCTGTCATATGCATCGATCAAAATCGGAGGCATTGGGACAGGAGTTTACCATGAGCGATATGGCGTTACCCGGCTCGATCGAGCCCGCCCTGAAAAAGGGTCCGGACCTCGACAAAGGCTTCCACCCGATGACCGGGGTTATCTATTTGGGCGTGGTTGCGGCCGCGCTGCTGTTCGTTGCCTACAGCATCTATGCCGACGTCGACGCCACCGGCACGCGCGTCACGTCGTTCCTGCCCTACATCATGCTGTTCGTTGCGCTGCTGATCGCGCTCGGCTTCGAATTCGTCAACGGCTTCCACGACACCGCCAACGCGGTCGCCACCGTGATCTACACCCGCTCGCTGCCGGCGCACATCGCCGTGGTCTGGTCGGGCATGTTCAACCTGTTCGGCGTGCTGCTCTCGAGCGGCGCCGTCGCGTTCGGCATCGTGTCGCTACTTCCGGTCGAACTGATCCTGCAGGTTGGCTCCAGCGCCGGCTTTGCCATGGTGTTCGCGCTGCTGATCGCCGCCATCATCTGGAATCTCGGCACCTGGTGGCTCGGCCTGCCGGCCTCGAGCTCGCACACCCTGATCGGTTCGATCATGGGCGTCGGCATCACCAACGCGCTGCTGCGCGGCCGCGACGGCACCTCCGGTGTTGACTGGTCACAGGCGACCAACATCGCCAAGGCGCTGCTGCTGTCGCCGCTGTTCGGCTTCGCGCTCGCCGCCGGCCTGCTCTACGTCCTCAAGATCGTGCTGCAGCGCGCGACGCCGGCGCTGTTCGGCGAGCCGGTCGGCGACCAGCCGCCGCCGTGGTGGATCCGCGGCATCCTGATCCTGACCTGCACGCTGGTCAGCTTCTTCCACGGTTCGAACGACGGCCAGAAGGGCATGGGCCTGATCATGCTGATCCTGATCGGCACCGTGCCGACCGCCTATGCGCTGAACCGCGCGCTGCCCGCGAGCCAGATCGAGCAGTTCGCCGCGCATTCCACCTCGGCCAGCAAGGTCATCGAAGGCAAGGCCGCCGGTTACAACGTGATCGGCAATCCGCGCCCGGCCGTGACCAACTATGTCGCGCAGCACCAGATCAACGAAGGCACCTATCCTTCGCTCGCGGTGCTGGTGCGCGACATCGGACAGCAGGTTGCCCAGTATGGCTCGCTGGCCAAGTTCCCGGCTGACGCGGTCGGCAACACCCGTAACGACATGTACCTGGCGTCCGAGGCGATCCGCTTCCTGATGAAGGACAAGGAAGCCGAGCTGACCGCCGCCGACGTCGCCACGCTGAACGAGTACAAGGGCTCGCTCGATGCCGCGACCAAGTTCATCCCGAGCTGGGTGAAGTTCGCCGTCGCCATCGCGCTCGGCCTCGGCACCATGGTCGGCTGGAAGCGGATCGTCGTTACCGTCGGCGAGAAGATCGGCAAGACCCACCTGACCTACGCGCAGGGCGCCTGCGCCGAGATCACGGCAGCCGCGACGATTGCGGCGGCCGACGGCTACGGCCTGCCGGTCTCGACCACGCACGTGCTGTCGTCAGGCATCGCCGGCACCATGGCCGCCAACGGCTCCGGCCTGCAATGGGCGACGATCCGCAACATCGCGATGGCCTGGGTGCTGACCCTGCCGGCCGCGATGATCCTCTCGGGCTGCCTGTACTACGTGTTCTACCACGTGTTCTGACGCCGAGATGCTTTCGGCGCGGCACCGCGCCGGGTAAGAGGCCCGCAGCTCAGGTGCGGGCCTCTTGCTTTGAGGGTTTTCCGTCATTGCGAGGAGCGATAGCGACGAAGCAATCCATATATCCGCAAATGGCGAGATGGATTGCTTCGCTTCGCTCGCAATGACGAACAAGCCGTAAGCGGCGCGAAGCTGCGTGCTCACGCGGCATAGGCTTTGGCGACGTCGGCCAGCAGGCCGCGGGCCCATTTGTGCAGGCCTGATTTGCCGGTCCGGGCGCTCCAGTACATGTCGATCGAGATCGGCACCCGGAACGGCAGCGCGGCGACATGCAGACCGCCGCGCATCGCCCGCGCCAGGTGATGCGGGATGGTCGCAACCAGCCTCGTGCCGGCGACGATGCGCTCCAGACTATCGTGGTTCGGAAGGCTGACCGCAGGCTCAATCTCGATCTTCCTCGCCTTGAGCGCCTCGAGATAAAGCGGCTGCCACTCGCCGCTATGGGTGATGAAGACATGCTCGGCCTTGGCATACGCCGACAATGCGATCCGGCCGCGCGCCAGCGGATGGGCGGGATCCATCACGCAGACATAGTGATCGGTGAGGATATGGCGCCGAAAGAAGCTTTCGCCGACGACCCCGACCGGACCGAGCACGATGTCGCACTGGTTCTGCTTGAGATGGGCGTCGCCATGGCCCGCGGCGTCGAGCAGGACGAGACGGACTTTTGGCGCGCCGGCACGCAGCCGCGCACAGAACTGCGGCGTCAGGGTCTGCCGTTCGTGATAGTTGCACGAGATCGTCACGCTGCCCTGCGCCGTCGCCGGGTCGAATTTCACCGGTGAGGCAAGCCCGTCGATCTCGTCGATCATATCCCGCGCCCAGCCGACCAGCGCCGCGCAGCGTTCCGTCGCCGTCACGCCATTGCCGTTGCGGACGAACAGCGGATCACCGAGCGCGCCGCGCAGCCGCTCGACCGCGTAGCTGATGGTGGACTGGTTGACGTCGAGCCGCTTGGCAGCCGCCGAGAACGACTGCAGGTCGTAGACCAGTACAAGCGTCCGCAAGGTCCCGATGTCGATCGGATCGATCGAGGAATTGCCCGCCACGCTGCACCTCCCGCCTTGCTGGCGGCCCAGCCTACCACGAGGTCATGGAATATTTCGATGGCCGATATCGGCTCCATCGAATTGAGCGATTGCGGTCCCTGGCGCTAGGCTTCGCAAAAGCGCTCCGGGAGGACCAATGACCAGCACCGTGCCTGTCGTCACTGACATCGCGTATCAGGATCTGCTCGACGACCCCTATCCGATCTTCCGCCGCCTGCGCGAGCTGGCGCCGGCGGTGTTCGTCGAGCCCGCGAAGCTGACGCTGGTGACACGCTTCGACGACATCGTGCGGATCGAGCGCGATCCGGCGACCTACTCGGCCGACAATCCCACCTCGCTGGTCAACAGGATCATGGGCCCGACCTTCATGCGCAAGGACGGCGCTGAACACGCGATCGGCCGCAAGGCAATCGAGCCCTCGTTCCGCCCGGCCACGATCAAGGAGTATTGGGCGCCGAAATTCACCGCGATCGCGGAGGCGCTGATCGATGACCTGTCCACTGCTGGTGAGGCCGATCTGTTCTCAGCGCTGGCCGCGCCGATGGCCTCGCTCAGCCTGATGGCGATGATCGGCTTTCGCGAGATGCCGTGGCAGACCCTGGCCGACTGGTCGCAAGCGCTGATCGACGGCGCGGGCAATTACGCCGCCGATGCAGAAATCGAGCGGAAGGCGATGCAGGCGAGCGCCGACGTCGATGCCGCGATCGACGCGGTGCTCGACGATCACCGCAGCCACCCCAACCCCTCGATCCTGTCCTCGATGGTCAACGCCGATCCGCCGATGCCGATCGAGGGCATCCGCGCCAACATCAAGGTGATCATCGGCGGCGGACTGAACGAGCCGCGCGATGCGATCCTGACCCTCGTGCTCGGTCTCCTGCAAAACCCGGCGCAGAAGGACAGCGTGCTGGCGAAGCCGGAGCTATGGCCGGCCGCGCTCGAGGAGGCGGTGCGCTGGATCTCGCCGATCGGCATGTATCCGCGCCGCGTCACCCGCGATGTCGATCTCTCCGGCACCACGCTGGCCGAGGGCCTTCAGATCGGGCTTTGCGTCGGCGCCGCGAACCGCGACGGCAACCGCTTCGCCGAGCCCGATCGTTTTGATGTGATGCGGCCGAAGCAATCGCATCTGGCGTTCGGCGCCGGACCGCATTTCTGTGCCGGCACCTGGGTGTCGCGGCTCACCGTCGGCAAGATCGTGGTGCCGATGCTGTTCGCGCGGTTGCGCAATTTGCGCCTCCGCGCGGAAGCACCGCCTGCCGTCCGCGGCTGGGTGTTCCGCGGCCCGGTGACGCTGCCGGTGCGATGGGATGCGTGAGGACTACGCCGCCAGCGCGTCCTCGACGATCTTCACGAAGTACGACGTCCCGAACACGATCGCCTCATCGTTGAAATTGTAGGCGGGGTGATGCAGGCCGGCGCTGTCGCCGTTGCCGCAAAAGATGAAGGCGCCGGGCCGCGCTTCCAGCATGTACGAAAAATCCTCGCCGCCCATCAGCGGCGGCATCGTATGCACGTTGCCGTCGCCGGCGACTTCCTTGGCGATGCGGGTCGCGAATTCGGTCTGCGAGGCGTGGTTGACGGTGACGGGATAGCCGCGCTTGTAGTCGAGATCGATCCGCGCGCCGGTCAGTTGAGCCACGCCCTTGACCACTTCGCCGATGCGCTTCTCGATCAATTGCCGGACCTCCGGGGTCAGGGTGCGGACGGTGCCGCGCAGAACCGAGGTCTGCGGAATTACGTTGCGAGCATTGCCGGCGTGGAATTCGCAGATCGAGATCACGGCGGAATCGAGCGGATCGACGCTGCGCGACACGATCGACTGCAGCGCGGTGATCAGTTGCGCGCCGACCATCACCGAATCGATGCATTTATGCGGCCGCGCGGCGTGGCCACCGAGCCCCTCGATGTTGATATTGACCTCGTCGGTGGACGCCATGATCGGGCCGGAGCGGATCGCGAACGAGCCGATCGGAATCCCCGGACCGTTGTGCATGCCGTAAACCTGCTGGACGCCGAAGCGGTCCATCAAGCCGTCCTTGATCATGGCGGCCGCGCCGGCCCCGCCCTCCTCGGCCGGCTGGAAGATCACGACCGCATCGCCGGCGAAATTGCGCGTCTCGGCGAGATAGCGCGCCGCGCCGAGCAGCATCGCGGTGTGGCCGTCATGGCCGCAGGCGTGCATCTTGCCCGGCGTCTTCGAGGCGTAAGGCAGGTTGGTTTCCTCGTGGATCGGCAGCGCGTCCATGTCGGCGCGCAGGCCGATCACCTTGACGTCGCCCTTGGCCGCGCCCTTCTTGCCCTTGATGACCCCGACCACGCCGGTCTTGCCGAGCCCGGTCACGACCTCGTCGCAGCCGAATTCCCGCAGCCGGTCGGCCACGAATGATGCAGTGCGGTGCACGTCGTAGAGCAGTTCGGGGTTTTCATGGATGTTGCGGCGCCAGGCCTGGATATCGGGTTGCAGATCGGCGACGCGGTTGACGATGGGCATGAGAATTCTGGCCTCAGAGGTTGGACGTAAGTCCTGTCTAGCATGCAAGAGGCGGTCCACCCAACAGATGTGGCATGCCTCCAGATTGGGTCCCGCGGCGCGGCAAATGCAGAGCCGACGAAGGCCATCGAAAGCGCCGGGCCGCATGCCCGGACACTGCCCGCATGAAAGCTTCCGCCTTGCCGTAGCGCGACCGGGCATTCATGATCTTGCGATGGAACAGGACCGCACAGACTTCCTCCCGGTTGAAGGCACGCTTAGCCAACTCGCCGCCTGGTCGGACATAGTGCCTCCCGGGAGCCGCGTTTTGGGAGCCAACCTGTTCCTGGACGTATTTTTGGCGGATGCGGCGGGGGCCGTTCACATGCTGGAAGTATCGGCGGGCAAGATAGCAAGGATTGCCGGCTCCGAGGGAGCGTTCCGCGAACGTTGCGTTGATGATGCAGATGGCTGGCTGTTGCGCGCATTGGTCGATCGCTGCCGCTCGGCAGGACTGATCCTCGGCCCTTCCCAGTGCTACGCGTTCACGACGCTCCCCCTGTTCGGGGGCGAGTACACGGTCGACAATATCTGGATGTGCTCTTGTCGAGACTGGCTCGCCTTTACCGCGACCGTGTACGCGGAGACCAAGGACTTGCCGGACGGATCCACCGTCAGGTTCGTTTTTACCGATTAGACGTAAACCGTCGCGTCCGACCAAAGCCTAATGGTGCGGGGAATATCCCGTACGGATACTACCCCAGGTTCCGCACCGAAATCCTCTCGCCTCTCAACAAGGAGCGGCTGCATGACGCCGGATCAGGCGGTCTTGTTTTCCACCATCATCCTGCTGGTGCCGATGGGATACTTCCTGCTGGCGGCGCCGGCGTTCCTGCTTGTGAAGCTCGACGTCCCGCCCGTCACCCGGCTGCTGCGCGGCATGTTCAATGCCTACTTCCTGGTGCTGACGGTCTCGGGCGTGATCGGGACGCTCGCCTTTACCGCAGCGGGCCGGCCGGCCGTCGCGCTTGGCATCGCCTTGATCGCGGCCTTCGCGGTGCTGGCGCGCCGATGGTTCTTGCGGCGGCTCGACGCCGAGGCGGACGCGCGAGACTCAGGCGATCCGACCGCGGTGCGGCGGCTGCGCCGGCTGCATTGGGGCGGCATGCTGTGCAATGCGGTGCAGGTGTTCGTTCTGGTCGGCAGTATTCCCTATATGGCGCCGCTGCCTTGATCGGATCTTGCTCCGCCTGTCCCATATCCGCTTAGGGCGCGGACGAATGGAAGCCAGGTCCGCTTTGCCCTCGAAGCACGGCGCAGAGCAATATCCGCTCTCGTCACGGGGAGCCCACCCGCTAGGCCTCACCTTTCCGATGCGGATCGTATTTCGAAAGCACGTCCTTGAGGTAATCCCGGCTCTTCCATTCTGGTGCAGGCGGCTCGTACCCGGGCCGAGGAACGAACGGATTCGCCGGCACATCCGCTGACACGCCCATCATGTCCGGAATGTAGCGCGGGCAATTCGGAAAGATTTCGCATTTGACGCTGACGACAACCTTCGCACCATGATGCCGGGCAAGCGTTTCCGCGCTGTCGTGGATCGTTGCCTTGCCTCGGATGCGCGCGCGAAACGTCTTGCCATCGAGGCGTACAAACAGCAACCCGACGTTCGGGTTGCGGTGAATATTGCCGAGTGTGCGGTACATGTTGTTGCCGTCATACTCGGGGTATTCAAGCGTGTCGGGCCCGGTGATTCTCACGAAGCCGGGATCGCCACAACGCATCGAACAATCGACGTTGTCCTGATAGCTCGTCGCAATGAAAAAGAAGCGCGTCTCCTCGATCAGCTTGCGCTCCTGTTCCCAGAATTCGAAGTGGAGGCGATGCTTCTCGAGGCCGTCGGCGACGCGACGACCGTCGAAGCGGTCCTGCAGCTCACGCATTCCGTCGTGGTAGAAAGGGGCGCGGATTGTATCTGCCACAGGAATCCTCCAGCAAGTTGAGCAACCGATCTGCAAGTTCTGCGCGACCAGAATGTGCGACGTAGCGGCAGCAGAAAATTTTTTGGGCACGCCCGGACGTAGACGGCTAATTTCCGCGCGCCTGCCGGTCGAATGCGCTCAGCACGGCAAGCGTCATGGCCTCGACACCGGTCTTGATGGTCGGCTCCGGCACCGGCGCGAACAGCGGCGAGTGGTTGGTCGGCAATGGCGGGCCGTTGCCCGCTCGGGCCGCGGCGACGCGCTCCGGCTCGTAGACACCGATGTTGAAGAACATCGACGGCACCCCGGCGCTGACGAATTCCGAATAATCCTCACTGGGCGTGCCGGGCGGTGACGGTGCGAACTTGTCGCCAAACGCCGCCTTCAGCACCTTCTCCGCGGTGCCGACCACGTCCGGATCGTTGATCACGGCCTTGGTCCCTTCGGCGAGGTTGATCTCAGGCTCCGGCGCATTCGACATGGCGGCGACCGCCTTTGCCGTCCGCTCGATGCCCGCAAGCATCTTCGCGCGCACTTCGGGCTTGAAGGTGCGAATGGTGCCGAGCAGCACCACATCATCAGGAATGATGTTTGACGCGGTGCCGCCGTGAATTGCGCCGATGCTGACCACGCCGAATTCGGTCGGATCCTTTTCGCGGCTGATCACGCTCTGAACATCGACGACAAAGCGCGCGGCCATCATCACGGGATCAATGGTCGCCTGTGGCACCGCACCGTGCCCGCCGCGGCCGCGGAATTTGATGTAGAGGCCATCGGCGGCGGATGAGCCGATCCCGACGCGATAGCGCACCGTTCCATAGGCGAACGGGCCATCGTGCAAAGCGAAGCCGAAATTCGGCTTTGGAAATTTCGTGAACAGACCATCCGCCAGCATCGCCTTGGCGCCCGCCACGATTTCTTCAGCCGGCTGGGCGATGAACATCAGCGTGCCGTGCCATTGGTCTTTCAGGCCGACCAGCGTCTTGGCCGTGCCTACCCAGCTCGCCATATGGATGTCGTGCCCGCAGCTGTGCGCCACGAAGGTTTCCCGTCCCTGCCAGATCGTCTTGTCGTGGCTGGCATAGGGAAGGCCGGTCTTCTCTTCCATCGGCAGCGCATCGAGCTCGGTGCGCACCATGATGGTGTGGCCCTCGCCGTTCCTGTAGATCGCGACCAGCCCGGTCTTGCCGACGTGCTCCGTCACCTCGAAGCCCAACGCCCGCATTTCGGCAGCCAGCTTGGCCGCGGTCTTCTCCTCCTGAAACGCGATCTCTGGGTGGGCGTGAATATCCTTGTAGAGCGCGTCGAGTTTCGGATAATCCGCCTCGACCGACTTCTCGATGGCGCCCTTCAGCGCCGCGACATCCAGTTCAGCATTGGCTCGCAGCGGCGAGGACGCGCAGAGCGCGGCGGACGCAAGCAGCGTGAGAACAATCCTATTCATGGCAATCGCTCCAACCGAAGCCCGGATATTGCATCCCGAGCAACCTTGCATCGCCGAGCTGGGCTCGGCTGCGCGATTTAAGCAGGCAAGGTGATGGGAAACAATGACTGATCCAGAGCGTGTGCGCGCCTAACCTGACGTGAGCATCTGGCTGCGGATCTCCTGTGCGGTGCGGCGCAGCGGCAGCAGAAATTTCTTGCGCGCGCCGGCCTCGCTGACCGTGCCAGAGATCGTGTTGACGCTGAGCGCCGCGACCACCGCACCGGCCGGGTCGCGCAAGGGCACGGCAATACCGCAGATCGCGGGATCAAGCTCGCCATCGACCCAGGCATAGCCGTCGTTCTCGACCCGCGTGAGCAATTCGCCGAGACGCTCCGGATCGGTCACCGTGCGCGGCGTGACCTGCTTGAAGCCGCCGGTCGCAAGATAAGCCTCACGGGTGCCGGGAGGCAACGCCGCGAGCATGACGCGGCCGAGCGACACCAGATGCGCGGGCAGCCGGCTGCCGACGCCGAGATTGGCCGACAGAATCCGCCGCGCCGGCAGACGTAGCGCATAGACGATCTCGTCCTCGTCGAGCACCGCCATCGCGCAGGACTCCCCGATCTCGTTGCGCAAATTCTCCAGCGCGCGCTGCGCATGCGCCCAGTAAGGCAATGCATTGAGGTAGGACAGGCCGAGCCCGAGCGCGCGCGGCCGCAAGCTGAAATAGCGCCCGTCGGACGCGCAGTATTTCAGCGCCACCAGGGTCGCGAGGATGCGGCGCGCGGTGGCGCGGTTGAGACCGGCGGTGTCGGCGGCCTCCGCCAGCGTATGCCGGCCCGGCGGTTTGCCAAGCGCCTCGATGATCGAGAAACCGCGCGCGATCGCGCGCACGAAGCCGTCACTCTCTTTGCTCATGGCGTCATCTTGGTGAGGGCGTCGTCCTGCTCGTCACGTCGCAGCCCGCATGGCTGCCTGCACATGACGCGGCGCTGCCCGCTTGTCAGGGGCTTCCGACCGCGCTAGCGTCAATTCATACAGCGAATGAACTGTTCGCCTGGCGAACTGAATAGCAGGAGGATCCTCGATGGCGCAAGCAGAAAGTTCTGCGGCCACCCCGTTCGAAACCGATTTCTGGAAGGACGCGAAACTGCGCAAGGTGTGGGACGACATCGTCCCCGGCGAGCCGCGCAAGACGCTGCCCTACACGCTCACGCAGGAAGCGATCGCGCTGTACTGCCGTGCGGTCGGCGAGACCAATCCGCTCTATGTGGACGAGGCGGCCGCGAAGGCCGGGCCCTATGGCGGCCTGATCGCGCCGCCCGCGATCCATATCCTGCTGATGTTCGCCTGCACGCCGGCCGACGACTGGATGCGCTCGCCGGGCACCGTCAATGCCGGGCAGTCGTGGAGCTACAACATCCCTGCCCGTCCCGGCGACACCATCACCCTGCAGGCCCGCGCGCTCGACAAGTTCATCAAGCGCGAGCGGCTGTTCGTGGTGCACGACAACGTCTTCTTCAACCAGCATGGCGACGTGATCTGCTCGGGTCGCGGCCAGACCATCCGTCCGATGTAAGGAGGATCACGATGACCACAGCGAATTTCGACGCTCTCAAGGCCGGCGACACCATCGACGGCGCCGCCTTCGCGGTCTCGCGCGAATCGATCCGCCTGTTCTGCGATGCATCGCTCGACTACAACCCGCTGCATCTCGACGACAACTACATGAAGGGCGATTTCGGCAAGACCAATTTCGGCGGCATCATCATGCATGGCATGAACAATTTCGGCCTGATCTCGCGCATGCTGACCGACTGGGCGCTTCCTGCGGGCGCGATCCATCGCAGGCTCGAGACGCGCTGGCTGAAGCCGGTGAAGCCCGGCGACACGATTCGCCCGGCCGGTACCATCAAGGCCAAGCAGACCACCGCGAAGTCGCGCTGGGTGCTGGTCGACGTCGCCGTGCAGAACCAGCGCGGCGAGACGGTCGCCGCCGGCGAAGCCATGCTGGAGTTTCCAACGAACGCAAAAGCGAGCTAGCCGCGCGAGCCGAAGCCAAGAGCACGCTCCACTTCGCCTCTCCCCGCGTGCGGGGAGAGGCCGGAACGCATCGTCAGATGCGTTCCGGGTGAGGGGGAGCCTCCGCGAGCGCAGCTATCACCGATGATGCGGAGGAAGCCCCTCACCCCGACCCTCTAAGAGCGAGCTTCGCTCGTCTCGGCCCCGTAAGAACGGGGCGAGGGAGCCCACTGCGCTCGCCGCGCGAACAAACAATCAAAAGAATCACAGAGGAGACTTTCATGCAGGATGCGGCCCAATCGCGGCTCTATGGACGGATCGCCTGGCGCCTGATCCCGTTCCTGCTGGCGTGCTACACGGTGGCGATCATCGACCGCTTCAACATCGGCTTTGCCAAGCTGCAATTCCTGCACGACCTCAACATCGATGACGCGGTGTTCGGGCTTGCCGCCGGCATCTTCTCGGTCGGCTATGTCGCGCTCGAAGTGCCGAGCAATTTGCTGCTGGTCAGGATCGGCGTCCGCAAGACGCTGCTGCGGATCATGCTGCTGTGGGGCACCGTCACCGTGCTGCTCGCACTGGTGCAGAACCAATATCACCTCTATTTGCTGCGCTTCCTGCTCGGCGCCGCCGAGGGCGGCTTCTTCCCCGGCATCTTGTATTACCTGACGCTGTGGTTTCCGGACCGCGTGCGCGGCCGCATGACGAGCCTGTTTGTGATGGCGGTGCCACTCGGCGGCGTCATCGCGGGGCCGCTGTCGGGCCTGATCATGGATCACATGCAGGGCGTCCATGGCCTGCATGGCTGGCAGTGGCTGTTCATCCTCGAGGGCGTTCCCGCCGTGCTGCTCGGCATCGCCGCGTATCTTTATCTCGCCGACGGGCCACAGGCCGCAACCTGGCTCAGCGCCGACGAACGGCGGCAGGTCGCAAGCGATCTCGCCCGCGACCGCGCCGCCACCCCTGGCACCACCCGAAGCTTCGCGGCGGCGCTGCGCGAGCCGCGCGTCTATCTGCTGTCCTTCATCTATTTCGCGTTCTTCTGCTCGCTCAACACCATCCTGTTGTGGACGCCGACGCTGCTCAAGCGCGTCGGCGTCGCCACCACCACCGAGATCGGCTGGCTGAGCGGCGCGATCTCGGTGGCGTCGGCGATCGGCATGGTCGCGATCGGCTACAGCTCCGATCGCACCAGGGAACGGCGCTGGCACGTGGTCGCTTGCGGCCTCGTCGCGGCGGCGTGCTTCATCGCCTTGCAGGCCGCGCAGGGCAGCATCCTCTTGACCGTAACCCTGCTCGCCATCGCCTCGATCGGCATCTTCGCCATTCTCTCCCTGTTCTGGACCATTCCGAACGCGATGCTGGAAGGCAGCGCCGCGGCGGGCGGCATCGCGCTGATCAGCGCGATCGGCTCGTTCGGTGGCGCGGTCTGCCCCGCCCTGATCGGCTGGATGAATGTCGCGACCGGGAGCATCTACGCACCGCTCGCCCTCGTCGGCGCGCTGCTCGCGATCGGTATGCTGACGCTGATTCTCTGTGTGCCCAGGCCCGCGCCCGAGGTCACACTCGCCGAACCCAGCCGTCCCTGATCATCCAGCGCACGCCCGGCATCCACCGCCGGGCTTGTCTCAACCGGCTGCGTCTGGATAGAACTCGATTCTGACTCTGTCAGAACCGAGTTCTATTTTCTTGTATTGACGCGTTTTCTTCACGCGAACCGGGCTCCACTTCGCTCGAAAACGCTATAGAAGGACGTCAACAAAAGACGCTTGCCGGGAACGAGGACATGCCGCGAAGGCTCGAAGGTGATTTCGACTACATTATCGTCGGCGCGGGCACGGCGGGCTGCATCATGGCCAATCGCCTGTCGGCCGATCCGACGAAGCGCGTGCTGCTGCTTGAAGCCGGCGGCAAGGACAACTGGATCTGGTTTCACATCCCGGTCGGCTATCTCTTTGCGATCGGCAATCCGCGCTCGGACTGGATGTTCAAGACCGAGGCCGAGCCCGGCTTGAACGGCCGCGCGCTCGCCTATCCGCGCGGCAAGGTGATCGGCGGCTCGTCGGCGATCAACGCCATGATCTCGATGCGCGGCCAGGCCGCGGATTACGATCACTGGCGGCAGCTCGGCCTCACCGGCTGGAGCTACAGCGACGTGCTGCCGGCATTCAAGCGGTTGGAGGATCACTTCCTCGGCGAAAGCGAGCATCACGGGGTCGGCGGCGGCTGGCGCATCGAGGCGCCGCGGCTGTCGTGGCAGATCCTCGATGCGGTCGGCGATGCCGCCGAGGAGATGGGCATCAAGCGCATCCCCGACTTCAACACCGGCGACAACGAGGGCACCAGCTATTTCCACGTCAACCAGAAGCGCGGGCGGCGCTGGTCGTCGGCGCGCGGCTTCCTCAAGCCGGTGCTGAACCGCAGCAATCTCAGGCTCGAGACCGGCGTGCTGGTCGACCGCCTGATCATCGAGAGCGGCCGCGCCGCCGGCGTTGAGTTCCGCCAAGGCAATGAGACCGTGGAGGCGCGCGCCAAGGGCGAGGTGATTCTCTGCGCCGGCTCGATCGGCACCACGCAGGTGCTGCATCGTTCCGGCATCGGCCCGGCCGAATGGCTGTCGCCGCTCGGCATCGACATCGTGGCTGATGTGCAGGGCATCGGCCATAATCTGCAGGACCATCTGCAGCAGCGCGCGATCTACAAGGTGTCCGGCGTGCGCACGCTGAACGAAACCTACTACAACCTCGTGCGCCGCGGCCTGATGGGCCTCGACTACGCGTTCCGCCGCCGCGGGCCACTGACCATGGCGCCGTCGCAGCTCGGCATCTTCACACGCTCGGATGCGACGCGCTCGCGCGCCAACATCCAGTTCCACGTACAGCCGCTGTCGCTCGACAAGTTCGGCGACCCGCTGCATCGATTCCCCGCAATCACCGTGAGCGCCTGTAATCTGCAGCCGACCTCGCGCGGCACCGTGCGCATCCGCTCGACCGCGCCCGACGACAAGCCGTCGATCGCGCCGAACTATCTGTCGACCGAGGACGACCGCCAGGTCGCGGCCGACGCGATCCGCACCACGCGCAGGCTGATGAAGCAGAAGGCGCTGGAGAAATATCGTCCCGAGGAATTCCTACCCGGCCCCTCGGTCGGCGATGACGACGCCTCGCTCGCCAAGGCCGCCGGCGACATCGGCACCACGATCTTCCACCCCGTCGGCACCGCGAAGATGGGAACGGCCAACGATCCGATGGCCGTGGTCGACGAGCGGCTGCGCTTCTACGGCCTCAACGGCCTGCGCATCGCGGATGCTTCCGTGATGCCGACCATCACCTCCGGCAACACCAACACGCCGACCGCGATGATCGCCGAGAAGGCCGCGGCGATGATCCTGCAGGATGCACGATAGAACGACGATGAACGCCCCGACGCGCATTCTCGTTGGCGATGCCGGCGCGCAGATCGCGCTGGCACGATGGGGCGAGCCGGGCTCCGGCAAACCGCCGGCGCTTCTGCTGCACGGCACCGGCTTTGTCGCCGAAGTGTGGACCGAGGTCGCCGAAGCGCTGGCCGCCGACTACACCGTCTATGCACTCGACCGCCGCGGCCACGGGCTGAGCCACAAGCCGCCGGCCGACCGCTATCAATTCCAGGATTTCGCCGACGATATCCGCATGGTGGTCGAACGCCTCGATCTTCGTGATATCTACGGCATCGGTCACAGCGCCGGCGCGACCGACCTGATGCTCGCCGCGAAGCTGATGCCGGACCACTTCGCGCGGCTGTTCGTAACGGAGCCGACCGCAATGGATCCGCGCACGCCGCGGACCGGCGGCCTGAGCGAGATCGCGAACGCATCGGTGCAAGGCGTACTGCGCCGCCGCGCCGAATTCGACAATGCCGACGATCTGTTCCGGCGATTGCGCGAGGCGCCGGCGTTCGCACCGTGGACCGAGCCGTCGCTGTGGGCCTACGTCCATCACGGCTTTGCGCGGCTCGACGACGGCCGCATGCAGCTGCGCTGTACGCCGGAAATCGAGTCGGCGCTGCTTGGGCCGATCTTCCAGGCGATGGAGCAGATCTACACCGGCGATGCCCGCGGCAATCCATTCCCGTGGTTCTCCGAGATCGCCTGCCCGGTCTGCATCGCCACGGCCGAACAATCATGGCCCATCTACAAGGAGATGGCCGACCGCGCCGCCGCCTTGATCCCGCACGCCAGCCGCTGGACTTTCGAGAACGTTGGCCATTGCGTCGCGCAGGAGACGCCGGAGCTGATGGTGGCCGCGCTCAGGACGTTTGCCGGGCGCGCGGGCTACGACGCCTTCTCATAGGCGCGCTGCGTCCGCACCGGCCTCGAAAGCCGAAGCGAGATCGGTCCAGGCCAGGATTGGTCTGGGCCTGGGCGATACTGACCCGTTGCGCGCCGACGGCAGCCGAACGTCACATCATCGTCGATCGTCGAGTTGCTTCACCGAATAGACCGGTGCGCGCACCGGCTGGATCGTCAGCCGATAGGCGATCAGGTTGGTGCCATCAAATGCTTCAAGCAAATGGTCGCAAACGGGACAGTGATACTCACCCTTGGCGCCGGGTTCGGACCATAGCTCCAACCGCCGGAAACCTGCGCCACAGCACACGCACGTTACATCCGCTTTCCGCACGTTCGTTCTCTCCCTGAGGCGATGCCAACTGTGCAAGAACACGGCCAAAGCGATCGAGATTGGAGAGAAGCCCAACAGAATGCCGCCTGCGAGGCTGATGTCTCCGAACCCGTCCTCATCATCGCCGCTGCAAATCGCGGAGTTCCGGCGCTACAGAACACCTCGGATCAAGGTTGGTTCAACATTTCCGGCTGCGCACGGCCGCAAGCGAAAAAACGTTGGTGAACTCGGCAATGGATGGGGCTGTCGCCTGACTGAGAGGTGACACGACAAGTCACGTAACCTCCGAAGTCCTGCATTCTAAGCAGAGCCGCCTCGACAGCAAAGTGCAGATTGTGCCTGAGGAGATTTGAAAGCAGGCACCTGTCGCGGTTGCGCGAAAGTGCCCGCGGAACCCGGCATCTCGAACGCGATTGCGATCCGTTGATCTACATCAACCCGGCGCTCGTGGTGCGATGCAGTTTCAGGTTCGCAACCTCGTCCGCTAGGGAGGACATGCCATGCTTCGTTGCATCCTCGCCACTCTGGCAGTTCTGCTTCTCGTTGCTGTCTGCCTCGTTCCTGATGACGCCTATGCCCGCCGTGGAGGAGGCGGCGGCTTCCGCGGCGGCGGAGGCGGCTTTCATGGCGGCGCCGGGAGGATGCATGCTGGTGCCGGAAGGATCCATGGCGGCGGAGGATATCGCGCTGCCGGCCGCCCGCGCCCCTCACACCCGATCGCCGGCCGTCCTGGCCGACCGATTGCAGGACGCCCTGGCCGCCCGGTCGCCGGCTATCCCGGTTATGGCGGAGGCTACTATCGACCCGGCTGGGGCTATGGCGCTGCGGCGGCCGGCGCCGCGGCCGCGGCTGGCGCGTACTATGGCAGCTATGGCTACTACGGCAACCAGGGCTGCTATTATGATCGATACGGCCAAATGATCTGCCCGCAACAGCAGTATCAATACTGATCCGGCTGGGCAGTCGTTGGACGGATGGTCAAACCGGAGCGTGCGATCCCGGCGGCACCATGTACAGCGTCATGGCAAAAATCGCATAGATCAGCACGAGCAAGGCGCCAATGAACCATGCCGACCGTCCGCTGTTGGTGATGAAGCAGGACGTCACGGAAGCGATCATGACCATCGTCACGGCGCCCGGCCAGAACTGCAAGTCCATCGGCTTCGGACCGATGACATAACTTAGAAGAACCAGCGCAGGCGCGACGAACAGGGCGATTTGCGAAGCGCTTCCGAGCGCGATGCTGACGCTCATGTCGAGCCGGTTCTTGCGCGCAGCGGAGAACGCCACCGCCATTTCCGCCGCGGCGCCGACCAGCGCGACGATGATGAAACCGACGAACGCCGGGCTCAATCCCAGCGTCTCGCCTGCTTTCTGCACCGAACTCACGAATATCTCGCTGACCAGGGCAACCAGCACCGTGACGGCGAGAAGAGTACCCAACGCAAGTCCGATCGGCCAGCCGGCGCCGCCGGTCTCGCCATGCTCCTCGCTTGCGAACAGCTCCTTGTGTGTCTTGAGCGAGAACAGCAAGCCCAGCCCGTAGGCGAAGATCAGCAGCACGGCGAGGCCCGTGCTGAGTGTCAGCGCCATGGCTTGGCCGCGTGCCGGATCAAGATCGGCGACGGCAGAGGGGGCAAGCAGCGCAATCGTCGCCATCAGAAGCAACGCTGCGTACATCCTCCCACCGGCCCGATTATACTCCTGAACATGATGGCGGAGCCCACCGAGCAGGAATGATGCGCCAAGCATGAAGAGCGAGTTGGTGACGATGGCACCAGCGATCGATGCCTTGACCAGCATGTATTCTCCCGCATGGAGCGCTGCGATCGCGATGATCAGCTCGGTCAGATTGCCCAAGGTCGCGTTGAGCAGGCCTCCGATCGCATCGCCCGTCTTCTCCGCGACGCTCTCCGTCGCGTGGCTGAGAAGGGCAGCCAATGGCACGATGGCGAGGACCGCGAGCACGAACAGGGTTGTGTGGGCGGACGGAGCTGCCGTCTCGACCACGAGCACGATCGGTACGAAGATCAACATCCAAAGCAGCGGATTATGTCGTATTTCCTTGAGCAGAAGGTGCATGGTACCGCCCGGTCGAAACGAGTTGGACAGCACCTTTTTGATCACCACGGGCCGCTCGATCTTGATCTAGCTCAATCCGTCACGATCGTGTCGCCGGCCACGGCTTGAGCCAGGCCGGCCTACGCGAAGTCCCACGGTATTTCCCGAACGGTCAGAAGCGCGTCCATATTTCCCTTTGACCTAGATCAACCTGCGGCTGACCAGCTTGTGGATTTCTTCTCGCGGACATCCACGATAGCAGCTCAGGAGTTCGCAATGACGAGGAACGCAGCCGCCGTAGCGATTGCATTTTTGGTGACGACCTCGTCTCTCGCCTTCGCAGCAGAGACATCCCCGACTGTCGGCGTGGCGTCACCCAGCGCCGCCGACCTGAAGAGCCTGACCGACATGCGCGTCGGCATCGTCAAAGCCGCCCTGCAACTCACCCCCGATCAGGAGAAATACTGGCCGGCCATTGAGGATGCGATCCGTACGCGGGCGAAAAATCGGCAGGCCCGGCTGGAGCGGATTGCCGAATTGCACGAGAACGGCGCGATGGACGGCCTTCATGACGGCAATCCGGTCGAGATGATGCAACGCAGAGCGGACCGGCTGATTCAGCGTGGGACCGACCTCAAGAAACTCTCAGATGCCTGGGAGCCGCTGTACAAGACATTGAGCGATGACCAGAAGCGAAGGATGGCCTTCGTGTCGTTCGCCGTCATGCGCGGCATGCGAAATGCGATCGAGCAGCACGGCGGTCCGGAGGACGAGGACGAGTAGGCCCCGGATGGCGCTGCGCTATCCGGACGACATTCCGCAGCGCGGGGTTTGCCTTGCCGAGACTTCTCGCGCATTCGGGTCACGACGTGACGTCTTGCTGCCTCGTTCAGACGACCTTCAAGTGTCGCCTTCCGTCCTGTGTCGCTCTTCGCTTGCGAATTCCTGAAGCACCACGGGAGTTGAAGCATGTACCGGCATATTCTCATTCCGACGGATGGGTCGGAACTAGCGAAGCATGGTATCGCCCAAGGGATGGCGCTCGCGAAATTCCTCGGAGCGAAGGTATCCGTGATTTTCGTCGTGGAGCCTTTTTCAGAACTGACGGGGCATTTCCGCGACACGGTCGCCAACTATGCTGAGATGCGGAAAGAGCAGGCCACCAACACCTTGAACGACGCGGCGAATGCGGCCAGGGAAGCCGGCGTTACCTGCGAGACGGTGCTGGCGGAGAACGGGCAACCCCATCAAGCGATCATCACAGCGGCCGCGGACAAGGGTTGCGATCTCATCGTCATGTCGTCGCATGGACGCAGCGGACTCTCCATGCTTCTGATCGGCAGTGTGACAAACAAGGTGCTGGCGCAAGCGAAAACCCCCGTGCTGGTTTGTCCGTGAATGATCGGACGCTCGACGAATGAGAGCGTCAGCGCGCAGCGCCAGCCAAAAGAAAACGCCGTCCCCTAGCGGGGACGGCGGAAGCCACTCACGCAGTACTGAAACTATTATTAGTTGTTGCCGTGGTGCTCGGCGTGATGCCGGCTGGCCTCGGTTTGGTGATGCTGGGCATGGCTGGCGTGACCATGGGCGCTGTGCGCGTGATGCGCCGCCTTGTGGTGATCACCGGCTTCGTGGTGCTTGGCGGCTTCGCGGTGATGACGCGCCGCGTGCTCGTGGTGCTCAGCCGCCTTGTGATGATGCTCAACGCCTGCGTGGTCGCTCATGAAGATCTCCCGGTGTGGCGAATAAAGTCTGCCATTCTTATGCAGGAGCGCTGACATTATGCTGACGGCTGCAAGACAGCTTTGTTGCGGCCGTTCATCTATGTTGCAGGGCATGGCCATGTTGCGGCGCGCATCAGCGCCGCTGCGCTCGTCGGCCGCCTGTCATTCCGGCGGCGGAAAGCGTTCGATGGTCGGCAGCTCATGCGCCGCTTCCATCCAGCGCAGCCGCTCCGCGACTTGGATATGCATGGTGGCCGGCACCGCATCGGGATCGTCATAGGTGCCGCTCTGGATGTCGATGAACCCGGGCAACATGTTGCCATTGGTGTAGAAAAGCCCGGTGCCGCAGTTCGCGCAGAAATGCCGCCGGCCATGCTCCGAGGACCGGTAGGTGCTGGGCTGCCCCTTGGTCGCCTTGACCATGTCTTCTGCGACCATCACCCAGCCGACCATCGGCGCGCCGGCATGGCGCCGGCAATCGGTGCAGTGACACAGCGCATGGACGACCGGTTCCCCGGTCACCTGGTAGCGAATCTCGCCGCAGTGACAGCCGCCGGTGACGTCAGCCATGGTTTCCTCCGACCGATCAGTGGTTTGCCGGAGTCGATAGCGTTGCCGCCCCCAAGCCTTCAATGGCGCATCTTGCCCTTGCGGCCACCTGTCGCGCCGGCCGTGTGGCCGCTCATGAGACGGCCGGCTTTCCGGCTCTCACGAAGTCGTCATCCCGGCCCTCAACCCCCTCCAAAGCCCCGGGAATAAACCCTTAGGCCCGCCGATCACCTCCCCGGAAACCCAATCCCTGGGCCCATGGGAGACTTGTCATGAGCGGACACGATCACGATCACCACGATGAAGAGAAAGGCGTCAGCCGACGCAAGGTGCTGGAATGCATGACCTGGGCCGGCACCGGCGTGCTCTGGACGGTCACCGGCGGCGTGCCGCATTCGCTCGGCATCGTCGGCTCGGCGGCCGCAGCCGAAGCCACCACCGGCATGACCTTCATGCAGATCAGCGACAGCCATGTCGGCTTCGACAAGCCGGCCAACCCGAACGCCATCGGCACGCTTGAAGAGGCCATCAACAAGGTCCGGGCGATGCAGGTCAAGCCGTCGTTCATGATCCACACCGGCGACATCACGCATCTGTCGAAGGCGTCCGAATTCGATGACGCCGATCGCATCATCTCGCAGGCCAAGCTCGACGTGCATTACGTGCCGGGCGAGCACGACTTCATCGACGAGGAGGTCAAGCTCTACAAGGAGCGTTACGGCAAGGGCACCAAGGGTCCGGGCTACTATTCCTTCGACGCCGGCGGCGTGCACTTCGTCGGTCTCGTCAACGTCGTCGACCTCAAGGGCGGCGGCCTCGGCAATCTCGGCAACGAGCAGCTCGAATGGCTCGAGAACGACCTCAAGGGCCGCTCGAAGTCGACCCCGATCGTGCTGTTCGCCCACATCCCGCTGTGGACGGTCTATCCGCAATGGGGCTGGGGCACCGAGGACGGCGCCCGCGCGCTGGAATACGTCAAGGGCTTCGGCTCGGTGACCGTGCTCAACGGCCACATCCACCAGGTGATGCAGAAGGTCGAGGGCAACGTCACCTTCCACACCGCGCGTTCGACGGCCTTCCCGCAGCCGGCGCCAGGTGCCGCCCCCTCGCCTGGCCCGATGAAGGTCGAGGATGCCAAGCTGCGCAGCATGCTCGGCGTCGCCAGCATCAACTTCAAGCAGAACAGCCAGCCGCTGGCGATCATCGACACGCCGTTGCAGGGCTAAGGGACGAGACCGATGAGTTCGATCAATCGACGCGACTTCGGTATCGCCGTGGTCGCCGCCATGCTGCTGCCTGTCACGGCGGCGCGCGCCGAAGACGTCGCGGTCCACATCGACAACTTCTCGTTCGCGCCGAACCCGCTCGACGTGAAGGTCGGCACCACCGTGACCTGGACCAACCGCGACGACATCCCGCACACCGTGGTGTGTGCGGGAAAATTCCGCTCCAAGACCATGGATACCGACGGCACCTTCTCGTTCACCTTCACGGAGCCCGGCGAGTACAAGTATTTCTGCTCGCTGCATCCGCACATGACAGGCAGTATCAAGGTTGGGTAACGTGACCACCCATACGATCACAGCGATGCCCGGCCGGTGGCCCTCCGCCCCCGGCCGGGCACAAGCCGTCTCTCGACATGCCGGGCAGGACACGATGGTTGTCAACGCGTCGCAAGACGATCCCGAAAAGGCACGGCGCTTCCGCGAAGCCGCGCTGCCGTACCTTGACGACGCCTACACCCTGGCACGCTATTTGTTGCGCGATGCCGCCGACGCCGAAGATGCGGTGCAGGAATGCTATCTGCGCGCCTACAAGCATTTCGACAGCTACCGTGGACCTGCGATGAAGCCGTGGCTGTTTGCGATCCTGCGCAATGTCTGCCGCGCCGAATATGCCCGCCGCAAGACCGCCCCCACCGCGGTCGAGGAGCTGCCCGAGGGCGGCGATCAGACCCCGCTGTGGAACGAGGCGCCGGAGACACCGGAAAAGCAGCTGCTGCGCCGGTTCGACGGCGACACCGTGCGCAAGCTGGTCGCGGCGCTCGCCGAACCGTTCCGCGAGACCTTCGTGCTCAGGGAAATTCAGAATCTTTCTTACCGCGAGATCGCCGATGTCGCCGCCGTGCCTGTCGGCACCGTAATGTCCCGCCTCGCACGCGCCCGCGCCATGCTGCGATCGGCCTGGCTCGCGGAACAGGAGCAAGTGAAATGAACTGCGAGGAAGCCGAAGTGCTGGTCCACGCGCTGATCGACGGCGAACTCGACGCCGGCCATGCACGCGAAGTGGAAGCCCATATCGAGGGTTGCGCGCATTGCGCCGCCCTGATGAAGGAGTATCAGGAGATCCGCCAGGCGATCGCCGAGAGCGACGTGCGCTACAAGGCACCGCTCGAGCTGCGCCGCAAGATCGAGAAGTCGTTGCCGCAGCCGCAGGCGGCGCCGACCCGGCGCTCGGTGCTGCGCGGCTTCGCGATGGGCTCAGCCGTGTCGGCGATGGCCGCGACCGGCCTCGTCGCGATCGTGCTGCGCAATGACGACGAGCAGCGCATCGAAAACGAGGTGGTGTCGGCACATCTGCGCTCGCTGCAGGCCGGCCACCTGATCGACGTGGTCTCGACCGATCAGCATACGGTCAAGCCCTGGTTCAACGGCAAGCTCGACGTCTCGCCGCCGGTGATCGATCTCACCGCGCAGGGCTTTACCCTGATCGGCGGCCGGCTCGACTACGTCAACGCCCGCGAGATCGGTGCGGTGGTCTACAAGCGGCGCCAGCACGTCATCAACCTGTTCGTGGCGCAGACGGCGAGCACCGAGCGGAAGTCCGCGAAGATCTCGACCTTGCAGGGCTTCAACATCCGGCGCTGGAGCGACCGCGGCCTGAATTACTGGGCGGTCAGCGATCTCGGCGCCGACGAGCTGACCGAGTTCGGCGACAAGTTCGAGAGCGCGATGCACGCGAACAAGGAAGGTTGAGCAAAGCGGCTAACGCTTCGTCATTGCGAGGAGCGAAGGGACGAAGCAATCCATAACTCCACTTGCCGCGCGATGGATTGCTTCGCTTCGCTCGCAATGACGGACGAGACAGTCATGTAGCCCGGATGAAGCGAAGCGAAATCCGGGAACAGTCTCGCAAGGAACGCCCCCCGGATTTCGCTTCGCTTCATCCGGGCTACAGGTTCGAGCTTACGCCGACTTGCGCACCGCGTTGTCGACCAGCGTCTTGCCGAGCGACCAGATCGCGCCGGGCACCTTGTGGCTGCCGGCGATCACGTCGTCGAACGACTTCTCGATCCAGTTGCAGTCCTCTTCGGTGATCACGAGCGGCGGCAGCAGCTTGATGGTGTGGAGGCCGTGGCCGGCGACCTGAGTCAGGATCTTGTGATCCTTGAACAGCGGCACCGTAATCAGCTGGCAGAACAGGCCCTTGTTGGCGGTCTCCAGCAGATTCCACGACGCCTTGAGCCGCAGCGATTTCGGCGGACCGAACTCGACGCCGATCATCAGGCCCTTGCCGCGGACTTCCTTCATCAGCTCATAGCCGGGCACCATGCGCGTCAGCGCAAGGCGGAGCTCGGCGCCGCGTTTGGCGGCGTTCTCGACGAGCTTCTCGGCCTTGATGACATCGAGCGTGGCAATACCGGCAGCCATCGCCAGATCGTTCTTGGCGAAGGTCGAACCGTGCACGACCGCGCGATCCATCTGGTTGAAGATCTTGTCGAAGATGTTCTTGCGCGTCAGCAGCGCGCCGATCGGTACGTGGCCGCCGGACAGCGCCTTCGCCAGCAGCACCATGTCGGGCTCGATGCCCCAATGCTCGATCGCGAGGAACTTGCCGGTGCGGCCGATGCCGGTCTGGATCTCGTCGGCGATGAACAGCGTGCCGTATTTACGGCACAGCGCCAGAGCGCCGGGCAGGAACTCGTCGGTGGGCATGTTGACGCCCTTGCCCTGGATCGGCTCGACGATGAATGCGCCGACCTGGCGCGACGACAGCGCTTTTTCGAGCGCCTCGAGATCGTTGTAGGGGATCGCGGTGCAGCCGGGCAGCAGTGGCTCGAAGCCGCTGCGGAAATTCGTATCATCGGTCAGCGACAGCGCGCCGTAGGACAGGCCGTGGAACGAATGCCCGCAATAGACGATACCGGGACGGCCGGTGGCGCCGCGCGCGAACTTGATCGCCGCTTCGACGGTTTCGGCGCCGGAATTGGCGAAAAACACCTTGTCCAGATATGGGACATATTCCAGGAGCCGTTCCGCAAGCACGCCGGCGAGCGTCGAGACGTCGAGCTGCACCAGATTCGGCAGATCGGCGTCGAGCACGCTCTTCAGCGCCTTGCGCAGGTCCGGATGATTGCGACCAATCGCAAAAACGCCAAATCCGCTCAATAGATCGAGGTAACGAGCCCCCTGACGATCGAAAAGGTATTGGCCTTGCCCCTTCTGGAAGCCGACGTCATAGCCGATGGTCTTGAGGACGCGAACGAGCTGCTCGTTGAGGTGACGCGTGTGCATGGCACCGCGCTGCCCCTCGCGCTCCACAAAAATCTCGGAAACGTCTAAATTGGAACTTACCATTCGTTACATACGTCGGTTGATGGCCATCTCGTCAACTTAAAACGCTCGCTAGCGGCGTTTTGACCCCCGCTCGGATCGTCTAGTTAAGCACAGGTTTGGACCATGTTGCACTGCCCAAGAACTTTCGCGCGTACAATAGCCTTTTCAGGTTTATTTTTGGCCACCGTATTATCACCGGCACTTGCAGCGGACCCGACCGGCGACTGGAAGGTCGCAGACGGTGTCGCCACCATCCGCGTCGCCCAGTGTAATGGCAACATGTGGGGTGCGGTGTCCTGGGAAAAAACCCCCGGCGGCAAGGATAAGAACAATCCTGATCCGACGAAGCAAAGCAGGCCGACGCTTGGCATGCCGATCCTGATCGACATGAAGAAGAAGGCCGGCGCCGATGCGTGGGAAGGCCAAGTCTACAACGCGAAGGACGGCCAGCTCTACAGCTCGACCATCAAGCCTGTCGGCACCGATCAGCTCGAGATCCAGGGCTGCGTGCTGGGCTTCCTGTGCGGCGGCGAGACCTGGACCCGCGTTGGTCCGCCGATCCCGGTCAGCGTCGCCGGCAGCCCGCCTGCCGCGGGCAGCCCGGCAGCGAAGGGCGCCCTGCCCAAATCGGCAGCGCCGCAGAAGACCACCGGCGCCGTGCCGCCTGCCACCAAGCCGGGTCAAAAGCAGGCAGCCAATGCCCCAGGCGCCGCCAATGCGTCTGCTGATGTCGTGGGCGATATCTGCCTGCTGCCGGACATCGTGCGACCGACGCATTGACGGAGGGCAGCTGGCAACGCCGCGCGCGAGCCCGCTAGCTGCCTCGTTGGCGCATCCCTGAAATCACGGCTCGGCGGCGCCTGCCGCCAAGCTGGACCCGACAGGAGATCGCCTGCGCGTCAGGTGACGTCGTTGGCGATATCCTCTTCCTTGAGGGCCTCGCGCGGCTTGCCCATCAGCGCCGGCTGGAACAGCAACACTGCCGCAAGCGTAGTGACGAGCGAGAGCGCAAGCAGCTTGCCCATGCTCGCGGTGCCGGGATGACTGGACAGCCACAGGCTGCCGAACGCGGTCGCCGTGGTCAGCGCGCTGAAAAAGATCGCACGCGTCAGGCTCGACTGCAGCAGGTTTGTCCTGCCCTGCCGCCATGCCGTGACATAGTAGATCTTGAACGCGACGCCGACGCCGAGCAGCAGCGGCAGCGCGACGATGTTGGCGAAATTGAGCGGCAGTCCGATCAGCACGCAGATCTCCAGCGTGACGATGCCGGCGACCAGGAGCGGCACCAGCGTCATCAGCACGTCGACGATGCGGCGCAGCGTCAGCCACAGCAACAGGCCGATCGTGACCAGCGCCAGGATGCCGGCGTGGATGAACGCATTGACGATGACATCGCCCGACTTCAGGATCGAGACCGGTCCACCGATCGCGGTCGGCTCGGCCGCGAGCACGGCGTCGGCAAAGCGGCGCAGATTGTCGTTGTCGTTGGGATCGCCCTTCGGCTCGACCTCGACACGCATCAGGCCGTCCTTGGTCTTCCAGCTCGCGACCAGTTCCGGCGGCAGGTTCTGCAGCGTGACGGTCTGGGCCTGTAGCGTGTTGCGGAGCTGATCGAACACGATCTTCATCGGCGCGACGAAGACGTCCTGCGCCTTGTCGCGGATGGCCTGGCTCGAATCTGCCAGCTTCTGCAGGGCGTCGGCGAGCCGGCGCGCGGCAACCGCACCCGGCCCCTTGCCGTCGCCCGCGGTCCTGCGCAGGCTGTCGACCGAACTCTTCAGCGACTCGACATTCTCCTGATCCGACGGCGCCGGATCGACCGAGTCAGGGTTGAGCGCGGGGCCGAGCGTCTTCGCCGCCTGCGCGATCAGCTTCAGCTTGGCCGGCTGATCGTCCGGCACGAAGCTGTCGAGCGACATCACGCGCGACACTTCCGGCAGCTTCTCGAGCTTGGCCTCGATCTTCTTGGCGTCGGCTTCCGAGCGCGTCATCACATTGATGGCGTTGGCGCCGGTGTTCGGATCCTTCCTCAGGTCGAGGAAGGTCGCGATCGATTCCGCCTGCTTGTTACGCAGATTGATCGGGTTGAAGTCGAACTTCATGTAATGCAGCAGCGGCAGGCCCGCGACCGTGACCAGGATCGTGCCGACGATGATCGGGACGCGATGCTTTTCGAGGAAGTGATCGAGCGGCGCCAGGAAGGCGTAGCCGACCGGCTCCTTCTCGCCGGGCGGATTGAGCAGGTCGAGCAGCGCCGGCAGCACGGTGATGCTGGTGATGAAGGCCACCAGCATGCCGGCGCCGGCGATCTTGCCGAGTTCGGAGATGCCCTTGTAGTCGGTCGGCAGGAAGCACAGGAAGCCGGCCGCGGTCGCCATCGCCGCGAGCGACAGCGGCACCGCCGAGCGGCGCGCTGCGTTTTCCAGCGCCAGCGTCAGATTGTCGTTCTTGTAACGCTCGGAGCGGTAGCGGACGCTGAATTGGATGCCGAAGTCGACGCCGAGACCAACGAACAGCACCGCGAAGGCGATCGAAAGCAGGTTCAGCGACCCGACCATCATCAGGCCGACCGCCGTGGTGATGGCAAGGCCGATGAACAGGTTCACGAACACCGCGAAGATGATCTTGCCGGAATGCAGCGCCAGCCAGAGGATGATCAGCACGATCACCACGGTGCCGATGCCGTTGGTGATCGCACCGTCCTGCACGGTGGCGTATTCCTCGTTGGCGATCGGCACGGGTCCGGTCAGGCGAACGCGCGCGTGATATTCGGTCGGGAATTTCAGATCGGCCGCGGCCTTGCGGATCGCATCGGTTGCGCCCTTGCCCGGCTCCAGCGCCGAATAGTCGATGATCGGCTTGATCTCGATGAAGGCGCGCTTGTCCGAATCGGTCAGCGGCTTGTCGCTGGTGAGCTCACGCCAGGAGAAGGTCGCATTGCCCTTGGCGAGGACGGTCTCGACGGTCTCGGAGATCAGGTTGAAGGGCGGCGCGGCATTGTCGAGCTTGACCTGTCCGCGCTTGACGCCGGCAAGGCCGGTCTCGAGCGCGCCGGTCAGTCCGCGAATTGAAGGGTCGCCGGCCATGATCTCGATCAGCGGCGCGGCCGATTCGAGCTGGCCCGTGACCTTGCCGACCTCTTCGGTTGGCAGGAACAGCAAGCCGTTCTTCTCGAAGAATTCGCCGGAGCCGAGCGCGGTGATCGCCTCGAAGTTCTTCTTGTCGGCTTGCAGCTTCGCGGTGAGTGCCTTCGCGGCGGAGCTGGTCAGCTCGGGCGTCGCCGCCTCGACGACAGCCAGGATCAGCCGCTCGCGATCAAAGGCTTGCTCGAACTGGTTGTCGCGCTTGCGCCAATCCAGATCCGGCGAGATCAGCTTGTTGATGTCGGTGTTGATCGAGAAGTTGCGGGCCGTGTAGAAGCCGGCGCCGATCGACAGCAGCACCGAGAGAATGACAACCGGAAGGGCAAAACGCGTACAGGTCCTAACAACGGAGACGACAATATTTGTCAGCACTTCGTTTCTTTCTAATCTCGGGGAAGCATGGCCGAAAACGCCCGCTCTGTAGCGGAGTTCCCGGGACCGATCTAATGTTGTTTTGGTTACCTTCCTCGACGGGATGGCGAGGAGGTTCCAAAACACAGGAACGGCCACGAGTCGCCGGTATAGACCGCAGGAGTGGGCGATAAAGTGACGAACAAGTGAGGGAGACCGACGGTCGCAGGACCCCAAACCCACACCATATTACCTCAAACCTCCCACCTCGCTGACCGCTCACCCGCTCGAAGCGCTACCTTTTTGCCACAAATCCCTGTATTTCCATGCCCTTGAGGGCGCGGATCACGTGCAGGACCTGAGATGGTGCGGACATTGCAACTGAAGTTGCGGCGTCCGACCGAGCGGAGTGCGTTGCCGAAAAGGTCGCAGGGCATGGAATGAGATTGGTGCAATTTGCGTAACGGACCACCTATGGAAGTGTTTCTTGCTCAGCCGCGCGGCTTTTGCGCGGGCGTTGTGCGCGCGATCGAAATCGTCGAACGCGCGCTGCAGAAGTATGGCCCGCCGGTCTATGTCCGCCACGAGATCGTTCACAACAAATACGTGGTCGAAAGCCTGAAGAAGAAGGGCGCGATCTTCGTCGAGGACCTGTCGGAAGTGCCGGCCAAGGCGGTGACCGTCTTCAGTGCCCATGGCGTCGCCAGGAGCGTCGAGGAGGAGGCGGAGGCCCGCGACCTGCCCGTGCTCAATGCCACCTGCCCGCTCGTCACCAAGGTCCACAACCAGGGCAAGCGGTACATATCGAGGGGCCGCGCCCTGATCCTGATCGGGCATGCCGGCCATCCCGAGGTCGAGGGGACCATGGGCCAGGTTCCGGGGCCGGTCCTGCTGGTCCAGAGCGTTCAGGATGTGGCGGAATTGCGGCTGCCGGCCGACGCTCCGGTCGCCTATATCACCCAGACCACGCTGTCCGTGGACGACACCAGGGACATTATCGCGGCCCTTCAGGCAAAATTTACAGATATTCAAGGCCCGGACATCAGGGATATCTGCTATGCGACACAGAACCGCCAATCTGCGGTAAGGGACCTGAGTAAGCTGGTGGACGTCATTTTGGTGGTGGGGGCCGCCAATAGTTCCAACTCGAACAGGCTTCGTGAGATCGGCACCGAGGTTGGTGTCGCGAGTTATCTCATTGCCGATGGGAGCGAGCTCAACCCGGATTGGCTGAAGGATGCGAAGGCCGTCGGCATTACGGCGGGTGCATCGGCACCTGAAGTTTTGGTCGACGATGTCATCGAGGCCCTGCGGCGCATCGGACCGGTGTCGGTCTCGGTCGTTCCGGGCCGAGAAGAGAATATCGAATTCCGGCTGCCGGCCGAACTGACTGCGGGCTGATCTGAACCCACTTCCCTTTGAATAAGTGCAGAAAGAAAATCGTCTAATGGCTATACCGTTCTTCAAGGAAATGCGTATCGGCGGTTATCTGATCAAGCAGAAGCTGCTTGGCCGCAAACGCTATCCGCTCGTGCTGATGCTGGAACCCCTGTTCCGTTGCAACCTCGCCTGCGTCGGCTGCGGCAAGATCGACTATCCCGATGCGATCCTCAATCGCCGCATGACTGCGCAGGAATGCTGGGACGCGGCCGATGAATGCGGCGCGCCGATGGTGGCGATCCCGGGCGGCGAGCCGCTGATCCACAAGGAGATCGGCGAGATCGTGCGCGGCCTCGTGGCGCGCAAGAAGTTCGTCTCGCTGTGCACCAATGCGCTGCTGCTGGAGAAGAAGCTCGATCTGTTCGAGCCGTCGCCCTATTTGTTCTTCTCGGTGCATCTCGACGGCCTGAAGGACCATCACGACAAGGCGGTGTCGCAGAAGGGCGTGTTCGATCGCGCCGTCTCCGCGATCAAGGCGGCCAAGGCGCGCGGCTTCACGGTCAACGTCAACGCCACGATCTTCGACGGCCATCCGGCCGAGGAGATCGCAAAATTCCTCGACTTCACCACCGAGCTCGGCGTCGGCGTCTCGATGTCGCCGGGTTACGCCTATGAGCGTGCGCCCGACCAGGAGCACTTCCTCAACCGCACCAAGACCAAGAAGCTGTTCCGCGACGTCTTTGCGCTTGGCAAGGGCAAGAAGTGGAATTTCATGCATTCCGGCCTGTTCCTCGACTTCCTCGCCGGCAACCAGGAATACGAGTGCACGCCCTGGGGCATGCCCGCGCGCAACATCTTCGGCTGGCAGAAGCCCTGCTATCTGCTCGGTGAAGGCTACGCCAAGACCTTCAAGGAGCTGATGGACACCACCGATTGGGAGACCTACGGCACCGGCAAGTATGAGAAGTGCGCCGACTGTATGGCCCATTGCGGTTACGAGCCGACCGCGGCGACCGCTGCGATCAACAATCCGCTGAAGGCGATGTGGGTCGCGCTGCGCGGCATCAAGACCACTGGTCCGATGGCGCCGGAGATCGACATGTCGAAGCAGCGTCCGGCGCAGTACATCTTCGCCGAGCAGGTCCAGAAGAAGCTCTCGGAGATCCGCCGCGACGAGGCGGCCGCCGCCACTGCCAAGCAGCAAGCGAAGGCTTCCACCGCCGCCTGATGCTCCATGTGAGCGGAGAGCAGAAGATTGAAGGGCCCCGGTTCAGCGAACCGGGGCCCTTTTTCTTGGATCAGGATGCCGCCTGCTCTTGCCGGGTTCGCAACAGCAACTGCTCGATCTCTGCGGCGCGCGCAGCGCTGAGTGTGCCACGCTCGATCCCGAGCGGGACATTGCGCAGCGCAAGTTCGCGGTACAGCGCGCCCGAGGCGGGAAAGCGCTCGTCTAGGGCCCGCAGGTGCTTGAGGACCGTTCCAACGTCGCCGCGTGCCACGCAGCCACCCATGCCGTTGGCGAGGCCACCGTCGAGAACGGCCGCGACCGTCCCGCGCAGCAGCGGCATCATGGCGCGCAGCGCGTCGGCCTCGCTGGCACCGAAACTCTTCCAGAGCTCGACGCCTTCCTTGAGCAGCGAGATCAGGAACGGACCGACATAGTAGGCCGAGGCATGATAGATCGCCCGCACGCCGGCCGGCAGCGCCAATGGCTCGCAGCCGATGCTGGTGGCGAGCCGTTCAAGGTCGTGCCGGAAGTCGCCCTCTGCCTCGATGCCGACGGTGCATCCGCGCAGCCCCTCAAGCGCGACGTCGGGATTTGCAAACATCTGCATTGGATGAAATCCGCCGGTGGCGGCGCCCGCGGAGCGCGCATGATCGAGCGCCGCCAGTTCGGTCGCGCCGCTGCAATGGACCACGCGGTGACGCGGCTCCCAGCGCAGATCGCGGCAGACCGGCAGGATTGCGTCGTCGCTCACGGTGAGGAAAACCATGTCGCAGCTGTCCACGACCTGTTGCGCGTCGGTCATCGGCCGTGCCGATGGCACCCGGGATCCGAGACGCTGCGCGGGATCGAGACCGCGGTTGTAGAAGGCCGCGACGTTCAGATCCGCGCGGGCGAACGCCGGTGCGAGCGTCTGCGCCACGCGGCCGGCACCGATGAAGCCGATCCGCAACGCCGACGGCGACGGGCTCATTGTGCGTAGCTCCGGTCGATGCGGTCGAGCCTGCGCCGCAGCGCCGGCCATTCCAGCAAGCCGTAGCCGGCTTGCAGATTTTGCACCGCTTCATTCAGCACCGGATTGGTGTCGCACTCATTGTCGAGCGTGATCTCGGTGCCGGCAAAGCAGGTCACCGTGTTGTCGATCGCCAGTTCGCTCGGCGCGTGCAGCGGCCGGCCGCAGCCGAGCGCATCGACCTGGATCCGGCAGGCCTGCTCCAGGCAGTAGATCGCATTGAACGCCTGCGGAATCGTGTTGCCGCAGACCAGGAGGCCATGATTGCGCAAGATCAGCACGTTGTTGCGGCCAAGATCGGCGACGACGCGGTCGCATTCGTCGCGGTCGATCGCCGGCCCCTCGAAGTCGTGATAGCCGATCCGCCCGTGAAACCGCATCGCCGTCTGCGACAGCGGCAGCAGCCCTTCGGCAAGCGTGCTGACCGCGGTCCCTGCCCTGGTGTGGGTATGCAGGACGCACTTCACGTCGGGCCGCGCGCGATGGATCGGGGCATGCAGATAGAAGCCGGCCACGTTGACGTTGTAGCCGTGGTCGGGCTGCAGCAAGGTCCGCCCCTCGATGTCGATCTTGACGAGGCTCGACGCCGTGATCTCTCGATCTGACTCCAGAGATAGCTCAGCGCCGCGCGCGCCAAATGGCCATGCGGCTCGCGCGTCGACCAGGTGAGGCTATGGACCTCGCTCTGGAACGCCAGCGCCATCAATTGATGCCATGCCGGATGAAACTCGACCCAATCATTGCGGTTGCCATACCGGTCATGGGTCAAGAGCTTCGGTTCGTGCTCATTGGCAAGCCGCGCGGCCTCCTGCACAGCTTCGCTGCCGGCATGGGCTCCGAGCGCAGAGAGCTTGTCTTTCGCCCATGGCACCATCCTTGCGATCTGGCCGCTCAACACGCGGTCGTCATCGAACGCGTTGAAGCCTGTGGCCGGCCGCGCCTGATTGCGGACTTCATGGGTCGCGAACGCACTGGCTTTCGGTTCCGCGGCGGTAGCCGGCTGGACACGCGCATTCATGCGGAGACTCTCGATACAGGGGTCAATTCAGGCGCGGGATGGCGAAACAGCATGCGCGCGGAAAGTCCCGCGATCGCCTGAGCGATCGCCTTTGCCGCGTCGGAGTCCGGGGCTGCTTCGGGCGCGAGGGGACCAACCAGCGCCTCCATGAACGCGCCGGCCACGCAGGATGCCGCGACATTCGCATCGATCTCGACGAACTCGCCGTCGGCGATGCCGCGCCGAACCAGCCTTGCGATCTGATCGGCCAGGGCGGCCCGGTATTTCAGCCGCGCCGCATCGATCTCGGGTTCACAGGGTTCGGCGATCAGCGCATAGGCCAGACGACGGCCACGCATCGCCCTGACGGCGAAGGTGTAGATCGCGTCCACCAGACACTGGGACGCGGATCCCTCCGCCTCGACGATCGCGGCGACAACGGCCACCTCGCGCTCGGAAACCAGGGCGAGCACCTGCGCGTACAGGTCCGCCTTCGAGTCGAAGTAGCGATACACGCTGCCCGTGGCCACGCCGGCCCGTGAGGCGATCAGGGCGATCTGGGCGTCCTTCCACCCACTCAGCGCCACCGCCTCCCTGGCGGCATCCAGAATGCGGGCCTTGGTCTCGACGAGCTGATTGAGGCGAACCGCCGCGATTGCCATTATGAACCTTTATTCATGAATACAGGATCATGGTTCACACTCTGTTGAATGGCGGTATCTGTCAAGCATCCACGGGGCGGTCCGAGGTCACAGGACGGCGAATACCGCCGCGGACGCTGCGGCGGCTGGGCTCGCAGGGACCAGTGATCGTCGGAGGCTTGCAGTGATCCGCGCAGGCAGGAGCAGGCCTTGAGGGTCACCAGCCCGCAAGCCGGCAAATGCACGTCCGGTAAATCGCCCGTTGAATGCAGCGAACCCGGACCTGCGTGGCATCGAGCCAAATCATCCGGGCACCAAAGCAAAAGGCCCGATCGCGATGCGATCGGGCCTTTATTTTTGAGCTTGATTGTTTTGAGCTTGGTGCGGCGAGCAACGCTGTCCTGGCCCGGGACAGTTGGATCAGGCCGCCTTGGCCGTGATCAAAACATCTTCCACCGGCATCAGCACGTCGTTGCCGAGCAGGAAGCCGCGGCAGCTGCGTAGCGAGCGCAGCGCGCGGTTGAAATCTATACCGGTCGACACCAGCGCCCGCAGCGTCCGCGGATTGCGCACGATGCCGCGCAGCACCTTGCGTAGATCGATGTCGCCGTTCGGCTTCACCGCAGACTTCGCGAGCTCGGGCAGCGCGCGGTGCGCGGGATCGCTGATCACGCGCAGCGCAGCGAACGGAACGCCCGCCTTGGCGGCATAGGCTGCCGCGATATGGCTTTCCATGTCGACTGCGGCTGCGCCCGTCATCGAGCGCAGCGCGGCCTTGCAGGCCTTCGCCGCGATCACCTGTTCGACGCCGGCAAGCCCGCCGCGGACGATCCTGCGGCGCTTCAGCGCGGCGCTGGCGATCATCTCTTCGTTCAAGGCGGACGCGGCCAGGAAACGGGTATCGCCGGACATCACTTCGGTCGCGACCACGACGTCGCCCGACTTCAGCGACGGATCGAGCCCGCCGGCCACGCCAAACGAAATCACGCCACGGAAGGTCGTCGGATCCAGCGTCGCCAGCAATTCACGCAGTTGCTGCGGATCGCTCGAGCTGCAAATCACGATCATGCCGGGACCCGCTGCGATACGGGCCTCCTGCACCAATCCAGTCACGATCAATACCGGCCGAGGATCAATTCTACTGCCCACGGTCTCGGCGGCCCCCGCCTCAACAATCACATCCCGACCCCTACCACCCTGCTATTGGTGCTTCTCAAATTCCGATACCGCGCCAGCGCCCAGAGCGGAAAGAACTTCGAGTAGCCATGATATCGCAAGTAAAATACCCGCGGAAACCCCGTAGCTGTGTATCGCTGCTCGTCCCACAACCCTTTTTCCGTCTGTGTTGCCTTTAGGTACTCCACCCCCCGCGCAACGGCAGGATTTTCGACCTCTCCGGCCGCCATCAATCCAAGCAAAGCCCATGCCGTTTGCGAGGAGGTCGACGGCGCAACTTCATAACCCTTGTAATCCAGCCGGTAACTGACGGCGTCTTCGCCCCAGCCGCCGTCCTGATTCTGGACCGACGCCAGCCAATCGACCGCTTTCCGAATCATCGGGTCGTTGCGATCGACCCCTGCGACATTTAGCGCACAGAGCACCGACCAAGTGCCGTAGACGTAATTCAGGCCCCAGCGGCCGTACCAGGAGCCCTCGTCGAGCTGGGTACGGCGCAGATAGGCAATACCGTCGGCCATCGCCTTGTTGCTCTCGGCGGTCTCGCCGAGCTGGCCCAGCATCGAGATGCAGCGCGCGGTGACATCCTCGGTCGGTGGATCGAGCAATGCGCCGTGATCGGAGAACGGGATGTTGTTGAGGTAATATTCGAGGTTGTTGACGTCGAACGCGGCCCAGCCACCGTCGCGGCTCTGCAGCCCCTCGATCCACTCGCGGCCGCGCGCGATCGCCTCGTCATATTCCCTGGTTCCGCTGTGGCGCCGCACGCGGTCCATCGCCATCACGACCACGGCGGTGTCGTCGAGATCGGGATAGTGATCGTTGTTGTACTGGAACGCCCAACCACCGGGACGCACGTCCGGCGCCTTGACCGCCCAGTCGCCCTTCAGCTCCAGCACCTGGCGCGGCTTCAGCCAATCGAGACCCTGCTTGGCCTTGGCGAGCGTATCGTCGCCGCCCGCTTCCTGCAGCGCATGGCAGGTCAGCGCGGTGTCCCACACCGGCGAGACGCAGGGTTGGCAATAGGCCTCGTGCTCGCCGACCACCAGCAGCTTGTCGATGCCGCGGCGGGTGACGGCGCGCGGCGGGAAACTCTCGTCCTTGCCGAGCGCCTCGTACATCATGACGATATTGGCCATCGGCGGATAGATCGCGCCCATGCCGTCTTCACCGTTCAACCGCTCCTCGGTGAAGGCGAGCGCGGCATCGATCGCGCGCTGGCGCAGGCGCTTCGGAAACATCGGCTCGATCACGCGCAGCACGGCGTCGAGCGAGCGGAATAGATAGAACCAGCTCGCGCTCTGATGCGGCGCCTTCGGCGCCATGCGGACCGATTTCGGGTCCTCCAGGAACAATTCGTCGATGCCGACGCCCTTCGGATTCTTGGCGCGCGGCTTCAGCGCGGCGAGCACCATCAGCGGCACCATGGTGGTGCGCGCCCAGTAGGAGATCTTGTTGATGTGGAATGGCGACCACATCGGCAGCAGCATGATCTCGATCGGCAGCACCGGCGTTGCGCGCCAGGTCACGACGCCATAGAGCGCGAGCAGGAAGCGCGTGAACACGTTGCTGCCGGAAGCCCCGCCGCGCGAACGGATCGCCTCGCGTGCTCGTACCATGTGCGGCGCGTCGACGGAGTCGCCGATCATCTTCAGCGCGAAGTACGACTTCACGCTGGCGCTCATGTCGAACGGGCCGTCATGCACCAGCGGCCAGCCGCCATGCGCGCCCTGGACGCGGCGCAGATAGTTGCCGAGCTTGGCCTCGAGCGCGGCGTCGACGGGCTCGGCCAGATAGTGACGCAGCAGGATGTACTCGGCCGGAATGGTGCTGTCGGCCTCGAGCTCGAACACCCAGTGCCCGTCGGACTGACGGAAGCCGAGCAGCGCTTCGGTTGCCTTGGAGATGCTCTTCTCCAGCGCGACCGGATCGACTGCGACGCCGTGATCTCTCGAAAGCATTTCGCTCGATGTCCTCTTCATTGCGGACCGACTGATCGAAAGCCGCGCCCGCTTAACAGGTCGAATCTAACGCCTGGCCAGAACCAGATCTGCGGCGCGATCACCCGACCGCACCGACCCCTCGATGGTTGCCGGCAACCCGGTAGCAGTCCAGTCGCCGGCAAGGAACAGGTTTTTTTGCGCCGTCGCGGGCCCGGGACGCAGGGCGTTCTGCTCCGGCGTCGCCTCGAATGTGGCGCGGCGCTCGCGCACGATCTGCCACGGCGGCAAGTCGCCGGAAACGCCGGAGGCCTTGCAGATGTCCCGCCAGATCGCCTGCGCGAGCTCCTCGCGCGGCATGTCGACCAGGCGGTCGCCGTTGCTGATCGTCACCGACAGCCGCTGCGGGAACGCGAACAGCCACTCCACGAGGCCGCCAACCACGCCGAGAATGGGCGCGGCGTCGCGCGGCGGATCGACGCGGAAATGCGCATTCACGATGGCGCGGAATTTGGTCGGGGTTTTCAGGCCGGGCAGCAGAGTTGCGGCGGCACGCGGTGGCACCGCGAGCACGACGGCATCGTCGGCCGCCAGCGTGATCTTGTCGCCACCGCCGAAGTCGAGCTCGCTGATACGATCACCGGACATGCCAAGCGTACGCAATTCGTGACTGAACTGGACGCTGTGGCCCCGCTCTTGCAGCAGCTTCACGGCCGGCTCGATCAGCACCGAGCTCAGGCCGTCGCGCGCGATCAGCGGACGGCAGGCCTGCCCGCCGGCGAGCAGCGTCTCGCGCACGATGGCGCCGGCAAGTCCGGCCGAGCCCTCCGGCGGATCGACGTTCAGTGCGGCGAGCAGCAGCGGCTGCACCAGGCGGTCATACAGCGCGCCCTTGCAGGGAATCGTGTTGCCGACGAGCGCTTCAGTTCCGGCCCAGGCCAGCGGCGCCAATGCGAGATAATCGCGCAGGGTGGTGTCCGGGACGCGGCGCGCCTCGTCGAACACCCACAGCGGCAGGCGGGAATCGCCGAGGTCGAGCTGCCAGCGCTGGCCGGAGGCAAGATCGACAAACGGAAACTGCGCGCGCGCAGGTCCTACAAGGCCGGCCTCGGTGCCGATCGAACGCGCGTAGCTCACCGCGTGGCGGTTACCCGACAGTAGCAGATGGTTGCCGTTGTCGATGGTGAGATTGGTGGCGGCGTCGAAATAAGAACGGCAGCGGCCACCGGCCTGCTGCGTCGCCTCGTGGACGGCAATCTTGTAGCCGCCATTGGCGAGCCGCACGGCCGCGGAGAGGCCGGAAATACCGGCACCGATGATATGAACGGTCTTTTGCATCAGATGATCGCGTAACGAAGAAGAATGCCGATCTTGGCGGCCTTGGACACCCGCACAGGCGCACGCGGGGCGGCGAAGCCGCGCGCGATCAGGAGATCGAGGATTGCGCGGTAGTATTTCGACATGATCCGCGGCGCGCGCACGGCGCGGCGCGAATTGCGCTTCATGATCTCGTCGGACTTCTGGAAGTGCATCTTGGCGCGCTCGGCAAGCGGCGCGCAGACTTTCGGCAGCGCGCGGTCGGCGGTGACGCGGGCCGGGTCGTTGTTGGTGATGCCGGCATGCCAGAGCCATTCGCGCGGCAGATAGAGCCGGCCGAGACCGGCATCCTCGTCGATGTCGCGCAGGATGTTGGTGAGCTGCAGCGCGCGGCCGAGATGGTAGGCGAGCTGGATGCCGTCCTCCTCGGGCAGGCCGAACACGCGCACCGACAGCCGGCCGACCGCGCTCGCGACGCGATCGCAATACAGATCGAGCGTTGCAAGATCGGGCGCGCGGATGTCCTGCGGCACGTCCATCTCCATGCCGTCGACGATCGCGACGAAATCCTCGCGCTTCAGGCCGAAGGCCTTCACCGACGCGACATAGTCCTTCAGCCGCTCCGGCGGACGTCCCGCATACAGCGCATCGATATCGTCGCGCCACTGCTGCAGGGCGGCCAGGCGCTCCGGCCGCGGACCATCGGAATCGGCGATGTCGTCGACCTGCCGGCAGAAGCTGTAGATCTGGAACATCGCCTCGCGCTGCGCGTGCGGCAGGATGCGCATCGCGGCATAGAACGAGCTGCCCGACGCGGTGCTTCCGTAATTTGCGTTGGCCGCCGCCTCAGCACTCATGCCCCTGCCGCCGTCTTGGAGACCGCACGCCGTCCGATCGCGCGCCGCGCAGTCTCGCCGGCGACACCGCCAAGGCTCCGCAGTAGCAATTCGACCGGGCCCAGATGCACGCGCTCGCTGAGCGGATCGCGCACCTTCAGCATGTTGACGATCTTGTCGGCGAACGCCTGGATCACCGAGATCTCGAGCCCGAGCCGGAAATCCTTCACTTCGGCGGCGAGCGACTTGCTCTGGTCGAGCAGCGCTTCGGTGCGCACCGCGAGCGCCTGCAGGCATTTGAGCAGAGCCGGCTGCGATTTCGCCTCGCCGAGCATCTCGACGGTCGCACCCGCGGCGGCCAGCGCATCGCGCGGCAGATAGACGCGGTTCAGATTCCGGTAGTCCTTGCCGCAGTCCTGCAGATGATTGTTGATCTGCAATCCGGCGCAGAGCGCGTCCGACGCAGCCCAGGTCGAAATATCCTCGCCATGCACGTCGAGCATGAAGCGTCCGACCGGCATCGCCGAATAACGGCAATAGTCGATCACGTCGTCCCAGTTTTCGTAGCGCAGCTTGGTGACGTCGAGGCGGAACGCCACCAGCACGTCGAGCGCATGCCGCGGCGGCATGCCGCGCTCGGCGAAGGCGCGGCGCAGGCTGACCGCTTCCTTCTGGCTATCGCCATTGCCGAGCAGCTCGGCCTCCATGAGGTCGAGATAGCGCAGCTTCTCCTCGGCCGGCAGCGTGGCGTGATCGGCGATATCGTCGGCGGTGCGGACGAAATTATAGAAGGCCAGGATCAGGCCACGATGCCGCGGATGAATGATCCACGACGCGACCGGAAAATTCTCGTCGCGGTGGGTCTTTCCGGATCGCAGGTCGCTCGCGGTGGTCATAGGAAATTTGGGCTACACTGGTCATGGCACGACGCAGGCGCGGACGGTCAGGCGCATGCGGGGGATTTGCGAGCCCCATATAGGGGAATACGCCACCAAAACCAATGCTATCTGTGACCGCCAGCATATATGACCGCGGCCGGCATGGCTGCCAGCCGCGGTGTCGATAGCGGTCCCTTGAGACCTGAATCCGGTCTTATTGGCCGTGGGTCTTCAGCACCTGGTCGCAGGCGGCGCTGATCTTGCTGCGGTTCTGCTGCAGGCAGGCGAGAATGGTGAAATCGCCCTGATCGATGACGGAGCGGCAGTGACGCTGCACGTCACGCGTGCAGGCCTTCTGCTCATCGGGCGTACCGCGCCCTTGCTGCTGGGCGAAGGCGCTGGACGAGAGCGGGATCGACAACACGGCAACAGCCAGGAGAAATTTACGCATCGTATTCCTTCATTTCCGACAGCAGAAAATCTGTTCCCGAAACGCGTTTCGGCATGGCCGGGACGGATTTTGGGGATTGCAGACGCCACGTAACGCGGCAACGGATTGACGACAAGCACTGCTAAATGCGGCTAAATTTGCGGCGCTGTAAACCCCCGCCTAAGCTATTGATTTACAACGTCGATTCATGCCATCACTTTGTCGCGTTCGGGTATTGCGGATCGCACTCGTGCAAAGCTAGATGCCATCAAGTCGGCAACGGTTTCTGATTCTGTTCGTTGACAACAGGGCGCGCGCGCGCCGCTTCTGTCGTTTGAACCTAACATTGTTGGGTGACACTAAACCTTCGATGCGGCGAGACGTTTTCTTGCGAAAGAGGCGTTGATTTTGATGGGAAAATTCACAATGAAACTGTTCGGTTCCAGCCTTTATGGTCAGACCCTCAGAGCTGTGGGCGTCGGCGCCGCACTGATGCTGTCTGCCGCCGCAGTCCATGCCCAGGCCAGCGGTCCGTTTGCCGGTTTTGCCGGCTCGTGGACCGGAACGGGCACGGTGGCGTTGTCCAACGGCACGACCGAACGGATTCGTTGCAAGGCCGATTACAAGGTTGCGCCATCTGGCATGAACCTGAAGCAGTCGCTGCATTGCGCGAGCGACAGCTACAAGTTCGACCTCTCCAGCGACGTCACCAGCCAGGGCGACCGGATCTCCGGCAACTGGAGCGAGGCCAGCCGCAACATCTTCGGCAATTTGCAGGGCACCGCGGGTGGCGGTCGGATCGACGTGTTTGTCGAGGCGTCCGGCTTTGCCGCAAACCTGAACCTGCAGACCAACGGCTCCAAGCAAGTGGTGCAGATCGACTCCAAGGGCGAGATCCGCGGCGTCACGATCACGATGACGAAGACCTGAGGCCACCGGCCGATTTGGCCTGGCAAACAAAAAAGCCCGGTTCCGAGCGCTTCGGAACCGGGCTTTTTGTTGCGGGTCTTTGTTGCCCGTCAATCAGGCCTTCTCGATCGGCGCCGGTTGCCCGCCCTTGCCGCGCAGCTTTTGCGACAGGTTGATCAGGAACATCGAGGTCGGCCGCAGGATGAAGAGGTCCGCGACCAGGGCCGCAACCATCGAGAACGCGCTGAGCCAGCCGAACAGCCGCAGCGAAGGCAGGTCGGAGAACACGGTGACGACGAGGCCGCAGGCCAGCACCACCGTGGTCAGGATCAGCGCCGGGCCGACCAGGACCGTGGCGCGCTCCACCGCAAGCTCCGGTGTGACACCCGGTTTGGTCTCGAGCCGCAAGCGATTGAGGAAGTGGATGGTGGCGCTGAGGCCGAGGCCGAACGACACGGTCAATGCCACGACGCTGGCGAATTGCAGCCCCTCCCCGAGCAGCCACAGCACCGTGCCTGACAGCACCACCGGGAAGATGCCGGGCAGGATGCAGGAGAACATCACCACGACCGAGCGGAATGCGAGCCCGATGAAGATCGCGACCAGCGCGAACTCGACGGTGAGCCCGCGGTTCAGCTTCTCGATCATGTTGGCGCTGTTGCGCGCGGCAATCACCGACAGGCCGGTGACCGCGATCTCGTAGCCGGGATGCTCGGCGCGCACCTTGTCCAACGAGTGATCGAGCTTGTTCACCACCGGAAGCAGCTCGCTCGAGTCGAGATCCGGGACGCGGCCCGACACCACGACCGCATCCTGATCCTTCGAGATGAAGCGGCGCACGAGATGCTCGGGGATCACGCTGACATATTCCTTCAGCGTCGCGACATCGTTGCTGCCGGCCTTCTCGGCGAGCCAGCGTCGCAGGGTCTCCAGCGACCAGACGTTGCCGACACCTGCGCTGTCTTCGACCATCGCATGAACGTCAGCGATCGTCTTGAGCGTCTCCGGCGAGTAGAGCGATTGGCCCTTGGGGAATTCGATCAGCACGTCGACCGGATTGGCGCCTGTCAGCTTGGCGTCGAGCCGGCTCGACGCCTCCACAGCCTGCCGCATGTCCGGCCCCAGGTCGGCGCTCCCGTAACGCCGCAAGAGATTGGCGTAGATGATTCCAAACCCGCCGACCACCAACAACGCGAGCAGGCTGAACAGCCCGGGACGGCCGACCATGCGCACCGCGATCCAGTAGCAGAAATTGCGCAACGCCTGCACGCCGGCATCGGCGCTCTGGAACTTGACCGCAAAGACCTTCTCGTTGCGCACCAGCAGGATGCCGAACACCGGCACTAGCGACAGCACCGCGACCAGCGCGATGATGGTCGCCGCAAGCCCGGCCTCGCCGAACTTGCGGATCAGGTCGGAATCCGAGAACTGCAGCGCGATGAACGAAATGCCCGCCGTGCCGTGCGTCAGCACGCAGGCCGGGCCGACCACCAGCACCGCGTTCTTGAACGCGGTGAACTTGTCCTGGCCCGCGATCAGCCGGTCGCGCGCCGCGAATGTCAGCTGCATCGAGTCGGAGAAGCTGATCACCATGATGAGCGGCGTCATCACGTTGAGGAACATGTTGAGATTGAAATTGGCCCAGCCGAGGCCGCCGAGCGCGAGCAGGATCGCGATCATCGGCGGGAACGCCGCCGCCACCATGAAGGATATCTTGCGGAAGAAGATAATGGCGATGACGCAGCCGGCGAGGATGCCGAGAATGTTGTAGGTCAGGCCGTCGCGCTCGACCGCATTGCGGATCTCAAGTTGCATGACCGGCACGCCGGACAGCTGGGCATTGAGCCCGCTGCCGCTGAGATCGTCGGCCATGATCTTCCTGATGTCGCCGACAACCTTGCTGAGCTTGTTGCTGCCGACCACCTCGGGCTCGAGCGACAGCACGACCAGCGCGAGCGTGCCGTCCTCCGACAATAGCTTGCCGCGGATGATCTCGTTGCTTTTGACGGTCTCGACGAACTTGTCGTAGGCGGCGCCCTCGGGAAGTTCATTCGGGAACAGCGCCGCCGGCAGCTTGCCGGGCTCCGGCGCCTGGCGCGCGGAGAACAGCGACACCAGGCCGCGCACGCCCTCGACGAGCTGCAGGTCTGTGACCATGTCACGGAGCTTGCCGAGATTGTCGCGCTCGAGCAGCGTCTTGCCTTCGACCACGACGAGGACGTCGAACTCGGTCGCCGGGAAGCGCTTGGTCACCGCCTCATATTGCTTGTAGTCCTTGGATTCGGAACGGAACAGCTGCGACAGCGAGTCGTCGATCTTGATCCGATGCACGCCGAACACCGCGCCGATCAACAACAGGACGAGCACGATGCAGGACAGGATCGGCGCCCGCATCGGGATCAGGCCGAGACGCTCGATCCCGAACGCGATGCTGGGGCCCGACCGCGGTTCTTCGACTTTCTCGACGTGGACCTGACTTTCGGAGTTCTTTTCGAGCATGCCCTGTCCAGTTCTGAAAACGGCTCAATCTGTCTAGCTTGGGTCTAGGGGCGCGAACGAGGCGGGTGAGCGCGGCTTATCGGCGCTAGTCCTTGAAAACACGCGAATATTGACCGGCGCCGGTTTTACCTGTCCGCCCCTTTGCTCGCAAGCGCGAGGGTAGAACCAAATGAGCGGGGAACCGCTGATCCCCACTATTAAGTATCTGATTTGTCACACCCCGGTAGCGCATTCTGTGACGATCCACCGCCGCTTTCGTCTTTCAACGCGACCCCGGTGATCTGGCGTGCCAGCCCCTCGCGCACAAGCCACGCGATCCTGAATGCGGCTTCCGGATAGCTCAGCCCGGCACGGTGGATGTTGGAGATGCAGTTGCGGTCGGCATCGGTGAGGCCGATCCGCGGCGCGAAGGTGAGATAGGCGCCAAGGCTGTCGGGCGCGGACAGGCCGGGCCGCTCGCCGATCAGCATCACCAGCATGCGCGCGCCGATGATGGCGCCGATCTCGTCTCCCAGAGCGACGCGCGCGCCTGACGCGACGACCACCGCACCGGTGTCGATCCTGTCGGCCGCAAGCCGCGGCAGCAGGTGCCGGATCAACTCGACGGCATGCACATTGACCGCTGTCGGCGACAGGCCGTCCCCGATCACGATGGCGCAGGAGCATGCGGTGATGCCGCCCCCTTCCAACGAACGTCGCGATGCGGAGTCCAGCATGCGTCCGAGATCGGGCCGCCGCAGATAGTCGCGCCGGCCGGGCGCCTGGCTCGACACCTGATGCGACGCGATGCCGAGGCCGGCAAGGCCGGCCGTAATACCGCTGACATCGAAGGCCGCGTGAACGGCGTCGCGGGCGCGGGCGTGGTCGAGCGTGAACGAGAGCAATGCATCGGTCGGCAGGCTGGCCCCGGACCGGCCGAGACCGACACGCGCCGGCGTGAGGTCGCGCAAATCGGGAAGCGACGGAGACGATGGCGCCGGCGATGTCGTCATGCTGTCATTCGGCGGGAACGGAAGCCTCGCGCAGCCGGATCGAGTAGTTCGAGGCGTTCTGCCGGCCGCTGGAGGCTGCACGCGCAAACGTGATCAAATGATGCGCAACCAGCGTCGCCGAGATCAACCCCTCGATGTCGCCGCGCTTGAGCCGGCCGAGCGCAAACTTCCAGAACACACGCCTGTAGTCGCCGAGCACGCCGACCTTCCAGAAGATGTTGCGCAGCATGATCAGGCCGCGCCGGATGTTGGCCCAGCTCTTCATCTCCGGGCTGACCGGCACCTTGATGCGGTTGGCATAGGTATAAGTGCATTGATGCAGATAGCGCGCGAACAGCTTCTCGGGCTGGTAGGCGATCTCCATGCATTTGCGCCACGAGCTGACCACGTCCTCATAGGGCAGCAGGAACTCGACATTGGAGTCGCGGCCGTCGTCATGCACCAGCCGGCCCGCCTTTTCGAGGCGATCCCACAGCGGCGTCTTCGGCAACGCTTGCAGCAGGTTAATGGTGAGGAGCGGAATCCGGGACTCCTCGACGAAGGAGAGCAGCGCGTCAGCGGTCTGGGGCTTGTCGGTATCGAGCCCCATAATGATGCCGGAGACGACCTCCATGCCGAACGAATTGATGGTGCGCACGCCCTCCAGGATCGGAACCATCATGTTCTGATCCTTGTGCATCGCCTTCAGCGCATCGGGATCGGGCGTCTCGATGCCGACGAAGATCGTCACGAAGAAGGCCTCGCGCATCTTCTCCAGGATCTCGGGCCGTTTGGCGATGTTGAGCGTCGCCTCGCAGGCGAGCCGCGTGACATAGCCGGTCCGCTTCTGCCACTCGATCAGATGCGGCAGCAGCTCGCTTGCCGCCTTGCGGTTGCCGATGAAGTTGTCGTCGACGAAATAGACGGTGTCGGTCGCGCCGCAGGCGCGCAGCTTGTCGAGCTCGGCGATGATCTGCTGCGGCGACTTCAGCCGCGGATTGCGGCCATAGAGCCCGGGGATGTCGCAGAACTCGCACTGATAGGGACAGCCCGACGAGAACTGGATGCTGCCGAGGAAGTACTTCTTGGTTTCGGCGAGCTCGTAGGCCGGCAGCGGGAAATCCGTCATCGGCAGGCGGTCGAGGGTCTTCAGCACCACCTGCTCGTCGGGACGCCTGGTGTCCTGCTCCAGACGCCTGATCAGCTCATTGGTCGCGTCGCCGAGCTCGCCGACATGAAGGTAGTCGAATGAGGGATAGTAGTCCGGACAGGCACTGACCGACGGGCCGCCGATCGCGACCACCAGGTCATGGTCATGCGCGCGGTGGCAGATGTCGTTCATCTGCTGGCGCTGGATGTGCATACCGCTGACGAACACCGCGTCCGCCCACTCGAAATCCTCCGTCGTCGCCGGACGCAGATTCTCGTCGACGAAACGGACCGGCCAGTTCTCGGGGAGGTATGCGGCGATCAGCAGCAGGCCCTGCGGCGGCATGAACGCCTTGACGCCGTCGGTCAGAGGATAGGAGTGCTCGAAGGTCCCAAAGGACGACGTATAGCGCGGAAAGACGCAGAGGATACGCCGTGCTGTCTTTATGCCCTCAGCTCTCATCAATCGACCCCGAAGCACCCGCAAATCTAACCATGGCGTGGAACGCTGGGCCAGAAATTCTTCAACATTGTGGCACTACATAACGTCACAATGGAGAGATAGTTGCTCTGCAGAATTTCGCTATCCCGTCAGGTCAACAGCCTGGCGGCGAGGTCGGGCAGCTGGCCCGCATTGGCAACGAGGCGGAAATCCTGCCCGGCAAGGCCGACGCGGGCGAGCCAGTCGTCGAATTCGGGCGCCCGCTTCAGGCCGAACAGGTCGCGGATGTAGAGCGCATCGTGAAACGATGTCGACTGATAGTTCAGCATCACGTCGTCGGCGCCCGGCACGCCCATGATGAAGTTCACGCCGGCGGCCGCGAGCAGCGTCAGGAGATTGTCCATGTCGTCCTGATCGGCCTCGGCGTGGTTGGTGTAGCAAACGTCGATCCCGAGCGGCAGGCCGAGCAGCTTGCCGCAAAAATGATCCTCAAGCCCGGCGCGGATGATTTCCTTGCCGTCATAGAGGTATTCCGGACCGATGAAGCCGACCACGCTGTTGACGAGCAGCGGATCGAACGCCCGCGCCACAGCATAGGCCCGCGCCTCGCAGGTCTGCTGGTCGACCTGGTGATGGGCGTTGGCCGACAGTGCCGAGCCTTGCCCGGTCTCGAAATACATCACATTGTCGCCGACCGTGCCGCGGCGGAGCGACAGCCCGGCTTCCCGTGCCTCCCGGAGCAGCGAGAGGTCGACGCCGAAACTGCGGTTGGCCGCCTCGGTGCCTGCGATCGACTGGAACACGAGATCGACCGGCAGCCCCTGCCCGATCAGGCCGAGCGTGGTCGTGACATGGGTCAGCACACAGCCCTGCGTTGGAATCCCGAGCCGCGTGATGACGTCGTCCAGTAGCCGCAGCAGGGTGCCGATGACGTTCGGATCGTCGCTCGCCGGATTGATGCCGATGCAGGCATCGCCGGATCCGAGCAGCAGCCCGTCGAGGATCGAGGCGGTGATGCCCTTGGCATCGTCGAAGGGATGGTTCGGCTGCAACCGCGTGCTCATTCGCCCGCGCAAGCCGATGGTGTTGCGGAAGCGGGTCGTCACCGCGCATTTCTTCGCGACCAGGATCAGATCCTGGTTGCGCATCAGCTTCGACACCGCCGCCACCATCTCCGGTGTGATGCCGCGCGAGATCTTGTTGATCGCCTCACCGGTGGCGGCATCCGACAGCAGCCAGTCGCGGAAGCCGCCGACGGTGAGCGACGACACCGGCAGGAAGCCGGCAACGTCGTGGCTGTCGAGGATCAGGCGGGTGACTTCGTCGTCCTCATAGGGGATCACAGGCTCATCGAGGAATTGCTTGAGTGGAACGTTGGCGAGCGCGAGCCGCGCGGCGATCATCTCCGCGGCGCTGTCGGCTGCGATGCCGGCCAGGCGGTCGCCGGACCGCGGCGGCGAGGCCTTGGCAAGCAGGATGCGCAGATCGTCGAATGCATAATTGGTGGCGTCGATGGTGTGACGATAGAGCATGGGAATTCGCGTCGAGGCTGGGGACGGCGTAGCCTAGCACCTCTTTGCGAAAGTCGTGCCATCAGCTTCGCCCTGTGCGCCGGAGGATGTTGATGAATGACGATGATGGCGGCCCGTCATTCAACACGGCGGCGCGCCGCCGGAACCCGATCGGCTCGGAGTCGCCTCATAAGACATTGGTATTATTTAGAGATCTTAACGGTTGCGGCGGCACAGAACGCACGCGTTAAGAAATTGTCCATGAAGATTTTGCATAAGCTTTAATTGGCCGAAGGTACTCCCCGGCCTCTTGGAGTGCCCTCAATGCCGACCCCCGTCACATCCCCCATCTCCACATCCCGGCCTCCAATGGCATCCCGATTCTCGCTTGCTGCCAGGCTGTACTCGACGTTTGCGCTGATTGCGGCGTTGACCGCGGCCATCACCGTCCTGTCCGACTACAACGCGCGGCGCAACGCCGAGCTGACCGCGGCCGTCGATCTCGCCAGTCGAGCCGCACTCAATGTCGAGCGGGTCAACTCGCTGGTTTACGCCGTGGTGATGGAATCCCGCGGCATCTACATGTCGACCGAACCTGCGGCGGTGAAGAAATACGGCGACGGGCTGCTGGCGTTCAACGAGCGCATCCTCGGCGTGGTGAGGAACTGGGAAACCCTGGTGCAGGCCGATGACGCCGCGCAGTTCGCGGTGTTCAAGAAACGCATCGAGCAATTCATCGAGTTCCGCAAAGAGCTGGTCCGCCGCGGCATCGAAATCGGCGCCGCCGCCGGGCGTGAGTGGGGCGACAATGACGCCAACCGCGACGTGCGCACCGCACTGAACAAGGATCTCGAGGCGCTGTCCAAGGTCTACGCCGAGCGCAGCAAGAAGCTGGCACAGCAGACCGACACCAACCGCGAGCTGGCGCTGCTGCTGACCGGGCTCGGTGCGGCGGCCCTGATCGTGGTGGTGCTCGGCGTGCTGATCATCGCCCGCTCGGTGGCCCGGCCGCTGTCGCAGATCACCACGACCATCAAGCACGTCGCCGAGGGCGCCGACCATGTCGACGTGCCGCATGTCGGGCGCAGCGATGAAATCGGCGCACTGGCACGCGCCATCAAGGTCTTCCAGGAGGCGATGAACCGCAATCGCAGCCTGAACGTGCAAGTCCTGCAGGACTCCGAGGCTCGCGACGCCCGCGGCCGGCATATCGAGAGCTTCGTCGAGACCTTCCGCGGCACCATCGGTGAGGTACTCCGCGCGGTGCACGACAACGCTGCAACGATGCGGCAAACCGCGCAGACCATCGCGACCGTCGCGGCGGACGCCAGCGGCCGGACGGTCGCGGCGGCAGGTGCGACCGAACAGGCCTCGAGCAACGTGTCTGCGGTGGCGAGTGCAGCCGAAGAGCTCTCCGCCTCGGTCGAGGAGATCGGCCGCCAGGTCAAGCAGTCCTCCGGCGCGGTCGATCAGGCAGGTGCACGCACCGACCGGTCGATCACCGAGATCGAGAGCCTTGCCGCCACCACGCAGCGCATCGACGGTGTGCTGAACCTGATCCAGGCGATCGCCGAGCAGACCAACCTGCTCGCGCTCAACGCCACCATCGAAGCCGCCCGCGCCGGCGATGCCGGCCGCGGCTTCGCGGTCGTTGCGCACGAGGTCAAGGCGCTGGCCGGGCAGACCGCCAAGGCAACCGCTGAGATCAGCGAGAATGTCGGCCTGATCCAGGCCTCGACCCGCAACTCGGTGGCCGCGGTGCGCGAGATCGGCCAGGCGGTGCGCGAGATCAGCAACGTCACCGCCAACATCGCAAGCGCGATCGGCCAGCAGGATGCAGCCACGCGCGAAATCTCCGCCAACGCGCAGATGGCCGCCCAGGGCAACGAAACCCTGGTTACGAATGTCGGCTCGCTCCGCGACGACATGGACCAGACCAGCAAGGCGGCGGAATCGGTGCTCGCGGCATCGAACGATCTGACCGCAACCGCCGAGACGCTGTCGCGCGAGGTCGAGCAGTTCTTCCGCAACCTGCGCAGCGACGCCGCCGAGGACCTGCGACGGACCGGAACCTGAACGGATCAGGCGATCTGTCCGGGTCCCGCGACAGGTTCCGACCAACCTGGAATGGTTAAGACTATCGCAACGCACGGGCGCAAATTGCCTGTGCTTGAGGTCGCCTTTCTCAATTTGATGCCCCTATAGAAAGTCACAGAGCGCGGGGGCGCGGGGGAAGTGGAAGCGAGCAATGAACGGGCTGTTGCCAAAGCCGAAGGCGGTGCCGACCAAACGGCTCCTCGCGCTCGGGATCGGTCTCGTCTTGAGCTTTTCGGCGATCTGCGCGTCCATTCTCTGGGAAATGGCCGGCAGGGACTATCAGCATGCGAAGGAAGGCGCGACCAACCTCGTCGCCTCCATCGCCAGCGAGATCGACCGCAACATCGAGCTCTATGACCTGTCGCTGCAGGCCGTCGCCGACGGCGTCAAGCTGCCGGAGCTCGGCAAGATCAGCCCGGAGCTTCGCCAGGTCGTGCTGTTCGACCGTGCGGCCACCGCTAAGGATCTCGGTTCGATCCTCGTGCTGAATACGGCGGGAGACGTCACGCTCGATTCCCGGACATTGACGCCGCGGACCGCAAATTTCGCCGATCGGGACTTCTTCCGGGTGCATCAGGCGCGAGCCGACCGCGGACTGTTCATTAGCGCTCCCTGGGTGACTTCGGACGGCGAATATCTGATCAGTCTGAGCCGCCGCATCAGCAATGACGACGGCTCCTTTGCCGGCGTCGTCGCGGGCAGCATGCGGCTCAGCTATTTCCACAATCTGTTTCGCAAGCTGAGCTTCGGCATCGGCGACAGCATGGCGTTGTTCAACACCGATGGCATCATGCTGATGCGCGCACCGTTCGACATCGGCAAGATCGGGCAAAGCATCAGGGAGTCACAGGTCTTCAAGCAGTTCCCGGCACGGCAATCCGGCTCCTACATGACGAAATCGCTCGTCGACCAGGTCAGCCGGCTCTATGTTTTTCAGGCCGTCGGACACCATCCCCTGCTGATCGCCGAAGGCCTCGCGCTCGACGGCATCTATGCCGACTGGTGGCAACAGCTCTGGCTGATCGGCAGCGTGGTGGCGGCGCTCTGCGGCGTCTCGATCGTCCTGATGTTCTATCTGCTGGCCGCTCTCAAACGGCGGGCCGCCGCGGAAGGCCGGCTCGCGCACCTCGCCAGCACCGATGCGCTGACAGGCCTCGCCAACCGCCGCCGGCTCGACGATACGCTTGACGTCGAATGGCGGCGTGGCATGCGCGCAAAGTCGCCAGTATCGCTTCTGATGATCGACGTCGATCATTTCAAGACCTTCAATGACACGTACGGCCATCAGGCCGGCGACGCCGTGCTCGCCACTGTGGGACGGTGCATCGCCACCAGCACCAAGCGCGCAACCGATCTCGGCGCGCGCTATGGCGGCGAGGAGTTCTCGGTGCTGCTGCCTGGCATCGGCAAGGCGGGCGCCTTGGAGGTTGCCGAGCAGATTCGCGCGATGCTGACGGCTGCGCGCGAATCCGAACATGAGTTGCCGACCGTCAGCATCGGATTGTCTTGCCTCGTCCCGGATCACGAGCGCACATCGCGCGATCTGCTCAAGGCCGCCGACCTCGCGCTCTATCAAGCCAAGCATGAAGGCCGCGACCGCGTCATCATCAGCCCGATCGGGTGGGACAAATCGGGCAAGCGGCACGTCGCCTGATCGAGATCGCGGCGGCACGGTCGAACGCGCGGCCGTCCCGACGGCTCACTCCACCGGCAACACGTCGACGGCGACGCTGAGCTTCTGCTTGCGCGCGCCGACGATGACGCCGTCGACCGGCGAGACGTCGGCGAAGTCTCGGCCGATGGCGAGAATGATGTGATCGTTGGCGACCATGAGATCGTTGGTCGGATCGAACCCGACCCAGCCGAGCTCGCTGCCGCACCAGACCGACACCCAGGCGTGGGTTGCGTCCGCGCCCTGCAGCCGCGGCTGGCCCGGCGGCGGAATGGTGCGCAGATAACCGCTGACATAGGCGGCCGGCAGACCGAGGCCGCGAAGCCCCGCGATCATCACATGGGCAAAATCCTGGCAGACGCCGTGGCGCTTCTCGAATACGTCGCGAAGCGGCGTCGAGATCACGGTCGCCTTCGGATCGTATTTGAAGTCGCTGCGGATACGGCGCATCAGATCGGCTGCACCGGCGAGGATGCCGCCTCCAGGCGAAAAGCTCGCGGACGCGTAGGCCGTCACCGGCCGTAGCACCGGCACCAGCGCGCTGGCGAAGACGTAGCCGACCGGCGAGGTTGCATCGAGGCTCAATGCCTCGAATGCGTTGTCGCGCACGCCCTCCCAGAGCGGGCTCGCCGCGTCGCGGAGCGGCGGCTGCCGCGCCACCGAGACCCGCGAGCGCGAATCGATGCGAAGGCTGCGATGCGCGGTCTCGATCAGGACGCTTTCGGTCAGCGTGCCGAAGAAGTCGCGCCGCGCGGTGCGCTCCGCCGGTTTGGGACGAATCTCGACCGAATGGGAAACCAGCTGCTGCCCGTCGCCGGTGATCGGCTCCAGCCGCAGCGAGCAGCGCGCGAAGCTGACCTGGGTCTCGTAGCTGTAGGTCGTGACGTGACGGATGTCGTAGATCACGCCAGCCCCGTGAGCTTCTCCGGCCGGCTGGCGTTCGGTCCGTGCGGGAAATAGTGCAGCCCGACCGAGTCGGCGAGGTTGAGCAGGTCCTGCTCCAGCGCAAACAGCGTCTTGACGTCGAGGCTGCCGGCTTCGGCCGTCGTCAACATCGCCTCGAGCGCGACCGCGAGCCGCTGCGGCCGCTCGATCAGGCCGTGCTCCTTCAGGCTCGGCAGCGCGGCGATATGCTCGTTCAGCGCCGCGACCTGGAACGCGACCGAACGCGGATTGTACGGATCGAGCACGGCGAGATCGCGCACCGGGGTCAGCAGCGGCTGCACCAGATAGCGCGAGCGATAGGTGATCTGGCAATCGACCAGCGTCAGCAGAACGTCGAGATCCTCGTCACCGGCTTCGTCATAGGCGAACTGGCGGGCAAAGCGCGTGGTGTTGATGGCACGCTCGGCGCGGCGGCCCATCTCGAGGAAGCGCCAGCCGGCTGCGCGGTTCATGTTTTCCTGCGCGAGGCCGGCGAAACTCGCGAGTTCCTGCAAGGTCAGCTCGGCGGCGCTGACGACGCCGTCATCGTCGTGAACCTCGATCGCGAGCCGATCAGCCATCTCGGTGATGACCTGCCAGGCATCCGGCGACAGCCGTTCGCGCAGCGAGGTGGCCGTGCGTTGCGCTGACCGCACCAGCGACAGTGCCGAGCCGAATTTCTCCTCGCTCTGCAACGCTTCGAGCGCGACCTTGGCGGGATTGGCGCGCGCAGTCTGCGAGGCCGCGCCCCAGGTAACCAGCATGCGCTGGATGCGCTCGGCCGAATGCATCGCCGGTGTCGGGCCGGTCGCATTCACCCGCGCCGGATCGCGCAGCGGCGTGCACAGCGCACGGATCAGGCGAATGGTGGCCTCGGCGCGCTCGAGATAGCGGCCGAGCCAGAACAGATTATCGGCCGCACGGCTCGGCAGCACGCCGGCGATTCGGCGGATGCGGACGGTGTCGACCGCCGGCAGCAAGGTCGAGGTCGCAACCGCCTTGTCGGAGACCACCCAGACGTCGGCGGACACTGCGCCGTCGCCCATCGACACCGCGCGCGCATCTGCCCGATCGGCAATCCGGCAGAAGCCGCCGGGCAACACGGTCCAGCCGTTCGGCGTCGCCGCCGCGAACACCCGCAGCACAAAGGGACGCGGCGCAATACGGCCGTTCTCCCACACCGGCGTGGTCGACAGCCGCACCAGCTCCTGGCCGACATAGTCGATGCCGCGATGGCTGATGGCGTCCTTCAGGCGGTCGCGATCCGCAGCCGACAGTTCGCCTGGAAGCACCGGCCCGTAGCCCGGAAAATCCGCAACGCCGCGCCCATAAGCGCCTTCGATTGCGAATTCGTCGAGCCGCGACAGCACCTGCTCGCGGGCGGACTTCTGGCCGCACCACCAGGTCGCGATGTGCGGCATCATCAGGTCTTCGGAGAGCAGACGCCGGCAGAGATTAGGCAGGAAGCCGAGCAGCGCCCTCGCCTCCATCACGCCCGAGCCCGGCATGTTGGCGACCACGACGCCGCTCTTACGCAGCACCTCGACGAGCCCGGGCACGCCGAGATAGGAGGAGGCGTCGAGCTCGAGCGGGTCGAGCATGTTGGAATCGACACGGCGCAGCAGCACGTCGAGCCGCTTCAATCCGGCGACGGTGCGGATGTGGATGCGGTCACCGGAGACCGCGAGATCGTCGCCCTCGACCAGCAGGAAGCCGAGATAGCGCGCGAGCGTGGCGTGCTCGAAGTAGGTCTCGCTGAACGCGCCGGGCGTCAGCAGGCCGATCCGCGGCTCGTCGCGGTCGGCGCTGGCACGCAGCGAATCGCGGAATGCCTCGAAGAACGGCGCGACACGCTCGACATTCATCGACTTGTAGAGGTTGGAGAAGGCACGCGACAGCACCAGGCGGTTTTCCAGCGCATAGCCCGCGCCCGACGGTGCCTGCGTGCGATCGCCAAGCACCCACCAGCGGCCGTCAGGCCCACGGCCGATGTCGGCGGCATAGAGATGCAGATAGCGGCCGCCGGGCGGCTTGATGCCGCTGACCGCGCGCAGATACTCGCTGCTGCCGGCGATCGCCGCGGCGGGAATCGCGCCCTCCGCGACGAGACGGCCATCGCCGTAGAGATCGGCCAGCACCATTTCCAAAAGCTGCGCGCGCTGCGCGACACCCGCGGCGAGCTGCCGCCAATCGGCGGCGTCGATGATCAGCGGTAGATGACTGAGCGGCCAGATCCGGTCGGAGGTGTCGCCGGGCGCGCGATAGGTGACGCCGGCCTCGCGCAGATGGCGGTCCGCGGAGGCGAAGCGCCGCTCGATATCGGCCGGTGACAGCCCGGCAAAGGCGTCGAAGAAGCGGGCCCAGACCGGGCGCGGCGCGCCATCCTCAGCGATGTATTCATCGGGAATACCGGGCAGCCGGACATAGTCGCGGGTCCATTGCGCCATCCGGCGCTGGCCGGGCCGGGCCCTGCTCTCCTGACTGCCGCCTTGACTGCTTCCTTGGCCACCCGATGCGGTCATTGCACTTCCCCTGCACCCAATTACTGCAGGAGCGACGTCCGCAAGTCGAGGGTCAAGGGAAACTCAATTGTGCGTTCCTCCGGCGGCGGCTCGACCCTGCCGGGGGTGTGGCCATGTTCCTGGAAGCGCGCCAGCCGCCGCGCCTCGGCCTCGTAGGAATTGACCGGCTTGGTCTCGTAGTTGCGGCCGCCGGGATGGGCAACGTGATAGACGCAGCCGCCGAGCGAGCGGCCGTTCCAGCTATCGATCAGGTCAAACGTCAGCGGCGCGTGTACGGGAATGGTCGGATGCAGGCCGGAAGCCGGCTGCCAGGCCTTGAAGCGCACGCCGGCGACCGCCTCGCCCGCGCGGCCGGTCTCGGTCATCGGCATCCGCCTGCCGTTGCAGGTGATGACGTGGCGGCCCTCGACGAAACCGGTCGCCTTCACCTGCAACCGCTCGACCGAGGAATCGACGTAACGCACGGTGCCGCCGGCGGTGCCCTCCTCGCCCAGCACGTGCCAGGGCTCGAGCGCCTGCCGCAGCTCGAGGCCGACGCCGCCGTGATGGATGCGGCCGAAGGCGGGGAAGCGGAATTCGAGCTGGGCCTGATACCATTCCGGCTCGACGTCGTAGCTGGATTGCTTGAGCTCGGCGAGCACGCCCAGAAAATCCTCCCAAAGGAAATGCGGCAGCATGAAGCGGTCATGCAGCGCGGTGCCCCAGCGCACGAACTTGCCCTGCTGCGGCTCGCGCCACAGCTTGGCGATCAGCGCGCGGATCAAGAGCTGCTGCGCCAGCGACATCCGCGGATCGGGCGGCATTTCGAGCGCGCGAAATTCGACCAGGCCGAGTCGGCCGGTCGGGCCATCGGGCGAATAGAGCTTGTCGATGCAGATCTCGGCGCGATGGGTGTTGCCGGTGATGTCGACCAGGATGTGCCGGAACAGGCGATCGACCAGCCACAGCGGCGCATCCATGCCTGGCGGCGGCACGTGCGACAGCGCGATCTCGAGCTCATAGAGCCCGTCATGCCGCGCCTCGTCGATGCGCGGCGCCTGGCTGGTCGGGCCGATGAACATGCCGGAGAACAGATAGGACAGCGACGGATGGCGCTGCCAGTACAGCACGAGGCTCTTCAGCAGGTCGGGCCTGCGCAGGAACGGCGAATCCTCCGGCTTGCTGCCGCCGACCACGATGTGGTTGCCGCCGCCGGTGCCGGTGTGGCGGCCGTCGATCAGGAAACGGTTGGCCCCTAACCGCGTCTTCGCGGAGTCCTCATAGAGGCCAAGCGTGATGTCGACGGCCTCGCGCCAGCTTTGTGCCGGCTGCACGTTGATCTCGATCACGCCGGGGTCCGGCGTCACCTTGATCACCTCGATCCGCGGATCGAACGGCGGCGCGTAGCCTTCGACGTGGACTTGCAGTTGCAGCTCTTCGGCGGCGGCCTCGATCGCGGCGATCAGCTCGAGATAGTCCTCGACCTTCTCGACCGGCGGCATGAAGGCGCACAGCACGCCGTCGCGCACCTCGATCGACATCGCGGTGCGCACCGGCAGCGGCTCTTCAATGTCCTTGAGCGCCTGCTTCAGATCCGGATCGATCTCCCCCAATGCATCGCGCGGCGCTATCGGATCCTGCTCGATGATGTAAGGAAAGTCGTCCGGCGCGACGTGTTCGAGCGAAGAGATCGGAAGCCGCAAGCCCAGCGGGGAATCGCCCGGAAAGAGGAACAGATGGCTGCGCCGGATCTTCCAGCGCTCGCTGCGCCAGCGCGCCGGCACGCGATCGCCGAGCGGGCTCCAGCGCTGGATCGGCAGCACGTAGCCCTTCGGCGTGGTCAGCCCCTCGTCGAACACCCGCGCCAGCCGTGCGCGCTCTTCCGGATCGGTCAGCTTGGAATTCGCAGGGCTGACATTGGCCGGCAAGCCGGCCTCGCGCTCAAGCCAGAACGCAGTGTCCTCAAAGGCCGGCCTGACGTAGTCGGCCTTCAGGCCAAGCCGCGCGGCGATGCCGATTGCGAGGCGCTCCGCATCGGCGATCTCAGCCTTGCCCGGATTTTCGACTGAAGCAATCAGGCCGGCGTTCTTCCAGATCGGCTTGCCGTCCTTGCGCCAATAGAGGCCGAACGCCCAGCGCGGCAGGCTCTCGCCGGGATACCATTTGCCCTGGCCGTAATGCAGCAGGCCGCCGGGCGCGAACCGCGTGCGCAGCTTGCGGATCAGTTCGTCGGCCAGCGCGCGCTTGGTCGGACCGACCGCGGCGACGTTCCACTCCGGCGATTCCAGATCGTCGACCGAGACGAAGGTCGGCTCGCCGCCCATGGTCAGCCGCACGTCGTCCTTCGCCAGGTCTGCATCGACCTGCTCGCCGAGCCGGTCGAGCCGCGCCCAGGATTGGTCGGAGAACGGCCTGGTGATCCGCGGCGCCTCGCGGATCCGCTTGACGCTCATCTCGAAGCCGAACTCGACATTGGCGAAGCCCGCAGTACCCGTCACCGGGGCTGCCGAGCGGTAGTGCGGCGTGGCGCAGACCGGGATGTGCCCTTCGCCCGTCAGCATGCCGGAGGTTACATCGAACCCGATCCAGCCCGCACCCGGCAGATAGACTTCGGCCCAGGCGTGCAGGTCGGTGAAATCGCTCTCGACCTCGCGCGGCCCCTCGAGCGGATCGATGTCGGGCCGCAGCTGAATCAGGTATCCGGAGACGAAACGCGCGGCGAGCCCGAGATGGCGCAGCGCCTGGATCAAGAGCCACGCCGAGTCGCGGCAGGAGCCGGAGCCCGCGGCCAGCGTCTCCTCCGGCGTCTGGATGCCGGCCTCCATGCGGATCACGTAGCCGATCTTCTTCTGCAGCTGCGCGTTCAGCGCGACCAGGAAATTGACGGTCGAGTCGGCCTGGCGCGGAATCTCCTTCAGGTAGGCCGCGAGCAATGGGCCCGGCTCGTCGGTCTCAAGATAGGGCGCGAGCTCGGTCTTGAGATCGGCGGGATATTCGAACGGAAAGCCGTTGGCGTAAGGCTCGACGAAGAAGTCGAACGGGTTGACCACCGTCATCTGCGCGGTGAAGTCGACCTCGACCTTGAGCTCGGTCGCCTTCTCCGGAAACACGTAGCGCGCCAGCCAGTTGCCCTGCGGGTCTTGCTGCCAATTCACGAAGTGATTTGATGGCGTGACCTTGAGCGAATAGCTCAGGATCGGCGTGCGAGTATGCGGCGCGGGCCGGAGCCGAATGGTCTGGGGCCCGAGATCGATCGGCCGATCGTATTTGTAGTGCGTGACGTGATGCAGTGCGACGAAGATCGACACGGACCGAGGACTCCAGCAGCTTTTTTGAGCAGAACACTGGTTCCGGTATGGATCAAGCACTAACAACGGGCAGCGGTTGCCCAAGGCAAGGGCGAAGCCGTAGCCCGGATGGAGCCAACGGGGCTACGTGATCGCTAGCGCCCGATCGCGCCGGATACCTGCGACGCAAGCTGCTCGGCGAGCATGTGATAGCCCTCGGGGGTCAGATGCACACCATCGGGCTGATGGGGCAGCCCGTGCAGCATCCCGTTGGAGAGCATGACCACCGCGATGCCACGGGCGCTGAGGCGGCTTTGAATATCCGCGGTCCGGTCGGGGCTGCCCTTGCGCCGATCATTGCCGCCCGGCTGTAGAATCACCGCACGGGTCCCGTTCGGCACGGCGCGGTCCAGACGTTGCAGCATCCCTTCCGTGGTGTCGCCATTGATGCCGGCGTTCACGACGCGGACGCTCAACCCCTTCGCCCGCAAGATCGCTTCGAGCTGCGCGGGATAGGCCTGGTTACGCGCCACGCCCTTGCCGTAGGTGTTGCTCGCGCCGAGTGCCACGATGGTTGCGGCGTCAGCCGAACCGACGCCGAGACTGAAGGCGGCGAGGAATGCGAGGCATCCGATGATTCCCAATCGGCGCGCGCGCATCTTGCCCCCCATTCAGTCCGTAGCCCGGATGGAGCGAAGCGTAATCCGGGAAGCTTCATTCGCCAACGTACTTCCTTGTCGTCCCTGCGAAAGCAGGGACCCATAACCACCGGCCGTGGTCATGCGGAAGGTGTCTGCGACCGCCTTCAATCGATAGATCGCGCGGTATGGGTCCCTGCTTTCGCAGGGACGACAGCGGAGTATAAGGCTAGATCGCAGCCCTAAACTACATCGTCGCGCCCAGGACCCACGGCGCGAACTCGGCGCCGCCGAAATCAAAGCTCTCGCTCTTGGTCGGCTGGCCCGAGGCGGTCTTGAGGATCAGGTCGAAGATGCGCTGGCCGCATTCCTGCACGCTCTCCTCGCCGTCGAGGATGGTGCCGCAATTGACGTCCATGTCGTCTTGCATCCGCTTGTACATCGGCGTGTTGGTGGCGAGCTTGATCGACGGCGCGGGCTTGCAGCCGAACACGCTGCCACGGCCGGTGGTGAAGCAGACGAGGTTGGCACCGCCGGCGACCTGCCCGGTGGCGGCGACCGGGTCGTAGCCGGGCGTGTCCATGAACACAAAACCCTTCTTGGTGACGGGCTCGGCGTAGTGCAGGACATCGACGAGGTTGGTGCTGCCGGCCTTGGCCATCGCGCCGAGCGACTTCTCAAGGATCGTGGTGAGGCCGCCGGCCTTGTTGCCGGGGCTCGGATTGGCGTTCATCTCGGCGCCTTCGCGCTGGGTGTATTCCTCCCACCAGCGCATCAGGCCGACCAGCTTCTCGCCGACCTCGCGGCTGACGGCGCGACGGGTTAGCAGATGCTCGGCGCCGTAGGTCTCCGGCGTCTCCGAGAGGATCACGGTGCCGCCGTGGCGGACCAGCAGATCGCTCGCCGCGCCGAGCGCCGGATTGGCCGACACGCCGGAATAACCATCCGAGCCGCCGCATTGCAGCGCTACGGTCAACTCGCTCGCCGGCACCGCCTCGCGCTTGACCTTGTTGGCGTCGGTGAGCGCTTCCTTCACGAAGGCCACGCCGGCCTCCACGGTCTTGCGCGTGCCGCCGACCTCCTGGATGTCCATCGCACGCAGACGGCCGGCGAGCTTCTGTTCCTGCATCAGGCCGCCGATCTGGTTCACCTCGCAGCCGAGGCCGAGGACAATGACGTTAGAGAAATTGACGTGCCGGGCATAGCCGCCGAGCGTGCGGCGAAGCAGCGCCAACGGCTCGTCCTGGGTCATGCCGCAGCCGGTCTTGTGGGTCAGCGCGACGACGCCGTCGACATTCGGGAAATCGGCCAGCGGGTTGTCGCCGGTGAACGGATTTTTCTTGAACATGTCGGCGACGATGCCGGCGACATGAGCGCTGCAATTCACCGAGGTGAGGATGCCGATATAGTTGCGCGTCGCGACGCGGCCGTCGGCGCGGCGAATACCCTCGAAGGTCGCCGGCAGATCGAAGTTCGGCACCGGCTTGACGTCGACGCCATAGGCATAGTCCTTGGCAAAATCGCCCATCCCGCAGTTCTGCGTATGCACGTGCTGGCCGGGCGCGATCGGCTGGGTCGCAAAGCCGATGATCTGGCCGTAGCGCCGGACCGGCTCGCCTGCCGCGATCGGCTTGATCGCGACCTTGTGCCCCGCGGGGATGCGATCGACCGTGGTGATGCCGTCGGCGACCTCCAGCCCCGGCGGCAGGCTCGCGCGCGCGATCAGGACGCTGTCGTCGGCGTGCAGACGGATCACTTGAGCCGAGGCCATGGGAGTTCTCCTTGGTGTTTTCTTCACCTCTCCCCGCTCTTTGCAGGGAGAGGTCGGATTGCGTCAGCAATCCGGGTGAGGGGCGAGGCACAATGTCAGTTACAAAGATGGTGCTCGCCGGATAGAAGCCCCTCACCCCAACCCTCTCCCCGCAAGAGCGGGGCGAGGGAGCAGAGCTAACATTGCGGACAGATCTTACGCCTTGCCGCCGGACTTCTCTCGGGTCTGATTGACCTGCATCCTTGCGTAGACCTGCATCAGGCCGACTTCGTTCGACAGCGTCACGAGCTTGAAGCCCATGTTGATCGCGCGCTCCGCGCCCTCGGCGCCGGAGCAGTGGATACCCGGGTTGAGGCCGCGCTTGCCGCATTCCTTGATGATCTTCTCGTAGATCTTGAGGATCTCGGGCTCATCGCGATCGAGCTTCGGCACCAGACCGTAGGAGAAGCCGAGATCGGACGGACCGATATAGACGCCGTCGATGCCTTCGACATCGAGGATCGCTTCCATGTTCTCGACCGCGGTCTTGGTCTCCATCATCGGCAGCAGCACGATCTCGTCGTTGGCGGTCTGCTGATAGGTGCCGGCCGAGCCGTACATGCCGGCGCGGATCGGGCCGTTGGAGCGCACGCCCTTCGGCGGATACTTGGCATAGGAAACCAGGTTCTTGGCTTCCTGCGGCGTGTTGACCATCGGGCAGATCACGCCGTAGGCGCCGCCGTCCAGCACCTTGCCGATGATGCCCGGCTCATTCCACGGCACACGGACCATCGGCGTGACCGGATGGGCATGCATCGACTGGAAGCACTGCACCATCGACTGATAATCCTGCACGCCATGCTGCATGTCGACGGTGACGCTGTCGAAGCCGCATTGCGCGATCACTTCGGCCGAGAACCCGGAGGGGATCGCGAGCCACGCGTTCACCACCGCCTTGCCTGATGCCCAGACTTGCTTGACCTTGTTTGCCATTGATCGCGTTTCCCTTTGCGGTTTATTGGGGGACGAGCCTCAGCTGGTCGCCCGCTGGATCGAAACTTCGCTGACGCCGACTTCGCGCGCGGTATTCACTATCGCCGCCCAGGTGTCGTCAGGCAAGGGGATGCCATTCCTGGTGCGATCGGCACGGGTTTTCCGCTCGGGATCGCCCGGAACCAGCACGGACTCCGTGCCCGCGATCGGCTTCGTGGCGCGGATGAAATCGGTGTAGCGGGTGATTTCGCCGTCGAAGAAATTGCTGGTGTCGATCACCTTGGGATCGATGTAGAACGCCATCATGCCGTTGGCGAAACGCCGGTCCGACGACGTCGCGCCGGTGCCGGTCAGCGCGCCGCCAAGCAATTCGCAGATGAAGGCAAGGCCAGAGCCCTTGTGATCGCCGAAGGCGCGGATCGCGCCGGTTCCCTTGGTGTGGTCGCGCGGCCCGTCTGATGTGTACGGACCATACAGCACGTGCGGATCCTCGCTGAGCGTGCCGTCGGCATCGACCAGCGCGCCGATCGGCAGCTTCTTGCCACCACGGCTCGCCACAAGACACTTGCCCTCGGCGACAACGGATGTCGCGAAATCCAGCACGATCGGATCCTGGCCCTGGCGCGGAATGCCGACACAATACGGCGCGGTCGACAGCCGCTTCTCGACACCGCCGTAAGGCGCGACCAGCAGCGAGCCCGCAGCGGTCACGAAATGAACCGAGACGAGGCCTTCGGCGGCGGCCATTTCGGCCCAGTCGCCGACGCGGCCGAGATGGCCCGAGTTGCGCAGCGCGACGGCGGCGAGCCCCGCCTTCTTGCACTTCTCGATGCCGAGTCTCACTGCAACCGGCGTGACGGTCTGGCCATAGCCGAACTTGCCGTCGACCACCGCGAGCGACGGCGTGTCGACGACGACCTCCGGGGTCTGGTTCGGCACGATCGAGCCCATCTTCTTCCAACGGACATAGACGGGCACGCGGATCACGCCGTGGCTGTCATGGCCGGTGAGGTTCGCGGTCGTCAGGTAGGTCGCGATGCGCTTTGCCTCTTCCGGAGAGGACTCCGAATGCGAAAACACTTCGGAGACGAAGTTGATGAGGTTATCGACCTTGATGGTGACCATGAAAAACTAGCTCGCTCGATACAGCACAGTGAATTGTCAGGCGTGGGTTTTGGCATGACCGCCGAGATAGGCCGCGGCGATGGCTTCGTTGCCCCACAATTCGTCGGGCTTGCCGCCCAGCACGATCCGCCCGGTTTCCAGGACGAAGCCGTGATCGGCGACCGAAAGTCCCATGCGCGCATTTTGCTCGACGAGCAAGACCGTGGTGTCCTTCCTGATCTGCGAAATGATGCGGAACACCGCCTGTACGATCACGGGCGCGAGCCCAAGCGACGGCTCGTCGAGCAGCAGCAGCCGCGGCTTGGCCATCAGCCCGCGCGCGACCGCGACCATCTGCAACTGGCCGCCGGACAGCGTCCAGCCGAGCGCGTTGGAGAAGGCGCGGATGTCCGGGAACAGGTCGAACATCGCGTCGGCCTCGCGCGAGATCTGCGACGCCCCGACCTTCCGGTTCGACGCGCCGAGCATGATGTTCTCTTTCACGGTGAGGCCCGGGAACACGCGGCGGCCTTCCGGCACATGGGAGATTCCGAGCCGCACGATCGCTTCCGGCCCGAGGCCCGCGATCGAATGACCGTCGAACAGGATGTCGCCGGAGGCGGGCTTGGCGAGGCCTGAGATCGCGCGCAGCGTGGTCGACTTGCCGGCGCCATTGGCACCGAGCAGCGTGACCACCTGGCCCTGCTCCACGGCGATGGTGACGCCGCGCAGGGCCTCGATCTCGCCGTAGCGGACCACGAGATTGCGGATTTCGAGCAGCGGCATCATTCGCTCCCGAGATAGGCGGAGACGACGTCGGGATGACGCAGCACCGCCATGGACTCGCCGTCCGCGATGCGGCGTCCGAAGTTCAGCACGGTGATGTGCTGGGCGGCTTCCGAGACCAACGTCATGTCGTGATCGATGATCAGGATGGTGAGACCCTGCGCTGCGATGCGCTTGAGCAGCTCGTGCAGCTCGAGCTTCTCGGTCGAGTTGAGGCCGGCGGCCGGCTCGTCGAGCAGCAGCAGGGTCGGGTTCGACGCCAGCGCGCGGGCGATCTCGATCAGGCGCTGGTGGCCATAGGAGAAGCTCGAGATCAGCTCGTTGGCGCGGTTGCCGAGACCGACGAAGGTCAGCGCCTCCATCGCGCGCTCGGTCAGCGCATCGTCGCCCTTCCCGATCATGGTGTTGCCGGGCCGCTCGGCGCCGATCTCGACGTTCTCGAGCGCCGTCATCGAGCGAAACAGGCGGATGTTCTGGAAGGTGCGTCCGAGACCCGCCGCAGTGCGCTGATGCGGCGCCATGCTGGTGATGTCGGTGCCGTCGAGCACGATCTTGCCCGCGGTCGCCTTGTAGAGACCGGACAGCACGTTCAGCGTCGTGGTCTTGCCCGAGCCATTCGGTCCGATCAGCGCATGCACGCTGCCACGCTTCACCGCGATGTCGACGCCGTCGACCGCCTTGAGGCCGCCGAAATGCTTCGAGAGCCCGGTGACTTCGAGCACGATGTCGCCGCCAGTCGTCGCGGGCTTGAGCAGGAGCGCTCCGGCAACCGGCGGCGCCTTGGTGTGGGCGCGCCAGCGCGTGAACGCATCGGACACGAAGCCCCAGATGCCGTCCGGCATGAAGCGGATGATCAGGATCACCGACAGGCCGTAGATCGCGAGGTAGAGGCCCGGCACGCTCTTCAGGAAGCGCAGCCATTCCGGGATCAGGATCAACAGCCCGGTGCCGATCGCCGAGCCGATCGGCGAGGCCACGCCGCCGAGCAGCGACATGGTCAGGAACTGAATGGATTCCGCGAACGAGAACTGGTCCGGACTGACATAGGCAAAGCCGCCGGCGAACAAGCCGCCCGCGAGGCCGCCGAGCACCGCGCATACCGCAAAGGCGTAGACCTTGGTGCGGAACACGTCGATGCCGTTGACGCCGGCCGCGAGCTCGTTATCGCGCACCGCGCGCATGGCGCGGCCAAGCTTGGTGTCAGGCAGATGCCAGACCAGATAGCCGACGATCGCGAGCATCGCGACGCAGAAGGCGAGATAGCTCTGCGAGGACTGGAACAGCTCGGGCCGGCGAATGTTGGCGACGCCGTCCGGCCCGTGGGTCACGCCGATGGCGTTGATCATCACCAGCGTCACGATCTGCTGGAAGGAGATCGTCACCATCGCGAGATAATGCCCGCCCAGCCTCAACGTCGACATGCCCAGAAACGCGCCGGCGACCAGCGTGATCGCGCAGGCGCCAACCAGGCAGAGCCAGAAGTTCAGATGCAGGTCGGCAGTCCCGAGGCCGACGGCATAGGCACCGAAGCCGAAGAACGCGGCCTGCGCCAGGTTGATCTGGCCGCACAAGCCGAGCACGACCGAAAGCCCGAACACCGCGATCGAGAAGGTCGTCGCCTGCAGCAGGATATTGAGGATGTAGCCGTCGAACTGCATGCCGGCGGCGAGCGCCACCAGCGCGGCCGCGCCGACGAAATACGGCAGATGACGGATGATCAGCGGTTTCGAGCGCACGGCTGGCGCCGGGATCATGTTGTCGCTGGCGCTCATGCTTTCTCCGCGACGCGTTCGCCGAAGATGCCCTGCGGCCGGAACACCAGGAAAGCGATCAGCACCAGGAAGGCAAAGCCGTCCTTGTACGGCACCGAGATATAGGCGGCGCCGAACGTCTCGATCACGCCGAGCGCCAGACCACCGACGATGGCGCCGGCGACGTCGCCGAAGCCGCCGATGATGGTCGCGGCAAACGCCTTCAGCGCGATGGTCGAGCCCATCTGGATCGAGACGAACAGCACGGGCGCCACCAGGATGCCGGCGAGACCGCCGAGCACGGCCGAGTAGATGAAGGTGATCATGATCATGGTGGAGACGGAAATGCCGAGCAGCGAGGCCATCTCCTTGTCCTGCGAGGTCGCCTGCAGCTTCTTGCCGAGCAGCGTCTTCTCGAAGAACCAGAAGTTGAACAGCACCAGGAGGATCGTGACGCCAATGATCAGCAGATATTGGCTGTCGAGATAGACCGGGCCGAGCTGGATGCCGGGCGTCTCGAACCAGCCCTGCAGCACCTGCGGCTGCGGACCGTAGATCGCCAGCACCGAGTTCGACAGCAAGATCGAGGCGCCGATGGTGGCGATGATGACAGGCAGATAGGTGCGGTGGCGCAGCGGATAGTAGACGCCGAGATTGAAGATGACGCCGAACAGCGCCATGCCGGCGAGCGCGATCAGGAACGACAGCCAGTAAGGCCAGCCGAGATCGACCGAGAACACCACCATCAGATAGGCGGCGACCATCGAGAATTCGCCCTGCGCGAAGTTCACCACGTTGGTGGCGCGGAAGATCAGCACGAAGCCGAGCGCCACCAGCGCGTAGACCGCGCCGATGCCGATGCCGGTGAACAGCAGTTGTAAGACCAGATCCATGACGGCGCTCGATCCGAACAGTGTGCGCAGAAGATCGGCCTCGCCGGTTTCGCCGGCGAGGCCGAGCCGCGATCAATCGTTGAAGTCGATGTGCTTGTCGTAGACGATCTTGCCCTTGTCGTTCTTCACGACGTTGTAGCCGTGCAGACCGTCGCCGTTCTTGTCGAAATTGTACTCGCCTTCGGCGCCGGCGAATTTTTGCGTCGCCAGGATGGCGTCGCGGATCTTGGTCGGATCGGTCGAACCGGCCTTGTTGATCGCCGCCGACAGGATGGTGATCGCATCATACGGCCAGGCGGCCTGGTTGTCGGGCGCGGTCTTGTAGGCATCACGATAGGACTTGCCGAACGCCTTCGCGGTATCGCTCGAATCTTCGGCGAAGTCGGCGACCCCGTAGGTGCCGAACAGCGCCGGGCCGGCGAGCTTGGTCGAGGAGACCGCCACCACCGAGGGCGAGCCGACCCAGGGGATGTTGACGCCGAGTTGGCGTAACTGCCGGGCAAAGATGCCGAGATCGTTCTCGAAGGTGAAATAGGTGCCGAGCACGTCAGCGCCGGACTGCTTCACGGCCAGCACGACCGGGGTGAAGTCCTGGCTCTGGTTGGCGTAGCCCTGGTCAAGCACCGGCGGCGCGCCGAGCTTGGTCAGCGCCTCTGACAGCGCCTTGCCGCCCGCGGTGCCGAAGGCGTCGGTGGAATGCACGATCGCCCATTTCTTCTTACCGAGCGTGTTGACGCCGAAATCGGCGATCACGCGGCCGGAATAATTGTCATTCGGGCGGAAGCGGAACAACCAGGGATTGCCGGAATGGGTGAGATCGGGATTGGTGCCGCCGATCATCACGGGCTTGCCGACCTTGATCACGTCGGGCGCCATCGCCTGCACCTGGGTCGAGCGGATCGAGCCGAGGAAGGCAACGATGTCGGATTGCGCGGCGAGCTTGGAGAACGCCAGCACGATGCCCGGATTGGTGGTCTGATCGTCCTCGATGACGAGCTCGACCTGCTTGCCGAGCACGCCACCGGCCTTATTGACCGCGGCCAGCGCCAGCTTGGCGCCGTTCTGGGCCCACAGGCCCTGCTCCGCAGCCGGTCCGGTCACCGGCACGCACATGCCGATCTTGATCGTCGCCCCTTGCGCCCAAGCGCTGCGCATCAGCGCGGGAGCAGCGAGACCTGCCGCCAAGCCGGCGGAAAACTCACGCCTCGTCAGTTTCATTCAATCCTCCCTTTGGTGCGCCGAACTTGCATGTCGGCTGCGTTGAAACGAGCTGACGCGTCGATCTGCTGTCCTATCCGCAGCCATCAATCGGCGCGGCGAACAAACGTGAGCGCCGCTGCAGCGCACAAGACGCGCAACGGCGACCATCAATCTGGCGTGTGACATAGCTAAACATGATTGCACATTGCACGCAATAGTCAAAAGTTCGCTGGCAACGGTGCGTAAATGCCTGCTACCAGCGACCATGACGGGATCACGTGATAGTGTGACCGGCGGGCAGTCATCGATGTCGATTCCAAGAGCGAAATCGCAGACCAGACGGAAACAGCCGGCCTACGCGCTGATCAAGAGCGCATTGGCAAGGCACATCCGGGCCGGTGACGTGCCAGCCGGCACGGTTCTCTCCGAATCGGCGATCGCGACCTTGTTCGGCTCCAGCCGCTCGCCGGTACGGCAGGCCTTCGAACAGCTCGAGCGCATCGGCCTGGTGCGCCGGTTCGACGGCCGCGGCGTGATCGCCGGCAAGCGCCAGGTCGACCCGCGGCGCGTCCCGATCACGCCGCAGATGTTCGGGCTGACCGACGGCCCCGTCGAGGCGGTGCGCAGCGACGCCTGGGATGCACTCTATTACAAGCTCGAACGCGAGATCATCTACCGGTCGCTGTTCGGGCGCTTCCGCGTCAGCGAGCTCGCGCTGGCACGGCACTTCCGTGTGGGGCGCACGGTTGCGCGCAATCTGCTGCTACGTGCGCAGGCGATCGGAATCCTGGAGAAAGGCGCCAAGGCGCACTGGTACGTCGTGCCGCTGGATGAGGATCGCCTCCGCGACATCTTCGAGGTGCGCGCAACCCTCGAGCCGCTGCTGCTCAAATCCGCTGCGGCGAGGATTCCCGCCGCCCTGCTTGACCGGATGGCGGAGCGGCTGCGCGAGGGCATCCAATTCCGCAGCCGCGTCGGCGTCGGCGAGCTCGATGAGATCGAGGGCGACCTCCACATCCGCTGCCTGGGTTACGGCACCAATCGCGAGATGATCGAAGCCCTCAAGCGCACCCACTGCGCCTTCGTGATCGGCAAGCACATCCAGGTCGCGCTGACCGCGCCGCAGATCGATTCCTTCATGGACGAGCATCTGGTGATCTTCGAAGCCTTGCGCGCGCGCGACGGCGAGGCGGCCGCCGCGACCTTGCGCCGCCATATCGAATGGTCGCACTCCAAGGTCGCCGGCTGGATTGCCGAATTCCGCGCCATCAACGTGATCTCGCGCGTCCCCTACATGGCCTGAGCGGCAAGGTCGCGCATCGTCGCGACTACTCGTCGGCCTCGACTTCGGCATCATCGGCCGAGCCCATGCCGGCGAGACTTGCCTCCAGCGCGCCCAGCATTTCGTGCAACTCGGCAAGCTTGCGCGCGCCATATCGTCGTGTGATCTCGGCGTAGATCGCCTCCGACGTCGGCGCCACCGCCTCGATCAGCTTCAACCCCTTGGCGGAGATCGAGACCACCGCGCGCCGCCCGTCATTCTCCGCCGCCTTGCGCTCGATCAACGCGCGGGCGTCGAGATCGCGCAGGATGCGCGACAGGCTCGGGCCGAGCAGAAACGCCACGCGGGCGAGCTCGGTGACCTCGATCTCATCGACCGCGGTGAGCGCACGCAGGATCCGCCACTGCTGCTCGGTCAGCCCGTGATTGCGCAACGACGGACGGAATTGCCGCATCACCGCCTCGCGCGCACGGAGCAGCGACATCGGCAGCGAGCGTGAGAACTCGCGCATCGGGGTCCGTCGCGAAGACGGATCGTCGCCCTGCCCTGACCGCATGTCGTTCGAATTTTTGCGCGCCATCGCTCAATTCACCACGGCAAACTTTTGCATTGCAACATGCTCTGATTCAGTTTGCGGGAATTCACTTAACATGTTAATCATCTCCCGACATCCACTTTTGTGTAGCACGCATGGCCCTCTCCAAGGACGATATCCGCGCTGCCGCCGAGCGGCTCGACAATGCGGAAAAGACCCGCAAGCAAATCCGCCAGCTCTCGCTGGAATACCCCCGCATTACCCTCGAAGACGCTTACGCGATTCAGAAGGCCTGGGTCGAGATGAAGGTGGCGCAGGGCCGCGTCGTCAAGGGCCACAAGATCGGCCTGACCTCGAAGGCGATGCAGAGCGCGCTCAATATCGACGAGCCGGATTCCGGCATCCTGCTCGACGACATGTTCTTTGCCGATGGCGGGCTGGTGCCGACCGACCGCTTCATCGCAACCCGCGTCGAGGCCGAGCTCGCCTTCGTGATGAAGCATCGCCTCGCAGGGCCGAACTGCACGCTGTTCGACGTGCTCAACGCCACCGACTTCGTGGTGCCGGCGCTGGAGATTCTGGATACCAGGGTCGAGCGCGTCGACCCCGAGACCAAGGCGACGCGCAAGATCTTCGACACCATCGCCGACAACGCCGCCAATGCCGGCATCGTGCTCGGCGGCCGGCCGATCCGCCCGCTCGAAGCCGACCTGCGCTGGATCGGCGCGCTGTGCTTCCGCAACGGCCAGCTGGAGGAAACCGGTCTCGCCGCCGGCGTGTTGAATCATCCGGCGACCGCGGTGGCGTGGCTCGCCAACAAGATCGCCCCGAACGGGCTGGCGCTGGAGGCCGGACAGATCGTGCTGGCAGGCTCCTTCATCCGCCCGATCGAGACCCGCAAGGGCGACACCATCCAGGCCGACTACGGACCTTACGGTTCCGTGAGCTGCTACTTCGCCTGACGCACTCAGCAGGAGAGCTGCATGCCGCATTTCACGCTTGAATACTCCGCCAATCTCGACGGCCTCGTCGACATGGGTGCGACCGTCGAACTGGTCCGCAAGGCCGCGGTCGAGACCGGCATCTTCCCGCTCGGCGGCATCCGGGTCCGCGCCATCAGATGCGAGCACTACGCGATCGCCGACGGCCGCAAGAATTACGGCTTCCTCGACATGGTGCTCCGTCTCGGCGAAGGCCGCGACCTCGCCACCCGCAAGAAGGCCGGCGAGCACATCTTCAAGGCGCTGTCGGCCCATCTCGATCCGGTATTCGCCAACAGCAAGTTCGCTCTGTCGTTCGACATGCAGATCAACGACAAGGAAACGAGCTGGAAACGCAACAACATCCACGACGCACTGAAGGTGGAGACGGTCAATGGATAAAGCCACCCCGAAATCCACAGCCGACGTGTTCCAGGCCAACCGCGATCGCGCCGGTCCACTGCTCGCGAAGTTGAAAGCCGAAGGCATCGGCCACGTGATCGACGGCAAGGTCGTGCCGGCGGCCTCCGGCCAGACCTTCGAGACGAAATCGCCGATCGACGGCACCGTGCTGGCGACTGTCGCGCGCGGCAACGCCGAGGATATCGACCGGGCCGCAACCGCCGCGTCCAAGGCCTTCAAGGCCTGGCGCGACATGCCGGCGGCGCAGCGGCGCAAGCTGCTGCACCGCGTGGCGGACGCGATCGAGGAGCGCGCCGACGACATCGCCGTGCTCGAATGCATCGATACCGGCCAGGCGCACCGCTTCATGGCCAAGGCCGCGATCCGCGCCGCCGAGAATTTCCGCTTCTTCGCCGACAAATGCGGCGAGGCCCGCGACGGCCTCAACACGCCCTCGGACGAGCACTGGAACATCTCGACCCGCGTGCCGATCGGCCCGGTCGGCGTGATCACGCCGTGGAACACGCCGTTCATGCTGTCGACCTGGAAGATCGCGCCGGCGCTGGCCGCGGGCTGCACGGTCGTGCACAAGCCGGCCGAGTGGTCGCCGGTGACCGCCGACCTGCTGGTCAAGCTGGCCAAGCAGGCCGGTCTGCCCGACGGCGTGTTCAACACCGTGCACGGCTTCGGCGAGGACGCCGGCAAGGCCCTGACCGAACACCCCGCGATCAAGGCGATCGGCTTCGTCGGCGAGAGCACGACGGGCTCGGCAATCATGGCGCAGGGTGCACCGACCCTGAAGCGGGTGCATTTCGAGCTCGGCGGCAAGAACCCGGTGATCGTGTTCGACGATGCCGATCTCGACCGTGCGCTCGATGCCGTCGTGTTCATGATCTACTCGCTCAACGGCGAGCGCTGCACCTCGTCGAGCCGCCTCCTGGTCCAGGAGAGCATCGCCGAAAAATTCATCGAGAAGCTGACCGCGCGCGTGAAGGCACTCAAGGTCGGTCACCCCCTCGATCCGGCGACGGAGATCGGGCCGCTGATCCACGAACGGCACTTCGCCAAAGTGTGCAGCTATTTCGACGTCGCCAAGCAGGACGGCGCGACGATCGCGGTCGGCGGCAAGCCGCATGACGGTCCGGGCGGCGGGCACTATGTGCAGCCAACCCTCGTCACCGGCGCCAATGCCAAGATGCGCGTCGCCCAGCAGGAGGTGTTCGGTCCGTTCCTGACCGTGATCCCGTTCCGCGACGAGGCTGACGCCATCGAGATCGCCAACGGCGTGCAGTACGGCCTTGCCGGCTATGTCTGGACCGGCGACGTGGGCCGTGCGCTGCGTGTCGCGGACGCGCTCGAAGCCGGCATGATCTGGCTCAACTCGGAAAACGTCCGCCATCTGCCGACCCCGTTCGGCGGCATGAAAGCGTCCGGCATCGGCCGCGACGGCGGCGACTACTCGTTCGACTTCTACATGGAAACCAAGCACGTCTCGCTCGCGCGCGGGACGCACAAGATTCAGAAACTGGGAATTTGAACCCGTCGTTCCGGGGCGCGAAGCGAACCCGGAACCTCGAGGTTCCGGGTTCGATGCTACGCATCGCCCCGGAATGACGGATAAAATTGAGGGAACACGCCATGCCAGTGCCGACACACGTCTTCGATCCGCCGTTCAACATCATCCGCTGCAGCCATGCCGTGCTCGACGTCACGGACCTGGAGAAGAGCGCCGCCTTCTACGAGAAGACCGTCGGCCTCCATATCGAGGACCGCGACGACAAATCGGTGTATCTGCGCGCCAGCGAGGAGCACCAGCATCACTCGGTGGTGCTGCGCAAGGCAGCGAAGGCCGCCTGCAACCGCCTCGGCTTCAAGGTCGGCAATGACGGCGACCTCGACAAGGCGGCCGCCTTCTTCTCCGAGAACGGCATCGCCTACGCATTCGTCGACCAGCCGTTCCAGGGCCGCACGCTGCAATTCACCGATCCGTTCGGCTTCCAGATCGAGCTCTACGCCACGATGGAGAAGCGCCCGCATCTCTTGCGGCGCTACGATCTCTACAAGGGCTGCCATCCGCAGCGGCTCGACCATTTCAATGTGTTCGCCGCCGAGGTGCAGGACACCGTCGACTTCTACGCCCGGCTCGGTTTCCGGCTCACCGAATATGCCGAGGAGGACGGCGACAACGGCCGCATCGCCGCCGCCTGGATGCACCGCAAGGGCAATGTCCACGACTTCGCCATCACCAACGGCCGTGGCCCGCGCCTGCACCACATCGCCTATTGGGTGCCGACCGCGATGAACATCGTACATCTCTGCGACGTGATGGCCTCCTCCGGCTTCCTCGCGAACATCGAGCGCGGCCCGGGCCGGCACGGCATCTCGAACGCCTTCTTCCTCTACATCCGCGATCCCGACGGCCATCGCATCGAGCTCTACACCAGCGACTATTTCACCGGCGATCACGACCATGAGCCGTTGCGCTGGTCGCTGCGCGATCCGCGCCGCCAGACGCTGTGGGGCGCACCGGCGCCGCGCTCCTGGTTCGAGGAAGGTTCGACCTTCGCGGGCCAGGCGGTGCGCGAGCCGCGCTTCGTCGCCGACGTGCTCGTTGCGGACTAGTGCACGCCTCCCTCCACACGTCGTCCCGGCGAAAGCCGGGACCCATAACCACCGGCCCGTGTTTTGGATAAGATCGTCGCCCAGCGTGCCCGAATGTGAAGCCTGTGGTTATGGGTCCCTGCTTTCGCAGGGACGACACCAATTATGGGACTGCTAATGCCTTCTCCTCGCCTCGCCACCTATTCCGCCAACGGCGCCACGAAATATGGCACCGTCACCGACACCGGCATCGTCGACCTCTCCTCACGCTTCGCCAAGGACTATCCGACGCTGCGCGAGGCGATCGCCGCCGGCGCGCTGACCAACCTCGTTGAGGACGCTGCCAAGCGCGCGCCCGACGTCGCGCTTGATGCGGTCACCTGGCAACCACCGATCCCGGCGCCGGACAAGATCATCTGCATCGGCGTCAACTATCCCGACCGCAATGCCGAGTACAAGGACGGCTCGGACGCGCCGAAATATCCGAGCATGTTCCTGCGGGTGCCGCGCTCCTTTGTGGGTCACAACACGCCGGTGGTGCGGCCGCGCGTCTCGCCGCAGCTCGACTATGAGGGCGAGCTGGTGCTGGTGATCGGCAAGGCCGGCCGGCATATCCCCGAGAGCGCTGCGCTCGATCACATCGCCGCGATCACGCTCTGCAATGAAGGCACCATCCGCGACTGGGTGCGCCATGCCAAATTCAATGTCACCCAGGGCAAGAACTTCGATTCCACCGGCAGTCTCGGCCCGTGGATCGTGCCTTACACCGGCGAGGCGCAGATCGCCGACATCCGGCTGACCACGCGAGTCAACGGCGAAGTCAGGCAAGACGACCGCACCTCGCGCTTGATCTTCGGCTTTCGCTACCTCATCAACTACATCTCGACCTTCACGACGCTGGTTCCCGGCGACATCATCGTCACGGGGACGCCTACCGGCGCAGGAGCGCGGTTCGATCCGCCGCGCTATCTGAAGCCCGGCGATGTCGTCGAGGTCGAGGCCGAAGGCGTCGGTATCCTGCGCAACGGCGTCGTCGACGAAGCCAGCTAACCCCGCAAGCAAGTGGACAGTGCCATGACCTCAACATCCGGCGGCGAAGCGATCGTCAACGGCCTCGTCGCCCACGGCGTCGACACCGTGTTCGGCCTGCCCGGCGCGCAGATCTATGGCCTGTTCGATGCGTTCCACCAGGCGCAGCTCAAGGTGATCGGCGCCCGGCATGAGCAGGCCTGCGGCTACATGGCGTTCGGCTATGCCCGGTCCTCTGGCAAGCCCGGCGTGTTCAGCGTGGTGCCCGGCCCCGGCGTGCTCAACGCCTCGGCGGCGCTGCTGACCGCATTCGGCTGCAACGAGCCGGTGCTATGCCTGACCGGCCAGGTGCCGACGCAATTCCTCGGCAAGGGCCGCGGCCATTTGCACGAGATGCCGGACCAGCTTGCGACGCTGCGCACCTTCGTGAAATGGGCTGACCGGATCGAATATCCCGACAACGCGCCCGCGATGGTGTCGCGCGCATTCCAGGAGATGCTGTCGGGCCGGCGCGGCCCGGCTTCGCTGGAGATGCCCTGGGACGTGTTCACCCAGCGCACCCAGGTTGCCCCCGTCAAGCCGTTCGATCCATTGCCGGCGCCGCAGCCCGATCCGGACCGCATCGAGGCGGCCGCCGATCTGATCGCCGGCAGCAAGGCGCCGATGATCTTCGTCGGCAGCGGCGCCATCGGGGCCGGCGAGGAGATCCTCGAGCTGGCCGAGATGATCGACGCGCCGGTGGTCGCATTCCGCAGCGGCCGCGGCATCGTCTCCAACGCGCATGAGCTCGGGCTCACGATGGCTGCGGCCTACAAGCTATGGCCGAGGACCGACCTGATGATCGGCATCGGCACTCGCATGGAGCTGCCGACGATGTCGCGCTGGCCTTATCAGCCGCCCGGACTGAAATGCGTGCGGATCGACATCGATCCGGTCGAGCTGCGCCGCTGGCCGGCCGACGCCGGCGTGATCGCGGACGCCAAGGCCGGCACCGCCGATCTCGTCGCGGCCGTCCGCAAGGCCGGCTATAGCAAGACCTCGGGCCGCCGCACCGCGATCCGCGAGGCGACCGCGGCCACCGAGCTGGAGATCCGGCGCATCCAGCCGCAGATGGCCTATTTGAAGATCCTGCGCGAGGTGCTGCCGGCGAACGCCATCGTCACCGATGAGCTGTCGCAGGTCGGCTTCGCCTCCTGGTACGGTTTTCCGATCTACGAACCGCGCACCTTCGTCACCTCGGGCTATCAGGGCACGCTCGGCTCGGGCTTCCCGACCGCGCTTGGCGCCAAGGTCGCCAATCCGAACAAGCCGGTGGTTGCGATCACCGGCGACGGCGGCTTCATGTTCGGCGTGCAGGAGCTCGCCACTGCCGTGCAGTTCAAGATCGGCGTGGTGACGCTGGTGTTCAACAACAACGCCTATGGCAATGTCCGCCGCGACCAGCGCGAGCGCTTCGACGGCCGCGTCGTCGCCTCCGACCTGGTCAATCCGGACTTCGTCAAGCTCGCGGAGTCCTTCGGTGTCGGTGCCGCGCGCGTCACCTCACCCGATCATTTCCGGCCCGTGCTGGAGAAGGCGCTCGCCGATGGCGGCCCCTACGTGATCTCGGTGGAAGTGCCTACGGATTCGGAAGTCAGCCCCTGGGCTTTCATCCATCCGGCGCGAAATAACTAGGTGCTCTTCACCCCGCGTTGCAGCCGCGACGCGGCGATCACCAGCAGACCGGCGCCGGCGACCGACCAGCAGGCGACCGGCGCCCAGTGCACCAGCGGCGCATAGTCCGGTATCTTCTGCAGGCCGCCCGCGACCGCCGCCATCCGCGCAAAGGTCGCGAGCGCCAGCGCCGAGAACACGAGGCCCGTGACCTTGCCCTCCGCGCCGGTCTCCCCGATCGCAAGAGCTGCGGACACCGCGCTCATCAGCATGCAGCCCCACGCCGCTCCCGCCATGAACTGCGCCACGATCAGGACGTTGAGGCTGCCCGCAACCTCCGCGGCGACGATGGCGAATGCGCCGAGCAATCCCGCCGCGCCCATCACGATCAGGCCGCCGCGATGCTTGACGACAATGCTCGCCGGAAACATCGCGATGTTGAAGCCGATCCAGAACACCGGCATCAGCCATTGCAACTCATCTGATTTGGCAAAGCGCAAATAGAACGGGGCGCTGTTGATGTTGAAGTGCAGCTGATAGCCGAGCGAGAGCAGCACCATCGACGCGATCAGGAACATCGGCACCGCTCCGAGCCGCTTGGCCGGTGGTGCGAGCCGCTCCGGCTGCGCCTCCTCGGCGACGCGGCGCTCGATCCCTGAGAACGCGAGCGCCGTCAGCAGCAGCACAGCGCCCGACAGCACGAACGGCAGCCGCGCGTCGTGATCGCGCAGCACGACGGCGAGATAGGGCGAGACCGCGCCCGCGATGCCGTAGCCCAGCATCGCCAGCGCAGCGAGGAACGGCACCGAGGGTTGCGCGCGATACTTGCCGAGCAGCGTCAGCGGCGGCGCGCGCAAGGCCGACGATGTGACAGCCCAGATCACGATCAACGCGATCAGCCAGAATTTCGCACCCGGCCCGGTGCCGGCCACATAGGGCAGCGCGACGAAGGCGGCGCAGGAGATCGCGGCGAGAACGCCGACGAACAGGCCGAGACGGCCGACCAGGCTCGCAATCCTGTCGGCGGCCATGCCCATCGCGGTATCGGTAATGGTGAAGATGCCCTGGTCCATCATCAGGATCAGGATGACGGTTGACGGCGCGATGCCGACATCGGCACACAGCTTGGGCAGATAGATCAGATAGGTGGTCCAGCCCAGCGTGAAGACTAGCTGCAGCACGGCGAGATAGACGCCGGTGCGGTTGACCGCGCGGTCGGCCTTGGTGGTCATCCGCCAAGTCTAGACCACCCAGCGCTTCAGCGCACCTTGCGGAAGGTCAAATTGATGCGCTGGCGCCCGAGCACGCTGTGCTCGCCATCGGCGAGCGCCGCGACGCCATGATAAAACAGCCGTGACGGCCCGCCCCACACCGCAACGTCGCCATGTTCGAGCCGATAGCGGCGCGGCGTATCGCTGCGCTTCAGGCCGCCGAACAGGAAGACCGCCGGCAGCCCGAGCGAGATCGAAACGATCGGTGCGCCGTAATCGAGCTCGTCCTTGTCCTGATGCAGCGACAATTTTGCGCCGGGGACATAGCGATTGATCAGGCAGGCCTGTGGCGCGAAGCCGTGGAAGCCGGCCGCGGCGGCGGCGCCAGCGGCGAGCCTTCGCAATACCTCCGGCATTTCAGGCCAGGGTTGTCCGGAGTCCGGATCGATCGGATCATAGCGATAGCCGCTCGCGTCGGAGACCCAGCCGACGCTGCCGCAATTGGTCATCGCGACCGACATCCGGTGGCCGCCCGGCGTGATCAGATGCCGGAACGGAGCCTGCTTGACGATCACACGCAATGCCGGGATCAGCTCGGCCTCGAACGGCCGGACAAAGCCGCGCAACAGCAGCGCACCATCCGCGATCACTTCGCGCGGCGGCCGCGCATCGCCAATTATCTCGAACAGATCAGCGGCCACGCCCTTCTCGCACTCACTTTGCGTCGTGGAAGATCACGCCAACGGTGTGGCGATGGCCGGACCTGATCCGACTGACGCCATGGCGCAGATTGACACGATACGGCCCACGTGTCCCCTGCACCGGACGATGATGCACGGCAAACGCCACCGCATCGCCCTTGGTCAGCGGCACCACCTCGGGCCGCGACTGCATCCGCGGCCGCTGCTCGGTCAGCACGAACTCGCCGCCAGTGAAATCGCGCCCCGGCTGCGACAGCAGGATCGCGACCTGGATCGGGAACACGTGCTCGCCATAGAGATCCTGGTGCAGGCAATTGTAGTCGTCCTCGCCATATTGCAGCAGCAGCGGCGTCGGCCGCGTCTGCCCGGCATCATGGCAGCGCTTCAGGAACGCCGCGTGCGACGGAGGATAGCTGATCTCGATCCCCATCGTCTCGTTCCAGCGATTGGCCGTCGCGGTCAGCCGCGCATAGAGCGCCGGCCGCAGCTCCGCGATCAGGTCCGGCAGCGGATAGGAAAAATACTTGTATTCGCCGCGGCCAAAACCGTGGCGGCCCATCACGACCCGGCTGCGGAACCGGCTGTCGTCGGGATAGAGCGCGGCGACGGCATCGCATTCCTCTGGCGTCAGCAAGCCCTTGAGGACGGCGCAGCCCTGCCCGCCGAGGTCGGTGGTGATCTGGTCCCAGTCGAGTGCGTCAACGCGGGCGGGAATGCCACTGGCGGGACGGGTGAGGGTTTTGGCTGTTGCTGTCATGAGGCGGAATCTGGCCCATGAGCACGGCTGGCGCCACCCGATTTCCGATCCAAATATGCCGGGAACGCCGCCACAATCACGGCGTCGTTCCTGCGAAAGCAGGGACCATAACCACAGATGCTGGTTGTGAGAAAGCCGTCTGGCCGCATGCCCTTTGCGAGAGCCGCTGCGTATGGGTCCCTGCTTTCGCAGGGACGACGTGCGGAGGAAGTGCCGACTAGCTCTCGACACGATCACGCGCGGAAAGATCAGCCCCTGACCGGCAGCGTGACCACATCATATCCGTGGCTGATCTTCCGCTTGAGCACCGGGTCTTCCAGCTCAAACTCGAAGCGGCTGGCCGGGCGGATGCCACCCTTGGCCGCGAAGGTGCCGCCGAACATGGCGCAGCCGTCGGGCAACGCGCCCTTGTCGAAGCCGCGCGCGATGAGGTCCTTCACCGGTAGCATGTGATCGAGGGTGCCTTCCTGGTAGAGCACGCGCTGACCGCCGATTGTGGCCCAGGACCGCAGGATGAGCTGGTCCCAATGGCCAATGACATCCTCGAGCTCCCAGAGTTCGGCCGCCATCGGCTTGTCGCACATCTGCTTCGACACCGTGACGCTATAGCTCTCGACCTTGCGGTCGGTATGATCGGAGCCGCAGCCGACGAAGGTGCGACCCTGCCAGCCGATCAGCACGAACTCGACCTCGCCGCTCGAATCCTCGCCGCAGACCTCGATGGTGTCGGCAAAGGTGAGCCGGCGCGCCGAGCAGCGGTAATAGATCGGCGTCGTCGCGGGCCGCGCGATGCCGAGCGCTTCGAGCTCGGCGATGTGCTTGTCGCGCGCCACCGGATCGCGGCCGGTCCAGCCGGCGATCACGGCCTGCGTGATTTCGAGCGTGAGCGGCGTGGCGACGCCCTTGTCGTCGACATTGAAGGTGAGATCAAACACGGATGACGGTCTCCATTCCGGCCGCAAGCTCGAAGATGCGGCGATCCGAACCGCCCGCGGCGGCGAGCATCAGGCCGACCGGCGCCTCGCCCTCGCGATGCGCGGGCAGCGAGATGGCGCAACCGTCGAGCACGTTGATCAGCGAGGGATTGCGCAGCGCGCGCAGGTTCTCCGTGGCGAATGCCTTGTCGTCGGCGAGGCTCGCAATGGTCGGCGGCAGGTTCGCCGTGGTCGGCAGCACCATCGCGTCATAGGGCGCGATGCGCGCCTCGGTCCGGGCGATGAACGAGCGCCGCGCGTTGATGAGGTCGATATAGTCGGCCGCCAGGAAGCCCTCGCCGCGCTGGATCCGCACCGCGACGCGGGGATCGTAGATGTCGCCCTTGCTGGCCAGCAGGAAGCGGTGCCAGGCATAGCTCTCGGCCGCGGAAAACCCGCCCTTGGTGTTCATCATGCCGACATCGAGCAGTTCGGGCACCTCGATCCGCTCGATCAACGCACCAGCGTGCGACAGCGCCGCCAGCGCGCGCTCGAAGGTTTTTGCGACGGCATCGTCGAGGTCGTCGAGCACGACCGTGGTCGGCACCGCAAGCCGCATGCCCTTCACCGGGCGCGGGGCGATCGGCGTCACCGGCTCGTCGGCCAGCACCGCATCGAGCACGGCACAGCAGGCGACTGAATTGGCCAGCGGGCCGTAGCTGTCCAGGGTGAACGACAGCGGCACGCCGCCATCGAGCGGAATCCGGCGCTGGGTCGGCTTGTAGCCGACGATGCCGTTGAAGGCGGCCGGAATCCGGCAGGAGCCGCCGGTGTCGGTGCCGAGCGCGCCGAACGCCATGCCGTCGGCGATCGAGACCGCCGCACCCGAAGACGAGCCGCCGGGCACATGCCCGACGCTTCGGTTCCAGGCGCTCTTCGGGGTGCCGTAATGCGGATTGATGCCGATGCCCGAATAGGCGAACTCGGTCATGTTGGTACGGCCGATCACGATGAAGCCGGCGCGCTTGAGCCGCGCCACGGCAGGCGCATCGGCATCCGCCGGCGCGGAATCATCGAGCGCCCGGGAGCCGGCACGCGTCACCTGTCCCTTGATGTCGAACAGGTCCTTGATCGAGACCGGAATGCCGGCAAACGGCGACGGCGCCGCATTGGCCTTGCGCAGCCGGTCCATGGCGTCGGCGGCATCCAGCGCGGCGTCGCGGTCGACATGGATGAAGGTGCGCTGGCCCTCGCCCGACGGATCGGCGATCCTGGCGATGCATTGCTCGACGAGCTTGCGGGCGGAGGTCGCGCCGCTGGCGAGATCGGCGGCAAGGGAGGCGAGTGTCGGATTTTTGGGCATGGCTTTCACTTTAAGGCTTGCACTTCACGGCTGGCTGGCTTGCAATTCAAATGGTCTTGCAGCTGATTGTTGCGCGAACCGGCGCCGATTTCCAGATCGGCGCGCCCGCGTCACTTCAGCCCGAAATAGGCCCGGTGCAGCTCTTCATTGCCGCTCATCTCGGCCACCGTGCCGGAGAAGCGGATCCGCCCGCCTTCCAGCACGAACACGCGGGTGGCGATCTCTAGGAAACCGATATTTTGCTCGGCGATCAAGAGCGCCAGTCCGCGGCCCTGCAGGCTCGACAAGGCGCGAAGCACCTCCTTGACGAACAGCGGCGACAGCCCGGCCGAGGGCTCGTCCATGACCAGCAGTTTCGGCTCGGCCGACAGCGCCTTGGCGATGCCGAGCATCTTGCGCTGGCCGCCGGACAGGCTGGAGGCCGGGTCGCGGCGCTTGTCGCGCAGCACCGGGAACAGGCCGTACAATTCGTCGACCCGCGCGCCCGGATTGGCATGGCCGAGCGCCTGCGCGCCGACGCGGATGTTCTCCTCGATCGACAGATCGGGAAATACCGCAAGCTCCGACATGTAGGTCATGCCGCGCTTCATGCGGTCCGAAGATCGCATTCTGGTGATGTCCTCGCCGCCGAGCCTGATGTGGCCGTTGCGGGCCTCGATCAGGCCGACCAGCGATTTCAGGAACGTGGTCTTGCCCGCGCCATTGGCGCCGAGCAGCAGCACGGTCTCGCCGGGGCGGACGTCGAGATCGACGCCCCACAACACCTGCATGGTGCCGTAGCCGGCATCGACGCCCTTGGCGTCCAGAAGCGACGCTGCATCAGTGGGCATGCTCGCCTCCCAGAAACACCTCGATCACTTGAGGCTCGCGTACCGCGGTCGCGAGAGTACCCTCGAAGATCTCCTTGCCCGCATTGAGCACGATGACGCGGTCGGTGATCTGCTCGATGAAGCCCATCAGATGCTCGACCACGATGATCGCCATGCCGGTCGCGGCCAGCGCCTTGATGCGGCCGGCGATCCAGTCGAGCTCCGCCGGATTGAGGCCGGCCGCGAGCTCGTCGAGCAGCAGCAGCCGCGGACGCGTGGCGAGCGCGCGGGTGAGATCGAGCATCTTCTGCTGCGCGCTGTTGAGATCGGCGGCAGGCCGGTCGGCGACCTCCTTGAGCCGGTATTCCTCAAGCAGCTCGGCGATCGACGGCGGCGTCCCAGTCGCGCCGCCATAGGCCAGCGCCACCTGGATGTTCTCGCGCACCGTGAGCGACAGGAACGGCTTCGGCACCTGGAAGGTGCGGTTGATGCCGCGGTGAACCAGCTTGTGCGAGGCGACGCCACCGGAGGACGCGCCGTCGAACACCACTTCACCGCCATCAGGCGCATAAAGGCCCGAGATCACGTTGATCGCCGTGGTCTTGCCGGAGCCGTTCGGACCGACCAGGCCGAGGATCTCGCCCGGCACGACGTGAAAGCTCAAGCCGTCGAGCGCGTGGAAGCCACCGAAGCGTTTGACCAGCTTCGAGACCTTGAGGATGGAGTTTTGCTCAGGGGACATGCCACCCCCTGCGCGTCGCCAGCGACACCAGCCCTGCGGGCAGGAACAGCACCAGTCCCATGATCAGGAGGCCATAGATCAGCTGGAAATATTGCGGCGTGGTGAAGCCGATCAGATTGTAGATGCCGTAGAGAATGAGCACGCCGACGATCGGTCCGGTGATGGTGGCGACACCGCCGAACAACGCGAACACGATCGCAAAGATCGAGAACTCGCCGGAGAACACGTTGTCCGGATAGAACACCGAGACGTACCAGGCGTAGATGCCGCCGGCGAGACCGGCGACCAGCGCCGACGCAAGCCAGGCGATCACCCGCATCTTGATGATGTTGACCCCGGCCATCGAGGCCGACACCGCATCCTCGCGCACGGCCTGCAGCGCCAGGCCGAACGGCGAGTTCTTGAGATAGATGACCGCGCCGACCGTCAGCGCCATCACGACGACAGCCGCGTAGTACGCGTGGGTCGGGTTGAACGTGCCGGTGAGCGACACGCCGTAGGGCCCCTTGGTGATCCCCTCCAGCGCCGGGTTGGCGACGAAGTGCAGCACCGCGAGCGAGGCCGCGAGATTGGCGATCGCGAAATACGCGCCCGACAGCCGCAGCAACGGCGTCAGCAACAGGCCGAGCGCCACCGCGACGGCACCGCCGACCAGCACCGCGAGCGGCGCCGGCGTCTGCAGATGCATCACCATGATGGCAAAGCCGTAGGCGCCGGCCCCGAAGAAGCCGACATAGCCGAACGGCAGATAACCGGTGAAACCATAGATGATGTTCACGCCCTGCGCGAGGATCAGGAAGATCACGAAGTTGAACAGCAGCAGATGGTTTTGATAGACGCCGGGCAGCAGCGCGAACACCACCACCAGCGGCGCCAGGATGAACAGCAGGTGCTTCGATGCATTATGCAACGCGCACCCGCCTTCCGAGCAGACCGCTCGGGCGCAACAACAGGATCACGATCAACAACACATAGGGCAAGAGGTCGGCCCAGGAACTGAGATAGGTCTGCACCAGCATGTAGCACAGGCCGTAGACGACGCCGCCGAGCGCGGTGCCGAGCGGATTGCCGAGCGAGCCGAGCACCACGATCGCAAACGAGGTCACCGTCGCATCGGCGCCGAAGGCCGGCGTCACCGAGCCGAACATGAAGGGCGCGAACACGCCGGCCACCGCCGCGATGCCGAGCCCGATGCCGAACGCCGCCGCCGAGACGCGATCGACGTCGATGCCGGTCGCCAACGCCTCGTCACGGCGCGACATCACCGCGCGGGTCAGGGTGCCGAGCCGCGTGTGGTAGAGATAGAGATAGACAAACCCAATCGCGATCAGGCTGGTGATCGCCGCGATCACCCAGGGCGCGGGAAAGCCCTGGCCGAAGATCTGGATCGGCCCTGCCCCGCCGGCCTTGCCGCCGAACCACTTGACCTTGATGGTCGTGAACACGGTGCCGAGCAGCCGGCTCTGGATCGACCGCTCGCTGGTGCCGGCGAAGATCGTGGTGACGGCTTCGATCACCTGCGACAGGCCGAAGAACAAGATGATCGACAGCATTTCCGGGTTGGCCGAGCCCTGCAGCCGCGGCACCAGCACCCAGTACAGCAGCACGCCCGCGAGCACGAAGACCATGAAGGCCAGCGGCACCGCGAACAGCGGGTCGATGCCGGCAATGCCGACCACGCCGAGCGCGATGAAGGCGCCCAGCATCAGGATGTCGCCATGCGCAAGGTTGACGATGCGCATGACGCCGAACACGAGATTGAGGCCGATGCCGACCAGGCTGAAATACAGCCCAAACAGCACGCCGGCAACGAGCGCATAGGTCATGCTACCGCTCGCCGCCGAAGGTTGCGCCTGCCACACTCACCTGCATCACGGCGCCGGATAGATCGGCTTGCCGGTGGCGGTCTCGTGCGGATAGATCGAGACGAACTTGATGTGATCATGCTCGTCGACCGTGAGCTGGCCGAGCGGCGTCAATTCGCCGATCTGGCCGCCGGTCTCATCCAGCGCGAAGGTGCCGTCCAGCGTCTTGAGCTGGCCGCTGAGCGAGAACACCGCGCGGCGCAGCTCCATCTGGTCGAGGCTCGTCGCAACCGACAGCGTCTTCTCGATCACCAGCGCAGTGGTGTAGCCGGCCACCGCGTTGAAGCCGAACTCCATCTTGCCGTCGTTGTACTTCTTCAGCCAGGCGGCGCGGAAATCCTTCATGTTCATCCCGAAATTGACGGGATAATCCAGCTCGGACGGCGGCACATAGGTCCAGATGTGTTCCAGGCCCTTGGCGCCGACGTTCTTCTCGAGCAGCTCGGTCTCGAGACCGGCATAGATCGCGAACAGCATCTTGAACTTGGTGCCGACGTCCTGGACGTTACGCAGGAAGGCGATGTCGTTCGGCGCGTAGCCGAAATGGATCACCGCGTCGGGATTGGTGTTGCTGATGTTGTTGATGATGACGTTGTAGTTGGTGGTCTCGGTCGGAACGCCCTGGTCGTAGACGATCTCGATCGGCGCGCCGGACTCCTTGACGAACTTGCGGAACGCGTTGGCCTGGGTGCCGGTGAACTCGTTGGTCGCGTAGAGGATGGCGATCTTCTTGATGCCGAGGCCCGGACCATCATGGCTGATGAAGTCCGCCACCGGCTTCGGCCACACGGTCGACACCGGGTCGGCCATCAGCGCGATGTAGGGATTGTCCTTGGAGAAGAAGCTTGCGCCGGTGCCGGTCTGGTCGAACAGGAACATCTTGTGGTCGCGCGCGATCGCGACCGCGGGCGCCGTGAGCACCGATCCGGAATCAGCGACCAGCAGGTCAACCTTATCCTGGGTGACGAGCTGATTATAAAGCGTCGAGGCGGTCGCCGTGTTGCTCTGGTCGTCATAAGAGACGAGCTTGATCGGGATCTTCTTGTCGAAAGCCTTCACGAACACGCCACCCTCGGCGTTCTTCTGCTCGACCCACAATTTGAGCGAGCTGTAGACCGGCATCGAGATCGAGGCGTAGCGCCCCGAGGACGCGTAGAGCGTCCCGATCTTGATTTCCGACGGTGCGTCGGCGGCCATTGCCTGCGTGGCAAATGCGAGGCTGGCAGCGAGTGCCGCGCCGATGATCCTCAGCATGATGTTATTCCTCCCGGGTGTCTTGGACGTCTCGTGGACCGGTCTTCGACGTATCTTGGACGTATCTTGGACCGCGGCCCTTCTACGCGCCGGACCGGAGCGACACAAGCATCACGGCCTTAGCAATTGTGCGAGGGGCGGAATATGCGGCATGCGCGGGACACAGGCCGCTGCGCGGGGCGTGGATGGACCGTTGACGGCCGTTGGTCCAATGGCGCATCAAGACCGTAACGATTTCGGGAGGAGACATCAGACATGGCCGAGCCCGCGCGCGCGAAACCAAAACCGACACCTGAGACCCAGCATTTCTGGGACGGCACCAAGGCCGGCGAACTACGCCTGCAGCGCTGCGACGCCTGCGCCAATGTCTACTTTCCGCCGCGGCCGTTCTGCCCTTCCTGCGCCTCGCGCAAGGTCTCGATCTTCAAGGCCAGCGGCAAGGGCAAGCTGTACAGCTACGTCATCAATCATCGTCCTGCCGCACCCGGCTTCACGCCGCCTTATGCGATCGCCATCGTCGAGCTCGATGAGGGCCCGCGCATGATGAGCAACATCATCGATTGTCCGCAGACGCCGGAAGCGCTCGAGCTCGACATGCCGCTCGAGGTCGCCTTCGAGGCCCTCGACGACAAGATCACCCTTCCTTTGTTCCGCCCGGCAAAGGGGTAATGTGATGCGCAGGAATCAGGTTGCCGTCGTCGGTGCGGCCGAAACCACCGAACTCGGGGTCATCCCGAACATGTCGCAGATCCAGCTGCACGCGGACGCGGCGCTGAACGTGATTGCGGACGCCGGCCTAAAACTGTCCGACATCGACGGCTTTGCTACCGCGGTCGAGACCCCGCAGCAGATGGCGCACTATCTCGGCATCACGCCGACCTGGGTCGACGGCACCTCGGTCGGCGGCTGCTCTTTCATGCTGCATGTCCGCCACGCGGCTGCGGCGATCGAGGCCGGCCTCTGCAAGACCGTGCTGATCACGCATGCCGAGAGCGGCAAGTCGATGATCGGCAAGCAGCCGCGCTTTACCGCACCCGACAGCCTCAACGGCCAGTTCGAGTCGCCGTTCGGCGTCTACGGGCCGCCGAGCATGTTCCCGATTCCGGTGCTGCGTTTCATGAAGACGCACGGCATCACGCATGAGCAGCTCGCGATGGTTGCCGTCGTGCAGCGCGAATGGGCGGCGAAGAACCCGCGCGCGACTATGAAGGATCCGATTACGGTCGCTGACGTCTTGAACTCGCGGATGATCGCCTATCCGTTCCGGCTCTTGCAATGCTGCCTCGTCACCGACGGCGGCGGCGCGCTGATCCTCACCTCGGCCGACCGCGCCAAGGACTTCCCGCAAAAGCCGGTCTACATCCTCGGCACCGGCGAGAGCGTGGAAACGCCGATGGTCAGCCAGATGAAGACGTTTGACTCGTCGCGTGCCTTCAAGGTGGCAGGCCCGCTCGCATTCAAGGAGGCCGGCATCGCCCACAAGGACGTCGATCATCTGATGATCTACGACGCCTTCGCGCATTTGCCGCTCTACGGCCTCGGCGACCTCGGCTTCATGCCGCATGAGGAAACCGGCAAGTTCATCGCCGACGGCAACACCCGCCCCGGCGGCAAGCTGCCGCTCAACACCAATGGCGGCGGGCTGAGCTACATGCACTCCGGCATGTACGGCATGTACGCGTTGCAGGAGAGCGTGCGGCAGATGCGCGGCATCGCGCCGGCGCAGGTGCCGAATGCGAAGATCTCGGTCTGCCACGGCGTCGGCGGCATGTTCGCCGCGTCAGGCACGATCATCTTTACGAACGAACGATAGCAATGGCCGGCGCGAGCGCAGCGCCCGATCTGTCATTGCCGGGCTTGACCCGGCAATCCATCCCCTTCTGACGAAGGATGGATGCGCGGGTCAAGCCCTCGCATGACGAGTGGGGCTCTGCATCGGCCTGCGGACACACAGCAACAAGGAGAACCCACATGGCAAAATCATTGCAGGATAAGGTCATCATCGTCACCGGCGCCGGCCGCGGCATCGGCCGCGAGATTGCGCTGCTCTGCGCGGCGGAAGGCGCCAAGGTCGTGGTCAACGATCCCGGCGGCGCTGCCGACGGTGGCGGCTCGAGCGCGGCGCCCGCCGAGGAGGTCGTCGAGGAGATCAAGAAGCGCGGCGGCACTGCGGTCGCCAACTTTGAATCGGTGGCGGAAGCGATCCCCGCCAGCAAGATCGTCAAGACCGCGACCGATCATTTCGGCCGGCTCGACGGCGTCGTCAACAATGCCGGCATCCTGCGCGACATGATCTTCCACAAGATGAGCGTGGAAGCCTTCGAGGCCGTTATCAAGGTGCACCTGATGGGCTCGTTCTATGTCAGCCACGCTGCGGCACGCATCTACCGCGAGCAGGAGTCGGGGTCGTTCGTGCACTTCACCTCGACCTCCGGCCTGATCGGCAATTACGGCCAGGCCAACTACGCCGCCGCCAAGCTCGGTATCGTCGGGCTGTCGAAGTCGATCGCGCTCGACATGGGTCGCTTCAACGTGCGCTCGAACTGCGTGTCGCCGTTCGCCTGGACCCGCATGATCGGCACCATTCCGACCGAGACCGATGCCGAGAAGGCGCGCGTCGAGAAGATCAAGCAGATGGGCCCGGAGAAGATCGCGCCGGTCTGCGCCTATCTGCTCTCGGACGCCGCCAAGGACGTCACCGGGCAGATCTTCGGCGTGCGCATGAACGAGATCTTCCTGTTCGGCCAGCATCGCCCGGTGCGCTCGGTTCATCGCGGCGAAGGCTGGACGCCCGAGACCATTGCCGAACACGGCATGCCGGCGCTGAAGGGATCGTTCGCCAAGCTCGACCGCTCGGCTGACGTCTTCACCTGGGATCCGATCTGAACTTGGGATCCGATCTGACAGTTTTATGAAAAGTCGCCTCGGCGAATTCGCCGGGGCGGCACACTCTTTGGTTGTTTCTTCATAGCGTGCCCGCATTGTGCCCGAATTGCGGGCGCATGATCGTCCTCCCGATAAAAAAAAGCCTGGGAGGACTTTCGTGACAAATCCAAACAACACAGAGCAACACGAGAGCGACGGCGCGAAGGCGTTCGACCGTCGAACCATTTTGCGCGGCGCAACCGCGCTTGCTGCAACCGCGATGGCTGCATCCGATGCTGCAGCGCGCGACTTCGGCCGCAATGCGGAGCCGCAGCGTTATCCGGATCCTGACATCGTCGTGATCGACGACAAGCGCTTCAAGGCCAAGGTCGGCAACACCGCGATCAAGCGGCTGTACACCGGCTGCCTCTGGGCGGAAGGCCCGGCCTGGAACGCACAGGGCCAGTATCTGGTGTGGAGCGATATCCCGGCCAACCGGCAGTTGCGCTATCTCGACGATGACGGCCACATCTCCGAGCAGTTCCACAAGCCGTCGAACGAGGCCAACGGCTCGACCTTCGATTTCGAGGGCCGCCAGATCACCGCCGAGCGCACGCGGCTGGTACGCTACGAGCACGACGGAACCGTCACCTCGTTGGCCGAGCAGGCCAATGGCAAGCAGCTCAATGGGCCGAACGACATGGTCGTGCATCCCAACGACAAGTCGATCTGGTTCACCGATCCCGGCTATGGCGCGGTCTCGATCTACGAGGGCCAGCGCGCCAACACCGGCTCGAACCAGCCCTACCAGAAGGAAGCCGTCTACCGCATCGATGCCGTGACCGGACAGATCACCAAGGTTGCCGACGAACCGTTCAAGCCGAACGGCATCGCCTTCAGCCACGACTACAAGAAGGTCTATGTCTGCGACACCGGCATCACGCACTATCCGAACGCCAAGAACATCGTCTGGCAGTACGACCTCAACGGCGACAAGCTCTCGAACCCGCGCACGCTGATCGACATGACGCTGGACGGCAAGTCAGGCTTCCCTGACGGCATGCGTGTCGACATCGACGGCAACATCTGGGTCGGCGCCGGCTGGGTCGGCCCGGGCTATGACGGCGTGCAGGTGTTCGCGCCCGACGGCCAGCGCATCGGCCAGATCCTGCTGCCGGAGACCTGCGCCAACCTCACCTTCGGCGGCAAGAAGCGCAACCGCCTGTTCATGACCGCGAGCCAGTCATTGTATGCGGTGTATGTGGAGACAAGAGGCGCGCACAACTGTTGATATCAAGACGCTGTCGTCCCTGCGAAAGCAGGGACCCATAACCACCAGTGTCGATTGTTCAAAAAGCTGGGGCTCCAGCTTCTCGCAACAACACCGGTCGTGGTTATGGGTCCCGGCCTTCGCCGGGACGACGCTGTGACTAGCCGCTGTTCCGCAAGCCAGCCGAGATCCCATTGATCGTGATCTGAATCCCGCGCAGCACCTGCTCGTCCGGGTTCTGCGCGCGGTGCACCTTCAGCAGTTCGACCTGCACGTGATTGAGCGGGTCGAGATAGGGAAAGCGGTTGCGGATGCCGCGCTCCAGCAGCGGGTTGCCCTGCAGCAGCCGGTCGTGGCCCATGATGTCGAGCAGCGTCTCGATCGAAAGATGCCACTCGCGGCGGATCTGGCCGAAGATATTCTCGCGCAGTGCGACGTCGGGCACCAGCTCGGCATAGCGCGAGGCGATGGCGATCGAGCTCTTCGCCAGCACCATGTCCATGTTGGAGAGCAGTGTGCGGAAGAACGGCCATTCTCTGTAGAGCTCCTGTAGGAACGGCATGCCCTGCTCCGGGTGCCCGGCAATCCAGGTCTCGACCGCGCTGCCGAAGCCATACCAACCCGGCAGCATCAGCCGGCATTGCGCCCAGGAGAACACCCAGGGAATGGCGCGCAGGTCCTCGATCTCGCGGGTCTTCTTGCGCGAGGCCGGACGGCTGCCGATGTTCAAGGTCGCGATCTCGTTGATGACCGTCGAACCCCAGAAATAGTCGGCGAAGCCTTCGGTCTCATAGACGAGGCCCCGATAGGCCTTGAAGGCGAGCGCGGAAATCTCTTCCATCGCCTTGAGATATTCGGGGCGCGGCGCGCTCTGCCGCGGCTGCAGCAGGCTGGTTTCCAGCGTAGCCGCGGCCAGGATCTCCAGATTGCTGCGGCCGACCTCGGCATTGGAATATTTCGAGGAAATGATCTCGCCCTGCTCGGTGATGCGGATCTGGCCGTTCACCGCGCCGCCGGGCTGCGCGATGATCGCATCATAGCTCGGGCCGCCGCCGCGGCCGACCGAGCCGCCGCGGCCATGGAACAGGCGCAGCCGCACGCCGTGACGCTCGAACACCTCGACGAGGCCGATCTCGGCCTTGTAGAGTTCCCAGCCCGAGGTGACGAAGCCGCCGTCCTTGTTGCTGTCGGAATAACCGAGCATCACCTCCTGCACGCTGCCGAGACTGTCGACCAGCTTGCGATAGTCGTGCAACACCAGCATGCGGTCCATGATGCCGCTCGAGGCCTGCAGATCCTCGATGGTCTCGAACAGCGGCACGATGTTGATGGCGCTGCGGCCGGACGGGTTGACTAGCCCGACCTCCTTCAGGAGCACCGCGACCTCGAGCATGTCGGACATGCCCTTGCACATCGAGATGATGCACTGGGAGATCACCTCCGGACCGAACCTGGCGTGGGCTTCAGCCGCGGCCCGGAAGACGGCGAGCTCGCTTTGGGTCTCCTCGGAATATTTGACGAAGGGCGAGGCCAACGGCCGCGCATTGCGCAATTCGCCGAGCAGCAGGCTGACGCGCGCATCCTCGCCGAGCGCCAGATAGGACATGCCGGGATTTGCGGTGTCGAGCAGCTCGGCGACGGTGCGCTCATGCACCGCCGAGTTCTGGCGGATGTCGAGCCGCGCCAGATGGAAGCCGAAGCAATCCACCGCGCGCCGCAACTGCCGCAGCCGGCCGCGCGCGATCACGCCGGAATTGTTCGCGATCAGTGAGCGGTTGAGCACGTCGAGATCGGCCTGGAATTCATTCACGCTGGCATAAGGCTCGGCCTTGCCGACCGGCGGCCGCGTGGTCTCGACCTCAAGCCGCATCGCGGTGGCCGCGAGCCGCGCATAGATGCCCGATACCGCCAGACGATAGGGCTCGCCGCTCCGATGCGGCGAGGTGTCCGGCGAACGCTCAGCAAGAATCCTCAGTTCGTCCGAGACATCGGCGAGGTGTGCTGCCAGCGACAGTTCGGCGCCAAGCGCGTGCAGCTCCTCGAGATAGAAGCTGAGCACCCGGCTCGACTGCAGCCGCAGCGTGCCGCGCATCACCTCCGCCGTGACGAACGGATTGCCGTCGCGGTCACCGCCGATCCAGCTTCCCATCCGGAGGAACGAGGCGAGTTCGCCCGCCTCGCCGCCCTCCTTGTTCAGGCGGTCCTCCAGCGCGCAGTGCACGCGCGGGACTTCCTGCAGGAAAGTGTAATCGTAGAACGACAGGCCGTTGGCCACCTCGTCGAGCACGGTGAGCTTGGTCCGGCGCAGCAGGTTGGTCTGCCACAGCGTCACAACCGCGCGGCGGAGCTGCTCGTCGCTGGCTTCGCTCTCCTCCGGCGTCATCTCTAGCCGCTCGCGGCGGTCGAGCAGATGCGCGATCTCCATCTCGCGGTCCATCGTGCTCTTGCGGCGGACCTCGGTCGGATGCGCCGTCAAGACCGGGCTGACCAGCGCACTTTTGAAAAAGCTGCGCAGGTCGGCCGGGCTGATGCCGGCCTGGCGGGCATGGATCAGCGTCTGCTCCAGCGTGCTCGGCCGCGGCGCCCCGCTGGGGCCGCTGCTGCGCATCTGGCGGATGTTGTTCTGGTCCTCGGCGATATTGGCGAGGTGGGAGAAATAGCTGAAGGCGCGGACGATCTGCAGCGTCTCGGCGATCGACATGCCGTCGAGGATGCCTTCCAGCTCCCGCCGCGCCAGCTTGTCCTCGTCGCGATGGAACCGGACCGAAGTCTGGCGGATGCGTTCGACCAGGTCGAACACATCGGCCCCTTCCTGGTCGCGCACGGTGTCGCCCAGCACGCGCCCGAGGAGCCGGATGTCGTTCCGGAGCCGTGCATCCTCCTCTTGTGCCGCCTTTTCCGCGGCACTCCTGGCACCGAGATCGGTCTCGGAAGGCATGGTCTGGGGTGACATGGCGGGCTACTCCAGAGGCTGCCGGGTTCCTCCGGAGTGTGCGCTTTTTTTGCCGCAGCGCAAGATGAACTTGGAAGCGGTGCACACTCGCCCGTCGTCCCTGCGAAAGCAGGGACCCATAACCACCGGCGGCTGTGGTTAAATCAGGCTGGGGCCACAGCTGCGCGCAACCCATGGATTTGTGGTTATGGATCCCGGGTCGCGCTTCGCTTGCCCGGGACGACAGCGAGTTTGCTGCCCCTAGATCCTCCGCCCCGCCCGCTCCCAATACGGGTCACGCAGCCGGCGCTTGAAGATCTTTCCGGAATCCTCCCGCGGCAGGTTGGACTGGATCTCGATGTGCTTGGGCACCTTGTAGTCGGCGAGCGCGGTCTTGAGCTGGGCGCGGACCGAGGCGATGTCGAGCGTCACGCCGGGCTGCGGCTCGACCACCGCCATCAGCGCCTCGCCGAACTCGGCGTCGGGAATGCCGAACACCGCGCAATCATGCACGCCGGGCACCGCATGCAGCACGGCCTCGATCTCGGCCGGATAGATGTTGACGCCGCCCGAGATCACCATGTCGCGCTTGCGGTCGCAGATGAAGACGTAGCCGTCCGCGTCGATATAGCCGACGTCGCCCGAAGTGATGAATCCCTGCCGATCGATCTCGGCGCGCTTCTCGGACTTGTTGTGATAGGTAAAGTCGGGATTGCCCGCGATCCGCGAGTAGATCTCGCCGATCTGCCCCTGTGGCACCTCCTTGCCGTCGTCGCCGATGAAGCGAAGCTCGGCGCCGGGCGAGATCTTTCCGACCGTGCCGGGCTTCTTCAGCGCGTCCTCGGAATTGGCGAACGTCACCGCACCTGACTCGGTCGATCCGTAGAATTCGTAGATCACCGGCCCCCACCATTCGATCATGGCGCGCTTGACGTCGGGCGGACAGGGCGCGGCGGCATGGATGATGTGGCGCAGCGACGACATGTCGTACTTCCGGCGCGCCTCCTCCGGCAGCTTCATCAGGCGGATGAACATGGTCGGCACCATGAAGATGGTGTCGATCTTCTCGCGCTCGATCAGCTGCAGAAATTCCTCCGCGTCGAAGCGCGGCATCAGCACCAGCGCGCCGCCGAGCTTGCCGGAACGCAGTCCGAAGGAATTCGGCGCCGAATGATAGAGCGGTCCGGGCAGGATCGCGCGCGCCCCGGGCTTCAGGCCGTAGATCATCCCGCGCATCGCTTCCGCATTGGCGGTCTGCTCCGGCGTCGGCGCGAAGCGGCGCACGCCCTTCGGATGGCCCGTCGTGCCCGAAGTGTAGATCATGTTCTGCGGCTGCGGCACCACAGGGCCGTCATAGCGCGGGAATTGGGCGAGCCAGGATTCGAAGTCGATCGCGAAGTCGGGTGTCGCGAGATGATCGGGGTTGATCTTGTAGTTGGCGAGGATTTCCGGCGGCGTCGGCACGCTGAGTACGGTGACATCGGGCGGGATCGCGCCGCGCAGCGGATGCAGCATGTCGGCATGGCCGACCAGGACCCGCGTGCCGGAATCCGTCAGGACGTAGTTGATCTCCTCCGGCTTGAAGTGCCAGTTGATCGGCACGCCGTAGGCGCCGAGCCGCATCGCCGCGTAGGCAGCCTCGATGAACGCAATGTCGTTGCGCATCAGCATGCAGACGCTGTCACCCGGCTTGACGCCGAGCTTGTTCAGGCCGCTGGCAATGCGGTCGGTGCGCTCGGCGACCGCCGCGTGATCGCGCCGGCGACCGCCGCTGACGATACCGAGAAAGGGTTGGGACGTTTCCATTTGTCGCTGTCCGATCTGTCGTCGGGTTAAGTCGTCATTCCGGGGCAATGCGCAGCATCGAACCCGGAATCTCGAGATGCTAGGACTGGTCCTTCGGACCATCCCGGAATGACGGCGCTGCGTCTACCCAACATCCGCAAACCTTGGCGCGCGCTTCTCCAGATTGGCGCGCACGGATTCGGTCTGGTTCGGGCTGCCGAGCAACTTCTGCTGCTCGACCGATTCCGCAAGCAGCGCGGCCGCCGGATCGACCGACAGATTGTTCAGCATCCGCTTCGCGGCACGGATCGCATCCGGGCTCTTGCCGGCGATCTCGCGCGCGACCTCGAGCGCGGCGGCGCGCGGGTCGTCACAGACGCGGGTGGCAAGGCCGTAGCTCTGTGCTTCCTGCGCCGAGAAGATGCGGCCGGTATAGGTGAGCTCGCGCAGGATATCGTCGCGCACGAGGCTCGCGAGGATCGGCGTGCCGGCCATGTCGGGGACGAGGCCCCATTTGATCTCCATGATCGACATCCGCGCGTCCTGCGAGAGGAAGCGCATGTCGGCGCCGAGCGCGAGCTGGAAGCCGCCGCCGAACGCGACGCCGTGGACCGCGGCGATCACCGGCACCGGAAGCTGGCGCCAGCTCCAGACCGCCTGCTGCGCGAAATTGGCCTTGCCATGGGTGCGAATGCTGAGATCGCGGTTCTCGCCGCCCGGCACCCCGTTACCGCCATCCTTCATGGCGGCGAACCGCCCCATGTCGAGGCCGGCGCAAAAGGCCCGTCCCTCGCCGGACAACACGACGACCCGAACGCCCTTTTCCTTGGAAAGCCGGTCGGTTGCGGCGACCAATGCCTCGAACATCGCGGCATCGAGCGCGTTCATCTTGTCCGCCCGCACCAGGCGGACATCGGCGATACCGTCTGAAATCGATATCGAAACGCGATCTTCCATCATTCCCTCCGCTTTGTCCTTGAGTTGGCGCTTTACACAAAGGCCGTTGTCCGCTTTTAGTCAATCGACCAATTAACTGACAACCCCCGTGGAGGAAACGATGTTCTCTGACCAGCTTCTTGCCGGGCGGCGCATACTGGTAACCGGTGGTGGCACCGGCCTTGGCAAGGCCATGGCCACGCGGTTCCTGCAGCTCGGAGCCGAGGTGCATATCTGCGGCCGCCGCAAGAGCGTCTGCGACGAGACCGCCACCGAATTGATGGCCGAGCATGGCGGACGCGTGGTCAGCCACGGCGTCGATATCCGCAATGCGATGGCGGTCGACGAGATGATCGAGTCGATCTGGACCACCAGCGGTCCGCTCACCGATCTCATCAACAACGCCGCGGGCAATTTCATCTCGCGGTCGGAAGAGCTCTCCGCGCGCGGGTTCGATGCAGTGGCCAACATCGTGATGCACGGCACCTTCTACGTCACGCATGCGGTGGGCCGGCGCTGGATCGCCGGCGGCCATCGCGGCAACGTGGTGTCGATCACCGTGACCTGGGTGCGCAACGGCTCGCCTTACGTGGTGCCGTCGGCGATGAGCAAGTCGGCGATCCATGCCATGACGATGTCGCTCGCGATCGAATGGGGCCGCCACGGCATCCGCCTCAACACCATCGCGCCCGGCGAGATCCCGACCGAGGGCATGAGCAAGCGCATCAAGCCCGGCGACGAGGCCGGCGCGCGGACCAAGGCGATGAACCCGATGGGCCGGGTCGGCACTATGGAGGAGCTGCAGAACCTCGCGGTGTTCCTGATCTCCGGCGGCTGCGACTGGATCAACGGCGAGACCATCGCCATGGACGGCGCGCAGGCGCTGGCGATGGGCGGCAATTTCTACCAGCTCCGCGACTGGAGCGACGACGACTGGACCAAGGCACGCGACTCGATCAAGGCCCAGAACGAGAAGGATCGCGCGGCGCGAGGTTGAAGCTCGCGCGCCAACTCCTCTGCCGTCGTCCCGGCGCAGGCCGGGACCCATAGCCACCGCATTGCGACGTTCGCGTCCGCTGTGGCCCCAGCGTCGCGCCACATCAACATTTGTGGCAATGGGTCCCGGCCCCCGTGCGCAATTGCGCACTAGGCCGGGACGACGATGTTGAAACGTCGCGGCCACCTCCCCCGTATTGTTTTTCCCGCGCGATGCCGCCACACTCCGCGCAACCAAAACAAGACGTCCCGGGGGAAACATGTCCGACGCGCCGAAACTGAGCAACCTTGCCGACATGGTGCGCGACCGCGCTAACGGTCGCGGCGATGCGCTGGCCTATGAGTTCGAGGGCCGGCAAACCAGCTTCGCCGAATTCGACACGAACACCAACCGCGTCGCCAACGCGCTGATCGCGATGGGCATCAAGAAAGGCGAGCGGATCGCCTATCTCGGCAAGAACAGCGACTTCTATTTCGAATTGTTGATGGGGGCGATGAAGGCAGGCGTGGTGATGGCGCCGGTGAACTGGCGCCTCGCAGGCCCCGAGGTCGCCTTCATCGTCGACGACTGCAAGGCGCCCGCCCTGTTCGTCGGCCCCGAATTCATCACGCAAGCGCGCAACATCAGGGACAAGCTGCCGAGCGTCCGCACCGTCATCACGACCGAGGGCGGCGCGCCGGAATGGCCCGACTATCTCGCCTGGCGCGACGCGCAGAGCGGCGACGACCCGCGCGTTGCGATCGAGCCCAAGGACATCGCGATCCAGCTCTACACCTCGGGCACCACGGGCAAGCCGAAGGGCGCGATGCTGTCGCACGCCAACTTCCTCAACCTCGTGCAGAGCGGCAATGAGGCCGAGAAGCCGGAATGGAACCGGTGGACCACCGACGACGTCTCGCTGGTCGCGATGCCGATCTTCCACATCGGCGGCTCCGGCTGGGGCGTGATGGGGCTCTATCACGGCGCCCGCGGCGTGATCGCCCGCGAGTTCGACCCGACCAAGGTGCTCGACTTCTTCGAGCAATCCGGCATCACCAAGCTGTTCATGGTGCCGGCGGCGATGCAGTTCGTGGTGCGGCAGCCCCGCGCGCGGCAGGTCGACTTCTCGCGCCTGAAATACATGCTTTACGGCGCCTCACCGATCCCGGCGGCGCTGCTGAAGGAGTGCATCGAGGTCTTCAAATGCGGCTTCGTGCAGATGTACGGCATGACCGAGACCACCGGCACCATCGTCGCGCTGCCGCCGGAGGATCACATCGAGGGGCTCGACCGCATGCGCTCCGCCGGCAAGGCGCTGCCCGGCATCGAGCTTGCGATCCTCGATCCGGATGGCAAGCCGCTGCCGCCGGGCGAAGTCGGCGAGATCGCCACCCGCTCCGGCTCCAACATGGCCGGCTACTGGAATTTGCCCGAGGCCACCGCGCGCACCATCGATAGCGACGGCTGGCTGCGCACCGGCGATGCCGGCTACATGGACAGTGACGGCTATCTCTACATCCACGACCGCATCAAGGACATGATCATCTCCGGCGGCGAGAACATCTATCCGGCCGAAGTCGAGAGCGCGCTCTGCGACCACCCGGACGTGGCGGAAGCCGCAGTGATCGGCATCCCCGACGACAAATGGGGCGAGGCGGTGAAGGCGGTGGTCGTAATGAAGCCGGGCAAGAGCGCGACGGCGACCGACATCATTAACTTCACCCGCGAGCGGATCGCGGGATTCAAGACGCCCAAATCGGTCGACTTCATCCCGGCGCTGCCGCGCAACCCGTCGGGCAAGATTTTGCGACGAAATTTGCGCGATCCGTACTGGGTGGGGAAGGACCGGCAGGTGAACTAGCCCTCCGTCGTCCCGGCGAAGGCCGGGACCCATTGCCACCGTTGTTGGTGGTGGCAACACGCTGTGGCCCCATCCTTCTCCACCAACGACCTCTCGCGGTTATGGGTCCCGGCCTTCGCCGGGACGACGGTGGAGAGAGCCGTCAAGTCTTCTTCATCTTCTCCCGGAGAAGACGCCAACGCTCCTGCGCCTCATTCGGCCAGACCTCCTTCCGATCGTAATACTCCGCGAACACCTTCGCTCCGGGCGGGAACGTCACCCAGGGCTGTTTGGACGAGGTGAAGATGTGGACGTCAGGCGGGCACTGGCCCGGATCATCCAGCGTGCCGACGCGGACGAAGCGCACCGCCGGTCCCGCGCCGGGATAGTTGCTCCACACCGCGACCTTGCAGCGCGGGCAGCGGGCGATCTTCTGCCCCTTGCCGCTCGCCGACGGCGTGTCGACGATCTCGGGCTCGGCCGCGATGTGCGCGACCCGCTCGACCTCGTACATCGCGTTGAGCGCATGCACGGTGCCGGTCTCGCGCTGGCACCAGGTGCAGTGACAGGCGTGCACGATCAGCGGCCCGCCGGTGAGGCGGTAGCGGACGTTTCCGCAGGTGCATCCGCCTTCCATGCCGTGCCCCCTCCTCGGTTCAGGGCCTCAGTGCTTGCCGGCGCCCATGTAGCCGAACAGGAAGCCCGCCACCTTGCGCTTCTGGATTTCCTCGCTGCCTTCGGTGATGCGATAGCGGCGATGGTGGCGGTAGATGTGCTCGAACGGCTTGTGCCGCGAATAACCCATGCCGCCATGCACCTGCATCGCGCGGTCGGCGGCCTCGCAGCACAGCCGGTTTGCCCAGAAATTGCACATCGAGACCCGGTCCGACAACGTGTGCTCGACCTGCGCCTGGGTCAGTTGATCCATCTCCCACGCCGTCTTGCGGATCAACAGCCGCAGCATCTCGGCCTGGGTCGCAAGCTCGACCAGCGGCCACTGGATCGCCTGGTTCTCGGCCAGCGCCTTGCCGAACGGTTTTCGCTCGCGCGCATACTTCACACTTTCATTAATGCAATAGACCGCAGCGCCGAGCGAGCTTGCCGCCTGACGGATGCGGTTCTCATGGACAAAACATTGCGCCAGCGACAGGCCGCGGCCGACCTCGCCGAACTGCGCATTCTCAGGCACGAACACGTCGGTGAAGCTGACCCGCGGATGATCGGTCGGCATGTTGAAGGTCCACATATACTCCTCGACCTTCACGCCCGGCGATTTCGCCGGCACCAGGAAGCAGCTGATGCCGCGCGCGTCGCCGTCATTGCCGGAGGTGCGGGCAAACAGCGCGCAGTGGGTCGCGACATGCATGCCTGTCGTCCACATCTTCTCGCCGTTGATGATCCAGCCCTTGACGTTGTCGCGGGTCGCCTGCACCGCCTTGGTCTCCATGTGCGTGGCGTCGGAGCCGTGCTCGGGCTCCGTAAGACCAAACGTGATGCGGTACTTGCCCGTGATCGAGCCGTCGATCATCGCCTTCTGCTCGTCGGTTCCATAGCGATCGAGCATGGTGACCAGCGGAAGATTGCCGACGATCGAATGCTCGTTCTGCAGATCGTTGTGCAGGCCGAGACCTTTCGAGGCAAAGTGTTCGCGGATCACAGCCATCCAGAGATTGGAGCCGTCCTTGCCGCCGTAACGCTTCGGGATCGCGAAGCGCAGGTGGCCGGCGGCATCCGCCAGGTTCTTGACCTTGCGCAGCAGCAATTCCCATTCATGGCGTGGCAGGCCGCCCTTGTCGAAATCGGTGCGCGCCCATTCGCGGCGATGATCGAAGAAGCGGATGTTGTCGCCAGCCGCTTCCAGCGGCTTGACCTCGCGTTCGATGAAGCGATCGAGCTCGGCGAGATAGGCTGTCAGGTCAGCCGGTAGATTGAAATCCAAGGCGGTCACTCCCGAAGATATTGTTGATTCTGGTTTTGCGTTTAGACGCTATCGCGTAGCCGCGTTCGGATCGATTAAGGTGAGAAGCACGCCGCCAAGTCAAGCAGGCCGATGAGGCTTGCGCGCGCGGTGGCGTTGCGTAATTGGATGGCGCGGAACGAGGTGCAGGCGGTAGGATATCAGCCATATTCTTCGCCGCAGAAAATCGACGGGAGCAAACATGGATCTGAAATTCTCCAAGGTGACGCGCAAGGGTCCCATCACCATCGTGACGCTGTCGCGGCCCGAGGTTTACAACGCGCTGCATATCGACGCGCATTTCGAGCTCAACAAGGTGTTCGACGACTTCTCCGCCGACCCCGAGCAGTGGGTCGCGATCGTCACCGGCGCCGGCGACAAGGCGTTCTGCGCCGGCAACGACCTGAAATGGCAGGCGGCCGGCGGCAAGCGCGGCTGGGACAAGGGCGGCTTTGCCGGGCTGACCAGCCGCTTCGACTGCGACAAGCCGATCATCGCCGCCGTCAATGGCGTCGCAATGGGCGGCGGGTTCGAAATCGCGCTGGCCTGCGACCTGATCATCGCCTCCGAAAATGCCACCTTCGCCCTGCCCGAGCCGCGCGTCGGCCTTGCGGCACTCGCTGGCGGAGTCCACCGCTTGCCGCGCCAGATCGGGCTGAAGCGCGCCATGGGCATGATCCTGACCGCGCGCCATGTCAGCGCCAAGGAGGGCCTCGAGCTCGGCTTCGTCAATGAGGTGGTGCCGCAGGGCGAGGCGCTGGCGGCCGCCGAGCGCTGGGCCGAGACCATCGCCAAGAACTCGCCGATGTCGATCCGTGCCTCCAAGCAAGCGATCCAGAAGGGCCTCGAAGTCTCGCTGGAGCAGGCGCTGGCCGAGCAGCGCGAGTATCCGGCGGTGAAGGCGATGGCCGCCTCGCAGGATTACATCGAGGGCCCGAAGGCGTTTTCGGAGAAGCGTCCGCCGAAGTGGCTGGGGCGGTAAACGCTCTCTCCTTCCGTCATTCCGGGGCGTCGCGAAGCGACGAGCCCGGAATCCATAGCCACCATCGTGAGTATGGATTCCGGGCCTGCGCCTATCGGCGCATCCCGGAATGACGAACTTGGATATTTGCTACACCTTATTCCCCAGTTCCCTCTTGTAGGACGCGTAGTTCGGCTGATCGACCGCGAGCTTGTCCATCGTGGTCTGCCAGAGATGTTCAGGCAACCCCGGCGTTGCCAGGTCGACCTCGCCGCTTGCGATCTTCTCCGACAGCGCGCGGTTCAGCTCCATCAGCGTGCCATCCGTGTCGAGCAGCGCCTTCAGCCGCGCGGCCTCGGTCGCATCGCCGACCTCGGCAAGCGCGAGCTGCCGCGTCACCAGATCGAGCGCGTTGATGCCGACGCGCAGCTTGAAGCTGTTGTGCCCCTTGATCGCGGGTGCGATCTCGTTGCGCAGGAAATCGGCGACGGCCTTGATCAGTTCGGTGGGTGTCGGTTCGTCCTGCATCTCAACGGCCTCTCGGTGCCAGTAGCCTAAGCAGATCGATCTCGGTCTCCGACGCCCGCCGCCCGATCATCGCGCGCTCCATCGAGTGATCGGGGCCCAGGCGGAAGCGCTGCATCATGCCGCAGCACATCACGCCCCAGCGCAGCGTGCCCATCACTTCCCAGAACATCACGCGATCAGGATCGACCTTGCGGCCGGCCTCGGCGTAACCCGCGAACAGATCCTCGCGGGAGCCGAAGCCGCCGACCGGCTTGTCGATCTCGCCGAAGCGCCACGAATTGACGCAAATCCAGCCGAGATCCTCCATGGGATCGCCGGTATGCGCGAGCTCCCAGTCGAGCACCGCGCGCACCCCGTCGGGGCCGATGATCAGATTGCCGTGGCGGAAATCGCCATGCACCAGCGTCACCTCCGAGGACGGACCGGGATCGTGATCGCGCAGCCACCGCAGCGCCAGCTCGAACACCGGCCGCGGCCAGTTGAAGCTGTGATACTCACGGGCGAGATCCTCGATCTCCTTGGTCGCCGTCAGGCCGCGCAGCTGCGGCAGTTTTGCTTGCGGCAGGCCATGAATGCCGGCGATGACACGGCCGAGCTGGCGTGCCAGCATCGGCCGCGCCTTGGCAAATTCCTCGTCACGCAAAATTTTCCGCGCGATGGTCTCGCCTTCGACCCGCGCCATGATGAAGCCGCGACCAAGGCCATCTTCCGGCCTCAGGACATGCATCACCTTCGGCGACGGCAGGCCCGCGTCATGCGCGAGTTGCATCAGCGTCGCCTCGGCCTCGAGGCCGGCGGCGCGGCCGGGCGCCGCACCGTAGCCCGGCGGCGCGCGGCGCAGGATCGCGCCGACATTGCCGTTCGGGTGCACGATGTCGAACGTCCAGGTCTCCTGGCTGGCGCCGCCGGAGAGCTTCGCGGCGCCTGTGACGCCGGTCGCGCCAGGATGAAACGAGGCGACGCAGCGCCTGAGCTCGGTCTCGATCATTTGCCCTTGAACTTCGCCGGACGCTTCTCGAGGAATGCGGTGACGCCTTCCTTGAAATCCTCGGCGCGGCCCGCAATGCGCTGCGACTCGCATTCCAGATTGAGCTGATCCTCGAGGGTATTCTCCGGGCTGTCCCAATAGAGCTTGCGGATCAGCGACAACGCGACGGTCGGGCCGTTGGCGAGATCGTGCGCCAGCTTCATGGTCTCCTCCATCAGCGCGGCGTCGTCATAGACGCGGTTGACGAGGCCCCATTCCAGCGCCTTCTCGGCCGGCAGCCGCTCGCCGAGCAGCGACAGCTCGACCGAACGCGCCTTGCCGATCAGCCGCGGCAGCAGCCAGGTCGAGCCGCAATCCGGCACCAGGCCGATGCGGCGGAACGCCTGCAGGAAATAGGACGAGCGCGCGCACAGGATGAGGTCGCCCATCAACGCGAAGCTCATGCCGGCACCGGCAGCCGGCCCGTTCACCGCGGTCACGATCGGACAGTGCAGCTTACGCAATCGGCGCAGGAACGGATGGAACGCGGTCTCCAGCGCCGCGCCGGCGTTGCTCTTGCCGGGCTTCTGCTGCTGGTTGCGGCCCTGCAGATTGGCGCCGGTGCAGAAGGCGCGGCCCGCGCCCGTGATCACCAGGCAGCGCACCTCGTCGCGCTTGTCGTCGATCGCATCGAGCGCCTCGGCAAGGCCGCCCAGCATGTCGATCGACACAGCGTTCATGACTTCCTGATGGTCGAGTTTGAGGATCGCGACCGATCCGTCGAAGTCGAGCGTGACGTGCTTGAACTGCATGGTTTCCTCTTTACGTTGCTTCGGCGGTTGGTACCGCGGTAGGTCGATGCTTCGACCCATATTTGATTTTTGTGCCGGGCTTGTCCATGGTCGGCAGCAAGCCCATCCGTGAACGCGTGATTAGCGCGCACCAAACCAAATGGAAACCCCAATGAGTGGCATCTTCGATCTCACCGGCCGCGTCGCTGTCATCACCGGGGGCAACGGCGGCATCGGCCTCGGCATCGCGCAGGCACTCAACGCCGCCGGCTGCAACGTCGCGATCTGGGGCCGCAACGCGGAAAAAAACGCCAATGCCGCGGCCTCGATGAAGGCCGGGCCCGGCAAGGTCGCGACGCAATTCTGCGACGTCACCGATCCCGGCTCGGTCAAGACCGCGATGAAGGCGACGCTCGACACCTTCGGCCGCGTCGACGGCTGCTTCGCCAATGCCGGCATCGGCGGCGGCGGACGCCGCTCCTTCATCGACCGCACCGAGGAGGAATGGCGCAAGATGTTCGCGACCAATCTCGACGGCGTCTTCCATGTATTCCAGGCTGCGGCACGCCACATGACCGAGCGCTCCGAGGCCGGCGACAAGTTCGGCCGGCTGGTCGCAACCTCGAGCCTCGCCTCGCTGTTCGGCACCGCACGCAACGAGCACTATGCCGGCACCAAGGCCGCGCTGAACGCGCTGTGCCGCGCGCTCGGCGTCGAGCTTGCCCGCCACGGCGTCACCGCAAATGCGATCCTGCCCGGCTGGATCAAGAGCGACATGACCGCCGGCATCATGGCCAACGACAAGTTCGTCGCCAATGTGATGCCGCGCATCCCGGTACGCCGCTTTGGCGAGCCGAGCGATTTCGGCGGCATCGCCGTCTACCTCATGAGCAAGGCGTCGTCCTATCATACGGCGGATTGCTTCGTGATCGACGGCGGGTACACGGCGTTCTAGCCGCGCACTTGCCGCTTCACCGGTGTCGTCCCTGCGAAAGCAGGGACCCATACGCCGCAGCAGTTGTAGTGAACGGGACTCGTCGTTCCAGCGGTACCTAACAGTTGGCATTTGTGGTTATGGGTCCCGGCCTGCGCCGGGACGACGATGGGATGGTCCTCGATTCAAGTTGCCACACCACGCCACACGCGACGCAGCGTCGCTTCCGTCGCGGCAAAACTGCTGCTAAGCGTTCGAGCGGCAAGGACGCAACAAGGCGGCTTTCGTCAACAAGCAGGGAGGATATTTCAGATGTTTTCACACGTGATGGTTGGCACCAACGATCTGGACAAGGCCAAGGCGTTCTATGATGCGCTGCTCGGCACGCTCGATGTCCGGCCGGCCCGGGTCGACGGTCACCGCATTATGTACCTCACCAAGGCCGGCATTTTCATGGTTTCCAAGCCGATCAACGGCGAACCGGCGACGCACGCCAATGGCGGCACGATCGGCTTTGCCTGCTCTTCGCCGGAGCAGGTCCATGCCTGGCACGCGGCCGGCATCGCCAATGGCGGCAAGACCTGCGAGGACCCGCCGGGCGTGCGCGAGGGCAATGGCATCAAGCTCTACCTCGCCTATTTGCGCGACCTCGACGGCAACAAGATCTGCGCGATGCATCGGATGACCTAGCCGGCGTCCGCCTGACTCTTTCACGCGGTACACGGCGGCGTTCAAACAACGTTTGAAACGCCGTCGTGATATTCCGCGATGCGGTAGAGATATCAGGAAAATCGGTGCTCGCGCTTCGCGTCGCACGCGTTTATTGTCCGCCGCGAAACACGCCTTCGCCACGGGAGAAACGATAATGAAGCATGCCTATGTGCCGCGCACCACGAACTACACGCTCAATCCGGGCGACGAGCTCAACGACCTCCGCATGTCGGACAAGGTGCGCCCGCTGTACGACCATGTGAAGCAATTCATCCGCGACACAGTCGACCCGATGTCGGTCGAGTTCTATCGCGCCGGCGAGAAGAAGACCAACCGCTGGAGCTTCACGGACGAGCAGCTCGCGATCCTGCAGAAGGCCAAGGACAAGGCCAAGGAAGTCGGTCTCTGGAACTTCTTCCTGCCCGACGCCGAAACCGGCGACGGCCTCAACAACCTCGACTACGCCTACATCGCCGCCGAGCTCGGCAAGAGCCCGCTGGCCTCCGAGACCATGAACTGCTCGGCCCCCGACACCGGCAACATGGAAGTTCTGGAGCGCGTCGGCACCAAGGCGCAGAAGGAGAAGTGGCTGAAGCCGCTGCTCAACGGCGAGATCCGCTCGGCCTATGCGATGACAGAGCCGAACGTCGCCTCCTCCGACGCCAAGAACATCTCGACCACCGCAAAGCTGGTCGGCGACGAGTGGGTGATCAACGGCGAGAAGTATTACATCTCCGGCGCCGGCGATCCGCGCTGCAAGATCATGATCGTGATGGTGAAGACCAATCCCGACGCGGCGCCGAGCAAGCAGCAGTCGCAGATCCTGGTGCCGATCGACACCCCCGGCGTCGAGATCCTCGGCCCGATGCACGTGTTCGGCCATGATCACGCACCGCGCGGCCACATGCATCTGCGCTTCAACAATGTGAAGGTGCCGAAGGAGAACATGCTGCTCGGTGAAGGCCGCGGCTTCGAGATCTCGCAGGTCCGCCTCGGACCGGGCCGTATCCATCACTGCATGCGCACCATCGGCAAGGCCGAGAAGGCGCTCGACATGATGGTGCAGCGCGGCCTCACCCGCGAAGCGTTCGGCAAGAAGATCGCCCATCTCGGCGGCAACATGCAGATCATCGCCCAAGCCCGCTGCGAGATCGAAGCGATGCGCCTGATGGTGTTGAAGGCGGCCAAGGCGATGGACGTGCTCGGCAACAAGGAAGCCCGCGTCTGGGTCTCGATGGTCAAGGCCATGGTGCCCGAGCGCGCTTGCAAGGTGATCGACCAGGCGATCCAGATGCACGGCGCCACCGGCATCTCGCAGTGGTCGCCGCTCGGCGAAATGTACCAGGACGTCCGCCATCTGCGCTTCGCCGACGGTCCGGACGAGGTGCACTGGATGGTGGTCGGCCGCCACGAATTGAGCATGACCTAGTGGATGCGCCCCCACTCCCCGCGGGGCGTGGTAAGGAAGCAAGTCTGCAAGGCGGGTTCGCGCAAGCGTAACCCGCCTTTGCTTTCCGAACCCTCGGCGGCGGGATACGCTTTCGCTAACCCGCCCTACGCTCTTCGGATCATCCCATGGAATATTCCCCAAGCGACCTCAGCCAGCGCGAACGCTACAAGGTGCTGACCTCCTTCGTGCTGCCGCGGCCGATCGCCTGGGTGACGAGCCTCGGCGCAGACGGCGTGGTCAACGCGGCGCCGTTCTCGTTCTTCAACGTGTTCTGCGAGGACCCGCCGCTCTGCATGTTCGCGGTCAACCGACGGCCGGACGGCCGCGAGAAGGACACGCTGGTCAATATCCAGCACCTGGGCGAGTTCGTGGTCAATCTCACCGACGAGCCGCTGGCGCGCCCGATGCACGAGACCTCGGGCGATTTCCCGCCCGAGATCGGCGAGCCCGGCTATCTCGGCCTGAAGCTCGCGCCCTCCAGCAAGATCGCGGTGCCCCGGCTCGCCGACGCGCCGTTCGCGATGGAGTGCAAGACCTGGAAGCTGATCGACGTCAACGGCGATCGCCAGCTGATCATGGGCGAAGGCATCCACTTCCACATCCGCGACGAATTGTGGGACCGTGATGCGATGCGCGTCCACATGGAGCGTTACCACCCGATCGGCCGTATGTTCGCCGACCGCTACTGCCGCACCGACGACCGCGTGGTGTTTCCCGCGGCCGAAGGTGTGAAGAACACGTAACGAGGACGACCGAATGAGTGAAGCATTCCGCGACAACCCGGCACAGAGCCGGTTCGAACTTGACGTCGATGGCACCACCGCCTTCGTGGTCTACCGCAAGACGCCGGATACGATCACGCTTGTGCATACCGTGGTGCCGCCGGAGCTCGGCGGCCGCGGCGTCGGCTCGAAGCTCGCTCGCGCGACACTCGACGCCGTCCGCGCGCAGAACATCAAGCTCGTCGTAAAATGCGAGTTCATCCAGGGCTTCATGAAGAAGCATCCGGAGTACGACGATTTGTTGGGGTGAAACGCGGATGCGTAGGGCGGGTTAGCGCAGCGTAACCCGCCGATCTGCCCGCGCACGATGGCGGATTACGCCTTCGGCTAATCCGCCCTACGCAGCTAATCCGCCCTACAAAGCCGTACAGCTACGACGCCGCCGGCTCGCCGATCTTGTCCTGCGTCTTCGTTTCGAAATCGCTGGCATCGTGGCGCTCATGGAGCTGGCTCGACGGCTCGCCCCAGGTGCGGTTGACCATGCGGCCGCGCTTCACCGCGGGCCGTGCTGCGATCGCGTCGGTCCAGCGCTGCACGTTCTTGTAGTCCTGCACCGACAGGAATTCACCGCCGCCATAAAGCAGCCCCTTGGCCAGACCGCCGTACCAGGGCCACACCGCCATGTCGGCGATGGTGTAGACGTCGCCGGCGAGATATTCGTTGTCGGCGAGCCTGCGGTCGAGCACGTCGAGCTGGCGCTTCACCTCCATCGCAAAGCGATCGATCGCGTATTCGATCTTGGTCGGCGCATAGGCATAGAAATGCCCGAAGCCGCCGCCGAGATACGGCGCCGAGCCCATCTGCCAGAACAACCAGGAGAAGGTTTCCGCGCGGGTCTTGACGTCGGTCGGCAGGAACGCACCGAACTTTTCCGCGAGGTAGACCAGGATCGAGCCCGACTCGAACACCCTGATCGGCTCCGGTCCGCTGCGGTCCATCAGCGCCGGGATCTTCGAATTCGGATTGACCGCAACGAAGCCGCTGCCGAACTGGTTGCCGTCGATCTTGATCAGCCAGGCGTCGTATTCCGCACCCTTGTGGCCCGCCGCGAGCAGCTCTTCCAGCATCACGGTAACCTTGACGCCGTTCGGCGTCGCCAGCGAGTAAAGTTGCAGCGGATGGCGGCCGACCGGCAGTTCCTTGTCATGGGTTGGACCGGCGATCGGCCGGTTGATGCTGGCGAAGCGCCCGCCGCTCTCCTTGTTCCAGGTCCAGACTTTCGGAGGCTCGTAGTCAGAGGTGTCAGTCACGTCGTTGGCTCCCGGTTTACGTTTCCAAGGTGGGGCGGCGACCGCCGTGCCCATCCGCACGTCCGCACTAGATGGTGGGCGCGCTCGGCTTTGCCCAGCCTGTGTTCTCGCATTTTCTACCTTGCGGAATGCGTCGCGAGGGATGCTGCCAGAGCAGCGCCTGCACGCAAGATCGCCGCAGTGGAAACCAGCTTGGCTTGACCATCCATGATGCGCTAGCGTCGCGGAAGCCTGATGCCAACAAGCACAAAAAACGGCTGCCGGGAGAAAACCAGTCCATGAAATCACCGATCTGCGACATGTTGGGAATTGAATTCCCCCTGCTCGCTTTCAGCCATTGCCGCGACGTTGTGGCGGCGGTCAGCCGCGCCGGCGGCTTCGGCGTATTCGGCGCGACCCGGTATCTGCCGGAGACGCTGGAGCAGGAATTGAAATGGATCGACGATCACGTCGACGGCAAGCCCTACGGCATCGACGTGCTGATCCCCGAGAATATCTCGACCGCGGGTGAGAAGAACGTCACGTGGAAGAGCCTTGAAAAGCGCGTTTCGCAGGAGCATCGCGATTTCACCCGCAATCTCCTCAAGAAATACAACATCGAGCTCACGACGCAGAGTGTCGCCGACAACCAGCCGCAGCCATTCGATGCCGAGACGGCGCTGCAATTGCTCGAGGTCTCGTTCCGCCATCCGATCAGGCTGATCGCGAACGCGCTGGGCGTGCCGCCGAAAGCGATGATCGAGATGGGCCGCAAGCACGGCGTGCCGGTGGCGGCGCTGGTCGGCTCCAAGGAGCACGCACTGCGCCAGGTCGCGGCCGGCGTCGACATCCTCGTCGCGCAGGGCACCGAGGCCGGCGGCCATTGCGGCGAAGTCTCGACCATGGTGCTGGTGCCCGAGGTGATCAAGGCGGTCAGGAAGATCCGCGACGTGCCGGTGCTCGCCGCCGGCGGCATCATGACCGGCAGCCAGATGGCGGCCTGCATGGCGATGGGCGCGGCCGGCGCCTGGACCGGCTCGGTGTGGCTTGCCACCGTGGAGTCGGAGACCTCGGAGATCTTCCGCGAGAAGATGATCGCGGCCTCCTCGCGCGACGCCATCCGCTCGAAGGGCCGCACCGGCAAGCCGGCGCGGCAGCTCCGTTCGGTGTGGACCGACGCCTGGGACCGCTCGCCGGATAGCCCCGGCGCGCTGCCGATGCCGCTGCAAAGCATCATCAGCCGCGACGCCTTCAACGCGATCGACCGCGCCGCTGCCGCCGGCAACGAGAAGGCGCGCGATCTCGTCAGCTACTTCGTCGGTCAGGGTGTCGGCCTGGTCGACAGCGTGAAGTCGGCGGGCGCCGTGGTGCAGGAATTCAAGGAAGATTTTGTCGAAGCCGTCGAGCACATGAACGCGCTGGTGGCGGAGTAAGCAACGCACCACCGTCGTTGCGAGGAGCAACGCGACGAAGCAATCCAGCTTTCCCCGAGTCGAGATATGGATTGCTTCGCTTCGCTCGCAATGACGGCTAGAACAACCACCGAGCCCAATACCGCAGAGTGAAGCAACAAGAATGTCGAACAGCATCCCCGAAGACCGCATTCCCGTCATCGTCGGCGTCGGCGAGGTCGTCGATCGTCCGAAGGACATCGCCGCCGGCCTCGAGCCGCTCACTTTGCTGGAAGAGGCACTGAAGCGCGCCGAGGCCGACAGCGGCGCAAAGCTGCTGTCCGACGTGCAGTCGCTCGATGTCGTCAACTTCCTGAGCTGGCGCTACCGCGATCCCGAGAAGCAGCTGGCGCAGCGGCTCGGCATCGCGCCAGCGCATCTCTATTACGGCCCGGTCGGCGGCGAGAGCCCGATCCGCTACCTGCACGAGGCGGCGCAACGCATCGCGCGCGGCGAATGCAACGTTGCCGCAGTTTGCGGCGCGGAGGCACAATCGACCGCAACCAAGGCGCAGCGCGCCGGCGTCGAATTGCCGTGGACACCGTTCGCGCACGACGTGGAGGAGCCGAAGCGCGGCGCCGCATTCCAGAAGCCGCTGGCTGTTGCGCTCGGCGTGTTCCGGCCGATCACGGTCTACCCACTCTATGAGTCCGCGACCTCTGCGCATTGGGGCCAGACGCCGCGTGAGGCGCTCAAGGAGTCCGGCGACCTGTGGTCGACCTATGCGCGGGTTGCCGCCGACAATCCGAACTCCTGGCTGAAGAAGCGCTTCACCGGCGAGGAGATCACCACGGCGACACCGGACAACCGGATGATCGCCTGGCCCTACACCAAGCTGATGGTGGCGAACCCGACGGTGAACATGGGTGGCGCGCTGATCCTGACCAGCCTTGCGAAAGCGCGCACCGCCGGCGTGCCCGAGGACAAGCTGATCTATCCGCTCGGCGGCGCCTCGGCGGAAGAGCCGCGCGACTATCTGATCCGCGACCAGTTCGTGGAGAGCCACGCGCAGAATGCGGTGCTGAAGGCGGTGATGGACCTCGTCGGCGGCGACGGCAGGAAGTTCGATGCGATCGAGCTCTATAGCTGCTTCCCCTGCGTGCCGAAGATGGCGCGCCGGACGCTCGGCCTCGGCGCCGACGTGCAGCCGACCGTGACCGGCGGTCTGACGTTCTTCGGCGCGCCGCTCAACACCTACATGACGCATTCGGCCTGCGCGATGGTGCGCAAACTCCGAAGCGGCGGCACGCTCGGCCTGCTCTACGGCCAGGGCGGCTTCGTCACCAAGCATCATGGCCTCGTGCTGTCGCGCGCGGCGCCGACGGCCGCGCTCAAGCAGGACACGAGCGTGCAGGCGGAGGCCGATCGCAACAGGCGCAACGTGCCCGACTTCACCGCCGAGGCAACGGGAAAAGGCAAGGTCGAGGCCTTCACCGTGATCTATCGCGCCAATGGCGAGGTCGAGCATGGCGTCACCATGCTGCGCACCGAGGACGGCCGCCGCACCCTCGGCCGCATCCCGGCGAGTGACGCGGCAACGCTGGCGTATCTGCAGGACCTCGACCGCACGCCGGTCGGCAGCACGGGCAACATCGTCACCGCGAGTGACGGCGTGCTGGAATGGCGGGTGGGCTGAGGCTCTCTTTCTGCATGTCATGGCCGGGCACGTCCCGGCCATCAACGTCTTTGTCTCTCGAAAGAAAGGAAGACGTGGATGCCCGGGACAAGCCCAGGCATGACGAAGGGGAAGCTACCCCTTCGCATCCTGCTTTTCCGACGCCGTCGTCGGCTTGCCCTTGGCGCCGGCGCCGGTGACGCGGACATGATCGCCGTCGGCGAGTCCGTCCGGCGGGGCGGTGATGATGCGGTCGTCGGGGGCGAGGCCCGAGGCGATCTCGATCTCCTTGCCGAGGTCGCGGCCGATCTTCACGGTCTTGAACAGCACCTTGTCATCGGGGCTGACAGTTGCGACCCGCAGGCCGCTGCTGTTGAAGATCAGCGCGCTGGCGGGAATGCTGAGCGGCGCGGCCTCGCGCTGCAAGTTCAGCTTCACGCTGGCATAGCTGCCCGGCATCAGCTCGCCGGAGGAATTGTCGAGCCCGAGCTGCATCCGCGTCGTGCCGGACGCGACATCGACGGCCTGCGAGGAAGCTTCCACCGTCGCCTGGAAGCTGCGGTTCGGGTAATCCGGCAATACCAACGAGGCCTTGGCGCCGATCTTGATCGCCGGGACGTAGTTCTGCGGCACGTTGACGTAGACGCGCAGCTTGGTGATGTCCGAGATCGTGAACATCGCGGGACCCGAGTTACCGCCGGCGTTGATCAGCGCGCCGACGTCGGTGTCGCGCGAGGTCACCACGCCATCGAACGGCGCCGTGATCTTCTTGTAGCCGGCGAGCGCTTCCAGCCGCTCGACATTGGCCTGGCCGGCCCTGACCGCACCGTTCTTGTTGGAGAGGTCGGCGGTGCGCTCGTCGATTTCCTGGGCGGAGACGAAGTTCGAGGCGACCAGCGTCTTGCGCCGGTTCAGCGTGGCTTCGGAGAGCTTGGCCGAGGCCTGGGCGCTGGCGAGATCGGCGCGCGCCTGCAGCAATTGCTGGTCGAGGTCGGGCGCCTCGATCTCGGCGATTACCTGGCCGGTCTTGACGCGAGCACCGATGTCGGCGTCCCAGTTCTTGAGATAGCCGGACACCCGGGCATAGATCGGCGCGCGGGAATAAGCTTCGAGCCGGCCCGGCAGGTCGATCGTGGGGCTCAGCGCCTTGGCGTTGGGCAGCGCCACGGCGACCGTCGGAATGGCCTGGTCATCGGTCCATTCCTTCAGCCGGTTGTCCTGCTCCTCACGGGCGCGGATGCCGGTGCCGACGATCAGCCCCGCGCCGACCAGTGCAACCACGCCGAATATGCCCCATCTCCGGCGGGACACCGGTGGGCGCTGTTCAGTGGGCTGCATGCGGAATCTCCGATGAGGCGGCGGCTTTGGCGCCTTGCTTCTTGTGTACCATACTGAATACCACGGGAACAAACATCAGCGTCGCGAAGGTTGCAAAGATCAGGCCGCCGATCACGGCGCGGCCCAGCGGCGCGTTCTGCTCGCCGCCCTCACCGAGCCCCAACGCCATCGGCGCCATGCCGATGATCATGGCGAGCGCGGTCATCAGCACCGGGCGGAACCGGACGAAGCCGGCCTCCAGCGCCGCCGCGACGGGATCACCGAGTTCCTCATAGCGCTCGCGGGCGAAGCTGATCACGAGCACGCTGTTGGCGGTCGCGACGCCCATGCACATGATGGCGCCGGTGAGCGCCGGAACCGACAGCGTGGTCTGGGTCGTGAACAGCATCCAGACGATGCCGGCAAGCGCGGCGGGCAGCGCCGTAATGATCACGAACGGATCCGACCAGGACTGGAAGTTCACGACGATCAGGAAGTAGATCAAGACGACCGCGCCGAGCAGGCCGAACAGCAGGCCGGTGAAGGCCGAGTTCATGGTCTGCACCTGACCGAGCAGCACGACCGAAGAGCCCTTCGGCACCTCCTTGGCGGTGTCGGCGATCAGCTGGCGCACGTCGGTTGCGACGCCGCCGAGATCGCGGCCTTGCGTCGTGGCGTAGATCTGCACCAGCGACTGAATGTCGTATTGCGACACCACCGCGCTCGAGGTCGCGCGCTTGATGTCGGCGATGCCGCCGAGGATCGGCGCCTGGGTGTTGCCGGTCGCGGTGATCGGCAGCGTCTGCAGCGCGCTCAGCGAGTCGATCTGGTATTGCGGCGTCTGCATCACGATCGAATAGGACACGCCGTTATCGGGATTGAGATAGTAGGTCGGCGCGACCTGCGAGGAGCCGGCGAGGTTGACGACCAGCGAGTTGGTGACGTCGCGTTCGGTCAGGCCGACATACTGGGCGCGGGTGCGGTCGACGTCGATGTTGAAGGTCGGATTGTTCGGCGACTGTTGGATCCGCGCGTCGGCGATGCCGGGGATGCGTTTGATCTTCGCCAGCAGCTTGTTGGCGTAGGCGAAGTTGGCGTCGAGGTTGGCGCCGCGGATCTGCAAATCGATCGGCGCCGGCGCGCCGAAGTTCAGGATCTGGCTGACGATGTCGGCCGGCAGGAACGCGAAGCTGGTGCCCGGGAACAGCCGCGGCAACTGCTCACGCAGTGCGCGGACGTGCTGCTCGGTCGGCTTGTGGCCTTCCTTCAGGCGGATCTGGATGTCGCCGTCCTGCGGTCCGATCACGCCGGTGTTATTGTAGGTCATGTTGATGCCGGAGATCGGCATGCCGATGTTGTCGGTCATGGTCTCGATCTCGCCGGGCACCAGCTTGCGGATCGCCTTCTGGATGTCGGCGAGCTGGTTGGCGGTCTCCTCGACGCGGGTGCCGACCTGGGTGCGGACATGCATCAGGATGTTGCCGGCGTCGACCGACGGGAAGAAGTTGCGGCCGAGGAATGGCACCAGCAGGAACGACGCTGCGACGACCGCGAGGAAGCCGCCGACGAACACCGTGCGGTGGCCGAGCGCCATTTCGAGCAAACCGTGATAGCCGCCGCGGATGCGCTCGAACCGCGCCTCGAAGCCGCGCTGGAACCAGACCAAAGGATTGCGCGACTTCGGCGGCGCGCCCTCGTGATGGACGTGCGCCTGCAGCAAATAGTTCGCCATGGTCGGCACCAGGGTGCGGGACAGGATGAACGACCAGATCATCGCGAACATCACGGCTTCGGCCATCGGCACGAACAGGAAGCGCGCCACGCCGGTCAGGAAGAACATCGGCACGAACACGATGCAGATACAGAGCAGCGAGACGAAGGCCGGCGTCACGATCTGGTTGGCGCCGTCGAGGATCGACTGCTCGACCGGCTTGCCCTGCTCGAGATGGTAGTTGATGTTCTCGATCGTCACCGTGGCGTCGTCGACCAGGATGCCGACCGCGAGCGCAAGGCCGCCGAGCGTCATGATGTTCAGCGTCTCGCCGATCAGGGACAGCATGATGATGGCCCCGAGCACCGACAGCGGGATCGACACCGCGATGATGACGGTCGAGCGCCAGCTGCCGAGGAACAACAGGATCATCACGCTGGTCAAGAGCGCGGCGATCACGCCCTCGAAGGCAACGCCCGTAATCGCGCCGCGGACGAACACCGACTGGTCGCCGATGAAGCCGATCTTGAGCGCGTCCGGCATCTGGTCCTTGACGTCGATCACCTTCTGCTTGATGCCGGAGATGATATCGAGCGTCGAGGTGGCGCCGGCCTTCAGCACCATCATCAGCACCGAGCGGTTGCCGTCGACATGGACGATGTTGGTCTGCGGCGGGTTGCCGTCGCGAACGGTAGCGACGTCGCGGACATAGACCATTGCGCCGTTGACCTGCTTGATCGGCAGATCGCCGAGTTCCTCCATCCGGAGCGGCGAGTTGTTCAGGTTTACGGTGTATTCGAAATTGCCGATCTTCTGCGTGCCGACCGGCGTGATCAGGTTCTGCGCGGCGAGCGCGTTGGCAACGTCCTGGCCCGACAGGCCGCGCGCCTGCAGCGCGGTCGAATTGAGATCGATCTGGACCTGGCGCTGCTTGCCGCCGAACGGATACGGGATCGCAGCACCAGGCACCGTGACCAGCGGCGTGCGCAGCTGGTTGATGCCGATATCGGCGAGGTTCTGCTCGGTCAGGCCTTCGCCGGAGAGCGCGACCTGGATGATCGGAACCGTCGAGGCGCTGTAGTTCAGGATCAGCGGCGGCGTCGCGCCCGGCGGCATCTGCTTGAGCAGGGTCTGCGAAATCGCGGTGACCTGCGCGTTGGCGGTGCGGATGTCGACATTGGGCTGGAAGAAGATCTTGATGATGCCGAACCCGTTATACGAGTTGGCGGTGATGTGCTCGATGTCGTTGACCGTCGTGGTCAGCGCGCGCTGGAACGGCGATGTAATGCGGCCGGCCATCTGGTCGGGCGGCAGGCCGGTGTACTGCCAGACCACACCGATCACGGGGATTCGGATGTCGGGAAAGATGTCGGTCGGCGTGCGCAGCGCTGCCAGCGGTCCAATGATCAAGAGCAGGATCGCGAGCACGACGAAAGTATATGGCCGGCTCAGCGCGATACGGACCAGTGCGATCATAAAAGCAGCATTCCCGAAATGAAGCCCGCCCCGGGCAGAGGAATCGACATTGCAAAAGCCGTTCCGCAGCGGCCGATTTACCCGATGACGGGCAAAACGCCAACCTGCGGAGCCGCCGCGGCCTTCACTTCCTTGGCATAGTTCGTGAGACCGTGCGCTCCGATCAGGTACGCCGGACACAGTGCCGCCGATCGCGCTCGGATCATCGTCAAAAAGAGACGGCTCTGCTGCGAATATGCGCCGGCCGAGCACGCCGTTTCGGCCGTCACGAGGCTAGCGCATCGCTGCTCTGCGAAAATGTAGAGCGTGGTGAGCCGGCCGGCTCACCACGCCGGGATCGGTTGCCCCGACAACGATGTCTGTATGGCCGGACCGGCGCCGGATCAGGCGGCGCGAACCGCGTTGAGGGACTTGCCGACTTCGAGCTTGAGGCGGCTGCTGTCACCCGAGAGCGACTGTGCCGCCGACAGCACCTGGGTCGACGCCGAGCCGGTCTCGTTGGCGCCATGCTGCACGTCGGTAATGTTGGCCGAGACCTGCTGGGTGCCCTGCGCCGCCTGCTGCACGTTTCGGGATATTTCTTGCGTCGCCGCGCCCTGCTCCTCGATCGCAGCGGCAATGGCGGACGAGATCTCCGAGAGCCGCTCGATGGTCGAGCCGATGGCACGGATCGCGGCCACGGAGTCCTCAGTCGCAGCCTGGATGCCGGAAACTTGCTGGCCGATCTCTCCGGTCGCCTTTGCGGTCTGCTCCGCGAGTGCCTTCACCTCCGATGCCACCACGGCGAAGCCGCGTCCGGCATCGCCGGCGCGCGCCGCCTCGATGGTGGCGTTCAGCGCCAGCAGATTGGTCTGGCCGGCGATGGTGTTGATCAGCTCGACCACATCGCCGATCCGGGCGGCAGCCTTCGACAGCTCCCCGACCCGGTCATTGGTCGCACGGGCCTGGTTGACGGCATCGCCCGCCATCCGTGCCGATTCCTGCACCTGCCGGCTGATCTCGTTGACGGAGGATGACAGTTCCTCGGTTGCGGACGCCACCGACTGGACGTTGGTGGTGGCTTCCTCCGACGCAGCGGCAACGGTGGTGGCAAGGTTTTGCGAACGCTCGGCGGTCGAGGTCAGCGTGGTCGCAGACGCTTCGAGCTCCGTCGAGGCGGATGCGACGGTCTCGACGATCTCTCCGACCGCGCGCTCAAAGCCATCGGCCAGCTGCAGCATGTCGGTGCGGCGCTGCGCGGCGGCGCGCGCTTCGATTTCCTTCTGCTCGCGCTCCATCCGGACCTTGGCAAGGCCGTTGTCCTTGAACACAAGCGCGGTCTTGGCGACGTCGCCGACCTCGTCGCGGCGATCGGTGCCGTGCACGGGGATGTCATATTGGCCATCGGCAAGCTGCTGCAGCATCGCGACGACGGCACGGATCGGCTTCGCGACACCGTATTGTCCGACGACGAAGCCGAACAGCAACCCGAGCAGGACCCCCGAAGCAGCAAGCAGGATCAACAGCTCCGAGGTCGATACGTATTCCTGCTCACTGGCCTTGACGTTGTCCCTGACCCGCTCGTCCTTGCGGTCAGCGACGGCCCGAACCCTGGCCTGAAGCTCTTCCGCGGCCGCGCGGCTCTTCATCGCCACATCGCGCAGTTTCTCGGCGGACTGGGTCAGGTCGACCGCCTTCGCGCTCTCGACCGCGTCAAGCGTCTGCTTCAACTGAGCCTGATAGGCGGACAGCGCCGATCGCACGCCGGGCAGCAGCGCGATGGTTTGCGGGTCCTGCGTCTTGCTGATCGTGGCGAGGCGCTCCTCGAGCGACTTGAACTGCTCGTCAATCAGGGATCGTGCCGCGAGCCGGTTCTCGTCGCGCGGATCGAGCGCGCTGCGGAATTCGGCGCGATTGATCGCGAGCACGTTCTGGTTGGCCTCAGCTGACAACAACGCGCGTTCCGCAGCCCGCGCGGTGACGACGCCGTGTTCGCTGAGCGATTTCAACGAGGAGATCCCGAGATAGGCGAGCATCCCGGCGATGATCGAGAGACCGCCCACAATCGCCAGTATCTTCGTGAGAATGCGGAATCTCGGCAGGAACAGCATCCGGTGCCTCGTTTGGAATGGATTTCGCGATTCTGTGCGGGTGGTCGCGTCGCGCCACAGCAGGTTACCGCGCGCGGAACTACGGTTCGTTAATCACACATTCAGTGGAACTACTGAGCACCGCGTCGCGGCAAAGAAAATGCCCGGCCTCTCGACCGGGCATCGTTTGATGGTCGGAGATTTTGCCGGCGTCAGGCCGCGCGGACGGCGTCGAGGAATTTGCCGACCTCGAGCTTGAGGCGGTTGCTGTCACCCGAGAGCGACTGTGCCGCCGACAGCACCTGGGTCGAAGCCGAGCCGGTCTCGTTGGCGCCGTGCTGCACGTCGGTGATGTTGGCCGAGACCTGCTGGGTGCCCTGCGCCGCCTGCTGCACGTTGCGGGAAATCTCCTGCGTCGCCGCGCCCTGCTCTTCGACGGCGGCGGCGATGGTGGAGGAGATCTCCGACAGCCGCTCGATGGTCGACGAGATCTCCTTGATGGCGCCGACCGACTCCTGGGTCGCGGTCTGGATGCCGGCGATCTGCTGGCCGATCTCGCCGGTCGCCTTCGCGGTCTGCTCGGCCAGCGCCTTCACCTCCGATGCCACGACCGCGAAGCCGCGGCCGGCTTCACCGGCGCGCGCCGCCTCGATGGTGGCGTTCAGCGCCAGCAGATTGGTCTGGCCGGCAATCGTGTTGATCAGTTCGACGACGTCGCCGATGCGTGCGGCGGCCTTCGACAGCTCGCTGACGCGATCATTGGTGGTGCGCGCCTGGCCGACGGCGTCGCCGGCCATCCGCGCCGACTCCTGGACCTGGCGGCTGATCTCGGTCACCGACGACGACAGCTCTTCGGTCGCCGACGCCACCGACTGGACGTTGGTCGAGGCCTCCTCGGACGCGGCGGCAACCGAGGTGGTCAGTTCCTGCGAACGTCTTGCGGTCGACGACAGCGTAGAGGCCGAGGCTTCGAGCTGGGTCGAGGCCGACGACACGGTCTGCACGATTTCACCGATCATCTGCTCGAAATTGCGGGTGATGGTATCGACCCGGCGGCCGCGCTCGATCTTGGCTTCGGCATCGGCAGCGGCGGCCTCATCGGCCGCTTTCTTGGCAACCAGAGCCTCCTTGAACACCTGCAGTGTGTCGGCCATGGCACCGATCTCGGTCTTCTCGCCCTGGTGCGGCACTTGGGCGGTCAGGTCGCCGCGGCCCAGCGCCTGCATCGGCGCGACGATCGAGGCAATGCCCGACGAGATGTCGCGAACCGTGTAGAAGCTGACGCCGACACTGATCAGGATGGCAATGCCGAGCAAGATGGCGACCATCATCAGTGCCGAGCTGTAATTGTTGGCAGAATCCTGCGCGGCCTTGTCCGCACCGGTGTTGTTGAGCTCGATGTCCTTGTTCAGGATCTCGTCCGCTTCGAGACCGATCTTGTTCACCACCTTGGTGTTGAGCTCATGCGCCTCATGCGGAAGCTTGCCGGCTTCCTTGCGCGACAGGCTCATCACTTCCTCGGTGCCCTTGCGGTACTTGTCCCAGGTGTCGGACCACTGCCGGTAGAGCGCCCGCTCTTCGGGTGAAGTGATCATCGGCTCGTACTTGACCCGCGTCTTGGCGGTCATCTCGACGACGCTGGCGAGCGTTTTTTCGGCGGCCAGCTTCTCTTCCAGCGTTTCCGAGAGCATGTGTTCGCGGATCACGTTGCGGTAGGTGATGACCCCGGCACGCAGCTCGCCGAGCACGCGCACGCTCGGCAACCAGTTGGTCGTGATGTCGACGGTGCTGGCGTTGATCGCCCGCATATTCCAGACTGCAAGCAGGCCCATGCCCGTCAGCGCAACAAGCAGGAACGCAACCGCGGCAATGATCTTGGCGCGGATCGAGAATTTGGCGAACATCGTGGGGTCTCTTGGGTGCCGGGCTCGCTAGACCCGTTCGTGCGGAAACAAGACTGATGGCGCGGCGGTGCGCCGCAGATATCAAAGCCAGCCCCCCTCCTTAAGTAGGGTTAATTTGGTTCACCGTTGAACTACGGAGATATCAGTCATCATCCCGACATGATGCGCGACAGGCGCATCAAGGCATCAATGCCAGCGCGTCCGAGAAGAACTCCGGCCCGCCGAAATTGCCTGATTTCAGGGCAAGCACCATCTCGTCTTTTCCAGCGCCGACCGCGCGCAGAACCGGCACGCCCGCAGCGATCTCCGCCCCGACCAGGAATCCCGGGATACCCAGGCGATCGACCACGGCGCCTGAAGTTTCACCACCGGCGACAACCAGCCTGTGCACACCCGACCGCACCAGCCCCTCAGCGAGGTCGGCCATTGCCTGCTCGATCGCATGTCCGGCTGCATCACGGCCATGACGGGATTGCAGAGCAGCCACCTCCTCCGGAGTCGAACTGCTGGCGATCAGGATTGGACCCGTGCCGAGCCGCTCTTTGGCCCAGGCTAGCGCGCGCTGCGCCTCGTCCTTGCCGGCGATCACCCGCTCGGGATCGAGGTGCAGGACCGGCATCACCTTCTCGGCGCTGGCGATCTGGCGCAGGGTCGCCTGCGAGCAACTGCCGGCGAGGCAGGCGGCCGGCCCGCCGATCGCAGCGCTGGTCGCAGCATTCACGGCAGCCGATTTGGCCTTACCAGCGGCCAGCGCCCGCGCCAATCCAAGCCCGATGCCGGAGGCGCCGACCGACAGACGATGATCCAGCGCCACCTGCCCGATGGCCTCGAGGTCGCGGTCGAACACCGCGTCGACGATCGCAGCGCCGATGCCAGCGCGCGCGAGCTCGGCGAGCTTGGCCCGAACCGCCTCGGTGCCGCGGCTCAGCGTCGCCAGATCGACCAGGCCGACCTTGGTCTTGCTCTGGCGCGCCAGCACGCGGACCAGATTGGAATCGTGCATCGGGTTGAGCGGATGGTCCTTCAGCGGGCTCTCGTTCAGCGGCACCGAGCCGACGAACAGATTGCCCTGATAGACGGTGCGGCCGGTTTCCGGGAAGGCCGGCGTCACCAGCACGATATTGTCCTTGGAGTCGGCGCGCAGCGCGTCCATCACCGGACCGATATTGCCGGCATCGGTAGAATCGAAGGTCGAGCAAATCTTGAACAGGATATGCCCGGCGCCCCGGCCGCGCAGCCAGGCTTCCGCCGCGCGCGAACGCGTCACGGCAAGGCCGGCCTCGATCGAACGGCTCTTCAGCGACACCACGACGGCGTCGACCTCCGGCAGCGCGAGATCGTCGGCGGGCACACCGATGGTCTGCACCGTGCGCAGGCCGGCGCGGGTCAGCGTGTTGGCGAGGTCGGAGGCGCCGGTATAGTCGTCGGCGATGCAACCGAGTGCGAGTGTCACGGCTTCACTCCGGCGTAGGGCTTGAACCAGGCAAGACCATCGGTGGTCTTGCCGCGCGGATTGTATTCGCAGCCGACGAAGCCGCCGTAACCGAGCCGGTCGAGCTCACCGAACAGGAACGGATAATTCAGCTCCTCGCCGTCGGGCTCGTTGCGCGAGGGGATCGAGGCGATCTGGATGTGGCCAATGATCGGCATCATCTCGCGCAGCCGCATGGTGACGTCGCCATGGATGATCTGGCAGTGATAGATGTCGAACTGCAGCTTCAGGTTCGCGATATCAAGCTCCTTGATCAGGTCGCGCGCGAAGATGAAGTCGTTGAGGAAGTAACCGGGCACGTTGCGCGGATTGATCGGCTCGATCACGACGTCGAGGCCGTGCGGCGCGAAGAACTCGGCGGCGTGAGCGACCGATTTGCGAAACGCAGCAACCGCTTTGGCATCACTGCGGTCGGCAATCCCGGCCATCAGATGCACGCGCTTGACGCCGGTCGCCTGCGCATAAGGCAGCGCGGTCTTCAGGCTCGCTTGCAAATCGGCGAAGCGATCAGGCAGCGCGGCAAATCCCTTCTCGCCGGCGTTCCAGTCGCCCGGCGGCAGATTGAACAGCGCCTGCGTCAGCCCGGCGGCCTTCAGCCGCTTGCCGACCTCGTCGGCCGGATGGTCGTACGGAAACAGGAACTCGACCGCGGTGAAGCCCGCTTTCGCCGCCGCCTCGAAGCGGTCGAGGAACGGGACCTCGTTGAACATCATGGTGAGGTTGGCGGCAAAGCGGGGCATTGCAGGATCCTGTTATTTCGCGCCGGGAAGCTTGGTGCCGGTGACCTGCGCGTACATCCGCGCCACCGACGCATCGTCGTCGCGGCCCATGCCGGCGGCCGATGTCATCAGGAACATCTGCAGCGCCGCGGCCGAGACCGGCACCGGAAAGCGCGCATTGCGCGCCATGTCCTGGATAATGCCGAGGTCCTTGACGAAAATCTCGACCGCGCTGCGCGGCGCATAGTCGCCGTCGAGCACATGCGGCATGCGGTTCTCGAACATCCAGGAATTGCCGGCGGAGGCCGTGATCACCTCATAGACCTTCCTGATGTCGAGGCCCTGCTTGGCGGCAAAGGCGATCGCCTCCGAGGCGGCCGCAATATGCACACCGGCCAGCAGCTGGTTGATCATCTTGAACGCGGCGCCCTGCCCTGCCGCATCGCCGAGCTCGTAGAGCTTTGCCGCCATCGCATCCAGCGCCGGCCGCGCCTTCGCAAACGCCACCGCGCTGCCGGAGGCGAGAATCGTCAATTCACCCTGTGCCGCGCGCTGCGCGCCGCCGGAGATCGGGGCATCGAGATAATGCCGGCCGGTCGCCTCCAGCTGCTTCGCCAGCCGCCGCGCGATATCGGGATCCATGGTCGCCGAGGAGATGAAGACCGCGTCCTTGGCCAGGGTCTCGGCGGCGCCGTCCTTGCCGAACAGGATGGCCTCGGTCTGCGCCGCATTGACGACGACGCTGACGACGATGTCGGCATCCCTGGCCGCCTCGGCCGGCGTTTTCGCGCCCTTGCCGCCGTCGGCCACAAAGCGTGCGACGGCATCGGCCGAGACATCGCAGCCGGTCACGACAAAACCGGCGCGCTTGAGCGAGGTCGCCATGCCGTATCCCATCGAGCCCAGCCCGATGACGGCGACGTGCGGTGTTGCGGAACTGGACATGCGGCGATCCTCAACTTTTTACTTGATTGCGCATGGAACGGTTTCCCATCTTTCCGGATCATGCGCGCTTACTGCTTGCCTATCACGGCTTGGCCGCGCTGCCAAAGCATGAGACAAAGCGGGAAACGAATAGCGCCAAGGCGAAAACAGGCGGACGAAACCGGGTGGACGAAAGCGGATGGGCGAAACAAGGCTTCGTGAGGACATCTGCCGCTTCGGCCTCTCGCTGTTCGAGCGCGGGCTGACGCCGGGCTCCTCGGGCAATATCAGCGTCCGGCTCGACGACGGCGGCTGGTTGGTGACGCCGACCAACGCCTCGCTCGGTTTCCTCGATCCGGCGAAGATGTCGCGGCTCGACGGCAACGGCCGGCTGGTCTCCGGCGATGCCCCGACCAAGGAAGTGCCGCTGCACACCGCGCTCTACCAGACCCGCGCAACGGCCGGTGCCGTGGTGCACCTGCACTCGACCCATTCGGTCGCGCTTTCGATGCTGCCCGAGATCGACCCGCGCGCCGCGCTGCCGGCGATGACGGCCTATTACGTCATGAAGTGCGGCCAGACCGCGCTGGTGCCCTATTATCGCCCCGGCGATCCCGCCGTTGCGGATGCGATCAGGGGGCTGGCCGGGAAATATTCATCGGTGCTGCTCGCCAATCATGGTCCCGTCGTCTCCGGCGACACACTGGAGGCGGCGGTGTTTGCGACCGAGGAGCTGGAGGAAACCGCCAAACTCTATCTGCTGCTGCGCGGGCTGAACCCGCGCTATCTCTCGCCCGAACAGGTCAAGGATTTGACCAAAGTGTTCGGGCTGACGCTGCCGGAACATGGGCATGACTGAACATTTGATCAGGCAACCGAAAGTAACGATCGAATATCTAGCTGACCATCCAGCACTCGTGCCAACGATCGCAGCATGGCAGCACGCTCAGTTCGGCTACCTGACGCCGGCGGCCACGCTCGAAGATCGAACCGAGAGGCTCCGTCGATCGCTCCAGAAAGACGCGTTGCCGATGGCGATCGTTGCATTGAGCGAGGACGGAACGCCGTTGGGATCGGCCGGCATCTTGGCGGCGAGCATCACCCACAAGCATCTGACGCCGTGGCTGTCCTCGGTGTACGTCCCGAGGGAACATCGCGGACAGGGAGTAGCGTCCGCATTGAGTCTGCGCGCCACCGATGAAAGCGCCAAACTGGGCTTCGACCGGCTGTACTTGTTCACCCCGCACAGCGAAGCGATGTATGCGCGGCTGGGCTGGAAGACCTTCGAACGGATCGAATACAACGGAACGCCCCTCACCCTCATGGAAAGAAGCGCATCACTGCAACAGGTGTAAGATTTGCGGAGGACAGTCATGACGAGGCTCACAGGCTTGGCATTCGCAGCTCTGTTCACGAGCGGCCTCGCGGGATCGGCCGCGCGGGCCGAGGAGACCTTGCCCGACCTGCTGGCGATCCAGCTGCGTGCGCAAGGCTATGCCTGCGACAAGCCGCTCAAGGCCGAACGGGACGACAAGCTCTCCAAGCCCGACAACGAGGCCTGGACGCTGACCTGCAGCAACGCAACCTACCGCGTCACCCGCGTGCCGGACCTCGCCGCGAAGGTCGAGAAGGTCGAAGACGGCAAGGACAAGTAGGCTGCGTGGGCTGGATCCGTAGCCCGCATGAGCGATACACGGCACACTCACGAATGTCGCTTCCGCCTTCGCAAGTCGCTCATCCGGGCCGCTCGCCGCGCCGCAAACACTGACGTCATCCTGAGGTGCGAGCGCAGCGAGCCTCGAAGGATGCCACATACTCGCGTCGCGCGCGGCCCATCCTTCGAGGCGCGCCAAAGGGGCGCGCACAAGGATGACGGGTGCGTGCGCGGCGATGCCTTGGCGCTACAGCCCCAGATACGCCTTGCGCACGTCGGGATTGCCGGTGATCTCCGCCGCGGTGCCCTGCATCAGCACGCGGCCGGTCTGCAGGATGTAGGCGCGGTCGGCGATCTCCAGGCACTCGGCCATGCGCTGCTCGACGATCAGGACCGTCATGCCGGCGTCGCGGATGCGCTTCACGGCCTGGAAGATCTCGTCGACCAGCTTCGGCATGATGCCTTGCGACGGCTCGTCGAGCATCAGGAGCCGCGGCCGTGTCATCAGCGCCCGGCCGATCGCGAGCATCTGCTGCTCGCCGCCGGACAAGGTCTCCGCGCGCTGCTCGAGCCGCTCGCCGAGCCGCGGGAACAGATTGAACACGAGGTCGAGCGGCGCATCGCGGTCGGATTGGCTGCGATAGAGGTAGCTGCCGAGCCGCAGATTGTCGCGCACCGAGAGCCGCGGAAACAGCCGGCGATTCTCTGGCACGAAGGCGATGCCTTCAGCGGTGATGACGTGCTGCGGCTGGCCGTCGATCCGCTTGCCGTCGAAGGTGACGGTGCCGGCGCGCGGACGCTCGGCACCGGCGATCGATTTCAGCAGCGTCGACTTGCCCGCGCCGTTGGCGCCCGCAACACAGACGATCTCGCCCTTGGTGACGTCGATCGACACCGAGGAGATCGCAACCAGGCCCTGATAGGCGGTGGTGACTTCACGCACCGACAGCATGACGATCCCCGAGATAGGCAGAAATGACTTCTGGATTGCGGACGACCTCAGTCGGCTTGCCCTCGACCAGCACCTTGCCGAGATTGAGCACGATGGCGCGGTCGACCAGCGGCATCACGATTTCCATCACATGCTCGACCATCAGCACGGTGACGCCTGTCGCGCGGACCTTGCGCACCAGCTCGACACCGGTCTGCGCCTCGACCGGCGTCAGCCCTGTGAGGACTTCGTCGAGCAGCAGCAGCTTCGGTTCGGTGGCGAGCGCACGGGCGACTTCGAGCCGGCGCTTCTCCGACGGGACGAGGTCGGCGGCAAGTTTGTCGGCGCGCACCGCAAGGCCGCAGAACTCCAGCACCTCATAGGCCTTCTGTCGCGCGATCCGCATCTTGGTGTTGCGGATCAGCGCGCCGACGATGACGTTGTCGATCACGGTCATGGTCTCGAAACTCTTGACCACCTGGAAGGTGCGCCCGACGCCGCGCTGGCAGCGTTCCGCCGCCGGGAGCTTTGTCACGTCCTCGCCGTCGAACACGATCGAGCCTTGCGTCGGCGGCAGCACGCCCGCGATCAAGTTGAACAGCGTCGATTTGCCGGCGCCGTTCGGGCCGATCAGGCCGACGATCTCGCCGCGCCCGACCGAGATCGAGACGTCGCTATTGGCGACGAGGCCGCCGAAGCGCTGCCAGACGCCGCGAGTCTCCAGGAGCGCCGTCATCGCGTGGCCTCCTTGCGCCCGGAGAGCATGCTGAACACGCTGACGAGCCCCTTCGGCAGTGCCAGCGAGATCGCAACGATCAGTGCGCCATAGACGATCAGGTCGACGCCGCGGCCGGAACCGCCGACAAAGGATCGCGTCAGCTCGGTGAGCGGGATCAGGATCACGGCGCCGAGCACCGGCCCCCACAGCGTGCCGATGCCCCCGAGCACCGCGGGCAGCGCCATCAACAGCGAGAACTGGAAGCCCATCACGCTTTCGGGGTCGATATAGGAGACGAACTGGGCATAGAAGCTGCCGCCAACGGCAACGAGGAAGGCGGAGACCGCCGCCGCGCCCATCTTGGAATTGAACACGACGACGCCAAGGCTCTCGGCCGCGTCGGGGTTATCCTTCACCGCGCGCCACCAATAGCCCCATTTGGAATCTTCCAGCCACCAGGTGACGAGCCAGGCGATGCAGGCCAGCGCCAGCGCGAAATAAAAGTACGGCAGCTTCGAGCGGGTGAACTGGAATTTCAGCCAGCTGTCGCCGCGCACCGGGATATCGATGCCGAGCGCCGCGCCCGCCCAATCCCAGTTCTGGATCAGGAGCAGCGCGATCTCGGCGATCACGATGGTCGCGATCACGAAATAATGCCCGCGCAGGCGGAAACAGGGATAGCCAAGCGCCATCGCGATCACCGCGGAGATCGCCCCGCCCGCCAGCATGCCGAACCACGGCAGCACGCCGAACTTGGTGAACAGCAGCGCGGTGGTGTAGGCGCCGAGCCCGAAATACAGCGCATGGCCGAGCGAGATCTGTCCGCAATAGCCGGACAGGATGTTCCAGCTCTGCGACAGCGCGGCATACATCAAGGTCAAGACCATGATGTTCTGGACGTAGACGTCCTTGACGAACAGCGGCACCAGCGCTGCGATCACCGCAAGGCAGGCCGCCACGATCAGGTCACGCCTGCGGCGTTGGGCGAAGTTGGTGTCCATCACATCGATCCGAACAGGCCACGCGGGCGGATGAAGACGACCAGGAGATAGACGGCATAGATGCCGACCGATTTCAGCGACGGCGGCAGGATCAGCGCGGTGGTCGCCTCGACCAGGCCGACGATGATGCCGCCGGCAAAGGCGCCGAACACGCTGCCGAAGCCGCCGAGCGCCACGGTGACGTAGGCGATCAGCGCAAACGACGCGCCGACGTCGGGATAGACGTAGAAGAAGATCGCCATGATGGCGCCGGCAAGTCCGACCAGCGCCGCACCGAGGCCCCAGCCGAGCGCGAACACCCGGTTCTTGTCGATGCCGACCAGCGCCACCGCGCCGGCGTCCTCGCGCGTCGCCTCGAGCGCGCGGCCGAAATCGGTACGATTGATGAAGAAGTAGAGCGCGACGAAGGCCGCGATCGACAGCATCGCGCCGATCAGCTGCGGCTCCGGCAGGTAGATGCCGGCGATCGAGATCGTCTTGCCGCCGACCCAGGAGTTGGTGACGCTGCGGTAGTCGGGTGTGAAGAAGAACTGGGCGAGGCCCCGCATCACGATCGCAAGGCCGAAGGTGGAGAAGATCTGCACCATGCCGGCATTGGCCTTGGCGCGCATCGCGAAGCGGACCACCAGCAGGTAGACCACCGCGCCGAACACGAACAATGCTGCGGCGACCAACGGCGCCGCGAGCAAGGGATCGATCGCGAAGAACGCGAACAGAAAGAAGGTCACGTACATCGCGATCATCAGGAATTCGCCGTGCGCGAAATTCACGACGTCCATCAATCCGAAGATCAATGCGAGGCCTGCGGCGATCAGTCCGTAGAGCAGCCCCATCAAGAGGCCGCTCGCCAAACTCTGGATAATGGTCTCGGCTGTCACCGCTGCGCCCCAGTCACCGCATTATTCCAGCGTCGTCCTGGCGAAAGCCAGGACCCATTACCACGAACGTATCGGTAGGAAGGACAACAACCAATCATCGCAAAATACCTGCCTGTGGTAATGGGTCCCGGGTCGCGCTTCGCTTGCCCGGGACGACGTAGGGAAGCTGAGCGACCGATCAGCTGTTCATCGGCCAGATCGCCTCGGAGACGGCGGCCTGTTCCGGGAAGATCGTCACGAAGTTCTTCGCGGTATATTGCAGCAGCACCGGATCGGCGAAGTTGTTCTGCCCCATCTCGTCGAACTTGACGCGCCGCCATGGCATGATGGTCACGTCGCCCGGCATGTCGGTAGCGACCAGCGCCTCGCGGATCTTCTCGCCGTCGGTCGACTTGGCGCGGTTGATGGCGTCGGCCATCACGATCAGACCCATGAACTGGCGCGACGAGTAATCGTTGAAGTCCTTGCCGGACTTGGCGCGGTACATCTCGTTGATGAGACCGACCATCGGCCGCTTCTGCGCCAGGTCGAGCGAGAAGCTGCCGCGCGAGATCACGCCGTCCAGCTTGTCGCCGACCGCGTCATAGGTCGCCTTCTCGGAGAAGCCGGCATCCTGCGCCATGATGTTCTTCGGCTTGTAGCCGAGCTCAGCCATGGTCTTGACCAGCAGGATCGCGTCGGTGGTGTAGCTCGACGGCATCAGCACGTCGGCATTCGCCGCCTTGAGCTGCTGCACCTCGGCGGTCAGCGACGGCGAATTGGCGCGGTACTTGATGTCGCTGACGATCTTGTAGCCGCGCTCGCCGGCGAGCTTGATCTGGGCATTCGCCGAATCGGTGCCGAAGATGGTGTCCTCGTGGAACAGCGCCAGGGTCTCGATCTTCTGGCCCTTCTTCTTCATCGCATCGAAGAAGTCGAACATCGCGGTCGAGAACATCTCGTCATGCGGCGAGGCGCGGAAATAATACTTCAGGCCGCGGCGATGCAGGCTCGGCGAGGAGTTGTCGGCCGAGATGAACGGAATGCCGTAGCGCTCGCAGGTCTGGCTGACGGTGACGGCGACCGCGCTCTGGTAGGTACCGACGACGGCGCAGACCTTCTCCTGGGTGATCAGCCGCTCGGTCTCGGCGCGGCCCTTCTGCGGGTCGGCCTGGTGGTCGGCGAACACCAGGCGGACCTTGGCGCCGCCGAGGCCGGACAGGCCTTCGCCCTTGGCGAGCGGCAGCGCGAAATCATAGTTCTTGTTGATGATCTCGGCCGCGGTGTTGAAGGCATGCTGCGCGTCGACACCGATCGCGGCGCTGGATCCGGACAACGGATAGATCACGCCGATTGCCACTTCGCTGGTCTGCGCGCGCGCGGCCATCGGACCGAGCGCAGCGGCAGCAGTGGCACCCAGCAACACGTTACGGCGAGAGATCGTCATCGCAATTCCCCTTGGTCAGCTTGTTATTATCGATGTGACGCTTGTAGCGCGCAGTAAAGCCTCAATGAATTGCACGAATTGCCTATTCAGAGCACAGCCAGCTGCCTGTTCCTGAGATCGGTCACCAGCATCAGGCCCGGCGAATGCGTGATCGCAAACGGCAGCTTCGCACTTGCGATCACCGATTGCGGCGTCACGCCACAGGCCCAGAACACCGGGATCTCGTCATCGGCCACCGGCACCACATCACCATAGTCGGGCTTGGCGATATCCTTGATGCCGATCGCATGCGGATGACCGAGGTGGACCGGTGCGCCATGCACCGACGGAAAGCGCGACGTGATCTGCACCGCGCGGATCGCATCCGCCGGCTTGAACGGGCGCATCGACACCACCATGGGTCCGGCGAACGGCCCCGACGGCTGGCAGGCGATGTCGGTCCGGTACATTGGCACACGCAGGTTGCGTTCGATGTGACGGATCGGCAGCCCGTCCTCCAGCAGCGCCTCCTCGAACGAATAGGAGCAGCCGAGCACGAAGGTGACGAGATCGTCGCGCCAGTATTTGGTGATGTCGGTCGGCTCGTCGGCCACCTCGCCGTCGCGCCAGACCCGGTAGCGCGGCACGTCGGTGCGGATGTCGAGGTCGAGGCCGAGCGCGGGGATCCGCGGGTCGCCGACATCGGACATGCCGATGATCGGGCACGGTTTCGGATTGAGCTGGCAGAACCGGTGGAAGGCGCCGGCGAGTTTCTCCGGCAGGATCGCCAGATTGCCCTGGACGAAACCGTTGGCGAGACCGGCCGTGGTGGCCGAGGCCACGCCGTCACGACAGGCGCGGCGCGCTTCGACGCTCGCCAGTACCAGCTCCCCCTGAGATCGCTGCACTGCCGCAAAAACAGTCATGGGATTCTCCTGCCCATAATCTCGACAAGGACAAACCAACACCAAGCGTGATATAATGTCTAATCGTCCTTTCTAATCAAAATCGATAAATAGGATTTATCGATCGGGGATATGCTTCCAATGACGGACTTCCGCTCGATCGAAACGTTCCTTTGGGTCGTCAAGCTCGGCAGCTTCCGCGGCGCCGCCCAGCGGCTCAACACCACCCAGCCGGCGATCTCGCAGCGCATCGCCCAGCTCGAGCGCGAGATGGGCGTCAAGCTGCTCAACCGGGACCACCGGGTGGCCTCGCCGACGCCGAGCGGACGGCTGATGATGACCTACGCCGAGAAGCTGATCGGCCTGCGTTCGGAGATGATGGCGGAGGTCGGCGACCGGTCGGCGATGCGCGGCGCGCTGCGGCTCGGTGTCGCGGAGACCATTGTCCACACCTGGCTGCCGCGGCTGGTCAAGAGCGTCAACGAGATCTACCCGAACCTGTCGCTGGAAATCGAGGTCGACATCACGCCGAACCTGACCCCGCGACTGCTGGCGCAGGAGATCGAGCTCGCCTTCGTGCTCGGACCGGTCTCGGCGTCCGGCGCGCACAATCATGTGCTGTGCGATTACCCGATCGGCTTCCTGGCCAGCCCGTCGCTTGGCCTCGGCCCCGGCCCGGTGGCGCGGCGGGATCTGGCGCGGTTTCCGATCATCACATTTCCGCGCAAGACGCAGCCTTACGAGACCGTGCGCGCATTGTTCAACGCCCCCGATCTGCCGCCGATCCGCCTGCACGCCTCGACCTCGCTCGCAACCGTGATCCACATGGCCAATGAAGGCCTTGGCATTGCGGTGATTCCATCGGCGATCGTCGAGAACGAGCTCGCCGACGGCCGCTTGCAATTGCTCGATACCGACCTCAAGCTGCCGCCCCTCACCTTCACCGCGAGCTGGCTCGCCTCCCCCGATGCGGTCGCCATCGAACGCGTCGCCAATCTCGCCAGGCAGATCGCGCAGGCGAGCGTGGCGGTTGACGGCGCGAGAGCGGCGCGTCATGAAAAAACGGTCGCGTAAAGGGAAGAGCCGCAATGAGCCGAGCCGCCACCAACCTGCAGATCGATTCCGCCCGCCTCTGGGGCACCATCCATGAAACCGCGCAGTTCGGTGCAACGCCAAAGGGCGGCGTGCGGCGGCTGACCCTCAGCGCCGAAGACAAGCAGGTGCGCGACTGGTTCCGCAAGGCCTGCGAGAACGCCGGTCTCGAGGTGCAGGTCGATGCGCTCGGCTCGATGTTCGGGTTGAGGAAAGGGCAGGATATGTCGAAGCCGCCGATCGGCGTCGGCTCGCATCTCGATACCCAGCCGACCGGCGGCAAATATGACGGCATCCTCGGCACGCTGGCCGCGCTCGAGATGGTGCGCACGCTCAACGATGCCGGGATCGAGACCGAGCTGCCGATCTGCATTTGCAACTGGACCAACGAGGAAGGCTCGCGCTTCGCACCGGCGATGATGGCCTCGGCCGCTTATGTCGGCGATTTCACCACCGACGACATTTTGTCGCGCAAGGACGCCGAGGGCGTCACGGTGGCGCAGGCGCTGGACTCGATTGGCTATCGCGGCGATGCCCCGGTCGGCCGCCAGAAATTCACCAGCTTTGTCGAACTGCATATCGAGCAGGGCCCGATCCTGGAGGCCGAGGGCAAGACCATCGGCGTGGTCGATTCTGGCCAGGGCGTGTTGTGGTACGACGGCAAGATCACAGGCTTTGAGAGCCACGCCGGCTCGACCCCGATGCCGCTGCGCCGTGATGCGCTGGCGACGCTGTCGGAGATCGTGCTGGCGATGGAAAGCATTGCGAAGAAACATGGCCCGAAGGCGGTCGGCACTATCGGCGAGGCGGTGATCGCGAGCCCCTCGCGCAACGTCATCCCCGGCGAGATCGCCTTCACGGTGGATTGCCGCAGCGCCGACGCCGCGATCATGGACGCGCTCGATCGCGATCTCCGTGCTGCGGTCGCCGAGATCGCAGCAAAGCGGAAGGTCGAGGTTCAGCTTGATCTCGTCTGGCGCAAGGCGCCGACGCATTTCGACCCGAAGCTGGTCGACGCCGTGGAGAACGCGGCCCAGCAGCTCGGCTATTCGCACCGCCGCATCACCTCCGGCGCCGGCCACGACGCCTGTAACCTCAACACGGTAATGCCGGCGGCGATGGTGTTCGTGCCCTGCAAGGACGGCATCAGCCACAACGAGCTGGAAGACGCCACGCAGACCGATTGCGCCGCCGGCGCCAACGTCCTGATGCATACGGTGCTGGCACTCGCCGGCGTCGCGTCCTGATCATCCTTTCTTCCTTCGATGGAGGCTTTCGTGCGCGCAGTGTTTGTCGACGCCAATGAATCGCTCGCTGTCATCACGGAGCGACTGGAGAAGTCAGGCGATCCCAAGATGCGGATCAACCGCAATCCGGACATCAAGTCCGAGGACTATCCGGCGGTGCTCGACGGCGCCGAGATCGCGGTGGTCGATCACACCGCACTGCCGACCGACATTGCGAAGAAATGCGCCGGCCTGAAGCATGTCGTGTTCCTCGGCACCGGCGCGCGCAGCTACATGAACCCGGAAGAGCTCGCCGAGCTCGGCATCTCCGTGCATCTGATCAAGGGCTATGGCGACACCGCGGTCGCGGAATCCGCGATCGCGCTGATGTGGTCGTCGGCGCGGGTGATCGCGCAGATGGACCGCGAGATGCGCGCCGGCAACTGGCTGCGCGAGGACGGCATGCAGCTCACCGGCAAGACGCTCGGCCTGGTCGGCTTCGGCGGCATCGCCGCCGAGGTCGCCCGCATCGCGCTCGGCAGCGGCATGAAGGTGATCGCCTGGAACCGGTCGCCGAAGAGCCATCCGGGCGTCGAATTCACCGAGCTCGACACGGTGCTGGCAAACAGCGACGTTGTCTCGATCCATCTGCTCTTGAACGACGAGACCCGCGGCCTGATCACGTGCGCGAAGATCGCCAAGATGAAAAAGGGCGTGGTGCTGATCAACACCGCGCGCGGCGCGATCGTCGACGAGCAGGCGATGATCGACGCGCTCAACTCCGGCCACATCCGCCACGCCGGCCTCGATGTCTACAACATCGAGCCGCTGCCGAAGGATCACCCGCTGACGAAGATCCCGAACGTGACGCTGTCGGCGCACTCCGCCTTCCGCACACCCGAGGCGAGCGAGAACCTGATCCACGCGGCATGGGAGCATTGCCGACGGATCGTGAAGGGGTAGACCGTAGGGCGGGTTAACGAAGCGTAACCCGCCGACTTTGTTGCCGCGAAGATGGTGGGTTACGCCTGGCCTTCGCCAGGACGACCCCGTGATTGACAGCGCAGCTTAATCCACCATCTCCGCGACGGCCTTGCCGCACGCCGTGGTGTCGGCATTGCCGCCGAGGTCGCGGGTGCGCAGCGTGCGTTCGCCGAGCGTGCGCTCGATCGCGCCGACGATGGCGGCTGCTGCCTGCTTCTCGCCGAGGTGCTCCAGCATCATCGCGCCCGACCAGATCATGCCGATCGGGTTGGCGATGCCCTGCCCGGCAATGTCAGGCGCCGAGCCATGGACGGGCTCGAACACCGACGGGAAATCGCCTTCCGGATTGATGTTGCCCGACGGCGCGATGCCGATCGTGCCGGTGCAGGCCGGACCGAGGTCGGAGAGGATATCCCCGAACAGATTGGAGCCGACCACGACGTCGAACCAGTCCGGATGCAGCACGAAGTTCGCGGTGAGAATGTCGATGTGGTACTTGTCCCACTTCACCCCCGGATACTTCTTGGCCATCGCCTCCACGCGCTCGTCCCAATAGGGCATCGTGATGGAGATGCCGTTCGACTTGGTCGCCGAGGTCAGATGCTTCTTCGGCCGCGACTGCGCGAGATCGAACGCGAATTTCAGGATGCGGTCGACGCCAATGCGGGTCATCACGGTCTGCTGGGTGACGAATTCGCGGTCGGTATCCGGAAACATGCGGCCGCCGACGGAGGAGTACTCGCCCTCGGTGTTCTCGCGCACCACCCAGAAGTCGATATCGCCGGGCTTGCGGTTTGCCAGCGGCGACGGCACGCCGGGCATCAGCCGAACCGGGCGCAGGTTGACATACTGGTCGAACTCGCGGCGGAATTTTATGAGCGACCCCCACAGCGAGATGTGATCCGGGATCTTGGCCGGCCAGCCCACCGCACCGAAATAGATCGCATCATGCTTGCCGATCTGGTCCTTCCAGTCGGCCGGCATCATCTCGCCGTGCTTCTCGTAATAGTCGTAGGAGGCGAAGTCGAAATGATCGAACTTCACGTCGACGCCGTGCTTCTTCGCCGCCGCCTCGATGACGCGCAGGCCCTCCGGCATCACTTCCTTGCCGATGCCGTCGCCGGGAATGACCGCAATCCGATACTGCTTTTTGCTGCTCATCGAGAACACCCTTGTGATTTGCCCGGCCGGCAATGCCGCCTATCCTGATGGTCCTGCAATGGACCAAACTTCGCGCGAGCGCAACGCTGCAGTGCAGTGTTGACCGCGGCGCGACCCTGCCCCACCAATTTCGCCGACGTTCGTTCCTCATACCAAAGCGAGACATCCCATGGATCTGCATCTGCGCGGCAAGCGTGTCCTGATTACCGGCGCCTCCAAGGGCATTGGCGCGGCCGCCGCCGAAGCCTTTGCCGAGGAAGGCGCCAATTTGCTGCTCGCCGCCCGCAACGGCGAGCAGTTGAAGGCGCTGGCCGAGCGCCTTCGTTCGGCGCACCAGATCGATGCCGCGATCAGCATCGTCGACCTGCGCAAATCCGAGGATCTGGCGCGATTGGCAAAAGAGGCTGCCGATATCGACATCCTCGTCAACAATGCCGGCGACATCCCGGGCGGCTCGATCGACAAGATCGACGAGGCGACCTGGCGGCATGCCTGGGAGCTCAAGGTGTTCGGCTATGTCAACCTGACGCGCGCGATCTATGCCCAGATGAAGGCGCGCGGCGGCGGTGTGATCGTCAACGATATCGGCGCGGCCGGCGAGAAGTTCGACGCCAATTACATCTGCGGCAGCGCCGGCAATGCGGCGCTGATGTCGTTCACCCGCGCGCTCGGCGGCAAGAGCCTCGCCGACAACATCCGCGTCGTCGGCATCAACCCCGGCCCGGTCGGCACCGACCGCCACGTCACGCTGCTCAAGACCCGTGCCAAGAACCAGTTCGGCGACGAGAACCGCTACAAGGAGTTCCAGAAGGGCCTGCCGCTCGGCCGCCCCGCGCATGCGCGCGAGATCGGCGACCTGATGGCGTTCCTGGCCTCCGATCGCGCAGGCTATACGTCGGGCGTGATCTACACGGTGGATGGCGGGCTGACGTCGGGGTGGGGTTGATCCCTCTCCCCGTCATTGCGAGCGAAGCGAAGCAATCCATGCATCGGCATATGCGGAGCGATGGATTGCTTCGTCGCTTCGCGCCTCGCAATGACGGCCTAGTCGGCCGTCCGTTCGAACAACTGTCGGATCAGCGTCGTGACACGCCCCTGCGGCGCCAGCATCTGGTTCATGATCGAGAAATGGTCGGCTCCCGCGATCTCCTCATAGGTCACCGGCAAATCGTAGTGGGCGCGATGGCCGGCGAAATCGGCGGTCTGCTTGCGCAGCAGCGGCAGTTCGGCGCTGCCGACCACCAGCGACAGCGGTTTCGCCGTGCCGCCTTGCTGCATCATGGGCGAATTGCGCCGTGAGGAGGCTTCGTCGAGCCTCAGCTTCTCGTTGAGATAGGAATGCCTGATCGGCTCGAGGTCATAGATGCCCGAGATCGCCATGCCGGCCCGGACATGGGCGTTCGACAGCGCCATCGAGGTCAGATGTCCGCCGGCCGACCAGCCCGACACGACGATGCCTTCCACAGCGGCACCGAGCGCGGGCAACTGCCCGGCAAGAAAATCGATGCCTGCGTGAATCTCGGCGACGATGTCATCGAGCGTCGCATCCGGCGCCAGCGTGTAGCCGATCAGCGCCACATTGATGCCGTGCGCCATCGGCCCCTCGGCAAAGACCGTGAAGACCTCCTTGGCGCGGGTCTGCCAATAGCCGCCGTGGATGAACAACAGCGTCGGCGCGCCGTCGCGGGCTTTAAGGAAATCGATCCGGTTGCGCTCACGCGCGCCATATCGGAGGTCGAGACGGTCGGGACGCTTCTGCCGCATCGCCGCGGAGCGCTGCTCCCAGCGGGCGGCGATTTCGGCGCTGCCCTTGACGGCAACGCCATTGTTCAAGCCGAGGTCCCGCTCCTGCTGGCTCATCGCGCGCCAGTCCAGCGCGGAAAACAACGCTGCCATCCATGCCTCTTCGGTTCTCGTCGCATTGCCACGACGGCAGGAAATGTTCTACAGCACAAGCAAACGGAAGACATAGGAGCAACGGTGCATGGCTGATCAGGGCTTGGTGAAGGAAACGGCGTGTGCCGTCGTCGAGAAACTGAAAGCCGGCGACGTCACGCCGCTCGACCTGCTCGATGTGCTGGAAAAGCGCATCGCCGAGGTCGACGGCAAGGTCAACGCACTGCCGACGCTCTGCTTCGACCGTGCACGTACTCATGCCAAGGCCCTGATGCAGAAGCCGGCCAGCGAGCGCGGCCTGCTTGCGGGCCTTCCGGTCCCGATCAAGGACCTCACCGCCGTCTCCGGCGTGCTGACCACGCTGGGCTCGCCGATTTTCAAGGACAACATCCCCGCGAAGTCGGACATCCTGGTCGAACGCCTCGAACAGAATGGCGGCGTGATCTACGCCAAGTCGAACACGTCGGAATTCGGCGCCGGCGCCAACACCTTCAACGAGGTGTTCGGTCCGACCCGCAATCCCTGGGACACATCGCGCTCGGCCGCCGGCTCCTCCGGCGGCGCCGCGGCGGCACTTGCCAGCGGCACCGCGTGGCTCGCCCACGGCTCCGACATGGGCGGCAGCTTGCGCAACCCGGCGAGCTTCTGCGGCGTCGTAGGCCTCCGGCCGTCAATCGGCCGCGTCGCGCAGACGCCGAAATTCGGCGTCGACCGCACGCTCGGCCAGCAGGGACCGATGGCGCGCAATGTCGAGGACCTCGCGCTGCTGCTCGACGCAATGAGCGGCGAGCATGCTGCCGATCCGCTGTCGCTGCCGGTGCTGCCGACATCGTTCCTGTCCGCGGCGCGCTCGAACCAGAAGCCGAAGCGCATCGCCTACTCGTCCGATCTCGGCATCACGCCGGTCGATCCCGAGGTCAAGGCGGTGACCCGCAAGGCCGCGGAGCGGTTCGCGGAAGCCGGCGCGATCGTCGAGGAGGCGCATCCCGACTTCCGCGAGGCCCATGAATGCTTCCATGTGCTGCGCGCATTCGACTTCGCGATCAGCAAGGCCGAATTGCTGCGCACCAAGCGCGACCTGCTCAAGCCCGAAGTGATCTGGAACATCGAGGAAGGGCTGAAGCTCACCGTCGAGAAGCTCGAGCGCGCCGAGGCGCAGCGTGTCGCGATCACCGCGCGTGCGCTTGAATTCTTCGAGCGATACGACCTGCTGCTGGCGCCCGCGACCATCGTGCCGCCGTTCCCGGTCGAGAACCGCTATGTCGCCGAATGCGACGGCAAGAAGTTCGACAATTACATCGAATGGCTCGGCATCGTCTATGCGATCACGCTGGCCTGCTGCCCGGCGTTGTCGCTGCCGTGCGGCTTCACCGCGTCGGGCCTGCCGGTCGGTCTGCAGATGGTGGCCAAGCCCCGCGCCGAGGCGCAGCTTCTGGCCGGCGCGAAAGTGCTCGAGGACATTCTGGGCGTGCGCGGCACCACCCCGATCGATCCGCGCGCGCCGCGTTCCTAACCCTCATGGTGGAGAGCGTGGGCGACACCCTCCACTTTGTCATTGCGAGCGAAGCGAAGCAATCCATCGTCACCGAGCGCGCAGAGCAATGGATTGCTTCGTCGCTTCGCTCCTCGCAATGGCGTGGCTATCTAGGACGAAGGGATCGGCTGCAGACGATCTGCCCTACGCCTTCTCTTCCGTCGCATGCAGCGCGACGGTGAGCGCGAGCTTGGTCTGCTCGACGATCTCGTCCATCAGTTCCTCGCGGCTGATCTGGCCGACTTCGCCGGTGAGCAGGCCCTGCTCGGCAAGCATCACGATGCCGTGCAGCCCGGCCCAGATCTTCAGCGCCTGCCGTTCGCGCAACAGCCCGACGGCCGGCGCCTCGAACGACTCGATCAGCAGCGCCAGCGTTTCCATTGCCGCGACGTGCAGCTCGCTGCCGACAGGCGCGCAGGCCATGGTTCGGGACGCGAACATCAAGCGGTAGATACCGTGGCGCTCGAGCCCGAAGGCGAGCGCAGCCTGGGCAAAGCGCGACAGTTTCGAGCCCTTGCCGGGCTGCTCGATCGCCTCGCGCATGATCACGTTGAACTGCCGGAACGCTTCCGCGGTCACCGCCTCCAGCAACGCCTCGCGGTCGGCGAAATGCCGGTACGGCGCCGGCTGCGAGACGCCGAGTTGCTTGGCCAGCGCCTTGATGCTGATCGCTTCGGGGCCACCGAGCTCGACCTCGCGTAACGCCACCTGAATCAGGGCTTCGCGGAGGTCGCCATGGTGGTAGGTTTTGAACGGCTTACGAATGATTTGTCCCATTGCCGCAATGATTGCTCGAGTGCGATGCCCATCGAGAGGACAGGATAGCGAAATCAAAGGCTTACGTCACCCCTTCGAATGGGGGATGCGACATCCGCAATGCCGGTGGCGGCGACCTGCCGGATCCTCCGGCCATATCCGCGAAGCTTGCCTCGTTCGCCCGGGCAATCTTCAAGGCCGGACACGGCCGGTCGGTCCCCCCGCTTTCCTGATCGACTGGATGATTGACCTCCGCGCCCACCACCATCCGTGAGCTGCAACTGAAGCCGGCCTGCCGCGCCCACATGTACAGGCACCGCTTCACTTCTTCTTGCCGCGCCTGCGGCGGCAGGAAGCCGAACCGAGCTCGATTTGCGCAAGATGAAGCTCAACTGTTGGCTGCATACTTAGCGAAGTAAACCGAATAGGGCCGCAAAATGTTTACCACTCCCGCAAATCACCTCTGAGGCTGTGAACGATCTCACTAAGGAACGACCGCAACGGGTCTAGCATGCTGGTTGCAAGGATCGAGAATACCACTGCACAAGTCGCATCCGTTCCGAAGCCAGTATTGGGCAAGGAGGAAGGCATGCAAGACAAACGGTTCGATCAATATTTCTAGTTTTTCCAATGCATCTTGATGCCGGCGCAAACTGCGACCGCAATTATCAATCCTGGGAACTTCCCAAACTTGCTCATCGTGCGACCCGCGCCTTCGAATGGAAGTATCGCGTGACCGCGAATTGACGGATGAGCAGCCACAAATGGCTGAGCTCGATTTTTCGGTATCCCTCCATCTGGAGAGATCCCGCGCAACTTTCATACGGCGAGGCGGTTTCACAAATTCTCTGAGCGCCGTCGATCGCCGCAACCCAAGCGGAGTATCATTATGGTGACGCCAGTTGGACCGCTTTTCGCAGTCGGCAATCAGGTCGTGACGAAATCTGGGTGGCGTATCAGCTACTGGGTCGATGCGCACAACCAGCAATTGCAGGCAGCCGGGCAAGCGCCGGTGTATTACTGGCTGCCCGAGCAGGTCAATCTCGCGCGGAAGCCCAACGGCGACTACAAGTTCAGCATGATCCACTTCGCCGGTGTGCGATCGAGCGGCACCACCGTCGGCGAAACCAGTTCCGACAACGAAGTGGCGGGCGGGCTGATCAATTTCGCGACGACTGCGGCGCCGCCGGACAACGTGCTGGCCGATGCCCATGCGGCGCTGATCGATCAGGTTCGCACACATGACAATCCGCTGTGGCGATACACCTCGAATCAGAAGCCATGGTTCACTTTCATTCCCATCGTCAGCAATCAGTGCGTGCTCTCCAACACCTTGCCGGGCGACAGCCGTGGCATTCCGGCCGTGATGTCGAGCAAGAGCCCAATCGCAGGAGCGCCACCGACGATCGGGCTCAACCGCTCCTATCTGCCGGCGGGAGTCATGCCCCGCACGGTGCCGCAGAGCTATCGCGGCACCAACATCGACCCGATGTTCGTGAAGCTGTCAGGGCAAGGCCCCGGCACCATCGATCCAGGCGCGGAGAAGGCTTACAGCGCGCTGCTCGGCAGCATCCCGGCGGCGGTTGCCTATAGCGGCTTTCATAATCTCGGCACCGGCGTGATGAACGTGACGCAGAACATGATGGTCCGGGTGGTCAGTCCCCTGATGACGATCGACATCACCGGTCATTGGTCGAGAATCCAGGATCACTTCTCTGGTGCCGCACACGCCGGCGGTCTGTTCTGGAGCGCCGACATTCAAGCCCAATACGACAGCCTCCGCGAATCCGGCGACATCGAGGTCCATACATTCGTCGACCAGTCGCTGCCTGGGGCAGACAAGCTGCAAGAATATATGGACAAGCGGAGCGACTTGATCTTCCAGAAGTTCATGGACCTGGCGAAGCAGGTGATCTTCGACCCGGCACCATTCAACGAGCAACCGGCACAGGCCAGTGGCGGCTTCCTCGGCTTCGGTGGCGGCGCCGCGTTCAAACTGCGCGAGCAGCGCACCAACCTCGATCTGGAGTATCACGAGACCAAGGAAATCGCCTACCTGCAGAACTATCAGGTCGGCGGCACGCTCGACGGCGTGGCGGATGAAATCCGGGCCAATCCCGCCAAGGACAAGGTCTACTTCCTTACGGTCGATATCGGCGACTGGGACCGCAAGGTCGCGCGCGTCTTCAAGCCGGTGGTGAACTGGCCGGATCCGACGCAGAAGTGGGTCGGTGAACCCGTGGCATTCCTGTCCTGTCAGGTTGGCTATCCCAACGCCGACGGCGCCCTGCAATGGGATGGACACGTATTCAGTCCGTCCGATGGACCGGACGCCCATTTCGATACCGCGACGTTCATGAAGCAGAAGAGCGACGTTGCCCATCCGCCGGCGGGCTGGGAGCCGGACAAGATGTTCCTGAAGCGGCAGATTCACTTTACCGAGCCGCCGAGCGAATTCGAGAATCCATATGCACGCGTGCAGGTCGAGAAGGACATCGTCGATCTCGATCCAAGCCCGCTCGGAACGCCCGACAACACAATCGCGGTTGAAGTCCGCGTCGAGGAAGCCGGCACGCTCTCGGTCGGGCCGATCCTGCTTGGCGCCAATCTGACCGACGACACCCAATACGTCGAAGTGACGATGCAGGCGCTGGGCAAGCGCGACGACGGCAATGACCGGGATCCGGTCAAGTTCACCTTCAAGTTCGCGGATCAAAACACGCCGCGCTACTGGCTGGTTTACACCGGGCAGAAGAATTTCGTGCCGAAGTTTCAATATTCGGTTCGCGTCGTGGTCAAAGGCACGCTGTTCACCCACGGACAGGAATGGTCGACGACCACTCCGATCTCGACGGGCGGCAGCGGCGGGCTGATGGTGACGGTACCGACGCCGGATGATCCCAACGTCACGAAGAAGGATGTCCCGTTGTCTGCGATCGCCTCAACGACAACTGGACAAGGTGCGCCGGCAACGCCGCCGCCCTCGACCGGTCACGTCGTACCTCCGCCCAGTACGTTGAAACCAACGGCGCCTCCGCCGACCGGCAAGGGCGCGCCCGGTTCCGGCGGCTATGGCGAAGTCGACGGCTGGGCGGCGTCCCCCGGAGATGGCGGCGCATCGAGGGGTGCACCGGCTCCAAAGGACGAGGTTGTGTTCTCGAGCTTCGAACCAGCCTAGTCGGGCGGAGCAGCCATGTCTGCCCTTGGACCACACATCGCGACGAGCACGACATCCGGCTGGAGCAGGCTTGATCTGCCGGGTCCAGCATCGGTCCAGGTGCGGCGTACGAGAGATGGTTACGACCATCTCTCGGGCAAGCCGCGGGTGGCGCGCGACATCGCCGGCCGCCCGCGGGTGGCGTTGACACTGGTGCTGTCGCGTATGCCGACGCTCGACGACGCCTCCATCGCACCGCTGGTGACATGCGGTTCGCTGTCGCTGGTGATTGCGTTCGAGACCCCCGAACAGGACATCGCGGCCCTCGCCTCGCGGCTGGACGCACCATGCCGGAAGCTGTTCGTCCGTGCCGGCCGGTGCTCGCTGCGTGACAGTCGCGCGTTCTATGCCGGCACCGACCTGTTCGGAACGCGGGTCGAGGGCACCATCGGCACGTCCCTGCCGCCGGAAGCCGCGCTCGACGTGCTCTACGCGTTCGACCGACGGGCATCGCGGCTTCGACTTGTGACCGAGATCGTCGACGGTCCACCGATTGACGATTTGTCGCTCGACCTCGTGCTTGGCGGGATTCTCGATGGCCTGGATCGCAACCTTTATTTGTCTCTGCTGGTCGTGAATGCCGACGGCACCGCGAACCGTGTGCCGCCGCTACGGAAGAACCTGTCGGGCGGTGAAACGGCATTGCGGGCGGCGCCGGCGGCGGTGCCGCTTGTTGCAATGAACAACCGGCTCACCTCCCTGCCGTTCGCGATGACAGCAAGCCACATCGCGCAGCCTTCGGCGGCCGCGCTGATCTCGGGCGGCGCCACGAGCCAGGGCATCGCTCTCAATGCGCACGCACATACGTTCATCGGCAACGATATGTACGTGCTGCCGCTGCACCTCGATGATACCCAGTCTCCCACCCAGAACTACCCGGTGGTGTCCGATGTCGCCGCGCATTGGTGGCCCGATGCGCTCGACCCGAAGGCCGGCTGGTATGCACCGACCTTCACATTGGTGAAGCCGGCGGCCAGCGACAATGCCGCGAACGCGGCGTTCTCCTTTGTGCTGGCAAAAACCGGCTCGGTGCTTGGCTCGGACGGCACCGCAAGAACCGGATTGACAGCAACCGTGCGGCTCACCGTCAAGGCCGCGATGACGCCAGAGACGGCCGCCGTCGCCGCGGCCAATCCGGATCGCAGGCTGCAAGCGGTTCCGTTGCAAAATCTGTCATGCGCGCTGCAGATTCCGTATCGCCGTGCGGGCACCAGCGAGATTCAATCCCAGCGATTTCCCGGAACAGTGTCCCAGACCGGCGACCAGATCACGATCACCGTCGCGTTGCTCGACGACTGGGTGCGGCTGACCTATGCGTCACTGGCATTTCCCGGAACCGGTGAGCCGCCGCGCGTCGTCGTCTCCTACGCTTTCACCTCCTACCAGTACATCTTTGACAGCCCCCAGACGTTCCACGTGATCGGAGGCGGCCTCGTCCACCAGATTGCCAAGGTGGCCACCGTCAACGATCTGCCGGCGCAGGTGCGCGGACCAACGCTGGTCAGGCAGGACCTGAAAATCGTCAGTGCGTCTGGTTCGGTGCAGTTCGACCGCGAGAGCCCTTCGATTGCCGGACGGGCACCGGCGACACCGGCCGTCTCGCACCTTGCGGTCACGCCAATACCGCCTGCGGACATTCAGCCGCATCTTATCCCGGCAATAATCACTCCGCACCGGACGCTGGTGACGCGTTCGGTGGTACGCGAGGAGACCACCGACGCTTCGCTGCCGTGCGGCAGCTACGGGAACTTCTATCTCCAGCGCAATGATGCCGGGGTTGCAACAGCGATCGGCTGCCAGGATTCCCTGAAGCTCGGCGAAACCGCGCTGAAGGCATTCGATGAAGTCACCACGTTGCGTGATCCGGCGTTCCGCGTGTTTCGCTCGCTGCAACAGCCAGGACGCTTCATGGTCGCGCCGACGGCGTACCGGGTCGGGCGTTTCGGCGACGGAAGCGGCAGCAAGGCCTTCCGACCGATGATCATGCTGTATGGCCTGCTCGATGTCGATCCTGCGAACAATCGGTACGCCTTGACCACGACACTGATTCCGGACGTCTCTCCCGGGGCGTTGCTGCAGCTCGGCGCGAAGCTTGTCGCCCTGACGCCGTCGGGCAGCACGCCGGCGATCGTCTATCCGACGGATCCGTTCGTCGCGGCCACGGTCGGCTATTCGTGGGCGTTACCCGCCGAATTGGGCACGCCGCAAGCAGTCACCGTACTCGACGCCATCACCATTACCCTCAGCCTGCCGCTGGCCAATGCCGCGCTCCTTACCGCCGTGCTCGATCGCAGCGGCATTCAGGGCGGCGTTACCTTCACGCTGCCAGACGGCAGCAGCGTCAACGCCGCGCTGATCGTCGACAGCAATGTGGTTGGACCTCCCGAATCCGGCCCGGTGACGGTGGCACTGCAAGGCGACACCGCGACACTCACCAATCGCACACAGCAGGCCATGAACGTCACGGACCTGGTCACGTCGACGGCAAGCGCGACAAGCCAGGTTGTGGCCGTAAACACCACGCTCGCGCCAGGGACAACCGTTACCGCGAAAGTTGATCCGGCGACCACGCGAGCGTTTGCCAACGCCACCGCGGTCGCTGCGACGTCGATCGAGGAGCTTGACGTGTTCGTCGAAGACGTCACCAGCACCGTGACGTTCATCAATCAGCTCAACTTTTCCAACCATCAGTTGACTGCACTTGCCGTCCAGGCACGCCTCGAGGGAAACAGCCACATCGAGACCATCAGTCTGGCTGAAGCCAGCACGGCCGACGCTTCGTTTACGCTGCCGATCAACGACTATCTGGCACATCAGACACTGCAGTTCGCGCTGGTCGAGACCCGCGCAAGCGGCACGCTCACGACCGCCTGGCGCAATTGGGACCTTAACAAGGGCAGCGTTATCGGAATTACCGCTGATCTTCTGTAGGAGGAGAATGTTATGAGTCAGGGCTTTTCGCTACATATTGGTTTGAACGGCGTCGATGCATCGAAGTACAACGGCTGGGCGGGCACGCTGGCCGGCTGCATCAACGATGCCAATGCGATGGAGACGATTTGTCAGTCGCAGGGTTTCACGACGCAGAAGCTTCTTGATGGTGAGGCGACCGCCGACGCCATTCTCGGAGCCATCGGCCAGGCTGCGTACAATTTGCAGTCCGGAGATACCTGCGTCATCTCCTATTCCGGTCACGGCGGCCAGGTCCCGGACACGACCGGCGACTCGCCCAATGGTCTTGACGACACCTGGGTGGCTTACGACCGCATGGTCCTCGGACACGAGCTCTACAATCTGTGGGGCCAGTTTGCGGCCAACGTGCGCATCGAGGTCTATTCGGACAGTTGCCACAGCGGCACCGTCATTCGAGAGTTGTTCATCCCGAGCGGCATCCGATGGCCGCAGTCGAAACGCAAAGCAATTCCAATCTTCCCGCAGGGCCGCGGACTACAGAACCTCAAGTCGGTTTACGCGCCTGCCGCAAATACGCGTGCGCGCGGCCCCGCTCCTGACGTTGCAGCGACACAAAAGCGGTCGATTCCTCCCTCCGTCGCACTCGATGTCTTCGAGCGCGACATGCCGATGTACGAAGCCGCGCAATGGACCCGCAAGCGTGGCGCGATTACCGCTTCGGTGATCCTGATCTCCGGCTGTCAAGACAATCAGGAATCGCAGGACGGCCAGAGCAACGGGCTCTTTACCGAAAAACTCCTGTCAGTCTGGAACAGCGGCAATTTCACCGGCTCGCTGCCGCAATTCCATCAAGCGATCCTGGCGCTGATGCCAGCCGAACAGACACCGAACTACTTTACGGTCGGGGTCAACGACGACGTCTTCACCAACTCGAAGCCACTGACGATCGTGGTCGATCAACGCACCTCGGCGACGGGCCAACCGGCAAAGCCGCCCACCACCCAGCAGGGTCCTGTGGTCACCGGCCCCAGCACTTACGATCGTTCGAAAAGCAACGGTCCCGCCTTCACCGTATCGCCCGGCGCCAACGCGTATTATGCATTTGAGATCACGAGCGATCCGAACTGTTTTGGCTATCCGGCACAACGAACCGCCGACAATTTCTACGCCTCGTGGAACGACCCGCAGGTCAAGTCGCGCTTCACCGGCGCCACATATAATCTGCCACCCTATGCTTGGGCGGCATTACGCAATAACAGTGCGCTTTACTTCCGAATTCTCACCGCGAGCACATTTGATCTGGGCCGATGGGACAATTACGCGGTCTCGACGGCTGATTCAGACGCGGCATCCGCGCCGACGATCGCCTTGAATGGCGCAATCGCATCACCGCCACTGGTACCGGCATAGCCGCCGACGACCTGCTGCCGCGCGCGGCGACTGAGCGCCGCCTCGCGGCAGGGGGTGCGAGCATTGTGCCGGTCGATCGCGAGAGATCCCCAGCGGAACGTGGCGCAAGGTCATGGCCACAGACGTCGATGGCGTCTTGTCGGCTGCCGCGCCACCGGTCTCACCTTGAGAAGACAACACGCCCGATCGCGGACACCGCTTCCCTCGCCGGGACCGGCGGGGACCCAGGCATCAGCCTCCAGGCACCCAAAAATCAGTGGTTGCGAAGGTTTTCGTAACCTGCGGCGGGACTGCCGCCCGCTGAATTTTCGCTTGACGGACAACCGCGACAATAATGTAATATGCTATAACTTGGCGGCCGGTTAAGAGGTCGCCCAAGCAAGCTGGAACTTGCATAAACCAAAATGAGGAACCCGGCGCGCCCCCCACCTGTGCGCCAAAGCCGAGGGAGAGTGCTTGCATGTCCAAGCTCAAAATCCGCGTCGACCAGGACAAGTGCCAGGGTCACGCCCGCTGCAAATCGCTCGCGCCCGAACTGTTCGAGCTCGACGAATACGGCAACGCCCATGAAGTCGGCGACGGGACCGTGCCGGCCGGGCTTGAGGACAAGGCCTGGCTCGCACAGACCAACTGCCCGGAAATCGCGATCGAAGTCACCGAGGAATAGCGGCCAACAGCAACGGCCGCGTGGCGTCCCGTTGAGCCGACCAGCGTTTTGATCGAACGAGAAGGAAACGAGCTGATGTCCGATTCCCCGTCCGCAAGCTATCTGCCCGAACATCCCCCGGTCACCGACTGGGTCCATGATTTCGACCATACTGATCCGGTCTGGACCGACGACCCGTTCCCGATCTGGGAGACGCTGCGCGCGGCCTCGCCGGTCGTGCATACCGAGCGCTTCCTCGGCTGCTACATGCCGACCACCTATCAGGCGGTGAAAGAGATCGCCTACGACACCGAGCACTTCTCCTCGCGCCGCGTCATCGTGCGCGACGTCCGCCCCGAGATCACGGCCCGTGCGCCGCCGATCACCTCCGATCCGCCGGAGCACAAGCCCGCCAAGCAGGTGCTGCTGCCGCCCTTCACACCGGACGCGATGAAGCGGCTGGAGCCGCGGGTGCGCGCGATCTGCAACGAGCTGATCGACGCATTCATCGCCGATGGCCATTGCGACGCCGCGGCGCGCTACACCAAGCACATCCCGGTGCGCGCCATTGCCCACATGCTCGGCATTCCTGAGAAGGACGGCGACCTCTTCATCAAGTGGATCCACCAGATCCTCGAGCTCGGCATCAAGGACGAGAACGAGATGATGAGCGGCGTGCGCGAGATGACCGGCTACTTCATGGCCCATCTCGAGCAGCGCAAGCTTGAGCCGGGCGACGATCTGATCTCGCAGCTGTTGCGGGCCAAGGGCCCGGGCGGTCAGCCGCTGACCGACGAGCACGTGCTCGGCTCGCTGCGGCTGCTCCTGATCGCCGGCATCGACACCACCTGGAGCGCGCTCGGCTCCTCGCTCTGGCACCTCGCCAGGACGCCCGCCGATCGCGAGCGCCTGGTCGCGGAGCCGGCGCTGATCCCGACCGCGATCGAGGAATTCCTGCGCGCCTATTCGCCGGTGACGATGGCCCGTGAGGTGATGAAGGAAACGACGATCTCCGGCTGCCCGGTCAAGGCCGGCAACATGGTGCTGCTGTCGTTCCCCGCGGCCAACCGCGACCCCGCCATGTTCCCCGATGCGGACAAGGTGGTGATCGACCGCAAGGAGAACCGCCACGCCGCCTTCGGCCTCGGCATCCACCGCTGCGTCGGTTCCAACCTGGCGCGGATGGAGATGCAGGTGGCGATCGAGGAATGGCTGAAGCGGATTCCGGATTACCGCCTCGACCCGGCCGGCAAGGTCACCTGGTCCGAAGGCACGGTGCGCGGCCCGCGTCAACTGCCCGTTCTGTTCGGCAAGAACGCCTGAAGAACAGGACAGCAGTTACACCGCACCACGCAAATGAGATAGGTTGCCCCGGAATCGAGCCAGAGAATCCGGGGAGGCCTGCCAATGTCCGAACAAACCGCTCAATCCGCGAGCGACCATCTCGACATCCATGACGTCGAGCGGCGGGTCAAGGCGATCTTCATCGGCTCGGTCGGCAATCTCGTCGAATGGTACGATTTCTACGCCTACACCGCGTTCGCGCTGTATTTCGCGCCGGCGTTCTTCCCGCACAGCGATCCGGTGGTGCAGCAGCTCAATGCCGCCGTGCTGTTTGCCGCGACCTTCCTGATGCGCCCGCTCGGCGGCTGGCTGTTCGGCTACATCGCCGACCGCTATGGCCGGCGGCTGTCGCTGACGCTGTCCGTCGTCTGCATGTGCTTCGGCTCGCTGATCATCGCGGTGACGCCGACCTATGCCACCATCGGCATTGCCGCACCGGCGATCCTGGCGCTCGCCCGCATCATCGAGGGCCTGAGCCTCGGCGGCGAGTATGGCGCCAGTGCCACCTATCTCAGCGAGGTCGCCGACGCCAAGCATCGCGGCTTCTATTCGAGCTTCCAGTACGTCACGCTGATCGGCGGCCAGCTCACCGCGATCATCGTGCTGCTGTTGCTGCAGAAGGTGTTCCTGACGCCGGACGAGCTGAAAGCCTGGGGCTGGCGGATTCCGTTCGTGATCGGCGCCATGCTCGCGATCTTCGCGGCGGTGATGCGGCGCGGCCTGCACGAGACCGAGGCGTTCGAGGAGGCCAAGAAGGTCTCCAAGCCGACCGGCTCGATCGTCGGCCTCCTGAACTATCCGCGCGAATTGCTGCTGGTGGTCGGCCTCACCGCCGGCGGCACCGCGGCGTTCTATACCTTCACCACCTACATGCAGACCTTCGTGAAACTGTCGGTCGGCCTCACCGAGGACCAGACCACCTTCGTGATCTTCGGCTCGCTGATCTTCGCGACCTTCCTGCAGCCGATCTATGGCGCGCTATCGGACCGTATCGGCCGCAAGCCGCTGCTGATCTTCTTCGGCGTCGTCGGCACGCTGGCAACGATCCCGATCCTGACCGCCCTGAAGGAGACCAAGTCGCCCTTCATCGCCTTCCTCCTGATCTGCGGCGCCTGGATCTTCGTCGCCGGTTACACCTCGATCAATGCGATCGTGAAGGCCGAGCTGTTCCCGACCAATGTCCGTGCGCTCGGCGTTGGCCTGCCCTACGCCATCACGGTGTCGATCTTCGGCGGCACCGCGCCCGCGGTCGCGCTCTATTTCAAGAGCATCGGGCATGAGGACTGGTTCTACTATTATCTCAGCGGCATGATCTTCCTGTCGCTCTTGATCTACTCGACCATGCGCGACACCAAGCACGACTCCGCGATGCATCGCCACGAATGATGGCGCAACGCCGATGACCGACGACACCGAGCCACCCGAGAGCAAGCTGACGCGCAGCAAGCAGCGCTGGGCGCGCGAGGGCAAATTCCTCACCGGCAAGATCACCCGGCCGGACGAGCAGCGCCTGCCGCCGGGACAGCATCTGACGGCGGACTGGCCGGTGCTCGATCTTGGATTGATGCCGAACGTGACGCAAGAGCGCTGGCGGCTCGACGTCTACGGCGCGGTTGAGCAGACGATCTACTGGAACTGGCCGCAATTCGCGGCGCAGCCGCAGACCAGGTTCGTCTCCGACATTCACTGCGTCACCACCTGGTCGCGCTACGACAATCAGTGGGAAGGCCTCGCCACCCGCGACCTGCTCGCCGCCTGCCGACCGCGCGAGGACGCGCGCTTCGTCGCGCTGCATTGCTATGACGGTTATACGACGAACCTGTCGCTCGAGGATTTCGCCGCCGAGGACGCGCTGCTGGCCCATAGCTGGTCGGGCAAGCCGCTGGAGCAGGAGCATGGCGGCCCGGTGCGGCTGGTGGTGCCGCATCTGTATTTCTGGAAGAGCGCCAAATGGCTACAGCGCATCGAATTTTTACCTGCGGATGCGCCGGGCTTCTGGGAGGTGCGCGGCTATCACAATCGCGGTGATCCCTGGGCCGAACAGCGCTATTCTGGCGACTGACCGATCAACACAAGGAGCCTGCCCGTGCCGCACGAACGCTTTCAATTCACCGGTGTGGGCGGCCATCAGCTTGCCGCCGCGCTTGATACGCCGGACGGGCCGATCAAGGCCTATGCGCTGTTCGCGCACTGCTTCACCTGCGGCAAGGACGTGCTGGCGGCCAAGCGCATCGCGGTTGCCCTTGCTGCGAAGGGTATTGCCACGCTGCGTTTCGACTTCACCGGCCTCGGCTCCAGCGAGGGCGATTTCGCCAATTCGACGTTCACATCGAACGTCGCCGATCTCGTCCGCGCCACCGACCATCTGCGCGAGACCCGCAAGGCGCCTGCGATCCTGATCGGCCACAGCCTCGGCGGCGCCGCGATCCTCGCGGCCGCAGGCCAGATCCCCGAGGCGAAGGCGGTTGCGACCATCGCCGCACCGTCCGATCCCGTCCATGTCACGCATTTCTTCAAGGACCGGATCGAGGACATCCGCGCGCAGGGTGAAGGCGAGGTCTCGCTCGCCGGCCGCCCCTTCCGCATCAAGCGCGAATTCCTCGACGACGTCGCCGAGCAGAACCTGATGGCGCAGGTGACCAAGCTGCACAAGGCGCTGCTGGTCATGCACTCGCCGACCGACGACACCGTCGGCATCGACAACGCCACGCATATCTTCACCTCGGCCAAGCACCCGAAGAGCTTCGTCTCGCTTGCAGGCGCGGATCATCTTTTGAGCGGCAAGCAGGATGCCGCCTATGTCGCCGACGTGATCGGCGCCTGGGCCGAGCGCTACGTCGACCTTGCGCCGCGGCCGGTGGCCGACACCGGCAGCGCGCCGCGCAACGTCGTCGTACAGGAGACCCGCGCCAGCAAATTCCAGCAGACCGTCACCACGGGTCCGCATCGCATGCTGGCCGACGAGCCGGTCGCCGTCGGCGGCCAGGATTCCGGCCCCGGGCCTTACGATTTCCTTCTCACTGGTCTCGGCGCCTGCACTTCGATGACGATGCGGATGTATGCCGACCGCAAGTCGCTGCCGGTCGATCGCATCACCGTAACGCTCCAGCACAACAAGATTTATGCGAAGGATTGCGAGGAGTGCGAGACGCGCGAGGGCATGCTCGACCAGATCGACCGCGTCATCAGGATCGAGGGCGAGCTCGACGCCGACCAGCGCAAGCGGCTGATGGAGATCGCCGACAAGTGCCCGGTGCACAAGACGCTGACATCGGAGGTGCGGATCGTCACCAGGGCTGCGGAGTGAGCCTGCGACGCAGCGAGGTGGGCCCGCGCCGAAGCAGCATGTCCGCTGTACACTCTCTCCGCTTGAAATATCGAAAACAACCCCATGCAAAGTAGCCGGCGGCTGCCGGCGTTCGACAAGGCTGCTTGACACGTCGGGCAACTCAGCGATATTTTTCCAATATTCCGAAATCGTGCGTGCGCCCCTTCTACCCGCGCGCGGAGCGCTTCCCCGTCAGGCAGTTCGCCATGATGCGGACCGCGGCACCGATCTCGTTCTCGCGCCAGGCGGCGAAGCCGAGCAACAAGCCGTGGTCGTGCGGCCGCTCCAGCGCAAGGCTCGACAGCGCGCGCACCTCGACCCCGGCGGCGACCAGCCGCGTCACCGCGCTCTGGTCCGCGGCGCCATCCTTGAACCGTGCGATCAGCTGCATGCCGCCGGGTGGGACTTCGGCCGTGAGCACCGGCTCGAGCTGCCGCGTCAGCGCGGAGGCGAGGTGGTCGCGGCGCGCGCGGTAGATCCGCCGCATCCGCCTGACATGCGCCAGGAAATGCCCGTCGGCCATGAAGCCGACCAGCGCCTCCTGGACGTGCACGGAGGCGATCAGCCCGAGGTGACGCTGCGCGATCTCCATCGTCCGTGCCAGTGATGGCGGCACCACCAGATAGCCGATGCGGATGTCGGCGGTCATCGCCTTGGCGAAGGTGCCGAGATAGAGCACGCGTCCCTCGCGATCGAGCCCTTGCAGGGCCGGCATCGGGCGGCTGTCATAGTGAAACTCGCCGTCGTAATCGTCCTCGACGATCCAGGTCTTGCCGGGCTCGGCCGCCGCCAACAGCTCGGTGCGGCGCGCAACCGGCATCACCCGCCCGGTCGGGTGCTGATGCGACGGTGTCGTGAAGATGAGCTTCGGCGCGCGCGCCTCGCGCGTCCGCATCATGCCCCATTGATCGAGCCTGACGCCGACGACGGCGGCGCCGGCCGCGCGAAACGCCGCCGCGGCGCCGGGATAGCCGGGATCCTCGGTCCACACCGCATCGCCGGCCACGATGGTGGTCGCGGCTATCAGCGTCAGCGCCGCCTGCGCCGTCGGCAGGATCAGAACCTGATCGGCCTCGGCGCGCACGCCGCGGCTGACTTCGAGATAGTCGCGCAAGGCCTCGCGCAGGCTTGGCCGGTTGATCACGGTCTGATCATTGAAGCGGCGGCGCAGCGCACTGCGGCGCAGACAGCGCGCCCAAATCTCGTGCGGAAATTCGCGCGCATCCGCAAGCCCGGGACGCAGCGGCCGGAAGTCGGCCTGGTAGGACAGCGGCCAATCGGTGTCGGAGAGCTGCAGGGCCCAGGGCGACAGCAACGGCTTGCGGGCCGCCTCGCGCCTTGGCGCGGGCGCAGGCTTGGCGAAGCGTGCCTCGATATCGTCGGTGACCACCGGCCGCCGCCGCGCAGCGACGCGCAGATACCCCTCGGCCGCGAGCTGCTCATAGGTATGTGTGACCGTGTTGCGCGACACGTCGAGCTCGGCCGCAAGGGTGCGGCTCGACGGCAGCACGGCCCCGCTCCTGATCCGGCCGCTCGCCATCAGCGCACGCAGCTGCTGCGTCAGCTGCGCGGTCAGCCCGGCATCATCCGCACGCTTCAGCGCGAGCAATTCGGCGAGGATCAATCTGGCTCCTTTGATCTGTCAAATCTGGCTCTTTCGATAGAGCCAGTGCGATCCTATTGACAAGCGGTATCGCCTGCAAGGATGCCGCCCGTGAACCAATCCCTATCCCCCGCCAAAGCCGCCGCCTTGTTCATCGTCGTGGTGCTGGCCTGGGGCACCAACTGGTCGGTGACGAAATCGCTGGTCGAGGCGGTGCCGCCGCTGTGGACCGCATCGATCCGCAGCTGGGTCGCCCTGGTCGCCCTCTTGGTGATCCTGCGCGCCAGCGGCAATCTGATCATTCCGCGGATCGCCGATGTCCCTGTCGTGCTCAGCGTCGCGCTCTTGCACATGACGTTCTTCTCGACCCTGGTCGCCGCCGGCCTGCGCTATCTGCCGGCCAGCAAGGGCGTCGTGCTCGGCTACACCACGCCGCTCTGGGTCGCGCTGGCCGCCGGCGCGGCGCGAACCGAACGGCTCGGCGCGCTCAAGCTCGTCGGGGTCGCGTTGGGGCTCGCCGGCCTCTGCGTGATCCTCAACCCGGCGTCACTGGACTGGAGCAATCTGCACGTCATTGCCGGCGCCGGCATGATCATCATTGCCGCAATCTGCTGGGCCGCCAACATCATCTATATCCGTTCGCACCGCTGGATCGCGACGCCGCTGCAGCTCTTGCTCTGGCAGGTGCTGGTCGCGACCGTGGTGCTGACCATGGCGGCGCTGGTCACCGAGGGCGTGCCCACGGTGACATGGTCGCCGCACCTTGTGCTGCTGTTCCTCTATTCCGGCTTCATCGGCACGGCGCTGGCGTATTGGGCGATGTCTGTTGTCAACAAGAGCCTGCCGGCACTGACGACCTCACTCGGCACGACCGCGACGCCGATCGTCGGCATCGTGACCGCGGCGCTGCTGCTCGGCGAACCGATCGATCTTTCGCTGGCGATCGCCGCGGCGCTGATCGTCGGCGGGATCGCGCTGAGCTCGCTCGCGGACGCGCCGGCGCGTGCGTAATTAGGGCCTGTACTCATAGATTCGTCACGTCCGCTTCGGTCTCGGAAGCTGACGTCGAAACCGACGTCGCTGCATGTCGGCCTTGGGCCAACAGCAGACGTTTGACGCATTGACTACAACACCTGAAAAACATCTAGCGTTCGTGCGTTCGGCGAAAGCGAACCGCTGGCGATCGAGCAGATGCGGTTCAGCCAGTCGTATTTTTCCGAACTCGTCTCGAAGTAAGGCGTGGTGCGGAAATAGTAGGCTCCCGGGTCGACGATTTCGCCTCGATAAAGGCGATCCATGACTTCTTTCGGACCATGACGAAGGCCCTTCCAGGCTGTGTAGATCTGATGGTTGTCGTCGGTCTCGAGAGCCAACCGCACGTCCACCTCCATCACGTCGTCGCGGCGGATCAGAGACCATCCGCCGCCACCCGGCAACACCTTGCCCTTGAGCTTCGGTCCGTCGAAGCTACCGCCGTCAAAATGAAAAATCCGGCGGCGGCCATAGGGAGTGTCGCCAAGAACGGATACTTGAATCTCTAGGGTGATCGTGAACAGAAACCTGGTGTTGATCTCTGGCATGGAGGACCTCCTGATGACTCGCATCTGCCATGTGCCGCGAAATCTATTGTAGGACCTTTGGTCTCAACTCGCACGGGGCTAGGGTCAAACTCAGAAGTCCGGATGCTCGACGGAGAGGGTCGGCTTTGCCCTCAATAACGGACATCGCCAGCCAAGCCTGTCAGGTCCGGATAGGGCCATTTCCGGACTCGTGCGCCGCAAAGGAGGCTTCGGTCACCACATCGGCGCCGACATACGCGCGCTCATTCGGGCAAGCCCGCTTTCCGGAGTCCTTCAATCAGCAGCTTCGAGTTTGATTGCCCACCCCGAGCAATCCATGCTGATACTGTAAAGTCGGGGTCGACCTCAAGCAGACGCACCGCCGCCTCACGCGCCTCAGCGTCACGTTCGAGATGGGCGAAAGCGGACGCAAGACAACGGTAAGCTCCCGAATAGGAGGGATTCTGACGTTGGGCCTTCTTCCCTGCGACGATGGCCTCGTCAAAGCGACCAAGCTCAATAAAGGCCATCCCCATCCCACCAAACGTTAGGTGTTGCCGTGGGTCTACTGGGCTCATGCGAATGGCACGTTCAAAGCTGCGGACTGCTTCCTCCGGCAGCGCCGCAATTTTATAGACCCAGCCTCTGTTGGTCCATGCGAGAGATGAATTTGGGTTTAGCGCGACCGCCCGGTCCGCCATTTCGATCTCACTTTCACAATCGCCGACCATGAATGCTGAGACTAGGCAAGCCATTGCTAACGTGTCTGGATCACCATCGTCGACGCTCAATGCCAGGCGAAGAAGCCGAACTGCTTCCTTGCGATCAGATTCAGGATCGAGAGCAGAGCCCAAAAGGACGTTTCGCAAGTGACAGACACCTGCCAGAGCAGCGACAAATCCGAACCGAGGGTCCAGCTCCAAAGCACGATGAGCCAGCCTTATCGCCTCGGTCAACCCTTCGTGGGTCATGGAATGGTAAGCCTGCACGGCTCGGAGATAAAAGTCATAAGCGGTGAGGGTCTCTGGTCGCCGCCGCGCGGACATCGCTATTTCTGTTTGCAGCAGTTTTGGCTGAATGGCTGAGACGACGGCGGCCGTTACTTCGTCCTGGAGGACGAAAACCTCGGTCACGTCACCCTCGAACCTGTCCGCCCAGATGTGCGCGCCCGTCACTGCATCAATCAACCGCCCTGCAATGCGAACCTTCCCCGACGCCCTGCGCACAGACCCCTCAAGGACATAACGCACGCCAAGCCTGCGTCCGACTTCCTTGATATCGATCGTTCTGTCCTTGAAGGTGAAACTCGAATTACGATCGATCACGAACAACCATTTGAACCGCGAAAGCGCCGTCGTGATCTCCTCAACCATCCCGTCCGCAAAATACTCCTGCTCAGGATCGCCGCTCATGTTCTGAAACGGTAATACTGCGATCGAGGGCTTGTCCGGGAGGGCGAGCGCGACTTCTGAAGAGTCCAAGTCGCTGTCCGAGAGGATCGCCGCACCAGTCGGCCGACTCGTTTCGTGCACTACGCCGACGAAACGAAAGCCCTTTCGCGGCAATGTTTTGATGAGGCGTTGTTCTTCACCGGAATCGCCGATCGCACTTCGGGCGACGTTCAGACGGGTCGTCAGCGCCGCATCGGATACGATGCGCCCATTCCAAATGGCACTGATGAGGTCGTCTTTGCCGACAACGCGCTCCCTGTTGCGGATCAGGTAATGGAGCAAGTCGAATACCTGTGGCGCCACGGAGACGACGTCCGCTCCGCGATGCAGCTCGCGCCGGTCAGTGTCTAAAGCGTACTCCTCGAAGAGATAGCGCAAGCTGCCAGTCCCTTTAGGCGGTCTCCGATCATGGAGGCTCCAGCACCGCTTGGAACGCAAACAATAAGCCGCCGGCAAGGAAAATGTAAGCCGGGTATCAAGCGCATCCTGCGGCGTCCTGACATCCTTGCTTTGTCGGAGGCAGATACCGGGGAGATTTCAGATGGCTACAACTTTCGATGTGTCCGCGTCGAGACAGACCTTCGCGCCGGTTCGACTTGGGCTGAGCCTGCTCGCCAATTACCGCGCCGCCCTTCGCGAATGGCACGAACGCCGACAGCTTCGGGCCAGGCTGTCCGACCTGAGCGATATGGCGCTCCACGATATCGGTATCTCGCGCGGCAAGATCGACTACATCGCCGCGAACCGAGATGTCGATCCACGAGGCGTCCAATCCGCAGGATGACCCCACGATCTGATAACGGTGGATGGTTGGAATTGGAGGCGACCGGGCCTGTCGTTTCCCTGATGCCAACTTCCGGATCGGGTCTTCGCGTCGGTTTGAACGTTAGCGGGTGACTTCCGGTCTTACCTTGACTTCGGACGTTTCCTCGTGCCGCGCGAACGGTCGCGATGGGCCAGAAGCAGAAATAGAGCCTTGCGGTTGGACTTCGACGCAGCCAGTATGAACGCTCGCCACTTGCAGGTGTCGTCATGTCCTCGGTTGATGGCTCTCCGCTCGCAAGCACGACGTGGCTTGCCGCCCATCTGGACGACCCGATGGTGCGGATCATCGATGTGCGCCGGGAGTCCCGCTATGAGAATGGTCGCGGCATAAGTTTCGACGATCATGATGGCTACCGTGCGGGTCATATTCCCGGCGCGGTGTTCGCAGGCATGATCGCGGAGCTTTCCGATCCGGAGCATCCGGTTCCTGAAATGCTGGCGCCGCCGGAGCGCTTTGCCGCCGCCATGAGCCGGCTCGGCGTCGATCGCGAAACTCTCGTCGTTACCTATGACAACATGGGCTTCCCGCTTGGCTCAGCGCGACTGTGGTGGGCCTTGAACTATTATGGTCACGACAAAGTGCGCGTTCTCGATGGGGGACTTCGGCAATGGGTGAACGAAGGGCGTCCCCTGACTACAGAATTACCGCATGTTCAGGCCACGACCTTTGCTGCGTCGCCCATCTCTGGCTGGCTTGCAACAAAGCAGGATGTTCGCGATGCGCTCGGACAGCGCGGCACGGTGCTCGTCGACTGTCTGACCCCCGAGCTATACCAAGGCCGCGGCGACCGTCACCTGTGGGGGCAACGTCCCGGTCACATTCCGGGCGCCGTCAACGTTCCCTATCTTGCCAATGTTGATCCGGCTTTGGCGGAAGCGACCTCGGCTGAGCGCGCACGTATTCTAGTGGAGCGACGCGATTTCATGTTCTCCGCGCCGGAGAAACTCGCAGGCATGTATGCAGCTGCAGGGATATCAAATGACAGGCGGGTGATTACTTATTGCGGCACAGGGTACGCGGCCGCGTGTGGCATGCTGGCTCTGAAACTGCTGGGGCACGGCGATGTCCGGCTTTACGATGGGTCGTGGGCAGAGTGGAGCGCTGATCCGAGCCTGCCAGCCGAGATCAGCGCTGACGGAGAAGCGTGACAATTAAAGACGTGATCTTGCTGACACCTCATGTCCGCTCAGGGCCATTCGCTTCGTTTTGGCCGGCGGCCGATCACTTCCGATCCTCCCCGGAGAACGGACATTCTCAGAGCCGGTCGGCATGTCTCAAAGGGGCCAACGGACGTCGCGGCTTAGATAGATCCGGCATCCTTAGCTAGTACAAATGCTCCTTTCGCGGCTTTCTCCGCATCGTGTCCGCGGATCCATTCCGTCGATGCCCTCCATTGCGTCCACTGCGCCATGAGGTGGTCTCGTTCCGCCGCGGTCTCATACTCGGCACGATAGAATTTGCCAGCATCCCGCGCGAGTTTTTGGATTAGGCTCGTCCGCTCAATCCTGATTTGTTCGTAGGCCTTCAACCGCCTCGGGACATCTTGTTGTTTGGCGCCTTCCAGAAATACTGCAAGCGTGAAGCCGTCTTCGATCGCTTGCGCGGCGCCCTGGCCGAGATGTGGCACCATCGGGTGGGCCGCGTCACCAAGCAGCGTCATCCGACCAGCAGACCAATGTGGCAGGGGCACTCGATCATAAATGCCCCAGCGAAATGTCGCGTCGAGAGCGCCTATTGTTTCCAGCACGGGATCGTCCCAACCCGCATATTCGGCGCTTAACGCCTTCAGGTCACCCGGGGCCGTCCACGATTCCTCCGAATCCAAATTGGTGGGGACAAAAGCGACCATGTTCATCAATCGGCCACTCGACACCGGATAACATATGAAACTGCGGCCTTTCCCGTTCCACCTCGATACTCGGCCTCCGATGTCTTTCGCCCATGAAAGCTTCTCGGTCGGGATCAGGCCTCTGTAAGCCATTACCCCTTCGCTCGATGGATAGGTTTTCAGTCCGATCTCGCGTTGCACGGCAGAGTGGATGCCGTCGGCTCCGATCACGACGTCGGAATTGACAATTGCGCCATTCGAAAACGTCAAGCGCACGCGATCATTTGTTTCTCTGGCTTCCGACAGGCGATGACCCAAGTGGAGTGTGCCTTCCGGTTGGGTGTCGGCGAGCAGTTTCAGAAATTCTGCCCGATGAACATTATAACTCTGGATACCTGTCGAGGGGGTCGTCGACGTATAGATAACCTCACCAACGGATGTCCGCATCACCAGACCGGTTATTGGAGAACCTATTTTCTCGATCCCTCCTGTCAGGCCGATCCGTTGGAGCAGACACGTGGCGTTGGGAAGGATGGAAACCCCCGCGCCCATCTCGCGCAGCTCGCTAGCCTGTTCAAAGACCGTGACGCTCAATCCGCGCGCCCGTAAGGCCAGCGCAGCCGTCAGGCCCCCGATTCCACCGCCGATGATGGCGATTTGAAGTCTTTCAGACACCACCTTCTCCCCCGGAATGTTACTGGAAGCCGACGGTTATGAGTACACGCCCTAGGCCGTCGCGAGCGGCCTGACCCGCAAGCTCCCGCGCAGGCCGGCGCCGGCGCCGAGCATGATTCCGGCAATCGCAATGAAGGACGACAGCGACAGCGTCGACAAGCCGGTGAGCCCCTGCCCGACCGAACAGCCGAACGCCATCACGCCGCCGGCGCCCATGAGCGCGGCGCCGCTTGCCGAGCGCAGCATGTGCTGCGGCGACCGATAGCCTTCGAGCTGGAAGCGCCCGGTGGCAATCGCGGTGACCAGGCTGCCGGCGAACACGCCGAACACGGTGACGATACCGAAATTGAGCGTCGAGCCGGTCGACAGCATCACATACTGCAACGCGTCGGCGATCGGCGCGATGAAGGTGAGCGATGTCACCGGCACCGGGTTGAAATCATCGGCGCCGAGATAGCCGGTCGCGTACCAGCCGCCCGCCACCAGCAGGCCGACGATCAGGCCGGCCACAATCTGGCCAGGCGATTTTCGGAATGGCGCATGGGCAAAGGCGAAAATGATCAGGACGGCTGATAGCACCGAAGCCGCCACCATCCGCGCCGACACCGCGCCGAGGCCGATCTCTGCCAGCAGCGCCGGCACCGAATTGGCTGACACCGTGGCCTGCGACGCCTGCACCATCGCGATCCGCAGCGGCGCGATCAGGCCCTTCAGCGTCATCTCGGCAAAGATGCCGAGCACGATCACGACCACGAAGGAACGCAGATTGCCGCGCCCGAGCAGCACCAGCGCCCGCGAGCCGCAGCCGTTCGACAGCACCATGCCGTAACCGAACAACAGCCCCCCGAGGAACATCACCGGTGCCGAGAACGACGGTTGCAGATAGATCGACTTGCCGAGATCGACGAGGCCCGCAGAGGCCAGGAGCTGCGAGGCTGCGATCGCAACCCCCATCGCCAGCGCGTAGGTGCGCACCAGCCGGCCGTCGCCGTCCGCCCACCAGCCGCGCAGGCCGCTCATCATGCAAAAGCCGCTGACGAGCCCGACCGAGCCATAGATCAGGCCGATGATCAGGGCGGCGAGGATGACGATCGTGGCGGTGTCCATAACAATCCTTCAATTGCCTTCGTCATTGCGAGCGAAGCGAAGCAATCCATACTATCACACGACAGAGAATGGATTGCTTCGTCGCTTTGCTCCTCGCAATGACGGTGGATTACGGTCGCAAAATCACGCGGTCGCGCGACGAGCCGGCCACGGCAACAAACGCCGCCTTGGCCTGTTCCAGCGGATAGATCGCGCTCTGCCTGATCGGAAACGGCTTCAGATGTCCGCTGGCAAAGCCCGGCGCGAGCTCGCGCAGCACCTCGCCGGTCGCAACCGACGACAGCGCGAGCGTGTCGATGCCGACATAGGTGTGCTGGCCGCGATAGAATTCGAGGATGTTGAACTGCACGATGCGGTCGACCGCCGCGATCAGGATCTGCCGGCCGCGCAGCGCCAGTGATTTGTGCGCGGCCTGAAAATACGGATCGCCGACCGTGTTGTAGACGATGTCGGCGCCCTTGCCGCCGGTCAGCTCGCGCACCCGCGCGGCGACATCGGTTGTGGAGGCATCGATCACCTCGACCGGCGAATTGCTGTGGCCCTCATAGGGCTCGCTCTTGCGCACCACGCCGATCACGCGCGCGCCGTGCCAGCTTGCGATCTGCACGGCGGCCTGGCCGACCTTACCGTTGACGCCCATCACCAGCACGGTCTCGCCCGCCTTCGGCACGCCGGCCCGGCGCAGGCCTTCCATCGCGGTGACAAAGGGCACGCCGATCCCGGCGGCTTCTTGCCAGGAGACGCTGGCAGGCTTGTCCACCACGGCATCGGCCTCGACCACCAGATGGGTGGCATGGGTGCCGTCGCGGCGGATGCCGAGGTCGCCGGACGAGCCGAACACCTCGCGTCCGACCAAGCCCGATGGACCGTCGATCACGACGCCGGCGTAGTCGCGGCCCGAGGTGCGCGGGAAGACGGCATAAGGCATCAGCCCGGTCGCGGCCTTGACGTCAGACGGATTGACCGCCGCCGCCTTCACCTCGATCAGGACGTCGTTATCCCCCCGCAACAGCGCATGCGTCTCGACAACAGGCGCGACCGCCGCCGCATTCTCCGCCTTCGTCCGCAGGCGGACGCAACGGGCATCGACAGGTTGACGATTTGCTGGCGGGGCCGGCGGCATGGGCAGTCCAGTCTTGGTCATGAAGCGCGCCGCAAGGCGCGCGGATCGCGGCCGCTGGGCGGCCTCATGCCATGACTAATCGACTGACCGATCAATTCAAGGGGCTTGTTGCGGGAGACCTAGAGCCCCGTTCCGATCGAATCGGAACGGGGCTCTAGATTCGTGTTTCGACGCGTTTTCTTCACGCGAACCGGTAGCCACTTCGCTCGAAAACGCTCTGGTCAGAGCTTCGGCGGTGGTGCCGTGCCCAGGATCGCTTCGATCGACAGGCCGAGCCCAAGCAACCTGGCATCGCCGCCGACCAGGCCATCGAGCTCGAGCCCAACCGGCAGGCCATCAGGCGTCATGCCGGCATAGAGCGACAGCCCGGGAAGGCCGGCATTGCTGCCGGGATCGGTGTTGCGGATCATGGTGCCGAAGGTCGACACCGGCTCGCCGCCATTGACCGACATCTCGCTGGACCCGGTCTTCTCGTTGATCACAGGCGCAGGCGCGATCGTGGTCGGAAACAGGATGGCATCCAGTTTGTTGTCCCTGAGATAGGCGGCATAGATCGCCTGCAGCGCCGGCCGCTGCACCTTGATCGCATCGTCATAGGCGGCACCGAAGGCGTCCGCGGTGATGGCACCGAACGCGCCGACCACGTCGGGACTGGCGACGGCGGCTGCGATGTCGGACAGCGTGATCCCTTCAATCCCGGAGGCGGCGAGCCAGGCCGGGATGTCGGCGATCGGTTCATGCAACGCGAGCACGAACGACACCTTGTCGTTCTGCTCGAACAGGTCAGGCATATCGACATCGACCAGCACCGCGCCAGCCGCCGTGAGCCGTGCGCGGGCCGCGCGAGCAACCGTCTCGACATCGCGGTCGAGGCCGCTCCAGAAACAGGCGGGAACGCCGAGACGCACGCCGCGTAGTGGAACGGCTGCGGCCGGCGGCGTGCCGGTGATCACGGCATCGAGCAGCGCGACATCGGCGACCGTGCGTCCCATCGGGCCGACGGTGTCGCGGGTATGGCTGATCGGAACCACCTGGTTGTCGTCGTGATAGCGCCGCTCGGCGCCGCCATTGCCGACCGAAGGCCTGAGCCCCACGGTCCCGGTCAGCGCCGCGGGCACGCGGGTCGAGCCGCCGGTGTCCGATCCAAGGCCGCAGGTGGCGATCCGTGCTGCGATCGCCGCCGACGTTCCGCCGGACGACCCGCCCGGGATCCGGGTCGTGTCGTATGGATTCCGCACCGGTCCCGCGAACGGCGCCAGATTGGTGCTGGTGATGCCGAAGGCGAGCTCGTGCAGATTGGTCTTGCCGATGACAACGGCACCCGCATCGAGCAGCTTTTGCAGCGACGGCGCATTGCGCGCGGGCCGCGCGTGTTGCAGCGCCGGCGTGCCGCCGGATGTCGGCAGATCTGATGTGTTGATGTTGTCCTTTACGACGATGGGAAGCCCCGCCAGCACGCCGGTGCGTTTCCCGGTATCGACCTCGCGCGCCGCCGCCAGCGCGCCGTCGCGGTTCAGCACGATGAAGGCGTTGAGGTGCTTGAGCCGCTCCGCACGATCGAGTGCCGCCTCGACGACGCTGACCGCCGTCAGCTTCCCGTCGCGGATATCAGCCACGATCTCCGCGGCGGTTGCTTCATTGGTATCGGCCATGGAAACCCGCGCCCTCTTGCATTGCGGGCGAGAGGCTATTCTTTCGGGCGCTTGTCGTAAACACGTTTCGCCTTGCCGAGCGAACGCTCCAGCGTCTCGGGCGCGACGACGCGGACGCGGGTGGAGATGCCGATCGTGTTCTTGATGAACGCGGAGACCTTTTCGGCGTGCGCGGTCAGTCCTTCGCCGTCCCAGCTCTCGGGCCGGGCTTCGGCGAGTACCGTCATCTCGTCCATGCGGCCCTCGCGGGTCAGCTCGATGACGAAATGGCCGCCGCACCAGTCGGTCGCCAGCAGCGCCTCCTCGATCTGGGTCGGGAATACGTTGACGCCGCGCAGGATGATCATGTCGTCGGAGCGGCCGGTCACCTTCTCCATCCGCCGCATGCCGGGCCGCGCCGTGCCGGGCAACAGCCGCGTCAGGTCGCGGGTGCGGTAGCGGATGATCGGAAAACCTTCCTTGGTCAGCGAGGTGAACACCAGCTCGCCCTTCTCGCCGTCGCCGAGCACCTTGCCCGTCAGGGGATCGATCACCTCCGGGTAGAAGTGATCCTCCCAGATGTGCAGGCCGTCCTTGGTCTCCACGCATTCCTGCGCGACGCCAGGGCCGATCACCTCCGACAGGCCATAGATGTCGGTGGCATCCATATCGAAGGCCTGCTCGATCTCGACCCGCATCGCGTTGGTCCAGGGCTCGGCGCCGAAGATGCCGAACTTCAGCGACGATTTGCGCGGGTCGAGCCCTTGCCGCTTGAACTCGTCGAGGATCGCCAGCATGTAGCTCGGCGTCACCGTGATGATGTCAGGCCGGAAGTCGTTGATGAGCTGCACCTGCCGCTCGGTCATGCCGCCGGAGATCGGGATCACCGTGCAGCCGAGCCGCTCGGCGCCGTAATGCGCGCCGAGGCCGCCGGTGAACAGGCCGTAGCCATAGGCATTGTGCATCAGCATGCCGGTGCGGCCGCCGGCGGCGCGGATCGAGCGCGCCATCACATCCGCCCAGGTATCGATATCGGCCCTGGTGTAGCCGACCACGATCGGCTTACCCGTCGTGCCGGAGGAAGCATGAACGCGCACCAATTGCTCGCGCGGCACTGCGAACATGTAGAAGGGATAGTTGTCGCGCAGATCGGTCTTCACCGTGAACGGAAACTTGGCGAGATCGGAAAGCTGCTTGAAGTCGGACGGGTGCACGCCCGCCGCGTCGAAGCTCTTCTTGTAATGCGCCACATTGTCATAGGCGCGCCTGAGAGACCAGGCGAGCCGCTTGGTCTGCAGCGCCATGATCTCGTCGCGCGAGGCGCGTTCGGCCGCATCGAGCTCGGCGTGATAGCCGCTATCCTTGACGTTGAGCTTTGCCATCACATGTCCCTCGAAATCATGGTGCCTTGATGTCCGTGTCGGGCAGCCAGGTGCCCGGTATCACCCGCGAGTGCCCGCGGAATTCGGCGATCACGCTGTCGACGGCAGTAACGCGCACGTCGTAAATTCCCGAGCGTCCGCTGCGCGAGATCTCGCGCGCGGTCGCGACCAGACGATCGCCGAGCTTACCGGGCCGGATGAACGTCACGTTGCCCTGCGCCGCCACCGCGCGATCGTTGCGGCTGTTGCAGGCAAAGGCGAAAGCAGAGTCCGCGAGCGTGAAGATGTAACCGCCATGGCAGATGCGCTGGCCATTGACCATGTGCGGCTGCACCGTCATCGCCATCACCGCCTGCCCCGGCTTGATCTCGACCAGCTCCATGCCGAGACCCTTGCTGGCGTCGTCTTCCTTCCACATCGCATCCGCGCAGGCGCGGGCGACATCCTCGGGCGATAGCGTGGCCTTGATGTTCACATCGAACTCCCTGTGCGTGGGCCCGTTTGCAGCGGGCCTCTTGGCGTTAGGTTAGTGTTGGGCGCGACACCGGGGGTGTCAACGCGCAGAAAGAATTAGACGTGGTCGTAATCGACCACGACCTTGCCGGAGCACGGCTTGGCCTGGCAGGTGAGAATGAACCCCGCCTTCAGCTCCCACGGCTCCAGCGAATAGTTCAGATCCATCGGTGCCTCGCCTTCGACCAGCTTGGCGCGGCAGGTCGAGCACATGCCGCCCTTGCAGGCGAACGGCAGGTCCATGCCGGCGCGCAGCGCGGCGTCGAGGATCGACTCGCCATCGGCCACCGGCACCTCGCGGCGCTTGCCATCGATGATCAGTCCGGCGACTGCCTTCGGCGGCGCGCCGGCGGGAACGACGATCTTTGCTCGCGGCTTGCCGCCGAACTCCGACACGAAGCGTTCGACATGAATGCGCTCCTCGGCGATGCCGATTTCGCGGCAGGTCGCCTCGATGGTCTCGCTCATTGCGGCAGGGCCGCAGACGAAGACGTGATCGACCGTCGCGGCCGGCACCAGTGAGCGCAGCAGCACCCGCACCTTCTCGCCATCGAGCCGGCCGTGCAGGATCGGGATGTCCTGCTCCTCGCCCGAGATGACGTGGAACACCGACAGCCGCTGCATGAAGCGGTCCTTCAGCTCCTCCAGCGCCTCGCGGAACATGACGCCTTCGGTCGAGCGGTTGCCGTAGAACAGGAAGAAGCGGCTGCCCGGCTCGCGCGCCAGCACGCCCTTGATGATCGAGAGGATCGGCGTGATGCCGCTGCCGGCGGCGAAGCCGACATAGGTCCGCGCCTCGCCGGGCGCATGCGCCACGCCAAAACGGCCGGTCGGCGTCATCACGTCGAGCTCGTCGCCGGCCTTCAGCTCGTCGGCGGCCCAGTTCGAGAAGGCGCCGCCATCGACCTTCTTCACCGCGATGCGCAATTCGCCATCGTCGGGGCCGGAGCAGATCGAATAGGAGCGGCGGACCTCTTCGCCATCCATCGTGGTGCGCAGCGTCAGATACTGGCCGGGCGTGAAACGATAGTCGTCTTGCAGATCGTCGGGGATCGCAAAGGTCATGGAGATGGCGTCCGACGCCTCGCGGCGCAGATCGCTGACGGACAGACGGTGGAATCGTGGGGTCGACATGGTCAATGACACTTGAAGTAGTCGAAGGGTTCACGGCAGCTCTTGCAACGCCACAGCGCCTTGCAGGAGGTCGAGCCGAATTCGGACAGCAGTTCGGTGTCGCCTGATCCGCATTGCGGGCACGCGACCTGTTGCTCGCCGAACAGCGCGCGGCGCGAGGAGCCCGGCAGCGGCGGCGCGATACCGTACTCTTTGAGCTTGCGGCGGCCGTCCTCGCTCATCCAGTCCGTGGTCCAGGCCGGCGACAGCACGGTGCGGACCTTGGGCCGGTGAATGCCCTCGCGCTCCAGCGCCAGCTCGATCTCGAGCGCGATCATGTTCATCGCGGGACAGCCGGAATAGGTCGGCGTGATCGCGACCTCGACATGGCCGTCGTGGACCGCGACATCGCGCAGCACGCCGAGGTCGGCGATGGTCAGCACCGGGATTTCGGGATCGACCACCTGCGCGGCGGCGCTCCAGGCGCGCCGACGCAGATCGGCATCGCTGAGTGCAACCGTCACCATGTTGCCCCCGGAAAGGTCCGCTGCAGCGACTGCAATTCGCTGAGGAGATGGCCGAGATGCTCGCTATGGCTGCCGGTGCGGCCGCCCTGCTGCATCCAATCGCTCTTCGGCAATGCCAGCGTCGCCTCGTTGACGATGCCGGTGACCGTCTTCAGCCAGCGCGGCTTCAGCGTCGCAGGATCGATCGCGATGCCGGCATCGATCAGGCCGCGCTCGCCGTCGTCGACCGCAAACATCTCGCCGGTAAAGGCCCAGAGATCGTCGATCGCGTCCTGCGCGCGGCGGTGGCTCTCCTCGGTGCCGTCGCCGAGCCGGACGATCCATTCCGACGAATGCCTGACATGATAGGCGCTCTCCTTCTCCGACTTCGCCGCGATCGCAGCAAACGTCGGATCGGTGGATGCCATCATCGCGCGCCAGTAGAGATCGGCGAACACCGCGTAGAAGAACTGCCGCACCATGGTGCGGGCGAAATCGCCGTTCGGCTGCTCGACCAGCAGCAGATTACGGTACTGCCTGACGTCGCGCAGATAGGCGAGCTTGTCTTCGTCGTTGCCGCGGCCCTCGACCTTGGCCGCGTAGCTGTAGAGCTCGCGGGCCTGGCCGAGCAGGTCGAGACCCATATTGGCGAGCGCCATGTCCTCTTCCATCGCCGGCGCATGGCCGCACCATTCGGACAGCCGATGGCCGAGGATCAGCGCATCGTCGGCGCGGCGCAGTGCGTAGAGCACCAGCGGCGTTTCGGAAACTTCGATGTTGGCGGTTGCCATGTTCTCTATTCCACCTGCATCCACTTGCTCGACGTCATCCTGAGGAGCCTGCACAGCAGGCGTCTCGAAGGATGGCCGCGGTTACGATCGGGGCGTCATGGTCCGAGAGAGCGCTACACGCCTCCTCGCCATGACGGGTGAAATTCACATATGCCCGACTTCGTCGGGGACGTCGTAGAAGGTCGGGTGGCGGTAGATCTTCGATTCCGCCGGCTCGAACATCATGCCCTTCTCGGACGGATCGGACGCGGTGATCGCATTCGAGGGCACCACCCAGATCGACAGCCCTTCGCCGCGGCGGGTGTAGATGTCGCGCGCGGCCTGCAGGGCGAGCGTCGAGTCCGCCGCATGCAGCGAGCCGACATGCTTGTGCGCAAGGCCGTTGCGGCTGCGGATGAAGACTTCCCAGAGCGGAACGTTCGGCGTGGCCATCTCTAGCGCTCCCTTATTCTGCGGCTTGCGCGAGCTGGCGGCTCTTGCGCTTCTCGGCATAGGCCATCGCGGCCTCGCGCACCCAGGCGCCTTCCTCATGCGCCTTGCGGCGCGCGGCGAGGCGATCGCGGTTGCAGGGGCCGTTGCCGGCAAGCACCTGCTTGAACTCGTCCCAGTCGATCGGGCTGTGCACCCAATTGCCGTTCTCGTTCTGCTTCATGCCGGGATCCGGAATCGTCAGCCCGAGGAACTCGGCCTGCGGCACGGTGGCGTCGATGAATTTCTGGCGCAGCTCGTCGTTGGAGAAGCGCTTGATCTTCCACTTGGTCGAGGTGTCGCTGTGCTGGCTGACCTGGTCCGGCGGGCCGAACATCATCAGCACCGGCCACCACCAGCGATCGAGCGCGTTCTGCGCCATCGCCTTCTGCTCCGCGGTGCCACGGCACAGCGTCACCATGATCTCGAAACCCTGACGCTGGTGGAACGACTCTTCCTTGCAGACGCGGATCATCGCGCGCGCATAGGGGCCGTAGGAGCAGCGGCACAGCGGGATCTGGTTCATGATCGCCGCACCGTCGACCAGCCAGCCGATGGTGCCGATGTCGGCCCAGGTCAGGGTCGGGTAGTTGAAGATCGAGGAGTATTTCGCCTTGCCGGAGAGCATGCCGTCGACCAGCTCCTCGCGCGAGGTGCCGAGCGTCTCGGCGGCGGCATAGAGATAGAGCCCGTGGCCGCATTCATCCTGCACCTTGGCGAGCAGTGCGGCCTTGCGGCGCAGCGACGGCGCTCGGGTGATCCAGTTGCCCTCGGGGAGCATGCCGACGATTTCGGAATGGGCGTGCTGGGAAATCTGCCGGGTCAGCGTCTTGCGGTAGGCCGCCGGCATCCAGTCGTTCGGCTCGATGCGCTCATCGGCATCGATGCGGGCCTGGAACTGACTGGCACGGGCGACATCCTCGACGCCGCGATCGTCGCCGTCGGATGAGTTGAGCGCCTGCGTGTACATGGCCGACCTCCCAATGTGTTGTTGGAAGAAATATATAACACAAATCTCAGAATGCAAGAAGTTTTTGTAATATGTTCAGACGCCGTCGAAACGGCGCGCCACGGCCCCGTTGGGCTTCGGCAGCGGCCCGTCCTCATTGGTTGCATGGTCGTCAAGCCATTGTTCCGACGGCGGAAGCAGCCCGCGATAGATCTCGCCGCAGAGTTTCCGCGCCGCCCTGCCCGGCCAATCCTTCGGCAGCAGCTGATACGGCAGCAGCGGATCGCGCAGCACGACCCGGCGGTAGTGATGGATCAGCAGGATGCGGGCGGTGAAGGCGTCGGCATCGCTCAGCTTCTCGCCTCTGACGATCCAGCCGTGGAGCGGCTCGAACGTCTTCATGAATTTCAGATAGGCGTCCGCGGTGCGGTCGAGCGGCCAGCTCTCGCTGAGCAGCCGGCGCCCGCTGTCATCCTCCGCCGAGACCTCGAGCCGGATCGCACGCGACGCTTCATCGGGGATCGGCGCGCCCGACGGCGCGACCCACACGCCGGGCAGCGGGCTGCCGAAGCCGGCATTCTTCAACGCCTCGCGCGCGGCATCGCGGTCCTCGGCATTGCCGATCAGCAGCAGCTCGAAGCGGCCGGTCCAGTCCGACGGCGGCGGATCGTAGATGTGCCTGGTTGCGGTGTCGAAGGTCTGCCGCCCCTTCGCATTCAAGCGATAAAAACTGTTGCGGCCGACCTTGCTGCGCTCGAGCCAGCCGTCGGCGGCAAGCCGCGACATCGCGGTGCGCACCACATTGCCGTCGATGTCGAGCGACTTGAAGAATTCGAGCAGCGTGCCGAGCCACACCGAGCCGCCGCGCGGCACGATGGAATCGCCGAACACGGTGATGATGATCGAGCCCGTGCGTGACGGCTCGCGCTTCAGCTGATCGACGATGCGGGCAAGCGGCTGTGGCATGCTCAACGCATAGCGCGTTTTGTCGATTCACGACAATGCAGCCGCGCCAGCTTCTGCCTCGCCCCACAAGCGGGAAGAGGCAAGAAAGAAGCGTCAGCGGTTGGGATCCGGATAGACGAGGCTGCGCCAGCCGCTGCGATCGAACGGCGCCCACTCGCCGTCCTTCTGCGCGAGGCGATCGGCGACCGCGTAGACCACGGCCGGATGATGGCCCATGCCGCAATGGCTGCTCTCGACCTCGATGCTGTCGGTCATCGACGAGGCCTGCTCGCGGCAGCCCTGCCAGGCGCAGACGCCATCAGTGCGGCTGAAGATCGCGGTGGTCGGCACCGGCGGCGCGCTGGCGAGCGCGCCACCGAAACGGGAATCCTCTTCGTCGGCACGGCGCCCGCTGGCCATCTCGTAGACCCGCCAGGCGTTGGTCGACTTCGGGCCCGCGGCAAACGGGCTGCCGAGGGTGATCACCTGGCGCACGCGGTCAGGCATCATCTTGGCGAGCTGGCGCGCATAGAGGCCGCCGAGGCTCCAGCCGACCACCGAGACCTTGCGGCCGCTGGTCTCATTCATCTCCTGCAGCAGATCGACCATCCCGTCCTGCACGCCGGCGCGAAGCCCGAGGTTGCGGCCCTGGCGCCAGCCGCTGACGGCGTAGCCCTTGCTCTTGAGGAAGTCGCGCAGCGGGCGCGTGGACATATCGGAGGCAATCAGCCCGGGCAGCACCAGCACTGGATGCCCATCGCCGCGCGGCGCGAGGCTCAGCAGCGGCAATGCGCCAAGAAAGGCACCGAGCTCGTGAATGGCGCGGCCTTCCAGGAACATCAGCGTCCTGGACGGCGGGCGAAGCGTCTGCGCAGCAACGGACATTTCAACTCCTCTTCCGGCACGACGTTTCGGCGGCCGGCAATGGGATCAACAGGATGGGTCAACAGGATTGACGCAAACCCGGCGGAATCGTTCCGCAACGCAACAATCAACCTTGAAAAGCTAGGGAACCGGTCACTTTGGTGCAAGCGGCCCAGGTCACACTTGCCACAACTAAAGTGACCTCCGTGCCCAATCGGTCACAGCAGCCGCAGCACATATTCCAGCGTGTAGAGCGCCAAGCCGGCAAGCCCGCCGATCAGCGAGCCGTTGAAGCGGATGTATTGCAGATCCTTGCCGACATTGACCTCGATTAGCGAGATCAATTGCTCCATGTCCCAGCTCTTCATCTGGTCGGCGATGAAGGTCGAGACACCGCTCTTCTGTTCGGCAACGACCGAGCGCAGGATCGCGACCAGGCCCTGATTGATTTCGGCGCGCAGCTCGGCGTCGCCGTCGAGCGCGTCGCCGGCCTCGACGAACATTCTCGCCAGCTGATGCTGCAGCACCTGCGACTCGCCCGAGGCGCTGCGTTCGATGAAATCCTTGACGTTGGCCCAGATGGTGCGCCCGAGATTGGCGAGCTCCGGCCGCGCCATCAGATCGCGCTTGAGACCGTCGATGCGATCGGCGAATGCCTTGTCGCTGCCGAGCCGGTCGACGAACGACAGCAGCATGCGGTCGAACTCGCCGCGGAACGGATGCTGCGGATCGTTGCGCACTTCCTCGAAGAATTTCGTCGCCGAGGCGATGATCCGGTTCACCACGAACTTGTCGGCGCGATAGAGCCTCAAGAGCGTCGGCATCTCCGCGCGGACCTTGTCGCGGATCACGGCCATGGTCTCCTGCTGCGTCAGCGTCTGGTGCAGCACGCGCAGGATGTCGTCGAGCAGGCCGCCATGCTTGCCCTCCTGCACGAAGCCGCGCAGCGCGCCGGCCGCAAGCGGCGCGAGATCGATCGAAAGTACCTGCGTCGTGACGCGGCGGCTGATGAACTGCATCAGGCCCGAGCTCTCGGTCGCGGCAAATGCTTCGGGCAGCATCCGCAGCACGAAGCGGGCGAGATCTTCGGAACGCTTGCGGTCGCGCAGCCAGTCGGCGATGAAGCTGCCGAAATCGATCTCGCGCAGCTTAGCCTCGACCGGCCCGGCTTCCAGGAAATTGTTCTCGATGAATTCGCCGAGCTTCTCGGCGATGCGCTCCTGGTTGCTCTGGATGATCGCGGTGTGCGGAATCGGCAGCCCCAGCGGCCGCTTGAACAGGGCGACGACGGCATACCAGTCGGCGAGCCCGCCGATGGTCGCGGCCTCGGCAAATGCCGCGATGAAGCCGAACACGGGATGCACCGGCAGCAGCGCCTTCGATGCGATGAAGATGACGAGGGTTGCCGCCAGCACGCCGGTCGCCAGCCACTTCACGCGCCGCAGCTCGGCCGCGCGTTCGGCATCGACGGGCGTTGCGATGAGGGCGGCGGGAAGGGTCATGGGGGACCTTCGATTGAACGAACGACCCTCATCCTCAGGGAGCGCGAAGCGCATCTCGAAGGATGGGGCCCGCATGGTGGCCTCATGGTTCGAGACGGCGCAAGAGCGCCTCCTCACCATGTGGTGATGTATGGGAGTGCGCCCAAAAAAGAAGGCCCGCAAACTGGCGGGCCTTCGAAAAGGGCAGTTGGTCAGCGCAAGCGCGATCAGGCGGTCTTGCTGTAGACCTTCGAGAAGTTGTCCTGCGCGGTCTTCGCACCGTCAGCGACGAGCTTGCCGAGATACTCGGTGGTGGCCTTCGCCCGCGAGACGAACAGTTCGCCGCGCGCACGGACCAGGTCCGACTGGATCTGGGCAGCTTCGCTCAGCGACTTGGCGGAAGCGAGCTTGTCGATGCCGGCGAAGAACGCCTCGGCGTCCTGGTAGATCGCCTGCTGGATGTTGCGGCTGATCTTGGCGGCTTCGGTCACCGAACCGGCAACTGCGGTCTCGATCACGTTGGTCACCTTCTCGGAGCCGGCATACGCATCGGCGGCGCGGGTCTTGGCGGCCTCGGCCTGCTTCTTCACGAACTCACGGGCGGCTTCCGGAACTTCCAGGTTCTGGAGCTTGGTGAACGCCTCGGTGACGGGCGCGAAGGCTTCCTTGACGCTGTTCAGCACGGAATTGGTTTCGGTGGTCATTGGGGTCTCTCCATCCTCAGGTTTGAGCTATGGGCTCACCCCGTCCGGTTTGGCCCGGGGCATGGCTGTTGTGTCACAATTCATGGTGCGCCGCAACATCAATGTTGCAGCGCGATATCACGAACGTGTGAACAGGATGAATATCCGGCAGACTGCCTAACGAACCGGCGGATTACGGTTTCTAATTACCGCCAACCGCCTCGGACACCCCGTACGCCTCCATCTGCGCCCGGACTTGCGCCACGTTGTGGCCGAGCACGACGATATCGTGGGTCTTGCCCTCGACGTCGCGGACATGGTCGCGCAGCAGGGCCTCCGCCTTGAAGCCGAGGCTTTCGAACAGTGCGATCGCCGCCCGCTGGTCGACTGTCATCTGTACGGAGAACTTCTCCAGCCCGGCGCCAAGGGCAATAGCGAACGTCTCCTGCGACAGCGCCCGGCCGACGCCCTGCCCGCGCACGTCGAGCGACACCACCATCCGGATCTCGCCGACATGCGGCGACCAGGAGTGCGGATCGCGCACCAGGGTGCCGCAGCCGACCACCTTGCCGTCCTTGACCGCGAGCAGGCTCGTGATGTCGCCGCGCTCGATCTCGTTGATCCAGGCCGACAGCACCTTCGGCTGGCTGATGTTGCGCGGCAGGAACAGCAGATCATGCGTCGGCAGCTGCTGCGCGAAGGCCAGCACCGCGGCCTCGTCGGCCCGCTTCATCAGCCGGAACTCGATGTCGCCGGCCTCGGTCTTGACGTGGCGCGGATAGGAACGTTGTTCGGTCATGTCGATCTCTCTCAAGTCGACCCTTCTTAGGTCGATCTCTTGCCCAACCAGGAGTCCAGTTTCGGCCACAGCCGCTTGATTGCATTGGCGCCGGCGACCAGCGAGACGTGACCGCCTTTCAGCATCACCTCCTCCTTGTCCTCGGAACCGATCTTGGTGATGAGGTGCTTTGCCGCGTCATAGGGCACGATGTGGTCGTGCTCGGCGACCGCATGCAGGATCGGCACCTTGATGTCGGCGAGCTTGGCCGCGCGGCCGCCGACCGTCATGGTGTCGTTGTAGAGCTTGTTGTCCCACATCAGGTCCTTGGTGATGGCGCGGAAATACTCGCCGGCCAGCGGCAGCGTGTCGGTCGCCCAGCGGTCGAACATCCGGTACGACTTGACGAACTCGTCGTTCCAGATGTTGTCCCAGAGCTGGATCTGGCCGACCACGCGCGCGGCCGGCCGCAGCATGTCGAACGATTGCAGGATCAGTTCGGGCGGCATGTTGCCGGTGCTGTCGATCAGGCGGTCGACGTCGAAGTAGCGGCGATCGGCGAAATTCGAGAACAGCTTCATCTCGCGGAAATCGATCGGCGTGGTGAAGCAGATCAGGTTCTTCATCGGCCCGTCGCTGAAGATCGAGCCATAGAGCAGCGACAACACGCCGCCGAAGCAGTAGCCGATCACGGAGACGTCCTTCTCGCCGGAATCCTGCTGCACGCGGCGGACCGATTCCGGAATGAAGTCGAGGACGTAGTCCTCCATGCGCAGCGATTTTTCCTCGGGCTTCGGCGCGGTCCAGTCCAGCATGTAGACGTCGAAGCCGCGCTTGAGCAGGAATTCGATGAAGCTTTGCCCCGGCACCAGGTCGAGGATGTAGCCGCGGTTGGTGGTCGCCATCACGATCAGGACCGGCACGCGATAGACTTCGTCGGCCTGAGGCCGGTAGTGATAGAGGTTCATGGTGCCGCGCGAATACAGCACGTCCTTCGGCGTCGAGCCGAGCTCGGGGCCCGAGCTCGAGAAATACTCGACGCCCTTGATGCTGCGCTGGATCGCGCGCTGCACCTCGGACTGTACCCGTTCGGAGATCGAGGCGAAATCAAACCCGGTGGGAGCATTCATTTGCTGTCTCCCTCCGATGGCGGGCGTCTGGTGCGCGGCGGCCGTGGCGTTGCGCCGTGACCGTCGTCCGGCGCCAGTGAATTGTGATGCACCTGCTGCAGCAGCGTCTTGATCTCGTTGAGCTGGTTCTCCATCGACTGCAGACGCTCGGCCATGCCGACGAGCTGCGCGCGGCTCGGCAGGTTCATCGCCAGCAGATATTTCTCCATCAGCTCGCCGAGCTGCTTCTGCGCGCCCGCCGCGGCGCTGCCGGCCTGATTCATCACCTTCGAGAATTCAGGCGAGCTCATCAACTGGTTGCCGAAGGAGTTGAACCCCTTCTCCATCTCGCCAATCATCGTCTGCCAGATCACGGCAGGGTCGTTGCCCTTGTCGGCCATGCGGCCCTCCTCCACACCAATCTCGAGCGCTTGTCGCGCTTCCGTTTGTTTGTGCCATACGACACTGTTGCCGTTGATCGGTCAACTGCGCGGCGCGCCCAGCGACGTCGAAGCTCTTCTGCGCTGCGTCAAACCGTGGCAGCATGCCCCTTCCTGACCGCGAATCCAGGAGAGGACGCCCGTGACCACGCATGCCCATCAGTTGCCGCAACTAACCCGCGCGAACGGCATAGACATCTGCTACGAGATTTTTGGCGATGCGAATGCGGAGCCGCTGCTTTTGATCATGGGCCTCGGCGCCCAGATGATCCATTGGGACGACGAATTCTGTCGCCGGCTTGCCGCGCGCGGTTTTCGCGTGATCCGGTTCGACAACAGGGACATCGGCAAGTCTTCCCGCATGAGCGGCGGCAAGCGGCTGACCGCGCTCGAGCTGCTCAAGCTGCGCTTCCTGAAGATTCCGGTCGCAGCGCCCTACCGGCTGGCTGACATGGCGCGCGACACGATCGGATTGATGGATGCGCTCGGCATCCGCAAAGCGCATCTGGTCGGCGCCTCGATGGGCGGCATGATCGCGCAGGAGGTTGCGATCACCTTTCCCGAGCGCGTGCGCTCGCTGACCTCGATCATGTCGACCACGGGCAATCCGAAGATACCGGGTCCGACCCGCGAGGCGACGGCGGTGCTGATGGCGCCGCCGCCGAAGAGCAAGGAGGAGTATTTCGTCCGCTTCGGCCAGACCTGGAAGGTGCTGCGCAACGGCTCGTTCCCCGAGGATGAGGCGCTGGACCCGGAACGCGCGCGGCGCACCTTTGAGCGCGGCCTCAATCCGGAGGGCGTCGGCCGCCAGCTCCGCGCCATCCTTGCCTCCGGCAGCCGCAAGGAGCGCCTGCGCAGCGTCAAGGCACCGACCTTGGTGATCCACGGCACCGTCGATCCGTTGGTGCATCCCGAAGGCGGCAAGGACACCGCGGTCTCGATCCCCGGCGCAAAGCTCCTGATGGTCGAGGGCATGGGCCACGCATTGCCGATCCCGATGTGGCCGCAGATCATCGACGCCATCGACAAGCACGCGCATGGGGCTGCGGTGAAGGCGGCGTGAGGCCAGAGCGTTTTCCAGCGAAGTGGATACCGGTTCGCGTCAAGAAAACGCGTCAAAACAAGAATCCAGAGCCCCGTTCCGGTCCAATCGGAACGGGGCTCCGGTATCTTCCGGTGACCATGTGAACCTGGAGTGCGTTCTTTCGGGTGACGCACGGAGGCTGTAGAGAGCGCTATCCACCGCGCGGGTCGCGCGCCATCAGCCTCGGGAGTCACCAGATGAAGACCATCCTCCGGCCGCGGACAGCCGTCGCCGCCCTCTTCCTCGCGCTCGCATCTTCCGCCGCGATGGCCGCCACCAGCGAAGCGCAACAGGAAGCCAACCGCAAGGCGGTGCTGGCCTTCTACGAGAAGGGGCTGAACCAGAAGGACGCCGACGCGGCACTCGCCTATGTCGGCAACCGCTACGTGCAGCACAATCCCGGCGCGGCCGACGGCCCCGAAGGCTTCCGCAAGTTCATCGGCTTCCTGCGCGAGAAGTTTCCGAACTCGCATAGCGAGATCAAGCGCTCGTTCGTCGACGGCGACTATGTGATCCTGCACGTCCATGCGGTGCGCGAACCCGGCACCCGCGGCAACGCGATCGTCGACATCTTCAAGCTCGAGGATGGCAAGATCGTCGAGCATTGGGACGTGGTGCAGCCCGTTCCGGAAAATCCGGCGAACAACAACACGATGTTCTGAGGCGCGCCGACCGCAGGCGATAGTGCTCAGTGACTGGACAACAGATTCAGTGTCGTCCCTGCGAAAGCAGGGACCCATAACCACCGAAGCTTATAGTTTCGCACCACTGGGACGACGAGTCCCTTTCATAACACCCGCCGCGGAGTATGGGTCCCTGCTTTCGCAGGGACGACATCGAGTATGTTGCGTCATCGAGAGTCATACGTTCACACTCTCTCAGGATGACGGTGTGAGGGCGTGGGATCGCGCAGCCGGAGCTACCGACTGCGACCAAGCCAGCGCTGGGTCGGAAACAGCTGTACCTGCCAGCGGCGCGCCGCCGCGCCCCACACGCCCCTCGGCATGAACAGCATGATCAGGATGGCGAGCGTGCCGAGCACGACCAGGTACAGGCTGCCATATTGGGCGAGCCAGGTGACGAGCCCCCACAGCAGCAGCACGCCCACCATCGGGCCTTCGATGGTGCGCACCCCGCCGATCACGACGATGAAGATCACATAGGCGGTCCAGTCGGTGACGCTGAAGGCGGCGTCCGGTGAGATGCGTGCCTTCTGTAGATAGACCACCGCGCCGACCATGCCGGTGGCGAACGCGACCGCGATCCACAGCATATGGCGAATCCGCGCGGTGCGCACGCCGACGCTGCGCGCCGCCGCCGCGTTGTCGCGGCTGGCCGCCAGCGCGAGGCCATGGCGCGAGCGGATAAAGGCGTAGATGCCGAGCGTGACCAGCACGGCGAGCAGCAGCGCCAGCCAGTAGACCAGCACGTCGCGCGCGGCCGCCGGACGCAATCCGAGCAGCGCCTGCACCGCCTTCAGCCCGAACATCTGCGACAGTTCGCTCGGCGAGATCGACATCCCGGTGCCGCCGCCGAGCGACTTGAACTGGGCGCAGATCAGCCGCAACGCTTCGGCGGCAACCCAGCTGCCGATCGCGAAATATGGCCCTTCCAGCCGGAACAGCAGCGGTCCGAGCACCGCCGCGATCAGCGCCGCGAACAGCCCGGCCAGCGGGATCGCTGCCACGGGATCGAGCCCGGCCATCACGATGCCGGCGAACAGCGCATAGGCGCCGAGCCCGACAAAGGCCTGCTGCCCGACCGACACCAGCCCACCCCACCCGGCCAGCACGTTCCAGAGCTGCGCCAGCGTCAGCATGGTGAAGACGAAGATGAGATCCTGGATCAGGTTACGCGATGCGATCGCCGGCAGCACGGCGAGCACCACGACCAGCGCGATGCCGGCGACGGCCGCACCGCGCGACAAGCGCGTGCCGACCCGAACTTGCCACACCGGCGCTTCCACCGCGCGCTCCTCCCGGCTTGCCGGGATACGAATGGTTTCAACGCTCATGCCCGCCTCGCCGGAAAGAGGCCGCGCGGCCGCACCATCAGCACGGCCAGGAAGGTGAGATGGCCGGCCAGGATCTGCCACTCCGGGTTGATCCGCCCCCCGATCGCCTGCGCGAGCCCGAGCACGATGCCGCCCGCCAATGTCCCCCACAGGCTGCCGAGGCCGCCAATGATCACGGCCTCGAATGCATAGAGCAGCCGCGCCGGGCCGATCGACGGATCGAAGCTGGCGCGGATGCCGAACACGATAGCCGCAATCACCGACACCGCGAGCGAGAGCCCGACCGCAATCGCATAGACATTGCGCTCATTGACGCCCATCAATTGCGCGATCGCGGGATTGTCGGCGGTGGCGCGGAAGGCGCGGCCGAGCGAGGTGCGATAGAAAATCAGCTGAAGCAGCGCGACGGCGGCGATCGCCGTCACCAGCGCGGTCAGCGGCGCCAGCCCGACGCTCAGGCCAGGAGCCAGCATCACCGACGAGGATTCGAAGGCGCCTGCCTGGAGCCGGCGGCTATCCGCGCCGTAGCCGAGCAGCAACCCGTTCTGGATCACGATCGACAGGCCGAAGGTGACGAGCAGCGGCGGCAGGATGTCGTCGCCGAGCACGCGCTCCAGCACCAGCCGCTGCAGCACGAAGCCGAGCACGAACATCGTCACGACAATCAGCAGGGCCGCGGCCGCAAGCGGCAGGCCGAGCGCCGTGGTGGCGCTGAGCACCAGATAGGCCGCGAGCAGGATCAGATCGCCATGCGCCAGATTGACGAGGCGCATGATGCCGAAGATCAGCGACAGGCCGAGCGCGAACAGCGCATAGACGCCGCCGAGCAGCACGCCCTCGATGATGGTATCGAACCCGCTCATGGCTCCCTCATGCTCCGAAATAGGCCGCGCGGATCGTGTCCTGATCCACATCCTTGGGCCGCCCGCTCAACGTCACCCGTCCCTCCTGCAGGCAATAGAAGCGATCGGCGGCGCGCAGTGCGCGGGCGATGTCCTGCTCGACCAGCACGACCGCGGTGCCGCCCGAACGGATCTGCGGCAGCATGCGGTAGATGTCCTCCACCACAATCGGCGCGAGCCCGAGGCTGATCTCGTCGCACAGCAGGACCTGTGGGTTGGACATCAGCGCGCGGCCGATGGCGACCATCTGCTGCTGGCCGCCCGACAGCGCCGTGACGGCACCGCGCCGCCGCTCCTTCAGCACCGGAAACATGCGGTAGACGGCGGCGAGATCCCAGGGCGCGCTGCGTTCGCCGCCATAGGCGCCGATCAGCAGGTTCTCCTCGACGCTGAGCGAGGGAAACAGCTGACGGCCCTCGGGGACCAGCGCAAGGCCGAGCCGCACGATGCTGGCGGCGGATGCATTGCCGATCGCCCGCCCGCCGAGGCGGATGGCGTCGGGACGGTTCTTCACGAGCCCGGCCAGCGACTTCAGCATGGTCGATTTGCCGGCGCCGTTGGCGCCGATCACCGCGACCGCCTCGCCCTCCGTCAATTCGAAATCGATGCCGAACAGCGCCTGGAAGTCGCCATAGAACGCATCGAGCGCCGTGACATTGAGCAGCGCGGTCATGCCGGGACTCCCATGTAGATGGTCTCGACCTCGCGCGAGCGCATCACCTCGGCCGGTACGCCTTGCGCGACGATCTTGCCGAAGTTCAGCACGACCAGCCGCTGCACTACCGCGAGCAGCGCGTGCACCACATGCTCGATCCAGATGATGCCGACACCTTCGGCATGGATGGTGCGGATGGTCTCGACCAGTTCGTGACATTCAGCATCAGTGAGGCCGCCTGCGATCTCGTCGAGCAGCAGCGTGCGAGGCTTGGTGGCGAGCGCCCGCGCCAGTTCGAGCCGCTTGCGATCGAGCAGCGGCAGGCTCCCGGCGAGCCGATTGGCCTTGGCTTCGAGGCCGGTCAGATCAAGCATGCGGCCGCAATGCTGGACCGCATCCGCCTCCGAGAGGCCGCCGCCGAATTGGGCGGCAACCGCAAGGTTCTCGAACACCGAGAGGTGATCGAACGGCTGCGGGATCTGGAACGAGCGCCCGATGCCGGCGCGGCAGCGTGCCTCGGGCGAGAGAGCCGTGATATCGACGCCATCGAGGACGACGCGGCCGACATCCGGCCGCAGCAGCCCGGTGATCAGGTTGAACAGCGTCGATTTGCCGGCGCCGTTCGGCCCAATCACGCCCAGCGCTTCGCCGGAGGACAGCGTCAGATCGATGGCGTCGGCGACCACGATGGCGCCGAACCGCTTCGAGACGGCATGGAGTTCGAGCATGGTCGCTCACCGCATCCATTTGCTTCGAGGAGATGCGCGGGTGGCCCGCGCATCTCCGATGAACAATTCGTCCGGAACGCGCTTGCTAGCTCAGCGCCTGCATGTCGCCGCCGAGCGGGATCTGCGGCGCCAGCTTGTTGTCCGTGATCACCATGTCGTACCTGTCGCCGTTGAGCCGCCATTGGCCGCCGACCAGCGGCGTCTTGGCGATGTTCTTCGCAGCGAACGGCGGCACCGCGCTGGAGCCGAATGCAACCTGGCCCACGATGGTGTCAAGCTTGGTCGCTCCGATCGCTTTCGCCAGCGCTGCACCATCCGCCGGGTCGCCCGAGCGCTTGATGGCGTCGATCGCGACCTCGAACAGCGAATGCACGAAGCCGATCGGCTGGGTCCATTGCTTGCTGGAGGCCTGCTCATATCCCTTGGCGAGATCGGCGGCGCTGACGCCGCTGAGGCTCGATTTGTAGGGATGCGTCGGCGTCCACCACACCTCGGTGGAGATGTTGTTGCCGCCCTTGCCGAGCGCCTGCACCGATGCCGGGAACAGCAACGCCTTGGCGACCGACACGACCTTCGGCTTCAGCCCCTTCTGCCGCGCCTGATTCCAGAACGTGGTGAAGTCGGGCGGGATGATCACGCCGGTGATGATCTCGGAATCGGCGCCACGAAATGCGGCGATCTGCGAGCTGAAATCGTCGGTGAGATTCTGGAAGCGGCCGGGATCGGTGAGTTTGAAACCCTGCTTGGCCATGACCGGCGGGAAGCCGATCGTGGTGTCGCCCCAGGCGTTGCCATCGGCATCGTTCGGAAACAGCGCACCGACCGACTTGTTGGTCGCGACCTGGCTCCACATGCTGGTGAAGACGCCGATCACGTCCTCGAGCCCCCAGAAATAATGGAAGGTGTAGTCGAACGGCTTCCAGCTCTTGGGGTCGCCGGGATTGGCCTGGCGGCCGATGAAATTGGTCTGCCACGGCGCGACGGTCGAGATGCACGGCACCTGCTCGAGCTCGCACTGCGTCGCCACCGGGTTATTGGTCTCGGGCGTGGCGCCGACCACGATCAGGCTGACATTGTCGCGGGTGATCAGCTCCTTGGCGACTTCGGCGGCGCGGTTCGGATTCGACTGGCTGTCCTTGGTCACCACCTCGACCGGATAGGTCTGCGATCCGACCTTGACGCCATCCTTGATGAACTTGCGGAATTCGCCGAGCACGAAATCGTCGGCTTCGGCGAAGGCAGCGAGCGGGCCACTCTTCGGCGAGACATAACCGATCTTGATCGGCTTGTTGGCGGCCTGCACGGCCGGCGCGAACAACGTGGTCGTGCCTGCGGCGGCGAACCCACCGGCGATGCCTTGCAGCACGCGGCGGCGATCGAAAGACATGACGTTCAAATGGTCCTTGGTCATTTTCCCCTCCTTGCGGCGAGCCGGTTGCATGCCGGCTGCCGTTCATTTCGTTCTGAAAAAGAATTGCCTGCGTCGCGCCCCATCACGCGGCGGCGACGGACTTCGTCTGCGGCTTCGCGCTGCGGCCGAGGATCTGGCCGAACACCTCGAGCAGCACATCGGAGGCGTCAGCCGCCGCCTCTTTGGCGCGCCAGGCGACGTACATATCGGGCCGCACCAGCACGCAGCCGTCCTCGTCGACCTCGCTCTGGCGATACCAGTCGGCATAGATGTCGAGCGCGTCGCAGCCTTGCGGGCCGATGGTCACGACATCGACCGGCAGGCCGTAGGCCTTCTCGACCGCAGCGGCAGCCGCCTTCCAGCCGTCGCCGCCGATCCCGGTGAGCAGCGTGAAGCGGCCCTTGCCGGTGAGATCGAGCGTCGACTTCCGCTCGCCCTGATGCTCGACCCAGACATGCGGCAGGTGCGCGCCGGGCCAGGTGGTGGCCTGATAATAGAGCTCGTGATCTCGGGTGAACGCCGGCATCGGCGTGCCATCGGAGACCACGGCGGTCGACCCGTAGCGCTGGTTCATCTCGACGCCGTGGCAGTTGAACTCGTAGCTCTTGTTGGCGATGGCCTCGTAGAGCTTCTTGCGGCGCGCCTTGCCCTCGGCGCTCGGCGCCTTGCGCGCGGCGATCGCCTTGCGTGCCTCAGCCGGATCGGTCGAGGCGACGAGGCCCACCGCCTCGAAGATCGGCGGGAAGTCGCCGATGCTCTTGTTGGCGCGGGTCACGATCTGCTTGCCCACCGGCTGGCGCTCGGCCGAATAGGTCTCGAGCAGCGACGGCGCCGCGTGACCCTCGAGCACCAGCTTGAGCTTCCAGCACAGATTGAAGGAATCCTGGATCGAGGTGTTGGAGCCGAGGCCGTTGGTCGGCGGATGGCGATGCACGGCGTCGCCGACGCAGAACACGCGGCCCGACGAATAGTGGCCGGCATACATCTCGTTCACGGTCCAGGTCGAGGTGGAGCGTACCTTGACCTCGAGCGTCTCGTCGCCGACGAGATTGCGCACGATCGAGATCGCCTCGTCATTGCTGAGCTTGCGCTCGCCCTGCTCGATGTCATAGCCCCAGATGATCAGCCATTCGTTCCACGGCCGCACCATGCGGATCAGGCCGGCACCGATGCCGCCGATCTCGGCTCCGGGTTGCAGCACCCAGTACAGCACGCTCGGCCGGTGCGCGACATACTTGCTCAGGTCCGCCTGCACGATGATGTTCATGCTGCCGGCGCGGCCCATCTGGCCCTCCATCGGCAGCCCGATCACTTCGGCGACCCGGCTGCGGCCGCCATCGGCGCCGATCAGGTATTTGGCGCGGATCTGATAGGTCTCGCCGGACAGACGGTCCTTGACCGTCGCGGTGACACCGTCGGCATCCTGCACCAGGTCGACGAACTCGGTGTTGAAGCATAAGGACGTGCCGCGCTGGCCGGCGGCCTCGATCAGGATCGGCTCGAGGAAATTCTGCGGCAGGTCGCAGATGCGCGCTGGACTGGCGAGATCGTAATCCGCCTTGCGCGAGGGATGGTTGCCCCAGGAATAGAGCCGGCCGAACTCCTCGCCGGCGAGGCTCTCGCAGAACACGTTGTTGGCCATCAGATGCTGCGGCACGGCCTGCGCGACGGCCTTGTCCTCGAGGCCGAGGTCGCGCAGCACCTCCATCGCGCGCTGGTTGGTGATATGGGCGCGCGGCGTGTCGGCCAGCCAGCCATATTTCGTCACCAGGATGTGCTTGATGCCGTACATGCCGAGCAGCGCCGCCGCGGTCGCGCCGGCCGGGCCACTGCCGACGACAAGGACGTCGGTCTCAATCGGTTTGCTGGTCATGGTCCTCTCCTCCGTCGTCTTGTTGGTTGCGATCGTCATTCCGCGGCCATCATCGGCTGCGGCACCAGGCCGGCGCCTGGCCGCATCTGGAAGTCGTAGGACATCAGGTGCCATGGGCCGGAGACGCGCTCGCCGTTGGGCAGCACCGGCTCGCTGCGCGGCTCGACGCGTGCGATGAGCTCGTCCTTGACGCCGAACACCACGTCGCTGCGCAGATATTCGTCGCCATCGAGGAAGACGTGGGTGATCAGTGGCTCGTAACCCTCGGCCTTGACCAGGAAGTGCACATGCGCCGGCCGCATCGGATGACGCTTCGTGGCGGTGATGAGATCGCCGACCGGGCCATCGGTCGGGATCGGATAGCTGCACGGCAGGATGGTGCGGAAGGAGAAGCGGCCGTCGGCATCGGTGACGAAACGTGCGCGCAGCGATGGGCCATGCGTCGCATAGTCCGCCTTCTGCGAGTCGTAGAAGCCATCGTCATCGGCGTGCCAGACATCGATCTCGGCACCGGCGAGCGGTTGACCGGCGAGATCAGTGACGCGGCTCTGCACGAACATCACTTCACCATCGATGCCTTCCGAGATGTTGGCGCCGTGCGGCGTGACGCGGTGCTCGCCGACATAGAACGGGCCGAGCACCGTGGTCTCGGTGGCGCCCTCGCGCTCGCGGTGATTGACTGCGTCGACCAGCATCGAGACGCCGAGCACGTCGGAGAGCAGGATGAACTCCTGGCGCAGCGGCGTGCAGGTCTGGCCGGTGCGGGTCAGGAATTCGATCGCCTGATTCCATTCCTCGAAAGTGAGCTCGGTGCGTCGCACCAGATCGTGCAGCGACTTGACCGTCTCCTCGATGAGGAACTTCAGCCGCTGGTTCGGCGTGTTGGCGAAACTGCTGATCACCTCGTCCGTGAGGTCATGCTCGTTGAAATTGGCCATCGTGTTGTCCTTTGATCTTGAGATGTCAGTGCTGCACGGGCGCATCGCCACGCCAGGCTGCCGCGATCAATTGCTCGATCGGGGCGCGGTCGATCGGTCTGGGGTTGGCATAGGGGTTGCGCACCGCCATCTCGGCAGCGCGCGCGATGCCGTCCTCGGGCATTCCGATGTCGGAGAGCGCGCGCGGCAGCGCGAGCTGCCGGGCAAGATCAAACAGGCCCTGCGGTGCATCGGCGCTGTGCAGTGCGCGCGCCACGCGAGTCATCGCCTCCGGCGCCGCGGCGGCGTTGTAGGCGGCCGCGTGGGGCAGCACGATCGCGTGGGTTTCCGCGTGCGGCAGGTTGAACATGCCGCCCAGCACGTGGCAGAGCTTGTGATGCAGCGACATCCCGACCGCGCCGAGACAGACGCCGCACAGCCAGGCGCCGTAGAGCGCGTCACGGCGGGCGCCGGGATCGGCCGGCGCCGTCATGATGCGCGGCAGCGCGCGGGCGAGCGCGGCGATGCCCTCCTCCGCCATCAGCGAGGTCAGCGGATTGGCGTCAGGCGCATAGAGTGCCTCGACGGCGTGAGCGATCGCATTCAGGCCGCTGGCGGCGGAGATGTGCGGTGGCAGGCTGACGGTGAGATCGACGTCGTAGATGACGGTGTCCGGCACCAGATCCTGGGAATGCTGCGTGGTCTTGATGCCGTTGCTGGTCTCGCCAAGGATCGGCGTCATCTCCGAGCCGGCATAAGTGGTCGGCATCGCGATATGCGGCAGCCCGGTGCGCAACGACAGCGCCTTGCCGAGCCCGACGGTCGAACCGCCGCCGATCGCGACCAGCCCGTCGATGTCGCGGGACTCGACGATGCGAAGCGCCTCGTTGGTGACCTCGACCGGCGTATGCATGCGTGCGCCGGCAAACAGCCCCGCGAGCCGGCCGCCGAGGCCTGCGCCGAGCCGGCGTCCGAGGTCCTGCTGCTCGCTTGTGGTCAGCACCAGCGCCCGCTTGATGCCAAGGCGCTCGCTCTCCTCGCCAAGCCGCGCCGAGGTGCCGGCGCCGAACACCACGCGATATTGCTGCGAGCAATAGGCAAAGGCGCCCTGGCCGGCATCACCGGCTGCCGCAACGGACGCAATGGATGCCCTTCCGGCATCCGGCATCGCGACACTCATGGCATTTCTCCCAAGCCGGCGAACCGGCAACTTCGTCTTGTTGGGAGAAAGCTAGCGGCGGGCGGCCGCGGCGCGCCTGCACGAAACCGGAGAAAATCTGCACGAAACCGGAAAAATCATCCGCGGGCTCGGGCTGACGCCGTCGGGGGCTAGTGGCTGCGGCGGTATCGCCCCGGCGTCACGCCGGTGAAGCGGCGGAACATGCGCGTAAAATGCTCTTGATGGGAGAAGCCGCAGGCCAGCGCGATGTCGGCAAGGCTCTGCGTCTCGTCGGCGAGCAGCGCCCGGGCGCGCTCGATGCGCAGATTGAGCACGTATTGGTAGGGCGAGACGCCGCTGGTCGCCTTGAACAGGCGCACGAAATATTCGGTGCTGCGGCCGCATAGCTCCGCCAGCTGGTCGAGCCGGATGTCGGTATCGAGGTTGGTGTCGACGAATTCGCGGATCCGCGCCATCTGCCGGTTGCTCAGCAGGTTCGGATGCTTGCCGGCCTCGACGCTCGGCTTGTGGAAATTGATTGCGACGAAGCGGTTGGCGATCGCCTGCGCGATCGGATCGACGAACAGCGACGAGGCCGGCAGGCCGCCGGTGATGGTGTCGCCGATCGCCGCGGCGAGATGCTCCAGCACGGCATCCTGATCGCCGAGCATCGGCGCGAGCCCGCCGATCAGGCTCGCCGCCCCGTCCCGGCCCGCGAACAGATCGGAGCGCAGATAGATGTGAGTGGATTCCAGCGCCTCACGCAGCACCACGTTGCAGGTGTGCCCGGCCGGCAGGAAGAACACCCCGCCGCGCGGAATCTGCCGGGCAACCGACTTGCCGTCCATCACATAGGTGATCTCGACCGGGCCACCCCGGTGCAGCACCATCAGATTGTCCGACAGCGCGTGGAAGTGTCCGTCAAACGGCCGCTCGCGCTGGACCGACGCATACGCGGACGACCAGCCGAGCCCTTCGCTCGAGCCGCGGAATTCGGCCTGGAAGCGGTCCAGGATCCCGTGCGTCTCCTGCACCCCAAAATTCGACGTCGCCTGCATCCGACAGACCAAGGGCTCGAAGCTTCGGTGCCGTCGAGTGAAACCCAAAGGCCCTCGCTTTTCAACACAATCGAACCGAATGGCGCTCCCGGCAGCCTTGCTGCATCGCAATAGCGACGTCGCCTGCTACTCCTTGACCGCGATCCAGATCACGTGGCGCACGCCGCGGCCGCGGCCGGTGGCGCGGACGGCAACCTCGTTGACGGCGAACCCGGCGCGGGACAGCGATTTCGGGAACTTGGCATTCGGACCGGACGACCAGACCGCAAGCACGCCGCCGCGCCGCAACGCAGTGTGAGCGATCTTCAGTCCGGAGATGTCATACAGCGCGTCGTTGGCCTTGCGGGTCAGGCCTTCGGGGCCGTTATCGACATCGAGGAGAATGGCATCGTAGGTGCGCGGATTCCGCTCGATCACATCGGCGACGTCCACCTCCTGAACGCTGACGCGCGGATCGTTCAGGCTGTCGCCGAAGATCTCCGCCATCGGGCCCCTCGCCCATGCGACGACTGCCGGCACCAGCTCGGCCACCACGATTTGTGCATCCGGTCCAAGCACGGCGAGCGCGGCCCGCAGCGTAAAGCCCATGCCGAGGCCGCCGATCAGAAAACGCGACTTTGCGACGTTCTCGATCTTCTTCGCGGCAAGCGTCGCTAGCGCGGCTTCCGAGCCCGACAGGCGGCTGTTCATCAGCTCGTTGGTGCCGAGCATGATCGAAAACTCGCGGCCGCGCCGCATCAAGCGCAATTCGCCTTCGGTGCCGGGAATCCGCGCGGTATCGATCTTTTCCCAGGGAATCATGCGGCGGCTTGTAGCATGGCCCGCACCTTTGCGTAGCCCGGATGGAGCCAACGGGTCGCGCGAACGCGCGCCCGATGACAGGCTCCGCGCAATCCGGGACGGTGTCACACGCGGGTCGACTGACCTCGGATTTCGCTTCGCTCCATTCAGGCTACAAGGGCGCGAGGCTAACCACCGGCCCAGACGTCGAGGACGTAGCGGTTCCTGGTGCCCATCTCCTCGATCCAGCGCGCGGCGGCGTCAGTGTCGGCTCCGCTGCGCTCGCGATAGATCGACATCAACGTCGCCTTGACGTCGGGCTCCATCTTGCCGCCATCGCCGCAGACATAGACGATTGCACCCTTCTCGATCAGGTCCCAGATCCGATCCTTCTGCGCAGCGAGGAGGTGCTGCACATAGGTCTTCGGCCCGTCGGCACGCGAGAAGGCGGTGTAGAGTTCACTGACGCCATCGGCGGCGAACGCCTTCAGCTCGTCCGCATAGATGAAGTCCTGCTCCGGATGACGGCAGCCGAAGAACAGCATCGCCGGGCCCAGCGTTGCGCCCTGCGCCTTGCGCGCGGCGCGCTCCTGCAGGAAGCCGCGGAACGGCGCGAGCCCGGTGCCCGGCCCGATCATGATGATCGGCACGGCGTTGTCGTCAGGCAGGCGGAAGCCGGCCTTGGTCTCCTTGATCGTGGCGTGAACGGTGTCGCCGGCGCGGCGACGCGCCAGATAGTTCGAGCAGATCCCCTTATAAATGCCGCGTCCCGAGCTCGCAGGCGCCTCCACGACGCCGACGGTCACGCTGCAGCGCTGCGCTTCGCCCGCCGGGGACGACGAGATCGAGTAATAGCGCGGCGCCAGCAGCGACAGCATTTCGAGGTAGAGATGGAACGGCAGCTCGCAGGCCGGATATTCCTCGAGCAGATCGAACACCGATTTGCGCCTGGCGAGCACCTCGGTGCGGTAGCGCCCGGCGGAGGCCTCGTCGTCGCCGACATAGGCCATCAGCTTCGGCTTGGTCACCGGGCACCGGGTGTGCTCGGCCATGATCTGGATCTGCTTACGGGTCGCGACCTGCTGCAGCTCGACGAACTCGGTGAGCAGCCGCCCGACCGACACGGCGTTGCCGACCGGCAGTTGCGCCCGGCGGCCTTCCGAGACCTGCAGCCGGATCTGGTCGGCCGGCAGGAAGCCGAACCGGCGCGCGACGGAATCGACCAGGGTCGGATCGTTGCGCGGCACCACGCTGAGATGATCGCCGACGCGATATCTGAGATTGGCCGGCAACTCGACCTCGATATGCCGGGTCGAGCGCTCCGACGGATGGGCACCTTCCTTGTTCTGCAGCTCGTTGTTGGTGAGCACCTTCATCGGCACCGCGCCGCCCTGCGTCACGATGGTGTTGACCGCGCCCTGCGCCACCGGCTCGATCGCGTAGAGCGGCTCGTCCTCGGCGGTGCGGGTGAAATTCCAGTCGATGCCGAATTCCTTGGTCGCGACCTTCGCGGCCTCCGGGAACCATTTCTGGAACTGGCCGTCGAGATCGCTGCGCGCATCGCCCTCGCCGCGCGGATAGACGGCGCGGGCGCCGTGCTTGGTCAGCTGCTCGTCGATGAAGCGCGGCACCGACTGGTAGGTCGCCGCCCAATCGCTGTTGCCGCAGCCGAACACCGCGTAACGCACCTTGGCGAAAGCGTCCTTCGGCAGGTCGCCTTCGAGCCATTTGACGAATTGCGTCGCGTTGTCGGGCGCCGCGCCGTTGTAGGAGGCGCAGATGATCAGGACGCCGCCCTCCTCCGGCAGCTTGCCGACATAATCGTCCAGCGGCCCGAGCCGCACCGCGAAACCATTGATCTCCGACAGATCGGCCATCCGGGTCGCCAGTTCCTCGGCCGAGCCGAGGTTGGAGCCGTAGAGCACCAGCATCGGCGTGTTGTGACCGGGGCGCGTGGTCGGTGCGCGCGGTGCCTTCGGCGCGGCCGCAACCGCGCCCGTGCTGCCGGCGAACGCGCCGCGATCCCTGTCGTCGCGCGGCCGCACCTTGATCCTGAAACCGTCAGGCTTGACCGTCAGCGTCTCCTTCAGGTGCATCTGGTATCGATGCACGTCGAGCAGCTTGAAGCGTTGCAGGATCATGCCGATCGCGAGCGCCGCCTCATGCATGGCAAAGCCGCGGCCGATGCAGGCGCGCTGGCCGTTGCCGAACGGCTTCCAGGCGTTGATCGGGCGCTTGGCCTCCGCCTCGCGGCTGAAATTCTCCGGATCGAACGCATCGGGGTTCGGGCCCCAGACCGAGGGATCGCGATGCAGCGCCATCACCAAGATGGTGATGAAAGTGTTCTTCTTCAGCTTGTACTTGCCGCCGATCATTTCATCGTTGAGCGGCGCGATGCCATAGGCGGGCGCCGGCGGCCACAGCCGCAGCGCCTCCTTCAGGCATTGGGTGATGTAGGTGAGCTGCGTTACCTGCTGATAGGTCGGCTTCGCATCAACATCGGGACCGAGGACGCGATCGACCTCCTCATAGGCCTTCTTCAACACCTCGGGATGCTTCAGCAGCGCATAGATCGTGCACGACAGCAGGCCGCTGGTGGTCTCGTGGCCGGCGATCAGGAAGGTGTTGATCTGGTAGCGGATGTTGACGTCGTCGAGCTGCTCGCCGGTGGCGCGGTCGACGCCGGTCATCATCGCCGCCAGCATGTCCTTCTTGTCGTCGGTTACGCCGGTGTTGCCGCGCCGCTCGGCGATGATCTCGTCGACCATCTTGTTCATGAAGGCGACGTCGTCGGTCAGCGTTTTGCGCCGCTTCTGCATCCACAGACCCTCGAGCGGCAGGCCGCGGGTCATCATGATGGTCTCGAGTGAGCGCACCAGCGATTCCACGAAGGGGTGGTAATCGCGGCGGTAGAACGAATTGAAGCGGTAGTCGAAGCCGCACAGCCCGATGGTGTCGAGGGTCAGCGCCGTCATGTCGTGGACGACCTCGATCTCCTCATCGGCGTTGAGGCGCTCCCATTTCTTGACCAGCTGCTCGGCGATATCGACCATGCTCGGGTGATACGACTGCATGGCGCGGTTGCCGAACGGCTGCATCAGGATGTTGTGCGCCTTGCTCCAGTTCGGCTCCTTGGTGTCGGCGGTGAACAGCCCGTCGCCGCCGACCGCGCGCACCCGGCGCAGCGAGCCGCGCACCGCCTTGTCGAAGCGCTTCTCGTCGGAGAGCTCGTCGACCAGATCGTGACCGGAGACGATCACGATCGGCGCGCCCATCATGTCGAGCCAGAAGATCGGCCCGAGCTCCTTGGAGAGCTTGACCAGATGCTGCACCGGCGCGTTCGAATCCAGCGACAGCATGTTGCCGACCACCGGCTTCGTCGGCGGATGCGGGATCGGACTCAGTCTGTTGCCGGATGCCATGTCGAGATTGCCCCCTGTCCTCTATTCGTCATTGCGAGGAGCTCGCGATAAAATTGCAAAGCAATTTTGCGCTGGAGCGACGAAGCAATCCATCCGTCCTCGCATGCGGACCAATGGATTGCTTCGCTTCGCTCGCAATGACGGCGTTAGTCTCTCGTCCTCACCCAAACCGCTTTCTGCGCCATTCGATCAGCTTGGCGCTGACTTCGTCAGGCTTTTCCTGCTGCGTCCAATGGCCGCTGTCGCGGACCAGATGCTTTTCGAGGTCCGGCACCAGTCTCTCCATGCCGTCGGCGGCCGAGGGCGGCAGCACCGCATCGTTTTCCGCCATGATCATCAGCGACGGCACGCGCACGTGATGGTCGAGCCCCGCCGAGCGTTCCCAGTTGCGGGTGAAGTTGCGGTACCAGTTGATGCCGCCGGTGAAGCCGGTTTTGGTGAAGGTGTCGACGAACACCTTCTTCTCCTCGGCCGACAGGATCGGCGTCCGCGGATCGTGCTTGGCGTCGTAGTTCGCAATCATCTGTGGGAACGCCAGGTTGAGCCGCGCCGAGGCGCCGACGCCGGCGATCGGCTGCTCCTCCGGTGCGCCCGGCGGGCGGGCCGCCGGCTTGCGCATGAAGGCATCGAAGGTCTGCTCCACGCGGCTGCCGAAGATCCGATCGGGCTCACGCGCCGGATCCTGGAACTGGACGATGTACATCTGGTCGCCGAAGCGCTGGCGGAACAGCGCGATCGGGTCCATCGGCGCGCGGTTCAAATGCGGCGTGTTGACGCCGACGACGCCGGCGACCCGCTGATGATGCCTGAGCGGCATCTGCCAGACGACAAAGCCGCCCCAGTCGTGACCGACGAAGATCGCCTGGTCGATCTTGAGATGGTCGAGCAGGCCTACCAGGTCGCCGGTCAGGTGCTCCATGTCATAGGCCTCGACCGGCTCCGGCCGGTCGGTCGCGCCATAGCCGCGCTGATCCGGTGCAATCACCCGGATGCCGGCCTCGCCCAGCGCCTTGATCTGGTGGCGCCAGGAGAACGCCAGTTCAGGCCAGCCGTGGCACAGCACCACGGGCGGCGTGTCGGTGTTGGGGCCTGCTTCGTAAAACCCCATGCGAATGCCGTTCGTCTCGGCGAACTGCAGCGGAGGCATATCGATCATTGACAGGATTCCTATTCGGCCGCGCCTTTGATGTCGGCAGGCGGGGGCGCGAACGCCGCCTCGAGTGCATCGAATTCGAGCGGCAGCATGCCGCACATCACCTGCACATGGGGGATGATGTTGGCGCCGACGATGAAGCCGAAATCAAGCTGATCGCGATAGCTCTGCACGGTGATGTTGAGCGCGATCCCGTGGGTCGAGATCGAGACCGGGAAGATGTGCAACAGCTCCGCGCCGGCCGCGTACAGCGTCTGCCGCGGGCCCGGCACGTTCGACACCGTGATGTTGGTCGCCGGCGGCAGCACATTGGACAGATCAGATCGGCTGTAGAGCAGCGCCATGATCTGCACCAGGATCGGCGCACCGAGCAGCGAGATGTTGGAAACCTGCGGCACCAGGGCGCGCAGCGGATGCGACATCTCCTTGGACTTGGTGGACTGCGCGATGATGGTTTCCAGCCGCTTCTTCGGATCCTCGACGTCGGTCGCGATCGAGCAGATCATGCCGAACACCTGGTTGTTGGATTCGGCGTTGCCTTCCTCGCGCAGCGAGATCGGCACGCCGGCCGTCAGCGACTTGTTCGGCAGCGCGCCCTGGCTGATCAGATAGCGCCGCACCACGCCCGAGGCGAGCGCCAGCACGACGTCGTTGAGCTTGCCGCCCGATGCTTTCGCCAGCGCCTTGGCGCGCGACAGCGAGATCGAGGTGCCGGCAAAGCTGCGCTCCGACGAGATCGCCTTGTTGAGGATGGTCGGCGGCGAGGACATCGCCTGCAGACTCTCGCGCGACCTCGGATCGGCGACCTTGGCGACGACGTCGGACAGGCTCTTGAGCACGGTCGGCATCGAGCCGGCGAACTTCACCGCGCTCTCGATCTGGAACATGGCATTGTCGAACAGGATCGAGCCGAGGTCGCTCTTGCCGGAGCGCGGCAGCTCCAGGCTCTTTTGCGCGGCCGCCGCCGCTTCGAACGGCTGGGTCCAGAGCTGCTGATAGGCGTCGATCAAATTGGCCGCGATGTCACGCGGCTCCTGCGCGACCTTCTTGGCGCCCGGCGGATCGATCTGCCGCGGCACCGGCGTCAGGTCGTAGATCATGCTGGTCAGCGCCGCGCCGGCGCCGCCGTCGATGCAGGCGTGGTGCATCTTGGAATAGAGCCCGATCTCGTTGTCCTTCATGCCCTCGAAGACGTAGAACTCCCAGAGCGGACGGGCGCGGTTCAACAGCTTGGCATGCATCCAGCCGACGATACGCTCCAGCGTGGCGCGATCGTGCGGTGCGGGCAGGCTGGCGCGGAAGATGTGGCGGTCGATGTCGAACTGATCGTCCTCGACCCAGGACGGGTGATCGATGTCGAGCGGCGCCTTCTGCAGCCGCGCCTTGAGGATCGGCGCGACGTGCAGCCGCGAGGCGATCATCGCCTTGAACTCCTCGAAGAAGTCACCCTTGTAGCCGTCGGGCAGCCGGAAGATCGCCATGCTGCCGACATGCATCGGCATTTCCGGCGTTTCCAGATACAGAAACGATGCGTCCAGCGAGGACAGCTTTTTGGCGTCGCTCATGATCTCCTCCCGAGAGCAAATTCACGCGGGCGCCTTGGCGGCGCTTCTCGTCGTTCGGTTAGGATAGTGCCTGTTCTGCCGGTCCATAGGCAATGGCAAAGGGGCCCGAGCGGTCAAAATGCCGGAACTCCCCTTCGGGCTGCGCCAGCCGGTCCGCGATCGCCCACAGCGCCGCGGGGTTGACGCCGAGGCCGAGATGGCTGGCGAAATGCACCTCGATGTTCTCGGCGGTCGCCGACGGCCGCACCCGCGAGGTCCGCCAGTTCACGATGCCGTCGGTGCGGGAATAGATCGAGGTTGCCGGCACCGGCATGTCGCCGGCGATCGCCGCGCGAATCTCGGGGATATCGTCCACCCCCTCGCCGGACAGCAGCTCGTACAGCCGGGTCGCGTTGGTGGCGCGGATGTCGTCGGCGAACGGGCTGCCCAGCGTGATGATGGAGCGCACCAGCTCCGGCATCTGCGACGCCAGGTCGCGCGCATAGACGCCGCCGAGGCTCCAGCCGATGATCGAGACCTTGCGTCCCGACGCCTCATGGACCCGCTTCAGCAGGTCGCGCAGCGCAGCCCGCCTGCTGGAGATCCCGCCGAAATTTCGGCCCATGTTCCAGGCGTAGGCGTCATAGCCCAGCTCCTTCAGATAGCGCCGCATCGGCGCCATCGACAGGTCGCTGGCGAGGAAGCCGGGCAGCGCCAGCACCGGATGGCCGTCGCCCTTCGGCGCCTGCATCAGCAGCGGCGACAGCAGCAGGCTCGAATTCAGCTCGAGCACGCCCCGCGCTTCGGCCAGCATCAGAAACAGGCTGGGTGGGCGCAATCGGCGTTCGGTCGCATCAACGCTCCCTTTCGCGGCCGCCACTATTTCTTGTCCTTCTTGCCCATGCCGCCGAGGCCGGCCATCGTCACGAACATGTCCTGGAAGCGCTCGGCGAGCTTGGGATCGAAGGTGAACCAGCTTTGCATCAACGCTTCCGGCGAAACCTTCTCGATGTTCGACAGCATCTGCTGCTGCAGCCTGTCCATCACCGCGTTCTGCATCGGTGCCACGTCCGGCAGGCCGAAGAACTGCCGCGCTTCAAGGGGCGTACAATCTATCTCGACGTTGACCTTCATATCCGCCTCCTCAAATGCGCCTGGCCCGCCTCAGTATCGCCGGGACGGGGTCGGTCACGCAAGCGAGCCGTACCTGCCCCGATGTACAGTCGGCCTCAATCATCCGTTATGGTCAACCAAACCGTTTGGAACGACGGCTCCAAACCGTTTGGAGCGGCCGGCATCAGCCGGGCTCGGCGGCGATCATTCCGGCGACCGGCAAGCGGCACTCCGAAAGTCGAATGTCACGCGCCCGCACCAGGCCCCTACTCTCATATCGCATTCATTGCGCTGCACCCGCGCGAACCGATTAACCCTTTGGGAAATCGCGCTTGCGCGGCCGGTAAACTCTGGCAACATGCATCAATAATACCAGCCGGACAAAGCAGCCGGCGGACAAAAACGGGGACGCGGGATCACATGTCGGTACGTTGGAGTTTGTTTGCGGCGACTGCCGTCGCGCTGGTTGCCTTTGCCTTGCCGGCATCGGCCCAGACGCTGAAATATGCCAATCAGGGCGAGCTGAAGTCGCTGGATCCGTACACCCTGAAGGAAACCACGACGATCGCGCACCACGCGCACGTCTACGAAGGCCTCACCGCGCGCGACAAGGACCTCAAGATCATCCCGGCACTGGCGGAAAGCTGGGAGACCGTGAGCCCGACCAAATGGCGCTTCCATCTGCGAAAGGGCGTGAAATTCCACAACGGCGACCCCTTCACCGCCGACGACGTGCTGTTCTCCGCCGATCGCGTCCGCGCCAAGGGCTCCAACTTCCTCAGCAACGTCCCGGCCGACGCCAAATTCACCAAGGTCGACGATTACACGGTCGACGTGACGCTGGACTCGCCCAATCCCATCCTGACCTCGCAATGGGATAGCTGGTACATCATGGACAAGAAGTGGTGCGAGGAGAACAACTCGGTTGCACCGACGCCGGCCTCCGCGACCACGCCGAGCTACGCGGCGCTGCACGAGAACGGCACCGGCCCCTTCACGATCGAGAGCCATCAGCCCGGCGTGAAGACCGTGTTCAAGGCGTTTCCGGGCTATTGGCGCAAGCCCGAGCATAATCTCAAGGAGATCATCTTTACCCCGATCGGCTCCGACGCCACCCGTGTTGCCGCGCTGCTCTCGGGCGAGGTCGATGTCATCGAACCGGTTCCGCTGCAGGACATCCAGCGCGTCAATTCCAGCGGCGTCGCCACCGTCATGACCGCGCCGGAGATCCGCACCATCTTCATCGGCATGGATATGGCGCGCGACGAGCTGCTGTATTCCAACGTCAAGGGCAAGAATCCGTTCAAGGACATCAAGGTCCGCGAAGCCTTCTACAAGACGATCGACGTCGACCTGATCAAGACCCGCGTCATGCGCGGCATGTCGACGCCCTCGACCCTGATGATCGCGCCCGAGCTCTATCCGCTGTCGAAGGAGTTCACCCGGCCGAAGCTCGATCCCGATGGCGCCAGGAAGCTGCTGGCCGAGGCCGGCTATCCGAACGGCTTCGAAGTCACGATGGATTGCCCGAACGACCGCTACGTCAACGACGCCGCAATCTGCCAGGCCGTGGTCGGCATGCTGGCCCGCATCGGCGTCAAGGTGAACCTGCTGGCGCAACCGAAGGCGCAGTATTTCGGCAAGGTGCTAAAGCCCGGCGGTTACCAGACCTCGTTCTTCATGCTCGGCTGGACGCCCGCGACTTCCGACTCGCACAACGTGCTGCACGACATCCTCGGCTGCCGCGACGACCCGAAGGATTCGACCCGGGGCGAGGCCAATCTCGGCGGCTATTGCAACAAGGAAGTCGACGCGCTCACCGACAAGGTCCTGGTCGAGAGCGACACGGCCAAGCGCGACCAGTTGATCAAGCAAGCCTACGAGATCGTCATCAAGGATTACGGCTACATTCCGCTGCATCAGCAACCGCTGGTGTGGGGCGTGTCGAAGAAGGTCAAACTGACCCAGCGCGCGGACAACCAGGTGCTGCTCTACTGGGCGACCAAGCAAGGTGAATAGTGGTTGCAGCGAATTGGGTCCCGGAAGCGCAGGCTTCCGGGACCTCTCGGTTTTCGGCCGCGCAAAGCCGCGCGCGCCGGATGTCAAAAGCAGTGAAAGGTAGAGATGCTCGCTTTCACTCTTCGCCGCTTCCTGCAGGCGATCGGCGTGATGCTCGCCGTGGGCATCATCGCGTTCGCGATGTTCCGCTTCGCCGGCGATCCGGTCAACCAGATCGTCTCGATCGACACCTCGGCCGCGCAACGCGCGGAAATCCGGCAGTCGCTCGGCCTTGACGATCCCGTGCTGGTGCAGTTCGGCCGCTACTTCATCAATGCGCTGCAGTTCAAGTTCGGCGTGTCCTACCAGTTCCGCCTGCCGGTCTCTTCGCTGCTGGCGGAACGGCTGCCGGCGACGCTGGAGCTTGCGATCTGCGCCACGCTGTTCGCCATGATCGCCGGCATCCTGATGGGGGTCTATTCGGCGCTGCGCCGCGACACCGTGCTCGCCAAGTTATTCCAGGCGGTATCGCTGATCGGCATTTCGCTGCCGACCTTCCTGATCGGCATCCTCCTGATCTATCTGTTCGCGGTGACCTTGGGCTGGCTGCCCTCCTTCGGCCGCGGCGAGGTGGTCAAGCTCGGCTGGTGGAGCACCGGGCTGCTCACCGTCTCCGGCCTGAAGGCGCTGATCATGCCGGCGATCACGCTCGGACTGTTCCAGATGACCCTGATCATGCGGCTGGTGCGCGCCGAAATGCTGGAGGTGTTGCGGACCGACTATATCCGCTTCGCCCGCGCCCGCGGGCTGACCACGCGCGCGATCCATTTCGGCCATGCGCTGAAGAACACCCTGGTTCCGGTGATCACCGTCGCCGGCCTGCAGTTTGGCTCGGTTATTGCCTTCTCGATCATCACCGAAACCGTGTTCCAATGGCCGGGCATGGGACTTCTGTTCGTGCAGGCCGTGCAAAACGTCGATATCCCGATCATGGCCGCGTATCTGTTGATGGTCTCGCTGATCTTCGTCACCATCAATCTCGTGGTCGACATCCTCTACACCGTGGTCGATCCGCGCTTGCGGTCGACCGTCGGCCGCGCGGCGTGAGGGGCTGACCGATGTCCGACGCCGTCGTCCCCCATCGCTCCGACAATCACCCGCAGGCACCGGCCGGCTGGTTCAGGCGCGCGCTCGACAGCGACATCCTCTATTCGTTCCGCCGTTCCAGGCTGACGATGGTCGCTGCCGTGATCACGCTGTTGTTCTTTGCGCTGGCGATTCTGCGTCATGGCTTGCGGTGCAGAACCCGTTCGATCCGGCGCAGCTGCAGCTGATCAACTCGCGGATCGCGCCGCTGTGGACCGCCGACGGCCAGAGCCCGTTCCTGCTCGGCACCGACGAGCAGGGCCGCGACGTGCTCTCGGCGATCCTCTACGGCCTGCGCATCTCGCTTGCGGTCGGCGTTGCCGGCGTGGTGTTCGCCGGCGCGCTCGGGATCGCCCTCGGGCTGGTTGCCGGTTATTTCGGCGGCGTGGTCGACAGCGTGATCATGCGGATCGCCGACGTCCAGCTCACCTTCCCGGCGATCCTGATCGCGCTCCTGGTCAACGGCGTCGCCAAATCACTGCTCGGCAACCGGCTCGACGAGATGAGCACGCTCGGCGTGCTGATCATCGCGATCGGCCTCAGTTTCTGGGTGCAATATGCCCGCACCGTGCGCGGCTCGGTGATGGTCGAGAAGAACAAGGATTATGTGGCGGCGGCGCAGTTGATCGGCCTGCCGGCACCGACGATCATGCTGCGGCACGTGCTGCCGAACACGATGGGCCCGATCCTCGTCATCGCCACCATCAACCTCGCGCTCGCGATCATTACCGAGGCGACGCTGTCGTTCCTCGGCGCCGGCATGCCCGACACCATGCCCTCGCTGGGCACCCTGATCCGGATCGGCAACAACTATCTGTTCGCCGGCGAATGGTGGATCGTCGCCTTCCCGGGCATTGCCCTTGCCGGCCTGATCCTCTCCATCAACCTGCTCGGCGACTGGCTGCGCGACGCGCTCAACCCAAAGCTCCGATGACCCAGCCTGTTCTTTCCGTGCGTAATCTCGAGGTGGAATTCGTCACCCGCCGCGCGACGTTGCGCGCCATCAACGGCGTGTCGTTCGACATCGCCAAGGGCGAGGTGCTCGGCGTGGTCGGCGAGTCCGGCGCCGGCAAATCGGTCACCGGCCTCGCAGTAATCGGGCTGATTGATCCGCCCGGCCGCATCTGTGGCGGTGAGATCGAGCTGTCGGGCACCCGGATCGACCATCTTCCGCCCGAAGAAATCCGCCGCGTCAGGGGCAAGCGGATCGGCATGATCTTCCAGGATCCGCTGACCAGCCTCAATCCGCTCTACCGGATCGGCGACCAGATCATCGAGACCATTCGTACCCACACCAATCTGAGCGAAAGCGCCGCGCGCCGGCGCGCCATCGATCTTCTGGCCGAGGTCGGCATCCCCGCGCCGGAGAAGCGCATCGACGGCTACCCGCATGAATTCTCCGGCGGCATGCGCCAGCGCGTCGTCATTGCGCTTGCGATCTGCGCCGAGCCCGAGCTGATCATCGCCGACGAGCCGACCACCGCGCTCGACGTCTCGGTGCAGGCGCAGATCATCGCGCTGATCAAGCGGCTCGGCCGCGACCACGGCACCGCCGTGATGCTGGTGACCCATGACATGGGCGTGATCGCCGAGACCTGCGACCGCGTCGCGGTGATGTATTCCGGCCGCATCGCCGAGATCGGCCCGGTGCAGGAAGTGGTACGCAATCCGCTGCATCCCTACGCCAGGGGGTTGATGGGCGCCATCCCGACGCTCGCCGGCGAGGACAAGCGCCTGGTGCAGATCCCGGGCTCGATGCCGCGGCTGTCGGCGATCCCGCAAGGCTGCCCGTTCAATCCGCGCTGCGCATTTGTCTTCGATCGCTGCCGCGTCGAACGCCCCGAGCCGATCCGGCAGGGCAGCCAATCCGTCGCCTGCCATCTGTTCGAGCCGGCGAAGGAGACGGCGGCATGAGCGGGACATTGATCGAGGTCAGGAACCTGCGCCGCGTCTTCGACGTCTCGAAACCGTGGCTCAATCGCGTGATCGAGGGCGGCCATCTCGAATACCTGAAAGCCGTCGACGGCGTCAGCTTCGACATCAAGCGCGGCGAGACGTTTGCGCTGGTCGGCGAATCCGGCTCCGGCAAGACCACGGTTGCGCGCATGGTCGTGGGCCTGCTGCCGCCGAGTTCGGGCGAAGTCGTCATCGACGGCGTCTCGATGACCGATCCGCGGCAGGGCCAGGCGCGCCGCCGGCTACGCCGGCGCATCCAGATGATTTTCCAGGACCCCTATGCCAGCCTCAATCCGCGCTACCGGGTCGCTGCCATCGTGGCCGAGCCGATCCGCGCCTTCGACCTGATCCAGGGCGAACGCGACATCAAGGCCCGGGTCGGTGAATTGCTCTCGCTGGTCGGCCTGCACCCCGACGACGGCCAAAAGTTCCCGCACGAATTTTCCGGCGGGCAGCGCCAGCGCATCGCGATCGCCCGCGCACTGGCGTCCGAAGCCGAGTTCATCGTCTGCGACGAGCCGACCTCGGCGCTCGACGTCTCGGTCCAGGCGCAGATCCTCAATCTGATGCGCGATCTGCAGGACAAGTTCGGCCTGACCTATCTCTTCATCGGCCACAATCTCGCGGTTGTCCGCCACATGGCGAGCCGGATCGGCGTGATGTATCTCGGCCGCATCGTCGAGATCGCCGAGGGCCGGAAGCTGTTCGAGAATCCGCGGATGCCCTACACCAAGATGCTGCTCGGCGCGGTTCCGGACCTTGCGATGTCCGGCCGCCAGCGCATCCCGGTCAAGGGCGAAATTCCCAACCCGATCGATCCGCCGCGCGGCTGCGCGTTCAACCCGCGCTGTCCCCTCGCCTTCGATCTCTGCCGCGAGAAGGCGCCGGAACTGATCGACGGCGTCGCCTGCCACGCCGTCAACAGCCCTGCCGCCGCCGTTCCGGCATGATCACGCGGATGAGAGCGGCCATGTCCACCAAGCGGTTGGCATGCCAGCCGGCCTGTGATCAAGTGCGCGCGCCAAGAGACCAGTTGAGAGACCTAGCCGGAAGCGCAGCCCCATGAGCAACGTCAACCCCGATCCGTTCACCACAAGGCCCGAGATCGAAGGCACCTTCGGTGTCGTCACCTCGACCCACTGGATCGCGACCGCGGTCGGCATGGCGGCGTTGGAGAAAGGCGGCAACGCCTTCGACGCCGGCGTTGCGGCGGCGTTCACGTTGCAGGTGGTCGAGCCGCATCTGAACGGCCCCGGCGGCGACGTCCCGCTCATCGTGCACGACGTCAAGCGCGGCAAGACCGAAGTGATCTGCGGCCAGGGACCGGCGCCGGCCAAGGCGACGATCGCGCATTACCGCAGCGAGGGCCTCGAAATGGTGCCCGGCACCGGCCTGCTCGCGGCCTGCGTACCCGGCACGTTCGAAACCTGGATGCTGCTGCTGCGCGACTACGGCACATTGAGGCTGCGCGACGTGCTGGAGCCCGCGATCGCCTATGCCCGCAACGGCCATCCGCTGGTCGAGCGCGCCTCCGCCACCATCAAGACCGTCGAGCAGCTGTTCCGGAAATACTGGACCACGTCGGCCGAGGTCTATCTGCCTGATGGCGAGGTGCCGAAACCCGGCACCATGTTCACCAACAAGAAGCTCGCCGAGACTTACGCACGCATTCTGACCGAGGCGGAGAGCGCAGGCGGCGACCGCGTCGCGCAGATCGAGCGCGCGCGGCAGGCCTGGTCGAAGGGCTTCGTCGCCGAGGCGATCGACAGATTCTGCCGCACCCAGGAGGTAATGGACGTCTCCGGCTCGCCGCATCGCGGCGTGCTCTCGGCCGACGATATGGCGCGCTGGCAGCCGACCATCGAGGCGCCGCTGACCTACGATTACGGCCGCTACACCGTGCAGAAGTGCGGCGTCTGGAGCCAGGGTCCGGTGATGCTGCAGCAGCTCGCGCTGCTGAAGGGTTTTGAGCTCGACGGGCTCGATCCCGCAGGCCCCGACTTCATCCATTTGCAGATCGAGGCCGCCAAGCTTGCCTATGCCGATCGCGAGACGTTCTACGGCGATCCCAAGTTCACCGACATCCCGATCGAGACGCTGCTGTCCGATGCCTACAACAACGAACGGCGCAAGCTGATCTCGAAAGACAAGGCTTCGCTCGATTTCCGTCCCGGCTCGGTCGCAGGTTTCGGCGGCGTCGTGAAGCTGCGCCACGCCGAAGGGCACCGCGAAGCGGTCGGCGCCATGGGCGCGGGCGAACCGACGGTCGGCCGGTTCGGCGAGGTGCGCGGCGACACCGTGCATTTCGACATCATCGACAAGGCCGGCAACATGATCTCGGCGACGCCGTCCGGCGGCTGGCTGCAATCCTCGCCGGTGATTCCCGAGATCGGCTTCTGCCTCGGCAGCCGCGCCCAGATGTTCTGGCTGGAGGAGAACCACCCTGCCTCGCTGGCGCCGGGCAAGCGGCCGCGCACCACGCTGTCGCCGACCATGGCGCTGCGCGACGGCGAGCCGTATCTCTCCTGGGGCTCGCCGGGCGGCGACCAGCAGGATCAGTGGATCACGCAATTCTTCCTGCGCCACGTCCACGCCAACCTGAATTTGCAGGAAGCGATCGACGCGCCGGCCTGGCACTCTGAGCATTTCCCGATCTCGTTCTGGCCGCGCACCTCGCGTCCCGGCGTGCTGGTGCTGGAAAATCGGGTGCCGAAATCGACCATCGACGAATTGAAACGCCGCGGCCATGTGGTGGAGATTGGCCCGGATTGGTCGGAAGGCCGCCTCACCGCGGCCTCGAAGGTCGGCCCCCGCCGCCGCGCCGCCGCCAACCCGCGCGGCATGCAGGGTTACGCCGCGGGCCGCTAGAGGTTTGGGATGACCTGGTCGATCATCGCCCGCGACAGCGCCACCGGCCAGCTCGGCATCGCCGTCGCGACGCGGTTCTTCGCGGTCGGCGCCCTTGTGCCGCACATTGCACCTGACATCGGCGCCATTGCGACGCAGGCGCTGGTCAATCCCTATTACGGCATCGATGGCCTCGCGCTGCTGCGCGACGGCAACAGCCCGCATGAGACGATCGCAGCGCTGCTCGCGCCCGACGGCGGCCGCGAGAGCCGGCAGGTCCATGTCATGGACGCCAGGGGCCGCATCGCCGCGCATTCCGGCAAGGATTGCATCGACTGGTTCGGCCATATCGCCGGCGACGGCTTCTCGATTGCCGGCAACATGCTGGCCGGGCCTGCCGTGCTCGACGAGACCGCGCGCGTCTATGCCGCGAACGAGAAGCTGCCGTTCGCGGAGCGGCTGATCAAGGCGATGTTCGCCGGCGAGGCGGCCGGCGGCGACAAGCGCGGCAAGCAATCGGCGGCCCTCCTGATCCACGGCACCGAGCAATGGCCGTTGCTCGACCTGCGGGTCGACGACCACGCCGATCCCTTGCGCGAGCTGGAACGGCTGGAAGCGGTCAGCCGCGAGCACTGGGTGCCGTTCCGGACCTTCATGCCGACCCGCGACAATCCGGCCGGAACCAGCGACCGCGCCATGATCGAGGCCGGCATCGCAGCGGCAGCCAAGAGCCGCGAATGACCGCCGGCCCGCTGATCGAGATCGAGGGCCTGCGCGTCACCTTCCACGGCGACGACGGCCGCACGACGCATGCCGTCGACAGCGTCGACCTTTCGGTTGCCAACGGCGCCACGCTCGGCCTGGTCGGCGAATCCGGCTGCGGCAAGAGCGTCACCTCGCTCGCGATCATGGGGCTGTTGCCGAAGCAGTCCGCTGCGGTTTCCGGCGCGATCCGCTTCGACGGCTTCGACCTGCTCGACGTGCCGGACGCGACCCTGCGCGACCTGCGCGGCAATCGCCTCGCGATGATCTTTCAGGAGCCGATGACCTCGCTCAACCCGAGCTTCACGATCGGCGACCAGATCACCGAGACGATCTTGCGCCACCGCGGCGGCTCCCGGCGCGCGGCACGCGAGCGGACCATCGAGCTGCTGCGCCGCGTGCATATTCCCTCGCCCGAGAAACGCATCGACGAATATCCGCACAAGCTCTCCGGCGGCATGCGCCAGCGCGTGATGATCGCGATGGCGCTGGCCTGCGATCCGCAGCTTTTGATCGCCGACGAGCCGACCACCGCGCTCGACGTCACGCTGCAGGCGCAGATCCTGGATTTGATGCGTGAGCTGAAGGCCGCGAGCGGAGCGGCTATCATCCTGATCACCCACGATCTCGGCGTCGTCGCCGAGGTCTGCGACGAGGTCGCGGTGATGTATGCCGGCGAGATCGTCGAGCGCGCACCGGTCGACGAGCTGTTTGCCAATCCGCAGCATCCCTACACGGTCGGCCTGCTCGGCTCGATCCCGCGGCTCGACCGCCGCACCAGCCATCTCGCCACCATCGAGGGCATGGTGCCGAACATGGCGAACCCGCCTGCGGGCTGCCGCTTTGCCGCGCGCTGTCCGTTCGTGGAAGATGCCTGCACCCGGTCGCCGCCGCCGCTCGCGCTGCTGAGCGCAACCCACGCCTCGCGCTGCATCCGCGCGCCCCTGGAGCGGCTCGTGTCATGACCGTCGCCACACTCACCCTTCTCGTGCCCCGGGCGCGGTGCAGCACAAGCGCAGCGCAGTGGTCCACCGCTGAACCGGGGCCCGCTGCATCCGATGGCCGACATGGGTCCCGGTTCAGCAGTGCAACACTTCGCGTTGCACTGCGCCCGGGACACGACAGCCGGATGCCACGCCAATGACTGCGCTGCTCGAGGTCGAAGGGCTGGTGAAGCATTTCGTCGCCGAGCGCTCGGTGTTCGGCCGGCCGACCGCCTATGTGAAGGCGGTCGACGGCGTCAGCTTCACGGTCGAGGCCGGCAAGACGCTGGCGCTGGTCGGCGAATCCGGCTGCGGCAAATCAACCGTTAGCCGCCTGGTGCTGCGGCTGATCGAGCCGGACGCCGGACGTATTCATTTCGAGGGCCGCGACCTCGGCGCGCTCAATGCCGAGCAATTGCGCGCGTTCCGCCGCGACGCGCAGCTGATCTTCCAGGACCCCTACGCTTCGCTCAACCCGCGCATGACGGTGAGCCAGATCCTGACCGAGCCGCTGGCGCTGCACAATCTCGTCCCGGCCGCGGACCGCCGCGCGCGGGTCGAGGAGCTGTTGCGCCTGGTCGGGCTCGAGCCGCGCTTCGCGCGCCGCTATCCCCATGAGTTCTCCGGCGGCCAGCGCCAGCGCATCGCGATTGCCCGCGCGCTCGCGGTCGAGCCGAAGCTGATCATCTGCGACGAGCCGGTGTCGGCGCTCGATGTCTCGATCCGCTCCCAGATCCTGAATTTGCTGCGCGACCTGCAGGATCGCCTGAAGCTCGCCTACATCTTCGTCTCGCACGATCTCGCCGTCGTCAAACACATCGCCGACCGTGTCGCCGTGATGAATCTCGGCACCATCGTCGAGACGGCGGAGGCGCAGGCACTGTTCGCCGCTCCGCGCCATCCCTACAGCCGCGCATTGCTGTCGGCGATCCCGGTGCCGAAGCCGCGCGCCAGGCGCAGCCGCATCGTGCTGGAGGGCGAGCTGCCGAGCGCGCTCAATCTACCCTCCGGCTGCCGTTTCCATACCCGCTGTCCCTATGTGATCGCGCGCTGCCGCAGCGAGAGTCCACAATTGCTGGCGGACGGCACGGGCCACGCCACGGCCTGTCACCGCACGGCAGAACTGCCGGCTGCAGCGAACATCGTTCCCTCCGATGGCGGCTTCTCGCCGGTACTCGAAAAACTGGTCGCGGCCTTCAGCGGCGGCACGGAAGGGACCGGGCGCAGCGGGGTTGGTCATTTCGGGACGGCGCCGCAGGCATGACATGGGGAGTTGCGCGATGAGGATGTTTCGTTTGGCGGCCGCTGCCGCCACCCTGCTGCTGTCGCTGGCGGCAAGCGCCCAAATCCAGGCCGAGGCCCAGACCACGCTGCGGATCGGGCTTGCCGAGGACCCCGACGTGCTCGATCCGACCATGGCGCGGACCTATGTCGGCCGCATCGTGTTCGCCGCGCTCTGCGACAAGCTGTTCGACATCGACGAGAAACTCAACATCGTGCCGCAGCTCGCGCTGTCGCAGGAGACCTCCGCCGACGGCAAGGAGGTCACGATCAAGCTCCGGCCCGGCGTCAAGTTCCAGGACGGCGAGCCGCTCGATGCCGAGGCTGCCAAATTCTCGCTGGAGCGGCATCTGACCCTACCCGGCTCGTTCCGCAAGCCGGAGCTTGCCAGCATCGATCACATCGACGTCGTCGATCCCCTGACCATCAAGCTGGTGCTCAAGACACCGTTCTCGCCCCTGATCGCGCAGCTCACCGACCGCGCCGGCATGATGGTGTCGCCCAAGGCCGCCAAGGCTGCCGGCGACAAGTTCGGCCTGCATCCGGTCTGCGCCGGCCCCTTTAAATTCGTCGAGCGCGTGCAGCAGGACCGCATCGTGCTGGAGAAATTCGCCGACTACTGGAACAAGGACAACGTCTTCATCGATCGCATCGTCTACCTGCCGATCGTCGATTCCACCGTGCGGCTCGCCAATCTGAAATCGGGCGGGCTCGACCTGATCGAGCGCGTGCTGGCGACCGACCTCAAGGACGTGCGCGCGGATTCGCGCCTGAAGGTGTCGAGCGCGATCGAGCTCGGCTATCAGGGCATCACGCTCAACATCGGCAAGGACAAGGCCAAGGGCCCCTTGAGCCAATCCGCCAAGGTCCGGCAGGCGCTGGATCTTGCGATCGACCGCGAGGCGATCAACCAGGTCGTATTCAACGGCGAGTTCAAGCCCGGAAACCAGTGGCTGAGCCCGGACCATCCGTACTACCAGAAGGACTTTCCGATCCGTCCGCGCGATGTCGCGAAGGCCAAGGCGCTGTTGAAGGAGGCCGGCGTCACGCCGCCGGTCAGCGTCGATTTCATGGTGCCGAAGGGCCCGGAGACCGAGGCCACCGCGCAGGTCGTCCAATCGATGGCCGCGGAAGCCGGCTTCGACATGAAGATCCGGGTCACCGAATTCGCGACCTCGCTGAAGCAGGCCGAGTCAGGCGAATACCAGGCTTATATGCTGGCCTGGAGCGGCCGCATCGATCCGGACGGTAACTCCTATGTCTTCCTGCACAAGGACGCGCCGCAAAACTACAGCGCCTGGGCCAATCCCGAGGCCGACAAGGCGCTCGACGATGCCCGCCTCGCCACCGACATGGCGCAGCGCAAGGCGATTTACGCCAAACTGACAAAGCTCGAGCTCGAGGACGAGGCCATCCTCTATATCTATCATCGCCGCATCATCATCGCGCACACCACCAAGCTCGACGGCTACAAGCAGATGCCCGATGGCCTGGTGCGCGTGGTCGGGCTGAAGCTGAAATGACCGCGCCGACGTCCGGGACACGAGCACCGCCATGCTGAACTTCCTCGCCAAGCGGCTGGTCCAGATCGTCCCGACGCTGTTCTTCGTCTCCGTGCTGATCTTCTCGCTGCAGCATTTGCTTCCGGGCGATCCGGCGCTGGTGATGGCCGGCGAGGAGCGCGACCCGGCGGTGATCGCGCAGATCCGCGCGCAATACCATCTCGATCAACCGATCCCGGTGCAATATGTCTACTGGATCAAGGGCGTGCTGTCGGGCGATTTCGGCGAGTCCCTGCGCAACAAGATGCCGGTGCTGGAGCTGATCGCGCAGAAGCTGCCGGTGACGCTGCAGCTTGCGGCGATGGCGATCGTGATCGCCTTCCTGATCGGGATTCCCGCCGGCATCGTCTCGGCGGTGAAGAAGGGCACCGCCTGGGATTACGGCGCCAATTTGTTCGCGCTATGGGGCATCTCGACGCCGAACTTCTGGCTCGGCATCATGCTGATCTTCCTGTTCTCCATTGAACTCGGCTGGCTGCCGGCCTCCGGCTATGTGCCGCTGACCGAGAACTGGCGGGCCAGCCTTGCCGCCACCATCATGCCGGCCTTCGTGCTCGGCAACGCGATCGCGGCGATCCTGATGCGGCACACAAGAAGCGCCATGCTGCAGGTGCTCGAGAGCGACTATGTCCGCACCGCGCGCGCCAAGGGCCTGTCCGAGCGCACGGTGATCCTCAAGCATGCGATGCGCAACGCGCTGACGCCGATCATCACGCTCGGGGCGCTCGAGCTCGGCACGCTGCTGTCGGGTGCGGTTCTCACCGAGCAGATTTTCTCGATCCCGGGCTTTGGCAAGCTGATCGTCGATGCCGTGTTCAACCGCGACTATGCCGTCGTGCAGGGCGTGGTGCTGACGACGGCGACGATCTACATCATGCTCAACCTGATCGCCGACATCGCCTACATCCTGGTCAACCCGCGGCTCAGAGGCTGATCGGATGACCGACGCTGCACTCAGCACATCAGCTTCGCTTGCCGCCGCCGAGACGCTGGAAAGCCCGGCACGGCGCGCCTGGCGGCGGCTGATCCGGCGCAAGGGTGCCGTGCTCGGCCTCGTCGTGATCGCGCTCTTTGTTCTGCTCGCCGTCTTCGCACCGCTGATCGTGCCGTATGACCCGATCGCGACGAGCTGGTCGCTGGTGCGCAAGGCGCCGTCGATGCAGCACTGGTTCGGCACCGATGAACTCGGCCGCGACGTGCTCGCCCGCGTCGTGTACGGCGCCCGCGCCTCACTGCTTGCCGGCGTGATCTCGGTCGGCATCGCGCTTGCGATCGGCGTGCCGCTCGGGCTGCTCGCCGGCTATCGCGGCGGCTTCATCGACGCGCTGATCAGCCGCATCACCGACGCGATGCTGGCCTGCCCGTTCCTGATCCTGGCGATCGCGCTCGCGGCCTTTCTCGGGCCGAGCCTCGGCAACGCGATGATCGCGATCGGCGTCTCGGCGACCCCGATCTTCATCCGCCTGACCCGCGGCCAGGTGATGAGCGTCAAGGTCGAGGATTATGTCGAGGCGGCGCGCGCCATGGGCAATCCGCGCTGGCGCATCGCGCTGGTCCACATCCTGCCCAACATCCTGCCGGCGCTGCTGGTGCAGGCGACGCTCTCGATCGCCGCCGCGATCATCGCCGAGGCCGCACTCTCTTTCCTCGGCCTCGGCCAGCAGCCGCCGGCGCCGTCCTGGGGCAGTATGCTCAACGCCGCGCAACGCTTCCTGACCAGCGCGCCATGGATGGCGATCTGGCCGGGGCTTGCGATCTTCCTGGTCGTGCTGTCGTTCAACCTGGTCGGCGACGGCCTGCGCGACGCGCTCGATCCGAAGGCGCGGTAAGTATTGGTCGTCCGATTCAACTGTCAAACAGCTAGCTCGGTGTCATCACCCGCGCATGCGGGTGATCCAGTATTCCAGAGACGGCGGTGATTGAACCGATGGGCCGCGGCGTACTGGATCGCCCGGTCGAGCCGGGCGATGACGGCTGTGGATGGGATACAGCTTTGCATTCTCGCGTCGCGTGCACTCCTCGCAATGACGGCGGAAGCTAAATCACCACTTCCCTCAGCACCCTTCGGCAATCCATCTCGTATTCGAGATCGACCACCGGCGGGCGGCAGAAGTGCCAGGTCAGGCCCGAGCGCGTGGCGCCGCGGCGGACCAGCTCGTCGACGACCACGGGATGGATGTCGTGCACGGTGTAGGCCTGCACCGCGGTCGTCTCCTGCCAGCCGAAGCTGAACTCCGCGAGACGGCGCTCCATCTCGCCGGCGGTGAAGCGGACCTTCTCCCGCCACGCGCCGGGGCTGAGATCGCGGTAGCAAACGATGCGGTCGGGATAGCTGGCAGTACCACTGCGCGCCTCGGCGCCGCCCGCGATCATGAAGGATGGCGACGTGGTCGTGCTCGGCCGCGTGAACGAGAAGGCGTAGAACGACGGCTCGGCCGGCGGATCGATCTCGGGACAGACATTGCTGCGCGCCACCGGATTGATGGTGCCGTCGAACAGGCCCCATTCGGCGAGCGTCTTGACGTAATGCTGGTTGAAAGCGCGGAAGCCGTCTTCGGTGAAAGCGGCCGGCGACCGCAGTTCGCAGGCGCAGAACGCGGTCAGCGGCCGGCCGGCGTCCTTGATGTAGGCCGCAATGCGCGCAAAACCTTCCGCCAGCGGCACCAGGCGATCGAAGCGCACCCGCTCGATCTCATAGCCGGCGTTCGCCTGCGCACCGCTTGAATATTGGAACACGGCCGGAATGAACCGGTAATTGCCCGCCGCAAATTCGCTCGCCATGCCTGTTTCCTCCAGATCTTGTCCGCTTCACCTCTCCCGCTTGCGGGGGAGGCCGCCATGCGCAGCGTGGCGGGCGGGGGCTCTCTCCACGATGCGACTCGTGGAGAGAGCCCCCACCCCACCCCTCCCCCGCAAGCGGGAGAGGGAGCGCAGCGCCGTCGCGGTTAGCGCTGCCGTCAACGAGGCTATCACGGGACAAAGAAAAGGCGGCAGTGGCTTTCGCCAGTGCCGCCTTCTCCGCGAGCATGAGCTTGGAGGGCTCAGGTCGGTTTCAGTGCGCCGCCACCGCCTTCAAGCTCGTAGTCGGCGATCTGCTTGGCGCGGTCGGACCGAGCCGCGGCCTGGTGGTCGGTCGCAATCACCGTGTAGACCATCGGCAGCACGAACAGCGTGAACAGCGTGCCTATCGTCATGCCGGTGACGACGACGAGCCCGATCGAGAAGCGGCTGGCGGCGCCGGCGCCCGAGGCGGTGAGCAGCGGCAGCAGGCCGGTGACCATGGCCGCCGTCGTCATCAGGATCGGACGCAGACGAATCCGGGCCGCCATTTCGATCGCCGAGCGACGGTCCAGTCCCTCCTTGAGCTGCAGTTCGTTGGCGAACTCCACCATCAGGATGCCGTGCTTTGTGATCAGTCCGACCAGCGTCAGCAGGCCCACCTGGGTGTAGATGTTCATGGTGGCGACGCCGAAGAACAGCGGGATCAAGGCGCCGACGATCGCCATCGGCACGGAGATCATGATCACGAACGGATCGCGCAGGCTCTCGAACTGCGCCGCCAGCACCAGGAAGATGATGATGATGGCGAACGCGAAGGTCACCAGCAGCTGGTTGCCTTCATGGACGTATTGCCGGGAGTCGGCCAGGAAGTCGTAGCTGAAGCCGGACGGCAGCTTCTTGGCTTCACCCTGCAGGAACTCCACCGCCTGCCCCATCGAGACGCCGGGCATCGGCACCGCCTGGAAGGTCGACGAGTTGAGCTGGTTGTAGTGGGTCAGCGCGTTCGGATCGACGCCGGTCTCGACCGTCACCACGGTCGACAGCCGCACCAGCTGCCCGGTCGCGGTCGGGACGTAGTAGTTGTCGAACGATTCCGGCGCGAGCCGGCTGGCGCGCGGCACCTGTGGGATCACCTGATAGGAGCGTCCTTCCAGGTTGAAGCGGTTGACGTAATTGCCGCCGAGCAGCGTCGCCAGCGCGCCGCCGATCGACTGCATGGTGATGCCGAGGTCGCTCGCCTTGGAGCGATCGACCTTCACGCGGACCACCGGCTGGTTGAAGTCGAGGTCGCTGTCGGTGACGATGAACAGGCCGCTCTTGCGCGCCGCATCCTTCAGCTTGCTCATCTGGTCGAACACCTGCTGGAATCCGGCCGTCGAAGAGATCACCATCTGCACCGGCAGACCGCCGGGTCCGCCGGGCAACGGCGGCAGGCTGAACGCGAACGCGCTGACGCCTTCGATCTTCGACAGCTCGGCCTGCACCAGCGGCTGCAGCGTCTGGGCCGAGCGCTTGCGCTCATCCCACGGCTTGAGCAGCATGCCGGCGAAGCCGCCCTGCGGACCGGTGATGCCGTTCAGGATGAACCGCAGGTCGGTCTCGGGAAACTTCTGGAACTCCTTGTCCATCTTGTCGCCGTAGAAATCGATGTAGTCGATGTTGGCGTATTTCGGCGCCTTGGTCACCGCGAACACGATGCCCTGGTCTTCCTGCGGCGCCAGCTCCTTCTGGATGTGCATATAGAGGAAGCCGACCAGGCCGAGGATGGTCACGGCGAACAGCGCCGTGATCGGGCGGTAGTCGAGCGAACGATCGAGCTGGCGGCCATAAGCGCGCGTCAGCGCGCCGAACACGCGATTGACCAGCTTGGCGAAGCGCCCCTCTTCCGCGCTCTTGAGGAACACCGAGCACATCATCGGCGACAGCGTCAGCGCGATCACGCCCGACACGATCACCGAGCCGGCCAGCGTGAAGGCGAATTCGCGAAACAGCGTGCCGGTGACGCCGCCGAGGAAGCCGATTGGCGCATACACCGCCGCGAGCGTGATCGTCATCGAGACGACCGGGCCGACGATCTCGCGCGCACCTTTCAGCGATGCCTGCACTGGTGGCAGGCCCTCCTCGAGATGTCGATGGATGTTCTCCACCACCACGATGGCGTCGTCGACCACGAGACCGATCGCCAGCACCATCGCCAGCAGCGTCAGCAGATTGAAGCTGAAGCCCGCGGCCAGCATCAGGATGCAAACGCCGATCAGCGACAGCGGAATGGTGACGACGGGGATGATCACCGAGCGCAGCGAGGCCAGGAACAGGAAGATGACGACGACGACGATCAGGACCGCTTCAGTCAGCGTCTTCTCGACCTCGTCGATCGACGATTGGATGAACTTGGTGGAGTCGTAGGCCACTTTCATCTTCATCGACGGCGGCAGGTTGCGCTCGAGGTCCGGGAACAGCGCGCGCACACCCTTCACCAGGGTGAGCGGGTTGCCCTGCGGCGTCGCCTTGATGCCGATGAAGATCGCATGCTCGCCGTTGAAGGCGACGCTGGCGTCGGTCGACTGCGCCGCGAGCTCGACCGTGGCGATGTCCTCGATGCGCACGAAGCCGCCATCCTTTGCCTTCACGATCATTCGCTTGAACTGATCGATGTTCTGAAGGTCGGTATTGGCCGAGACGTTGGAGACGATGAAGAAGCCCTTGGTCTGGCCGGCGGCCGCCTGGAAGTTGTTGGCGGCGATCGCAGCTGCAACGTCGTTGGGTGACACGCCGCGTCCGGCCATCCGGTTCGGATCGAGCCAGACCCGCATCGCAAAGGTCTGGCCGCCCAGAATGTCGGCCGACGCGACGCCGTCGACGGTCGAGAGCACCGGCTGCACGACGCGGGTCAGATAGTCCGAGATCGCCGATCCGGTCAGCTCTTCGCTGGAGAAGCCGAGATACATCACGGCGATGGTGTCGCCGGTCGCCTTGCTCACGACCGGATCGAAGGCTTCCTTCGGGATCAGATATTTGACCGAATTGACCTTGGCGAGCACTTCGGTCAGCGCCTGGTTCGGATCGTGATTGAGCTTGACGTAGACCTGGATCGTCGAGGTGCCGAGCACCGAGTTCGACGTCATGTAGTCGACGCCTTCAGCCGACGCGACGGCCTGCTCGATCGGCGTGGTGATGAAGCCGTTGATCAGCTCGGGCGACGCGCCGGGATACGACGTCGTGATCGTCACGACGGTATTCGACAGGTTCGGATATTGCCGGATCGGCAGCACCATCGCCGCGCGCAAGCCGATCAAGAGGATCAGCAGGCTGACGACGACCGACAGCACCGGGCGCTTGATGAAAATATCAGTGAAGGCCATCGCCAACTCGATTCGTGTTGTCTGCCGGTTGCGGCAACATGTGGCGGAGGGCCAACCGGCCCTCCGGGTTTTATGGTCGGGATTAGTAGCGCGGCGGCTCGGCCGGAACCGGCGGCTGCGGATCGTTCGAGATCGCAACAGCCATGCCCGATTGCAGCTTGATCTGGCCGACGGCCACGACCCTGTCCCCGGCCTTCAGGCCCTTGAGGATTTGGACGCGGCCTTCGACGCGGTTGCCCGTCTTCACGAAGGTGCGGTCCGCGGTCAGGCTGGTCTTGCCGTCCTCACCCTTCTTCTCGGTAATCAGGAACACGGAGTCGCCGTACAGCGTGTAGTCGACCGCGGTTTCGGGAATGGTCACGACCGGCGGCTTCTCGGGCAGCACGATCGTGGTGGTCGCGAACATGCCGGGCTTGAGGATGCTTTCCGGATTCTGGATCGTCGCCTGCACCCGGATGTTGCGGGTCTCGGTTGCGATCTGCGGCTCGATGGTGGTGATCTTGCCCTCGAAGGTGCGGCCCGGATAGGCATCGACCGCGACCCGCACGGCCTGGCCGACCTTGATCTGCGAGCTCTGCTTCTCGGTCACGGTCAGGTTGGCGTACAGCACGGAGAGATCAGTCAGCGACACGATCTGCGTGCCGGCCGTCAGATACTGGCCGACTTCGACCTGGCGAACGCCGAGATCACCTTCGAACGGCGCGCGGACCAGCTTCTGCGAGATCAGCGCTTCGGTCTTGGCGATGCCCGCCTTGGCCTGGTCGTAGGTCGCCTGCGCCGTATCGACGGTCGACTGCGGCCCGAACTGGCGCGACGCGAGCTGCTTGGCGCGGTCGAGCTGCTGCTCGCCCACGGTCGCCTGCGCCTTGAAGCTGGCGAGGTCGCCCTGCTCCGGCGCGTCGAATAGCTGCACCAGCGGCGTGCCCGCCTTCACATGGCTACCGGCGGTGAAATGGATCTCGGTGATGCGGCCCGGCACGTCGGTCGTGACATTGACCTGGTGCACGGCGACGAGATCGCCGACGGCGGTCAGCAGGTTCGGAATCACCTCGGTCTTCGCTTCGGCGATCGAGACGTTCGACGGCGGTGGCTTATTGTTGGCGAAGAACTGCGCGATCATGTGGCTGCGGAAGGCGTTGAAGCCGACCAGCGCGCCGACCAGCAGCGCCAGCAACAGTCCCACGATGATGAACCAGCGCACCAGACGGACGGGGCGCTTGACTTGCTTTTCCTTGAGCGGTTGCCCCGAGATGTGGCTTTCGGTCTGAATATTCATGTCATGCACTTTCTGCAGTTACCGACGGTCCTGCGCTCGGCGACGGCTGGCGGCCCAAATGAGTTGAAATTGCGGCTTCGGTAAGTCCGATGCCGCGAAGAATGAACTGGCAAAGCTGTTGCTCGGCCGCGGCGGCATCCCCATAGGGGAGACAAGGTGTCGCAGGCAGCTGCGTCAGCGCGCCCATAAGCACGGTATGGTGCGCAAACCAGAACAGGTTGAGCGGCTCGTTGCCGATCCGCGTCGCCTCGCCGGCGGCGATCGCGCTCTCGAGCGAGGCAGCGAAGGTCGGGCCGATCAGCTTGCCGACCTTGTCGTAGAGCAGGCGCGCAAACTCGCCGTCGTCGAGATGGCTCGTCACCATCAGCCGCATCCGTTGCGCCTCTTCCTGGTCCGGCGCGTCGCGCAGCTGCATGAAGTGGCCGACCATGCCCTGCACCAGTTCGACCAGCGTCGCGGTGGAGGGCTCCTGGCCGAGCAGATGCGCGAGATCGGGATCCGCCTCGCACTCTTCGGCAAGGATTTCGGCGTACAGCGCCGCCTTCGACGGGAAGTGCTTGAACAGCAGCCCTTCCGAAATGGCAGCCGCGGCCGCCACGCTCTTTGTCGTGGTGCCGGCAAAGCCGTTGCGGGCGAAACACCGCTTGGCGGCGCTCAGGATCAACTGACGCCGCAAGTCACTCGTCATGCGTAAGGTAGACATTTGGGTCGTGAGTAATCACTCACTTTACCAAAAGTCAAGGTTCTATTGCACCGCGAAAGTCACTTTATATCGGAGTGTGTCCGATCGACCCTCTGATGCGGTTGACGATGTAGGTGCCGTCGCGGCTTGACAGCACGCGTTCCAGATTGGCCCCGTCGATCTTCGCGCTGGCGAACCGTGGCCCCGCCGTAACGTCTTGCAAAGACGAAGCAAAAGCTTCGACCTCAGCCATCGTGCTAATCGAGCGGCTATCTCCGATTCCGCAGGCCTTGGCAACACCTACGAGGTCGGCGGACCCGCCGGTATGGCTGGTCTGGCCACCGGTCTCGCCATAGGCCTCGTTGTCGAGCACGATGATCGAGAGGTTTTTCGGCTGCTGTAGCGCGACTGTCGCGAGGCTGCCCATGCCCATCAGCATCTCGCCATCGCCGGTGATCACGACAACCGGCAGCGTCGGCTGGGCCAACGCGAGGCCGAGCCCGATCATCACCGCGCCGCCCATGCCGCCCCAGAGATAGAAGTTGCGGTCGTGGTCGCCGGCGGCGGAGATGTCATAGGTGGAAGCGCCGAGGCCGCCGATCGCGAAGGCGCCCTTGCGATCCCTCAGCAGTTCGGAAACGACGGCGCGGCGGTCGAGGAGATTGGCTTTGCTCATTTGGTGAAGACCTTTGCCCCGATCAGGCGCTGCGACAGCAGGACGGCGGTTGGCGTGCAGGCGTTGTAGGCCTGCGCCGCGCCGGCCTCGACGACTTCGCGCACCTCGTCGGGACGCGAGGCACGCAGCACCTTGATCCCCGACAATTCGAGAATCCCTTGCGTGTTCGAGCCCATCGGCACCTGCCAGGGATTGAACTCGCCCCATTCGCCGCGCATCGTCACCAGCGTGAGGAACGGCAAGCGGAAGATCTGCACGAGAGACAGCATGTTGATGCAGTTGCCGACCCCGCTCGATTGCATCAGCAGCACGCCGCGCTGGCCGCCGGCCCAGGCGCCTGCGAGCAGCGCCACGCCTTCCTCCTCGGTGGTCAGCGCAATGCCGCGCATCGAGGACGATCCCAGCACGCGCTCGATCAGCTCTGAATGCCCGGCGTCCGGCACGTAGGGCACCTGACGCACCTCGAAGCGCTGCAGAATCGAAAAGATCTCCTCGGGCCAGGAGGCCGCGGTGTCGGCTCGGGCATGCATCGGCGTTTCCGGTCTCTGTTGTTTGGCCGCGACTGTAGAGGGGCGCGCGCGCTTCATCAAAGCGCAAAACCGCATATGGCTCTGCGATTTACTCGCATCGCGCGCCGTGCGTGGCGCTATTTCCGGTACGCAAATTCTGTTGCGCGGCCGTCGCCCGCGGCATACGATAGTTGCAAATGAAACTAATGTGGGTTGGATATCCGCCATGAACGGGCACGCGCGAGAGCTGGCTGACGGCTTCGACCTGGAAAAGCTGACGGCTGACTTCTACGCGAACCCCTACCCGACCTATCGCGCGCTGCGCGAGCACGCGCCGGTCAAGCGGCTGCCGAACGGCTGCTATTTTCTCACCCGCTACGACGACCTCATCGCCGCCTACAAGAACACCAAGACGTTCTCCTCCGACAAGAAGAAGGAGTTCTTGCCGAAATACGGCAACTCGCTGCTCTACGAGCACCATACGACCAGCCTCGTCTTCAACGATCCGCCGGCGCATACCCGCGTGCGGCGATTGATCATGGGCGCATTGTCGCCGCGGGCGATCGCCGGCATGGAGCCGTACCTGATCGCGCTGGTCGATAGCCTGCTCGACCGCATCGCCACGAAAGACCGCTTCGAGCTGATCGGCGACTTCGCGTCTGCAATCCCCGTCGAGGTGATCGGCAATTTGCTCGACGTGCCGCACGACGAGCGCGAGCCGCTGCGCGACTGGTCGCTGGCGATTTTGGGTGCGCTGGAGCCGGTGATCGCCCAGGACGCATTCGACCGCGGCAACGACGCAGTGAAGGACTTCCTCGCCTATCTCGAAACCCTGGTCGAACGCCGCCGCGCCAAGCCGGGCAATCCCGAGCGCGATGTGCTGACGCGATTGATCCAGGGTGAGGACAATGGCGAGCGGCTGACCGCGAAGGAATTGCTGCACAACTGCATCTTCCTGCTCAACGCCGGCCACGAGACCACGACCAACCTGATCGGCAACGGGCTGGTGACGCTCAGCCAATATCCCGACGAGAAGCAGCGGCTGCTCGCACAGCCCGACCTGATCAAGACCGCGGTCGAGGAGATGCTGCGCTACGAGAGCTCGAACCAGCTCGGCAACCGGATGATCGTGGAGGAGACCGAGCTCGGCGGCATCAAGATGCCCCCCGGCACGCTGGTCACGCTGTGCATCGGCGCCGCCAACCGCGATCCCGCGCAGTTCCCCAACCCCGAAGGCTTCGACGTCGCACGCACGCCGAACCGCCACCTCGCCTTCGGGACCGGCGCGCATCAATGCGCCGGCATGGCGCTGGCGCGCCTCGAAGGCGCCATCGCGATTTCGCGATTCCTGGCGCGCTTCCCGAACTATGTGCTCGACGGCGAGCCGGTGCGCGGCGGCCGGGTGCGCTTCCGCGGATTCCTCAGCGTGCCATGCCGGCGCGGCGCGTGATCCGATGACGACGGAGCAACTGCGCGAGCGCTGGGGCGATTCGCTGCTGACGGTGCTGACCGTGCTGCTCGTGATCATGATGTTCGTGGTGGCGCCGTTGCAGGCACTCGGCCTGTTCGAGTTCCAGGTGTTCGAGCTGTTGCTCGCCGTCTTCCTGGTCGGCGGCGTGTTCGTAATGTCGGGCAGCGCAATCGCCGTCGTCACCATGCTGGTCGCGCTCGCGATGATCGTGACCGGCGCGATCCTGCGGCTACGCTCGCCCTCGATCCTCGACCTCAATCTGTTCGCCGGCTCCTGGCTCTTGGTCGGCATCACGATGGCGGTAACGGTGGCGCGCGCGACCTTCGCGCCGGGACGCGTCACCTATCACCGGGTGATCGGTGCGGTCCTGCTCTATCTCACGGTGGCGGTGATCTTCGCGGCGCTCTACACCTTCATCGGCACGCTGGTGCCGGATGCGTTTGCCGGCATGAAGGTCGAGGACCGTCCGTCGCTGGCAAGCCAGCTGATCTATTTCTCCTTCGCCACGCTCACGACGACGGGCTATGGCGACGTCGCGCCGCTGCATCCGATTGCGCGCAGCCTCTGCAATGTCGAGGCGGTCTTCGGCCAGCTCTATCCGGCGACACTGCTCGCCAGGCTCGTCACCCTCGAGATCGCGCACCGCGATCAGGATTCGTAGCGCAGCGCCACCAGAATGGACCAAATTTGGTCCACAGCAATCCTTTAAGCCGCGCGGGCCGATACCCAAATCAGTGATAATGTGCAGGAAGGCACCGTTGGTGCCGCCGCGCAGCTGGAGTGACGAGACATGCGTCCGCCAGTCACCGATTTCATTGCAAGGGAAGCGCAGTTTGGCGCCCAGAACTACGCGCCGCTTGGCGTGGTGCTGTCACGCGGCGAAGGCGTCTGGGTTTGGGATACCGATGGCAATCGCTACCTCGATTGCCTGTCCGCCTATTCCGCGGTCAATCAGGGCCATTGCCATCCAAAAATCCTCGCCGCCATGGTGGAGCAGGCCGGCCGGCTGACGCTGACCTCGCGGGCCTTCCACAACGATCAGCTCGCCCCGTTCTACGAGGAACTCGCCGAGCTGACCGGCTCGCACAAGGTGCTGCCGATGAACAGCGGCGCGGAGGCGGTGGAGAGCGCAATCAAGTCGGTGCGCAAATGGGGCTACGAGGTCAAGGGCGTGCCGGACGGCGAGGCCGAGATCATCGTCTGCGCCGACAATTTCCACGGGCGCACGCTAGCGATCGTCGGCTTCAGCACCGACCCGGACACAAGGGCGCATTTCGGGCCGTTCGCGCCAGGCTTCAGGATCATTCCGTTCGGCGACGCCAGGGCGCTGCAGGACGCGATCACGCCCAACACCGTTGCCTTCCTGGTCGAGCCGATCCAGGGCGAGGCCGGGGTCATCATTCCACCTGCAGGCTATTTCGCTGAAGTCCGCGCGCTCTGCACCCGTAACAACATCATGCTGGTCCTCGACGAGATCCAGACCGGGCTCGGCCGCACCGGCAAGCTGCTGGCGGAGCAGCACGAGGGCATCGAGGCCGACGTGACGCTGCTCGGCAAGGCGCTGTCCGGCGGCTTCTATCCGGTCTCGGCGGTGCTTTCCAACAACGAGGTCCTCGGCACGCTAAAGCCTGGTCAGCACGGCTCCACCTTCGGCGGCAATCCGCTCGCCTGCGCGGTGGCACGCGCGGCGCTGCGCGCGCTGGTCGACGAAGGCATGATCGAGAACGCGGCCATCGAAGGCGCACGCTTGCTCGGCGGCTTGCGCAGCATTCGCGCCAACACCGTTCGCGAGGTCCGTGGACGCGGGCTGATGCTCGCGGTCGAGCTTCACCCCGAGGCCGGTCCCGCCCGCCGCTATTGCGAGCTGCTGCGGGAGAAAGGCATCCTTGCCAAGGACACCCACGACCACACCATCCGGATCGCCCCGCCGCTGGTGATTACGCCCGATCAGGTCGATTGGGCGCTGGAACAGATCGGCACCGCGCTGACACAGGACCTTTCGTGACGGCGGGATAGTTCAGCTGGTCGGCCGCGCGGCTATCTGAACCGCAAGTTTGCGCGGGAGAGCTGGCTGATCGAGGAGCACCCCATCAGCCGCATGTCCCGGACTAGCTCCGCCTGCAGCAGACCAAGCGCCCGCTCGACTCCGGCCTGGCCAGCCGACGCCAGCGGATAGAGATAGAAGCGTCCGAGGCCGACGGCCTTGGCGCCCAGCGACAGCGCCTTCAGGACATGGCTGCCGCGCTTGATGCCGCCGTCCATCATCACATCGATCCGGTCGCCCACGGCATCGACGATCTCGGCCAGCTGATCGAACGCCGCCCGCGAGCCGTCGAGCTGCCGGCCGCCATGATTGGACAGGATGATGCCGGTGCAGCCGATCTCAACCGCACGCTTGGCATCATCGACCGACATGACGCCCTTCAGGCAAAACTGGCCATTCCACTGCCGGACCATTTGCGCGACGTCGTCCCATGTCATGGCGGGATCGAGCATCTCCGTGAAATAGCGCCCGATCGACATCGCGCCGCCGCTCATATCGACATGCTCGTCGAGTTGGGGCAGCTTGAAGCTCTCATGGGTGACGTAGTTGATGGCCCACGCAGGCTTGATGGCGAATTGCAGCATGCCGCCGAGGGTAAGCCTGAACGGAATAGAAAACCCGGTCCGCAGGTCGCGCTCGCGGTTGCCGCCGGTGATGCTGTCGACAGTCAACATCATCACGTTGACGCCAGCCTGCTTGGCGCGCTGCATCATCGCTGTGTTCAGGCCGCGATCCCGGTGGAAATAGAACTGATAGACCTGCGGCGTAGCGTAGGCCTTGCGCAATTCCTCAAGGCTCACGGTCCCGAGCGAGGACACGCCGAACATCGTCCCGTATTTCGCCGCGGCGGCGGCGACGGCCCGTTCGCCCTGATGGTGAAACAGGCGCTGCAGCGCGGTCGGCGAACAATAGAACGGCGTCGCCAGCTTCTGGCCCATCACGGTGACCGAGAGATCCACGTTCTCCACGCCGCGCAGGACATTGGGCACCAGATCGCAACGCTCGAAGCTCGCGGTGTTCTGCCGAAGCGTCGCCTCATCGTCCGCCCCGCCGTCGATATAGTCGAAGATCGGCCCCGGAAGCCGTCGCTTCGCCAGCTCGCGGAAGTCATGGAAATTGTGGCAATCGCTCAAACGCATGTCGTGCTCCGAAGGTCCGGACCGCGGAGATCAACGGCCCCAAGTGCCGTTCACACCCACAGCATTCGGAATAACGGGCACGCTTCGCCTTGTCCACCGAACCGGTCGTTGGGTCAGACCACCGTCCGATGCCGTTCGATGCAAGTCCGCAACACCTCGTCCAACGGCCGGCTCCACCAGTCATTCGAGAAGATCTCGATCTCCGAATAACCGGCAAAGCCCTGCGCCTCGACCATCGCGCGCACCGATTTGATGTCGATGACGCCGTCGCCCATCATGCCGCGATCATTGAGGATATCCCTGGTCGGCACCAGCCAGTCGCAGACGTGGAACGCGAGCAGCCGGTCCTTGCCGGCGCGCGCAATCTGGCTCTCGAGTTCGGGATCCCACCAGATGTGATAGACGTCGAGCGCGACGCCGATCGCGCCGGTGCGGCCGGGATCGAGCGCGTCGCAGATGTCGAGCGCATGTTTTGTGGTGTTCACGCAGGCACGGTCGGCGGCATAGGCCGGATGCAGCGGCTCGATCGCGAGTGGCAATTTGGCCTGTCTTGCATAGTCCAGCATCTCGGCGATGCCGTCATGCACCTGCGACCGAGCCGCCGCGATGTCCTTGGACGCCGCGCTGCCCGGCCGCGAATATTGCGGCAGGCCGCCGGCGACGAGCACGATGCAGGACGCGCCGAGCGCCGCCGCCTCGTCGACCGCGCGGCGATTGTCGTCGCGCGCCTCGCTGCGATGCGCGCTGTCAGCCGTGAACATGCCGCCGCGGCAATAGCCCGAGAGATCGAGCCCGGCATCTTTCACCGCACGCACGGCGCGGTCGAGGCCGACGCTAGCGACCTGGTCGCGCCAGGGATCGATGGCGCGGATGCCGTGACGCGCGCAGGCCTCGATGATGGCGAGGAGATCGCCCTGCTTGCGGACGGTGGCGGTGTTCAGCGACAGCCAGCGGTGGTCGTTGGAAAAATCACGCATCAGCCGTCGACGCCTCGCGTGGCCATGATCGCCGCCATTCGGCGCGTAGCTAGCTCCGGATTGGCGAGCAGCCCCGCTTGGTCGGCGAACCGGAACAGTTCGGCCAGATGCAGGGTCGAGCGCGCGCTCTCCTGCCCGCCGACCATCGTGAAGTGATCCTGGTGGCCATTGAGATAAGCCATAAACACGATGCCGGTCTTGTAGAAGCGGGTGGGCGCCTTGAAGATGTGGCGCGACAGCGGCACGGTTGGTCCCAGCACGTCATGGAAGCCGACCTCGTCGCCGGCGGCCAGCCGCGACAGCGCGTAGGACGCGGCGGGGGCAATCGCGTCGAAGATGCCGAGCAGCGCGTGGGAGAAGCCCTTGTCGTCGCCGGCGATCAGTTCCGCATAGTTGAAGTCGTCGCCGGTGTACATTTTCACGCGCGGATCGAGCCGGCGCCGCATGTCGATCTCGCGCTGCTTGTCGAGCAGCGAGACCTTGACGCCATCGACCTTGACGGCGTTGGCGTTGATGATCGCAACCGCAATGTCCATCGCCTTGTCGAGATCGGCCGTGCCCCAGTAGCCTGACAGAGCCGGATCGAACATGTCGCCGAGCCAGTGGATGATCACGGGCTCACGGACCTGCGACAACACGGAGTCATAGACCTTCGCGTAATCGTCCGCATTCCTGCCGAGCTTTGCCAGCGCGCGCGAGGCCATCAGGATGATCCGCCCGCCGGCCTTCTCCACAGCCGCGATCTGCTCCTCATAGGCGCGGATCACGTCATCGATCGACTTCGCGTCTTCCGCCGCAAGATGATCGGTGCCGGCGCCCGAGAACACCAGCGCGTTGCCCCTGGCCTTCGCCGCCTTCACCGAGCGCTGGATCAGTTCGAGCGAGGTCGCCCAGTCGAGGCCCATGCCGCGCTGCGCGGTGTCCATCGCCTCGGCCACGCCAAGGCCGAGGTCCCAGACGTGCTCGCGGAACGCGATCGTCTTGTCCCAGTCGATCGCGGCCGTCAGCCACGGATCGACGTCGGCGCGCGGATCCGCCACCACATGGGCGGCCGAGAACGCGACGCGGTTCAGCGTGCCCTCAAGTTTCGCCGGAAAAGTCCGCGACGCCGCCAGGCGATAGGTCTCGAGGCCGCAGCCAGCCGTCGGCAGCTTCAGCGACAACGATGACATCGGCAAGATCGGCTTGTTCATGACAAAGTCCTCTCTCAGACTGATATCGGCGCGACGTCGATCCAGCGCCGCTCCTTCCAGCTCTTCAGCGCGCATTCGGCGAGCTGCACGCCCTTGGCGCCTTCGAGCAAGGTGTATTTGTAGGGCGCGTCCTCGCAGACGTGGCGGATGAACATCTCCCACTGCTCCTTGAAGCCGTTGTCGTAGAGGACGTTCTCGGGGAGCTTTTGCCAGTCGGCATAGAAGTCGTGCAGCCGCTTCTCGTCCGGATTCCACACCGGCCGCGGTGTCGCCTGGCGTGCCTGGATCACACAGTCGGTCAGGCCCGCCACCGCCGAGCCATGGGTGCCGTCGACCTGGAAGGTAACGAGATCGTCGCGGTAGACCCGCGTCACCCAGCTCATGTTGATGTGTGCGATCACGCCGCCCTTCAGCTTGAAGGTGGCGTAGGCGGAATCGTCGGCGGTCGCCTGGTACTGCTTGCCCTTTTCGTCATAGCGCTCGGGGATATCGGTCGTCCCGATGCAGACCACGCTTTCGACTTCGCCGAACAGATTGTCGAGCACGTAACGCCAGTGGCAGACCATATCCAAAATGATGCCGCCGCCGTCCTCGGCGCGGTAGTTCCAGGACGGCCGCTGCGCCTCCTGCCAGCCGCCCTCGAACACCCAGTAGCCGAATTCGCCGCGCACCGAGAGCATGCGGCCGAAGAAGCCGGAGTCGCGCAGGAAGGCGAGCTTCTTCAGGCCCGGCAGAAACAGCTTGTCCTGCACCGTGCCGTGCTTGAGGCCCTTGGCATTGGCGAGCTTCACGACCGCAACGGCTTCCTCGAGATTGGTCGCGATCGGCTTCTCGCAATAGACATGCTTGCCGGCATTGATCGCCTTGGTCAGCAGCGAGGGCCGCGCCTGCGTTGTCGCGGCATCGAAGAACACGGTGTCATTCTTGTCGGCCAGCGCGCGATCGAGATCGGTGGTGTGGCGCTCGATGCCGTAGCGCTTGGCCAGGCTAGCGACCTTCTCCGCGTCGCGGCCGACCAGGATCGGATCGGGCATGATGCGGTCGCCGTTCGCGAGCTGCACGCCGCCCTGCTCGCGGATCGCAACGATCGAGCGGATCAGATGCTGGTTGAGACCCATCCGGCCCGTAATGCCGTTCATGATCAGGCCGAGGCGCTTGGTCGTCATACTGTCTGCTCCTGCGAAACGCGTGGTGTGGGCCGCTTCAGCGGCTGCATGGTGGACCAGTCCGGATGGATCGAACTGGCAAAGCCCGGTGCGGCGGCGATCGATCCCGTCAGCAGATCGCCGTCATGGATCGCAAGGCGGACCTTGCCGCCGGCGCGCGTGTAGAGATCGGGATGCGCGGCGAGAAAGGCGTCGGCCTCATCGGCTGGGGTGTCGGCAAAGCCGTCGACGTAATGGTGGCCGTTGCGTTCGGCATGGGTGACGCCGATCAGCGCCCCGAGCGCGAGATCCTGCTGCACGCCGAGCCCGGCCTGACAGGTCAGGTCCTCGCCGCTGATGAAGTACCGATCGCCATCCGCACTCCACGCCGCCGCGCGCGTGGCATTGATGACCGATTTGTAGATGCCCTTGCACGACTTCGAAGAAATGCCGCGATAGCCGAGCGTCCGCGCCTGCGGGAACGCATCGTAGCTATCGTCGGCCTCGTCGATGATGAAGCTGCGCGCGGCCAGTGCCCCGAGCGGCGAAGCCTTTGTGATGTCGCGCGGCATCGGTTGCTCGATGTAGAGCAGGTTTGCCGCGATCGGCCGCAGCGCCGCGTCGTGGTCGAGCCGATCGACCAGTGCGTTCAGTGCGGCAAGGTCGGCATACTGCTCGTTGGCGTCGAGCGTGACCTTGGTAGCGTAAGGCAGCCTTGCAAGCTCGCGGCCTATCTGTGCCAGCCGCGCCGCGTCATGGGCGGGATCGCCGTTCAGCTTGAGCTTGAAATAGCGCGCACCGGCATTCTCGCCTGCGTCGGCGACGCCGCCCTCTCCTTCAACCGTGTCGTCCATCCCGACCGTATGCCTGACGGCCACACGGTCGATCCGCTTGCGCGTCGACAGGAACTGCGCGATGGCCGCGTCATCGATATCCGGCGTTAGCCGCGCGTCGATATCAGCGATATTACCGGTCATGCCATCGAAGAAGTTGACACCCACCACGCGCAGCAATCCATCGAGGATCGCCTTGTCGATCTCGGCCGGGCCAAAGCTGGCGGCGAGCGGTGGAATATCCTCTGCAGCGCAGGCCGCGACCTGCGGACCGATACATGAAGCGTGCAGGCCGAACGCGGTCTCAAAATCCCGGTTCGCCAGATAGAGCTCGCGCGCAATCGCGAGCGAGCGGCGAAGGCCGTCGAGCGACTGTACCTCCGTCAAATGCGGCCGCTTGTCGAACCATTTCGGCGCCAGCATTTCGGCGCTGGCGCCGGTCGCGCGGCCCTTGCCCTCCACCTCGATCTCGACCCGCACGAACAGCTGCGTCGACGCGGTGATCGTCACCGCGCCAAAGCGGAACGGCCGGGTGAATGCCAGCGGCCGCTCGAAGAAGGCGATATCGTTGACTTTGAGGCGAAGCGACATTGGAGGCCCGGGTGTTAGTCCAGCGATCCCTGCGTGAAGAAATGCTTCCGAATCCGCTGCACCAGCTCGGTGAAGACGGGATCGGACATCGTCTCGAGCGAGCGCGGCCGCGGCATCGGCACGTCGTAGATCGCGGCGATCGCGCCGGGCCGCTCGGTCATCACGAGAACGCGGTCGGCGAGGAATACGGCTTCCGGGATCGAGTGCGTGATCAACAGAACCGTCTTGCCGGTCTCGCGCTGGATCCGCATCAGCTCGACATTCATCCGCTCACGCGTCATGGCATCGAGCGCGCCGAACGGCTCGTCCATCAGCATGATCTTGGGATCATGCACCAGCGCGCGGCAGATCGAGGCGCGCTGCTGCATGCCGCCGGACAGCTGCCAGGGCAGCTTCTTCTCGAAACCCTCGAGCCCAACCAGCTTCAGCAGCGCCTTGGCGCGGGCGAGATATTTGTCCCGCGGCAGCTGCTTCATGTCGATCGGCAGCATCACGTTGGAGAGGATGTTGCGCCACGGCAGCAGCAGCGCGTTCTGGAACACGATGCCGACATTGCCGTGCGGCTTGGTCACCGGCTCGCCGTCGACCAGCACCTCGCCCGTCGTCGGCGGCAGCAGGCCCGAGATCATCTTCAGCAGCGTGGACTTGCCGCAGCCGGAGGGCCCGACCACGACAAAGAACTCGCCATCATTGATGGTGAAGTCGAGCGGCCGCAGCGACGGCACGTCGCCGTCGCGCGACCGGTAGGTCTTCGATACGCCCGACAGCTTGATGCCCGGCGCAGCGCCGGCCGCGCGGTCCGAGATCAGACGCAGATGCGCGGCGGGCTGCTCGGCAGCGCTCTTGATTGCCGATTTCATGGCTTACGAGTCACCCTTCGGCAGATAGTCGTTGGTGTAGAACGCCTTCGGATTGGCCTTCGCTTTGGCGTCGAGGCCGCCATATTCGACCATCAGATTGACCGACTCGGTCATGTTCTGGTCGGTGACCTGGAATGGCCGCTTGGCCTTGGTCTCCGGCGTGCGATAGAGCGGGATCGTCAGCTCAAAACCCTGCGTCAGCGTATCGATCTTGCCGCCCTTCGGGTTGGCGTCGAGGATCGACTGCGCGGCCGCCTTCGGCTCCTTCTCCGCGGCTTCCACCGCCTTGGTGGTCGCCGACATGAAGCGGCGGACCAGGTCGGCATTGGCCTTCACATAGTCGGAGTTGGCGATGATGCCCGACGACACCATGTTGATGCCATAGTCGGCGAACTTGATCGGATAGACGTCCTTGCCGGTGGCGTCCTTGATCTTCATCGACTGGTCCATGACGTAGCCGAGCAGCAGATCGGCCTGGCCGTTTATGACGGCATTGAGCTTGGTCTGGCCGTCGCCGGCGACGGTATTGAAGTCGCTTTCCTTGAGGCCGGTCTTCTTCAGGAACAGCGGCCAGATCTGCGTCATCGAATCCGCCGGCGTGATCGCGACCGTCTTGCCCTTGATGTCCTCCGGCTTCCTGATGTTCTTGTCGACCAGGCCCATCGCCGACATCGGGCTGGTCTGCAGCAGCACACCGGTGGCGATCACCGGCGCCCCCTTCACCGCCGCGCGCATCATCGTGGGCACGTCGACATAGCCGAAATCGGCGGTCTTGGCCGCCACCGCCTGCGTGGTCGCGGCCGAGCCACGGCCTTCCTGGATCTCGAGGTCGATGCCCTCAGCGGCATAGATGCCCTTGGCCTTGCCGTAATAGAACGGCGCGTGCTCGCCATAGACGTACCAGTTCAGCATCAGCACGACCTTGTCGGCCGCGGACGCCGGCGCGACCGCAAGCGCGGTCCAGGCCAGTGCGGCAATCACAGCAGTGAGCAATCGCATCAGATAATCCTCCCGTTGTTCTTTTTCGTCATTGCGAGCGAAGCGAAGCAATCCATCGTGCAGCAAGTGGAGAAATGGATTGCTTCGTCGCTATCGCTCCTCGCAATGACGCTTGCTGTTGTTTCTGTGCACAAATCCTAGGAAGCGAAGATGATGTCGTCGCGCTGGCTGACGTGCCAGGGGATCACCAGCCGCTCGATGCGGTCGACGATCCAGAACAGGATGACGCCGAGCAGCGCCAGGATCACCAGCGCCGCGAACATCGTCGGCAGGTCGAAGGTGCCGATCGAGCGCTGCATCACGTAGCCGATGCCGGAATTGGAGCCGACGAATTCGCCGACCACCGCACCGACCACGGCAAGCGTCACAGAGACCTTCAGGCCGGAGAAGATCGCGGGCATCGCGTGCGGCAGGTTGACCGCGCAGAACACCTTGAAGCGGCTGCCCTGCATCGCGCGCGCGAGGTCAACCATGTCGGGATCGACCGACTTGAAGCCCTGCACGGCCGAGACCACGACGGGGAAGAAGCCGAGCAGGAATGCGGAAATCACCTTCGGGATGATGCCGAAGCCGAACCACACCACGAACAGCGGCGCGATCGCGATCTTCGGCACTGATTGGGAGAACACCAGCAGCGGATAGACGTAGCTCTCGACCGTCCTCGAGCCCGCGATCAGCATCGCTGTGGGAATGCCGAACAGCGCCGAGAGCAGGAAGCCGCAGATCGTCGCATAAGTGGTCGGCCAGGACTGCCGCAGCAACTCCGGCCAGTCGCTCCACAGCACCGCGACGACGTCGCCGGGCGACGGGATCTGATAGGCCGGGATGTGGAACAGGCGGATCGCGAGATCCCAGGCCGCCACGATGACCACCAGGAACAGGAACGGACGCACCCACGCCGCATTCAGCACCTTCGATACGCCCGAAGGGCTCTTTGCCTCCGCCACGCCACGCTCCCTTGCAGTCTCTGTTGTTCGTGCAGAAATTAACCCGTTGGATAAATACTGTCCAGCCCCTCGCAAGCGGCAAAATCGCGCCTAGGCACGCGACTTTCGTCAGGCGAGATTTTTGATGGTCCGTAGCCCGGATGAAGCGCAGCGAAATCCGGGACCGCATTATCCGCGGATGCAGCTCCCCGGATTGCGCTTCGCTTCATCCGGGCTACGGGCCGAGATGCTGGGCAAAATGAGCGCGAACGAGTTGCGCGCCTTCACACCACCCGGTGTTCCGCGGCGCGCAGCGGCGGCATCGCGCTGCCAAACGCTGCGGTGGACTTGCCGGTCAGCGCCGCCAGCACCAGCGCGGTCATGTGCTCGAGCCGCTCGTCGCGGGCGTCCTTCTTGAGCAGGTCGCGACCGAAGATCACGCTCAGCGTGGCGCTGTTGGAGAGATAGAAGAACGCCAGCCCGGCGATCGAAATATAGAGCTGCACCGGATCGACCGCGTCGCGGAAGTCGCCGCTCTCGACCCCGCGCGTCACCACGGTGCGGATCATCTCGACAAAGGGCGAGTGCATCGACTTGACCTTGGTCGAGCGCTTCAGGTGCTTTGCCTTGGCGAGGTTTTCCGTGTTCAGCAACGCCAGGAATTCGGGGTTGCGGAGGAAGTAGTTCCAGGTGAAGTCGATCAGGCGCCCGATCGCCTCGGGCGGGTCGAGATGCTCGAGATCGAGCGTGCGCTCCTCGGCGCGGATCTTCTCGTAGGCGCCTTCCAGCACCTCGAGATAGAGATCCTCCTTGTTGCCGACATGGTAGTACAGCATGCGCTTGTTGGCATCGGCATTGGCCGCAATGCGGTCGACCCGCGCGCCGGCGAGGCCATGGGCGGCGAATTCCTGCTTGGCCGCCTCGAGAATCCGCAGCCGCATCCCCTGGGGGTCGCGCTGCCATCTCTGTATCCGCTTTGCCTTCGCCAAATCGATCGCCCGTGATGCTGAATTGATGAATGTAGCATGACGCGCGACGTTTGAGAACGAATGTTGTCGTGGCGGCCATGCGGGAATATTTCTCGCAGCTGCGGCTTTCGTCATTCCCCGGTGCGCAATTGCGCACCTGAGGGCGTGCCACCGGGTCGCGCGAATACGCGCCCGATGACGGGCTCCGCACGAACCCGGAATCCATCGACCCGCATGTACCGGTGACGAATGGATTCCGGGCTCTCGCTTCGCGAGCCCCGGAACGACGAATAAGACTCATTTGCCCCGGGGTGCACGCTGTCGGGACGACGCGCGGATGGAGCGCGGCCTAGTCTGGCTTTCCCTGTGAGGGCTGCACCAGAAGTGTCGGCACGCCGCATGTGCCGTTGCGCACCGTCATCACGCGCGTGCCGGGCTTGCGGCCGGTGCGAATCTCCGAGACGTCGACACCGGCGGCAACCAGCCGCGCGCGGGTGGCATCAATGTCGGCGACGCGCCAGCAGATGCCGCGCAGCCGGTCCGGCGCATCCGTCTCCGCCTTGCTGCTTTCCTTGGCTGGCCGGTGCGTGACCTCGACCACGAGGTCACCGCAGCGGAAGAACATCAGCCGGCCCCACTCGGGATGCGACCGGTCGAGCGCCATGTCGAGCCCGAGCCGCGCGCCATAGAGTGCGGCCGCTCGCTCCGGGTCGGCGGTCGAGACCACCACATGGTCCATCGCGGTGATCGATGCCGGCGTGGTGCGCACCGATAGCGGTCGCTCCTGGTCTCGCTCCAGGAAGAACATGCGCACACCCCGTGTCGCATCGCTCGCCGCGCGCGTCCGCTTCCACGACAGCGTGGCGCCGCTGATCTCATCGCGGCTCTCGACCTCGGCGACGGGCTCGGGCTTCAGCGTCAGCCGATCGAGCCTGCGGTGCGTCCTCGCGATATCGCTGGTGCGGAAGCAGAGGCTCGCAAGCCCCTCGCCTTGCGTGACGAGCGCGCTGCGGACGCGCTGGGCGGCATCGTCATCGCCATGCGGCGCCATCAATTCCAGCGTCGTGTTGTCGAGCGTGAACAGCACGCGGTCGGCGCCGTCCCCGCTGTTGCGCCAGGCCGGCGCCCGCGCGAACAGCGTCTCGTAGGCGGCGCTGGCGGCGGCAATGTCGCCGGTCAGGACGACGACATGATCGAGACCGGTAATCATGGCTTTGGCCTCCTCGAATCTGCCGTCATTGTGCTTCTCCTTACGAATCCCGGAACCGCGGCCTGCCACCGGCCGTTATGCCGCATACCAGAACGGCCCGGCACATCCATCATCTCTACCTGTAAACCAAGCAGGGTTGCGAATAATTTCAGCGATATCGGCCGATCAGCGGTGCTAGGCTGATCGTCGGCCGGGACCACACCAAGCGATCACGGGAAGCGAATGCAGGCTCTCTTCATTGGACAGACCTATATCGACGTCACCTTCATCACGGATCACATGCCTGTCGGCGACGAAAAGCACGTTGCGGACGCCTATGCAGTATCGTTCGGCGGCAACGCGGTGACCGCGGCGTTCTGCTGCGCCAAGCTCGGCGTCGAGCCGGACCTGATCGCCACCATGGCCAATGACTGGCTGGGACGGATGTTCTGGGACATGGCCGACAGGTACGGCATCTCGTTCCATCCCCGCAAGGTGAACTCCTCCTCGCTGTCCTTCATCATGCCCAACGACGGCAAGCGCGCCATCGTCCGCTGCCGCGACGACCAGCACATCCATCCCTTTCCGCTGCTGAACATCAAGGGTTGCCGCGCGCTGCACATCGACGGCCACCAGCCGGATGCCGCGATCCATTATGCGAAGCTGTGCCGTGAGGACGGTATCCTGACCTCGCTCGACGGCGGTGGCCTGCGCACCAACACCCACGAGCTGCTCGCATTCATCGACGTCGCCATCGTCGCCGAACGGCTGTGCGAGCAGATGGACAAGACGCCGGAGCAGATGCTCGACTATCTCAAGAGCCGCGGCTGCCGGGTCGGCGGCATCACCATGGGTGAGCGCGGCCTGCTCTGGTATGACGAGGCGGGCACGGTGCAAACGCTGCCGGCGCTCCCGATTTCGCGCAAGCGCGTGATCGACACCAACGGCGCCGGCGACGTCTTCCACGGCGCCTACATCTATTCCTATCTCGCCAGTCCCGGCAAAACCTGGCATGAGCATTTCGAGTTCGCGCGCGCCGCGTCGACCTTCAAGATCCAGAAGCTCGGCAACGAAGCCGGCCTGCCGACGCTCGCCGACATCGCGGCGGTCAAGCAGGAGTTCGGCGCCGCGGTCTGACAGGAAGGAGTGGGATTGGGCATGGGGCGCGTCTTCGTCGCCGGCAGCATCAATATGGACGTGGTGGCGACCGCCGAGCGCCATCCACGGATCGGCGAGACCGTCGCCGGCGAGGCCGTGCTGTATTTTCCCGGCGGCAAGGGCGCCAACCAGGCGGTGGCATCGGCCAAGCAGGGCGTGCCGACCACGCTGGTCGGCCGGCTCGGCACCGATGCGTTCGGCAAAGAGCTGCGAACCTTCCTTGCCGCGCAAGGCGTCGATCTCAGCTTCGTCAAGGACACCGGCGGCACGCATTCGGGCACGGCGATCATCACGCTCGCCAATGCCGACAACACGATCGTCGTCGTGCCGGGCGCCAACGGGCTGGTCGATGCCGATGATGTCGCAGCACCCGAGCTTGCGAAGGGTGACGTCGCGGTCAGCCAGTTCGAGATCCCGCTGCCGACGATCGCCGCATTCTTCAGCCGCGCCCGCGCCGCCGGCGCCACCACGATCCTCAATCCGGCGCCGGCGAAACAGGCCGACAAGGCGCTGCTCGATCTCGTCGATGTCCTGATCCTCAATGAGACCGAGCTTGGCCTGATGACGGGAGCGGAGCTGCGCGACAGCGATGACCCCTCGCGCTTCGCCGAGGCGGCACGGACCCTGGGGCGCGGCAAGACCGTCTGCGTCACACTCGGCAAGCGCGGCGTGCTCGCGCTGGCCGAGGACCAACCGCTGCTCGTGCCGGGACGCGAGGTCAAGGCTGTCGACACCACAGGCGCCGGCGATTGCTTCGTCGGCGCCCTCGCCTCGCAGCTCGCCATCGGCAAGCAGCTCGGTGACGCGCTGGCCTACGCCAACATTGCCGCCTCGATTTGCGTGCAGCGGATGGGGGCCGCGCCGTCGATGCCGACGGCGGATGAGGTGGCCGCTATTCTCTCCCCGAGTCGTCCCGGCGAAGGCCGGGACCCATAACCACCGGCCGTGGAAACAGGCACGCGCACAGTGACTGCGTTCATCTACACCAATGACGGCCGCGGAGTATGGGTCCCGGCCTTCGCCGGGACGACGCTTACATTTGCGCCAGCGCACTCTTCAAATCGAACCCCGTGTCCGCCGCCTGCTCCGGTGTGATCGAACCACCCGCGCCGAGCAGCCGGCGACCGAACATGTGATCGCCGGCGCGATTGACCGACTCGATGCCGAGCAGCCTTTCACCGCGATAACAGAACGCCGAGAATGCCCCCTGCGCGCGGTCGCCGCGCACCACGACGCGGTCATAGCCGGTGGTGAGACCCGCCATCTGCAGCTTGTCGGGGCCCTGGTCGCTCCAGAACCACGGCAGGCCATCATAGACCTCGGTCTTGCCGGTCAGCCGTGCCGCCACGCAGCGCGCATGGTCGGTCGCGTTCTGCACCGACTCCAGCCGCAGCGACCCGCCGAAGCGCTTGCTGGTGTAGAGCGCGCAATCGCCGATCGCGGAGATATTCGGATCAGCGGTCGAAAGATGCTCGTCGACGATGATGCCGGATGCGACCGGCAGCCCGGCCTCCGCCGCAAGCTCGACATTCGGCAGCACGCCGACGCCGACCACGACGAGATCGGCCGGGATATGGGTGCCGTTGCTCAGGCTGACACCGGTGACCTTGGCGCCATCGGCCTCGATCGCCGTGACCTGGACTCCCAGGTGGATCCGGATGCCGGCCGCGCCGTGCCGCGACTGCGAGAACTCGGAGATCTCCGCGGTCACCGCGCGCGCCATCACGCGCGAGGCGAGCTCGACCACGTCGACCTCGAGGCCCTTGGCCCGCGCGGTGGCCGCGAATTCGAGCCCGATGAAGCCCGCGCCGATCACGACGACGCGCATGCCGGGTGCGATCAGATCGCGCAGCGCCTGGCTCTCGTCGAGGATGCGCAGGTAGCGGACGGCGTCGAGCTTTGCGTTGGGAATATCGAGCAGCCGGTTCCGCGCGCCGGTCGCGAACACCAGATGGCCGTAGTCGAGCGAGGTGCCGGAGGCGAGCGTCACCTTCCGCGCATTGCGGTCGACCGCATGGGCGTGATCGGTGATCAGCTCGATCTTATTGTCCTGGTAGAACTTGTCGGGCCGGAACATCAGGGTCTCGGGCCCGCCAGTCCCCTTCAGATAGGCCTTCGACAAAGGCGGCCGCTGGTACGGCAAATGGCCTTCGTCATTGAGTAGGGCGATGCGCTCGGCGAAACCGGCCTGGCGCAGCGACGCTGCGAGCTGGAAGCCGGCATGTCCGGCGCCGACGATGATGACCGAGCCTGTCATCGGAACAACCCAAATACGCGCGAGCAGGAGTGACCCATGCCGTTTCCTCTTGTCGATGTTAGCTTGCGTGCCCCGTCACCACAGCGCTCGTGTCTGCGTACCGAAGGCGCGCGCCATTTGGCCTCATGGCTCGCGCTGATGCAAGGGGGTCTCCGGCAAATCTGGGCACCCGCAAGCCGCCTCCTGGCCCCTGGCGGATTGCCACGGCTCCCGCCAAGGCCTTAAATGGCCGGAAATAACAAGCCCAAGGTCTTCAAAATGCCAGCACCCGCCTCCGCCAACGACCCCGCTTTGCTCCGCATCGACGGCGCCATCGCGACCATCACGCTGAACCGGCCGGCCGCGTTCAATGCGATCGACATGACGATCGCCAAGAAGCTCGAGCAGCTCGGCATCGAGGTCGAAGCTAACAAGAACGTCCGCGTGCTGGTCATCGAGGGCGAAGGCCGCGCCTTCTGCGCTGGCGGCGACCTGCAAACCATCGGTGCTGCGACCGAAGCCAACAACGTCGCGCCCGTGGTAGGCGAGATGCTGCACCACTACCACGCCTTCATCGAGACGGTTCGGCGGATGCCGAAGATCGTGCTGTCCAGCGTGCACGGATCGGCGGCCGGCGCCGGCATGGGCCTCGCCTTCGTGACCGACCTGTGTATCGCCGCGGAGGATGCCCGCTTCACGCCCGCCTATGCCAAGATTGGCGTGTCGCCCGATGGCGGCAGCACGGTCGGCATCGTCGGTACCGTCGGGACCCGTCGCGCGCTGCAGATCTTCCTTGCCGAGGATGGCTTCAGCGCGCAGCAGGCCTATGAATGGGGACTGGTCGTCAAGACCGTCCCCGCGGCCGAGCTGAAGGCGGCCACCCGACAGCTCGCCGAGCGCCTGGCGAAAAATCCGCCCGCCGCGATCGCGGGGACCAAGTCACTGGTCTATCAGGCCGCCACCACACCGACCAAGCAGCAGCTCGACGCCGAGGAACACAAGATCATCACGTCGATGCATACCGAGGATTTCCGCGTCGCGGTGAAGAAGTTCACCAGCAAGTCGAAGTAGGCGCGCGACGGCCTTCCCAAGGCGTGTATGCAGACTGTCCGCCTTCGGACCAGGATCGGGAAGGCGGGATGCGCGCTTGCGGCCCAAGGGCGACCATCGACCAGAGCTGGTCTTCGTTTGAAGGTTTAAGCGTGCCTGAGGCTGTCGGGCTCAGCATTTTCGTGCCGCATGCAAAGTCTCCGCTGCTGCTCCATGCACCTTGCGAGGAAGTCGAGTGGCGCTTTTTGGCCCGCAGCGGACTTTGACGCTAGTGACACTGAGTGACAAGCAGTGTTACGATTTGTGTATTGGCAAGCGCCTCACAGCATTAGCCGGGGTGCGCGCGAGAAATTAATATTTTGATCCATATGAGCAAAAGAGGGCGGGGCATGTCGAATTTTAGTGTGCGCGCTACGTTGGTTGCAGTTTTACTATCAACGGCATTGGGTGGGTTGGTTGAAAGCGCCTATGCCCAGAGTGCAAAGCCGAATGCAGAGGCGAAATCGAAACCTCAGCCGACAGGGCAAATGATATGTAGTTCGTCGGGAGGGTGTCGGCCAGTCAAACCGGGCTGTCACCTTGAAGCGGTCCGAACTGGGAATTCCGGCCTCACGTCAAACGTGGAAGTTTGCAAATAAACGGTGCCGCTGCAATGTAAACGCCATCAGTCGCGACCCTTTCTTTCGAGAACCGATGCGGAATTGAATGAGGTGACGACGAATTGGTCCAGACCGGCGGTTGGTACAAAGATATCTCGTTAATCCAACCGCGCGGCGGACTATTTCTCATGTTGGCCCAGAGCCGCTCTCGCCCTTCGACGCCATGATGTCCGCTTTCAGGGGTGGAGCGGTCATCGCTTGTCGCATGCGTAGTGGACTGATGAGCACACGCCTAATTCGGGCAGATGTATCCGGTGCCGCCGGGCGCCTTGAAGCAGCCGACCGATTCCGGGATCACCTGCTTGGGCAGCCATAGCACGACCTTCGGAAAATAGATCGTGAAGCAGATCGTGACCAGGAACACGACGTAGATCGGCAGCGCCGCCCGCAGCGCTTTTGCAAAGCTGATGCCGACGAATTTCGAGGCCATCAGCAGCACCAGCCCATAGGGCGGCGTGATCAGGCCGAAGGCCAGTGTCGCGATCAGCACGACGCCCATGTGCACGCCGTTGATGTCGCCGGCCTGGGTCAGCGCGTTCACCAGCGGCATGAAGATGATGATGGTCGGCACCGGCTCGATGAAGTCACCGACCACGGTGAACAGCAGCACCATCAACAGCATGATGAGATGCGGGTCGTTGCCGGCGATCGAGGTGATCCAGTCGGCGATGTAGATGGCGCCGCGCAGATAGGCCAGCATCCAGCCGAACGCGTTCGCCGCGCCGATCGTGATCAGCGGCAGCGAGAAGATCAGACCGGCCAGGCAGAAGTCATACGGAATCTTCTTCAGGTGCCCGCGGTTCAGCGCGGGGATCACGACGATAATGATGTAGGCGACCGCGACCACGCCGGCCTCGGTCGGGGTGAACCAGCCGGTCAGGATGCCGCCGAGCAGGATCACCGGGATCATCAGCGGCAGCGCGGCATCGCCGGCGGCGAACGCGATCTGGCGCAGCGGCGTGCGCGGCTTGCGCAGGCCTGACGGCCCGAAGAAATAGCAATAGATCATCAGCCCGAAACCGATCATCAGCCCGGGCACCACACCCGCCATGAACAGGCCGGCGATCGAGACATTGCCGACCGCGCCGTAGACCACGGCGGTAATGCTCGGCGGCACCAACGCCGCGATGGTCGAGGCCGAGGCGATGATCGCGGCGATGAAGGCCGGCTCGTAGCCCTCCCGCCGCATCGGCCCGCCGAGCGCCCGGCTCATGACAGCGACATCGGCGGTGGTCGAGCCCGACATTTCCGAGAAGAACATGCTGAACACGACGACGACCTGCGACAGCCCGCCCCTGATGTGCCCGACCAGCGAGACCGACAGGTTGGCAATGCGGACCACGACATTCGCCGAGCCCATGAGCTCGCCGACCAGCAGGAAGAACGGGATCGCCAGCAGCGCCTCGGAATCGACGCCGTCAAAGATCTTCTGGATGATCGCGGCGAGCGACACATCCGACAGCGCCGCGCCGATGAACACGCCTGCCATCAGCGAGAACGGCACGGGCACGCCGAGATAGCCAAAGAACAGGAAGCAGGACGACATCAGCACCAGCACGACCGGTGCGCTCACGGCTGCACTCCCGTGGTGGCACTGGTATTGATCGCAGGAATCGCAAGATCCTCGTCCGGCGGCTCCGGATGCTCAAAGCCGTTGCGGATTCCATTGACGAGCTGCTCGACCGTGAACAAGCCTATCAAGATGCCAGACAGCGGAATCACCGCATAAAGCGACGCGATCGGCGTGCCGGACGGCAGCCGGAAACTGCCGAAGCCACGAAGATAGTTTTGATAGCCGTACCAGACCAGGCAAAACGCGACGCCCAGCACCACCAGGCGGATGACGATCTCGACGACCAGCCGCGACCTGCCGTGCATCGCCTCCGAGAGCGCGGTGAGATAGAGATGATCGTTGCGCCTGGTCGCGACCGCGGCGCCAATGAAGATTGCGTAGATGAACAGCGTCGAGGTCACCTCCTGCAGCCACAGCCAGGGATGACCGATGGTGCGGGTGACGATGTCGGCGGTGACCGACAGCGAGAAGCCGAAGCACAACAGGCCGCACAGCATCATCAGGATCAGCTCGAGCCGATCCAGCGCCCGCCATTTCAGGTGCCGCTGGCGTTGCAGCACCAGCCTGTCGGCGATGGCCATGGCTCGCGCTCCGCGTCGACCCGGGCGTCTAGTTAATCGCGCGGATCAGGTTCTTGATCTTCTCTGCGTGCGGGCCGAGCTCCTTGGCGAGCTTATCAAGATAGGGATCGGCGATCGCGGTAAAACTCTTCTTGTCGACGTCCTCGACCACCTTGACGCCGAACGACTTCAGCTTGGTCAGCGCATTCCGCTCCAGCTCGAAGGCCTTCTGCGGCTCCTTGGCGCTGACCTCGTTGGCGGCGGCCTGCACCCATTGCTTCTGTTCGGCGGAGAGGCTCTGCCAGAGCTTGTCGGAGACGAACAGCAGCGCGTTGTTGGCCTCGTGCTCGGTGATCGACAGCACCGGCGCGACCTCGTAGTGCTTGTTGACGAGATAGACGTTGATGCTGTTCTCGGCGGCGTCGACCACGCCGGTCTGCAGCGAGGTGTAGACGCTGCCGAACGGCATGTGCACCGTCTGTGCGCCATAGGCCGGGAACATGGTGTCCTCGGTCGCGGTCGCCTGGACCCGGACCTTCACGCCCTTGAGGTCGCCGACGTTGTGGATTTCCTTCTTGCTGTAGATGTGGCGCACGCCCTGCGAGCCGGTGCCGATCACATGCAGGCCCTGCGTGGTCTCGTCGATCATCGTCCTGATGGCGTCGAACACCTGCGAGTCCGCCAGCGCCTTGATCACATGGGCGTCGTTGCGGAACAGGAAGTGCAGCGACATCACGCCGGCCTGCGGCGAGATCGTCGCCGTGTTGGCGGAGGAGACGATCGCGAACTCGATATCGCCTGATTTCACCAGCTGCAGCAGCTGCGGCTCCTGGCCGAGCTGCGCACCGGGATATTGGTCGACGATCATCGTGCCCTTGCTCAATTCCTTGAGCTTCTCGGCGAACAGATCGCCGGCGACCGAATAGCCGGTGTTGCGCGGCTGGTCATAGGCGAAGCGGAAGTGCTTGGCCTCCTGCGCGCCGGCGCGCGCCGGCAGCAGCAACGCTGCCACGGCCATGGCGATCCCGACGATCCTGGCTGAATAGCCCATCGCGACGTTCCCCCTGTTTTTGATTGACGCGATCATCCCATCAGTCCCGCGGGATTGTCAATAAAACAGAGGGAATTAGACGAGCGCGGGCGCTATCGTGCACCGCATCGCAGAAATTATCGACAATTCGGCAGTTTCGCCGAACGACGCGCGCTACTTCCCCTTGGCGCGCATGAAGTCGAAATCGCAGCCCTCGTCTGCCTGCAGGATCGTCTCGTTGAAAAGATGCGCGTAACCGCGCCTGGCCCAATCAGGCGTGCCGGCCGGGACCAGCGCGGCGCGACGCTTCTGCAATTCGGCCTCGTCGACGAGGAGATCGATGCTGCGCTTGGCAACATCGAGCCGGATCATGTCGCCGTTGCGCACCAGACCGAGCGGACCGCCGACGGCGGACTCCGGCGTGATGTGCAGCACGATGGTGCCGAAGGCCGTGCCGCTCATCCGCGCATCGGAGATGCGGACCATGTCCTTGACGCCGGTGCGCGCGAGCTTCTTCGGGATCGGCAGGTAGCCCGCCTCCGGCATGCCCGGGGCGCCCTTGGGGCCGGCGTTGCGCAGCACCAGCACGTCGTCGGCGGTCACGTCGAGCGCGGGGTCGTCGACCCGCAGGGTCATGTCCTCGACCGACTCGAACACCACGGCACGCCCGGTGTGCTGCAGGAGCTTTGGGCTCGCCGCCGACTGCTTGATGACGGCACCGCGCGGCGCGAGATTGCCGTGCAGGATCGCCATCGCGCCTTCGGCCTTGATCGGGTTGGCCTTGGAGCGGATCGCGTCCTGTCCCGGCACATCCTCTGCGTTGGCGACGACCTCACGCAACGTCTGGCCAGTCATGGTCCTGGCATCGAGGTCGATGAGGTCGCCGAGCTGCGCCATCAGCTTCGGCACGCCGCCGGCATGATGGAAATGCTCCATGTAATGTTCGCCCGACGGCTTGAGATCGACCAGAACGGGCACCTCGCGGCCGAGCTTGTCGAACGCCTCGAGGTCGATCTTGTGCGGCGAGCGGTTCGCGATGGCGGTCAGATGAATGAGCCCGTTGGTCGAGCCGCCGATCGCCTGCAGGACGACCTGGGCGTTGCGGAACGACGACGGCGTCAGGATCTCGCTCGGCTTCGGTCCCTTGGTCTTCGCCATTTCGGCGGCGACACGGCCGCTGGCCTCCGCGGAGCGGAAGCGTTCGGCATGCGGCGCCGGGATCGTCGCGCTCATCGGCAGCGACAGGCCGAGCGCCTCGGTGATGCAGGCCATCGTGGAAGCCGTGCCCATCACCATGCAGGTGCCGACCGACGGCGCGAGGCGGCCGTTCACCGCCTCGATCTCGACATCATCGATCTCGCCGGCGCGATACTTGCCCCACAGCCGGCGACAGTCGGTGCAGGCGCCGAGCACCTCGCCCTTGTGATGGCCGACCACCATCGGGCCGACCGGAATCACCACCGTCGGCAGATCGGCGCTGATGGCGGCCATGAGTTGTGCCGGCAGGGTCTTGTCGCAGCCGCCGATCACGATCACCGCATCCATCGGCTGGGCGCGGATCATCTCCTCGGTATCCATCGCCATCAGATTGCGCAGGTACATCGAGGTCGGATGCGCAAAACTCTCGGCGATCGAGATAGTCGGGAACACGAACGGCATCGCGCCCGACAGCATCACGCCGCGCTTCACCGCTTCGATGATCTGCGGGACGTTGCCGTGGCAGGGATTGTAGTCGCTGTAGGTGTTGGTGATGCCGACGATCGGGCGATTGAGCGCGTCATCCGAATAGCCCATCGCCTTGATGAAGGCCTTGCGCAGGAACAGCGAGAAGCCGGCGTCACCATAGCTGGTCAGTCCCTTGCGAAGTCCGTCGGCCATTTTCTTCTCTTCCCGTGGTTGTTCGGCCGCACTTAAGGAGCGACATGAATTATTGTCAATATGAGATAATCTGGCGCAGGAGCGCGGCTGGTCTGCGGCAAAATCGCCCCCATTATTGACAATAGCCATGGCGTCATGCTGACCTCCGGCATCGACCCGAAGCCGAGAGCGCATGACAGCCGAGCCCACCTTGCCCGAACTCCAAACCCCCTCGCGCGAGGAGGAACAGGCGGAAGTGATCCGCCGGCTGGAGGAGGACATCATCTTCGGCCGCTTCGCGCCCGGTTTGCGGCTGGTCGAGGATACCCTGATGCAGCGCTACGGCGCGAGCCGGCATTTCGTCCGCCAGGCGCTGTTCCAGCTCGAACGCCAGGGCATCGTGCTGCGCGAGAAGAATGTCGGCGCCACGGTGCGGTTCTATTCGGCGGAGGAAGTGCGGCAGATCTACGAGGTGCGCGAGATGCTGACGCGCCAGGCCGCGCTGATGATCGCGCTGCCCGCGCCGGACAGCCTGGTCGAGCAATTGAGCGAGCTGCAACGGCATTACTGCGTCAAGGCCGACGCGCAGGACATGCGCGGCATCCACGAAACCAACGATGCGTTCCACCTCGCGCTGTTCTCCGCCTGCGGCAACCCCTATCTGGTGCGCTCACTGCAGGACTACATGAACCTGACGCTGCCGATGCGCGCCAAGAATCTCGCCGACAGCGAGGGCCTCGCCTTGTCGCGCCGCCAGCACGAATTGATGATCGAGCTCTTGAAAGGCCGCGACAGCTGGGCGCTGGCGCAGCTCTGCGTCGATCACATGCAGTACAGCAAGGCGGACTATCTCGTCCGCATCTCCAACGACAAAAAGCCGCAATAGCACGATACGCGGCCTCCTCGTGAAGGAGACGGCGATGCGTTACGTGGCTTTGTTGATGGGATCGATCGCCGTGCAGCTTGCGCTTGGCGGAATTGCCGACGCGGCCGATCCGCGTGCGACCGAGCTGACCTATGAGCCATGGGCCAAGACCTGCCTGACCGAGGCGAGTTGCTTCGTCGCTGCGGCGGCCCGCGGCCAGTGCGCGCCGTCGGGCGGCACCATCAGCATCTCGCCACAGACCAGCACGCACGCGCTGCTCACCGCCAATGTCGGAACGCGGACCATGCTGGAAGGCACGATCAGCCTCCGCATCGATCAGGACGAACCGATGCAGGTCGCCAGGACGCACTGCTACACGCTCGGCTGCGGCGGCACGCTGGAGGCCAATGGCGAGCTGATCGAGCGGCTGAAGCACGCGCAAACGATCGTGGTGGAAGCGAAGAACCTGACCGGGCAGAAGATTAGCCTCAACTTCCCGCTCGCGCATTTTTCAAAGACCTATGACGGGCCCGGAAGCGCACCCAAGGCATCCGCACAAGGCTCGAATGAGCCGCAGCGCCAGCACACGGAGGCCGTGAAGCAGCTCCCGCAGTGTGACGACTGATCACTTCTTCCAGTCGATCACCCTCGTCCTGTCGCCGTCGAACTCCATGCTGCAGAACGCCCCGCCCTGGTAAAAGTCGCCGACCGGATCGGGCGGCAGCTTGGCCTGCTCGGCCATCGCATGCTCGCGGAAGTCTTCGCCGCGGCCGGTCGGACGATAGCCGAGATCATAGGCACGATGATTGTCCCACCACGAGCGCTCGTTGTACGACGCGCCGTACAGCACCTCGAAATGAATGTCAGGATGTTCGAGCCCGATCCGGCAAAGCTGCACCAGATCCTCGGGCTTGAGCCAGATCGAGAGCCTGCGGTGATCGAGCGGCGCCGCACCGAAATTGCCGATCCGGATGCAGGTCACCTTGATGCCGTGCTTGTCGGCATAGAGCGCGCCGACACCCTCGCCGAACACCTTGCTCACCCCATAACGGCTGTCCGGCCGCGCGGTGACATCGGTGCTGATACGGTGGTGGCGCGGGTAGAAGCCGACCGCGTGATTGGATGAGGCGAAGATCACGCGCTTGACGCCCTTCTTGCGCGCCGCCTCGAACAGATTGTAGCAGCCGATGATGTTGGCCTGCAGGATCGCATCCCAGGCCCCCTCGACCGAATAGCCGCCGAAATGCAGGATGCCGTCGACGCCCTCGCAGATCGCCTCGACCTCTGCGAGGTCGGCGAGATCGGCCGCCTTGAACTTTTCATTGCTGCCGAGATCGGAGGGCTTCTTGATGTCGCTCAGCAAGAGATCCGGATAGATCGGCGGCAGCAGCTTGCGCAGGCTCGTTCCGATTCCACCCGATGCGCCGGTCATCAATATGCGTGGCATGCCGTCCCTCGTCTTTCCTGTTTGCCCACGGGAATCATTGGGCCGAATTGCGGTCGCAGGCCGACAATGATAGCAAACCATGCGCTCAAGGAAACACCATCGAAACACAACAACGAGAACAGCAAATGTCCGATGTTCATTCCGCCGGCTGGCGTCCCGCGACCTGTTATCCCGATCCCGCGATTCACGCGCTCGATCCGCGCTTCGAGAAATACTGGCTGAAGCTCTCTGCCATTGAGCGCATCGCGACCGGCCTGCGCTGGGCCGAAGGTCCGGTGTGGTTCGGCGACGGCCGCTACCTGTTGTGCAGCGACATCCCGAACCAACGCATCCTCAAATGGGAGGAAGAGACCGGCGCGGTCAGCATCTTCCGCAAGCCGTCGAACTTCGCCAACGGCAACACCCGCGACCGCCAGGGCCGGCTGGTCACCTGCGAGCATGGCGGCCGCCGCGTGGTGCGTACCGAGTATGACGGATCGATTACGGTGCTGATCGATTCCTTCGGCGGCAAGCGGCTGAATTCGCCGAACGACGTCGTGGTGAAATCCGACGGCGCGATCTGGTTCACCGATCCGATCTTCGGCCTGCTCGGCAATTACGAGGGCTACAAGGCCGATCCGGAGATCGAGCCCAACGTCTACCGGCTCGATCCCGAGACCGGCAAGGCCAGCATCGTCGCCGAGGGCGTGCTCGGCCCGAACGGGCTGTGCTTCTCGCCGGACGAGAAGACCCTCTACGTCGTGGAATCGCGCGGCGAGCCGAACCGCAAGATCCTCGCCTATGACGTCGCAGCCGACGGCAGGACGATCTCGAACAAGCGCGTGTTCATCGACGCCGGCCGCGGCACGCCCGACGGCATGCGCTGCGACATCGACGGCAATCTGTGGTGCGGCTGGGGCATGGGCGATCCCGAGCTCGACGGCGTCGTCGTGTTCGCACCCGACGGCGTCATGATCGGCCGCATCGCGCTGCCGGAGCGCTGCGCCAACCTCTGCTTCGGCGGACTGAAGCGCAACCGCCTGTTCATGGCGGCGAGCCAGTCGATCTATGCACTCTACGTCAACACCCAAGGCGCGCTCGGCGGTTAGACCTCTTCGTCGTCCCGGCGAAAGCCGGGACGACGATCAAAAGTTAAAACACCCAAAACTCCCACGCCCGCGCAGTTGGCAGCCCCCGCGCCCAAAAACTGTCTCTCGTAGACCAG